>CAWEUI010000001.1:0-446577 GCA_963812195.1 uncultured Gammaproteobacteria bacterium
GGAAACGGCTGTCCAGCACGGCGATCATCACGCCGAAGAACAGCAGCAGCAGCAGGGTAAGAAAGACCAGCAGCCGCCGGCTGATTGAATGCATTCAGCCCGCGCTGCGCGCCAGCGCAAACCGGTAGCCGCGGCCGCGCAGGGTTTCGATCGGTTTCAGGCGCTCATCCGGATCCAGCTTGCGCCGCAGGCGGCCGATGAACACTTCGATGACGTTGCTGTCGCGCTCGAAATCCTGTTCGTAGAGCTGCTCGGTAAGGTCGGTCTTGGAGATGACCTCGCCGGCCTTGAGCATCAGGTGCTCCAGGATGCGGTACTCGAAGGTGGTCAACTCGACCGCCCTGCCCTCGACCGTCACGGTCTGCGCGCGCGTGTCCAGCACTACCGGACCACACACCAGGTTGGCCGAAGCCCAGCCGCCGCTGCGACGCATCAGCGCCTGCAGCCGCGCCAGGACCTCTTCGAAGTGGAACGGCTTGGCGACATAGTCGTCGGCGCCGGCATCCAGGCCCTCGACCTTGTCCTGCCAGCGATCTCGTGCAGTGAGGATGAGAATCGGGAAGCGCTTGTCCTGCGCGCGCAGCCTGCGGATCAGGTCCAGGCCCGACAGCTTCGGCAAACCCAGGTCGATGACCGCGACATCGATCGGATACTCGGTACCGGCGAACAGGCCTTCCTCGCCGTCTGCGGCCAGATCCACCGTAAAGCCGGCTCCCGACAGATCGCGCTGCAATGCCTCGCGCAGGGCTGTCTCGTCCTCCACTACCAGCGCACGCATGCCGAAGGCTCCCTATCTTTCCTCGCCCGTCTGCGCGTCGACCTTCACGGTCCAGACGCGGCCCTCATCCGACAGCAGCCGCAACACATACACCTTGTGCCCTTGCGAACCGGCCGTGTCGGAGCGCACCACCCGGGCATGGTGCCGCTTTTCGACCTGTTCGATGACGCGGTCCAGGGAAACCTCCCGGATGACGCGTGGCGGCTCGCGCAGGTTCTCGCGCGGCGGTTCGTCGCGGGGTGGTTCGTCGCGGGGTGGCCGTTCGCTGCTGTGGGGGGGCGCGGCCTGTGCCGCCACATCGCCATGCCGATGATTCTTCCGTTTGTCCTTGGCGTGTACCGGCCCCACTGCCAGCAGGGCCACACCCAGCACGGGCAGAATCCTGCCGCTCCAGTGTTGCCAGCGACCTCGGGATCGGGCTGATGGCTGCATGCGGCTATGGTACGTGATCATCCGCTGTGACGGGCATCATCGCCGCCCATGGCCACGGTGATCGTGATCATGGCGGCCCAGCTCGCTGCCGATGGCGGCCCCGATCAGCGCGCCGGCCAGCGTTGCCACCGGACGATTTTCATCGGCGGCGATGTTGTGGCCGATCACGGCACCCACCACGCCGCCAATGATGGTGCCGCCGTTCAATCCCTGCGCACGTTCGCCGCGCCCGTAGCGCCGATATTCCACGCGCCCGGCGTAGTCGTAGCGATGCTCGTAGCCGTCCCCGTAGCGGCGCTCGTAGCGATCCTCGTAGCGGTCCCCGTAACGGTGCTCGTAGCGATGCCCGTGGTCGTGCCTGTGGTGCTCACCGGCCTGCGCGCCCGTCGCGGCGACGCCAAGTGCCAGTGCCGTCAGGCCGATGAGTACTGTGCGATTCATGCGACTTCTCCATCCGGGCCCGCGAAGGAATCGCGGGTCTGGTGGCCATACTGCCCGCGGGTCAATGAATCACGACTGAATGCCCCGTTTGACTTCTTCCCAGAGCCCGTCCAGCGCCCCCGCATCCAGCTCCGCCAGCTTCTGCCCGCGCCGCGCCGCCAGCGCCTCCATTGCCCGAAAACGCATCTCGAAACGCGAATTGGCCCGGCGCAGGGCGGTTTCCGGATCCACCCGCAGATGCCGCGCCAGGCTGCTCGGCGGCCAGCAGCAGGTCGCCCACTTCGTCCTCGAGCGAGGAGTCGCCTTCGCCGCGGCCGGCCGCGTCGACCTCCTCGAGCTCTTCGAGCAACTTGGCGCGCGGGCCGCGCGCATCCGGCCAGTCGAAGCCCACCGTGGCGGCGCGCTTGCACAGCTTCACCGCCCGCGTCAGCGCCGGCAGCGCGCCCGGCACATCGTCCAGTACGCCGGTGGCGCCGCGCGCGGCCCGCTCCTCGGACTTGATCTGCTCCCAGTGACCGGCATCGCGCCCGTCCGGCGCGAACACATGGGGATGGCGCCGCTCGAGCTTGGCCGCGATGCCCGCCGCGACGGCGTCGAAATCATAGGCTCCGCGCTCCGCGCCGAGCTGGGCGTGGAACACCACCTGGAAGAGCACATCGCCAAGCTCATCGCGCACACTGGCATCGTTGCCGGTCTCGATGGCCGCCACCAGCTCATAGGCTTCTTCCAGCGTGTAGCGCGCCAGCGAGCGCGAATCCTGCGCAAGGTCCCACGGGCAGCCCCCGTCCGGATTGCGTAACGCGCGCATCACGGCCAGCAGGCGGGTGACGCCGGGCAAGGCGCTGCTCACGAAGCGCTCATTCGGTGGCCATGGCGCGCAGCTGCAGCAGCATGCCGGCGGTCGCGCCCCAGATGCGGTGTTCCCCGTAGTGCAGGTCGCGCACGTCGACCTCGATTCCTCCCACGCGTCGCCTGACCCGTCGCTCGGTGGAAGGATCCAGCAGCACGGCAAACGGCAGGATGAAACTTGCCTGCACTTCCTCACCGGCCAGATGCGGCATGAACTCCGACGGCAGGCGCGCCACCACCGGCGTGATGCGAAAGCCGGTCAGCACATACTGGTCCGGCAGGTAGCCCAGCACCCGGGCAGTGTCCGGTCCCAGGCCCACCTCCTCCTGTGCTTCACGCAGCGCCGCCGCCGCCGGCCCTTCATCGCCGGGATCGATGGCGCCTCCGGGAAAGGCGATCTGGCCGGCGTGATGACGCATGTGCGCGGCGCGCACGGTCAGCAGAATGCCCTGTTCGTCGCCGCCCGGTTCGATCAACCCGATCAGCACCGCCGCCGCCCGCGGCGCCTGCGGCAACAGGGCGGTAAGGCGCGGGTCGCTGGCAAAGGCGAACTGGGCGCCGAGTCCGGCATCGGCAAGGCTGTGGTAGGGCCGCGAATCGGCCAGGCGCTGCAGCAGGCGTCGCCATGCCGCCCGGGTCCCGCTCGCACGCGGCGCGGCGGCGCCCATCAGTGACTCCCGCAGCAAGAGCGCGCACATCTCGCCGCCGGACCCATCAACCTCCCCCGCTGGAGCTTCCCTTGATGCCACCGCGCGTGAGTTCGCCGGGATCTAGCAGTTTCTGCAGCTCCCCGACGGAAAGGTCACAGTTCCTTGCGGCAACCTCCAGGATGGGTTTGCCTTCGGCGTAGGCCTTCTTGGCGATGGCAGCGCCCTTTTCGTAGCCGATTACCGGGTTGAGCGCCGTCACCAGAATCGGATTGCGCTCCAGCGCCTCCTTGAGCCGGGCCTGGTTCACCTTGAAGCCCGCGATGGCCGAGTCTGCCAGCGCCCGCGACACATTGGCCAGCAGGCGAATGGATTCCAGCAGCTTGTAGCCGATCAGCGGCAGCATCACGTTGAGCTGGAAGTTGCCCGACTGTCCCGCCACGGTGATCGATGCGTCGTTGCCGATCACTTCAGCGGCAACCATGGTGGCCGCCTCGGGAATCACCGGGTTGACCTTGCCGGGCATGATGCTGCTGCCCGGCTGCAATGCCGGCAGGGCAATCTCTCCCAGGCCGGCCAGCGGCCCGCTGTTCATCCAGCGCAGGTCGTTGGCGATCTTCATCAGGCTGACTGCGATGGTCTTGAGCTGCCCGGAAAGCGCCACGGCAGTGTCCTGCGTGGCAATGCCCTCGAACAGATTCGCGTTGGGCACGAACTCCAGGCCGGTCGCCCGTGACAGTTCCTGCGCGAACCGCGCGGAGAAGTCCGGATGCGCATTGATGCCGGTGCCCACCGCGGTGCCACCCTGGGCAAGCTGGAACAGATGCGGTTCGACTGCCGCCACGCGCTCGACTCCCTTTTCGATCTGCGCGCGCCAGGCGCCCAGTTCCTGCGCGAACGTCACCGGCATGGCATCCATCAGATGCGTGCGGCCGGTCTTGACGATGGCTCCGACTTCGGCCTCCTTGTTCCTGATCACCCCGGCCAGATGCAGCAGCGCCGGACGCAGTGATTCGCGCCAGGCCAGTGCCGCACTGACGTGGATCGAAGTGGGGATCACGTCGTTGCTGCTCTGGCTCATGTTGACCGCGTCGTTGGCGTGCACCGCACGCCCAAGAAGCTGCGCCGCCAGATGGGCAATCACCTCGTTGGCGTTCATGTTGGTGCTGGTGCCGGACCCGGTCTGGAACACATCGATCGGAAACTGCGCGTCGTGCCTGCCATCCGCCACCTGTTCGGCCGCCGCCGCGATGGCTGCCGCCAGCTCGTCATCGAGCAGGCCCAGGGAAGAGTTGGCGCGTGCCGCCGCCGCCTTGACCAGGGCCACCGCGCGAATGAAATCGCGCGGCATGGTCCGGCCGCTGATGGGAAAGTTCTGCACGGCACGCTGGGTCTGCGCACCCCACAGTGCCGTGGCCGGCACCTGCAACTCGCCCATGCTGTCGCGTTCGATACGAAAATCCGCTTTGCTCATGTGAAGGAAATGCCGTTGGCTGCATCGGTTATGATTGGCGAATCCTAACATTCACCCCGACTCGAGCCGCGCCCGCCAGCATGGATTCCAGCCTGACCGCCCTGTCACCCGTCGACGGACGCTACCGCGCTGCCACCGAGGGGCTCTCGAAGCTGCTCTCCGAGGGCGGGCTGGTGCGCGAGCGCATCCGCGTCGAAGCACTGTGGCTTCTCGAGCTGGGGGAATCCCTGCCGGATCTGGCGGCCGCCCGCTGGTCCCGTCCCGTGCGCAGGCGCATCACCGAGCTCGCCGCCGATCCCGGGGCCGATGCGCCGCGCCGCGTGAAAGCGATCGAGAAGCGCATCAACCATGACGTGAAGGCGGTCGAGTACTTCGTGCGCGATGCGATCGCCGCGGCCGGCGCCCGGCCCGCCCAGCTCGAACTGGTGCACTTTGGCTGCACCTCCGAAGACATCAACAACATCAGCTATGCCCGGCTTCTGGCGCGTGCGCGCGAAGAGCAGCTGCTGCCGCAACTGGATGCACTGGTCCAGGCCGTGGGCGACATCGCCGCCGCGCACGCGGACCTGCCCATGCTTTCGCGCACACATGGTCAGTCGGCCACGCCCACCACGCTGGGCAAGGAATTCGCCAACGTGCGCGCCCGGCTGCTGCGGGCACGCGCCCGGCTGGCCCGGGTCCAGATCCTGGGCAAATGGAATGGCGCCGTCGGCAATCTCAATGCCCACCAGGTTGCCCTGCCGGGCCGCAACTGGCTGGCCATTTCCAGGCGCTTCGTGCAGCGCTGCGACCTCACATGGAACGCGCACACCACGCAGATCGAGCCGCACGACTGGATCGCCGAGTATTGCGATGCGCTGGCCGCCGTCAACGTGATCGGCATCGATCTGTGCCGTGACGTGTGGGGTTATGTGTCGCTGGGGTACCTGCGCCAGCGCACCGTGGCCGGCGAGGTCGGATCCTCCACCATGCCGCACAAGGTCAATCCCATCGACTTCGAGAATGCCGAAGGCAATCTTGGCGTGGCCAACGCGCTGCTGCGCCATTTCTCGGACAAGTTGCCCGTGTCACGCTGGCAGCGCGATCTCACCGACTCGACCGTGCTGCGCAATGTGGGCGTGGCGCTGGGCCACTGCCTGATCGCCTGGCGCGCCTGCCTGCGCGGCCTGGGCAAGGTTGCACCCGATCCGGCGCGCATTGCCGCCGATCTGGATCAGGCCTGGGAGGTGCTGGCAGAGGCCGTACAGACGGTGCTGCGCGCCGAAGGAATTCCGGACGGTTACGAGCTGCTGAAGGCCCACACGCGCGGCAAGCCGCTGACGCGCGACTCGCTGACCCGACTGGTCCAGTCCCTGCCGCTGCCGGCGCGGCGTCGCAAGGCCCTGCTGGCGCTGACGCCCGCCACCTACCTGGGCCTGGCCGGGAAACTGGCCAGGCGCTGACTTCCTGCGGACACCGGCAAGTGACATAACGCCGGGATTTCTGGGAGACGCCGCACAGTTCGGATTCAGTCAAATGCCGATGGCAGGCAAAGCGTGACGCGCCCCACAATCCGTGCCCGTTTGCCCTTCCTAGACTGCGTGCCATGGCAGGCCCCCAGTACTACTTCGCAGGTTCCCCGGCAGCCGGCTCGACACCAGTTACGGTGCTGGGCCGCGGCGGCGAGCAGCCCGCGCGGGAACCCCTGCAGGTGCTCACCACGCTGGAAGAGGTCCGCGCTGCCAGCCGTCGCGCCGTCGCGGGCGCGCAGCGTCTGCTGTCGATCTACAGCCTGGACCTGGAACCCAAACTCTACGAGCAGCCGGCGTTCCTGGAGGCGGTGCAGCGCTTCCTGCTTTCGCACAGTTTCGCGAAGATCCGCCTGCTCACGCATCGGCCGGTGCCCTACAGCTCACCACACAAGCTGGCCGCGATGCGCCGGCGCCTCTCCGGCCACATCGAGATCCGTACCGTGAACGCCGCGTTTGCCGCCCGCACCAGCGGCATGCTGATCGCCGACACGCGCGCCATCGTGTATCGCGCGCAGGTCACCAGCTGGGAAGGCGTGGCCGGCTTCGATCAACCGCCAATCGCCAGGCTGTATCTGCAGGAGTTCGACGAGATGTGGCTGGCCAGCGTGCCCAGGTACTGAAGATCCTCGCGCACCGCCCCCCTTATACTTGGGGCCCATGATCTGGCGCCCTGACCTCGCCGCCGCCGCCATCGTCGAGCGGGACAACCGCTTCCTGATCGTCGAGGAACGCATCCGCGGCACCCTGCTGTTCAATCAGCCCGCCGGGCACGTGGACGACGGCGAATCCCTCATCGATGCGGCGGTACGCGAAACACTGGAGGAAACGGCCTGGCACATCGTGCCGCGCGCACTGCTGGGTGTATACCTGTGGCGCAATCCGGCGACCGGCCATTCCATTCTGCGCGTGGCGATCACCGGTGAGGCGACCCGCCACGAGCCGGATCGCGAGCTGGACCACCCGGTCGTCGCAGCCCACTGGCTGGAGCGCGGGCAGCTGCTCGCGCAGCCGGGCAAATTGCGCAGTCCACTGGTAATGCGCTGCATCGACGACTATCTGGCCGGCCAACGCCACGAGCTCTCGGCACTGAACTACCTCACCGCCCAACCGCTCGCCGTGACCGCCTGAGGCGAACATGGGCGGGCGCATCATCGTCGCGCTGTCCGGGGGCGTGGACTCGGCGGTAGCCGCACTGCTGCTCAAGCGCGCGGGCCACGAGGTGCAGGGACTGTTCATGCACAACTGGGAGGAGGACGAGCAGGGCTACTGCACCTCGGCCGAAGACTTCCAGGACGCGCGGCGGGTCGCCGCCGAGCTGGGCATTGCCCTGCATCGGGTGGATCTGACCGAGCAGTACCGCAAGCAGGTCTTCGCCGACTTCCTGGCGGCCTACAGCGCAGGACTCACGCCCAACCCCGACGTGCTGTGCAACCGCGAGATCAAGTTCGGCGATTGCCTGCGGCATGCCGGGCGACTTGGCGCGGACTGGCTTGCCACCGGTCACTATGCGCGTATCGAGCAGGGTCCGGACGGACCGCAGCTGCACAAGGGCGAGGACCCCGGCAAGGACCAGTCGTATTTCCTGCATGCCGTGCGACGCGAGTGCTTGAGCCGCGTGCTCATGCCGCTCGGCACCCTGCACAAGGACGAAGTACGCCAGATCGCCCGCAGCGCCGGCCTGCCGGTGGCGGCCAAGCGCGACAGCACCGGCATCTGCTTCATCGGCGAGCGTCCGTTTCGCGAATTTCTCGAACAGTACGTGCCGCACCGGCCCGGTCCGATCCGCACGCCGGAGGGCGCGGTGCTCGGCGAGCATGTCGGCCTGCCCTTCTATACGCTGGGCCAGCGTGCCGGCATCGGTATTGGCGGGACGCGTGGCGGAAGCGGCGAACCCTGGTACGTGACAGGCAAGCGCCCCGGGGACAACACGCTGGTGGTGGCACAGGGCGAGGATCATCCGGCCCTGTACTGCCGGCGGCTCGCCACCAGCGCAGTGAACTGGCTGTGCGAGGATCCGCCCGCGCTGGATGGCGGCATCACGGTACGGCTGCGCTACCGTCAGCCGGACCAACCGGCTGCCGCCGAATTGACCGCGGAGGGAGGCGTCGCCATCCAGCCGCTGCATCCGCAGCGCGCTGTCACACCGGGTCAGGCCGCCGTGCTGTACCGGGACACGCGCTGCCTCGGCGGCGGGGTGATCGTGCAAACCGCGATATAATCTCGCGCCTCATGCGGAGGTGGACATGACCGACAGTTTCAAGGCGCGCACGGAACTCGATGTAGACGGCAAGGCCCATACCATCTGGAGTCTTGCGGCGCTGCCCCCGGACAAGGTCGCCCGCCTGCCCTATTCGCTGAAGATCCTGCTCGAGAACCTGCTGCGCTTCGAGGATGGCGTCAACGTCACGCGCAAGGACATCGAGGCCCTGCTCGACTGGGACGCGAACGCGGCGCCGTCGCACGAGATTTCCTTCACGCCGGCGCGCGTGATCATGCAGGACTTCACCGGCGTGCCCTGCGTGGTGGACCTGGCCGCCATGCGCGAGGCGATCACGCGCCTCGGCGGCAACCCCGAGCGGGTCAACCCGCTGGCACCGGCCGAACTGGTCATCGACCATTCCGTGCAGGTGGACGAGTACGGAACACCGCAGGCGCTGGCCGACAACAATCGCATCGAATTCGAGCGCAATGGGGAGCGCTACTCGTTCCTGCGCTGGGGCCAGAACGCCTTCGACAACTTCAAGGTGGTGCCGCCCAACACCGGCATCGTCCATCAGGTGAACCTGGAATACCTCGGACGAGTGGTGTTCGCGAAGGACGGCGCCAAACCCGAGGCCTATCCCGACACGGTGGTCGGCACCGATTCGCACACCACCATGATCAACGGTCTTGGCGTGCTGGGCTGGGGCGTGGGCGGCATCGAGGCCGAAGCGGCAATGCTGGGCCAGCCGGTAACCATGCTGATTCCGCAGGTCATCGGCTTCAGGCTCACCGGACAGTTGCCGGCCGGCGCCACCGCCACGGACCTGGTACTCACCGTGACCGAAATGCTGCGCAAGAAGGGCGTGGTCGAGAAGTTCGTCGAGTTCTTCGGCGACGGCCTGGCCAACCTGCCGCTGGCCGATCGCGCCACCATCGGCAACATGTCGCCCGAGTTCGGCAGCACCTGCGCGATCTTCCCGATCGACGAGGAAACCATCCGCTACCTGAAGCTCTCCGGCCGCCCGGACGAGCAGATTGCACTGGTGGAGGCCTATGCGAAGCACCAGGGCATGTGGCGGGTCAACGGCCAGAAGCCGGCCGATTACACCGACGTGCTGGAGCTGGACCTTTCCACCGTCGAACCCAGTCTGGCCGGCCCGTCGCGACCCCAGGACCGCGTCCCCCTGAGGACCGCCAAGGCTGCCTACCAGAAGGCCTTTGCCAGGCAGGCCGCCGAGCGCGCGCAGAAGAATCCCGGCGCCACGGGCAAGGGCACGGCCACCGTGGACGGCAGGACCTTCGAGGTGCGGGACGGCGCGGTGCTGATCGCGGCCATCACCAGCTGCACCAACACTTCCAACCCCTATGTGATTGATCGCGGCCGGATCTGCTGGCCCGCAATGCGCGCAAGGCCGGGCTCAACTCCCGACCGTGGGTGAAGACTTCGCTGGCGCCCGGTTCGCGCGTCGTGACGGACTACCTCACCGCCGCCGGCCTGCTCGATGAACTGGCCGGCATCGGCTTCAATCTGGTCGGCTACGGCTGCACCACCTGCATCGGCAATTCCGGACCGCTCAAACCGGAGATTTCCGCCGCCATCAAGGCCGGCGACGTCATTGGCTGCTCGGTGTTGTCCGGCAACCGCAATTTCGACGGCCGCGTGCACCCGGAAGTGAAGCAGAACTACCTGGCCTCGCCGCCGCTGGTGGTGGCCTATGCCCTGGCCGGCTCGCTGGACATGGACCTGAACAACGAACCGCTGGGCACCGGCACGAACGGCAAACCGGTATTCCTGAAGGACATCTGGCCGGCCCCCAGGGAAGTGGCCGACGACGTGCGCAAGTTCATCACTTCGGCGATGTTCAGGAAGAGCTACGGACACGTGTTCGAGGGCGACGAGCGCTGGAAGGCGATCAAGGTGCCGGCCGGCAAGATCTACTCCTGGGACGCGAAGTCCACCTACGTGAAGAATCCGCCCTACTTCGATGGCATGACCATGACGCCCGCCACCAAGGGGGACATCAGCGGCGCCCGGGTGCTGGGCCTGTTTGGCGATTCCATCACCACCGATCACATCTCGCCGGCCGGCAACATCGCCAGGACCAGCCCGGCGGCGAAGTATCTGGTCGAACAGGGTGTACAGCCGACTGACTTCAATTCGTACGGTTCGCGCCGTGGCAACCACGAAGTGATGATGCGCGGCACGTTCGCCAATATCCGGCTGCGCAATCTGCTGCTGCCCGGCAGCGAGGGTGGCGTCACCGTGCACATTCCCGACGGCGAGCAGATGTCCATCTACGACGCCGCGATGAAATACCAGGCCGAGGGCACGCCGCTGATCATTCTGGCGGGCAAGGAGTACGGCTCCGGCTCCTCGCGCGACTGGGCGGCCAAGGGCACCATGCTGCTGGGCGTGAAGGCCGTCATTGCCGAGAGCTTCGAGCGCATCCACCGCTCCAACCTGATCGGCATGGGCGTGCTGCCGTTGCAGTTCCCGGCCGGTCAGAGCGCACAGAGCCTGGGACTCACCGGCAAGGAAAGTTTCGCGATCTCCGGCGGCAGTGACACCGCGCGCAAGACCGTGAGCGTGACCGCGACGCCGGACGACGGCGGCAAGCCCGTCACGTTCGAGGCCCGCGTGCGTATCGACACGCCCAAGGAACGCGAATACTTCCGTCACGGCGGCATCCTGCACTACGTACTGCGCCAGCTTGCGGCAGCCGGCAAGGCCGCCTGATTCCGCCCTCGCGATGCGGCGCCTGGCGCTGTTCGACCTCGACGGCACGCTGACGCGCGGGGATACCTTACGGGGCTTTGTCCTGCGGCTGCTGCTGCGTCGACCGGCGCGCTGGCCGCGCGCGCTGATCCTGCCGTTCGTGTTCGCCGCTTACCTGCTGCGGCTGCTGGATCGCGGCGCGTTGAAGGGTGCGATCCTGCACCGGCTGTTCGCCGGACTGCCGCGCGATGCAGTTGGCGCCTTCGCACGGGACTTCGCCAAGACGGTCGTGCCCGCGTACATATTCCCCGACGCACTGGCGGCATTGCGCGGCCACCTCGCCGCCGGGGATCTGGTGGTCGTGCTGTCGGCGAGCCCGGAGCTGTACGTACCGGAAATCGCCCGGCTGCTGGGCGCGCACCAGAGCATCTGCACGGCGATCCGCTGGAACGGCGCGCGGCTGGATGGCCGGCTGGCCGGACCCAACCGGCGCGGTCAGGAGAAGGCGCGCGTGCTGGCGGACCTGCGCGCCGCGCATCCGCAATTGCCCGTGATCGCCTACGGCAACAGCCCGGCTGATCTGGATCACATGCGCCTGTGCGAGCAGGCCGTGTACGTGAACGCCCGCGGAAGGCTCCGAGCGCGTCTTGCGCGGCAGATGCCGGCCATCAGGCTGGTACGCTGGCGCTGAGCGCGTAACATTACGGCCCGTACGGTCGTAAGATGGTCAGGCACAGCAAGCCCTGGCATGGAGCCCAGCATGAAGAATCGCGCGCATCGCATCCTGCCCTCGCAAATCACCCCCGAGAGGGTCTACCTGGATCGCCGCCAGCTGCTGGCCGGCCTCGGCGGAGCAGGGCTGGCCGCATTGGCGCCCGCGGCCTTGGCCAAACCAGGCCGCACGCTGGCCACGCTCAACGCGCCACGCAACAAGGCGATGTCGGTTAACGAAGAGCCGAACAGCTACCAGGACATCACCACCTACAACAATTACTACGAGTTCGGAACGGGCAAGAGCGACCCGGTCGAGAACGCGCAGGACTTCCAGCCCAGCCCGTGGAGCGTCACGGTGGATGGCGAGGCCGAGGTCAAGGGAAAGTTCGCGCTGGAAGACATCCTCAAGCCACATCCGCTGCAGGAGCGCGTCTACCGGCTGCGCTGCGTCGAGGCGTGGTCCATGGTGGTCCCGTGGGACGGCATCCCGCTGGCCGATATCCTGGCGCGCTTCAAGCCCACGTCCAGGGCGAAGTACGTGGAATTCACCACGCTGTACGACCCCAAGCGCATGCCCGGCCAGAGCTACCGGGTGCTCAACTGGCCGTATGTGGAAGGCCTGCGCATGGATGAAGCCATGCACCCGCTGTCGCTCATCGCGGTCGGGGTGTACGGCAAGTCCCTGCCCAACCAGAACGGCGCGCCGCTGCGTCTGGTGGTGCCGTGGAAGTACGGCTTCAAGGGCATCAAGGCGATCGTGCGCATCCGCTTTACCGAGAAGCAGCCGCTCAACAGCTGGCAGGAAGCTGCGCCGAACGAGTATGGCTTCTACGCCAACGTGAATCCCAAGGTGGATCATCCGCGCTGGAGCCAGGCCACCGAGCGGCGCATCGGCGGCAATTCCCTGTTCGGTCACCGCATCGCCACCCTGCCCTTCAACGGCTACGCCGACCAGGTGGCGGCCCTTTACAAGGGCATGGACCCGAAGCGCCTGTACTGATTGAAGATCGCCGCGCAGTACCGCTTCATCTACAAGCCACTGGTCTTTGCCGCCTGCGCGGCGCCGGCCGTGTGGATGCTGTGGGGCGTCCTGGCCGCGCTGGGCAAGGTTCCCGCGGGCGGCATGGACCTGGGTGCCGACCCGACCAACCGGCTGATCCACGCCTGCGGCCTGACCGCGCTGCGGCTGCTGCTGATCACGCTGGCCGTGACGCCGCTGCGCAAGCTCACCGGCTGGAACAGCCTGGTACGGCTGCGGCGCATGCTCGGCCTGTTTGCATTCTTCTACGTGCTGGCCCATTTCACGGTCTACGCCTGGCTCGATCAGGAACTGAACCTGCACCGCATCGGCGCGGACATCATCAAGCGCCCCTACATCACCATCGGCATGCTGGGCCTTGTGCTGCTGATTCCCCTTGCGGTGACTTCCACCAACGGCATGATGCGCCGGCTCGGCCGCCGCTGGACGAAACTGCACAAGCTGATCTACCTGATCGCCGTACTCGGCCTGTGGCACTTCTGGTGGCAGGTGAAGAAGGACATCCGCGAGCCGCTACTGTACGTGGCAATCTTCGCGGCGCTGATGGCGTTTCGCCTCAAAGGGAAGTTCTGGCCTGCCAGAGCTCCGGAAAGAACCTGAGTTCCAGCGCCTTGGCCAGGTAGGGCACGCCGCTGGTGCCGCCGGTGCCGCGCTTGGCGCCGATGATGCGCTCCACGGTCTTCATGTGCTGGAAGCGCCACACCTGGAACCGGTGATCCAGATCCACCAGCCCTTCGGCAAGTTCGTACAGATCCCAGTCCTTCTCCGCATTGTGATACACGCCCAGCCATGCGCCGGTGACCGCCTTGCTGGGAACGTAGCTTTGCGAGAAGTCCCGGCTCAGCATTTCCTCGGGTATCCCGTAACCCCGGCGCGACAACAGCCGCAGCACTTCGTCGTACAGGCTGGGCTCGACGAGCGCACGCTGCAGGCGGCCGAAGTCATCGGAATTGCGTCCATGCACCCGGATCATGTCGGCATTCTTGTTGCCCAGCGCGAACTCCAGCAGCCGGTACTGGACCGACTGGAAGCCCGAGGAGCGCCCCAGCAGATTGCGGAAGGTCATGTAGTCGGCCGGAGTCATCGTGGCCAGCACCTCCCAGACACCAAACAGCTGCGTCTGGACCTTGCCGATGCGCTGCAGGGCCTTGAACGATGGATCCAGGTCGTCGCGCACCACGCAGCGACGCACGAAAGCCAGCTCGTGCAGGAACAGCTTGATCCACAGCTCCGACACGTGATGCACGATGATGAACATGGTCTCGTCGTGCGCATCGGAGATCGTGCGCTGGGCGGACAACAGCTGCGTGAGCTGCAGATAGTCGCCGTAGGACTGCGAGGTGCCAAGATCCCAGTGCACCGCTTCGTCGCTCAGATCCACGCGCGTACCGGGCGGCAGCGGCTCCTTGCTCATGACAGGCCGCCGACCCAGGCCGGCACGTGGCGCCAGCCCCGGGAAAGAGCCCGGTCCAGCTCCCGCCAGCGTGGTTCACACGCCGCCACGCAGGCCCAGAAACGCTCCGAGTGATCCATGTGGCGCGTGTGGGCCAGCTCATGGCACAGCAGGTAGCGCACCACCCGTTCGGGCTGGAACAGCAGGGCCAGGTTCAGCGAGATCAGACCCTGCGCCGAGCAACTGCCCCAGCGGCTGCGCTGATTGGCCACCCGCATCCTGCTGTAGTGGAAACCGTGGCGCCGGGCTTCGGCCAGCAGGCGGGGCGCCAGCGCCGTGAGCGCACGCCGGCGCAACCACACCACCAGGCAACGCCGGAAGGCCTCCGGCTCACCCACGCCCCGCAGTTCGAGCACTGCACCGGTCTGCACGATCCGCGGCCGGCCGGCCCCCCCGGCGCGAAACAGCCGCCAGGTTTCGTCCAGCAGCGGCAGGTACAGGCGCCGCGGCGGGAACTCCTGCTCCGGCGGCGCCAATCTGCGGCGCATTGCCAGATGCTCGCGTACCCAGTCCGCCCGGCTTTCGTAGAAGGCCCAGGCACGCCGCTCGGAAACCCCGCGCGGCACCACCAGTTCAACCCGCCCCGCAGAGGCGATCCGCACGGCAATGCGCCGGGCCCGCCGGCTGTGCCGGACGTGCACCAAGGGTCCGGCCGAGGCGGACTCCTGCCACAACGCCAACTGCGCGGCTTGCGTGGCCGAAGCCGGTAGAATCACATCCAGAGTCACCGGGCGATGATAGATGAACTTCTACAGCGACAACACGGCCGCAGCGACGCCTGAGGTGCTCGCGGCCATCGGCGCGGCCAACCAGGGCTGGGCGCCCGCCTACGGCGCGGACCCATGGAGCACCCGGATCGACGCGGCTTTCAGCCGCTGGTTCGATCATCCGGTGCGCGCGTTTCCCGTCGCCACCGGCACCGCGGCCAATGCGTTGGCGCTGGCAACACTCACGCCTGCCTGGGGGCAGGTGTTCTGCAGCCAGAATTCCCACGTGCTGCACGACGAATGCGGCGCAATGGAGCTGCAGAGCGCCGGCGCGCGACTCACTGCGCTGGCCTCGCCACACGGCCTGCTCGAAGCCGACGTGCTCGCGCAGGCGCTGGCCGGCCAGACGGTCTCCGTCCACAGCGTGCAGCCGGCCTGCGTCAGCATTACCCAGGCCAGCGAATGCGGCACGGTTTACCAGCCCTCGCAGGTGGCGGCTATTTCCGCGGTGTGCCGGCAGCACGGACTGCGCCTGCACATGGATGGCGCCCGCTTCGCCAATGCCCTGGTGAGTCTCGGCGTCAGGCCTGCCGATATCACCTGGCGGGCCGGTGTCGATGTTCTGTCCTTCGGCGCCACGAAGAACGGCGCGCTGGGCGCCGAAGCCGTGGTGTTCTTCGACGCCGCCCTGGCCCGGGATTTCGAACTGCGTCGCAAGCGCGCCGCCCACCTGTTTTCCAAGATGCGCTACCTCTCGGCGCAGCTGCTGGCCTGCCTGGAGGGCGAATTCTTCCTGGTCAACGCAGCGCGCGCCAACGCGCTGGCAGCGCGCATCGCCAATGCCGCCGGCAGCCGTGTGTTGTACCCGGTGCATGCCAACATGGTCTTCCTCGGCTTTGCGCCCGGCGAGCGCGAAGCCCTGCGCAAGCGCGGTTTCGGCTTCCATGACTGGGATCCGCCATCCGGCGAAACGGCGCGCTTCGTTGTTTCCTGGGACCAGCACGAGGCCGACGTGGACGCATTGTGCGAGGCGCTTGGCTGAATGGATCTGATCGACATCGGCGTCAATCTCACGCACGAGAGCTTCACCCACGACCTGCCCGACGTACTGCATCGCGCCGCGCGCGCCGGCGTGCACCGGATGATCGTCACCGGAACCAGCGTGGCCGCCACCGACGCGGCGCTGTCGCTGCGCGCGCAGTACCCGGACCGGCTGTACGCCACGGCGGGCCTGCACCCGCATCACGCCTCCGATTTCGACGCGGCTGCGCGAGAATCACTGCGCACGCTCGCGCAACGTCCGGGCATCGTGGCCATCGGCGAGTGCGGCCTGGACTACTACCGCAACTTCTCGCCCCGCGAGGCGCAGCTGAAGGCATTCGCGGGGCAACTGGAAATGGCCGTCGAATTGCAGCTGCCGGTCTTCCTGCACCAGCGCGACGCGCACGCCGACTTCATCGCCGTGCTGCGTGACTACCGTCCACGCCTGAAGGATGCCGTCGCGCACTGTTTCACCGGGCAGCGGGCCGAACTGGAGGACTGTCTGGCACTGGATCTGGCGATCGGCATTACCGGCTGGATCTGCGATGAGAGACGCGGGCACCACCTGATACCGCTGATGCCGCTGATTCGCGCCGGACGTCTGATGATCGAAACCGACGCACCCTATCTGCTGCCGCGCAGCCTCAGGCCACATCCTCCGACACGACGCAACGAGCCGGCATTCCTGCCGGAGGTCGCGGCAACCATCGCCCGTGCGCGCGGGCAATCCGCCGGGCAGCTCGCAGCCGACTGCACCGCCGCCACGGTGCAGTTCTTTGGTCTGGCAGATCAGTAGCGTTCGTTGAACACCTCGGCGAGGAACCCGCGATGCCGGCGCAGCTGGCTCGGCGCCACCGCCGCACCCAGCGCCTCCCAGTCCCCGCGGTAGTGCTCGACCAGTACCCGCGCGGCGTCGGATTCCACCGGCGGGAACTCGGCGCGCAACGAATCCGCCATCAGGGTCCAGCGCGGCAGACCCTTGGGAAACATGGCCCGCCGCGTGAACAGCACCCGCCCTTCCACGGCCAGTTCGCCGGCCAGGGCACGCACCGCCGCCACACGGTCATACAGCGCATGCTGTGGATTCTGGAACGTTGAGCGGCGCGGACCGTCCATCACCGTCCACTGCGTCATCTGGTCGCCGCCGAAGATATTGCCGCGAATGTCGCGCAGATCGAGCACCACGACGCCGCGCGAGGTGAGCAGCAGGTAGTCCGCATGCAGGCTGCCACCCATGCCATCCGGCACCAGTACGTTTCGCAGATGATCGATGCTGGCCGCGATGATGCCCAGGTGCAGTCGCCGTGCCACGCTGCGGCGGCGCACCACCCGCAACAGGTAAAGCAGGCAGGCGATGGCCATCGCACCCAGCACAGCCCAGAGGATCAGCCGGTTCTGCGGCGTATCCAGCCTCTCGCAGGGACTGTTCAATTGTCGGTTGCACGACGCAACGCGTCCAACGTGGGATCTATCTCGGTGAATCTGGAAGGCAGATCGTACAGCGCGCGCAGATTGTCGGGCACCGGCACCTTGCCCACCAGCGGTTCGACTATCTCGCGGAACTTGGCAGGATGGGCCGTTGCAACCAGTACCCACTGGCGCTGGGCACGCTCCTGCTCCGGCAGCCGCGCGTATACCTCCGCCGCAGTGGCCGTATGCGGGCACCAGATGCGCCCATAGGCCAGGTGATCGGCGCGGATACGCAGCCTGATGTCCTCGTCGTCGATCGACCAGGCGCTGACCTGGCCGGCCAGCGCATTGCCGGGAAACAGCTTGACCAGCCGCTCCAGATTGCTGGGATTGCCGACATCCATCGCCGAGGCCAGCGTCGGGATGCTGGGACGGGGTTTCAATACGCCGGTCTCGATGAACTCCGGCACGGTGCGATTGGCATTGTGCGCCAGCACGATGCGGTCGATGGGCAGCCCCATGCGCCGCGCCCAGATGCATGCCGCGGCATTGCCAAGGTTGCCGCTGGGCACGATGTAGGAAGCCTTGCTGCCCGTGCGCAGCTTCATCGCCAGGCTGCTGATCGCGTAGTAGACGACCTGCGGCAACAGGCGGCCCAGGTTGATGCTGTTGGCCGACGACATCTCCACCCGCTCGCGCAGCCCGGGGTCCAGGAAAGCCTCCTTCACCAGACGCTGACAGTCGTCGAACGAACCGCGCACGGCGAGGCTGGTGACGTTGCCGTCCCAGCAGGTCAGTTGCTGCTGCTGGGCTGGCGAAACCAGTCCCTTCGGGAACAGCACGACCACTTCCATGCCCGGGCGACGGTGAAACGCCGCCGCGACCGCGCCCCCGGTATCGCCCGAGGTGGCCACCAGAATGCGCAGCGGCCGCCCGGCAGGCCGTGGAATGCGCGCCAGGCTCGCCGCCAGGAAGCGCGCGCCAAAGTCCTTGAAGGCGCCTGTGGGTCCGTGGAACAGCTCCAGCACGTCCAGCCGCCCCGAATCGCCCACCGGTTGCATGGGCGCCGGAAAATTGAAGGCTTCTTCGGCGATGGCCTGCACGGCCGGAGCCAGCGCGTCGCCTGCCGCAAACTTTCCGATCAGCGCGGCGCCAAGCTTCGGCAGCGGTGTCAGCTGCAGCGAATTCAGGCGGGGCCAGTCTTCCGGTATGTACAGACCACCATCCGGCGCCAGCCCCTGCAGCAGCGCTTCACTGAACGCTACCGGCGCGGCCTCGCCCCGCGTGCTGGCGAACCTCATTCGCTGCTCACCACGTGGGCACCGCCGGACTGCACCGGCACGATCCACTTGTCCGCCTCGATACCCTGGCTGGCGAACGCCTGCACCATGGCCTTGCGTACTGCCCTGGCATTGGTTTCCATGCACAAGGCGAACACCGTCGGCCCGGCGCCCGAGATCGAGCAGCCCAGCGCGTGTTCCTGCATCGCCGCCGCACGCACCTCGGCGAAGCCCGGAATCAGTACCTTGCGCTGCTTCTCGATGATCACGTCCTCCAGCGAGGCCTTGATCAGGTCCAGATCGTTCGTGTAGCAGCCGGAAATGAAGCCGGCCAGGTTCGCCGTCTGCCATACGAAGTCCGACATCTGCACCGTGCCCGACAGGATGGCACGTGCCTGCTTGGTCGACACCTGCAGGTGCGGGTGCACGATGACCGCGTGGATCTGTTCCGGCACGGGAATCTGCTTCACGCGCGGCTCGTCGATGCCGACCGTCAGCACCAGGCCACCGAACAGTGACGGGGAAATGTTGTCCGCGTGGCGCGAGCCGCTGGCCACCGCCTCGCCCTCCATCGCCACCGTCAACTGCTCGATCCGGGTCAGCGGATCATCCAGCATGGCATTGGCCGCGACCACCGCCGCCACGGCCGAGGCGGCCGAACCGCCCAGCCCGGAGGACAGCGGAATGCCCTTCTGGATCCACACGTCGAAGCCGAATTTCAGTTCGCGCGATTCGATCAGCGCCAGCAAAGCCTGCCCGGCGGTATTGCGATCGGCCTGCAGCGGCAGGTCATCCACCACGCCGGTGATGGCCCGGATCGTGACGCCGGGCTCCTCGCGCCGCACCAGGGTCACCCTGTCGCCGAGGGCATCCACGGAAAAGCCCAGGATGTCGAAGCCGATGGCCACATTGGCCACCGAGCCCGGGGCAAACGCCGTGACGCGGGTGATGCTCACAGGTGCGCTCCAAGGTAGGCGGAAAGGCGCAGCAGGTCGGCAAACACTCCGCCCGCGGTCACTTCCGGCCCGGCTCCCGGGCCCTGCACGATCAGCGGATTGTTGTTGTAGCGGGCGGTGGCAAAGCGCACCACGTTGTCGGTGAGCGCGATATTGGCAAAGGCATGCTTCGCATCGAGCTCGGCGACCCCGACCGTGGCCTCACCCTCTTCGGAGATGCGTCCCACGAATCGCAGTACCTTGCCAGCTGCCTTCGCCTGCTGGTAACGCTGCAGCATGGCCGCATCGTAACGCGTCAGGCCGTCCAGGAATTCCTCGATCGAGCCGGCGGCCAGATCACGCGGCACGAGGCTCTCCACCCGCACATCCGACAGCTCGAGCCGCAGGCCCATCTCGCGCGCCAGAATGATGAGCTTGCGCGCCACGTCGGTGCCTGAGAGGTCATCGCGCGGATCGGGCTCGGTGTAGCCGCGCTGCTTGGCCTCGCGCACGATGGCCGAGAACGGCACCGATCCATCGTAGACGTTGAACAGGTAGGCCAGCGTTCCGGAGAAGATCCCCTCGATGCTGTTGATCACGTCACCGGTCTCGCGCAGATCGCGCAACGTCTGGATCACCGGCAGGCCGGCACCCACGGTGCCCTCATAGAAGTAGTGGGAACCGCCGGCGCGGCGCGCCGCCTTCAGCGATTCGTAGTACTCCATGGCCGCGCTGTTGGCCTTCTTGTTGGGGGTGACCACGTGGATGCCCGCGGCCAGCCATTCCCGATAGTGCATGGCCACCGACTCATCGGCGGTGCAGTCGATGATCACGGTGTGCGGCAGATAGTCGACCTGCACGTGCTCGATGAAGCGGTCCATGTCGACCGTCCGCCGCCCGGTGTCGAACTGCTCGCGCCACTGCGCCAGCTCCACGCCACGGTCGGACAGCAGCATGCCGCGCGTGGCCATGATGCCGCGCACGCGCAGGTCCAGCTTGAACTCGCGCGCCAGACGGGCCTGTTGCGAAGCAAGCTGGTCCAGCAGCACGCGCCCCACGGTGCCCGGCCCGATCACGCCGATCGACATGGTGTTGGGCGAGAGGTAGAAGCTGGCATGCGTGGCGCGCAGTGCGCGCGTGGCCTGTCTGGCCTCCACCACCACGGAAATGTTGCGCTCGGAGGCGCCCTGGGCAATGGCGCGCACGTTTACTGCGGCCTTGCCCAGCGCGTCGAAGACCTTGGCCGATACGCCCGGGGTGCCGGCCATGCCGTCGCCCACCACCGCCAGGATGGTCAGCCCGTTGGTGGCCTCCACGCTCTGTATCTGGCCTTCGGCGAGTTCGCGGTCGAATGCCGCGCGAACCACCCGCTCGGCGCGCGCCGCCTGGACCGCCGGTATCGCGCAGCAGATGGAATGCTCGGAGCTGCCCTGGGAAATGAGGATCACCGAGATGCCTTCCTCGCGCAGTGCGCCGAACAGGCGATGCGCGGTACCCGGCACGCCGATCATGCCGGCACCTTCGATGTTCACCAGCGCCACGTCCTCGATGGTGGTGATGCCTTTGACCGGCAATTCCGAGGACGGATGCGCGCAGATCAGGGTGCAGGGCCGCGCCGGAGCAAAGGTATTGCGGATCCAGATCGGAATGGCACGGCCGATGGCCGGCGCCATGGTCTGCGGGTGAATGACCTTGGCGCCGAAGTACGCCAGCTCCATCGCCTCGCTGTAGGAGAGCTGATCGATGACGCGGGCATTGGGCACGCGCCGCGGATCGGCCGACAACACACCGTCCACGTCGGTCCAGATGTGGATCTCGGCCGCATCCAGCAATGCGCCGAAGATCGACGCCGAGAAATCACTGCCGTTGCGCCCCAGTGTCGTCTGCACGCCCTGCGGGGTGCGGGCCACGAAGCCGGGAATCACCAGCGTGCCGCGAAACTGCGCCGCCGCGCTCTGGGTCAGGCGGGCGCGCGAGGCTTCCCAATCCACCACTGGCCCGAGCTGGTCCCAGTCGGCCACGATCACGTCACGGGCGTCGAGCCAGCGCACCGGCGTCCCGCCGTCGCGACGTACGTCCAGGTATGCGGTGAACAGCGTGGTTGACCACAGCTCGCCGTAACCGGCCACCATGTCGCGCACATTGCGCTCGGCCGAACGCATCAGGCTGGTGGTATGCAGCACACCTTCCAGATCCACGCAGTCCTGATCGAAGCGTGCCAGCCACTCGGCCGCCCTGGCCTGCCCCAGCAGCGTCTCGGCAATGATCTGATGCCGCTCGCGCAGGGCAGCCAGGCGGGCCGCGACCGACGGATCCTGCCGTTCGGCCAGCCCCACCAGGCCCAGCAGCTCGTCCGTCACCCCCTTGGCGGCGGACAGCACCACGGCCAGCCGCGCATCGGGCTGCGCCTCGATGATGTCGGCCACTTTGGCAAAGCACTGGGCGTCGTACACGCTGGTGCCCCCGAACTTGTGGACGACCCAGGCTGGAGCTGCGGCAGTTGGCATCGATTTCGTGGCTGAAGTTGTTGTTTAATGGGAAAAAACCCGCGAACTCTAAAGGTCGCCGCGCACCCATGCAAGCAAGCTCCGGCGCATTTGTGAATCTCCCATGACCCAGGAGGCCACACCCCACGTACTGGTGCTTGCCGCCGGCGCGGCGAGGCGCTTCGGCTCGCCCAAGCAGCTGGTGCGCGTCGGCGGCGAAGCGCTGCTGCAACGGGCGGTCTCCCGGGCCACACAGGTGGCCGGGCACGCGGTAACCGTGGTGCTGGGCGCCCACGCCGCCGAACTCACACCGCTGCTGCGCCACAGTTCGGCCACCGTATTGATCAATCGCCACTGGGAGGAGGGTCTGGCCAGCTCATTGCGGCTGGGCGTCGCCAACCTGCCGGGCAGCACCGAGGCCGTACTGGTGACCCTCGCCGATCAGGCCGCGATCAGCACCTTCGATCTGCGGCGCCTGGCCGGCGCCTGGCGAGGCCAGCCCGACTCGGTGATCGCCGCCAGTTACGACGGCCATACCGGCGTACCCGCCGTGTTTCCCCGCCACGCCTTTGCCGCGCTGCTCGCGTTGCGCGGCGACACCGGCGCGCGCGCCGTCCTCTCGCAGCTGGCCGACCGTGTATTGCGAGTTCCCATGTCGAACGCGGCCATCGACATCGACACGCCCGAGGACCTGCTCAGACTCGAGCCGCCCGATGAATGAGCTGTAACGCGCGGGTAATGCGTCGGCGCGAACGCCGCAGCCGGGTGCCGGTCATACGCGTATCCGCGCTGATTCGCGCAGGAGGTTCGCCGTTGTCAGCAACCGCAGCATGGCGCGCAATGGCCCGCCGCTATCGCGGTGACCTTGCCCGCGCACGCGCGCGGGTAGCCACCGGCAATCTGCTCGACACCAGCTGCGGGCCGATCGAATTCGCCACCGTGGGCCACGGTCCACCCGTGCTGTTCGTGCACGGCGCCGGCGGCGGCTTCGACCAGGGCCTGCTGCTGGGCGCACCGCTGGCGCAACGCGGCTACCGGATCATCGCCATGTCGCGCTTCGGCTATCTGCGCACGCCGCTGCCTGCGCACGCCTGCGCACAGACCCAGGCCGACGCGCATGCCGCCCTGCTCGAGGCGCTGGGTATCCCGCGCGCCGCGGTGGTCGCCGTATCCGCGGGCGCCCTGTCTGCTTTGCAGCTGGCAATCCGCCATCCAGGGCGCGTCACGCGCCTGGCACTGGTGGTGCCGGCCGTCTTTGCCCCCCGCCTGCACGACAAGCCACCCGTGCGCATCCCGCGCGGCACGCGGTGGTTGCTCGACGCGGTCCTGCGCTCGGATCTGCTGGCATGGACGCTGCCCCGCACCGGATTCGGCATGGTGACGCGCAACACACTGGGTACGGCGCCCGAACTGATCGCGCTGGCCAGCGCGCGCGAACGGGCGCGCGTGGGCGCGCTGCTGCGTGGCGCCCTACCGGTGGGTGCGCGGCGTCCGGGCCTGCTGTTCGACGCTGCGCAGACCGCGCGCATGCAGCGCTACGAGCTCGAACGCATCACCTGCCCGGTACTGGCCATCGGCGCCGCCGATGATCCGCGCGGTACCTATGAGCGGGCGCGTTACACGACGCAGCAGATTGCGCAGTCGCGCTTCATCGGCTATCCGAGCGGAGGCCACCTGCTGGTGGGCCGACAAGATGCCGTCAATGTCGAACTTGCCGCCTTCCTCGGGCTTTCATCCGGGGTGCCGCGGCATCAGCCGGCCGGCAGTTCGGCGATCTGCCGCACATTGAGCGCCGCGCCCTCGCGCCACTGATCACCGGCTGCGCCACGCCGACCGGAGCGGCCCGTCAGTGGCGCTGCAACCCGTGGGCGTCCGGCGTGTACCAGATCGGCGAGGACCAGGCGCGTTCCTGGATCCACAGCGGCTGTCCGGTTTCGGCCGCGTCCATGTTCAGCGCCACCGCGTCATACACCTGATGCCGTGGCGTCGGAATCTCCAGCACGCGCACGTAGTAGAACGCCTCCTGCGACGGATCGAATCCGGGATCGCGCCATACCGTGGCCAGTTGCGCGGCACCAATGCTGTTGGTGTAACGCGCCGTGGCCGGATCCACCGTATTGCCCACCGGCGGCAATTTGCCATCCGCGCCGATCTTGCGCTTCCCGGACCATGCGACGTCGAACACCTTCTGGTGGGACTTGCCTGCCTGGTCCAGCCAGCCCTTGATGACCTGGATACGGTCCAGATTGGCGCCGTCCGGATCACGCACGGCACGTATGAGCAGCTCCACCGGCTTGCCGCGCGGGGCGTTGCTCAGATCCGCGCCCATGGGCACGCCGTAGCGATAACCCGGCTCGGACACATCCAGCGCCCCGGCCTGCGCCGGCTTGAACGCAAACCCGCCGAACACCCGCAACTGGATGCGCGTGCCGGAGGTGGCATAGACCTCCTTGCGTTTGAATGCCGCCGCGATGTCCTCGCGGGTGTTGGCATGCGCCCATACACCGGCAAGACCCGCGGCCGACAGCTCCCATGCCGCCAGCGAGGCGCCCTGATCGGGCGGCCGGTTGCGCGGCGCCGCCTGCCGGTCCTCGAGCCGCGCATCGCGCGCCACTGCGCCGCCGAACGAACTCTCCTCAGTGGTGGACATGCCGGTGTGGATATCGGAGGAGCCGATCATGCCCAACTTGTACGGATTCACGCCGATCTGCTGCTGCAGTTCCAGGCCCGTGAGCAGGGCACTGCGCGCGTAGTCGCCCGGCAGGGCCTTGGGGCGCTGCGCGAAGAACAGGCGCCGGTAAATCTCGAACTCGGCGAACTCGTCGTTGGGCGCCAGTTCCGGATTGACCTCCGAGGTGCCTTTGACCTGCGAGACCTCCATCACCGGCTCCCAGCGCGCTCGGGTGCGTGCGTATTCGGCCGTGAACGGCCGACCCTGGCTGTCCACGCGATCGAACATCAGCCCGGCGGACATGTTGGAGTTGTGCGGAATGGCGATGAAGTCCGCGCCGATGTCGCGCGACGTCTTGTCCAGCCATGCCCACAGATCCTCCGGACGCTGGCTGTCCAGATTGCTGTAGGGAAAGAACCGGCGCAGCTTCGCGGCCGGGGCCGCGGTGAACACGACGCGGTGCAGATTGCGCCCGTCCGGCTGTGCCGACCATTCCCATCCGGCAAAGGCGGTGAACACACCCGGCTGGTTGTTGCGCTCGGCGGCGTCGATCTCGTCCAGCCACGGCTGCATCATGATGGGCTTGTAGGTCTCCATCAGCTGTTCCTTGCTGAACTCCGGATTGCGCCCGAAGATCATGCGGAATACCGCACCCGGATTCTGCATGGTGAGCTCGCGCAGGCGGCGGCCGCGCGTGGTGGCGGTGAGCCGCGGATCGTCCTTCTGCAGGTACACCTGGATGCCCAGGAAATCCGAGTGGTCGGCCACCACCAGGAAATCCAGCGGCCGCGCGATCTGCACTTTGGAGTGCAGCGTGGGATGCATGATCGGCAGCCCGCGTGCGAACCGGAACGCGCCCTCCGGATCCACCGTCAGATTGCCCGATGCATAGGCGTCGGTGGAATGCGAGGTATGCAGGTGGGTATCGCCCCACAGCAGCCGCGTCGGCGACGCCGCATGCGCCGTGACCGATGCGAGCAGCCAAATCGCAGCCAGAAACTTCTTCATGGTTGGTGAGCCTCCCTGTTTGGTTGATCCCGGCCCGGCCGCTCAGGGTGCCGGCAATGCCAGAATCCACGTGACCATCGCGCGCGCCTCCTCCGGCGGCACGTGCTCGTTCGGCACCATCGGCACCACGCCCCAGGCGCCGCCCCCGCCCGTCACGACCTTGCGCGCCAGGGCCTGGACCTGCTCGTCCTTGGCGCCACGATACCGGACCGCGACGGCACTGAACGGCGGGCCGATCAGCGCCTTGCTGACGTCATGACAGGCATTGCAGCGCCGCTTGACCAGCAGTGCCGGAACGTCCGCGGCGCGCACCGGCACTGATGCCGTCGCGGCGATCAGCACCGCCAGGGCAGCGGTCGCGACCCCTTTCACCATCGCGGGATTCATCGCGCATCTCCCTGGACATCATCGCCGACATGAATCTGCGCAGCCATGCGCGGACCATGCACGAATTCGACGATGTTGCCGTAGGCGGTGGTCAGGTCACCCGTGTGTTCGTCTACCTGCACCATGCGCAGGAATGCCCCTTCGCGCGGCAATGGCAGCACCGCGAAGGACTTGTCGCGCGGATCGAAGCGGTACAGCAGGTTGGCGTTGGAGGTGGCCACCCACACCACCTTGCGCTTCGGGTCCCAGGTTACCGAGTACGGCGCGCTGGCCCGATCCGGCAGGTCATACACGCCGAGCATGCGGTGCGTTCGGGTGTCGTACTCGGCCAGCTGCCCGGTGCCGTACAGTGCCAGATACAGCACGTCCCGGTCGGAGATGGTCATGCGGCG
Source organism: uncultured Gammaproteobacteria bacterium (assembly GCA_963812195.1). GTDB lineage: Bacteria > Pseudomonadota > Gammaproteobacteria > Steroidobacterales > Steroidobacteraceae > ZC4RG30. The sequence continues at coordinate 26,574 of CAWEUI010000001.1, forward strand.
CGGCCCGGAGTTCACGTCCGGAAACTGATAAGCCGTTTCGAACCTGCGCGTCTGCACGTTGAAACTGCCGAACGCGCCGATGCGAAGCTGGCAGTACCAGATGTGAGTTCGATCCGACGTCATGACCAGGCCATAGGGCTGCTCGTTGCCCACGCGCCCTGCCACCGGCGGAATCGCGTAGCCGCCACTCTTGCCCGTCTCCGGATCGAGCCAGCCGACACCGTTGTTGCCGATGTCCGAGAACCACACCAGGCCCGCCTTGTCGGTGAGCAGGTTCTGGTCGGAGCCGAATGACAGGTCATGCACACCGGGCGGCTTGCCGTCGCGCGGCGCCAGTGTCCACACCTGCCAATGCGCGTGCGCCGGATCCAGCCGCGCCACGGTACCGTGGAAGAACGAGGTTGCCCACAGGGCGCCATCGGCGCCGCGCACCAGCGTGTGCGGGCCCATCGGCCGCTCCAGCGGTACGGTGAAGTCGCGCATTGCGCCGCTGTGCGCATCAACGCGGATGATGCGGTTCGAGCTCACGTCGGCCAGCCACAGCTTGCCCGGGTCGTCGAGGGTGACCGCCTCGCGCACCGCGTTGGGCATGGGCACCTGGTACTCGCGAATCACCGTGCGCGCATTGGTCAGCAACGGCGCGCCGTACCGGTAGCCCTTTATCTGCTGCATCGGACCAACCAGGTTTTTCGCAATCAGGATGCCGGTCGGTCCGGCGTCGCCGCCGGAATACTCGCGCTGCGGATCCGGCGTGACATTGTCGCCGCCGCGGCCAAACTCCCATGCCGAGATGTAGTTCATGTACTTGACGATTGCCTGCCAGCTCTGGCGACGCGCATCCGCGGCATCGGTATGCGGCGTCTCGTCGATCAATCTGGCGTAGGCACGCACTTCCGGCGCCGGAAACTGATGACAGGACACGCAGGTCATGACCAACTGGCTCTTGTCATGCGGATCGGCGTGGGCCAGCCAGGCCGAAGCCGGGGCGATGCCGGCCTGGTTCGCATCGGCATGCATCACCAGCTGCACACCGCGGCTGCCTGCGCGCACCGCCGGCGCCGCTCCGGTGGGCCGGTAACCGAGCAGGCGCGGCGTCAGGGTGCCCCCTGGCATCCCGTCGGGAAACGCGAAGTGTCCCGTGGCATCCGTGAACACCGTGATCGCCTCAGGACCGGACTGCCCGGCACCGCGGGTCAGCGTGACCATGACCTGCGCCAGCGCATGGCCGGCATTGTCCTGTACGTGGCCGGCGATGCCCGCGGCGCAAGCCGCCGCGCCCGGCAGCAGCAGCAGGGTCGCTACCACCATCCGGCCTCGAATACCCCAAACCCCGACAACGCGATTATCCATGGCTGATCGCCTCCGCTTGATTACCGGCTTGTTCATCGAAACAGCACCACCGCCTTGCTCAGCGTCATCCACACGCCCCACCCGATCGGAACCCACACGGCGGCCCACGCCAGCGCCACCACCCATGGACGGCCCTGCGCCAGCTCCGCCACGACGGCCGCTGCGGGCTCGTGCTGGCCGCCCCGGGCTGATGAGGCCGGCACGGCCGCCTCCGGCATGTGGTGCTTCTGCGGCACCGGGCGTACCAGCCAGTTGCAGATCAGACCCACGGCCAGCAGGCCCGCCAGGATGTACATGGTGGTGTTGTAGGCGCTGGCGCGCGCGATGCCATGCCGGATCTGGTAGTCGCGGATGTAGTTGACCAGCACCGGCCCGAGCACGCCGGCCGCCGACCAGGCAGTGAGCAGCCGGCCGTGAATCGCGCCCACCATCTTCGTGCCGAACAGGTCGGCCAGGTAGGCCGGCACGGCCGCGAATCCGCCGCCGTACATCGACACGATCACGCACAACGAGGCCACGAACAGACCCAGTGCCTGTGCCCTGGCCAGCCACGGAATCGACGCGTACAACACGATGCCCAGCACGAAGAACAGCGCATAGGTGATCTTGCGGCCGACATGGTCCGACAACGACGCCCAGAAGATCCGCCCCAGGATATTGAACAGCGACAGGAATCCGGTGAATGCCGCGGCCACCGTGGCGATGGCCGCGAGCTGGCCCTGATTCAGCTCGGTGAAGGTGGCCTGCACGCCGATCAGGCGGCCGGCGAAGACTTCCTGCAGCAGTGGCGAGGCCATGGCCAGGATGCCGATGCCGGCCGTCACGTTCAGGCACAGCACGGCCCACAGCAACCAGAATTGCGGTGTGCGCCAGGCCACGCCCAGGTGCACGTTGTGCCGCGTGGCGAAGCCCATGCCGGCCTTCTCCGGCGGCGGCATCCAGCCGCGAGGTCGCCAATCCTCGTGCGGCACCCGATAGCCGAGCGCGCCGCTCATCATGAATACGAAGTAAATGATCCCCAGCGTCAGGAAGGTCTGCCACACGCCCTGCGAAACAGGCGTGGCGTAGGCCTTCATGAGCATGTCCGCGAGCGGCGAACCGATCATCGCTCCGCCACCGAAACCCATGATGGCCATGCCGGTGGCCATGCCGCGCCGGTCCGGGAACCACTTGATGAGGGTCGACACCGGCGAGATGTACCCCAGGCCCAGACCGATGCCGCCGATGACGCCCGAACCCAGCCAGATCAGCCACAACTGGTGCATGGCGATACCGATGGCCGAGACACAGAAGCCGCCGCTCCAGCAGATCGCCGCCACCACGCCGGCCTTGCGCGGACCGGCACGCTCCAGCCAGCCGCCCCACAGCGCCGCCGCCACGCCCAGCACCGCAATGAACAGCGTGAACGTCAGGCTCAGCAGCTTGATCGGCCAGTCGCAACTGGTGCTCACCAGCTGCGTGAACAGACCCATGTCCTGCGGGCACGCGACGGCGGCCGTCACGCCCACCGCCTTCGACAGCGGCAGCCAGAACACCGAAAAGCCGTAGGCCATGCCGATGCACAGGTGCACGGCCAGCGCCGCCGGCGGCACCAGCCAGCGGTTGAATCCCGGCCCCGCCACGATCCGCTCCCGTGACAGCAAGCCGGCCATGACTACGCCCGCCGCAGCCTGAAGTCGTAATTCACGGTGTAGTACGGCACGTCCATGCGCGTGCCGTCCGGAGCCGTGCCCGGATCGTGTCTCGTGAATCCGGTGATCAGCGAGTCTTTCACGCCGAACACCGCATCCGAATCCAGGTACTGGCTGCCGGCTGCGAACAGGTGCGTGGTGATGGGATGGTGACCCGGCGCCGAGACGATCATGTGAATGTGGCCGGGCCGCATCGGGTGCCGGCCCATCTTGTTCAGCATGATGCCGACCGGCCCGTCGGTCGGCACCGGATAATATTCGGGCTTGATGGAGCGGAAACTGTAGCGCCCCTGGTCGTCGGTGCGCAGGCGACCGCGCGCCTTCATGCCCACGTCACCTTCCATCTGCATGTCGTAGGTACCCTCGCCGTCGCCGGACCAGACATCGAGCAGCGCGCCGGCGATGGGTTTGCCGTCGCTGCCGAGCACGCGACCGGAATAGAACGCCGGCTCGCCCTTCACATCGACCGCCAGGTTCGCCCCGGCCGGCATTTCCGGAGCGCCTTCCCAGTAGTACGGTCCAAGCACCGTGGAATCGGTAGTGCCGCCGGAAGCCGGATTGTTCAGCGTGATCACCAGAATCGACACACCCAGCGTGTCGGACAACAGGATGAACTCCTGGCGCTTGTCCGTGCAGGTCTTGCCCACCGCGGTCAGGAACTGGATCGCGCCGATCCATTCGGCCTCGGTGAGTTTCACCTCGCGCACGAAGTCATGCAGGTGCGTCACCAGCGAGCTCATCACCTGCTTGAAGCGCGCGTCCTCGCACTGGTCCATGCGCGCCAGCACGGCCGCGGTGATGCTCTTCTCGTCGAACTCTTGCATGTCGCCCCCCTTTCCAGATTGTCCGCCGGCCCGAACCCCTCAGCGCGGGTAGAACACCGGCAGTTTCGCGTCCACGTTCACCCACACCGATTTCGGTTCGGTGTATTCGTGCATGGCGAAATGACCCATCTCCCGGCCGTAGCCGGAATCCTTGATGCCGCCGAACGGCGAGCCGGGATGGAAGCGCTTGTAGCAGTTGATCCAGACCATGCCGCTTCCATATGGCGCGCCATCACGTGGGCGCGCTGCAGATTGTTGGTCCACAGGCCGCCGCCAAGCCCGTAGTGCGGTCTGGTTGGCCATGGCGAGCACCTCGCGCGTCGTCCTTGAAGGTCGAGACCGTAACGAACGGCCCGAACACCTCCTCCTGGCACACCCGGTCGGCGAGCTTGGCCCGCACCACGGTCGGCTCGACGAAGCAGCCCGGCTGCAAGTCGGCGGCGTCCGGCGGCCTGCCGCCCAGCAGGATTTCACCGCCCTCGCCTCTGGCCGACCTCGCAGAACTTCAGCACCCGCTCCTGGTGCATCTTCGAGGTCAGCGGCCCCATCTCGGTGGCCGGATCCAGCGGATTGCCCAGCCGGATGGACGCGGCCAGCTTCAGGAACTGCTCCAGGAACTCGATCGGCGATCTTCTCGTGCAGCAGCAGCCGTGAGCCGGCGATGCAGGCCTGGCCCTGGTTGTGGAAGATCGCGAACGCCGAACCGTTCACCGCGTTGCGTCGATATTGGCGTCCTCGAAAACGATGTTCGCGCCCTTGCCGCCCAGTTCGAGCTGCACGCGCTTCAGGTTGCCGGCCGAAGCCTGCACGATCCTGCGGCCCGGTCGCGGTCGAGCCGGTGAAGGAGATCTTGTCCACGCCCGGGATGTTCGGCCAGGTGCTGGCCGGCGACATGGCCGTAACCCGGGCACGACATTGATCACTCCGGGCGGAAATCCGACCTCGCGCGCCAGCTCGGCGACCCGCAGCGTGGAAAGCGGCGTCAATTCGGCCTGCTTCATCACCACGCAGTTGCCGGCCGCCAGCGCCGGCCCCAGCTTCCAGCTGGTGAACATCAGCGGAAAGTTCCAGGGCACCACCTGCCCGACCACCCCTACGGGCACGCGGGTCACGTAGTTGAGGAAGTCCGGTATCCACCGGAATCACCGTGCCTTCGTTCTTGTCCGGCATGCCGGCGAAATAGCGGAACGTCGCGACGGTGCGCATCACGTCCAGGTTGCGTGTGTCGCGGATCGGATGGCCGGTATCCAGCGACTCGATCAGCGACAGATTGTCGCGGTCCCTTTCGATGGCGTCCGCCAGCTTGCCGATCAGCAGCCCCCGGTCGGAAGGCGACATCGCCGCCCAGCGCGGGAAATGCCTTGCGGGCGGCGGCCACCGCCCGATCGACATCCGCCGGCCTTGGCCTCGGCCACCTTGGCCAGCAGGGAATTGTCGAAGGGATTGAACACATCGATGGTGCCGCCGTCCACGGCGTCGACAAATTCATTGTCGATGAACAGTCGGGTCTCGAAGCTGCGGATTGCTCATGCGGACTCCTGACGAAAAACCCGGCAGTACTTGCGCGTACTGCCGGGTTCAGGCATTGGCTGGACGACGCGGACTACCAGCGGCTCGCCGTGATCGGGAACGGTTCCAGCTCACCATTGGCGTATTTTTCGTCCAGGCCCGGCGTACCGTTCTCCAGCACCATCAGCATCGAACGCTTGGGCGAGAAACCCTGGTGCCGGATGTCGGCCGGCATCGCGCACACGTCGCCCGACTTCATGACGATCCGGCCGCGCGGATTACCGGTGTTCTTGTCCTGGATGTTCCAGTGGATCTCGTCGGTCAGCTGGATGAACCATTCGTTGCGGTCATTGCCGTGGATAACCGGCAGCATGTGCTCCTCGCTGGTCACACAGCAGATGCAGGCACGGGTGATCGACGTGAACGACGGATTCCAGGTGACATCGGCCCGCGCGATATGATCGAACAGGTTGAAGGCATGGATCTGCCCTCGAACCCCGGCTCGGCCTCGACAACCGGCTTGTCGAACTCAAGATCGGCAAAGGCGCGGTTGATCGGGTGGCCGGTGGCATCGGAGCGCGGCTGCGACGTCGCCCGGCAGGCCCATCATGCGACTGGCCGGCTTGAAACCGCGGATCAGCGGACCCTTGGCTTCCTTGGTCTTGGAGCCCAGCGGCGAACCGGTTTCCATCGGCGCACGCAGCGGATCGTAGCCTTCGTTGATCCAGTCACCGAGATGGTTTCGAAAGCCTCCCGCACATCATCGGTATTGAACGTTTCCAGGATAATCGACCCGGTGTCGCGGTGACCCTTGCTGTACGTGCCGGCAAAGATGTCCACCGTGCCGTAGTGGTTCTGCGTGCCGAACACATCGTCGAAGAAGATCCAGCCGTAGAAGAACCCCCATCCGATATCGCGCACCATTGCGCGCAGGAAGCGGTCCACCTCGATGGTGTGCTTGCCCTTCGGCCACCCGATGTGGACGAAATAGGCGTCACGCTCGAACGTGAAGTTGCCGAATTTGAACTTCCGGTAACCCAGCACCGGATCAGGCTCGGAGGCGATGACCTGGACTTTCTCTTTTCTGACGGCGTTCATGCTGGCTCCTCGCGGATATCTGCCCTGCCAGGCAAACTCACTTCAATACGCAGATTTCGGACCACTTCTCGACGCTTTCCGGCCCGGCGGAAGTCTGGATCAGCGCCACCGCCGGCCTGGCCGCCTTCATCTGGTAGGCGGCGCCATGCGGCAGCAGCACCTCGTGGCCACGCCGCGCGACGACCCGACCCATGCGCTTGCCCGCGGGTTCGCCCTTGAGCCGGGTGGCGCCGGCCTGGTGGGCGGGCTTCTCCGCATCGGTGAGCTGGAAGAACGTGAATTCGATTTCCCCGTCCATCACGATGGCGAACTCGTCATGCGGTGCCGTATACCAGGGCGACGTGCCCTCGGCGCGCACAGCCTCCGCGGCATACTCGAGGTTCGAGGCGACCATCACCCGCTCGTAGGGCCCGGACTTGCTGCACACCTCGAATATGTTGGAGAAGGCGTAGTGCCGAAGATCGTCGTTGAGCTCGATCGAGCCCTTCTCGTACGACGCCAGCGAAGCCACTCTGGTCTGGAAACTCATGTCACACCCCCCATTGGGCAATGATGCTGCCTGATGCCGCACCAAAGCAAGGCAACTGGCCTGCACCCGATACCTGCCACGTCAGCCCCTTCTGGAGACCACGAAGGCCTCGTCGTTGAACCACAGGCCGCCGTGCTTGTGCAGTACCGCCTGGGTCGCCTTCAGGTAGGCGCCACTCTCCACGATGGGTTCGAGCCGCTCGTCTTCCATCTGATTGACATAGGCTGCCGCATTCCAGGCGGCGAACAGCGTGGAGGTGCCGATGCGGTCGGACAGCTCCGACGGCAACGTGCGCATCTCGTAGCGCAGCAACGCCTCCTCGTCGGAGGGCACCGTCAGCACGAAATCGCGCGCTTCGCGACCCAGGTCGCTCTTCAGAGTTTCGAGCAATGCATGCCGGTCGACTTCGAACGGGTTCTCGCCCGGCCACAGCTTCTGGATGATCTCCAGCGCCGGATCCCGGCCCGCCGACTGGATGGCCAGCATGCGACCGCCCGGGGACAACGAGCGCGTCAGCGGAGCCAGCACGCGGGAAACCTTGAACTCCGCCGACATTCGCGCCCGCCACGGCTGCGAAGCCAGGATCAGGTCATAGCTTGGCGGCGGCCTTCCCGGACGCGGGATGACGCTGTCGAGCAGGAACTTGTGGTCGTCCCGGTACACGACCAGCACCGAAGGGCGTCGATACACCGGATTGCCGGTCCGTTCACTCGGATGTGTGGCCCAGCCATCGGCCAGCGAATCGGAAACTTCCTCGATCTGCTCCTCATAGGCGTGGGCCGAGTCCCCGACGAGCCGGATCTCCTGCCAGTTCAATGCCGCGGCCTGTTTCAGGTCGCGCAGCATCAGCTTCGGGGCATCGGCGTAGTTCAGGTTGGTGATCACAAGCACCGTGGCCGGATGTTCGGTGAAGCGGTCCGGCATCTTCTCCAGGCCCAGCCGCACGTCCTCCAGGCTGATCTCCTTGGCCACCGCCACCAGCGGCACTGCCGGATGCATGCTGTGCGCATGTCGCATCAGCCGCGACAGCACGGTGCCGTCGCCCATGCCGGCGTCGAAGATGTTCAGCGCCGGTGGCCTGGGCACCACGAGCTCCAGCTCCTGGCCCGCACGGCGCGCGACCACAGCCTTCTCGTTGCAGGTATTGACGAACGCCAGGTACTTCTGGCGGTTGTCGTAGAAACGAAATGACTGCGTGGACTTCTTCTTGCTCACATGCCCCCCGCCCTCGTGCCGCGGTTCAGGGACCGCTGCCGAAATCGAAATCGATGCCTGCCGGTACGCTGAAGTCGTAACCCTTGGTAAAGCCGATGGTGCGGCCCAGCGCGATTACCGCCACCCACAACAGGATGGACAGCGCCCCCGCGATGCGCGCCGCCCGCGGTGTCGGCGCGTCCCGATCCCAGCTCGCCACGCCGCGGAACGTGATCAGCTGGAACACTGCCATGTTGATGCCGGCCAGCAGTATCGTCAGCATCTTGAAACGGAACGCGGTGTTGAACCAGTACGTGGTGGCATTGGCCGAGAAGAACATCAGGCCCGTAACGACCGCCCCGGCGAACGATGCCCAGGTCACGGGCAGCACCTCGTGCTCGACGACCGTCACGGGGCGACTCCGGTCCAGCCAGCCCAGCAGCCTCAGGTCGACCACCAGGATGGTGCCGAAAAGCAGGGTAATGCACAGCACATGCGCCGATTCGACGATGGGCATGGCCAGCACGCTGCTGCGCAACCACTGGCCCACGCCCGACTGCTCGATTGCGTGGATGAACTCCGGTGCCTGCCTCACGTCGTCAACCTCTCTGCAATACCGCAGGGGACCAGCTGCCCCAGACCGAATCGTCGTAGGCAATGGCCCGGCCCAGGAAGATGATGGCCAGCCACAACACGACGGTGGCCACCGAGGCTACGCGCAACAGCGACGACGACTTGCCATCCTGGGCAGCACCAGTGCGTACTGCCCGACGCACGCTTCGGGCAAACAGCAATGCGCTGGTGACGCCCACCACCAGCAGAACCAGCTTGACCCGGAACGACATCGCCATCACTTCACGCACCGGTTCGGCGAGCGTCAGCAGCGACCCGCTAACTGCCATGATCACCAGGCCGGTCCAAAGGAATGGCGCGAAGCGGCTCCAGACGCGCGGTAGCGGCTCCTCGGCGCGTACCCAGCCCAGCACCCTGAGCGCGACCATCAGCACGGAAACAAACACCACACCAATCATCAGGATGTGAATGGTCTGCATGGTGGGCACCACCCAGTCGGCCCCACGCAGGTCCTGGCTCAACGCGGTCTCCCGAAGCCGCGTTGCCACGCTCTCGACGCTCATGCCGGTGCCTGGCTACTTTGCGGCTGGCGCCGGCTTTGAGACACCCGGTTCGGGCAATTCCCCCTTGCCGAAGCGGGTATGGCCAGCCACGGAATCGCATTGCTTGCCCGCCGCCGGCGGAATTCCCTTGCCCTTGTCGTTTACCGGACACTTGAACAGCGGCCCCTCGCGGAAGCCCGCCGGCTCGCCGTTTCTCTGTGGATGCAATGCCACGCTGAACACCGTCCCGGGCGGGAAGGCATTGACCGAAATACCTTCCTGCGCCGACTGGGCCGACCCTGCCATATCCACGGCCCAGATGATGTACTTGCCGTTCTTGTCCTTCTCCACCGTGTGACGGTCTTCGGTCATGCGGCCGAAGAAGATCTGCAGGTGGTTCGCATCGGGATTGACACGGGTCACCACGCCGGTTAGCACAACGGTCTTGTTCATGTCATAGGACGCGAACGAATGGTGCGCCTGGGCCACGCCCGTTGCCAACAGTGCCGTTGCAACAGCTCCGGGCCCAAGAAGACGCAGCGCACGCTGCACTTTGCTGCTCATGTCATTTGCTCCCCGGCGCTGGGGCCGTATCGTCGAAGTTGAACAACTCATCCTGCTTCTTGGCCGCATCCGGGTCCGGCATGTTCTGCTCCCAGTACTTGTGCCATATCTCGGCCCACGGGCGGCCATACATGTCGGGCACTTCGTACTCGATCGTGTCCCCGGGCGAAACCGGTGTGGCCTTGCCCTTTACCGGATAGATATTGGGCACGCATTCGATGAACGTATACGGGTTGCCGGTATCCATGTCGCCCAGACGATTCAGCGTGCGCACGATGCGAATGGGCTGCACCAGCGACTCGGGGTCGTAGAAGATCGCCTCCTGGTTCAGGCCCGTGATCTTGCCTTTGGCATCACGCACCGGCGTGTAGATCTCGATGGTCTGCATCTTGCTCGAGAACTCGAACTTGCCGTGCACCACCCAGCCCTGGATGTTGGAGGTCCAGGTGACCAGCGAGTCCTTGTCCCAGAAGCCGATGGTATCCCCATACCAGTGCGGCACATCCGGCCCCAGGCGCGGCACCGCGCCGGTCATGTTGAAGGTGCGGCCCACGTAGATGTTGGTGACGAAGTTGCGGGCCACGCCGGTGGAGATCTGCACCAGCTTGGGCGTGACGACCACGTAGTGGTTGTTGATCTGCGTCTGGATGGCCACCGGATCGAAGCGACGCATGAAGCCTTCCGGCCAACAGTACTGCGACGGCCACTGGGAGGCGCCGTTGACGCCTTCCTGATACATCAGCTCCACCATGCGCTTCTGGTATTCCGGTGTCAGCAGCGACAGGATCGTCGAGACCTGATTGACGCGCATGCTGCCGTACCAGTCTCCGGTGCTGCGGAAGTCCAGACCGTAGCGTCCGGTGATGTCGCCCGGCACCGTGGCATAAGTGTAGTGGTTCGGGCCGCCATGCTTCTTGGCCTCGGCCATCAATGCCTCGTAGTGTTCCTGCGCGGTCTTGAACGGATACGGGCTGACGATGGCCTCGCGCGGGTAGTCACGCTGACAGAATCCCCATGGCGCCTTCGCCGGGTCCTCGGACAGCGCCGCGCCATTTGCGCCGTGTTCGGATTCCATGGCGTACGGACTGTTGCAGCGCCAGTACCGCGGATCGGTCCAGTACTTGCGATCCTTGTAGAAGTTCTTGGTGGTGAACACATCAACCGGCAGTGGCGTGATGCCCGACGGGGTCGCGCCATTGGTGGCGCTGCCAATCACCGATGCAGCCTCGCCGGACGCGCCGGCCAGCGGCGGCCTTCCGGGAACCGGCGGCCGGCCGGCAGGCTGGCCTCCCGCGGCCGGCGCGGCCGGCGCGGCTGGCGGCGCTGCCGCGCGACGCCTGCCGAAGCCACCGAATGGTCCCCGCAGCGGCTCCGGACCCACGGTCCACGGATTGTTCTGCAGCCAGGTCTCCACGGTGGGATCCTGGGAACTCACGTTCGGAGGATTGACCGGCGGCGCGCTCAGATCGGCCGCCAGCGGCCAGCCCCTGCCCACGCTCTTGAAGCCGGGATCGGCAACCTTCTGGGCGTCAGCCGAGACGCCCACCGCAACCAGTACCGCCACGCCACCGATGGACGCCAGTTTCTTCGCAATACGCATGTCTTTTCCCCCGTCGGCCCGTGTCCGGTTCAGGCCTTTCGTGCACTCACCAGCGAATAGTAGCCGCCACCGGTGCGCGCTGCCTCTATATCGACAAACCCGGCCGCCTCGAGGAACGTACGCAGTTCCGGCAGGCTGTATTGGCGCCCGCGGGTGCCAATAAGCATCAAGAGCGAGAAAGCAGCCGCCACCAATGGCCCGCAGCCATCGTCGTCCATCAGGATCTCGTGCAGCAGGATCCGGCCACCGGGTTGCAGCGATTCGAAGGACTTGCGTGCCAGCAACCGGCAGGTCTCGTCCGACCAGTCGTGAAATATGTTCGAGAAGAAATGCGCATCGTGGCCATGCGGCCAGTCCTGCGTGAACATGTTCAGAGGCTGGGTCTTCACGCGCCCGGCCACACCGGCCGCCGCGATGTACCTGTCCGCCTCCGCGCAGATGGTGTCGATCTCCAGCACCGTGGCGCTGATGCCCGCCACCGCCCTGGCCAGCTCGATGGAGAAGATCCCCGACCCGCCACCCACATCCAGCAGGGAACGCACGCTGCCGAACAAGGGTTGCTGGGACACCGCCAGCGCCGCGGCGCGGCTGTGCGCGTTCATGAACGCCGTGATCATGCGCGCCAGATCCGGCGGCATCTCGCCGCGTTCCCACTCCTCGGCAACCGAAGCGTACTGCTCGGCCTTGCCACCCGTGCGCAAGGTCTGCAGCAATTGCGCGTGGAAGGGCTGATTCTCCTTGAACCTGTGCAGCAGCGGCCCGGCGTAACCCTGCGCCTCGGGATGCAACCAGCAACGCGCCACGGCGGTGGACCGCCAGCGGCCCCCGCGCTTCTCGACAAAGCCCAGTGCCGCCAGCATGGCCAGGTGAATACCCAGCGCGCGCGCATCCACCTGAAGCTCCGCAGCCAGTTCCGCGGTGTCCTTCGCGCACCCCGAAATCGCCGCGAACGTACCAACCTCGTCGGCGACCGACACCACCGGGAACCGGAACAACGACAGCCAGGTGTCCCAGACGATGCGGTCGTCGACGTTGACTGGCAGCGTGCTCATCACACATGCACTCCGTACATCAGCCCAGCGTCGGGGGCCCCACCTCTGCCGCCCCGGTTGACTGGTAGCGTGGCGCGGTTTCCTTCAGGAACAGCGCCACGATGAAACCGACCACCAGGCCGGTTGCCGCAAAGTACAGCGTACCCTTCAAACCATATTGGCTGCCCGCAATCCGCGTCGCGATCATCGGCGCCGCGCCACCACCGATGAACTCGCCGGCACAGATCACGACGCCGGCCATCGAGGCCAGCATGCCGGGAGGCGCAGCCTCCGCGGCCACCGGTCCCGCCAGAATCGCCAGGGCCGCGAAGTTGAACAGCGATGCGAAGAACAGCAACACCCACAGCGTAGTGGTGTTGTCCGGGCCGGCCTGCGTGAAGAAATACAGCGCGACAGCGGCCAGGATGTAGGACGCCAGTGTGGAGAGCTTGCGTCCGATGATGTCCGACAACGCCGGCATCGCGAACTGACCGATGGCGCCGCCCACACCTACGGCCGAAAACACGTTGCTGGCCGTTACGGCATCGAGGCCCAGACCAGCGCCGGCCGGCGCCGTGAGGTAAGCCTGCAGCATCGCGGCAATCACGAAGATGCCGCCCATGGCGCAGATCAGGGTCAGCGGCGCAACCTTGGCGTTGCGATGGCCGAACATCTTGAGGAAAGGCACTCGGGTGACCGCGTGCCCCGCTGCGGTGCGCTTCGAGGGTTCGCGCACTACGATCCACATCAGTACCGCCATGATCAGACCCGGGGCACCCACCAGCAGGAAGACGGTGTGCCAGCTGTAGCTGTTGAGCAGCCGTGCGGCGATGACCGGCGCCAGTGCCAGACCAAACAGCGAAACCATGCACTGGAAGATGCCGTTGTTCATGCCGCGCCGGGCCGGCTTGGAGGCCTCCACTGCCACCGCGACACCGATCGAGGCCACTGGCCCTTCGGCGACGCCCATGATCACGCGCACGATGACCAGCGCCATCACCGAGCCGGCCATGCCGCTGAACCCCGACATCAGCGAGAACACCACGATGGCGGGCACCAGCACCGCGCGGCGCCCGACCTTGTCCGCCAGGTAGCCCATCACGAATGAGGAGATGCCCCAGGCCATGCCCAGGTATCCGGCCAGCGTGCCGCCTTCCGCCGGATCCAGGCCAAGATCCTTGGCCATGGTGGAGTTGGGCGACTGCAGAATCACGGGAAGCACGAATCTGTCGAGACCCACCAGACCAAAGGTGATGCTCAGCAGAAGGATGATCTTCCACTCGTACGAGGTGTCGTGACCTTTTGCATCGGACATTGCGAATCCCCCCCTGTCTTATTGTTGCTGTCGGACCGCGCCCTTGAGGCTAGCGTTTTCCCCACAGACGTTTCGACGCAAGCGCCGCACCGTCCACCAGTGACTTGAGCTTCAACCACACGATGTCCGGATCCACCGGACCGAACCCGGCAAAGGTTCCGAACCCGCAGTCCGTGCCGGCCAGCACCCGCTCGCGCCCGACGATGTGGGCGAACTTCTCGAGCCGCTCGGCCACCAGCTCCGGGTGCTCGACATAGTTGGTGGTGGTACTGAGCACGCCCGGAACCAGCAGCTTGTCGTCGGGCACCTGCGCCTTGAGGTCGCGGAACACCTGCCATTCATGCGCGTGGCGCGGATTGGCCGCCTCGAACAGGATGGCCTGCGGCTTGGCTTTCATCACCACCGGCAACAGCTTTTCCAGCGGCACGTCGTGGGTATGCGGGCCTTCGTAGTTGCCCCAGCACACGTGCATGCGCACGCGGTCGGCCGGCACGTTGCGCAGCGCGTGGTTGAGCACCTCGATGTGCCGCGCGGCCAGGCCGATGAAATCGTCCTCGGCCCGGTCGCGGTACATGGTGTGCCGGCCCATGGCCATGTCCGGCGCATCGATCTGGATCAGCAGCCCCGCCTGGGTGAGGCCCTCGTATTCGGCCCGCATGCCCTCTGCCACGGCCTCCAGGTATTCATCCTGGGTCGGGTAGTAGTCGTTGGGCTGGAACAGCGCGATGGTGCCGGGCGATGCCGTGTTGATGAAGCCTTCCGCCGGCTTCGCCGCGGCCATCGCCGCCTTCATGTTGGCGATGTCCACCTGCATCGGCCCCAGGTCCTTGACCTTGATGGGCGCGACGCAGCGCGGCCGCCGGTAACTGGCCGTGGAGCCGAGCTTGGCCAGCTTCTGCAGCAGCCGCGGGTGTTCCACCAGATCCTGCCCCGGCTCGCGCGGCGTGTCGCCGTCGAAGCCGGACAGCCGGTCCTTGATGTAGGTGGCGTAGCTGATCTTGCCCATCTCGCCGTCGCTGACGACGTCGATGCCGACTTCGACCTGCCTGGCCACGATCTCGGCGACCGCGTCGGCGATCACCTTGTCCGGGTCCGGCGGCAACGTGCCGCCGTTCTCGCGGGCGAACAGCACATCGGTGACAGCCTGCGAGCGCGGCAGGCTGCCCACGTGCGTGGCCAGAATTCGATCTACGCTTTTGAGCACTGGACTGGCGACTTCTTCGTTAGCGGAACATGTTGTTCGAGTGATGGTCACCGCCCAGCCAGCGCTTGAGTTCACTGTGCGCGTCGGTGCGGCGCGTGGCATTGATCTTGGCCACGTCCGGATGGTCGCAGGTGAACTCGCAGATCATGCCGTTCGGGTCCTCGGCGTACACCGAGCGGCAATAGCCGTGTTCGAGCACGTAGCTCTTCGGCGCCTCGAAGCCGGCGGCCTTCAGGCGCTTCTCGATGCCTTCCTGGGTTTCCTTGTCGACGTTCAGCGCAATGTGGTGGAACGGCGTGGCCGGGATCTTCGGCGCGAACAGTTCGGCGTCCTCCTTGTCGGCGAACTGGAAGAACGCCAGCGCACCGCCGTCACCCAGTCCGAAGAAGCAGTGGCAGTAGGTGCGCTCCTTGCCGAACAGCTCGTCCTTCTCGCACCAGGTGGCCACCAGCGGCAGCCCGATGATGTCCTCGTAGAAATGGCGGGTCGCCTCCAGGTCCTGGGACGTGTAGGCGGTGTGATGCAGCCGGGATGGCAGTTTTGCTGAGATGGCCATGATGATGCCCCTTGTCTCTAGAAGTGATAGTCGAATTCCAGCCCGTAGCGCCGCGGCAGAGCCCTGAAGAGGAAGTTGCCCGGCGAGAATTCGGCATTGTACTTCTTGTTGGTGAGATTCTTGGCCCAGGCAGTTACCGACCAGGAATCGGCCCGCACACCGACCCGGGTATCCAGCAGCGACACAGGGTTACGTGAAGTGGTGTTGTAGGGCTCCCACCACGTGCGTCCGATGCGCTGGAAGTCGCCCCGCAGGGTCAGCGCCAGGCCGGCGCCGATCGGCTGCGTGAACTGGGCCCCGAGGTTGATCGTGTCCTTGGTCACCAGCGGCGCCTCGTTGCCGATCACCGATGTGTCCTGCATGTAGGTGATCCGGCTGTGGGTATAGCCGTAGGCAGCGTGCAGTTCCAGCTGGTCGAATGGCCGGGCGTTGACCTCCGCCTCGAATCCCTTGTACTTCGAGTCCAGGTTGCCCAGGTTCTGCGTACCGTTCTGCGACAGGTACACGAAGAAGTAGCCATTGGTGGACTTGGTGCTGTACACCGCGACGCTGCCGTTGAGGCGGCCGCTGTCCGACTGCGCCTTGGCCCCCACCTCGATGGTGTCGGCCACCTCGGCATTGAACAGATCGCCGACGCCGTAGATGTTGTTGGCGGCGGCCACCGCGCCCACACCGGTCTGGTTGAAGCCGCCGCTGCGGAAGCCGCGGCTCCAGCTGGTGTACAGCGTCACGTTGTCCGTCGGCTTGAAGCGCAGAGTCCCCTTGGGCTGCAGCTTGCTCCAGGTGTGGCGGCGCACCTCACCCGAGGTGGCCGACGGATCCGGCAGGAAGGCCGTCGGCGTATCCGTGGTGTTGCGGCGGGTGTCACGGTCATAGCGCAACGCCGCGTCGAATTCGAAGCGATGCGGCAACTCTATGGTGGCGTCACCGAACACGGCCCAGGCGTAGTTGTTCTGTGAATCGGCCAGGAACGAGAAGTTCGGGTTGTTGCCTGTAAGCCTCGGATCGCGATAGACCGGAAATACGCCCGCACCCGTATCCTCCATGTTGGACGTCGAAATGAAACGACTGGTGTGCACGTAGTAGGCACCGAGGATCCACGACAGCGGACCATTGTCTGCCGGTGAAGTGAGCCGCAGTTCCTGGCTCAGGCTCTTCACGTGCAGGTACTGGCTCTGGTTCAGGTCGAAGCCGAGCAGCGCCATGTACACGGAACTGGCCGCCGGCCGGAAGTCGTAGGCATCACCGGTAATGATCTCGCTGGTCAGGTTGTAGGCAGAGATTGAAGTCAGCGTGCCGACGCCCGTGTTGTAGTCCAGCTTCAGCGAGGTGTCGTACAGCTTGCGCGTATCAACACCCGGGTTGTCGCTCTGAATGGGCGAGGTGACGTCGTTGGCGTTCGGCGCCGTGGTGAAGCTGCTGAACGGGTTGGCTTCGTTGTCGCGCGGGATCACGAAGTAGAAGCCCCTGGTCTTCAGGTTGCTGATCGAGGCGCGCCAGTCGGCTTTCAACGCGTCGCTTGGTTGCCACAGCAGCTGCACGCGGCCGGACAGGTCACGCGCCGGATCGGCCTTCTGGTTCAGGTACACGTTCTTCAGGTACCCGTCCGTATCCGTATAGCTGAACGAGGTGCGGAACTTCAGAGTGTCCGAGCCGCCCACCGGACCGCTCAGGGCACCCTGCGCGATCTTCGATGAGCCGTTGCCGAAGCCCAAGCGCACATGGCCTTCCAGGTGATCCGACGGAGGACGCGTCGTGATGATGATGGCACCACCGATGGCATTGCGGCCGTAAAGGGCGCCCTGCGGACCCTTCAGCACCTCGATCTGCTTGATGTCGAACAGCTCCTGGTTGAACTCGGCGGGATTGGACTCCAGCACACCGTCCACCAGAACCGCGACGGACGGTTCGCTGTTACGCGCCTGGGAGACGCCGCGAATGACCACGAACGAATTGCCGGCGTTCTGGGTCTGCACCAGCGTCATGTTCGGGACCTGCGCAATGAAGTCCGCAGGTTTCTTGATGCCGGCTGATTCGATGGCCTGCTGCGTGAACACGTTCACCGTCATCGGCACATCGCGGAAGGACTCGTCGCGTTTGCGCGCCGTGACCACGATCTCCTGCAGCTGCTCGGTGCCGTTGTCTGCAGCCACCACCGGCGCCGCGATGACAGCCGCAAGAATCGCGCATGCTGTTCCCTGCAAAATCCTGTTCCTGGCCATATACCCCCCGGTATCTGTGTTCAGCCCTGAGATTCGACCTCATCACGCATTATCCGCGCGCCAGCCACCATGGCAGCGAGCTTGCCATCGGCCACGTCCCGCGGCAGGTACTTCATGCCGCAGTCCGGTGCCACGATGATGTCTTGCGCCGGCACGTATTGCAGCGCCTGGCGGATGCGGCCGGCCACGGTCTCCGGCGTCTCCACGTTCATGTCCGAAAGATCGATCACGCCCAGAATGATCGTCTTTCCCGGCAGACCCTTCAGCACGCAGCAGTCGAGGTTCGACTGCGCGGTCTCGATCGAAATCTGCTGGCAGGAGCACTTGCGACGAGCTCGGTGAGGAACGAGTAGCCCTCCTTGCCGGGACGCTCGTGGATGATGGCCGCGTAGCCAAAGCAGATGTGCACCGCGGTCTTGCCGGTGATGCCGTCCAGCGCCGTGTTCAGCGCCTCCAGCCCGTACTTGCGCGCGTCTTCCGGACGCGCCTGCATGTACGGTTCGTCGATCTGCACGACGTCGGCGCCGGCGGCGAACAGATCGCGGATCTCCTCGTTCACGGCCTTCGCGTAGTCCATTGCCGCCTTCTCGCGGCTGCCGCCGTAGTGATCGATCTGCGCCTGCTGCGACATCGTGAACGGGCCGGGCACGGTGATCTTGACGTGACGCTGCGTGTTCGCCGGACAGGAATTTCACGTCCTCGACCATCACGGCGTGCCGGCGACGGATCGGGCCGGTGACGCGCGGCACCGGATTCGGGTGGCCGCTGCGATCCAGCGCCTCGCCAGGATTGTCCAGGTCCACGCCGTCCAGCGCGGTGGCGAAGCGGTTCGAATAGCTTTCGCGGCGGATCTCTCCATCGGTGATGATGTCGATGCCCGCCCGCTCCTGCGCGCGGATGGCCAGCAGGGTCGCGTCCTGCCAGGCTTCCTCGATGTAAGTCCTCCGGGACGCGCCACAACTCCTTCACGCGCACGCGGGGCGGGAAACGTCCGGCGAGCTTCTTGCGGTCGATCAGCCACTCTGGCTGTGGGTAACTGCCGACGAGCGAGGTGGGAAACAGCATGTCTTGTCCTCGTTGTGGTGGTCAGTCCCGCTCCGGCCAGGCCGAAGAACGGGCAAGTCGCGCGCGGATTGCCGCACCGTGTTCGTCGAGCAACGGCGCGGACCACACTCCATCGGCACGCTGGCCGTCGAACTGCACGGCCGGGCGGACCAGCTGCTTCGCCTGATGCGGGTTCTCGACCGGCACCATCAATCCAAGGTGACGAACCTGCGGGTCGTTTACCACAGCATCCACCTTGTTGATCGGCGCGGCGGGGACGTCATTGGCGCCCAGGCGCGCCACCCATTCAGCCACCGTACCCTGCTGGAAACGCCGGTCCAGTTCGGCGCCCAGCGCCTCGTAGTTGTCGATGCGCAGCAGGCGCGTGTTGAAGCGCGGATCGGTGCCCAGCTCCGGCGCGTTCAATGCCGCAAGCAGTCCGGTCCAGAATTTCTCCAGCGACGACAGGTGGATGCACATCAGGCCGCCGTCCTTCGTGCGCAGGATATGCGCCTGCGCCAGTCGCGGCCGGTCGGAAGACTTGGGCACGGTACCGAGTGCGAAGTACGCCGCAAAAGGTTCGACCGCGAAGTGCGCCATCGCTTCGAGCATGGACACCTCAACCACCCTGCCCCGCCCGGTGCGGCCGCGGTCGAACAATGCGCCAAGCACACCATATGCCGCATAGATGCCGGTGATGGCATCGGCCAGGGCCGGACCGAGAAAGCGCGGCCGGTCCTCATCCACCACCACGCTGAGAAAACCCGACAGCGCCTGGGCTACCGAATCGTAGCTCGGCCGGTCCACATAGGGACCGTCCGCGCCGAAGCCGCTGATCGAGCAGTACACCAGCCCGGGATTGAGTTCGTGCAGGCGCTTCGCGCCCGCCCCGAGACGATCCGCCGTGCCGGGCCGGAAGTTCTGGATGAAGACATCGGCCTCGCGGATCAGCTTGTCGAAAACTTCCTTGTCTTCGGCCTGCTTCAGGTCGAGCGCCAGGCTGCGCTTGTTGCGGTTGTAGGCCTGGAAGTGCGGCGAATACTGGCCACCCTGGTAGGCGCGGTAGGGATCCCCGCCGGGGCTTTCCACCTTGATGACGTCCGCGCCGAGGTCCGCCAGCATGATCCCGGTACAGGGCCCGGTGATGAACGTGCCCTGCTCGACGATCTTCACGCCCTTGAGTACATCCAGCCCCTTCATGTGTCTCCCCGGACGAAACCCGGAGGCACCGGACCGTCGTAATCGATGGCTTTGGCGGCGGCGTGCGAGAGCACGAAACCGATGGGCCTGGCCTGCTCCTCGAGCAGGTGCGCGACCAGGCTGGCCGTGCGCGCCAGCAGCGGCACGCCTTTGAGCGCACCGAGCGGGAACCCCGCGTCCAGCAGCACGGCGGGTATGGCCGCGGACACGTTCATCACCAGCGGCTTGCCGGTCAGCCCCGGCAACAGCGCTTCAATCTGTCTGGCGGCGCGCCGATGCGCATCCGGCAATCCGGCCTCCGTGGCTACCTCGAACAACCGCGTGGCGCGCGGATCCTCACCTTTGTGCAGCGGATGGCCAAAGCCGGGAACGGGCTTCTTCACCGCGCGCAGTTCCTTGACGGCGGCAGTGGCAGCGGCTTGCATTCCGGACTCCTTGCTGCGCGCCACCACGTCCGCCAGCAACCTGCCGGCCGACTCGGCCGCACCGAGGATCACCGACCCGCAACCCAGCAGGCCCGCCGCCACGGCGCCCTGCAGCGCCTCGGGCGCTGCCGCATAGGTCATGCGGCTGGCCTGGACGCTGGGCACCAGACCGTGCTCGGCGATGGCCACCAGCGTGGCGTCAAGCACGCGCCGCTGCGCAGGCTGCGGCAACTCGCCGGACAGCAGAAACCACAGGTATTCGGTGAAACTGACCTGGCCAATCAACTCGCGACACAAGTCCTTGCCGCGCACCACGATGGTGTCGGCATTGGACGTGGAAAGCGCCGAGCTGCGATGCTCCTGGCGACCGATCTTCATACTGCTGACAAACCCCCCGCAACAATCACCAGCCGCCCCGGAAGCGGCCGGGTATCGTGTGTCGCCACAGCTGCCGATGTCAACGCAAACCATGCCCGATCGATTCCTGGAACGCGACCGTGCGCGATTGCGCTGGCGGCTCGATGGCTCGGGCCCGGCCATCGCGCTGCTGCATGGCTGGGCGCTGGACCTCGAGTACTGGGACCCGGTCACCGCGCTATTGGCCGGGCAGTTTACAGTGCTTCGCTTCGACCGCTCCGGATTCGGGTTGTCGGAGGGCCCGCCCGACATCCATCGCAATATCGTGGACCTGTGCGCGTTGATGGACGCCGCGGCAATCCCGCGTGCAGTGCTGGTCGGCATGTCGCAGGGGGCGCGACTGGCCATGCATTGCGCATTCCAGCAGCCGGGACGCACCAGGGCGCTGGTGCTGGACGGCGCGCCAGCGATGGAGACCGAGTCCGAGTTGCCGCTGGAGCGCTATCGCCGACTGCTCGAAGCACAGGGCGGCACGGCACTGCATGCGGATATCCTGGAACATCCGTTGATGCGCTTGCACACGGACAGCGCCCGGGCGCGGGCGCTGCTGACGGGCGTAGTCGCGCATTACCGGGGACTGGACCTGCTGCTGCAGGAAGCGCATGCGCCAGCTCCTGATCTGACCATGATTGCAGTTCCCACGCTGGTACTGAACGGGGGCCACGACAGCCCGGCCCGCCTGGCAGCCGGTCGCAGCCTGCAGGCGGCAGTACCCGGAGCGTCGCGAATCGAGCTGGCCGCGGCAGGACATCTGGCGGCACTCGACGATCCGCAAGGCTATGCCGCAGCCGTCGGCCATTTCTGCCGGAACCTGCCGGACTGACCCTCGGCGCTGTCACAAGGATCGCGCCGACCTGACGCCGTCAGGCCTTGCGAAGCCGTTGCTGAAACACCGCCGGTGTGCGACATGGATCAGCGCTTGCCGCCGCCGCTGGCCATCCATCTGGACAAGGCGGCCAGCTCCTTGTCGGTGATTTCGGTCTTGCGGAACGGTGGCATGGACATCGCGCCATGACGCACTGTAAAGGTGATGAACTCGGGCGTGATGTCAGTGCGTTCGAGCAGCACCGCGGGCACCTTGCCCTGGTACTTCACCTGCAGCGACTGAGTGCCCGGATTGCCGCGCCCTGGTGCGTGGCAGTGCACGCACCAGCGCTGGTAGACCTGCTTGCCGAGGTCCCCATCCGCGGCGGACGCACTGACCGACCAGGCACCCGCTGTCAGCAGCCAAATGACCACGGTTGCCCTGCGCATCATCCCTTCCTCAATCGCTTCGGCCACACGCCGTAACGCCCCGGCGAGAGAATGCCGTTCGGATCCACCGCATCCTTGATGCGCTCGCGCAGCCGCGTGATGGCGTTGTTGTTGTAGGAATAGGTCTTTGCGACCAGGTCCTGGAACACGGCCGGTGTGCGGTACTCGCCCCAGCCGCGTTCGGCAGCCAGCTGCACCCATTTCTCGAATGCGCCGCGCATCTTCGCATTCAGCGCCTTGTCGTGGCCGATCGGGAACATGATCATTGCCACCAGCGTGCGATCCCAGTTGGTCATGAACACCGGGCCCTGGAAGCGCAGTGTGCCGCCCTCGGACACAGCCGGCAGGTTCTCGCGGTAGAACTCGGAGTACTCCAGCAATGCCTCGCCGGTGCGTGGAATGATGGGCGAAAAGCCCATGTGCCCGATCGAGGCATCCGGATTGGCCTGCCGCGGGTTGCGCCCCAGCATGCCGAAGGTGGACAGGTTGGGTATCCCGAAATTCACCTGGCGCACGCGCGCCTGCGTGGCCGCATCCAGCGGCGTGCGGAACATCTCGCCCACATTGAAACGACTGTTCGGGATCTTCGCGAATTTCTCGCGCGCATATTCCATCTGCGCCTGCACGACTTTCTCCGGGCCGTAGATGGGGACCTGCAATTGCCAGTTGTTGCCGGCCCCGAACAGTTGCGTGGAGCCGTTCACGACATGCTGGTTCTCCAGCAGGTTCAGTGTATCCACCAGTGCAATGGCATCTTCCTGGCGCGTCACGACCACCGTGGCCGACTGCATCGCCTCGGGTCGTGGCATCAGGTAGAAACCCATCTTGGTGACCACGCCCATGTTCCCCTGGCGGAACAGGCCGTCCACCCAGGGCCCGAAGCCCCACCGGTTGTGCTGCCAGGACTTCGCGTTGGGCATCGCGCCCATGCCGGTGCGCACCACCTCGCCGTTGGCCAGCACCACTTCCATGCCGCAGTGGGAGCCGAAGTGATCGCGGAACGGCGATGCGGTCCAGCCGCCGCCGCCATCCAGCGCATTGCCGATCACGCTGCCCCAGCCCGGATCGGGCGGATCGATCCACACGTCGAGCTGCTTCTCCTGGATGTGGTTGTACAGGTCGAAGTAGCTCACGCCCGGTTCAACCAGCGCGTAGGCATTGGGCTCGTTGACCTCGAGCACGCGGTTCATGCGCTTCAGGTCGAGAACGACACTGCCCGAGTACACGGGCGCCGAACCACCGTAGGCCAGATTGCGCCCCGTGGAGATCGCGTACAGCGGCACCTTGTATTCGTTGGCCATGCGCACCACGGCCTGCACCTGTTCCAGAGTCTGTGGCGCCACGGCGGCCGAAGCCACCCGCTCCTCCGGCTCGCCCCAGTACGGCGAGTAGGCATCCCGATACAGTGCAACATCCTCGGGCGCGGTGAACACCCAGTCCCCGCCGACGGTATCGCGCCACGCGCGCAGGACCTTGTCGAAGTCCGCGCGGTTCACGCCTGGCGGCAATGCCGGTGGCGACGCGGCGGAACTGGCGGGCCTGGGTTCGGCCGGCTGCGCGGACCGCGCAAGCCGGGATGCGCCGGGTAATGCCGCGGCAACGCCAGCCGCTGCCTGCAGGAAGCGCCGTCGATTCGTCATGAATCCTTCCCCCCTTTGGGTGAATGAAGGGCCTACTTGATGGAGGACAACCAGGGAATGAAGACCTTCTTCGCAATCTCCCCGTTGTTCAACTCCTCGTTCATGAAATGCCCGTTGCCATGGATGCCGTAGTCCACCAGCCGTGCCAGCCTGGCCTTCGCGCCGAGCTGGTTCAGCAGGTCCACCGAGCAATGCACATTGCCGGTGAACGGCGAGTACGGTGATTCCACGAACAGCATCTGCTTGCCGGCATAGGCCGGCACCGTGCGCACCTTGCCGGCCGGCTGCAACTGGCAGGCGTTCTCTCCGGCGGCCTTCGCCGCAACCTCGACCGTGTCGATCTTCTGGCCCGCGGCCAGCGCCGGCTGGAAGGTGATCAATGGCGCCAGCTCGTCGGTAATGCCCATCGCCGGCTCGATGGCCAGCACGGCCTTCACCAGCCCGGGCCGCGCCGCTGTCGCCAGCCAGCCGGAAACGCCGCCGGCGGAATGCGTGACCAGGATGGCCGGGCCGATGCGATCAAGCAGTTCGGCCAGATCCTCCTGCAGGATCTTGTTTGAGGAAGTCGGGCCCGGTTCGGAACTGGCGGTGTGTTGTGCCAGCTCTTTGGTATCGGCGCCGCCGCCACCCGGGTATTGCTTGCTGCGGATGGTGAAGGCGTTGGCAATCGCCTGCGTGGTGACCGGCTCACCCTCCTGGCCATAGAAGCGCGACCCGGGTGAGCGGCCATGCGCCGGACGATCCACGAAGTACACGTCGAAGCCGGCGGCCAGGAAGTAGTCCAGCCAGCCGTCGCGGCCATCGGGGGTACCCATCCAGTCGGTGGCCTGGCCGCCGCCGCCATGCACCAGCACCAGCGGATAGGGATGGCGCTTGTTCGCCACCAGTTCGAAGCCCACGTACATCGGACCATAGATGGCCGTGCCCGTGGCCCTGGAGCCGTCGCGCTGGGAGGTGGTCACTTGCTTCAGGCGCGTGCCCGTCCAGAAGAAACCCTGGTCGCGCAGGCTGATCGGTCCGGCCTCGCCGCCGGCCAGCGCCGGGCCCGGATACAGCATCAATCCACATACGAGCAGACCTGCCGCGGCGAATGCGCCGCGAAGCGTGTTCCTGTTGATCATCTCCCCCCCTCTATTTGAGAGCGTGCCGGCTTGCCGCAATGCGGGCCGGTCGCCTTGTATCGGACTGCGCAGCTACTTTGTCAATCGAACGCGCCAGATCTCGCCCTTGTCGCCTTCGGTGATGTACAGCCAGCCGGCACGAATCGCGATGTTGGTGGTGTCCAGCCCCGCGTCGGATGGCAGGCGGATACTGCCCAGCGGGCGACGTGCCGCATCCCACGCGAGCACCTCCCCGGCCCGGAAGTTGGCCGCCAGCAGGGTGCCATCGGCACGCATCAACATGCCGTCGGGGCCGTAGCCGCCCTGTGTGGTGGCCGCCACCAGCGGAAACTCGAAATCATTGGTGCTGGCCAGCGACGGCATCACGGTGATGCGCTTGAGCGCGAACTCGCCGACAAGCAGAAAATCCCCGTCGGGCGAGAGCACGATGCCATTGGGAAATGCCAGCCCGTCCTGCACCAACTGCAGGCGTGCATCCTTGCCGGGCGGCAGATAGAACACGCGGCCATCACGCTTCAACGCATTGGAGCCGTACGGCTCGGTGAAATACACGCCGCCCCTGGCGTCGAACACCAGATCGTTCAGGCCGCGCAATTGCTCGTTGCGGTAGTGGTCGACCACCGGCGACACCTTGCCGCTGCGCGGATCCATCATCAGCAGGCCCTTCTGCTTGTCCGCGATCCACAGTTTGCCGTCCGGCGCGAACTTGGCGCCATTGGGCTGGCCGCCGGTGTTGCCGCGCTCGTTGCACCTGCCGTCGTCGCCGATGCTGAGCACCTTGCCGGACTTCAGGTCCACGGCCCACAGGCCGCCGCTGCTGTCGACGGTCATGCCTTCGAGCAGGCCGCCACAACTGGCGAACTTCTCCGCACGGCACTGACCACACAGCTCGGGGATGGCCGCCAGCGCCAACGGCACCATGGCAATGGACACACCGAATGCAAACAGCTTGCGCTTCATGAGGATTTCTCGCGACGGAACGGCAGGGTCAACAGGAACCAGATCAATCCCGGTGTCAGCATCTTGAGCGCCGCGCGCGCCGCGGCGGGACTCATCCGCGCATCCAGCGGCATGGCGCCGAACACCTTGCCGCGGATCACCAGTTGGTTGCCGTCACGCTCCAGGGCCGTGACGGTCATCAGATCGCCACCGTCGGCGGACTGCAGTTTCATTTGACGCGGCCCTGCCTGGCGAAGTCCAGGCCCAGCGCCTCGAAGATCTTCATCGCCGTGGCCCGACCGGCGCCGAACACGCCGCCGCCCGGATGCTGGAACGGACCGACCAGATAGAAGCGCTCCAGACCCGGCACGGTGTACTGGCCCAGCGCCGGCGTGGGACGGTGCGCGCCAGACTGGTAGGTCGTGGTGGCGATACCGTGCAGGTCGCCGTGGCGGAAGCTGGGCGACGTGCGTTCCATGTCCACCGGGCTGTCCACGTGTCGTTGCAGGATCACGTCCGGGATGTTTGCCACAAAAGTGGACAGCCGCTCCAGCATGCGGTCGGCGTACTGCTGTTTGGTGTCATCCCAGCTCTTGCCGTCCGGCCGCTGGTACGGCACGTAGTCCCACAGGTGCAGAATGCCCTTGCCCGGCGGCACCCGCGACGGATCGAATTGCGACAGACTGCCCAGGCCGAGCAGCGGCAATGGCATGAACTGCCCATAGCGCAGTTCGTCGAAATCCCTGCGCAGCGTCTCGTACTTTTCCGGCAGCATTTCCACCATCACCGCATCGACCGGATCGCTGCTGCGGAACCGCAACGGCGCATCCAGCGCCGCGTGCACCGTGATGCAGGCGGCATTGGTGATGTGCGTGGCCTCGGCGTCGCTGCGCACCCTGGCATCGAGCCCGTCGACCATGCCGCCCAGCAGATGCGGATGGATGGCGCCGATCACGGCGTCCTTTGCATTGAACACGCGACCATCGACGGTCTCCACGCCACTGGCGCGGCCGTTCGTCACCTTGATGCGGGCCACTTCGGCGTTGGCGATCACCTCGCCGCCGTGATCCCTGATGCAGGCGATCAGCGCATCGGTAAGCCTGCCGGCGCCGCCACGCGCCACGCCGAAGCCACTGGCTTCCAGGAAGCCCAGGAACACGTACATGCCGATGGCGGTCGCCTTCTCGTCCGGGGACACCAGGTTCTCGCCGGCCACGCGCGCGAAGTGCATGCGCACCTTCTCGCTCTCGAACAGGTCGCACACATGATCGTGCGTGCTCATCTGGATGATGCGCCACAGGGCCCGCCCCTCGGGCGATGAGTCCATCATGGCGTTCGACGCGCCCACCGGCGCCGGCGGCGCATACAACGTGGAGGCGATCATCGGCAGCCATTCGGCGGCCTGCTTCGACACCTTCAGGAACGTTTCGGCGTCGCGCCTGGAGAATTTCGCGATGTCCGCCGCCGAGCGCTGCGGGTCGCGGTACAGCTTCAGCGTGCTGCCGTCCTCGAACACGGACATCATCGGCGGGTCGGGGAAGATGTATTCCAGGCCGTAGCGGGACTTCAGGCCCAGCTCGTCGTTCTTCAGCAGCGGATTGGCCTGGATGAAGATATGGCTCATGGAGTGCTGGTCATGCCGGAACCCGGGCAACGTCAGCTCGCGCGTCACCACGCCGCCGCCGAACCAGGCATTGCGCTCCAGCACCACGACCTTGCGCCCGGCAACGGCCAGATAGGCGGCCGCCACCAGGCCATTGTGACCGGAACCGACGGCCACGATGTCAGCTTGTTCCATCCGCTTCCCCATTCCCGCTGCGTGAACTCAAGGCTTGCCGATTCGCACGATACGCGGGGACCTGTATTAGGATCAATCTCGCCATGAGCAGCACCTACGAAATCCACGCCATCCGCTACGCGCACCTGGAGCGCACGGCACGCCACAATTTCATCGATGGCGATGCGCACGACGGGCCCATGCCGCTGGATTACTTCGTGTGGACCATCCGGGGCGGCGGACGCTGCTGGGTGGTGGATACGGGTTTCGACGCGGCCATGGCCGCGCGCCGCGCACGCCAGCTCATCCGCCCGGTGGATGCCGGATTGCGGGCGGTGGGCATCGACGCGGCCACCGTGCAGGACGTGATCATCAGCCACATGCATTACGACCATGCCGGCAATCACGAGCTGTTTCCCGCGGCCCGCTACCACGTGCAGGACGAGGAGATGGCCTTCTGCACCGGCCGCGCCATGTGCCACGGCCTGATGCGCGCGCCGTTCGACGCAGCGGACGTGCAGGCCATGGTCGGGCGGGTGTTCACCGATCGCGTGGTATTCCATGACGGCGACACCGAACTCGCACCGGGCCTGAGCCTGCATCGGGTGGGCGGACATACCCGCGGCCTGCAGGTGGTGCGCGTTGCCACGCGCCGCGGCTGGGTGGTGCTGGCCTCCGATGCCGCCCACTTCTACGCCAACTGGCGCCAGCGGCGTCCGTTTCCGATCGTCGAGAACGTCACTGCCTACCTGGAAGCCTTCCGGCGCATCGAAGCGCTGGCGGACTCGCCACGGCATGTCATTCCGGGGCATGATCCGCGGGTCCTGACCTGCTACCCCCGGGCGCTGCCCGATGTGGCAGATATCGTGCGCCTTGACCTGGATCCGGTTGGCGACCAGGACGCGTAACTGACATCGACTCGCAACGGGGGCACCGGAGTCTTGGAACGTATTGCGTTCATTGGCGTGGGCCGGATGGGCGGCCCGATGGCAGCGCGGCTGCTTGCCGCAAAGCATGAGGTCACCGTGTTCGACACCAGCCAGGCAGCCGTCCAGGCGCTGGTGCCACAGGGAGCCAGGGCCGCCTCGTCGGCCATCGAGGCCGCGCGCGGCGCGCAGATCGTCATGGTCAGCCTGCCCTCGCCGGCCATCCTGCGCGCCGTGGCCGCGGACATTGCCACCGTACCGGGTGTTGCCGCCTTCGTGGACCTGTCCACTTCCGGCCCGGCTGCCTCGCAGGCGGCCGCGGCCACTCTCGCCACGGCCGGCATCGCCCTGGTGGACGCGCCGGTCTCCGGCGGCGTGAAGGGCGCCGCGGCCGGGAAGCTGACGCTGATGGTGTCCGGCCAGTCCGCAGCCGTCGACCGCGCGAAGCCGCTGCTGGAGAACTTCGGCCGTGTCATCGTGGTGGGCGGCAAGCCGGGGCTCGGCCAGACCCTGAAGCTGGCCAACAACCTGATGTCGGCGGCGTCCCTGGCCATTGCCTCGGAAGCCATGGCGATGGGCGTGAAGGCGGGCCTGGATCCGGCCGTCATGCTGGAGGTGATCAACGCCTCCTCGGGCCGCAACAGCGCCACCCAGGACAAGATTCCCAGGCACGTGCTGAACCGCAAATTCGATTTCGGCTTCGCCAATGCACTGTCCTTCAAGGACGTGCGGCTGTGCCTGGACGAGGCCGAGGCGCTGGGCGTGCCGATGGTGGTCGGCGCGGCCGTGCGCCAGATGCTGTCAATCACGCAGCAGGTGTGCGGTCCGGACGCGGACGTCACGGACATGATCAAGGTCGTGGAGAACTGGGCGGGCTGCCGCATCGGCAGCGAGGAAGGAGTGAGCAGGTGAGCAACGAGAAATTCGAGCGCGGACTGAAGCTGCGCAAGCAGGTACTGGGTGCCGAATACGTGGAAAAGTCCATGGCGGCGGCGGATGAATTCAGCATGCCCATGCAGGAGCTGTCCACGGAGTACTGCTGGGGCCACGTCTGGACGCGCCCCGGGCTGGCGCTGCGCGAGCGCAGCCTGATCAACCTCGGCATGATCAGCGCGCTGAACCGCCCACATGAACTCAAGCTGCACATCAAGGCGGCACTGAACAACGGCCTCTCGCGCGACGAGATTCGCGAAGTACTGCTGCAGGTCGCGGTGTACTGCGGCGTGCCCGCCGGCATCGACAGCACGCGCATCGCGCGCGAGGCCTTCGCCGAAGTCGACGCGGCAAGGAAGTAACGCCATGAGCGCCGTCGCGAAGACTCCCCAGGAGCACAAGGTGCTGGACTTCTTCCGCATCCTGTCCAGCGGCGATCTGGAGGCGATCCGCGCCACATTGCACGAGGATGCCGAATGGCGCCCGATGGTGCAGAACATTCCCGGTGCCGGCGTGCACCGGCCCCGCGACTACATCGTCGATGAGTTCCTGGCGCCGGTGCGCGGCATGTTCGTGGCCGGCGACCCGAAGACCACCGTCAACAGGATCCTCTCGGATGGCGACTATGTCATGTGCGAGTCGCGCGCCATCGGCAAACTGCCGGACGGCCG
The DNA here is from genome assembly GCA_963812195.1 of uncultured Gammaproteobacteria bacterium. Classification (GTDB taxonomy): domain Bacteria; phylum Pseudomonadota; class Gammaproteobacteria; order Steroidobacterales; family Steroidobacteraceae; genus ZC4RG30. The sequence continues at coordinate 56,723 of CAWEUI010000001.1, forward strand.
CGTGTACGACAACCACTACGCCTGGGCGCTGGAACTGAAGGACGGGCTGATCTGGAGGATTCGCGAATACATGGACAGCCACTACATCGCCACGCTGTTCGGCGCGGGCTGATCGCGATGGGAACCCTTGCCGACAAGAGCATCATCGTGACCGGCGCGGCTGGCGCCATCGGCTCCGCCACCGCCGCAGTGCTGGCCCGCGAGGGCGCGCGGCTGATGCTGGTGGACGTCAACGCCAGTGGCCTGGCCGAACAGGAACAGAAGCTGCGTGGCAGCGGCGCGCAGGTCGTGAGCCAGGCCGCCGATGTCAGCCGCTCGGCAGACGTGCAGGACTTCGTCGCGGCAACGGTGAAGCAGTTTGGCCGCGTCGACGGCCTGTTCAACAACGCCGGCATCGAGGGCAAGATCGCGCCCACCTGGGAGTATGACGAGGCCGAGTTCGACCATGTCACGCGCGTCAACGTCAACGGCGTGTTCCTGGGCCTGCGCCATGTACTGCCGCTGATGATCGCCCAGGGCAGCGGCGCCATCGTCAATACCGCTTCCATCGGCAGCGAGCGCGGCCTGGCCGGCGCCTGTACCTACAACGCCAGCAAGCACGCGGTGGTGGGTCTCACCCGCACCGCCGCCGCCGAGGCCGGCCCCAAGGGTATCCGCGTGAACTGCGTAATGCCCGGCGTCATCGACACCCCGCTGCTGGAATCGGTGCTCAAGCCCATGTTCGGCGGCGACATCCAGCTGGGCAAGAAGACCCTGGGCAGGATCGCACCGCTGGAGCGCATCGGTCAGCCGGTGGAAATCGGCGAAGTGGTCGCCTTCCTGCTCTGCGACGCGGCCAGCTTCGTGACCGGTGCGGCCTGGTCCATCGACGGCGGCGCGCTGTGCACCATCCGCCACTGACACAAGCATAACGACAACAAGTGATCGGGGGACAGATGACCGCCAACAAGAACTACCAGTGGGTGCTGATCAGCATCTTGAGCATCCACTTCGGGGTGGTGTTCTTCGACCGCAATGCCTTTTCCTTCCTGACACCGTACATCCAGCCCGAGCTGAAACTCTCCCTCACCCAGATCGGACTCATCGGCGGGGCCTTTTCCGCGGCGTGGGCGCTGACCGGACTGGTGATGGGCAGCCTGTCGGACCGCTTCGGCCGGCGCAAGGCCATCCTGATCGTGGCCACCCTGGTGTTCGCGCTGTCCTCGGTGCTGTCCGGCATGGCGCCGACGTTCATCATGATGCTGGGCGCGCGCATGCTGATGGGCGTGGCCGAGGGCGGCATCATGCCGATCACGCAGACGCTGATCGCCGCCGAGGTTTCGCCGCAGCGGCGCGGCCTTGCGCAGGGCATCACGCAGAACTTCGGCGCCAACCTGCTGGCCAACAGCCTGGGGCCCATCATCGTGGTGTGGATGGCCGACCACTTCGGCTGGCGGCAGGCCTTCTACCTGGTGGCCTTGCCGGGCTTTCTGATGGCGTTGCTGATCGCGCTGTTCGTGCGCGAACCACACGACGTGGAGGGCCGCCCGAAGCCATCCTTCGCCGATGCGCTCGGGCTGCTGGCGGATTCGAACATTCTGGTGTGCGTACTGCTCTCGATCCTGCTGGTGGCCTACTTCGTGATCTGGAGCAACTTCATGCCGTTGTACCTGACAAAGGACAAGGGCTTCAATCCGGCGACCATGAGCCACATCATGTCCGCCATGGGTTTCGCGTCGATCGCCATCGCCTTCATCGTGCCCGGACTGTCGGACGTGCTGGGCCGCAAACCGGTTGCCATCGTCGCCGGAGTGCTCGGCGCCATCATGCCGCTGGGGGCGCTGTGGATCGAATCCAGCTCGGTGCTCCCTTACTACGCGGTATTCGCCGCCGGCGCCGCGGTGACCGGCGTGTTCCCCATGGCCATGGCCACCATCCCATCGGAAATCGTGCCCCCGCAGCTCACGGCCACTGCCCTGAGCCTGACCATGGGCATCAGCGAAATCATCGGCGGCGTGGGCGGACCGCCCATCAGCGGGTGGATGGGAGATCGCTTCGGACTGGGCGTGACCATGTGGATCCTCGCCGGCGTGTCGATCGGCGTGGCCGTGGTCTCGCTGCTGCTGCGTGAGACCGCGCCGACGGTGCTGGCGCGCCGGGCGGCGCGTGCCTGAGGCGGACGGCATCGATGAGCGAGACGCGCGAATTCGACTACCTCATCATCGGTGCCGGCACGGCCGGCTGCGTGCTGGCCGCGCGTCTGAGCGAAGATCCGGACACCACGGTGTGCCTGCTCGAGGCCGGGCCGCGCGACACGCACCCCTTCATCCAGGTTCCGGCGCTGGTAGGCGCGGCCATCTCGCGCCGCTCGCTGAACTGGGGCTTCATGACCGAGCCACAGGCCCATCTCGACAATCGCCGGATCCCGCTGCCGCGGGGCCGTGTGGTGGGCGGCTCGGGTTCGATCAACGGCATGGCCTACTTCCGCGGCCAGCCGCTGGACTTCGACGACTGGGCGGCGGCCGGCTGCAAGGGCTGGAGCTGGCCCGAGGTGCTGCCCTACTTCAATCGTTCCGAACACAACCAGGATTTCACCGACTCGCCGTACCACGGGCATGGTGGGCCTATCAACGTGCGGCACATCAAGGGCCCGAACAAGCTCAACCAGGCCTTCCTCGCCGCATTCGCCTCGCTGGGCGAATACCCGGCCTGCGAGGATCTTTCCGGCCCGCGACCGGAAGGCTTCGGGTTGCGCCAGGGAACCATCCGCGATGGGCGCCGTGACTCCACCGCCAACGCGTTCCTGCATCCGGCGCTGAACCGCCCCAACCTGACGCTGCGGGCCGATGCGCCTGTGGCGCGCATCCTGGTGGAAAGCGGCGCCGCCACCGGTGTGGCCATCCGCCCTGTGAGTGCAGGCGGTGAAACCCGCACCTTGCGCGCGCGACGCGAGGTGATCCTGTGCGCCGGCGCCGTGCAGTCGCCGCAGATCCTGATGCTTTCGGGTATCGGCGACGGCGAGGAACTCGGACACCACGACATCCAGGTGCGCCAGCATCTGCCCGGCGTCGGCGGCAACTATCACGATCACCTGGCCATCTCCATCCTGATGGAGACGCGCAATACGCTGTCCTATGGCCTTTCCTTGCGCACCGCGCACCGCGCGCTGTGGAACGCCTTGCAATACGCGCTGTGGCGCGAAGGGCCGCTGGCCAGCAACCTGTTCGAATCCACGGCGTTCATCCGCACCTCGGCGCAGCAGGATCGTCCCGACCTGCAGATCGTGTTCCAGCCGGCGCGACGCAATCGCGGCACTTTCCCGCTGCCGCTGGGCCATGGCTTTGCCATCAGCAGCGTCGGGTTGTATCCGAAGAGCCGTGGCCGGGTGCGGCTGGCCAGTGCGGACCCGACCGCGCCGCCACGCGTGGCGGCCAATTTCCTGTCCGACCCCGCGGACCTGCAGCCGCTGCTGTTCGGATTGAAACTCGCCCGACGGCTGTTTGCCGCGGACGCGTTCCGCCAGTACGCGGCCATCGAAGTCGCGCCCGGGCCGGACGTCACCGACGATGACGCCCTCACCGCCTACGTGCGACGCATCGCCGCCTCCGTGCATCACCCGGCAGGCACCTGCCGCATGGGCGTGGACGAGCAGGCGGTGGTCGACCCCGAACTGCGCGTTCGCGGCGTGGCGCGGCTGCGCGTGGCCGACAACTCGATCTGTCCGCACGTGGTGGGCGGCAACACCAACGCCGGCGTGGTGATGATCGCCGAGAAGGCCGCCGACCTGATCCGCGGCCGTACGCCGCCACCTCCCTTCGAGCTGCCTCCCGGAGAGTCCGCATGAGTGTCGATACCGTAAAGCACTGGCAGATCGGCGGTGTCACCGTCGCGCGCATCGTCGAGGTCAACGGCTGGGTGGATGACATCGCCATGCTGTGGGATGACGCCACGCCTCAGGACGTGCAGGGCGTCAAATGGCTGCAACCGCACTTCGCCACGCCCGAAGGCAAGATGATCATCTCCTTCCAGTGCTTCGTGCTCAGTTCGCGCGGCCGCAACGTGATGATCGACACCTGCATCGGCGCGGACCGTGAACGCGAGTTCCCGGTGTTCACCAACATGCAGACCACGTTCCTTGAGGACCTGGCCTTCGCGGGCTTTCCGCGCGAGACGATCACCGACGTGCTGTGCACGCACCTGCACTTCGACCACGTCGGCTGGAACACCCGCAAGGTCAACGGCAAATGGGTGCCCACCTTCCCGCAGGCGCGCTACTACTTCGGACGCAAGGAGTGGGAACACTGGAAGCATCTGCGCGAAACCAATGGCTACCACCACATGGCGCACCTGGAAGACGCCATCGACCCGGTGATGGAAGCCGGCCTGGTCGAACTGATCGATCCGGATTTCCAGTTGACCGACGAGGTCTCGCTGATCCCGACGCCGGGCCATACCCCCGGACACGTGAGTGTGCTGATCCAGTCACAGGGCCAGAGCGCGGTGATCACCGGCGATCTGATGCACAATCCCATCCAGATCGCCGTTCCGACCAGGCAGGGGCGCTTCGACATGGACAAGGCGCAGGGCGCGCGTACGCGCGTGGAGTTCGTCAAGCGCTTCAACGGCGCCGACACACTGGTGATCGGCAGTCATTTCTCCGACCCCAGCTCCGGCCACATCGTGCCGGACGGCGATGCCTGGAAGCTGAAGGTCTAAGGGCATGGCCAGCCATCCGGATCTGTCGGGCAAATCCATACTCATCACCGGCGCCGGGCGGGGCCTCGGCAAGGCCATGGCCGGCAAGCTGGCCGGTTGCGGTGCGCGCCTGGCACTGCTGGATGTGGACGAGGCCACCTGCCGCGCCACCGCCGAAGCCCTGCGCGCGGACGGCGCCGAGGTGGAGCACTACCAGGTGGATGTCGCCCGCCGCGCCGACTTCCTGGCGGCCGCGGCGGAATTCGCCGGCAACGCCGGGCGCATCGATGCCGTGATCAACAACGCCATGCTGCTGCGCTACGAGCCGCTCGAGAAGATCACCGAGGAGACGCTGGCACGCATGACAGCGATCGGCATCCAGGGCAGCATGTGGGGCGCACAGGCCCTGCTCGCCCATTACGATGCCGCGCAAGGCGGCGCCATCATCAACATGTCCTCGCCGGTGGCCGAGAAGGGTTTCCCCAACACCGCCGCCTACAGCCTGGTGAAGGGCGCGCTGGCCACCCTCACCAAGGTACTGGCAGCCGAGCTCGGCCCGCGCAATGTGCGCGTCAACGCACTGTCTCCGGGATCGGTGCCCACCCCCGGCGCGGTGGGCCTGAACAGCCGCGAAGAATACGAGCGGCGCAAGAAGAGCATTCCGTTGCAGCGGCTGGGCAGTGAACAGGACATTGCCGACGCCTGCGCGTTCCTGCTCAGCGCCGAAGCCTCCTTCATCAACGGCGAGATCCTTCACGTGGACGGCGGCATCAGCGCCGCGGGATAGTCATGGCAACCGCAATACCCGAATACGATATCGACATCTTCAGCCGCGAATCCGTGGTGAATGCCAATGCAGTCGACGATGCGCTGCGCGAGTTCTCGCCGGTGGTGAAACTGCCCGGCGAGAACGTGCTGATGCTGGCGCGCTTCGAGCACGTCGCGGCGGGCCTGAAGGACTGGCGCACGTTCTCCTCCACCTCGCGCCCCTGGCACGACCCGAACTCCGTGCGGCCCGAACTGCTGCTCACCGACGATCCGCCCAAGCACACGCGCGTACGCGCGGTGGTATCCAACGCGCTCTCGCCTGCCGCGTTGAACCGCATGGCCGAAGCGTTCCGCGCCGATGCGCGCACCATCCTCACCAATCTCAAGGCGCGCGAGGGCCAGGTCATCGACGGCGTCGGCGATATCACGCAGGCCTTTGTCTACAAGGTCCTGCCCGACCTGATCGGCCTGCCGCTGGCCGGGCGCGAGCACATGAGCGCCTTCGGCCACATGGTATGGGCCACCATGGGACCCATGAACGAGCTGTTCGAGGAAGCCATGCGCGACACCAGCGGCGAGGTCATCACCTGGGCCGGCGGCGTCAGCAAGCGTGAAAATCTCGCCGCCGGCAGCCTCGGCATGGCCATGTACGAGGCCGCCGACCGTGGCGAGATCACCGCGCAGGAGGCCGAACTGCTGGTGGGCATCCTGCTCTCGGCGGCCGCCGACACCACCGTGATCACGCTTGCCAACACGTTGCGCGCCTTCAGCGAATTCCCCGGCGAGTTCCAGCGCGTGAAGCAGGACCCCGCGCTGATCAAGGCGGCGTTCGAGGAAAGCCTGCGCTGGGATTCCCCCTCGCGCATGGCCGGGCGCATCACCACGCGCGACGTGCAGATCGACGACTACCTGATCCCCGAGGGCACCCGTTGTGGACTGATGTTTGCCGCCGCCAACCGCGACCCGCGCCGCTGGGAAGACCCGGACCGCTTCGACGTGACCCGCAGGAACGCCGGCCACCTGGGGTTCGGCTTCGGCGTGCATGCCTGCGTGGGCCGCGTACTGGCACTGCTGGAGGCCGAGGCGCTGTTGGGCGCGGTGGCCGAATCCGTGGCGCGCATCGAACCCGCAGGCGAGCCCGAGCCGTGGATCACCACCGTCGGGCACGGTCCCATCAAGCTGCCGGTACGTCTGGTCTTCGGCTGACGTTTACGGATAGATGCCGCGCAATGCGCGCGCCTCGAGCACACGCCGGCAGGCAATGATGAACGCCGCCGTGCGCAATGTGACCTTCTGTTCCCGATGCACCCGCCAGATGGCCTCGAACGCGGGCATCAGGATGTGCTCCATGCGGTGCTCGATTTCATGCTCGGTCCAGAAGTATGAATTGAAGTCCTGCACCCACTCGAAATAGGACACGATCACGCCGCCGGCGTTGGCGATGACATCCGGTACCACGATGATGCCGCGCTCCTGCAGGATCTCGTCCGCCTCGGTCGTCGTGGGTCCGTTGGCACCTTCCACCACGATTCGCGTCGGCAAGACCTGCGCCCGGCTCGCGGTGATCTGCCCTTCCATCGCCGCCGGGATCAGCAGGTCCGTTTCCACCTTCCAGAAATCCTCGGCGGAAATCTGCTCGCTGCCGGGCATGGTGGCCACGCCACCCGGCCGGCGTGCCGCCGCCAGCACCTGCGCCACGTTCAGCCCGTCGCCCTTGAACACCGTACCGAACTGGTCCTGCATGGCCACCACGCGTGCGCCGGCGCTGTGCAGCAACGTTGCGGCCACGGAACCCACGTTGCCCAGACCCTGTATCGCCACCCTCGCGCCCTCGAGTGACAGGTTCGCGCGTTGCGCCACGTCACGGGCGATCAGATACACGCCGCGGCCCGTGGCGTGCACCCGGCCCAGCGACCCCCCCAGGGCAACGGGTTTGCCCGTGACCACGCCGGACACGGTTCCGCCGACATTGGCCGAATAGGTATCCATCATCCACGCCATGACCTGCGCGTCCGTGTTCACATCAGGCGCCGGGATGTCGCGCTGCGGCCCGATGATCAGGCCGATCTCGCTGGTATAGCGCCGGGTGATGCGCTCCAGCTCGCCGCGCGAGAGCTCTGCCGGATCAACGCGCACGCCACCTTTGGCGCCGCCGTAGGGCAGGTTCACCGCGGCGTTCTTCACCGTCATCCACGCCGCCAGCGCCATCACCTCTTCGAGCGTGACATCCGGGTGGTAGCGCGTGCCGCCCTTGCCCGGCCCGCGTGACAGGCTGTGCTGCACGCGAAAGCCCTCGAAGTGCCGCACCGACCCGTCGTCCATGCGCGCGGGGATATCCACAATCAGGGCGCGCTTGGGCCGCGTGAGCGTGCCGACCCACTGCGCCAGCTCGCCCAGGTACGGGACCACCCGATCCACCTGTGCCAGATACGTGCCCCACGGACTGTGCGCCGTGGGCTGAACGTAGCTGACGGAATGGTTGGGTGCTGCCATGTCAGTTGCAGTGAAACGCGCCATCCTCAAGGGTACAACCGTCCTGCTGCACCGGTGATATCCGGCGCGCTGGTCGCCATGCGCGACAAGAACCTGTTGCCCCACAGGGCCCGGGATTGCGCCCGGCGCGCGCTTGTGCAGCCGGCACCGGCGCTGTTCGCGTCAGCGCCTTACTGGAACCTCGGATCGAGCCAGCGCAGCGCATCTCCGATATCGATCTGACCGGTATTCTGGAGATCTTCCGCGGTGTAGGTGCGCAGATTGGACGTTGACTGGTCACAGTCCACCGGCGGGTCGTGCCTGATGCGCGACCCGGTCACGTACGTACATTTGGCCTTGGACTCGTCCGGCTTGGCCTGCGCCTGCTCCGCCTTGGCTTCGGCCGCGGCGACAGGTTTGGCGTCCTTGTTCGGCTGAGCGGCTTTCTCGGCGGCGTGCAGCGCCAGCGGCGCCAGCAGGGCTGCGGCGGCGGCAATAATTGTGGAGCGGTACTTCATGGCCTGGTCCTCCAGAGCATTTGGCTGCCCGATGGGTGGATTGTACTCCTCACCCCCCGAAACGGCGGCATGGGCGGCCGACCGTCCGGGGGAGTAGCATCCGCACAGCGAACGAACCATCCGGGGGACGGCTATGAGCAAGGACAATTCCGGCGTCGATCGGCGCACTTTTCTGGGCGGCATGGCGCTGGCGGGAGCCACGGGGCTGCTGGGCGCGACACGCGGCAGCCCGGCTCTGGGCGCACAGCCGACGTCCGGAGCCGCGCCCGGGCCGGCGCCGATGAAGGATGTCGCCGGCAAGGTGGCGTTCATTACGGGCGGCTCCAGCGGCATTGGCCTGGGCCAGGCCCGCGTGTTCCACGAAGCCGGCATGAAGGTGGTCATCGGCTACATCCGGGACGACCAGGTCGGCCCCGCGCTGGACCTGTTCAAGACGGGCAAGGACCGCGTGCATGCCATCAAGGTCAATGTGGTCGACCGCGCCGGCATGCGGGCCGCCGCGGACGAGATCGAAGCCAGATTCGGCAAGATCCACCTGGTCTCCAACAATGCCGGCATCGGACCGCTGACACAGTTGCTGGACACCCAGCCCCAGGAATTCGACCAGACCATCGCCATCAACCTCACCGGCGTCTACAACGGCATCCACGAATTCGTGCCGCGCATCCGCAAGCACGGCGAAGGCGGCCACGTAGTGACCACTTCTTCCATGAGCGGCATCCTGCCCACCGAGGGCGGTGGCGCCGGCGCCTACACGGCTTCCAAGTTCGCGCTGATGGGATTGATGGAGACCCTGCGCTCGGAGCTGGACGCAGCCAAAGCCAATGTCGGCGCCTCGGTCTATTGCCCGGGACTGGTGGCCACCAACATCTTCGAACTGCAGAAGAACCTGAATGCCACCTTCGGCAACAAGGACGCAAAGACCCCGGCGGACGCCGCGGGGAACACCGATTTCATCAAGAAGATCATCGGCGCGGGGATGGATCCGATGGAGGCGGCGCGCATCGTGCTGGCCGGCATCCGCAACAACGATCTGTTCATCCTGTCGCATCCCGAGTTCCGCGACGGCCTGCGGGAACGCATGGACGCATTGATGCTGTCGGTGCCGGACACTACCGCTCCGCCAGAGCGGCTGGCGCAGGAACAGGTGACCATGCACAACTCGCTGTACGTGCGCGAGCGCGACAAGCTGCGCGCACGAGGCCGCAAGGCCTGAGTGTGCGGGCGGGCCGGTTGGGCCGGCCGCCCCCGCTACTTCTGCTTGTCCTCCGAGCGCCGCGTCAGGGCGCGCCACCAGCTCTGGCGCTTCTTGCTGGCCGTCTCCTTGTACAGCTGCTGGAGCCGCGCGTATTCCAGCAGATCCTGCTTCAGCTGAGGATCGCTCCTGGACAAGGCCAACGCGCGCCTGTTCACCTCAAGGTTTGCCTTCCTGCGCAGCGTATCGGGATCCGTGATCGAAACCGACGCGCCGATTTCGCGGTTACGGAAGAATTCACTCGCCTGCAGCTCCGTTTGCGCATCCACGATCTTCGCCTGGCAGTTCCTGACCGGGACATGACTGCCGGTTGGAGTTTCATTGCGACAGACGATGTCGTAGTCGTCATCCTTGTTCAGCTCGTTGTAGCGCGCGTTGAGGCGGTTTCCGGAGTCGAGGATCGCCTGGCTGATGGCCTGCAGCGAATCCAGCTTGCCGGAGACGATGATTTCATCGAGTCTGTCGTTCCCGGACACCGCCTTGGCATCCGCCTTTGCGTCAGCGGCTGCGACTGCAGAGGCGGCACAGGCAAGCGCGCAGGCCAGCGCCACCGTGACACGAACCCGCCACCCGCCGCACATGCCGGCGGCCGCCGCCCGGCAACACATCAATCGCGCCGGAACAGGTGCAATTTGAACTTCTTCCTGCCGAGCTGCCTGTAGATCTGCTCGAGCCGCGCGTGCTCGAGCAGATCCCGCTTCAGATCCGGATCGCTGTTGACCAGCGCCAGTGTCCGGCGTTTCAACTCGTTCATGCTCGAGAGCTGCACCATCTCCGGCGACTGCAACCAGACAGTGCGGTCCCCTCCCCCCGGCACACCCAGGCTGGTTACAGGATCGATCGAGGCGGCGCCGGTTCCAGACGTCAACATCTGCCCGGGCTGTTGCCCCATTTCGTCCATGAACTTCGGATAGCAGTGCCGCCGTGCAATGTGGCTGCCAGTAGGCATTTCGTCGCGGCACACAATGTCGAATCTGTCGTCCTTGTTCAGCTCGTTGTAGCGCGCGTTGAAGCGGCTTTCGGAGTCGACGAGCGCCTGCCGGATGCCACTGAGCGAATCAAGCCTGCCCGTCACGACTATCTCGTCGAGGCTGGTGATCTTGGAGATGTCCTGAGGCGCAGCAGCGCCAGCATTGCCGCCGGCGGACTCCTCCGCGGCAAGCACGCGGCCGGCGCAGAGCATGGCCATTGCCGAGGCCGCCACCAGGACCAACAACCCGCCCCGGAAGCCCGTGGTACCTGTACGTCGGCCACACACATGGAGCATGGAGGTCACCTCGGCGATCGGCGGGGCAATCTTCTCTCACTCCACTGCTGACAGCAACATGTCGCCCAGCTTCTGGAACCGGCGCATGTTGGCGTTGTGTCCCATTACCCCGGCAGTCAGGCATGCGAAGGTGACGTCGCGCTCCGGGTCTACCCAGAACAGCGACGTACCGGCACCATAGTTTCCGAACGAGCGCGGCGACGCCAGCGTGCCGAACATGTGATGACATAGCGCCGTGCCGCGCAGGGAAAAGCCCAGGCCCAGATAGGCCGGCGCCGGTTCGATCCCCTCTTCGCGTCCGCGCGCCGCATACAGCTCATTGACCATCTCGCCGGTCCAGTTGCGGGTGGCCAGATCAATGGTCGCCGGCGAGATCAGGCGCTTGCCATCCAGCGTTCCGCCCTGGCGGAACAGTTCTGCGAACCTGAACAGGTCCGGCGTGGTCGAAACGATGCCGACCCAGGGCATCTCCGCCTTTTCGTCCTCGAATGCGCCATTGGCGCCCGGCGTGTTGCGACTCTTGTGCCCGATCGGGTAGTTGCCGCGGAAATCCGGCACCACCTTGCGGGGCTTGAGATCCGGCCGCAGGCCGACCGAGGTATCGCGCATGCCGAGCGGGTCGATGATCTCCTGCTGCACGATCTGCCGGTAGCGACGCTTGCCGGGGTCCGTACGCAGCAGCGCCTCGGCCATCAACACGTGGTTGGCCAGCGGAGAATAGGCCACCTTGGCGCACGGCGCATCCACGGGCGCCACTTCGGCGATCACTGTCTTTGCGACCTCCGCGAAGTTGTCGATGTACCAGCCGGGGTGCACCTCGAAGATGATCGGAAAGCCGGCCTGGTGCGAGAGCAGGTGCCAGATGAGGATCCTCTCCCTGCCCTGCCCCGAAAACTCCGGGATCAGCGTCGAGATCGGCGTGGTCAGTTCGAAGCGCCCCTGCTCCACTGCGCGCAGTACCAGCAGGTTGGTGAACGCCTTGGTCACCGAAAAGATGTTGAATACCGAGTCCAGCGCCAGCGGCTGCTGCTGCGCCTCGTCCGCGGCACCGATGGCCGCCTCGAGCGCCACCTTGCCGCCCCGTGCAACCTTGATGACCGCGCCGTGATAAAGGCCGGCCTTGATGTCCGCACGGATCGTGTCCTGCACCTCGGCCAGCCGGGCCTGATTCATTCCTGTAGCCATCTCGACTCCCCCGGGTAATCTTCGTAGTGTCGCACTTCGCTCCGAAAAACTATGTACCATGCTGCCCTGCGTTCCGACAGTCGCGTCATATGAAAAAACTTTCACGGGGGCCAGAAGGATCGTGAAGCCAATTCGCCTGCTGCCGTTGATGCTGCTGCTGGCGGCCTGCGGCTCCCGACCGCAACCCGCCGCGAATCAACCATCGGGGCAGGAGGCGGGCTGGACCGGGCTCACGAAGCCGATGGACATCATCGAGGCCCGTGAGGAAGTGATGGAGCACATGGAAGACCTGATGGAGCCGATCGACACCATCCAGGTCGAGCCGGTCCGCAACGTCGATCAGCTGCGCAGCAATGCCGGAGCCATCGGCGCCATGCTGCTGGCCGTGCCGCACCTGTTCCCCCCGACCACCAATCTCTATGAACCCCAGGGCCCGCAGTTCCTGACGCTGGCGCTACCGCCCATCTGGAAGCAATTCGACACCTTCTACAGCCTGGCCCATGCGGCGTCGCAGGCGGCGGACGACATGGCCGACGCCCAGGGCGACGCCGCCTTGCGCGCCGCCAGCCTCAAGTTGCGCCACAGCTGCGATGCCTGCCACACGCTGTTCCTGCGCAAGTACATCCCATCCAACCCAGGACCGTCGGACTACGACTTCGACTTCGACGACGCCATCGCCAGGAAGAAGTAGCCGCTCAGGGCAGACGGCCGGCCAGCAGCTGCTGCAACCCGGCCTCGTCCAGTACCGGCACACCCAGTTCCTTTGCCTTCGTGAGCTTGGATCCGGCCTCCTCTCCGGCCACCACATAGCTGGTCTTCTTCGAAACGCTGCCGGCGACCTTGGCGCCAAGCGCCTCCAGACCTTCCTTTGCCTGATCGCGCGAGAATCCGCTGAGCGTACCGGTCAGCACGATGGTGGTGCCCTCAAGCGGCGCCCGCGCTGCCGCCTGTGGCAGAAGCGCCAGCAGGCGCTCCATGGCGCTGGCCGAGTCGCGCAACAACCTGGCATTGCCCTTGTGCCCGAGCCATTCGGCCAGTGAGCCTGCGGCTTCGGGCGGCAATCCCGCGGCGGCGAGCTCATCGGCCGACGCGACCGCGATCCGCTCCACTGCCGGCATCGCGGTTGCCAGCTGCCGGGCCCTCGTTTCGGTGAGTTTCGGCACACCCAGATCTGCCAGCAACGTGGCCAGGTCGAGCCCCTGGCGCAATCTGGCGCTGGGCGGATGAGTATCGCTGACGCGCACTCCGCCCTTCAGCAATCCGTCAATCACCTTCTGGTTGCCGCGCTGGTCGAAGAAGTGGCCCAGCGAGCGCGCCACTTCGCCGCCGATGTCCGGCACACGCATGAACAGCGGCCAGGGCAGGTGCCGGATCAGCTCCAGCTCGCCGAACCACTGCGCCAGGGCCTTGGCGGTACTCTCCCCGACCTGCACGATACCCAGCGCGAACAGCAGTCGCGCGAGCTGGGTGTCGCGGCTGCGATCGATGGCCGCGATCAGGTTCTCGGCCCACCTGGTCGCCACCTTGCCGCCCTTGACCGTCCCGGGCGTGGTGCCGTCGCGCTCATCGGCGCGGCGCTTCATGTCCAGCAGGTCGGCAAGCTTGAGCTTGTACAGGTCCGCCACGGACTTCACGTAACCGAGTTCGACCAGTTCCTCGACGAAACGCTCGCCCAGCCCCTCGATGTCCATGGCCCGGCGCGAGGCGAAGTGACGCACATTCTCCTTGCGCTGCGCCGGGCAGGCCAGCTCGCCCGAGCAACGCCACGCCGCGGCATCCTCCTCCCGCACCAGCTCCGAGCCACACACCGGGCAGTGCGTGGGCATCTTCCAGGGCGCGTGCCGTTTGCGATGCGGCTCCGGAACGACGCTCACGACCTCGGGAATCACATCGCCGGCACGGCGCACCACCACGGTATCGCCGATGCGCACGTCCAGCCGTTGCACCTGATCGGCGTTGTGCAATGTGGCGTTGGTCACCGTGACACCGGCCACCTGCACCGGCGCCAGCCGCGCCACCGGTGTTGCCGCACCAGTGCGGCCTATCTGGATGTCGATGCCCTCGACACGCGTGGTCTGTTCCTGCGCCGGGAACTTGTGTGCCAGCGCCCAGCGCGGCGCGCGCGACACGAAACCCATTTCGCGCTGGCCGGCCATGTCGTCGAGCTTGTAGACAACCCCGTCGATGTCGAAAGGCAACCCGTCGCGTTGCGCACCGATGCGCCGGTAGTAGTCGAGCAGTCCGTCGACACCCTCGAGCGTTTCGTTGTATGGGCTGACCGGCAGGCCCCACTTCTTCAACTGCGCCAGTTGCCCGGAATGAGTGTCGGGCAGCTTCCCGCCCCGCACCTCTCCCAGACCATACGCGAAGAAGGCAAGCGGCCGCCGCGCGGTGACCTTCGGATCGAGCTGTCGCAGTGACCCCGCGGCACCATTGCGCGGATTGGCCAGCACCTTGCCGCCAGTGGCGCGCGCATGCTCGTTGTACTTCTCGAATTCGGCGCGCGGCATGTACACCTCGCCACGCACCTCCAGCACTGCCGGCCAGCCACTGCCGGACAACCGCAACGGCACCGCCCTGACCGTCTTCAGGTTGGCCGTGACATCCTCACCGCTGGCACCGTCGCCGCGCGTGGCACCCTGCACGAACACACCGTCTTCGTAGCGCAGGCTGATCGCCAGACCATCGAGTTTCACTTCCGCCGAGAAGCGCGGCACCGTACGGCCGAGCTGCTCCTGGATGCGCCGCACGAAGTCGCGCACCTCCTCCTCGCGGAAGGCATTGCCCAGCGACAACATGGGCACTGCATGACGCACCTCGGCAAACTTCGCCGCCGGCGCACCCCCCACGCGTTGCGTAGGTGAATCCGCGGTAACCAGTTCAGGGTGCGCCGCCTCGAGCTCCTGCAGCTCGCGCACCAGGGCATCGAAGGCCGCGTCGGTGATCTGCGGCGCGTCTTCCAGGAAATAACGCTGATTGTGGTGCTCGATCTGAGCGCGCAGCTCGCGTGCGCGCCGCGCCGCGCCCGGGCTCACGACACCGCGCCGCCCCCGTCCGGCAGCGAGCGGCGCAGCTCCATCAGCCGCATGCCGTCCAGATCCGCGCCGTGCTCGTCCTGCACGATGGCCCCGAGCCGGTGGGCCACCGAGCGGGCCGTCGCCACCAGCTCCTCGAGCATGCGCACTGCCGGCAATGGTCCCGGCAACACGCTGAACAGAGACAGGCCGCGATACTCGGTGGAATCCATCTGCAGCGGATCGAGCACACCGGGTTGCAGCATGTTGGCCGCGCTGACGATGACCGCGCCATCCGGATCGGCGCGATGGAAAATCTGCTGTGGACCGCTGCTCAGTCCGGCCGCTTCCAGCGCGTTGCGCAGCCCCCTGCCCGGCAACAAGGTCCCGTCGCGCCTGACGATGCGCAGCGTCAGGACGCGTTCACTGTGGGTCGGTGGCCACTGGACCACTGGCTGCAGCGGGTGGGTTGGTGCTCGTGCTGGCGCGGCGTCAGGCTCCTGCCCTGCAACGGACCTGTGCCCGGACGCCGGTACAGGCGCAGGTGCAGGTGCAGGTGCAGGCTCGGGTTCGGGTGCAGGCTCGGGTTCGGGTGCAGGCTCGGGTTCAGGTGCAGGCTCGGGTTCAGGCTCGGGTTCAGGCTCGGGTTCAGGCTCGGGTTCAGGCCCGGTCGCAGCCTCGGGTGCGGGCTCGGGTTCAGGCACCGCCTCAGGCGCGGGCTCGATCTCCGGGACGTCGGCACGGGCATCATCGCGACGCACCGCGGCGGGCACATCGACCGCCGCTTGGCGCGCTACCGGTAACGGCCGCTTCGGCTGGATCGTGGGCACTTCCAGCTCTGCGTCGGGTTCGGCGGCCTGGACACCGGGCATCTCGCCCAGATCCGGCTCCACGCGGCGCGGACGCTCGTCGATCAGCGTGACATCCGGCGCCGTCGGCTCCGTGCGCGGCACGCGCGCCGGCTGTTGTCGGGAGCGGCGCCACTCCCACAGCGCCAGCGCCACCAGGAACAGGGCCCCAAGACCGATCAGTGCCCAGCGCAATTGCGACATCGTGCTTCCCTAATGCGGCCCCGGCTCACACCGCGGCCATGCGTACGGCCTCGTCCACGTCCACGCTGACCAGCCGCGATACACCCGGCTCGTTCATCGTGACGCCCACCAGCTGCTCGGCGAGTTCCATCGTGGCCTTGTTGTGGGTGATGAAGATGAACTGCACGCGTGCCGACATCTCGCGCACGATGTCGCAGAAGCGGCTGACGTTGTATTCATCCAGCGGCGCATCCACCTCGTCCAGCAGGCAGAACGGCGCCGGATTCAGATCGAAGATCGAAAACACCAGCGCCACGGCCGTCAACGCCTTCTCGCCACCGGAGAGCTGCGAGATTGTGCTGTTGCGCTTGCCGGGCGGACGCGCCATGACCGCGACACCAGCGGACAGGACGTCATCGCCCACCAGCTCCAGGTAGGCATGTCCGCCGCCGAACAGGCGTGGGAACTTGTCCTTCAGACCGTCGTTTATGCGCTCGAAGGTGGCCTCGAAACGCGTACGCGTCTCGCGATCGATCTTGCGCATTGCATCTTCGAGCGCGGTAAGCGCTTCGGTCAGATCCTGCCATTGGGCATCCAGGAAGCTCTTGCGCTCGGATTGCTCCTTGAGCTCGTCGATAGCCGCCAGATTCACCGCCCCGAGTTTGGCGAGCTCGGCCTGCACCAGCGCAAGCTGATCCTCCCGCTCCACGATAGTGGCATCCGCGCCGAGCTCGGCCTGCACCTCCTCGAGTTCGAAGCGCGTCTGCAGGAACTGCTCGACCACCGACTCGCGCCGCAGCCGCGTTTCCTGGGCCGCCAGTCGCGCCGCCTCCAGCGCCTCGCGGGCAACACCGACCTCGCGCTCCGCGACCAGCCGCTTTTCGTCCAGCTCGCGCAGTCCGGAATCCGTGCTCTCCAGGTCGCGCCGAGCGGCCTGCAATTCGCCCTCGATCTCCAGCCGCCGCGACAACAACTCGTTGAGTGTCTCGTTGAGCTGCAGGATGGGGTTGTCGCCATCGCCCAGTTCCTCCTCGAGCACAGCCTGCCGCGACACCAGCTGCGTGCGCTGCTCCTGCATGCGACCCAGGGTCTGGGCCAGCGAGCTTTCGGAGGAGCGACGACCCTCGAGCTGGATCAGCAGCTCGCGCGCCCTGGAGTGGGCCTGTTGCGCGGCATCCCGCGCCACCTGCGCAGCGCCACGGGCCTCATCACGTTCGGCTTCCAGTTCGCCGCGCTGCGAGTCCAGCCGGTCGAGTCGGCCGGTGGCCTCATCCAGCGCCGCGCGCGAGCGGGCAAGGATCTGCTCGTTGCGCTCACGTTCCGCGCCGAGTTCCTGCATCTCCCGCTCGATGTGCTCCATGCGCTGGCTGTTCTGCTGATGACGCGCGCGCTTGGCCTCGAGCAACCCGCGCGCCTCGGAGTACTCCTTGTGCGCGGACTGGATGCGCGACTGCAGTTCATCGCGCGCGCCCTCTTCCCGGCCGACCTGCTCACGCACATCCCGCAGCTGTTGCTCCATGTTGGCGACAGCTGTCTCGGCCGTCGCACACACGCCCTGCAGCTCGCGGATGCGGTTCTCGCGCTCCAGTACGCCGGCCTGGGTGCTGCGGCCACGTGCCACGCGCAACCAGTCACGACCGACCCAGATGCCATCGGGCGTCACCAGCGAGTGGCCGGGAGACAGCTGCGAACGTTCGAGCAACGCCTCCTGCAACGAGTTCACGGCCCTGACACGCGCCAGGCGCCGCTGCACGATCGCAGGCCCGTGCCGCAGGTGCGCGCCCATTGCCTCACCGGCGCCATCGGTATCGCGTGGCGCGCCCTCGACCAGCATCACCTGGCCGCTTGCCAGTTCCTCCAGCCGCTCCACAGCCGCGTCCAGCGAATCCACGTGCACCGCTTCCAGTGCATCGCCCAGGACGGTTTCCACGCCGCGCTCCCAACCGCGCTCGACGGCCAGGCGCGCGGTCAGCCGCGGCCGGTCCGCGAGCCCGGTGGCCGCAAGCCACTTGCCGGCATCGCGATCCGCCTCGCCCAGCGCCGCCTTCTGCAGCGCTTCCAGGGAAACCATCTCGGCGCGCGCGCGCTCGCGTTCCAGCCGCGCCTGTTCCAGCTCGGACTCGGCGGCATGCTGACGCGAACGCAAACCGTGCAGGCGTTCCAGGCATGCCTGCAGCTGGGCGGCCAATGCCTCGTCCGCCTCGCGCGCGCGTTGCTCGCGCGCCTCGAGCTCGGTCAGGGAGGCGCCGGCTCCGGCCTGCAGCAACTGATCGCGTTCCACCGCCAGGCGATCGGCGTGGGCACTGACGCGGCGCTGCTGCTCATCGAGCTGCTCGATGCGGGCGCGCTCCACCTGGGTGGCCTGATAGGTGCCGCCATGTTCGCGATTGAAGGTTTCCCAGCGCTCCTGCCAGTCGCGCACACGTGCTTCGGCTGCCTCCAGGCGTTGCTGGGCAGCCGCTTCGGACTGCTGGGCGGCAACCGCCCCCGGATCCAGCGCGGCAATTTCGCTGCGCAGCTCCTCCACGCGCGTCTCGTCGCGCACCAGTTGTGCGCTGGTTTCGGCCAGCATCTCTCCCAGCTCAGCCAGCTCGCGGCGCTGCCGTTCGCGCAGTTCACGGGTGTGCGCGAGCTGCTGCTCGGTGCGGGCCACTTCGGCGCCCTGCTGGTAGAACTGGCCCTGCACCGTCGAGACGCGCTCGCTGGCCGCGAACTGGAACTCGCGCTGCTTCTCGACGGCCGCTTCGGCGGCGCGTTGCGCGGCGATGTACTGCTGCAGCTTCAGGTCGGCGTCGCGCATCGCGCGATCGTTGATGGCCGCCCCGCTGTCGATCTCGCGCAGGCGCAGGGCCAGCACCTCGGCCGACAGGCGGCGTTCGTCGTTCTTCAGCTCCTGGAAGCGCCGCGCCTGGTTCGCCTGCCTGGTCAGGTGGCGGATCTGCTTGTCCACTTCGTCACGCAGGTCCTGCAGACGCTCCATGTTCTCGCGCGTATCGGCGATGCGCGCCTCGGTTTCCCGGCGACGCTCCTTGTACCGGGATATGCCCGCGGCCTCCTCGACAAACGCGCGCATGTCTTCGCTGCGCGCCTCGATGACGCGCGAGATCATGCCCTGCTCGATGATGGCGTAGCTGCGCGAACCCAGGCCGGTACCCAGGAACAGCGCCGTGATGTCCTTGCGCCGGCAGCGCGATCCGTTGATGAAGTAGGCGCTGTTGCCGTCCCGGGCGACCACGCGCTTGAGCGAGATCTCGGTGTAGCTGGCATAGCTGCCGCCGATCTTGCCGTCGCTGTTGTCGAACACCAGCTCCACGGACGCGGTGCCGATCGGCCGGCGGCCCCCGGAGCCGTTGAAGATCACGTCGCTCATCGAGTCGCCGCGCAGGTGCCGGGCCGACAGCTCACCCATCACCCAGCGCACCGCATCGATGATGTTGGACTTGCCGCAGCCGTTGGGACCCACTACGCCGGTCAGGTTGGAAGGAAAAGGTACATTGGTGGGGTCCACGAAGGACTTGAACCCCGCTATCTTTACTCTGGTCAGTCGCATCGGATCGGGGGTGGGCTTGGCGCATCCAAAAAATAAGGTGCGGTAGTGTAGATTAGTCGCCCGATCATGAGCACCCAGCCCGCAACCACCGTCGAGACCTTTCCCAACCCGTCGCCCGAGCGCGACTACTCCATCCGCATGACGATGCCGGAGTTCACCTGTCTGTGCCCCAAGACCGGCCAGCCGGATTTCGCCACCCTCAAGCTCGAATACGTGCCGGATAAGCTCTGTATAGAGCTGAAATCCCTCAAGCTCTATCTGTGGTCGTTCCGCAATCGCGGCTGCTTCCACGAAGCCGTGACCAACGAGATCCTGGGCTGCCTCGCCGGGAGCGTCACGCCGCGATTCATGCGGCTGAGCGCCGAGTTCTATGTCCGTGGCGGCATCTACACCACCGTGGTGGCCGAACAGCGCGCCGCCGGCTGGCAGGCTCCGCAGGTCGTCAACCTGCCCTGAAACGGGGCCTGCGCACCTCCCAGCTGGGCCTGTGTCCGGCCTGTACAGACGGGCGGGGGCCGGTATAATCCCGGCCCCTTTGAACAGAGGCCCTTTCGAGGGATCGTTACGGGAGCTGCGATGATGGCCGCGAAAAAAGCCGCGCCCAAGACCGCCAAGGCGAAGAAGCCAGCCGCAAAAGCCGCCGCGAAGAAATCCGCGCCGGCCAGGAAGGCCGCCCCGAAGGCTGCGCACAAGCCTGCCGCCGGCGCTCGCAAGGCTGCCAGCAGCAGGCCGGCAGTGGCTACAGCCGAAAGGCAGCCCGCACCGCCAGTCCAGGAGGTCCGCCCGATCGAGCCGCTGCTCGACGCCGCCGACGACGGGGACAACGACAGCCTGCTGGCCGGTCCCCGCAACGTACAGGCCTACGTGGCCAAGCGGGGCGAGCAGTACATGAGCAAGGAGCAGCTCGAGCACTTCCGCCTCATCCTGCGACACTGGAAGCAGGATCTGATGATGGAAGTGGATCGCACGGTCTCGCACATGAAAGATGAGGCCGCGAACTTCCCCGACCCGAATGACCGCGCCACGCAGGAAGAGGAATTCAGCCTCGAGCTGCGCACGCGCGACCGGGAGCGCAAGCTGATCCGCAAGATCGACGAGGCCCTCGCCCGCATCGAGGACGGCAGCTACGGGTACTGCCTGGAAACCGGCGAGCCCATCGGCGTGAAACGCCTCGAGGCGCGGCCCGTGGCGACGCTGAGCCTGGAAGCACAGGAACGCCGTGAACGCCGCGAGAAGCAGTACGGCGACCGGGACGACCGCTACCGCTAGCACTCCGCCCTATCGCGGGCGCTTTGCACCCTCTCCGACGGGCCCGTTGCACCAGGGGTCCCTGCTCGCTGCGCTGGCCAGCTGGGTCGATGCGCGCGCCCATGGCGGGCGGTGGCTGGTCCGGATGGAAGATCTGGATGGCCCGCGGGTCATACCCGGCGCCGCGGCGGACATTCTGGCCACACTGTCACGCTTCGAGCTGGAGTCAGACGAGCCGGTTCTGCTGCAATCCAGCCGCGCGGACAGTTATCAGGAGGCGCTGCAGGCCCTGGCGGCGCGTGGCCTCGCCTACCGCTGCACCTGCTCGCGCCGGGACATCCAGGGCGTCTATGACGGCCACTGCCGGGACCTCGGCATCACCGATCCGGATTCAGCATGGCGGCTGCGCATGCCTCCCGGGCAGACGATCGCCTTTGATGATCGTATCCAGGGCCGGGTCCGGTACCGCACCGATGCGCTGGGCGATCCGGTACTGATGCGCCGTGACGGGCTGGCCGCCTATCAGCTTGCCGTGGTCGTCGATGACGCCTTCCAGGGCATCACGGACGTCGTGCGCGGCGCGGACCTGCTGGAGAGCACCGCCTGGCAGATCGTGCTGGCGCGGGCCCTGGACCTGCCTGTGCCCCGCTATGCCCACGTCCCGCTGCTCACCGAACCCGACGGGGCCAAGCTGGCCAAATCCCGCCGCTCCGTGTCCCTGGCCGGCATGGACCCCAGGGCCGCGCTGGTGAGCACAATGGGCCTGCTGGGCCAGCAGCCATCGCCGCAATTGAAAGCTGCCACGGTCAGTGACATCCTGCACTGGGCCGTGCAACACTGGCGCCCTCAGGCAATGGACGGGGTCTGTGCCGTACCACTGCCTGCTTAATCAGAACTCGCGTGAGGACAGGGATGAGCGAGTCGAGAATCATCAAGAAATACCCCAACCGCCGCCTCTACGACACGGTGGAGAGCCGCTATATCACCCTGGCCGACATTCGGCGCCTGGTGGTGGAGCGGGTCGACTTCACCGTGATCGACAAGAAGAGCCAGAGCGACATCACCCGCAGCATCCTGCTGCAGGTGATCGCCGAGCAGGAACACGGCAGCCAACCGATCATGAGCCGTGAATTTCTCTCGCATGTCATCCGCAGCTACGGCACACCCGTGCAAAGCGGCATGGCCGGCGCACTGGAGCAGTCGGTCAGGCAATTCGCCTGAGCTGAGGCGACAACGCCCGCTGCAAATGCGGGTGTTGACGGCATGCGGCCATTTGCGGTGGCTCAGCCGGTGTCGATGGTGCGCCTCGACAGGGGTACACGGCTGTTCAGATGCCTTCGAGCCGGCCGGTACTGTCGCCGAAGCGATCCAGGCCGAGGTCGAACTTGTCGCCAATGCTCAGCAGCAGATTGCCCGTGGGGACCGTGCGTGTCGGCACCGCCACGAGCCGGTCGCCCTTGAGCCGGCCCGAAGCACCGCCCACCAGCACGTGCGGGACGTCGAAGTGCTCATGCAGGTTGGAATCGCCCATGTTCGATCCGAACAGGATCAGCGAGTGGTCCAGCAACGTGCCATCGCCTTCGCTGATCTTCGACAGCTTCTCCACCAGATAGGCAAGCATCTGTACGTGGTAGCGGTTCAGCAGGGCGTATTGCGCTATGCGGCCCGGGTCCTCGGCATGATGCGAGCCGCCATGAAAACTGATGTCGGTACCGCTTTGCGGATACACCCGCCCGGTCAGGTCCCGGGCGTAGAGCACGGTGGAGACGCGCGTGATGTCGGCCTGGAAGGCCAGCGCCAGAAGGTCGAACTGGATCTGGATGTGCTCGTGGAAGGACTCCGGCACGCCGTATGGCACATTCATGTCGGGTGCTTCGGCGGTGGCCCGCGCGGCAATCCCCAGACGGCGCTCGATCTCGCGCACGTCCTCCAGGTACTGCTCCAGTCGCACCCGGTCGGTGTGCGCGATGCCGGGAAGCAGCGCGCGCAATTCGTCGGACACCGAATCGAGCACGCTGGCCTGGCGCGCGCGGCGCGCGGCTCGCAGTTCGGGTGAACCGCCTTCGCCGAACATGCGCTCGAATACCACCTGCGGGTTGATTTCCATCGGCTGCGGTCGCGTGGGCGATTGCCAGCAGATCGTGTTGGTGTAGACGCAGCTGTAACCCTCGCCGCAGTTGGTGGAGTTCGAACCAGGGTCTTCAAGTCCCAGCTGCAGGGACGGCAGCAGCGTGTCCTGGCCGATCTTGCGTGCTATGAGCTGGTCCAGCGACGTGCCCACCTGGATATCCGCGCCGGTGGTCTTGCGGGGCTTGGTCGCGGTGAGGTAGGCGGCGGCCACGAAATGATCCGCTCCAGTGACCCCGGGCGGGTTCTCGGAAGATTGCGACCACATGCCACTGGTCAGCACCACGTGTCGCCGGAACGGCTCCAATGGCTTGTACATCATGGGAAATTCGAAGCCTGGCGCAGTCGATTCCGGCACCCAGTAACCGGGCGCAGCCCCATGCGGCACGAAGGCGCCCACGAAGCGCGTTGGCAGCACCTTGCGCGCAACGGCTGTTGCACCGATGGCAGGCAGCATCGCATCCAGGAATGGCAGCGCCAGCGCCGTGCCCGCACCGCGCAGGAAGGTGCGGCGGTTCAGCCGGCGGTTGGTGATGAAATACATGGCTACCTCGCCTGGCTCAGCTGCTGAACCGGTTCATCGTCGGTGCCGGCCACGTTCATGCGGAACAGGTCGCTGAGCACCACGGCTTCGATCATGGATCCAAGCCGGTAATCGTCTGTCTCGCTGGCGTGGACCACGGCACGCACCGCCGGCATATCCACGTACTCCATACCGCGACCCAGCGCGTACGTCATCAGGTTCTGCGCGAAGTTGCGCAGGTACTGGTCGCGATACCTGAGCAGGAAGGCGCGCACCCCGGCCGGACCCTCCACGGTCGTGCCGTCGTACATCACGGCCCGGGCATTGATGTTCACGCCCGGATCGGCCGCGCGCCACCGGCCTACTGCGTCAAATGGCTCCAGCGCAAAACCGATCGGATCCATCAGCTGGTGGCAGCCGCGGCACGCCGGATCCTTGCGGTGCTGTTCGAGTTGCTCGCGCATGGTGGGCACGTGGGTATTGCCGGCCGCATCTGCCGACCTGGCCGGCAGAGTGGGTACGTTCGGCGGCGGGTCCGGCGCGGGCACGCCCAGCAGCTTCTTCAGGACCCAGTTGCCACGAATTACCGGCGAGGTACGCCCCGGCTGCGAGGAGACCATGAGCATCGCGCCCTTGCCAAGCAGGCCGAAGCGCTCGCTCTGATCGGCGGTGAGCTGCACGCGGCGGAACTCCGCGCCACGAATGTCGGGGATGCCGTAGTGCCGCGCCAGGCGCTCGTTGAGGAACGTGTAGTCAGCCGTCAGCAGATCGAGCACGCTGCGATCCTCGGTGATCAGGCTCGCAAACAGCAGTTCGGTCTCGCGCCGGAACGCCTGTCGCAGGTTGTCATCGAAATCCGGGAACTGGTCCACCACGGGTGAGTGCGATGCCAGGTCGCGCAATGCCAGCCACTGCCCGGCAAAGTTGGAGATGAACGCGGCGGCTCGCGGGTCGGCCAGCATGCGGCGCACCTGCGCGCGCAAGATATCGTCCTGCTGCAGCTTGCCGGCCTGCGCCAGATCCAGCAGCTGGTCGTCGGGCAGGCTGCTCCACAGGAAGAATGACAGCCGCGAAGCCAGGTCCAGCCCATCCAGCGCGTATGGCTGGTCTCCGACTCCCGGTGGCGGTGGAGCCTCCAGCCGAAACAGGAACTGCGGATCGGACAGCACGCGTTGCACCACGGCTTCGATCCCCTCGTCGAAGCTGCCCTGCTTGCGCGTTGCGGCATAGATCTGCAGCAGCGAATCCAGCTGGCCATCGTTTACACGACCGCGAAAGGCGCGTCGCGCCAGCGTGACTGCAATCTGGCGCGCGCAGGCTGCTTCCGCGGCGGGAGAGACCGGATGACAGGTGAAGATGCGGCGCCGGCTGTCGGTATCGGCTGCCGGTTTGCCGTGGGCCGGTCCGTCGATGCGGATGCTGCCGATGTGCGGATAGAACGTGAAGCCGGGTATGCCGCCGGTCTCGATGGTGCTGCGCTCGAAGGCGTGGTTCAGGTCCAGCCCCGGGGCGTAGTTGGTTGCCGCGAAGGTCACGGTTACGCGGTGCGTGCCGCCACGCATCGGCAGCGGCACATCGATGGTCTTGAGCTGGCCGTAGGCATCCTCGTCCAGGCTGCGCTTCACCGCCAGAGCCTTGTCCCAGTCGATGCGCGCGAACGGAGCGTCATCCACGTAGACCAGCAGTTGTTCTCCGGTGATCTCACCGAAGGGCCGGAAGTTGCCCATGTTGCCCAGGTTCACTGAGAACACCTTGAGCACATAGTCGCCGTCGGCCGGGAACTCATGATCCACCGCGAGGCCACCGCGAGTGCCGAACGGCAGGCCGGGCATCCGGTAGTTCTGATTGGCGTCTTCGGCAACGCGATAGGTTGCCTGTTCCGGAGAAGTGTCCGTGCCCACCGCGCGGCGCGCGATACGTGCCGCCGCAGCCAGATAAGCCTCCAGCAGCGCAGGCGAAAGCGTCAACGCGGCCGCCTGGTTGTCGAAACCGCGCGCCGAATCATCCGCGGGCAGGAACTGCGTACTGTCGACGGTGAGGCCGAGCAGGTCGCGCACGGCGTTGGCGTATTCGGCGCGGTTCAGGCGGTGCAGGCGCGGCGGTGCCGACTTTGTGCGCCGCGGTGAGATCCACCGTCTCCTCCAGCGTCCGCGCCATGGCCTGCAGCTCGACGAAATCCGGTCGTGGTTTGCCGGCCGGCGGCATCATGCCGGCGCCGAGCTTGCGGATCATGCGTTCGGCCGTGCGCGCCTCATCGGCCGCGTTGGCCGGGTCGAAAGTCTCGAACTCCACGCCTCCGGAGGTCTTCTCGAAATTGTGGCAGTCCAGGCAGTACTTCTCCACCAGTGCGCGCTGCGCGTCCAAGGGCATGTGCGGTGTCGCGGCGGCCGCCATCGAACCAGCCAGCATTGCCAGCGCCGCGGTCCACACGGCGCGTTTCACTTGCACACCTCCGTCTTGCACACGGTATCGAGGGTGCGGCCCTCCGGCGGCACCGGCAGGTGCCGTGCCGCCATCAATGCGCGCAGCAGTTTCGCGGTGTCCGGATGCGCGATTGCCGACTGCACGCCGACGCGCACCAGTCCGTCGGCGTAGTCGACGGCCTGCCAGGCCTTGCCTGCGAGAACATGGATGCTGTCGCGGCTGCCGATGTCACGCAACGACAGGTCCGCGCCGCGATCGACCAGCAATTGCACGATCTCGTTGCGGCCCTTGTGGGCGGCGCCCATCAGCGCGGTGCGTCCATCCAGCACATCCTGCGCGTTGATGTCGGCGCCCAGATCCAGCAGGAACTGCACGGTCTGCAGATTCGCCTCGCGCGACCATTCAAACGTGACGCCCTCCACCCAGCCGATGCCCGAGGCAACCATCAATGGCGTCACCTTGTGGTCCGTGGAAATCGACGGGTCGGCACCATGCTCGAGCAGCAGCTTCATCAGCACCAGATCACTGGATTGCGCGGCCCGCAGGAACGGCGTGGCACCCTCCTCGTACAGCCACTGGTTGGTGAACACCGTGCGCGTCTCGGTGCTCGAATGCATGCGCAGGTTCGGGTCGGCGCCGGCCGCCAGCAGTTTCCTGATGAACTGCAGGTGGTCCATGTCGGGCTTGCGGGTGGGGTAGTTGCCCCCCTCGATGTTGCGGTTGTCGGTGGCGATGTACAGCGGATTCCAGCCACCCTTGTTGGCGATATTCGGATCCGCGCCATGCTCGAGCAGCCACGCTCCGAGCCGGTAGTTGCGGTCCTGGGTTGCCGTGAGCAGTGGCGTCCAGCCGTATTGGCTGGTCTGGTTGACGTCGGCGCCGGCTGCCACCAGCGCGCGCGTGGAGGCAAGATCTCCTTCGCGCGCCGCGAAGATCAGCGCCGTGAGGCCGCCCCACTTCTCCTTGTTGCGTTCGGCGTACGGCGCGGGCTTCCCGAAGCGGGCGACCTCGCGTTTGGCGGCTGCCACGCGCTCTTCGAATACGCGCCTGGCCTCGGGCGAATCGGCATCGACGACCGCGCCGCGCAGCCCCGTGCCGTCGATGAATTCCTGGATGCGCTCCCTGGCCGGCGGCGCCAGGTAAGGCCGGCGTCCCGGCGCGACGGTGCCCGAGCGCGCGCGGAAGTTCGCGCCATGGGCCAGCAGCACGCGCAGCGCCTGGGCGTTGGAATTCGCGGCGGCCCACATCAGCGCCGTGGTTCCGCGCAGGCCCTCCCTCGCCTCCAGTTTCGCGCCGCGCTGTAGCAACAGCCCGACCGCATCAGCTGCGCCATTGCGGGCTGCAAACATCAGCGGCGTCTCGCCGTGCGTCAGCGCACCGTTCACGTCCGCACCGGCGTCCAGCAGTGCCGCAATGGTCGCGCTGCTGCCGGCGTTGGCGGCCAGTGCCAGCGCCGTCATGCCGGTGCTGGTGGCCAGGTCCACCCGTGCGCCGGCTTTCAGCAACGTTCTGGTCGTGGCGGCATCGCCGCGCGAGGCGGCCCAGTGCAGCGCCGTGGTGCCATCGGGCTGCGTCTGGTTCACGTCTGCATGCGAAGCCAGCAGTGCGGCCAGTCGGGTCCCGTCTTTGCCCATTACGGCATCGGCCACCGGCGCCGGTGTCGCGGCCGGCACGCTCTGCACCGCGCACAGCAGCGCAGCGGCCAGCACGCGCGGCAAGCACTTCATGATTCGGGGAACGCGCTGAAGGTGCCGTGAGTGCATCGGATCTGCCTGGCTACCCGCGCGTCAGCCACGCGCGATGCAGCCGACCGGACCCCGACTACCCGCGCGCGGTTCACGCCGCCCACGATGCCCAAATCCGTCCTGCGCCACTGCCGTGGCACAAGTCGCCTGCAGCAGAGCCGTGATCACGCCGCGCATTGCCCCCCCGATGGCGTCGTTGTCGTACCGGCGCAGGTCACAGCGGATCCGGGTCCGTTGCGCATGCGCCCGTCGATCCGACCTGCCCAACCCGCGTCATGGTATTACACATTGGCGGCAACAAGGGTGTGCCGGGTGTCGGCGTTTGTGCTTATATTCGATTTCTGACGATTGACGACGACCTGGGGGGGCATGTCGATGTCGCATCTGACTGTACGGGTCCCTGCGTTGGCAGCGGTCCTTGTCGGTTTCGCCGCACCAGCACTGGCACACCACAGTTTCGGCATGTTCGAGATGGATGTCTGGAAGAAGTGGTCCGGAACCATGACCGAAATGCATTTCATCAACCCTCACTCCTACATGGAGATCGACGCGGTCGATGAGGCCGGCAAGAAGGTGCATCTGCGCTGCGAGATGCGCGCAGCGACACTGCTCAAGCGCTCCGGCTGGTCCGGCGAGATGTTCACGGCCGGCTCGCACGTCGAGATCGAAGGGCATCCGCATCGCAAGGACCCCAACGCCTGCTACATCGAGAACTTCAAGCTGGGCGATGCACCGATGATAAACCGCAACGCCCAGTTCGAGACCAAGACGCACGTCGATACCTCCAAACGGCCATTGCGCCTGGCTGATGGGCAGCCGAACATCAGCGGCGACTGGGCCGTCGAGCAACTCGTGCTCACGGTGCCGCCGAGCGGCGGCAACGGCTCCATGATTCCAAAGAGCATGTCGGCTGCATTCGCGGCCGGCAAGATCACGCTGGAGCAGGTTCGGGCCACGCAGCCGCCGCGCCCCAAGGTCGTCTACACGGCCGAGGGCAGGAAGGCGGCTGACGGCTTCAACAGCCGTTCGCCGAAGGACAACCCGTGGTTTGCCTGCAAGCCCACGAGCTTCATCCGCGACTGGACCGCAGACTGGCCGATCAACCGGTTCGAGCAGAAGACCACCGCCGGTGGCGAACGGATCATCGACATCACCTACGGTCTGTACAACTTCAATCGCACCATTCACGTCGGCATGGCCAGACACCCGGACCATCTCAAGCCCAGCAATGCCGGCCACTCGATCGGCCACTGGGAAGGCAATACGCTCATCGTCGATACCGTCGGGTTTGCCGCTGGAGTGTTGTCTCCGCCCACTCGCAACAGCGAACAGATGCACATCGTCGAGCGCTTCACGTTCGATCCGAAGAAGTTCACGCTGCGGCGCGACTATTCGGTGACGGATCCGGTGTACCTGGCGGCGCCGTACGAGAGCTACGACATCATGTCTCTCTCGGACGTGCCCTTTCAGAAGCAGACCTGCAAGGACATGACGCCTGAGTTCCAGCAGTAGCCGGGCCGTCAGCCCGGTCGCGGATGGCGCGACTTCATTCCATCGACCCGAACCCCTGCTTATCCCTTCCGCAAACAAGAACGCCCGCATGCAGCGGGCGTTCTCGTCGACAGCCAGTATGGAGTCGTATCAGCCGTCGACGTTGCGCATCGACAGGCGCACGCGGCCCTGCCGGTCCACCTCGAGCACCTTGACACGCACCACATCGCCTTCCTTGAGCTTGTCGCCGACCTTCTCGACGCGCTCGTCGGAGATCTGCGAGATGTGCACCAGACCGTCGCGGCCCGGCAGGATGGTGACGAAGGCGCCGAAATCCATCAGGCGCGCCACGCGGCCCTCGTAGACCCGGCCCACTTCCACGTCGGCGGTGATCAGCTCGATACGGCTCAGGGCCTCACGGCCGGCGGCGCCGCTGACCGAGGCGATCTTCACGGTGCCGTCGTTCTCGATGTCGATGGTGGTACCGGTCTCTTCGGTGATCTGGCGGATCACCGCACCGCCCTTGCCGATCACGTCGCGGATCTTCTCCGGGTCGATCTTGATGGTGATGATGGACGGCGCCCATTCGCTCATCTTGGCGCGCGGCGCGGAGATGACCTTGTTCATCTCGCCCAGGATGTGGATGCGACCCTCGTGGGCCTGCGCCAGCGCTACCTTCATGATCTCCGGCGTGATGCTGTCGATCTTGATGTCCATCTGCAGCGCGGTAACACCCGTGACGGTGCCGGCCACCTTGAAGTCCATGTCGCCCAGGTGGTCTTCGTCGCCCAGGATGTCGGTGATGCACCTTGTAGCGGCTGCCTTCCAGCACCAGGCCCATGGCCACGCCGGCCACCGGAGCCTTCACCGGCACGCCGGCATCCATCAGCGCCAGGCTGGTGCCGCACACCGAGGCCATCGAGGAGGAGCCGTTGGACTCCAGGATCTCCGAAACCACGCGGATCACGTAGGAGAACTCCTCCTGCGAGGGCAGCACGGCCTTGATACCGCGGCGCGCGAGGTTGCCGTGGCCGATCTCGCGGCGCTTCGGCGAACCCATCATGCCGGTCTCGCCCACCGAGAACGGCGGGAAGTTGTAGTGCAGCATGAACGGCTCGCGGCGCTCGCCTTCCAGCGCGTCGATGATCTGCGCATCGCGGCCGGTGCCCAGCGTCGCGGTGACCAGTGCCTGCGTCTCGCCACGCGTGAACAGCGCCGAGCCGTGGGTACGCGGCAGCACGCCGGCCTTCACGGTGATCGGGCGCACGGTACTTGAAATCGCGGCCGTCGATGCGCGGCTCACCGTCCAGGATGCGCTCGCGCACGATGCGGCTTTCCAGGTCGTGGATCTGCGTGGCCACGTCCTGCGCGCCCCACTTCGGCTGACCATCGACCTCGGGCACGGCCGCGGCCACGGCTTCCTTGATCTCGCCGACCTTGGCGTAGCGGTCCTGCTTCACGGTGATGCGGTAGGCCTCGGACAGCGGGCCCTCGGCCTGCGCCTTCACGAAGGCAACCAGTTCCGCATCGGCCGGCGGGGCCTGCCACTCCCAGCGCGGCTTGCCGGCCTCGGCCACCAGCGCGTTGATCGCCTTGATGGCCACCTGCTGCTGCTCGTGGCCGAACACCACGGCGCCCAGCATCACGTCCTCGGGCAGGCTGTCGGCCTCGGATTCGACCATCAGCACACCGTGCGGCGGTGCCGGCGACCACCAGGTCCAGCTGGCTGCCTTCGGCTTCCTTGCGGGTGGGGTTCAGCAGGTACTTGCCGTCCTTGTAGCCGACGCGCGCGGCTGCAATCGGGCCACCGAACGGCACTCCCGACAGCGACAGCGCGGCGGAGGCGCCCAGCAGGGCGGGAATGTCCGAGGGGATGTCCGGGTCGAGCGAGACCACCGTCGCGACCACCTGCACTTCGTTGCAGAAGCCGTCCGGAAACAGCGGCCGGATGGGGCGGTCGATGAGGCGCGAAATCAGCGTTTCGCTTTCGCTGGGGCGGCCCTCGCGGCGGAAGAAGCCGCCCGGAATACGGCCGGCGGCGTAGGTCTTTTCCTGGTAGTTGACCGTCAGCGGGAAGAAGTCCTTGCCTGGCTGCGCGGCCTTGCGCGCCACTGCGGTGACCAGGACGACGGTGTCGCCCATGGAAACCAGCACGGAACCATCGGCCTGGCGCGCGAGTTCGCCGGTTTCGATGCTGACGGAATGCGAGCCGAACTGGAATGACTGTTTGGCACTGGCCACGATTGCGTTACCTCAAGCTTCAGATACGTTGGGCATGCATGGCCAGATCCCCCCGGCCCCACATGCAAATCGGGCCGCTCGTATTGGACGGCGGCCCGAAGGTCTTGTCGACTCAGCGGCGCAGTCCGAGCCGCTCGACGACTTCCTGATATTTCTGCGGTTTGGTCGACTTCAGATAGTCCAGCAGCTTGCGGCGCTGGTTGACCATCTTCACCAGCCCGCGGCGGGAAGCATGGTCGCCCTTGTGTGCGTTGAAGTGACCACCGAGGCTGTTGATGCGCTCGGACAGCAGTGCGATCTGCACTTCAGGAGACCCCGTATCCTGCGGGTCGCGGCCATACTGCTTGAGAATGCCGCTCTTGGTTTCTGTACTCAGTGCCATCTGTATGCTTTGTCTTGGGTCCTTAAAAGAGCCGCGCATTCTACCCGCGCCCCCCTGCTGCCTCAAGTCGGGGATGCGCCTAAATCGTTGAAAAGACGGACCGGCCGGACCAGCGCAGGCAGCTCTTGCGCGGCGCCCAGACGGCCGATTCCCAGAAACGCCCCGTCCGGAGCGTAGAGCCGAACCAGCGCCTCGGGCTGCCCCGACGCCTGCCCGGTTCGCACCGCCTGTCCGTGGCCCAGCCGGCGCGCCGCTTCGGCCTCCAGATGCACCGCCGGCAGTCCCGGCAGCGCCGCGTCGGCGGGCAGCAACGGCACGGCGGCCGGATCGGCCTGCAGGCTTTCCAGGCTCACCATGGCGCCGGCCGGAAATGGCGCCACCGCCGTGCGCCGCAGCGAAGTCAGGTGGGCGCAACTGCCCAGCGCACGGGCCAGATCCTCGGCAAGCACACGGACATAGGTGCCCTTGGAGCAGCGCAGGCGCAGCGCGGCCTGCTCGCCCTCCACCCGGATCAGCTCCAGCGCATGGATGGTGACCTCGCGGGCCGCTCGCTCGACCTCCACCCCCTGGCGGGCCAGGCGATACAGGGGCTGGCCACCCTGCTTCAGCGCCGAATACATGGGCGGCACCTGACGGATCGCGCCGTGCAAGTCCGGTAGCACGCCCTCGATCAGCAGCTGCAAGCCGTCCGGCACCGCACAGCGCTCGACCACCTCGCCCTCCAGATCGCCGGTGGCGGTGCGGGCACCGAATCGCATGGTGAATTCGTATTCCTTGTCGCCGTCGAGCAGGAAGCCGGCAACCTTGGTGGCCTCGCCCAGACACACAGGCAGCATGCCGGTGGCCAGGGGATCCAGGCTGCCGGTATGGCCGGCCTTCACCCGCCCGAAAGCACGGCGCACCCGCTGCACGGCCGCGCTTGAGGAAAGTCCGAGGGGCTTGTCCAGCAACAGGATGCCGTTGACCACGGCACCGCCCTAGGTTCGCGGTTTGTTGGCCGCGTCGATCAACGCGGTCAGCCTGGCCGCGCGATCGAAGGAATCATCCAGCAGGAAATCGAGTCTGGGTGCATGCCTGAGCCCCACTGCGCGTCCGACCTCGCCGCGCAGGAAGCCGGCGGCGGCCCGCAGCCCCTCGACAGCTTCCGGATGGCTGCCGGCCTCTCCGAACGGCACCACAAACACGCGCGCATGGGAAAGATCCGGCAGCCAGCGCCACCTGCGTGACGGTCACGGGACCGACGCGCGGATCCTTGACCTCGCGCGCAATCAGACCGGCCAGCACCCGCTGCATCTGCGACTCGATACGCCGCAGTCGGCCGCTGCCCTTGCCCTGGGCTCCCATGCCCGTCTCAGCCGTCGATCGTGCGCGCCACTTCCACGCGCGCAAAGCATTCGATCTGGTCGCCGACCTTCACGTCCTGGTAGTTCTTGACCCCGATGCCGCACTCGGTACCTGCGCGCACCTCGTTCACGTCGTCCTTGAAGCGCCGCAGCGATTCGAGCGCACCCTCGAAGATCACCACGTTGTCGCGCAGCACGCGGATGGGGTTGTTGCGCTTGACCGACCCTTCCGTGACCAGGCAGCCCGACACCACGCCGAACTTGCTGGAACGGAACACCTCGCGCACCTGGGCGATGCCGACGATCTGCTCCTTGATTTCAGGCGCCAGCATGCCGGTCATCATCGTCTTCACGTCGTCGATGACCTCGTAGATGA
This sequence comes from uncultured Gammaproteobacteria bacterium, assembly GCA_963812195.1. Taxonomy (GTDB): domain Bacteria; phylum Pseudomonadota; class Gammaproteobacteria; order Steroidobacterales; family Steroidobacteraceae; genus ZC4RG30. The sequence continues at coordinate 90,357 of CAWEUI010000001.1, forward strand.
TGCTGTAGTAACGCACCTCCACGCCGGTTTCCTTCATTGCTTCGCGCGCCGATGCATCGGCGCGCACATTGAAGCCGATCACCTGGGCCTTGGAAGCCGCCGCCAGCTGGATGTCCGAAGCGGTGATGCCGCCGACGTTGGCGCCCAGCACCTTGACCTGAACCTCGTCGGTGGACAGTTTCATCAGCGCATCGCGCAGTGCCTCGGCACTGCCCTGCACGTCGGTCTTCACCAGCACCGGGATGACCGAGACCTTGGCCTCTTCCATCTGCGAGAACACGTCTTCGGCGGTGGCCGACATGCGCCCGGCAACCCGTACGTCGCGATGCCTGCTCTGCCGGTGCAACGCCACCTCGCGCGCCTTGCGATCGCTTTCGACCGCAAGCAGCTCGTCACCGGCGTTCGGGCTGCCCTGCAGGCCCAGCACCACCACCGGCATCGACGGCAGCGGCCTCCTTCACGGCCTGACCGGTCTCGTCGAACATCGCGCGCACGCGGCCGAACTGCTGGCCGGCAAGGATCGAGTCACCCAGCTTGAGCGTGCCGCGCTTGACCAGCACGGTCGCCACGGCGCCACGGCCCTTCTCGACGCTGGATTCGATCACCACGCCGGAGGCCAGGCCGCTGCGCGGCGCCTTCAGTTCCAGCACCTCGGACTGCAGCAGGATGGCTTCCAGCAGTTCGTCGATGCCCTGGCCGGTCTTGGCCGACACCGGCACGAAGATATCGCTGCCGCCCCATTCCTCGGAAATGACTTCGTGCTGGGACAGCTCCGTGCGCACGCGCTCCATGTCCGCCTCGGGCTTGTCGACCTTGTTGATCGCCACCACGATGGGCACACCGGCCGCCCGCGCGTGCTGGATCGCCTCGACGGTCTGCGGCATCACGCCGTCGTCGGCCGCCACCACCAGCACCACCACGTCGGTGGCCGCGGCGCCGCGGGCGCGCATCGCGGTGAACGCAGCATGGCCCGGTGTATCCAGGAACGTGACCACGCCGCGCGGCGTCTCCACGTGATATGCACCGATGTGCTGCGTGATGCCGCCGGCCTCGCCCGCCGCAACCTTGGTGCGCCGCATGTAGTCCAGCAGCGAGGTCTTGCCGTGGTCGACGTGGCCCATCACGGTGACCACCGGCGGCCGGGGCAACTCCTCGGCATCGGTATCGACGACCTGGATATCCTCCTCGATCTCGTTTTCCTTGACGATCCTCGGGGAGTGACCCATCTCCTCGATCACCAGCACCGCGGTGTCCTGATCGATGGTCTGGTTGATGGTGGCCATCACGCCCAGGCCCATCAGGGCCTTGATGACCTCCGTGGCCTTGACCGCCATGCGCTGCGCCAGCTCGGAGACCGTGATGGTGTCGCCGATGGCGACTTCGCGCTTCTGCGGCGCGGTGGGCATCGCGAAGCCGTGCTTCTGCTCGCCCTCCGGCGTGACCGGACGACCACGGAACCTGACCTTCTTCTTCTTGAAGCGGCCGGCGTCGCCGGCCACATGCAGTTCCTGCCGCCCGTAGCGCGTATTGCCGGTCGGGCCGCGCGGCGCTGCTGCGCCTTCGCGGGTCTCGCCACGCTCGGTCTTGCGGTGCGCCGGCGAATGGTCGGGCTTGTCCGGGGGCGGCCCCTCGGCCGGACGCGGCGCTTCGGCCGTACGCTTCTGGCGCTCGCGCTCCGCGTCATCGCGCTCGCGCTGCTCCTGCTCGCGCCGGCTCTCCTCGGCCTGCCGCGCGCGCTGCTGTTCTTCCTCGACGCGCCGCCGGTTTTCCTGGTCCAGGCGCTCCTGTTCTTTCCGCTGCGCCTCCGCGCGCTCGGCTTCAGCCTGTTGCGCGGCTTCGATTTCCTTGCGCTTCTGGTCGGCCTCTTCCTGTTGCGCGCGCGCGCGCTCCTGGATCACGTCACGCTTCACGTAGGTACGCTTGCTGCGCACCTCGACCGAAACGGTACGGGCCCGGCCCTGTGAATTGGCCAGCTTCAGCTCGCTCTGCTGCTTGCGCTTCAGGGTGATCTTGCTCGGTGCGGTGGCACTGCCCGCGCCGCTGCCATGGGAACGACGCAGGTGCGTCAGCAATTCCATCTTCGCTTCGTCACTGATCTTGTCATCAGCGCCGGAGACGGAAATGCCGGCCTGCTCCAGCTGCACCAGCAGCCGGTCCACGGGAACTTTCAGTACATCTGCAAATTGTGCGACGGTGACGTCAGCCATGCTTCAACTCCGTAAGGCTCACTTCTCCGGCTGGAACCAGTGTTCGCGGGCCTTCATGATCAGAGCCCCGGCCTCAGCCTCGTCCAGACCCTCGATGTCCGAGAGTTCATCGACCGACTGCTCTGCCAGGTCTTCGCGGGTCCGCACACCGCGCTGCGCCAGCGTCAGTGCCAGATCCGGGCTCATGCCGGAGAGCTCCAGCAGATCATCTGCCGGCATCTGGCTCTCCAGGCTTTCCTCGCTCGCAATCGCCTGCGTGAGCAGCACGTCGCGGGCACGATTGCGCAATTCCTGCACCAGCTCCTCGTCGAATGCCTCGATCGAGACCAGCTCGGAGACCGGTACATAGGCCAGCTCTTCGATGGTGGAGAAACCCTCCTGCGCCAGGATCGAGGCGACATCCTCGTCCACGTCCAGCTGCTTCATGAAGATCTGGACGACTTTCTTCGCCTCGGTCTCGCTCTTGGCTTCGGCGTCGGACTCGGTCATCACGTTCAGCTCCCAGCCGGTGAGCTGGCTGGCCAGGCGGATGTTCTGGCCGCCGCGGCCGATGGCCTGCGAGAGTTTGTCCTCGGCCACCGCGATATCCATGCTGTGCGAGTCCTCGTCCATCACGATGGACTGCACCTCGGCCGGGCTCATGGCATTGATCACGAACTGCGCCGGGTTGTCGTCGAACGGGATGATGTCCACGCGCTCGCCGGCGATCTCGTTGGACACGGCCTGTACGCGTGAACCGCGCATGCCCACGCAGGCACCGACCGGATCGATGCGCGCCTCGTTGCTGCGCACGGCGATCTTGGCGCGCACGCCCGGATCGCGCGCCGCACCGAGAATGTCGATGACGCCCTGGCCGACTTCGGGCACTTCCAGCCGGAACAGCTCGATCAGGAACTCCGGCGCCGTGCGCGACAGGAACAGCAGCGGCCCGCGCTGCGTTTCGGTGGGCTTCTTCACTTCCTTCAGGAAGGCCTTGACGCGATCCTGGGGCTTGAGCGCCTCGCGCGGAATCATGTCGCTGCGCGAGATGTAGCCCTCGGCGTTGCCGCCCAGATCCACGTACACGCCATTGCGGTCCACCCGCTTGACCACACCGGAGACCAGCGTGTTCACGCGATCCTTGAACAGGTCCACGATCTGCGCCCGCTCGGCCTCGCGCACTTTCTGCACCATGACCTGCTTGGCCTGCATCGCGCCAATGCGCCCGAAAGCCACCGACTCGATCGGCGTTTCCACATAGCCGCCGGGTTCGGCGTCCGTGGAAACATCGAGGGCATCCTCGAGCCGCAGTTCCCGGTCCGGGGTTTCCAGTTCGGTGGAATCGTCGGCGAACACCTTCCAGCGCCGGAACGTGTCGTAATCGCCGGTCTTGCGGTCGATCGCGACGCGCACTTCCCACTCCTCGCCGTTGCGCTTGCGCGTGGCGGCTGCAAGCGCCGCCTCCAACGCCTCGAAAATGATTTCCTTGTCGACGCCCTTCTCGTTGGAGACGGCATCCACCACCATCAGAATCTCTTTGTTCATTTCTTCCTGCCTCGCGGCGCGGGTAGTACCCATTCCGGTGCCAGACGGGTCCTGCCCACCTCGCCGTAACGGAACGACACGGCCGAACCATCCACGTTCAACTCGAATCCGTCATCCTCGGCACGCACCAACGTGCCGGTGAAGCGGCGCCGGCCTTCGCGGGGCGCTACCAGCTCCACATGCGCGCGTTGCCCGACCTGGCGCCGGTAGTGCGCCGGCGTTCGCAGGATGCGGTCCGCGCCCGGCGAGGAGATCTCGAGCTGGTAGGGCACCGAAATCGGGTCCTCCACGTCCAGCAGCGCCGAGAGCTCACGGCTCACGCGCTCGCAATCCTCCACGCCGATGCCATCGAAGGCGCGCGTGCCGTCATCGGGCACCGCAACCACCTCCGGCGGCTTCACGCCTTCCGGCCAGTCGATATAGACCCGCAGCGTTGCCTCCGAACGAGTCGCCGCGTATTCCAGATCCACCAGCTCATACCCCAGCCTGGCCAGCAGTGGCTCGGTCAGGGCAATCAGGCGCTCACGCAGCACGATTTCCCCTCCTTCGATGCACACCACCCACCGGACAAACAAAAAAGGGCCTGATCGGCCCTACATCAAGCAAAAAGGCCCCGCTTGGGGGCCCTTTCCAGAACATATTCCATGCCCGCCTGACCCTCCAAGCGGGACCGCGATTCTAGGGAGACTGGGCGCCAGAGGCAAGCCCCGGAAGGCCTCGAGGGGCCGGCGCAGCCCGGTTTCGCCCGGGCTTTGCCCCTGCAACGGGACGCGGAGTTGCCCCTTCGGGTATTCCTGCGTTGCGGCCGCGCCCCTACTCGAACTCCGTATAACCGTCCTTGCCCACCGGATTGCGATCGTTCTCGGCGCAGATGAACTCCATCAGGTTCCAGTCACGCTGGCGCTTGAAGGTGTATGTCTGGTGATAGGGCGCCGCCAGCGCCTCCGGATCCGTCATCGTCATCTCGTCGATCAGCGTATCCGGATCGCCCTTGGCCAGGTGGATGCGCTCCATCACGTGCAGCTTGTCGCTGTGCTTCGCGCCGCGTGCCAGCTCGGTGACGGTCTTGATGCCCACGGTGTCGACCACCAGCGTATCCCCGTCCCAGTGCCCGATCGAGTCGCCGTAGATACCCGGATCCTTGTCAGGATCGTGACCGCGGCCGTCCGTGAAGATCGTGCGCGACTGCGCCCAGGCTTCGTGCAATGTGGTCACCCTTCCCGGTGTGAACAGGAATTCGATGGGGTACTGCGCGGTGGCCATCATCCGGGGCATGCCGGGCGGCATGCAGTGGGAAGCATCGGACTTGACCATGCCGTTGTGCGCGCGCGCTTCCTTCACGTAGGCCTGGTAGTCGGTGAGGTATTGGCCCTTGAGTTGCGGCTGCTCGGGTGCGGCGGCACCTGGCGGCCGTGCGAAGTTCAGCACCCAGACCCCGCCCCAGTCCGGCAACTTGTCCAGCGCCGCATAGTGCCCCTTGGGCCAGGCCGCGCCATGCTGATCCATGCCCGCTGCGCCGGACGGCGCGCTGCCAGCCAGCATCAAGCCAAGTGCCAGGACACCTGAAATTGGTCCCACCAGTCTGTTCATGATCCAAGCCCCCGCCAAATGACGCCACTTCCGGGCGCCTTTCACAATTGCAGTGTTCCTGCCGCCTTGAGCGCCAGAAGCCCCAACACGAGCGCCAGTCCGATTGCGGCACGATACTCGCGATGCCGCAGATATTGCCGCGAATCGAAGCGCCGCGTCAGCCCGGATTCAAAGCGCGTGGCGCGCGGCACAAGTAGCGGCACCTGGGCGGCCCAGCGTTCGTAGTCCGCAGCGAACAGCAACCGCATATGGGCGGCTTCGGCCCGCATCACCGGCAGGTAGATTGCCAGAAACAGGGCCAGCAGCCCCAACCCGAGCGGCAGATTGCCGCCACAGACGGCACAACCAGCCGCCATGGTCAGGCTCCCCAGATACAGCGGATTGCGCGTGTGCGCATAGGGCCCGCTGGTGGCAAGCTCCGCGTCCTTGCGCAGATGGCCCGATGCCCAGCCCCGAAACCCCGCGCCCAGCAAAGCCAGCGGCGATCCCATTGCCAGAGAAGTCCAGGTAGGCCTCGCCCACCACAGGAACAGGATGCCCGCAATGAAGCTGAGGGGCACCCTGAGGCGCTGTATCAAGGGGCGCGGCCCCACGTTCGCTACCTGCCCCGACTGCCCCATGCCCCCCTCGTCTGTGCCTGGCTCGCTCCCGCCCTGCCCTTCATACGTCAAACAAACTCCGCAGGTGCCGGACCCCGCCCCGCGGCGTACAATCAGCCCAGGCGGCACGATAGCAGTGCCCTGGGGGTTGAATGAAACTACTTCGGAATGCGGCGCTGGTCCTGGTACTGGCCCTGCCGGCCTGGCCGGCCTTGTCACATCACTCCTTCGCAATGTTCGACCAGACCCAGCGCGTAACGCTGCAGGGCACCGTGTCGCAGTTCCAGTGGACGAACCCGCATGCGTTCATCCAGCTGGACGTGGCGGGCAAGGACGGCAACGCGGGGCGCTGGGACGTCGAGCTGAACAGCCCGAACAACCTCAAGCGCCAGGGCTGGAAGTCCAGCAGCCTGAAGGTGGGCGACGCGGTCACGCTGACACTGTTCCCGCTGCGCGACATGAGCCAGCACAAGGGCGGGCTGTTCATCACCTTGACCAAGGCCGACGGCACCGTGCTGAAGGAAGCCGCGTTTACCGGGCGCAAGGGGCCGGTCAACGTACCCACCCTGCCACCAGAAAAGTCAGACAAATAGGAGCCGAGGCACTCCCATGAAACAGCTCGTATCTACCGCGCTGCTCACGACCGCGCTGAGTCTGTCCGTTCCCGCATTCGCCCACCATTCGGGCGCGATGTTCGACGCGACCAAGACCATCACCATCAGCGGCAAGGTCACGCAGTTCAACTGGACCAACCCGCACAGCTCGTTCAAGGTCGAGGTCACCGGCGCCGACGGCAAGGCGGTGGTCTGGGCCATCGAGATGAACAGCCCGCAGAATCTGATCCCGCTGGGCTGGAAGCGCACCACGATCAAACCCGGCGACAAGGTCAGCGTGGTGATCCATCCGCTGCGCGACGGCCTGCCGGGTGGCCAGTACATGTCGATCACCCTGGCCAACGGCAAGGTCATGGACGGCAACGGCCCGAGCCCCTACAGCCCGGGCAAGAAGTAGCCCTCGCGGTATCGGATAAGGTTGCGCGGCTACTCTGCGGCCGCGCGCTCCTTCATCGCCTTCTGCCCTTCGGGCGTGCTGGGCAGGTTCTGGTTCAGGTTGGGCAGGCACTCGGCCTCGGGCAGGTCGCTCTCGTGCTGGCGTATCCAGCGCTTGGTGCTCTTCCACTCGCCCTTCCACATCTTCGGGTCGGTCATCGTGTAGTCGATGCGCAGCGTCTCGCCCTTGTCCTCAAGCGTATAGCGCTCGGTGATCTCGAACTGGTCGCTGATCGGAATGCCCGAATCGATGTAATGCTCGTTCGGCTCGATGTACTTGGTATGCACCACCAGCGCATCCTTCTCCCAATGCCCGATCGACTCGCCGTTGTAGGTGTACACGGCGATATCGGGATCCGAGAACTTGCGCCCGTCCAGGTAGATGTAGCGCATGCTGCTGGTGAAGCCGAACAGCTCGAACATCACCGTCGGCAGCTGGATGGTGCTGAACGGCCACACGCGGGTCATGATCATCGGCATGCCGGCCGGGTAGCACTCGCCGATGGAATCCCGATAGGGCTTGTTGGCCGCGCGTGCCGCGGCGGCTTCCTTCATGGCCTTCTGGCCGGCTTCGTAGAATTCCGGATAAGGCGGACCAAAGCGGAAATCGCCAAATGCACGGCGCAGATTGATGAACCACGTGCCGGTGAGATCCAGCGGCGGCTTGGGACGCGGCTTGGCCAGATTCTCCGGGGCCAGGGCACCCAGGTACCCCGGGTGCTGCTGTGCCAGCGAGGCCTCCCGCTGCGGGGTGAGACCGGGCCTTGGAGCGGGTCCGGCGGCAGGAGGCGTCTGCGCTAACGCGGTAGATGCAACCGCACCGGCGGCCAGCATCGAGACAAGGGCAAGCATTCTGGTTCGGGACATGGTCGACTCCGGATCTAAGGGTGGATGTCAGCGCGGCGGCGCCGTGATGAACTGCAATAGCGGTCCGCTGAGCGATTGATCGGCCGTGCCGATCGCGAAGGCCTCGGACAAATGCGAATGATTGGGCAGGTGCACGACGCGGGTTGGCGTACCCGCGGCCTTGCGCCCGGCCACCAGCTTGTCGGTATCCGGCACGAAGTTCGGCGGATCCAGCTCGGCGTTGACCACCAGCAGCGGTATCTTCACGCTGCCAAGTTTCGGCAACGAAGATTGCTGCGGATAGCGGCTGGCATCTTCGCCATAATAGGACTTCCAGAGCGGAATCGCCGTGTACACGCCGGACATCAGGATCGCGCCGGCGACGGCCGGATGCGCCGTGCGCACCAGGTAGTCGGCCACATGCGCGCCGCCCGCGGAGTGGCCCCACACGAAGATGCGCTGCGGGTCGCCGCCGAACTCACCGGCGTGGGCATGCAGCCACTGCACCGCGCGGGCAACGTCCTCGGCGCCGGACGGATACTTGAACTCGGGCGCCAGGCGGTAGTTGATGGTCACGCCCACCAGGCCATGTTCGGCGGCCCAGTAGCCGATGTTGTCGTAGTAGAACTGGCCGGGAGCGCTCTTGTCGCCACGCGCGAAGCCGCCGCCCGGCACGAACATGAGGATTGGCCGCGCGCCCCGGGCACCCCTGGCGGTGAACACGTCGGCGCGATGGCGCGCATCCGGGCCATAGGCCAGATCGCGGCGCACGTCCACGTCATCGTGCTTCAGGGCCGCGTGCAGCGGCGCATACAACGCCATGGTCTTGCCATCGATCTTCGGCCCGATCTGGCGCAGTGCCGCGGCGACATCGGCCGGCATGCCCGGCGGTGAGGCCGGCCTGGCCATCGCAGTGGGCACGGCCCGCGGCGGCGGGCCACCCGGCCGCGCGGCCGGCGGCGGCGCCGGGAACTTCGCCAGCTGCTCGGCCGCCGGCGGTGGCGCAACCAGCGCGGTACGCCCGGTTACCGGGTTGGCGTAGTGGTAGGGAATCTCGTACACGATGGGCAGCATCGTGACCAGCGAGGTGGGCGGCGCATCCGGCGGGAAATCCGCGCTCGGGCCCGGCATGTAGCGACTGGCCGCATGCGCCCAGCCGCCGTCGTAACCGGCGCCGAAGGTGTTGTAGGCATGCACGCTGCTGAACTTCCAGATGCCGTCCTCCTTCACGACGGTGTTTTCGTAGATCGCGCCGCCCAGCGAGGCGCGCCCGCCCATGCACATCTGCTGCAGCATGCGGGCGCGAACCGCTCCGGTCCTGCCGTCGGATGAAATGGTGATCACGGGCTGCAGGTTCAGGTGATTGCCAAGGCGTCCTTCCACCGGCCCTTCCTTGCCGCGCCCGAACACGTTCACCAGGAACTCGCGCAGGCGCGGCCCCTTGTAGACACCGCGCTGTGCCAGCTCCATCGAGCGCATCGGCGGAGAACAGATCGGCAAGGTCATTCCACAGGTTCTTGTCCAGGTAGTAGCCGTAGGCGCTTTGCAGATTCTCGATCTCGTCGTAGTCCTTGACGCGCTGGATATCATGCTCGGCCAGATCCAGCACGGCGTGCAGGTCGGCGGCAGCATACCGAACGGCGGTTTGCCGGGTCTCGACCGCCGGCGCCCGCGGCGTCGGCACCAGCACCATGTGCCTGGGTGCCGGCGGCGCGGGCTGTGCCACCACGGCCAGCCCCGCCGGGTAGGTAACCGGCCTGCCCGTAACGGGGTTGGGATAGTGGAACGGCGGGATGTGTTGCTGTCGGATAGATCTGATAGACCTCGGTGGGCGCCACGATCCGGCGGCAGGCTGGCCAGCGCTGCGGGCGCGGGTTCGGCATCCTTCGCCCAGCCCTTGTCGTAGTCCGTGATGAAGGTCGGGTAGTAGTGCACGACGCTGAACTTCCAGACGCCGTCCTGCTTCACGAGGCGGTTCTCGTAGATCCCCTCGCTCCACTGCGCCGCTGCCGCCCACGTGCCCGGTCATGTCGAGCTCGCGGCTGCGCATGCGCGCCGTCTTGCCATCCGGGGCCACCGTGACGACGGGCTGCAGCTGGACGTGATCGTTCAACCACCCGCCGACGAGACCGGCTGGACCAAGCGTGCCGAGAAACTCGCGCACGCGCTTCCTGCCCGACGTATACGCCCTGCTGCGCGAACTCGATGGTGCCGTCGTCGGCGAACAGGTCCGCGACCTGATCCCACTGCGCGCGATCCAGGTAGTAGCCGTAGATGCGCTGCAGGTTCTCGATCTGGTGCTCATCGACGCAGACGCGCCGCGCGGCGCGCCAGATCGTACCCGTCCAGCGGCGGCCGCCCGTCGGCGGACTGTGGCCCGGTCCCGGGCTCCTGCCACGCCTGGCCCCCGGCCGTGCCCGGGATTGCGCGTAGTGGAATGGCGCGATGCAGGCCTCCGGAAAGCCGTCACACTCGCATGTTGCGGGGTTGGTCGGGTGGATGAGCGAGATTGCGTCGCGGCCGCGCGCGGGGCTGGACCGTCCGGCGCGGGCTTGGGCGCCACCCAGCCCGTCGCATACGGCGCACCGAAGCCCGGGTAATAGTCCAGCGCTGCGATCTTCCAGACGCCGCCTTCCTTGGCGTACGCATCTCGTAAACGCCTTCGGCCCAGTTGGCGGCGCCGCCCGCGATGCCGAACATGGCGAACGCGCGCCAGCGCCCCCTGGCCGTTCGACCGCCGGGGTCCAGATGCACCACCGGCTGGATGTTCATGTGGTTGTACAGCCGGCCGTCGCCGAGGCCCGACCTCGCCCATCTGGCACGCCGCCGACGTTGCGGAACAGATGCTCGCGGATGCTCTCCTTGCCGATGAACACGCCGGCCGGATAGTTGGCGACGGCATCGTCGGTAAAAGCTCGGCCACGTCGGCCCACAGGCCCTTGTCGACGTAGTAGCCGTAGGTGCGCTGCAGACGCTTGATGGCGCTGATGTCTTCGCCCGCCTGCACATCATGGGCCAGCCGCGCCAGACGTTCACGCAGGATCCGCATCCGCGGCCAGCGGCGAGTGCGGCACGAAGCGAAGCATGCTGCAAACCGCCGATCCGCGAGACCAGACGCAGCCCTGTTTAGTGCACGCCGATTTCCCGAACCGCTTCAGCCGACCAGATGCGCGTCGACCGGATCCACCACCGGACCGATGCGCGCCTCGCGCGGCACCGGACTTGCCGCGTATGCAGCGAGAAGGCGGCATAGGCTGTGAACACGTCGTCCAGCTCGCCAGTCGCCGCACGGGTCGCGAAGCGTGCGGCATCGACCAGACAGGCGGCCGGCGCGCCTGCAGCAGCGAGGCGGGCAGCAACCCACCCAGCGTCACGCCACCGACCGAGACCGTGACCTTGCCCAGGAACGCGCGGCGCGGCGCAGAGCTTGAGCGTCATGGTTCATCACTGTCTCCTCACGCCTTGCGGCGGCAGCTCGGCGGCGCAGAACCAGTTGGTATGCGTACCGCTGCGCAGCCGGAACGGCAGCTTCACGGTGGCGATGGCGCCCTCTTCCATGCGCTGCGCGTCGACGATATCAGTCGTGAAGTCATCTCTCGTAGTTGCTGGCGATGCCGAACAGGTAGCCGTCGCCTTCACCCTTGCTGCCCTTGCGCGGCACGAACAGCTCTCCTGCAGGCTCTGCACCGGTCGCCGACGAAGTACTTGCTGGTCTCGGCCGCCGGATTCTTCACGTCCACGCAGGTATTCGTTGGTCACGCGTCCGCCATTTCGGCCACCCCGCGCCGCGTCGAAGGGCAATGAGGATCGCGGTTGCCGACGTAGCAGTACTGGTATTCCTGGCCGAGGATAGCGGTCGTCCATGCGCGCCAGGACGCCGTTCGCGGTGGAGACCAGCTCCTCGTCGAAGCGTGTCCTTGGTGCGTGAGTTCATGTCGAAGGTCCAGCGGCGCATCTGCGAGGGGTCGCGCTCGCCGCTGGATACCGGCAGGTCCATGGCGATCGTGTTGTCGGGCATGTCCACGGCGTTCAGGAAATGCAGGGTATTGCGCGCCGGGCCCTTGAACCAGCGGATATCCTTGCCTCCCCGTCGCGCGGCAGCACGCCGACCATGGTGGGCAGGCTGCCGTCCCACTCCCACATCGGTTCGCCGGACTTGAGCCGCGCCAGGCTGGTGGTGCGCGCGACCACCGGGAACAGGATGTACTTCTGGGTGATGGCGATGTCGTGCATGATGCCGATGTATGGCGACTTGAACCACACTTCGTGCTTGATGTGCCCGGCCGTGCCGACGATGTAGGACCGCCACGTCATCGGTGAGATCGCCCTTGGCCTGGTAGCCGTACGCGATCATCTCGCCGGTCTGCGCATCGATCTTCGGATGCGCGGACATGGTCGTGCGCCGTCCACTTGCCGTAGAAGTCCCACGACGCCCTCGGTCTCCAGCGTGTTGGGGTCCACGGCCCAGGGCAGCGAGTCTTCCTTCAGCGTCAGCAACTTGCCCGCCGTGCCAGTACATGTGGGTGTTGGCGGCGCGACGGTCGATGTTCCATACGCAAGGATCGTCGGTGTAGTGGTTGCGGTATACGCCGAACAGGCGCTTGCGCGCGGCGCGCTCGGCTTCCAGACGGTCGGTCTTCACATAGCGGCCGCGGTAGTTCACGTTGCCGTCCTTGATCTGGAAGCGGCTGACGTGGCCGTCGCCGTTGAAGCCGGTCATCCACTCGTTCTGCGGCGGGCGGTACTGGAAATCGCACTGCATCCGATAGAAATTGCCTTCGATGTCCGTGGGCACCTTGCCCCAGACCTCGCAATCGAAGATGTCGGCCTCAAAGCGCGTCGGTGCGTTGAAGCCCGTAGCCGGAAACATGGGATGTCCGCGAAAATCCACCGCCACGACACACCCCTTACGGCCAGCGGTTACCGTTTCTAGTAATTTGTAGCCCGATGATAAACCCAAGGGGCGACGCGCCGCATCGCGCCCTGAAGCGGTGCGTCCAGGGGGGTTCGTAATGCGGCGGAAGGCGTCCAGGCTGCTTGCCCGGGCGGCCGCTGGCCACCGCAGGCGGGCGCGAAGCCCGATCCGGGTCAGCCGCCGCCGGTTGCCGGTTTGAATCCCAGCACGCTGGCGTAGAAGGCAAGTTCCGCCTTGAGCGCACGGATCTGCGTATCGGCGCGGCGGAAACCATGCCCTTCGCCTTCAAAGGGAAAGTATTCGACGCGCACACCGCGCGCCTGCAGCGCGTTCACGATCCGCTCGGAGTGCGCCGGCGGCACCACCATGTCGTCGAGTCCCTGGAACACGATCAATGGCGTATTCAGCGTCTGCACGTGGCTGAGGGGCGAGCGCGCGGCGTACACGTCGGAACTTTGCGGATACGGTCCGATCAAGCGCACGGTGTAACGTGATTCGAACTTGTGATCATCGGTCACCAGCGCGGCCAGGTCGGCGACACCGAAGTAGTTCGCGCCGGCCGCGAACACGTCGGTGGTAGCCAGCGCCAGCAGCACGGTAGACCCGCCGGCGGATCCACCGCGGATCAGCGCCCGCTTGCCATCGATGGAGCCGCGGGAAGCAAGATAACGCACAGCCGCCACCGCATCCTCGACGTCGGTGAGGCACCAGTTGCCTCGCAGCAGATTGCGGAACGCACGCCCGTAGCCGCTGCTGCCACGGTAGTCGACGTCGGCGACGGCGATGCCGCGGCTGGTCCAGTAGCGATGGGTGGGACTGAACTGGCGCCGGGCCTGCGAGGTTGGCCCCCCGTGGACGGTAACGACCAACGGCGGCAGTTCACCGGCCGGCAACGCGCAATCCGGGTGCGCTGGCGCATAGAACAGTGCCCGGGCCGCGCCACCGCCGGGTACCGGAAACTCGATCAGCTCCGGATCCGGGGCAAAGGCCCGGGCGAACGGCAGTGGTCGCGCCGCCCGCAGCACCGTGAGCGCGCCATCCGCGTCGCGGCGCACCACCTCGGGTTCGGAGTGATAGGAAGCTCCACGAACACCAGTGAACCATCGGCCATGCCGTGCAACTGCACCAGCGAGGTGTATGGCAGCACAAGTTCCCTGGTGCCGACTACCAACCGATCGCCGGCGGGATGGCGCGCGACATGGGCCGAAACGCCGTCGGCGCCGACCACATATGAGGATTCGCCGAACACCCAGGCCGGCTGGATGATTTCGTAATCCTCGCCGGCAGTTCGCGTCAGCGTGCCGCGCTCCGGATCAACGGCGTAGACATTCCACCAGTCGGTGCGGTCCGTAACCACGTACAACTTGCCGTCCGGCGACCACGCCGGCTCTGCCAGCGCCTCGTCACCGTTGCCCGCCAGTTTGCGGGGATTCCCGAACGCGCCATCGGCCCACTCGGCTATCCACAATTCCGTGGCATCCCATGGCATGTCCGGGTGGTTCCACTGGATCCACACCACCTGCCGCCCATCGGGCGAGAAGCGCGGTGAGGCGTAGAAGTCGGCGCCCTCGGCCAGCAGGCGCACCTCCAGCGAACCGTCGGCGGCCACCGCCACCAGTTCATTGGCCGGTTCGCGGCCTTTGCGATGACGCTCACGGACGCACACGTACCACCGACTGTCGGCACTGGGCCGGCCATCGGCATAGCGCAGGCCGGCAGCTCGCTCGGGTTCGGGTGTGAGCAGGCGGGGCTGGCCGGGCGTGCCGTCGGCGCCTATGTCGACACGACGCAGGCGCTGATCCGCGAAATCCGAGTAGTACAGGGTACCGCCCGCCGCCCACCAGGCGCCGCCACCGTACTCATGCACCCGCGCGCGCGCATTGGCGTCATAGGGAATGGCCTCGATCACCTTGCCGGCACGCCAGCGCACGATCGCGGTGCGGCCGCGCTCGTCGGGCCGTGACTCGGCCCACCACACGGCATCGCCGTCGGGCACCACGGCCGTGATGCCGACCGCCCCCTGCACAAGCGATTCGGCGCTGATCGGTGAAGGCCATGTTCCGGCCGGTAGATGCTGCATACTTCGATTCCGGCTAGTGGGTGTGCTTGCCAAGACCCTGCACGATGTATTCGGCCACGTCGCGCAGCTGATTGGCGTCGTAAATCTCGCGGAAGGTCGACATGTTGTTGCGGCCGGTGGTACTGACCATGCGGATCTCTCCCGCATCGAGCTTGCCCAGCAGCGTCGGGCCACCCACCCGCGCCGCCCCCGCGACCGGTCGGGCCGCCGCCGGCGTGCACCACCACGTACTGCTTGCCCTTGTGCTGGAAGGTGGTGACGGTGGTATTCACGCCGGCGTCGGTCCTGAACTCCCACAACTTCACGCCGGTGGTCTTGTCCAGCGCCGTGAGCCGTCCGTCGGCGCGGCCCACGAAAACCTTGCCTTCACCCAGGCCCACGCCGCGGCTGGCGCGGCCGACGGGACTGCCGGCGCGCGGGTCCGGCTTCGCGGCGAGCAGCAATGCAGCAGTCGACGCCAGCACGAGACCCAGGGCCACGCGATATGGTCTACGCATGAATTCCCCCGATCTTTTGGTGCATTATGCGCGGGTTACGTCCCTCGGTGGAGCCCATGCTGTCCAAGCTCGAGCATTTTCTGGTGATGACGCATGACGTGGACGCCACGCGCGATTTCTATCGCGACGTGCTGGGATTCAGCGAGGGCTTCCGGCCGGATCTGGGCTTCCTCGGCCATTGGCTGTACCTGGGCGATACACCGGTGATCCACATTGCGGACTGGACCACCTACACCGCGCACAGCAAACGGCTGGGCATCCCGGTGACTCGCCCGGCCGACGGCACCGGTCCCCTGGATCACGTGGCCTTCAATGGGGAGGATGCGAAGTACGAGGGATTGCGCGAGCGGCTGGACCGTAATCGGCTCAAGTACCATCCGCATGATTCACCGGCCATCGGCCTGCGGCAGATTTTTCTCGACGATCCGAACGGGTTGAAGCTGGAGTTGAATTTCTGGGCCGGCCGCTGACACGCACACAACCCGCTCAGCCAGTCGGCTTGCCCTGTT
Source organism: uncultured Gammaproteobacteria bacterium (assembly GCA_963812195.1). Taxonomy (GTDB): domain Bacteria; phylum Pseudomonadota; class Gammaproteobacteria; order Steroidobacterales; family Steroidobacteraceae; genus ZC4RG30. Next base: position 106,173 of record CAWEUI010000001.1, read on the forward strand.
TGGCCAACAGCTCTTCTAATACCGCCGCGACTTCCGGGTGCTTTTCCGGCCCCGAGGCGCCTGGACGGGCCGCGCGCCCGGACCGCCCTTCGGCGATATCCAGCGGCGTGAACCCGCTGCTGTCCTTCGCATCCAGCGTCGCTCCGTGCTCGCCCAGGTAGCGCACCACATCCTTCAGGTCCAGGCGGGCCGCCGCGTGCAATGAGGTCTGCCCGCTCGGAGCCGCCGCATTGATGTCCGCGCCTGCGTCCAGCAGCAATTTCACGGTCTGCACGCAGTCCTTCTCGTTGCGGAACCGCCCACGCGTATCCGTGATCGCCCAGTCCATGCCGGCCGCGGCCAGCAATGGCGTGGCGCCCAGGCTGTTGTGCAGATCGACCATGGCGCCGGCCTTGAGCAACAGCTTCATGGCCGGCACATCGCAGGCCTTGGCGGCGCGGATCAGCGGCGTCGTACCGACCGTCAGCAGCGCATCACCGCCCCGGTCCGGGCCCAGCAGCCGATACGGCGGAAACAACTTGAGCTGCATGTTCACGTTGGCGCCGTGATCGACGAGCATCTGCGCGATCTGCAACGGCGTGGCCACGTCCGATGAGGGCCGGTCGGGACGGCCGCCGCGCGGCACGGTGTTGTAGTCGATGGCCGAGTACAGTGGTGCACGACCCCAGCGATCCCACATGTTCACGTCGGCACCGGCCTCGATCAGCACCTTGGCCGTGTCGAAGCGGGCATTGAGGATGGACTCCAGCAGCGGAGTGATGTTCTCGGGGTTGGTCAGGTTGAGATTGGCACCACCCCTGGCCAGCTCGTAGGCGCACTGCGCACACCCTTCGCGCGCCGCCAGCAGCAGTGCGGTGAAGCCACCGGGCGGACGATGCTGGCGTCGCGGCTCGGCGGTGACCAGGCGCTCCCACTTGCGCACCCGGGATATGGCGTCGACGTCCGCGCCGGACTTCACCAGCAGACGCACCATGGCCGGGTTGCTCTGCGCCGCGGCCCACATCAGCGCTGTCTGGCCGCGCCAGGACTCCGCGGCATTTACATTGGCCCCGGCCTTGATCAGAACCTCGGCGGCATCGGTCTTGCCGGTGCGCGCCACCGTCATCAGCGCGGTCTCTCCCTCGTCATTGGCGGTGTTCGGATCCGCGCCGGCCTTCAACAGCGCCTGCAGCAGGGCCGCGTCGCCGCGCTGGGCGGCCTCCTGCATGGGTGTCGAACCATAGTCGTTGCGAGCGACCGGATCCGCCCCGCGCTTGAGCAACTGCTCCAGCAGCTTCAGGTCGTCATTGTGCGCGGCCCAGTGCAGCGCCGTGGTGCCGTCGGCGCTGGCCTCGCGCGCGTCCGCGCCCTGGTCGAGCAGCTTCAGCGCCGTGGCGGCATCGTCGTTCTGGGCAGCCTGCAGCAACGGCCCGGCATTTGCCAGGATTGGAACAAGCGCCAGCAATGGAAGGAAACGGGCTTTCAACGGGCTCAGATCTCCGTGAATTGCATGTTGCTGTCGCCGAATTTCTCCATCGGCACGCCCAGGCGATCCAGCAGTGTCAGGTGCATGTCGGCAATGGGGGTCTTGTCCGGGTAGCGCAGATGGCGATTGCCCTTGAGCTTGCCCGCACCGCCACCAACGATCGCCGTGGGCAGCGGGAAGTGGTTGTGCACGTTGGAGTCGCTCATGTTGCTGCCCCACACGAGGATGGAGTTGTCCAGCATGTTGCCCTCGCCATCCGGCAGCGACTGCATCTTGGCAACGAACTTGGCGAACGCGCCGGTGTTGTAGGCCTGTACCTTGGCAAGCTTGTCCATCTTCACCGGATTGTTGGCGTGATGCGACAGCGGGTGGAAGGCATCGGGAATGTTGATGAAGTTGTAGGGCTGGTTGCTGACCTCGGCCGCCAGCATGAAGCTCACCACGCGCGTCAGATTGGCCTGGTAGGCCAGCGCGATCAGATCGAACATGATGGCAATGTGCTGGTCGAAATGCGCCGGGATGCCGGCGGGCGCGTCCGGCAGGTCCACGCCGGAAAGGTCGCGGTGCGAGAGCTTGTCGGCGCGGCGCTCGATTTCGCGCACCGACTGCAGGTAGTCATCCACCGCCGCGCGGTCGCGCGCGCCAAGGCCGCGCTTCAGGTCACCGGCCTGACGGGTAACCATGTCGAGAATGCTGCGGTTCTCGCGCGCCAGCTCGGCGCGCTGCTCGGCGGTATCGCCGACACCGAACAGCTGCTGGAACAGCTTGCGCGGGTTGTGCTCCATCGGCAGTGGCGTGGTCGGATCCCGGAAGGAGATGGTCTTGCCGTAGCTGCAACCGTAGTTGCGATCGCAGGACCCTTCACCGCCGCGCTCCTCGGTCGCCACTTCAATCGACGGCAACGGCGTATCCTGGCCGATGTGCTTGGCCAGCACCTGATCGATGGTGACACCACCGTACGGGTCGTGGCTGATGCGTGGCGGCACGCAGGACAGCCAGGTGCCGGGCGTGATGGCATGCACCGGCGCGGCAATCGCCGACTTGTTCTCCATGCCGGAAATGATGGTGAGCTGCTTCTGGAAGGGCTTCAGCGGCGCGATGATTTCCGGGAAATCGAAATCCGCGCCCTCCTTCGTCGGCGTCCATTTGTCCATCACCGCGCCGTGCGGGAAGTACATGAAGGCCACGCGCACCTTCGGCGCAGCGGCGGTCTTGGCCAGCGCGGTAGCCGCCGGAATCATCGCATCGAGCAGCGGCAGGGAGATCGCGCACCCGGCGCTCTTGAGCACGGTGCGCCGGGAAAGATGCTTCTTCGTGATGAACATGGCCATTACCTCGCCGGTTGCACGGCATTGTCCGCCGTCATGGTTCCCGTCTTTGCATCCGGGACCTTGTCATACAGGAAAGCCTCGCTGTTGATGATACCCAGCACAATCGCCGAAAAGCGGTAGTCGTGCTTCGCGGCGTCACGAACGATCTTGCGCACCAGCGGCATGTCGTAGTACTTGAGCGGCCGGCCGAGCGCGTACAGCAGCAGATTCTGGGTCAACGTCTGCACGAACAGGTCCGGGCGATCCTTCAGGTACTTGCGCAGCGAGGCTACGCCATCCACTTTGGTGCCGTCGGCCAGCGTGCCTTCGGCGTCGATCTTGACCCCCGCGTCGATGTCCTTTTGGCGCCACTGCCCGACCGCGTTGTAGTTCTCAAGGGACAGTCCGACCGGATCGATGATGCTGTGGCATGCCGCGCAGGACTTCTGCGTGCGATGCAGCTCCAGGCGATGCCGCACCGTCAGCGCCTCCTCACCCTCCTGGGTTTCATGGAACGCGGACACGCCGGGCGGCGGCGCAGCCGGCGGCGTCCCCATCAGGTGGTCCAGCACATAGGCACCGCGCACCACCGGCGAGGTGCGATTGGCGTACGAGGTCGCCACGAGGACCGCACCCTTGCCCAGCAGTCCGCGGCGGTAATCCTCGGTCAATTTGACCTTGCGGAATTCTCCGCCGCGCACGCCCGGTATGCCGTAGTGAATGGCCAGGCGCTCGTTCAGGAAGGTCCAGTCCGCGGTCAGCAGGTCGATTACGTTGCGATCCTTGCCGAACACGCTCCACACGAACCGGTACAGCTCTTCCTTGAAGTCCGGGATCAGATCGTCGGTGTACTGCGGGAACAGCAATTTGTCCGTGTTGACCAGATCCAGGCCGTCCACATTGAGCCAGCTCTCGGTGAAGTCCCGCACCATGGTCTCGGCGCGCGGATCGGCCAGCATGCGCCGCACCTGAGCCTCCAGCACGGCCGGATCATGCAGCTTGCCGGCGGCCGCCACGTCGATGAGCTCGTCATCAGGCGGCCCGCTCCACAGGAAGAAGGACAGGCGCGAGGCCAGGTCCATGTCGGCGATGCGGAAGACCTGGCCCGGCTTGGCGCCCGCCGGCGGGCGATGCGCGCGGTACAGGAAGTCCGGGCTCGACAGGATCGCCATCACGCCTTTCTGGATGCCGTCATCGAAGCTGCCGCCACGCTTGCGCGCGTCGTTGTAGAAGTCCATCGCGCCGGCGATGTCATGCTCGTCGACCGGCCGGCGGAATGCGTGGCGCGCCAGCGTGCCGAGAACCTGCTTCGCGCAGGGCGTTTCCTCGGCCTGACTCTTCGGATAGCACACGAACAGCTTGCGGCGGCTGCGCGTTTCGCTCACGCCGCTCTTGGTCAGCGGGCCGGTGATCTCCACGTTGTCGATGCGAGGCCCGTCGGACATGCCGCTGTAGTTCTGCGTCATGCCGACCACCGGATTGAAGTTGTGCAGGTCATCGATCTGCTCGGCGGCGGTCTTCTGGATGAAGGTGACACCGAGGCGATGCTTGCCGGCCGGCACCTTGAAGCGGATGTTGCGGAACCGGTCGTTGATGGCGCTGATGCCGGTGGCCTGATCCACGTCGACCGCGCGCTGGTCGTCCGGTCCGCCGAGCTGGGCCTGGAACACCCGGTGGCCATCCACCGTGACGATGAGCTGGTACGGCACGTCCACGCCCCAGACATAGCCGCCGCCCACCAGGCCACTGATGGTGGTCTCGTATTCGCCGTCGACCGGGAAGTAGTGATCGATGTACAGGCCGCCGCGCGTACCCAGCGGCAGACCTTCCTTGTGCACGTACTGCTGGGCGGCAATGTCGCCCGGATACACCATGCTGGTCGAGCGCGCTTGCGGGTTACCCACCGCCTCGATGCTGATCTGGCGCGCGGCCGACAGGTACTGCTCGAGGAACGAGGGCGTTACCTTCAGCACCTCGGCAACGTTGTCGAAGCCATCGCTCATGTCGTCGCGCGGCAGCAGCTCCTCGGGCTTGATATCCAGGTCGAGCAGCTCGTGAATGGAATTGGCGTACTCGCGCCGGCTGAGCCGGTGCAACATCACGGTGCCTGGATCCGGATGTCTGGCGGCCGCGCTGTCCAGCGCGCCTTCCAGCACGTTGATGAACCCGCTGCGTTCCGCGGCACTGGGCTGGGGATTGCCGGTAGGCGGCATCAGCGCGCCGCGCAGTTTGCGCACCGCCTCTTCCCACACCTTGCCGTCATCGCTCACCGAATCCTGCGGCATGACGTCGAACGCCACGCTGCCGGCCCAGTCCGTCGCGTTGTGGCACTTGGTGCAGTAGTTCTCGATGAAACTCCAGTGCTGCTCCAGTCCGGTGTGCCCCGCATGGTCGGCCGGCGGATCGCCCGCCCGCACCGCAAACGCCGCCGACAGCAACGCCGCCGCGGTGATCAGATTCAGTGTCTTCATGCGCCTCACGTTCACTTTGCCTTGCCTCGTGCCGGCGGGGGGCCGAAACGGCCGCGGGTCCTTGGCAGGCCCGTGGACAGCCCGCCAAACGAGCTGACCTGGTACCAGGCCGAGTCAAAGGCCAGTTTCAGGAATTGCGCCGGATCCCCGAAGTGTGCGTCGTACTTGCTGGTGGGGTTGAGGGCGAGAAAGTCCTCGAATGTGCCGCCCTTGCGATACACCTCGGCCATCTGCGTCATCACGTCGACGCCCATGTCCATCTGCAGCTTCAGATCAGCCATGCCGGCCACGGGGCCGGTAGCCGGCACCAGTCGGGTCGACTCGTCGCCCACCTCGTTCAGCGCGTACAGCGCGCCGTTGATGCCACCGAGCCAGCCGTTGGTTGCGTCGTCGATGATGGGATAGCGCCCCGGCGTCAGCACGCCACCGACCGCGATCAGGTTCTCCTCCGGAAAGCGTACGTAGATGTCGCCATCGGTATGCGCCGGATCCAGGTGCACGTACTGGACTTTGGTGCCGCCGAACTCGTACTCCTGCGGGTCGTAATAGAACGTGCGGTTTGGCAACGCCGCGGCCGGTTGTGGCTTGTAGATCCTGTGCTCCCAGCGCGAATTCACGGTGGTGGACAACCACAGGCGCGTATTCTCGTGGGCGAAGACATCCACGCCGCGCTCCCGGGCCGTGGCATTGAAGCCGGTCTGGTCCCAGTGCCAGTGCGTATTGAACACTGCCTTGAGCTGCTGCCCCGGATAGTGCTGGTCCAGCAGCTGCAGCAGCGCCCGCGAATCCGCGGCCGCCGCCGCCATCCACCAGCAGCAGCTCCTTGCCGGAGCTGGCCACCACGATGTTGGCGGCCGCGCCATGGATCAGTGCGAGCCGTCCCGTCAGTGGCTCCAGCCGCAGCGATGCGGCGGCACGGGCCTGGCGCGCCCACAGCGGCGCCAACGCGGCGCAACCGGCCGCCGCAACACCACTGCGCAGAAATTGCCGTCGATCACCCATTGAGTCCCAACCCCCGAAATCCGGCATGTGCAGCGCAGCATCAGCGCTCGCGCCGCTATACTGTATAGACAGCGGATTCTAGAGAAAGTTGTCCGGGTCCGCGAAACGATTGAAGCGCCGCCGGAGCGCGGAAACTTGACCCGATCAGCACTTTTCCCGGCAATTTCGCCCCGCTTGCGCCACCGTGGACCGGTACCGGGCACCGGCACCGGGAAGGCTGCACCATCCGGCTCACCCCCCCCGGCACGAGCGCCTCGGCGATCCGGTACACGTTGTGCCGCTCCTGCTCGCGGATGCCCGTCCCGACGCGGGCACGCTGCTGCGGATCCGCCGCGGCCATGGCGCGCACCGTGCTGGCCACCTCGACGTCCTGCATCGCGGCGATTGAAGAGGTACTGGGCGCCAGCCGCGCGCACCAGGGCGGCAAGGATTTGCCAGGACCCGGCCAAGCGGCAACATATGCCGGTGCCGCCATCGACTAGCTACGGCAAAGACGACGACTTTTCGCCGCCATTGGCGCGTCCCGGCGCGCGCAGAGTCTGCAAAACCCGGCGGCACGCCACAGTTTGAACACAAATCCGCGGCCCGATGCCCGCATGGCCACTCATGGGTCGCGTGCAGGTACGCATATTGCTGATGTTCTTTCCATGGACGGTACCTCATGAAACAGATCATCGAAACACGCAAATCCACCCTGTTCGGCCTGCTCGGGGGCATCCTCGTTCTGACGGCTTCGGCCCTGATCTCCCACCAGAACATCCTGGCGCTGATCAACCTGCCGGGAATCATCATGGTGCTGGGCGGCACCTTGACGGCAACCTTCGTCAGCCGGCCGGTAAAGGACGTGGCAGGCGCCCTGAAATCCGTGCGCGGCCTGATGCACGACGACGAAATGGAAGTGGAAAAGGATACGGCGCATCTGTTCCGGATGGCCCGCTGGTACCGCGCCGGCAACATCATGGCCGTGGAGCGCGAGATCGGCCAGGTGGGCAACCCGCTGCTGCGCACCGGCGCCCAACTGGTCCTCGATCAGGAACCCCTTGCGGACATCATCAAGACCCTGCAGTGGAGAATCGCCGGTGAGCGCACCAAGCAGCAGGGCGAAGCCAGCATCCTGCGCACCATGGCGGGCTTCGCCCCGGCCTTCGGCATGCTCGGCACCCTGTTCGGATTGATGCAGATGCTCAATACCCTGGGCACGGCGGGCCTGGCCGCGATCGGCGCCAGCATGTCGTTCGCTCTTATCACCACCCTGTACGGGCTGGTGCTGGCCAACATGATATTCAAGCCTCTGGCGATGAAGATGGATCGGCGCATCCAGCACAACATCACCAGCATGAACTTCATCCTGGAAGGCGTCGTACTGCTGCATCAGCGCCGCCACCCCATGGCCATGAAGGAAGCCCTGAGCATGTACATGACGCAGCTCGAGAGCGGCCAGCAGCCGGCCTCGCTTGCCCAGGCCGCCTGAAGCACAGCGGCTCATGAGCAGCGAGTCCACGCCATCGGCCCCGGCCGGGCAGCACTTCAGCCTGAATCTTCCCGATGTGGACGAAACCGATCCGACGGAAGAAAAGGAAAGCGGCTGGCTGGTCAGCTACGTCGACATTCTCACGTTGCTATTGACGCTTTTCGTGTTGCTGCTGGCCTACCACCCGCAGTCCCAGTTGAAGCAGGTCTATGAGGCGAGAACGCCGGCAAGGGCGCAGCCCAAGATCGCTGCCACGCCCGTTCCCAATTTCACCATCCCCGATGACATCAGGGACAAAGTGGACATTGTCCAGAACCCGAACAACGTGAATCTGATGATCAAGGATGAAGTGCTGTTCGATGTCGGCAGCTCCAACCTGAAGGCCAGCGGCGACACCCTGCTCGGCCGCATCGCCCAGATCCTCGCTCAGGACGACTACCAGGTTTCCGTGGAAGGCCACACCGACAACACGCCCATCCACACTGCGCAGTTCCCGTCCAACTGGGAGCTGTCGACATTGCGCGCCACCACCGTCACCCGCTACTTCATCGCACACGGCATCAACGTCGATCGCCTGCGCGCCATCGGCTACGCCGACACGCGACCCATCGCCGACAACGACACCGCCGAAGGCCGCGCGCGCAACCGCCGCGTCTCGCTGGTGGTTCACATGAGGGAAGACACGAAGCGTGCCGGCGCCATCGCAAGGGATGTCAGCGCCGCCGGAGACCCGGGCCAGGCTGGACCGCTCTGAGCAGTTGGACGGTCAGCGGCGAATTTGGTAGCGGGGGCAGGATTTGAACCTGCGACCTTCGGGTTATGAGCCCGACGAGCTGCCAGACTGCTCCACCCCGCACCAGTAGGGGCGCGCATCTTAGCCGAATGAGCCCGAAACGCAAACCCCGCTTCCGCTGACATGGTCAGCGACAGCGCGGTCAGCTGCCGGGAATCACCTGCCGGCACAGTGCCAGCAAGGCCGCGGGCATGACGCCCAGCGCCAGCACCGCCAGCGCGTTGATGGCCAGCACCACCCGCACGCCGGCTTCGCGGCCCATGGGCGGCTGCTCGACCGGTGCCTCGAAGTACATCAGCCACACCACCCGCAGGTAGTAGAACGCACCGACCACCGATGCGATCACCGCGATGATGGCGTAGGCAACCAGACCGCTGCCCAGCAGCGCCTGGATGATCTGCAATTTGGCCCAGAAGCCCACGAACGGCGGCACACCGGCCGTGGAGAACATCACACCCGCCATGACCGCGGCCAGCAGCGGATCGCGCTGGTGCAGCCCCTTGAAATGCTCGAGCTGGTCGGACTCGCAGCCATCACGGCTGGCCACCAGGATGACCGCGAAGGCGGCCACCGTCATCAGCACGTAGGCCAGCGTGTAGTACAGCGCTGCGCTGTAGCCGAGGCCGCTGGCCGAGGCGAAGCCCAGCAGAATGAATCCGACGTTGGCGATGGCCGAATAAGCCAGCATGCGCAGCAGGCTGGTCTGCGCCACCGCGATCAGGTTGCCGGCCACCACCGAGATGATGGCCAGCAGGCCCAGCATCTGGCCCCACTGCACGGCCTGCTGCGACAACCCTTCGGCGAGCAGCCGGAACGCCATTGCGAAGGAGGCGATCTTGGAGACCGTGGCGACCAGCGTGGCGGAGGCCGTGGGCGCGCCCTGGTACACGTCCGGCACCCACATGTGGAACGGCACCGCGCCGAACTTGAAGGCGATGGCCACCACCACGAAGGACAGCGCCAGCAGGAACCCGACACCCGGTGCATCACCCAGCTGCAGGGTCAGCGTGCCCAGGTCCAGCGTACCGGTGATGCCGTACAGCACCGACATGCCGTACAGCAGCGTGCCCGATGCAATCGCACCGAGCACGAAGTACTTCATGGCCGCCTCGGCGCCCACCACGGACTCGCGATCGAAGGCCACGATGGCATACAGCGACAACGACAGCAGTTCCACGCCCACGTAGATGGTCAGCAGGTTGGCCGCCGAGGCCATCACCAGCACGCCGAGCAACGCGGTAAGCGTGAGCACATAGAACTCGCCCTTGGCGATGCCTTTGCGCGCCAGGTAGACCCGGCTGTAGAACAGTGCCAGCGCCGTGATCAGCCAGGCCGCCAGCTTCAGCAGCGAACTGAGCGGATCCGAAACGTACAGGCCGCTGAAGATCAATGTCCGGGAAGCCGGCATGGTGGCAACCGTGACGGCGGCGCCGCCCAGCAGCACCAGCAAAGTGAACGAGGCCGTGCGGCCCGGCCTGCCCTCGCCTGCGAACAGGTCGAACAGCAGCACCACGCAGATGGCGGCAACCAGGTAGATCTCGGGCCACGCGAGAGCGAGTTCGGATGCGGAGAAGGGCGTCATAGCTTGGTCGCCAGAATCTGCTGAGTCAGGTGTTGGATGGAGCCGCGCATGACATCCAGCAGCGGCGCCGGCCACAGGCCGATCAGCAGCACTGCCAGCGCCAGCAGGCCCAGCACCAGGAATTCGCGGCCGTCCAGGTCCTTCAACTCGGCCACATGCTCATTGCCCACCGGACCGAAGATCACGCGCTTGACCAGCCACAGCGTGTAGGCAGCGCCCAGAATCAGCGTGGTGGCAGCCAGCGCCGCGAACCAGAAGTTGGCCTTGAAGGCCGCCAGCACCACCAGGAACTCGCCGACGAAACCTGACGTTCCCGGCAGGCCACAGTTGGCCATGGCGAACAGCACCGCGAAGGCGCCGAATACCGGCATGGTGTTGATCACGCCGCCGTAGGCGCTGATCTCGCGGCTGTGCATGCGGTCATACAGCACGCCCACGCACAGGAACATCGCGCCGGAGACCACGCCGTGCGAAATCATCTGCACCATCGCGCCATCCAGACCCATGCCCGCGCCCGCCGCGCCACCGGTGTTGGCCACGATGTCGTAGGCCAGCACCGCGCCCATGGTCACGAAGCCCATGTGCGCGATCGAGGAGTAAGCGATCAGCTTCTTCATGTCCTGCTGCACCAGCGCCACGAAGCCGATGTACACCACGGCGATCAGCGACAGCAGGATGATCAGCCAGTTCAGCTGCTGGCCGGCGTCCGGCGCGATCGGCAATGCGAAGCGCAGCAGGCCGTACCCGCCCATCTTCAGCATGATGGCCGCCAGCACCACCGAACCGCCCGTGGGCGCTTCCACGTGCGCGTCGGGCAACCACGTGTGCACCGGCCACATCGGCACCTTCACCGCGAACGCGGCCAGGAAGGCCAGGAAGATCCAGTACTGCTCGCGCAGGGTCAGCGTGAGGTTCTGCAGTGCGCCGATGTCGTAGCTGTGCGACTGCAGGTACATGTAGATCAGCGCCACCAGCATGAAAACCGACCCGAGGAAGGTGTACAGGAAGAACTTGATGGTGGCGTAGATGCGCCGCGGGCCGCCCCAGATGCCGATGATCAGGAACATCGGTATCAGCATGGCTTCCCAGAAGAAGTAGAACAGCAGCGCGTCCATGGCCGCGAACACGCCGATCATCAGCCCTTCCATGATCAGGAACGCGGCCAGGTACTGCGCCACGCGCTTGTTGACCGAATTCCAGGCCATGATCACCACCGGGATGGTGATGAAGGCGGTCAGGATGATCAGCGGCACCGCGATGCCGTCCACGCCCAGGTGATAGTCGGCATTGAAGGCCGGTATCCACGGCAGGCGCTGCTGAAACTGGAAAGCCGCGGTGGAACCGTCGAAGCCGATGTACAGCGGAATGCAGAAGCCGAAGGTGGCGATCGATACCAGCAGCGAGGCCCAGCGCGCGGCCGCCACGCGCCGCTCACCCAGCAACAGCGCCAGCACGCCGCCGCCAATCGGCAGCCACACCAGGATCGAGAGCAGTACTGAATCGAGCATGGGCTAGCGCGCTCCCACCAGGAACCAGCCCAGCAGCACAGCCAGGCCGATCACCATCCAGAACGCGTAGGTGTACAGGAACCCCGTCTGCACGCGTCGCACCAGGCCCGCAATCCCCTTGACCGACCAGGCCGAGCCGTTGACCAGCGCGCCGTCGATCACGCCGCGATCGCCGACGTACCAGAACAGCGCGCCGATGAGCCGCGCGGCGCGCGCGATCACCTGCTCGTTGAACCAGTCGAAGTAGTACTTGTGGTCCAGCAGCTTCTTCAGCGGCGCGAGCCGCGCCGCCACGACTGCCGCGGCCGGGGGGTTCTTCAGATACAGGTACCAGGCCGTCAGGAAGCCGGCCAGCGCAATCCAGAACGGCGGCGCCAGGAAGGCATGCAGACCCATGTGCAACGCGTTCGCGCCGTCCTCGGCGACATGCTCCATGGCCGGATGCGCCTCGGCATTCACGAAGATGGAATTGCCGAAGAAGCCGCCGGACATCATCGGCGTGATCGTCAAGTAGCCGATGATGACCGAGGGGATGGCCAGCAGTACCAGCGGCAGCCACACCACGAAGGAAGTCTCGTGCGGCACATGCACGTGCGCGTGGCCATGCTCGTCCACGTGATCGTGTTCACCCGGGAAAGGCTTGTTGCGGAAGCGCTCCTCGCCGTGGAACACGAGGAAGTACATGCGGAAGCTGTACAGCGCCGTGACGAACACGCCGGCCAGCACAGCCAAGTACGCGTACTTCGTGACCCACCCCATATTGCTGTGCTCCACGGCCACAATGATGCTGTCCTTGGAGTAGAAGCCCGAGAAGAACGGCGTGCCGATCAGCGCCAGCGACCCGATCAGCGAGGTGATCCAGGTGATGGGCATGTACTTGCGCAGCCCACCCATGTTGCGGATGTCCTGGTCGTGGTGCATGCCGATGATCACGCTGCCGGCACCCAGGAACAGCAACGCCTTGAAGAAAGCATGGGTCATCAGGTGGAACACACCAGCCGAATACGCCGACGCACCCAGCGCCACCGTCATGTAGCCCAGCTGCGAGAGCGTGGAATACGCCACCACGCGCTTGATGTCGTTCTGCACAATGCCGAGAAAGCCCATGAACAATGCCGTGGTGGCGCCGATGAACATGACGAAGGCAAGCGCGTCATTCGAACCCTCGAACAGCGGCGACATGCGCGCCACCATGAAGATGCCGGCGGTGACCATGGTGGCGGCATGGATCAGCGCCGAGATCGGGGTCGGGCCTTCCATCGAATCCGGCAGCCACACATGCAGCGGCACCTGCGCCGACTTGCCCATGGCACCGATGAACAGGCAGATGCAGATCACCGTGAGCGCGTTCCAGCCCGGTCCGCTGGTGACATGGATCGTCTGTCCGGCAATGCTGCCCGCCGCGGCGAAGGCATCCGAGTACTGCAGCGATCCGGTGAAGTACACGATGCCCGCGATTCCCAGCAGGAAGCCGAAATCGCCGACCCGGTTCACCAGGAAGGCCTTCATGTTGGCGAAGATCGCCGATGGTCGCGTGAACCAGAAACCGATCAGCAGGTAGGAGACCAGGCCAACCGCCTCCCAGCCGAAGAACAGCTGCAGAAAGTTGTTGGCCATCACCAGCATCAGCATGGAGAAGGTGAACAGCGAGATGTAGCTGAAGAAGCGCTGGTAGCCCGGATCGCCCTCCATGTAGCCGATGGTGTACACGTGCACGCAGAAGGACACGAACGTGACCACCACCATCATCATCACGGTCAGCGGATCGATCAGGAAGCCGATCTGCATCCTGATGCCGTCGCTGACCAGCCACGTGTACACGGCATCGTTGAACACCGGGGCGTGATCGAAGACGAGCTGCTTGAACACCAGCAGCGAGAGCACGCAGGACGCGCCCACTCCAATGATGGTCACCGCCGCGGCGCCCGCGCGCCCGATCCAGCGACCGGCCAGGCCGGCTATCAGCGCGGCAACCAGCGGCAGCAGCGGGATCCACAGCAACAGGGTCGGATTCAGGGGCACGGTATCAACCTTTGAGCGAACTGATGTCGGCCACGTTGATGCTTTGTCGCAGCCGGAACAGCACCACCAGGATGGCCAGGCCAATCGCCGCCTCGGCCGCCGCCACCGTCAGCACGAAGAACACGAACACCTGGCCATCGATGTTGCCGTGGTAGCGCGAGAAGGCGACGAAATTCATGTTTGCGGACAGCAGCAGCAGTTCGATGCACATCAGCAGCAGGATGATGTTCTTGCGGTTGATGAAAATGCCCGCCACTGCAATGGCAAACAGCAGGCCGGACAGCACCAGCATCATCTGCAAAGTGATCATTCGGACTTCTCCGCCGGCATTTGCACCATGCGCACGCGGTCCTTGCGGCGCACCGCCACCTGGGCCGAGATGTCCTGCACCTTCAGGCCCTTGCGCCGGCGCATGGTCAGCACGATGGCGGCAACAATCGCCACCAGCAGCAACACTGCCGCCAGCTCGAACGGATACAGGTACTTCGTGAACAGCGCCGTGCCCAGGTCCGTGGCGTTGCTGGCATCGGCCGGCACCGGGACCATACCGGCCTTGACGTCGACTTTCGACGACAGACCTTTGGCCACCACCACACCGACGATCTCCAGCACCAGCACCAGCGCCGTGGCCAGACCAAGCCACCTATGGCGGGTGAAGCCGCTGCGCAGCGCTTCGATGTCCACGTCGAGCATCATCACGACGAACAGGAACAGCACCATCACCGCACCCACGTAGACCAGCACCAGCACGATGGCCAGGAACTCTGCCTCGGCCAGCAGCCAGATTGCCGCGGCCGAAAAGAACGTGAGCACCAGACACAGCGCGCTGTGCACGGGATTGCGACGCGTGATGACCCCCAGTGCCGACAGCAGCAGCACCGCGGAGAATGCGTAGAAGAGGATCGTTACGAGCACTTCTGGCAGCTGTCCCTTACTTGTACTTCGCGTCCGCGGCCTTGTCGGCGTTGATCATGGCTTCGTATCGTTCGCCCACGGCCAGCAGTTTGTCCTTGGTCATGATGTTCTCGCCGCGATGCTCCATGTGGTACTCATGGATGCGCGTCTCGACGATTGCATCCACCGGGCAGGCTTCCTCGCAGAAACCGCAGTAGATGCACTTGAACAGGTCGATGTCGTAGCGTGTGGTGCGCCGGGTACCGTCCGCGCTGACGTCCGAATCGATGGTGATCGCCGCCGCCGGGCACACCGCCTCGCACAATTTGCAGGCAATGCAGCGCTCCTCGCCGTTGGGATAGCGGCGCAGCGCATGCAGCCCGCGGAAGCGCACCGACTGCGGCGCCTTTTCGTCCGGATACTCCAGCGTCACCTTGCGCCGCCACAGCGTGCTCCAGGTCACGCGCAGGCCCTTGAGCAGTTCCCACAGGGTGTAGGTCTTCAGGTAGCTCGTTACCGACATGTCAGGCGCTCCACGGTCCGATTTTCCAGTAGGCGAACAGCATCTCCACGTAGATCCATACGATGGTCACCGGGATCAGCGCCTTCCAGCCCAGCCGCATGATCTGGTCGTAGCGGTAGCGCGGGAAGGTGGCACGCAGCCACAGGAACACGAACAGGAACGCGAATGTCTTCAGCGCCAGCCACTGCAGGCCGTCGTCCAGCAGCAGGCCCAGCACGGGAATGTGGAACAGCGCCGCATCCGGAGAAACGTAGCCGTGCAGCGGGCTCTGCCAGCCGCCGAAGAAGAACACGGTGGTCAGCGTCGCGATCAGGATCATGTTGGCGTATTCGGCCAGGAAGAACAGCGCGAAGCCGATGCCCGAATACTCCACGTGGAATCCGGCAACGATCTCCGACTCGCCCTCGGCCACGTCGAACGGCGCGCGATTGGTCTCGGCCACGCCCGAGATGAAGTACACCAGGAACAGCGGAAACAGCCAGAACCAGTTCCAGGACAGGAACCCGCCGGATTGCCTCTCGATGATGGTGCCCAGGTTCAGGCTCTGCGAGGCCATCAGCACGCCCACCAGCGCGAAACCCATCGCGATCTCGTAGGCGACGATCTGCGCCGCCGAACGCATCGCGCCCAGGAACGCGTACTTGGAGTTCGAGGCCCAGCCGGCCAGGATCACGCCGTAAACGCCCACCGATGTCAGCGACAGGACGTACAGCAGACCGGCATCCACATGGGCGATGGCAAAACCCGGCGCGATCGGAATGACCGCCCAGATCGCAAAGGCCGGTATCAACGTGATGGCCGGCGCCAGGCGGAACAGCACGCCGTTGGCCTGCGAGGGAAACACCACTTCCTTGATCAGCAGCTTGATCACGTCCGCGAACGGCTGGCCGAAACCCGGCAACAGGCCGAAGATGCGTACGCGATTGGGCCCCTTGCGCATCTGCATCCAGCCGATGACCTTGCGCTCCCACAGGGTGAGATAGGCCACGCACAGGATCAGCACGATCGTCACGGCGAGGATCCACATCAGCGACAGCAAGGCCGTCTGGATCATCTGCGGTATCTTGTCCCACCAGGCCATGAACATCAGGTTCCCGCCCCGTAGGTCTGGCGCAGCGAGCGGGCCTCCCGGGTACGCTGCAAGGCGGTGGCGCGACGCACGACGGCATCGCTCTGGTACATCGGCAGATCGACAACCGTCACCGCACCCGGGGCGCTCGACGCCACCGGCGTGGATACCAGCTCAATCGGCCCGCTGTTGCGATCCACCAGCGAACGCAGGGCGTCGCGGATCTGCTCGGAGGAAAGCTGTTCGAAGCCGTCCAGTCCCAGCAGGTTGCCGAGCACGCGCAGCACCTTCCAACCCGGTCGGGCCTGGCCAACCGGCACGGCAGCCCCGCTGAAGCTCTGCCACTGCCCGTCCAGGTTCACGTACGTGCCGGATGTCTCGGCAAAGCTGCCGATGGGCAGCAGCACATGCGCAATGGACTTCAATTCATCCGTCGCCCACGGCGTGGCCGCCACCACGAAGCGCGCGGCGCCCAGCGTCGCCATCGCCTTCGAATGCAGGGTGTCGGTGCCCGGCTCGAAGTCCCACAACAGGTAGGCATCCAGCGGATCGGCCAGCATGGCGCCCGCTGACAGGCCGCTGGTGGCACGCGCCACACCAGCGGCCGCACGATGCGGTAGTACGCCGGCCAGGTGCGCACCGGCCGCATTGCCGCCCTCGGCCAGCACCCCGACCTGGCACCGGTGGCGCCGGCCAGGGCACGCACGGCAGCGCGCAATGCCGAGTACTGCGGATGGCGCAACGCCAGCGCACCCAGCCAGATCGCCTTGCGCTCGGCGCCGCGCAGCCCCTCGACGATGGCCTGGTGGCGCGGCGTCACCGTCGCGGCCGGACCACCCACTCCGGCGACGCCGGCGGCGGACAGCAGCGCATTGAGCTCGGCCAGCTGCCCGGCCGGTGCGGCGATGATCTGATCGGCCACCGGGAACAGGTAGGTGAACTGCGCGGGATTCAGGAACCACACCTTGCCACCGGCCTGGGCGGCCTTGCGCACGCGATGCGCCAGCAGCGGCAGTTCCCGGCGCAGGTTGGAGCCGACGATCAGCAGGCCCTGCAGCGCATCGACGTCGGCAATCGAACCGCCCAGCGAGGGCATGGCAGGATCGGCCGCATCGGCGGTGAAATCCACCTGCCGCAGCCGATGATCGATATTGTTCGTGCCCACGCCCCGGGCCAGCTCGCCCAGCAGCGCATATTCCTCGAGCGTGCTGGACGCGCCGGCGAGAATGCCGGTACGCCCGGCCGCCGCGCCCTTCAGGCCCTTCGCGGCCGCTTCCAGCGCCGACTGCCAGTCCGTTTCGCGCCAGGCGCCGCCTTCGTCGCGCACCATCGGCTTGTCCAGCCGGTCCGGGCTGTAGATGCCTTCGTAGGAGTAGCGATCGCGATCCGCGATCCAGCACTCGTTGATGCCTTCGTTCTGCCGCGGCACCACGCGCATCAAGCGGCCGCGCAGCACATGCCCGAACAGGTTGGTGCCGAAGCCATCATGCGGCGACACCAGCGGCACCTGTGTCATTTCCCAGGCCCGCGCACGGAAGCGGAACGGCTTGCTGTTGAGCGCACCTACCGGGCAAAGGTCGATGATGTTGCCGGAGAGCTCGTGGTCCACGCTCTTCTCGACGTAGGTGCCGATCTCCTCGTGCTCGCCGCGCTTGATGGTGCCCAGCTCCGGAAACCCGGCCACGTCCTGACCGAAGCGCACACAGCGCGTGCACTGGATGCAGCGCGTCATGTCCGTGGACACCAGCGGCCCCAGGTTCTTGTCCTTCACCACGCGCTTGCGCTCGTGATAGCGCGAGATGTCGCGGCCGTAGCCCACCGCCAGGTCCTGCAGCTCGCACTCGCCGCCCTGGTCGCAGATCGGGCAGTCCAGCGGGTGGTTGATCAGCAGGAATTCCATCACCGACTTCTGCGCGGCAATGGCCTTCGGGGATTTCGTATGCACCACCATGCCGTCGGTCACGGGGGTGGCGCAGGCCGGCAGCGGCTTGGGCGCCTTCTCCACCTCGACCAGGCACATGCGGCAGTTGGCCGCCACCGGCAGTTTCTCGTGGTAGCAGAAGCGCGGGACGTACACGTCATTCGCGTCGGTGACGCGGATCAGCATCTCGCCTTTCTTCGCCTTCACGGGCACGCCGTCGACGGTGATGGTCACCGTGTCTGCAGGCGCAGCGGGATTGGGTGTGCTCATGCCGCCGCCTGCTGTGCGCCCACGATGCTGCGCCCGCCGTGGTCGATCATGTATTCGAACTCGTGCCGGTAGTGCTTGACGAAGCTCTGCACCGGCCAGGCCGCCGCATCGCCCAGGCCGCAGATGGTGTGGCCCTCGATCTTGTTGGCCACCTGCACCAGCACGTCGATGTCCTCGCGCCGCCCCTGCCCGGCCATGATGCGTTTGATCATGCGGTTCAGCCAGCCGGTGCCCTCGCGGCACGGCGTGCACTGGCCGCAGGACTCGGACATGTAGAAACGCGACAGCCGCTCCAGCACCCGCACCATGCAGGTGGTCTCGTCCATCACGATGACCGCAGCCGAGCCGATGCTGCTGCCGGCGGCCTTCACGGAATCGTAGTCCATGTTGGTCTTCATCATGATCTCGCCCGGCACCACCGGACAGGACGAACCGCCGGGGATGACGGCCTTGATGCGCCGGCCACCCTGCATGCCGCCGGCAACCTCCAGCAATTCCGCGAAGGGAATGCCCAGCGGCAACTCGTAGTTGCCGGGTCTGGCCACGTGCCCCGTTACGGAGAAGATGATGGTGCCACCGGAGTTCGGCACGCCCAGCTCCGCGAACCAGCTCGCACCCTTGCGCAGAATGGTCGGCATGGAGGCGTAGCTCTGCGTGTTGTTGATGGTGGTCGGCTTGCCGTACAGGCCGAAGTTGGCCGGAAACGGCGGTTTGAAGCGCGGCTTGCCCTGCTTGCCTTCCAGCGAGTCCAGCAGCGCGGTCTCCTCGCCGCAGATGTAGGCGCCGGCGCCGACCGCGCAGTACAGGTCCACGTCGATGCCCGAGCCCTTGATGTTCCTGCCCAGCAGGCCGGCCGCATAGGCTTCCTTCAGCGCCGCCTCATAGCGCGGTACCGGCTCGCCCAGGAACTCACCGCGGATGTAGTTGTAGCCGACGGTGGCACCCATCGCGTAGGCGCCTATTGCCATGCCCTCGACCAGTGCATGCGGGTTGTAGCGCAGGATGTCCCGATCGTGGCAGGTGCCCGGCTCGGACTCGTCCGAATTGCACACGGCGTACTTCTGGCCCGGTGCATTGCGCGGCATGAAGCTCCACTTCACGCCCACCGGGAACGCCGGCGCCGCCGCGACCGCGCAGGCCGGAAGCCTTGACGATATCGATGATGGTCTCGCGCGGCGTCTTCTCGGCCAGGATCTTCTCCCAGGCCTCGTAGCCGCCGCTCTTGCGGTAGTTCTCCAGCTTCCAGGATTCCGGGTACTGCAATGCCTCGAAGCACACCAGGTTCAGCTTGTCGTCCCACTTGCCCATGCGCGTACGTGCCCGCCTACTTCAGCTTGTCCAGTACCTCATCGACCTTCGCAGGCGTCAGGTACTCGTGATAGACGTGATCGACCATCATCATCGGCGCGCCGGTGCAGGCCGCCAGGCATTCCTCCTCGCGCTTCAGGAAGATGCGGCCGTCCGGCGTGCTCTCGCCGAGCTTGATGCCCAGCTTCTTTTCGATATACGCGACGATGTCTTCGCCGCCGTTGAGCATGCAGGAGATGTTGGTGCATACGCTGACATGGTGCCGCCCGCAGGGGTGCGTCTCGAACATCGAATAGAAACTGGCCACCTCGTAGACCCAGATCGGCGGCAATTTCAGGTATTCGGCCACCGCGTCCATCAGGTCCGTGCGTCAGGAAGCCCTGGTTCTGCTCCTGCGCGAAGCGCAGCGCCGAGATCACCGCCGAGCGCTGCTGTCCTTCCGGGAATCGCGCCACCCACTCGTCGATCTCGTGGCGGGTGTGCTCGTTGAGCAGCGCAGCCTTGCCGGTTACCGCGGCACTCATCGGTCCACTTCCCCGAAAACGATGTCCTGCGTGCCGATCACCGCCACCACGTCGGCCAGCATGTGGCCCTCGACCATCTCCGGCAGCGCCGACAGGTGGGCGAAGCCCGGCGCGCGGCAATGCATGCGGTAGGGCTTGTTGGCGCCGTCGGAAACCATGTACACGCCGAACTCGCCCTTGGGCGCCTCGACGGCGGCATAGGTCTCGCCCTTCGGGCACGGTGTAGCCTTCGGTGAAGAACTTGAAGTGGTGGATCAGCGATTCCATGTCGCCCTTCATCTCTTCGCGGCGCGGTGCGCGGACCTTGCGATCATCGACCATCACCGGACCCGGGTTGGCGCGCAGCCAGGCCACGCACTGCTGGATGATGCGATTGGCCTGGCGCATCTCCTCGATGCGCACCAGGTAGCGGTCGTAGCAGTCGCCGTTCACGCCCACCGGAATGTCGAAGTCGACATTGCCGTAGACCTCGTAGGGCTGCTTCTTGCGCAGGTCCCAGGCTACTCCGGAACCGCGCAGCATCGGGCCCGAGAACCCCAGCTGCATGGCGCGTTCGGGGGACACCACGCCAATGTTCACCGTGCGCTGCTTCCAGATGCGGTTGTCGGTGAGCAGCGTCTCGTACTCGTCCACGCAGGCCGGAAAGCGTCGGGTGAAATCCTCGATGAAGTCCAGCAGCGACCCGGATCGCGCCTCGTTCATCTGGTCGACTTCCTTCTTCGAGCGCCAGCGTGAGGCCTGGTAACGCGGCATCGCATCCGGCAGATCCCGGTATACGCCGCCGGGACGGTAGTAGGTGGCATGCATGCGCGTGCCGGAGACCGCCTCGTAGCAGTCCATCAGGTCCTCGCGCTCGCGGAAGCAGAACAGGAATACGCTCATCGCCCCGATATCCAGGCCATGCGCGCCCAGCCACATCAGGTGGTTCAGGATGCGCGTGATCTCGTCGAACATCACGCGGATGTACTGCGCGCGCACCGGCGGCTTGATGCCCAGCAATTTCTCGATGGCCAGCACATAGGCGTGCTCGTTGCACATCATCGACACGTAGTCGAGCCGGTCCATGTAGCCGATGGAGGCATTGAACGGCTTGTTCTCGGCCAGCTTCTCGGTGCCACGGTGCAGCAGCCCGACGTGCGGATCGGCCTTCAGGATGGTCTCGCCATCCATCTCCAGCACCAGGCGCAGCACGCCATGGGCGGCCGGATGCTGCGGACCGAAATTCAGCGTGAAATTGCGGATTTCGGCCATCAGCCCTCGTCCTTCAGAAGCTGCGGCTCATAGCGGTGATCATCGCGGATCACGCGCGGCACCAGCGTGCGCGGCACGATCTGCACCGGTTCATAGACCACGCGCTGCTTCTGCTCGTCGTAGCGCACCTCGACGTTGCCCACCAGCGGGAAGTCCTTGCGGAACGGATGCCCGATGAAGCCATAGTCGGTCAGGATGCGCCGCAGGTCGGGATGGCCGTTGAACATGATGCCGAACAGGTCGAAGGTCTCGCGTTCGAACCAGTTGGCCGAGGCCCATACACCGGTCAGCGTATCCAGCGCCGGCTCCTCGTTGTCGGGACAGTAGGCGCGCACCGACAGGCGCTGGTTGTGCGTGATGGAAAGCAATTGATAGACCGCCGCGAAACGCGGCCCATCATGCGTACCACCAGCCCCGCTGCGGTTGGCGGCGCGCCCGAAACCGCTGCTCGAGGCAGCTTCCGTGCGCCACTCGCCGCGGCCGTAATCCATGTAGTCCACGCCGGAAACGTCGATCAGCACCTCGAAGCGCAGCTCAGGATCGTCGCGCAGCACCGTGGCGGCCTCGAACAGCTCCCCGGCGTTCACGTCGTACAGCAGTTCGCCCAGAGCGGATTCACGCCGCACCAGCTTGCCGCCCAGGCATGCCTCGATGCGCCCGGCGATTGCCTCTTGCCGGGAGCTCATCCCGCGATCACCGAAGTGCGGCGGATCTTCTTCTGCAGCTGCAGAATGCCGTACAGCAGCGCTTCCGCAGTGGGCGGACAACCCGGCACGTACACGTCCACGGGCACGACGCGGTCGCAACCGCGCACCACCGCGTAGCTGTAGTGATAGTAGCCACCGCCATTGGCACACGAGCCCATCGAAATGACCCAGCGCGGTTCGGGCATCTGGTCGTAGACCTTGCGCAGGGCCGGCGCCATCTTGTTGACCAGCGTACCGGCCACGATCATCACGTCGGACTGGCGCGGGCTCGGGCGAAACACGATGCCGAAGCGGTCCAGGTCGTAGCGCGAGGCCCCGGCGTGCATCATCTCCACGGCACAGCAGGCCAGGCCGAATGTCATCGGCCACATCGAGCCGGTGCGCGCCCAGCTCACCAGGCTATCGAGCTGGGTCGTCAGGAAGCCGCGCTGCGACCAGCTTTCCGGATTCTCCGGCGGCAGTTCGACCTCTCCTAGTCCCACTCCAGCGCCCCCTTCTTCCATTCGTAGGCAAAGCCCACCACCAGAATCAGCAGGAAAATGGCCATCGCCACCAGCCCGATGCCGCCTATATGTGGCAGCGCCACGGCCCATGGAAACAGAAAGGCGATTTCCAGGTCGAACACGATGAACAGAATGGCGACCAGGTAGTAGCGCACGTCGAAGCGGGCCCGCGTGTCCTCGAACGCTTCGAAGCCGCACTCGTAGGCCGAGAGCTTTTCCGGATCCTTCGGATCCTTGCTGGTCAGCCTGCCGAACAGGTATCCAAGGGCCAGCAGTACGCCGGCCAGTCCCGTGGCGACCACCAGAAAAATAAGTACCGGTAAATAGTTGGCGAGCATGTCCGTCTACAGCAAAACGGGGCCCTCACGCCCCACGATTGGGTATGCGTGTGCCCCGTGTTCCGCTGGCGGCGATTGTAGCAGGGCCCCCTGACGAATTGGGCCCCTCGAATTGGTGCCGACGAGGAGATTCGAACTCCTACACCTTGCGGCGCTAGCCCCTCAAGCTAGTGTGTCTACCAATTCCACCACGTCGGCAGTTGGTCCAGGATCGCTACTTGGCGGGCGCGGGCGCGGGCGCGCGGCACCGGCGCGGGCGCTTCGGCCGGCGCGGCCGGCACGCTCGGTACCTGCGGAGCATTGGTCGCGGGCGCCGCCGGTTGCGGCGTCTTGTCGGCCTCACCCGCCAGCTTTTCCAGCGCACTTTGCGCCGGGGCCGCGCTACCGCGAGTGCCCATGTAGGCCAGCGTAAGGCTGGTGACCATGAACACCGTTGCCAGCACGGCCGTGGCGCGCGACAACGCGGTGGTGGCGCCGCGCGCGCCGAACACCGTGCCGGAGGCGCCGGCACCAAAACCAGCGCCTGCATCCGCACCCTTGCCGCGCTGGATCAGCACCAGCGCCACGATGCACGTGGCGCTCAGGATGTGAATGATCATCAACACTGTGTGCAACATTCTTCTCAACCTTTCGCAGCAGCCGACCAGATCGCAAGGAACTCCTCCGCTTTGAGCGAAGCGCCGCCGATCAGGCCGCCATCGACATCGGGCATGCCGAACAATTCGGCAGCGTTGGCAGCCTTGCAACTGCCCCCATAGAGGATGCTCAGGCCGGCCGCGATACTAGCATCGTGGGCAGCCACCCGCCCGCGGATGAAGGCGTGTACGTCCTGGGCCTGCCCGGGGGTCGCCGTACGGCCCGTGCCGATGGCCCAGACCGGCTCGTAGGCGATGATCCCTCTGGCCAGCCCGGCAATGCCAACCACCGACAACACCGCGTCCAGTTGTCGCGCGACCACCTCCTCGGTGGCATCCGACTCGCGTTCGGGCAACTGCTCGCCGACGCACAGCACCGGCGTGAGACCGGCGCCCAGCGCGGCCGCGTACTTGCGTGCCACCAGCGCATCGTCCTCCGCATACAGGGTGCGCCGCTCGGAATGACCGACCAGCACGTGCGTGCAGCCCACGTCGGCGAGCATTGCACCGGATACCTCGCCGGTGAACGCACCCTGCGCCTCGGCGCAAAGGTCCTGCGCACCCAGTCCGAGCGGCGAGCCGGCCAGCGCCCGCGCCACGTCGGCCAGGTACACGAAGGGCGGAAACACCAGGCATGACACCGACTCGTCGATGGTGGCTGGCTGCAGCAATGCATCAAGCAGCGCCTGATTGCTGCTGCGCGTGCCGTGCATCTTCCAGTTGCCCGCGACGATGCGGCGGCGCTTGTTGGCGGCGGTATCCATGAGGGCGCGGGATGATAGCGGCGCGGGAGACCCGCGGCAAACCGCTATGGGCCGAAAATGGGGCAGGTCGGCCCCGGATCAGCCGTTGACGGCCCGTACCGCGGCGGCGATATGTTCGGCGCAGGCGCTGGCCACCTGCTCGTCACGGCCCTCGACCATGACCCGGATCAGCGGCTCGGTGCCCGACGGGCGCAACACGACGCGACCGGCTCCGGCCAGTTTCGCCTCGGCTTCGGCAACGGCACTGACCACCTCGGGCACGGCGCCCGGATCGAAACGCTGTGCCACCGGCACGTTCATCAGCACCTGCGGCAGTCGCTTCATGCCGGCGGCCAACGCGGCCAGCGATTGCCCGCTGCTGCGCATGACCTCCAGGACCTGCAGTGCGCTGACCAGGGCATCGCCGGTGGTTGTACGGTCCAGGCACAGGATGTGACCAGAGGTCTCCCCGCCCAGCACGCCGCCTTCAGCCTTGAGCGTCGCCACCACGTAGCGGTCCCCTACTGCGGCGCGCCGGAACGGGATACCCAGCTCACCCAGGGCCAGCTCCAGGCCCAGATTGCTCATCAGCGTTCCCACCACCGGGCCCTGCAGCTCGCCGCGGCGCGCCCGCTCGCGCGCAATGATGAACAGCAGCTGGTCGCCGTCGAGCACGCGACCCAGATGATCCACCATCACCAGCCGGTCGCCGTCCCCGTCCAGCGCAATGCCCGCGGCCGCGCCGACGCCGGACACGGTCATCTGCAACATGCCGGGTGAAGTGGACCCGCAGCCTTCGTTGATGTTGCGGCCGTTGGGTGAACAGCCGATCGGGATGACATCGGCGCCCAGGGAGGCCAGCAATCGCGGACCGACCTTGAATCCGGCACCGTTGGCGCAGTCGATGACCAGTTTGATGCCGGTCAGATCCAGCCCTCCGGGTACGGTCGATGCACAGAACTCCTGATACTGCTCCAGCCCGGTGTCGGCCCGGCGCGCCCGACCAAGCCGGCTCGAGGACTGTGTCTGCACGCCCTGCTCCATTTCCAGCTCGATGCGCTGCTCGATCTCGTCGGAGAGCTTCTGCCCGGTGCTGTCGAAGAACTTGATGCCGTTGTCTTCGTAGAAGTTGTGCGAGGCGGAGATCACCACGCCGAATGCGCCGGGCGTGCGGTTGGTCAGATATGCGATTGCCGGAGTCGGCAGCGGACCGGTCAGCAACACGTCGACGCCGGCCGCCACGAACCCGGCCTCCAGCGCCGACTCGAACATGTATCCCGACAGGCGCGTGTCCTTGCCGATCACCACGCGACCGCCGTCGGGCGCCAACACGCGCGCCGCGGCACTGGCCAGGCGCAGTGCGAAGTCGACGGTCATCGGCGCCTCACCGACGCACCCGCGAATCCCGTCCGTGCCGAAGTACTTTCTTTCCATGCTCATGCCGATTGTGACTCGCGCACCGCCCATGCGACGGCTACCGCGTCGCAGGTTTCCCTGACGTCGTGGGCCCGGATGATGCGCGCCCCCTGCATCACGCTGATGGTATGCAGCGCCAGGCTGCCCGCAAGGCGCTCGTCCACGGAGCGTCCGATCAGCTTCTGCAGCATGGACTTGCGGGACAATCCGACCAGCACCGGAAAGGATCCAGCCGCAATGCGGGGCAGACCAGCCAGCAGTTGCAGGTTGTGCTGCACCGTCTTGCCAAAGCCGAAACCGGGATCCAGCGCAATGCGCTGAGCGTCGATGCCCGCCGCCACGCAATCCTGTGCGCGCTGGCGCAGGAACATGTCGACCTCGGCCACAACGTCCCCGTACTGCGGATTGTCCTGCATGGTGCGCGGCGTTCCCTGCATGTGCATCAGGCACACCGCTGCATCTGTCGCCGCCACAGTCTCCAGCGCCCCCGGTGCCCGCAGAGCGTGTACGTCATTGATCATTCCGGCACCGGCCGCGACCGCAGCGCGCATGACCTGCGGCTTCATCGTGTCGACGGAGATCACCGCGTCGACCCGGGCCGCAAGCGTCTCGATCACCGGCAGCACCCGGTCCAGCTCCTGCTGCAACGGCACCTGCGCCGCCCCCGGCCGTGTCGACTCGCCACCAACGTCGATGACGCGCGCGCCGGCCTGGACCATGGCCACGGCATGGGCCAGCGCGGTCTCGCGCGTCGCGTAGCGCCCGCCATCGGAGAAGGAATCGTCGGTGATGTTCAGCACGCCCATTACCGCTGGGCGCGACAAGTCCAGCACGCGGCGGGCGCAGACGAGGCGCACGGGAAATGCCGATGAAATCAGCCGTGATTGCGCGTGGCAGAGCCGAATGCCGGCTGCGGCTGCGCCGGCGCGCCACCACCACCGCCCGGCGATCCGCCCAGGCCGCTGTCCCAGCCTTCCGGAGGAGTCGGCGGCTTGCCGGCCATGATCTCCTTGATCTGGGAATCGCCGATGGTCTCGTACTTGACCAGCGCTTCGGCCATGGCGTGCAGCTTGCCAAGGTTCTCCTCGAGGATGGTCTTGGCGCGGTTGTAGTTGGTCTCGATGACCTGGCGCACTTCCCGGTCGATGGCCGAGGCCGTGTCGTCGGACACGTGCTTGGTCTGCGTCACGCTGCGGCCGAGGAACACCTCGCCGTCATCCTCGCTGTAGGACAGCGGGCCCATGCGATCCGACATGCCGTACTTGGTGACCATGTTGCGTGCGATCTCGGTGGCACGCTCGATGTCGTTGGATGCGCCGGTGGTGACCTTCTCGGGCCCGAAGATGATTTCCTCGGCCAGGCGTCCGCCGAACAGCGAGCAGATCTGCGAGTTCAGACGCTCCTTGGTCTGGCTGTAGCGATCGCCCTCGGGCAGGAACATGGTCACGCCCAGCGCCCGGCCGCGCGGAATGATCGTGACCTTGTACACCGGATCGTGCTCCGGCACGGTCAGGCCGACGATGGCGTGGCCGGCCTCGTGGTAGGCCGTCATGCGCTTCTCTTCCGGCGTCATCACCATGGAGCGCCGTTCCGCGCCCATCATGATCTTGTCCTTGGCCTTCTCGAACTGGTCCATGTTGACCACGCGCTGGTTGGCGCGCGCGGCGAACAGCGCCGCCTCGTTGACCAGATTGGCCAGGTCGGCTCCCGAGAACCCGGGCGTGCCGCGCGCGATCAGCGCCGGCTTGACGTCCTCGGCCACCGGCACCTTGCGCATGTGCACGCGCAGGATCTGCTCGCGGCCGCGCACGTCCGGCAGCGGCACCACGACCTGCCGGTCGAAGCGGCCCGGCCTGAGCAGGGCCGGATCCAGCACGTCCGGGCGGTTGGTGGCGGCGATGACAATGATGCCCTCGTTGCCCTCGAAACCATCCATCTCGACCAGCAGCTGGTTCAGCGTCTGTTCGCGCTCGTCATGGCCGCCGCCCAGGCCCGCGCCACGATGCCGGCCCACCGCATCGATCTCGTCGATGAAGATGATGCAAGGGGCGTGCTTCTTGGCCTGTTCGAACATGTCGCGCACGCGACTGGCGCCGACACCGACGAACATCTCGACGAAGTCCGAACCGGAGATGGTGAAGAACGGCACCTTGGCCTCGCCGGCGATGGCTCGCGCCAGCAGTGTCTTGCCGGTGCCCGGGCTGCCCACCATCAACACGCCCTTCGGGATCTTGCCGCCCAGTTTCTGGAACTTGCCGGGATCCTTGAGGAAGTCCACGATCTCGCCGACTTCGGTCTTGGCCTCGTCCACACCCGCCACGTCGGCGAAGGTGACATTGACCTGATCCTCGCCCAGCAGCCGCGCCTTGCTCTTGCCGAAGGACATCGCGCCACGACCGCCGGCCGCGCCCTGCATCTGGCGCAGCATGTAGACGAACACCAGGATCAGCAGCAATGGCCCTGCCAGCTGCAGCAGCAATTGCATCAGAAAGTGCGGCTGA
This sequence comes from uncultured Gammaproteobacteria bacterium, assembly GCA_963812195.1. GTDB lineage: Bacteria > Pseudomonadota > Gammaproteobacteria > Steroidobacterales > Steroidobacteraceae > ZC4RG30. The sequence continues at coordinate 134,400 of CAWEUI010000001.1, forward strand.
TCCGGCGGCTCGCCACGGATTTCCACGCCCGCCTTGTGCAGGCTGGTGATCAGAGCCGTGTAGTCGGTTTCCGGGTTGTAGGTGCGGAACTTCGAATTGCTCTTGAGGGTGCCCTCGATCGTGTCCCCCTTGAGGATCACGGACTCGACGTTGCCGCTGTCGACGTCATTCAGGAACGTGGAATAGCTGATCGCCTGAGCCTGTGTCGCCGGCGGCACAAAGCGGCTGAACACGAAGATCATGGCCCCTACGACCACGAGCCAAATCAGCACTTTGCCTGTCATGTCATTCACTTGCAGCCCTCGCCCCCCGGGGTGTTGCGCCGCAGAGGTTCGTATCGGTCACGCTACACCATCCCAGGCCCGCTCGCCAGCAAGCCAGCCCCGGAAAAAGGACGCAGAACGGGTCTTTGATGTGGGCCATGCAGCAGTTTTCAAGGTGCGGCGTCCAGCAGCCGCGCTTCGACATTGATCCCATTGACTCCCTGCACTTCATAAAGTGCCTCGAACGGGCCCTTGGCCGGGGTGTGCGCCTGCAGTTCCTGCAGGCGCGCGCTGTCGGCGGCGATCTCCGCCGCCTGCATCAGACCGGTGTCCCGGGTACCGGCGATGATCAGGTGCGCATGGCCGCCGGGCCCGCGAAACCCGGCCAGATAGGCATAGTCCTTGTAGCGCATGCCCGGGGCATGTGGCTCGCCGGCCTCGCTGTCACGCACCTTGCCCGTGACCGAGTCGATCACCTCGTCGTACGAACTGCCGATGACATAGCGGGAGGACTCGAAGACGACGTCCTCCAGCATGCCCAGCGCCGACAGATAGCCCAGATAGATCACATGGGTGGTCTTGAGCGTGGCCGGGTCCAGTTCCGACGACAGCGTCAGCATGACCGGCTTGCCGGCGGCCATGATGACCGGCAGTACCGCGCGCAGCGCCTGGGCGCTGGAGGTGGGCAGGTAACCCAGGTTCAGGTCGGCGTAGCGCGCGGCAAGTGCCGGGTCGGCGAGGAAGCCCTGCTCCAGATCCTGCCGCGAGTTGATATCGAAGTCGCGCACCAGCCTCTTGATGCGTCCCGTGGCGTCGCGCTCCCCGAAGATATAGTAGTCGCCGAGCACCAGCTGGACCGGCAGGTTGTCCGACAGGATCGGCGCCCACAGTCGCGATGCCCGTTGTGCCGCGAAATCCGCGCGCGAACGTGGTCGATGCAGCGCCACACCTATGGCCACGCCCGCCGCCAGCAGCGCCAGGGCCACGACCGTTGCCGCGATGCGCTCGCGCCCCGTGGCAGGCAGAAGGCGTCGCCAGCCTCGTGCCACGGTTGTCGCCGGCACCGGGTCGGACAGCAGCAGCCGGTATTCTCCCCGTGGAATCGTCAGCGTCGCCCCACCGCCGGCGTCGCGATAGAACTCTTCGAGCCTGCGCCGCAGCTTGTGGGCCGTGACGCGCACGGTGGCGTCCTGGGCCACGTCCACGTCCGGCCGTCGCTCGAAGCAGTCCACTGCCACTTCCACTTCCTTCGGAACGCGACCAGAGGCATGGCAATCCACCAGAAATTCGAACAGGCGCTGCAGCTGCGTGCTCCGGCCCAGCACCCCACTGCCACGGACCCTTGCCACCTCCACGAGGAATCCATCGGGCGCGGCGGCGGCTGCGGAGGCGTTCACGGCGCCCAGTCTAGGCAATGCGCAGGGCCTTGCGGGCGGGGAGTTGCGCCCAATAGTCTGCGGGCGGCGCCCGCGGGCCCCACGGACCATTACAATCCCGGCCCCATGCCACTCACCGAAAAGCAGCGCCGGCACTTGAAGGGCCTGGCCCACCCGCTCAAGCCCGTGATCCTGCTGGGCAACGCGGGCCTGACCGCGGCCGTCGTCAGCGAGACCGACCGGGCCCTGCTGGACCACGAACTCATCAAGGTGCGGCTGCCGGGACTGGACAGGAGCGCGCGGGACGCCGCACTGGCCCAGCTTGCCCAGCGCACCGCCAGCACCATGGTCACCCGCATCGGCCACGTGGCGGTGCTGTATCGCCCTCATCCGGACGTTCCACGGATTACGCTGCCGGCCTGAGCCTTTCAGACAGGGGGTTGCGGGCACTTGTTAACAAAGCAGTAACCGTTCCCAACCGTATTTGTCGTGACTTGCACCGGGCGGTGCCACTCTTATCGCTGCCTTGGACGAAAGCTGCAACGGTGCAAGACACGAGGACGCGCATGAGAGGATCGATTGCGGTGGCCGCCACACTGGCCGCCACACTGGCCACCTGCGCGGTTTCCCACGCTGCCGACGCCACCAAGCAGGCCACGGCGCCGGCCAAGACCGGCAAGGACGCGGATGAGCTTCACGAGGTGGTCGTGTTCGGCCGCGCCGAGCACGAGATCGGCACGGCGGATGCGGCCAGCGAAGGCGCGGTAGCCGGCGCCGACCTGTCCGTGCGGCCGATGCTGCGCGTCGCCGAGCTGCTGGAAGCCGTACCGGGGCTGATCGCGGCCCAGCACTCCGGAAGCGGCAAGGCCAACCAGTATTTCCTGCGCGGCTTCAACCTCGACCATGGCACCGACTTCACCACCTACGTGGATGGCATGCCCTGGAATCTGCGCAGCCACGGCCACGGACAGGGCTACCTGGACGTGAACGGACTGATTCCCGAGGTCGTGGATCGCATCGACTACCGCAAGGGTCCATATCGCGCGGATGTGGGCGATTTCGCGCTCGCGGGCTCGTCATTCATGACGACCATTGACCGGCTGGCCAGCCCGTTCGTGTCGGCGGAGCTCGGCCAGTACGGATGGGGGCGGCTGGCCGGTGGGACGACCACGGCGCTGGGTCAGGGCGAGCTGACAGGGATTGCCCAGCTGGAGACCTACGACGGCCCGTGGCAGCTCGCCGAGCATCTGCGGCACGGCTCGATGTGGAGCAAGTACGTGCAGGACATCGGCGCCAACCGCCTGGAGGTATCGCTGTCCGGCTACCACGCAACCTGGCGGCCCACCGAACAGAGTCCGGAGATCTCGATCGGCACACCGGCATGCGCGGATGAGTACTGTTCGCTGGATCCGACCGCCACCGGCATCACCAACCGCTGGATCCTCACCGCGAACTTCACCACGCCCGACTGGCATGCGACGGCCTACGCGCAGCGCTATGACTGGCACATGTTGTCGGACCCGACCTACGACTATCAGATCCGCCAGTTCGACCATCGCTGGACGGTGGGTGGCAGTGTGCAGCGTGAGCTGGTGCTTGGGCAGCACGTGGAGCTGACGGTCGGATCTGAGGTGCGCTACGACGATGTCGGCCGCGTCGGACTGGATCACACCAATGCCGGCATACTGGTGGAGAACCTGAGCAACAACTCCATTCGCGAAGGCTCGATCGCCGGGTACTCGGAAGCCACCTGGCACATAACCGACACGTTGCGGGCAACCGGTGGGTTGCGCGCGGACTACTACCATTTCGGGGTCGGGGCCAATGCCGGCGCCAACCCCGCCACCGTGTCCGGCAGCAGCAACGATCACCTGGTCTCGCCAAAGATCGGCCTGGCCTGGACGGTGACGGATGCCATCGAGCTGTATGCGAACTGGGGTCGCGGCTACCACTCCAACGATGCGCGCGGCGTGGTCAATTCGGTCACGCCCGTTCCCGGACTGGTCAGCGGCACCGGCAAGGAAGGCGGCGTGCGGTTCGAGATCGGCAACATGAACCTGACGGCCGCCTACTGGTGGCTGAACATCGACAGCGAACTTGTCTTCGTCGGTGATTCCAACGCAGTGGAACCCAAATCCGGCGGCCGGCGCCGCGGCCTGGAACTGGTCGCCTTCTGGAAGCCGGTCAGCTGGCTGGGCATTGACGCGGTCTATGCGCACAGCCATGCCCGCTACAAGAACCTGCAGGAGGATCCGGACTATGTGGCCGGTGACCCGGTCTACGGCACGCTGCAGGGCTACAACGTGGAGGGCTCGGTGCAGAGCGCAGGCGAACTGGGCATCTCGGCGGTGCGCGGACCCTGGGAAGCCAGCGGGCGCCTGCGCTATCTGGGCCCCTATCCGCTGGTCCCCAGTGGCACCAGGCGCGCCTCGGCCGAGACCATGGTGAACCTGCGCCTGGCCTACAAGTTCAGCCACACCATGCTCTACGGCGAGCTGCTCAATGCGCTGGGCAGTCATGGCAAGGACATCCGTTACTACTACCCGACCTTCGCGCCTGGCGTCACTGCGCCCGGCGACGAGATCGCGACTTACCTGTCGCGCGCCGAGGAACCCCGTACCGTGCGCCTGGGGGTCAAGTACTCCTTCTGACGGCCCGACGGCCGGCGGGCTTGTGCCCGCAACAAATGCCCGCCACGCACCCCGATCCTGCCGGCAGAAGGCTTGCAATCCTTGCCTGGAACCGCTACCTTTTCATCGCAAGGTAGCTTCTCCAAGGCAAAAATGAGTGAACCCAGCGAAAAATTCGTGGCCGTTCGCAAGGGACTGCTGGAATTCGCGGTGCTGCAGGTCATCGCCGGCGCCAAGCTGTACGTGGCGGAGATGCTGCATCGCCTTGCCGACACCGAGTTCGCCACCCAGGAGGGCACGCTCTACCCTTTGCTCTCCCGACTGCGCCGCGAGGGCCTGGTGGACTACGAGTGGCAGGAGTCCGATGCGGGCCCGCCGCGCAAGTACTACCGCCTGACCGAACCTGGCCGCCACGCGCTGGAAGAACTGCAGGGCTACTGGAATCACCTCAACGACACGCTGACCCGACTGGGGCACTGACATGCGCAAAGTCACCACCATCAACCTGAACAACAATGCGTACCAGATCGACGAGGACGGCTTCGAGGCGCTGCGTCTGTACCTGGAAGATGCCGAAGCCGCGCTCGCCGGCAACCCCGACCGCGCCGACATCATGGCGGACCTGGAACAGGCCATTGCCGACAAGTGCCGGCTCGCGCTCGGCGCCTACAAGAGCGTCGTCAGCGCGGCCGAGATCGAGCGCATTCTCAAGGAGATGGGGCCGGTCGTCAGCAATGAGCAGGACGCAGCGGGCGTGGCTGGCGAGCCGGGCGCGGCTGCCGGCGGCAGTGGTGGCGCCGGGCCTGCTCCGCGTACACGGCGGCTGTATCGCGTTACGGAAGGACAGCAGTGGACCGGCGTGTGCAATGGGCTGGCCGCCTTTGCCGGCGTGGACGTCACCTGGGTACGCATTGCATTCGTGTTGCTGACGATCTTCACCGGCGGCTTCTGGTTGATCGTGTACTTCGTGCTGGTCTTCGTGATGCCCATCGCCAGCACACCCGAAGAAGTGGCGGCCGCACATGGCCAGCCCTTCAGCGCACAGGAACTGGTCGACCGTGTGAAGAAGAAGCATCACGATTTCCGCGCCGAACAGCGCTCGCGCCGCCGTGGGCGCCGCCACGGCCAGTGGTTTGCCGCGCACCCGGCACATGCCGGTGCGCCGCCGACGCGCCCGGTCCCGCGGCGCGCGTCGCCGGCGGCGTGATGCTGCCCGTGTTCACGCTGCTGTCGGCCGGCTGGTTTGCGCTGATGGCCGTGGCTGCGGTGGTGATCTGGCACACCTATGGCCCGCACGGCTTTCACTGGGCGCCCGGACACGCCTATCTGGGGCACCTGCCGCGCTGGATTCCACTGGTGGCCGTGCTTGCCATCTACGCGCTGCTGGCGCTGCCGATCGGTGCCGGACGCCGGGCGGCCATGTACTACGCCAACGGCGGGCGTTCGCACGGCTGGGCGGACGCCTGGTCGGGCCTGCTGTGGGTGGCACTGGTGGCGCTGCTGCTGGTGGCCGCATGGGCTGCCCTGCCGCAATTGCAGGCGTTGCTGCGCGACGTGTTCGGCTGGCCCCTGCCCGCCTGGAGCGTCACCTGGAGCTGACGGGCACCAATCCAATCTAAGGAGGGAGCATGCACAAAGTGATCACCGGCAGCCTCAACGGCAATGCCTACCAGTTCGAGGAACAGGCGTTTGCGGCCGTGCAGGCCTATCTGGACAAGGCCGCGGCAAAGGCCGCCGGCAACGCTGACGCCGAGGAGATACTGGCCGACCTGGAGCAGGCCATCGCCGACAAGTGCGACATGTTTCTCGGCAAGCACAGGAACGTCGTCTCGCTGGAACAGGCGCAGCGGGTCCTCGCCGAGATGGGTCCCGTGGAAGTCGGTGAACCCCAACCGCAAGCCGCGTCGGCCGCGCCGCGCGCGGCGGCTTCCTGCGCCGGTCCCCGCGCAGCGGCGCAGGGCCGCCGCCTGTACCGGATCCCCAGCGAAGGCATGCTCGGCGGCGTGTGCGCCGGTCTTGCCGCCTACGTGGGTATCGACGTGGTCTGGATGCGCCTGATCTACATCGTGCTGGCGTTCGCCACGGGCATATGGTTCCTGGTCTGGCTGGTGCAGCTGTGGATCACGCCCAAGGCGATCACGCCGGAGGAAATCGCAGCGGCGCAGGGCCTGCACGGCGCCTATGGCCGCTAGACGTACCGGACCGCAATGACCTCGTAATTGCGCTTGCCGCCGGGAGCCGCGACTTCCACCGAATCGCCCTCGGTCTTGCCCACCAGCGCACGCGCGATGGGCGATCCCACTGATATGCGGCCGGCCTTGATGTCGGCCTCGTCCTCGCCAACGATCTGGTACGTCACCTTGGCGCCGCTGTCCTCGTCCTCCAGCTCCACGGTGGCGCCGAAGATCACCCTGCCGGTGTTGGTCAGCTGCGTGACGTCGATGATTTCCGCGTTCGAAAGCTTGCCTTCCAGCTCCTGGATGCGGCCTTCGATGAAGCCCTGCTGTTCGCGCGCCGCGTGGTATTCGGCGTTCTCGGAAAGATCGCCATGGCTGCGCGCCTCGGCGATCGCCTTGATCACGCCGGGGCGATCCTCGGTCTTGAGCTTCCTGAGTTCCGCGCGCAGCGCCTCGGCACCGCGTGAGGTGATCGGGACGCGCTTCACGAACTGATCTCCCTGTGCAGGTCCTGCAGGCGGTTCACGTCGACGTCCTCCAGATGATCCAGAGCTTCGCAGGTGGCCAGCGCCGGCGGCAAGAGTGGTGAAGTACGTGACGCGCCGGCTCACGGCTTCGCGGCGGATGGCCATCGAGTCGCGCGTGGCCTGGCGCGCCTTCGGTGGTATTGACGATCAGCGCGATCTCGTCGTTCTTGATCATGTCCACGATGTGCGGCCGGCCTTCACGAACCTTGTTGACCGCGCCGGCAGACCAGCCCCGCTGCCTCGCATGGCCTTGGCGGTGCCGGCGCGTGGCAACCAGATCGAAGCCGCGCTCCACCAGCTTGCGCGCCATCTCCACGGCGCCGGGCTTGTCGCGCTCGCGCACACTGATCAGCGCGGTGCCGCGGCGCGGCAATCCGATGCCCGAAGCGGTCTGCGACTTCGCGTAGGCCTCGCCGAAGGTGCGCCCGGTGCCCATGACCTCGCCGGTGGATTTCATCTCCGGCCCGAGAATCGGGTCCGACTCCGGGAACTTGATGAACGGGAACACGGCTTCCTTGACCGAATAGAAGTCCGGCACGATCTCCTTGTCCGCGCCCAGCTCGGCCAGCTTGCGCCCGGCCATCACGCAGCGCCGCGATCTTGGCCAGCGGCACGCCCGGTGGCCTTGGAAACGAACGGCACGGTCCGCGAGGCGCGCGGATTGACCTCCAGCACGTAGACCATCTCCGTTCTGGATGGCGAACTGCACGTTCATCAGTCCGATCACGTTCAGTCCCATGCGCCATTTGCGCGGTCTGATCGCGCAGTCTCGCTGCTGCAGCTTCGGACGAGAGACTGTACGGCGGCAGCGAGCAGGCCGAATCGCCGGAGTGCACGCCGGCCTGCTCGACGTGCTCCATGATGCCGCCGATCAGCACGTCGTTGCCGTCGCAGATGGCATCCACATCGACCTCGATCGCATCGTCCAGAAAGCGGTCCAGCAGCACCGGGCGAATCGTTGGAAACCTGCACCGCCTCGGTCATGTAGCGTCTGCAGGTCTTCTTCGCGCATAGACGATTTCCATGGCCCGCCCGCCCAGCACGTAGGACGGACGCACCACCAGCGGATAGCCGACTTCACGCGCCAGCCGCAGTGCCTGCTCCTCGGTACGCGCCGTGGCGTTGGCGCGGCTGGCGCAGTCCGAGCTCGATGCACCAGCTGCTGGAAAGCGCTCGCGATCCTCGGCGAGGTCGATGGAATCCGGCGTGGTGCCGATGATGGGCGCACCGCTGGCCTCAAGTGCCCGCGCCAGCTTCAGCGGCGTCTGTCCGCCGTACTGCACGATCACCCCCTCGGGCTTCTCCCGCGCGATGATCTCCAGCACGTCTTCCAGCGTCAGCGGCTCGAAGTACAGACGGTCCGAGGTGTCGTAGTCGGTGGATACCGTCTCCGGGTTGCAGTTGACCATGATCGTCTCGAAGCCGTCCTCGCGCAGCGCCAGCGCGGCATGCACGCAGCAGTAATCGAACTCGATGCCCTGGCCGATCCGGTTGGGTCCGCCGCCGAGCACCATGATCTTCTCGCGGTCGGTGGGGTCGGCCTCGCATTCTTCCTCGTAGGTGGAGTACATGTAGGCGGTGGAGGTGGCGAACTCCGCCGCGCAGGTATCGACCCGCTTGTATACCGGCTGCACACCCAGCTTGTGACGCTGCTCGCGCAGCGCCTTCTCATCCTGGCGCCGAGCAGCCGGGCCAGCCGCGGTCGGAGAAACCCTTGCGCTTGAGCGCGCGCATGCGCGCGGCATCCAGCCCGGCCAGCTCCGGCACCGGCGATGGCTGCCTCCTCGCGCACCAGGTCTTCGATCTGCGCCAGGAACCAGGGATCGATACGGCACAGCTCGTACACCTCGCTCCAGGCTCCAGCCGGCGCGGAAGGCATCGGCCACATACCAGCAACCGGTCGGCGCCCGGATTGCGCAACTCGTAGGTGAGCGCGGTCTCGGCATCCTCGCTGCCAGCGGCAAAGGCATCATCGGCTCGAGCCCGTCCAGCCCCGTCTCCAGCCCGCGCAGCGCCTTCTGCAGCGACTCCTGGAAAGTGCGCCCGATCGCCATCACCTCGCCGACCGATTTCATCTGCGTGGTCAGCCGGCTGTTGGCCTCGGGAAACTTCTCGAAGGTGAAGCGCGGCACCTTGGTGACCACATAGTCGATGGTCGGTTCGAACGAGGCAGGCGTCGCGCCCCGGTGATGTCGTTCTTCAGCTCATCCAGCGTGTAACCGACCGCCAGCTTGGCCGCGACCTTGGCGATCGGGAAATCCGGTGGCCTTGGACGCCAGCGCCGAGGAACGCGACACGCGCGGATTCATCTCGATGACCAGCAGCCGACCGTCCTCGGGATTGACGGCGAACTGCACGTTGGAACCACCGGTCTCCACGCCGATCTTGCGCAGCACCGCGATCGAGGCGTCGCGCATGCGCTGGTATTCCTTGTCGGTCAGCGTCTGCGCCGGCGCAACGGTTATCGAATCCCCGGTGTGGACTCCCATCGGATCGACGTTCTCGATGGAACAGATGATGATGCAGTTGTCGTTGCGGTCCCGCACCACCTCCATTTCGAATTCCTTCCAGCCAAGCACCGACTCCTCGAGCAGCACCTCGGTGGTGGGCGATGCATCCAGTCCGCGCGCAGACGATGGTCTCGAACTCCTCGCGATTGTAGGCTATGCCGCCACCGGTTCCGCCCAGCGTGAACGAAGGCCGTATCACGATCGGGAAGCCGAGCTCGGCCTGCGCCGCGGCCGCCTCCTCCATGCTGTGGGCGATCAGCGAGCGGGGCGACTCCAGGCCGATCTCGCTCATCGCATTGCGGAACTTTTCGCGATCCTCGGCCGTGTCGATGGCTTCGCGGCTGGCGGCGATCAGCTCCACTCCGAACAGCTCCAGCACACCCTCGCGTACCAGGTCCAGCGCCGTATTCAGCGCCGTCTGCCCGCCCATCGTGGGCAGCAGCGCATCGGGACGCTCCTTCTCGATGATGCGCGCGACCGTGCGCCAGTTGACCGGCTCGATGTACACGACATCGGCCATCTCCGGGTCGGTCATGATCGTGGCCGGGTTGGAATTGACGAGGATGACCCGGTATCCCTCCTCGCGCAGCGCCTTGCAGGCCTGCGCGCCGGAGTAATCGAACTCGCAGGCCTGACCGATGACGATCGGGCCGGCGCCGATGATCAGGATGCTCTTGATGTCGGTACGGCGTGGCATGGTTCAGGTATCGCCTCGAACGCGATTGCGCAGCTGGCTTTGCAGCCGCCGGATCATCGCCTGGGTGAAGCGGTCGAACAGCGGCAGCAGATCGTGCGGGCCGGGACTCGCCTCCGGGTGGCCCTGAAAGCCGAAGGCCGCCTTGTCGACGATTTCGATGCCCTGCAGGGACCCGTCGAACAGCGACCTGTGGGTAATGCGCAGGCCGTCAGGCAGGGAATCCGCATCCACCGCGAAGCCATGATTCTGGCTGGTTATCACCACGCGGCCCGTGGCCAGATCCTGCACGGGATGATTCGCGCCATGGTGACCGAATTTCATCTTCACCGTGCGCGCACCGGCGGCAAGCGCCAGCAGCTGATGCCCCAGGCAGATGCCGAAGATGGGGATATCGGTCTGCAGCAGCTCACGGATTGCGGTTATGGCGTAGGTACACGGCTCGGGATCCCCGGGCCCGTTCGACAGGAAGATGCCGTCCGGCTGCAGCGCCTGGACTTCGGCTGCCGGCGTCTGTGCCGGCACCACCGTCATGCGACAACCCGCGTCGGCCAGCAACCGCAGGATGTTGCGCTTCACGCCGAAGTCGTAGGCCACCACATGCAGTCGCTGTGCCGGCCGCAACGCCGGGCGCCCCTGCGTGCGCCAGATCGTGCCGTCGTTCCACTGGTAGCCTTCCCTGGTGGTAACCACCTTGGCCAGATCCATGCCGGCCAGTCCCGGGAAGCGCCGCGCGGCATGCACCGCGGCGTTCGCATCCACGTTGTCGCCGGTCATGATGCAGCCGGCCTGCGCACCCTTTTCGCGCAACAGCCGCGTCAGCTTGCGCGTGTCTATTCCGGCGATGGCCACGATGCGGCCGCGTTGCAGGTATTCGGGCAACGTGAGATTGGCGCGCCAGTTGCTCTCGAGCAGCGGCAGGTCCCGGATCACCAAACCTGCCGGCGCAACCAGCGACGACTCCTGATCCTCGGGCGTCGTACCCGTGTTGCCGATGTGCGGATATGTCAGCGTGACGATCTGACGGAAATAGGAAGGATCCGAGAGGATCTCCTGATAGCCCGTCATTGCCGTGTTGAAGACGACCTCGCCGGTGGTATTTCCCTTCGCTCCGATGGATTGGCCGTGGAAAACGGTGCCATCTGCCAGAGCCAGTACGGCGCTCACACTCACTCACCGACCTCCGCTTGTTCTTGGCGGCTTCTCATCGGCCTCGCATTACCGGAATTGAGGTGCGGATGCACAAAGCGGGAGGAGTTCTTTTGGAACGCCCTCCCGCCTTGCGCGGACTAAAACCCGCAACTGGATGTAACGGATTTCGCAGCGAATTCTACGGTTCCCGGCGACCCCCTGTCCACGCAGACTTGTCTGAAAAGTGGCCTGCCTCGCCCCCGAAAAGTACTGCGGACTATTTCGTATCCTTCTGATCCTCAAGCACAAAATCGGCCATCCGATAGCGGCCCTTGGGGCGTCCCGCCAGCCACAGGGCGGCCGCCACGGCACCCCGGGCGAAGATTGCCCGGTCAGTTGCCACGTGCGACAGGCGCAGCTGCTCACCCCTTCCCAGGAAGCGCACATCGTGCTCGCCGACCACGTCCCCGCCGCGTACCACCGAGAAGCCGATTCCGCCGGCGCCGCGGGCGCCGCCTGCCGTACCGGTCAGGTTCACCGGCCGCTCCAGGCGCTCGCCGCGACCCGCCGCGGCCGCCTCTCCAAGCGCCAGCGCCGTCCCGGATGGCGCATCGACCTTGTGCCGGTGGTGGGCCTCGAAAATCTCGATGTCATAACCAACCGGCAGGGCGCGGGCGGCACGCTGGACCAGTTCGAGCAGCACGTTGAGCGCCAGGCTGGTATTGGCCGCGACCAGTACCGGCACCCGGACGGCAGCCGCATCGAGCCGGCGCTGCGTGTCCTGGTCCAGACCCGTCGTGCCGACCAGCAAGGCGACACCTGCAGCCGCGCAGGCATCGGCGGTGGCACCCACTGCCGATGCCGAGGAGAAATCCACGACCACGTCCAGATCGCCGAGCACGGCCTGCAGATCACCCGTGACCTCCACGCCGACAGCGGACAGGCCCGCCAGCTCGCCCGCATCCTTGCCCAGCGCCTCCCCACCTGGCCGATCGATGGCCGCCGTCAACCGCGCGCCGACCGTGCCATGCAGCGCCTTGACCAGTTCCATGCCCATGCGCCCGGCCACGCCGACGATGCCGACCCTGACGATCACGCGCCCGACCTCCCGATCATTCCGCGCCGGTGAAGAATCGTTTCACGCCCTCGAAGAAGCCCTCCTCGCGCGGCGCGTGGCGATCGTGGCTGCTCTTCAGGGACTCTTCGAATCTTCGCAGCAAATCCTTCTGGTCGCTGGACAGATTCACGGGAGTCTCCACCATCACCTTGCAGAACAGGTCGCCGCGGCCGCCACCGCGTACCGGCTTGACGCCCTTGTCGCGCAGCCGGAATACGCGACCGGATTGCGTCTCGGCGGGAATCTTCAGCGACACCTGACCATCCAGCGTCGGCACGATCACCGTGCCGCCCAGTGCCGCGGTGACGAAACTCACCGGCACTTCGCAGGACAGATGCTCGCCCGCGCGCTCGAATATCTCGTGCGGGCGCACGTTGACCTCGACGTAAAGATCGCCCGATGGCCCGCCGTTGCGTCCGGCCTCGCCCTCGCCGGAGAGCCGGATGCGATCGCCGTTGTCCACGCCGGCCGGGATCTTCACCGACAGCTTGCGGGTGCGCCTGACCCGACCCTGACCCAGACAGGTATCGCAGGGATTCCTGACGATCTTGCCCGTGCCGCGGCACCGCGGGCAGGTCTGCTGCAACTGGAAGAACCCCTGCGACACGCGCACCGACCCCGAGCCGTGGCAGGTTTCGCACTCCACCGGCTTGGAACCCTTGGCGGCACCGGAGCCGTGGCAGGTTTCGCACTCGGACAGCCGCGGCACCTCGATCTCGACGCCGGCGCCGAACACGGCCTGATGCAACTCCAGATCCAGCTCGTAGCGCAGATCGGCGCCGCGAAACACCTGGGATCGGCCACCACGCCGGGCGCCGCCGAAGATGTCGCCGAACACGTCGCCGAAGATGTCGCCGAAGGCTTCTCCCGGATTGAACCCGGGTCCACCGCCCGCGCCGCGCTGGGCTTCGAGCCCCTCGTGGCCGTACTGGTCGTAGGCCGCGCGCTTGCGCGCGTCCGTCAGCACCTCGTAGGCCTCGTTGGCCTCCTTGAACTTCTCCTCCGTCTGGGCGTCTCCCGGATTGCGATCCGGGTGCAGCTTCATGGCCAGGCGCCGGTATGCCTTGGTAATGTCGGCTTCCGACGCATCGCGCGCCACGTTCAGAATCTTGTAGTAATCACGCTTGGCCATGCTGCTGCTGCGGTTCCCCTGACATCAACGGCGCCACGTCCTCACGGGCGTGGCGCCTGTTCCATCCCGACATCCCGACCCGGACCGATTACTTCAGGCCTTGCGGTCCTTGTCCTTCACTTCCTCGAACTCTGCGTCGACGACGTTGTCGTCACTGGCCCCTGCCGAACCCTGGGCATTGCCGGCACCGCCCGCATCCGCACCAGCACCACCCGCGGCGGCATCCTGTTCGGGTTGCTGCGCAGCCGCCGCCAGACTCTGGGAAGCCTTGGCCAGTGCCTCGGCCTTGCGATCGATGGAATCCTTGTCATCGCTCTTCAGCGCGCTCTTCAGGTCAGACAGGGCCGACTCGACCGAGGCGCGATCCCCGCCGGAAACCTTCTCGCCCAGTTCGGCCAGAGACTTCTCGGTGGCGTGCACCAGCGCGTCCGCGCGATTGCGGCTCTCGACCAGCTCCCGGAACTTCTTGTCGTCGGCGGCATGTGCCTCGGCATCGGCAACCATGCGCTTGATCTCATCCTCGGAAAGTCCCGAAGACGCCTTGATGACGATCTTCTGCTCCTTGCCGGTGGCCTTGTCCTTCGCCGACACGTTCAGGATGCCGTTCGCATCGATATCGAAGGTCACCTCGATCTGCGGCATGCCGCGCGGGGCGGGCCCGATGTCGCTCAGATCGAAGCGGCCCAGCGACTTGTTGTCCGCCGCGCGTTCGCGCTCACCCTGCAGCACGTGGATGGTCACCGCAGTCTGGTTGTCGTCCGCCGTCGAGAACACCTGCGAGGCCTTGGTCGGAATCGTGGTGTTCTTCTCGATCAGCTTGGTCATCACCTCGCCCAGCGTCTCGATGCCCAGCGACAACGGAGTCACGTCCAGCAGCAGCACGTCCTTGACCTCGCCGGCCAGCACGCCCGCCTGGATGGCCGCGCCCACGGCCACGGCCTCGTCCGGGTTCACGTCCCGGCGCGGCTCCTTGCCGAAGAAGTCCTTCACGTACTTCTGCACCAGCGGCATGCGGGTCTGGCCACCGACCAGAATCACCTCCGATCACCTCGGAAGCAGACAGGCCGGCATCCTTCAGCGCGATCTTGCACGGCTCGATGGTCTTCCTGACCAGCTCCTCGACCAGCGACTCGAGCTTGGCGCGCGTGATCTTCACGTTCAGGTGCTTCGGGCCGGAAGCATCGGCGGTGATGTACGGCAGGTTGACCTCGGTCTGCTGGCTGGAGGACAGCTCGATCTTGGCCTTCTCGGCCGCTTCCTTCAGGCGCTGCATGGCCAGCGGATCCTTGCGCACGTCCACGCCGGATTCCTTCTGGAATTCCTCGGCCAGGAAATTGATGATGCGCAGGTCGAAGTCCTCGCCGCCGAGGAAGGTATCGCCGTTGGTGGACAGCACCTCGAACTGGCGCTCGCCGTCGATCTCGGCGATCTCGATGATGGAGATGTCGAACGTGCCGCCGCCCAGGTCGTACACGGCGATCTTGCGGTCACCGCCGCTCCTTGTCCAGCCCATAGGCCAGCGCCGCCGCGGTCGGCTCGTTGATGATGCGCTTGACCTCCAGGCCGGCGATGCGGCCGGCGTCCTTGGTGGCCTGACGCTGCGAGTCGTTGAAGTAGGCCGGCACCGTGATCACGGCCTCGGTGACCGGCTCGCCGAGATAGTCCTCGGCGGTCTTCTTCATCTTGCTCAGCACGCGCGCCGAGATCTCCGGCGGGGCCATGTTCTTGCCCTGCGCCTCGACCCAGGCATCGCCGTTGTCGGCCGCCGACGATCTTGTAGGGCACCATGCCGACGTCCTTCTGCACCACGTCGTCCTTGAACTTGCGGCCGATCAGCCGCTTGACCGCGAACAGCGTGTTCTTCGGGTTGGTGACCGCCTGGCGCTTGGCCGACTGGCCCGACGACCACCTCGTTGTCCTTGGTGAACGCCACGATCGACGGCGTGGTGCGATCGCCCTCGCTGTTCTCGATCACGCGCGGCTTGCCCGCCTCCATGACGGCGACGCAGGAATTGGTCGTCCCCAGGTCGATACCGATGACTTTGCCCATATGCGTTTACCTTCGACGAAATTCAGTGAATGTGGATGAATGCACCGTTATCTGGGTCTGGCCTGCCGCCGCTTCAAGAGCTGTACGGCATTACTGGGGCTCGCTGGCGACAATGACCCGCGCCGGCCGCAGCAGCCGCCCGTTGAGCGCGTAGCCACGCTGCACCACCTGCAGGACGGAGCCCGGTTCGGCCGTGGGCGAAGCCTGCATGGCCATGGCCTCGTGCCGCTCCGGGTCGAACGGCTCGCCGAGCGGATCGATCACCTGCAGCGCAAACTTGTCGAAGGCGCGGGCCAGCAGCTTCAGGGTTGCTTCCTGGCCCGCGGCCAGCGTGGCGGCATCGGCCGCCGCGCCATTGGCCACCGCCAGTTCCAGGCTGTCGCGCACCGGCAGCAGCTCCAGCGCGAACTTCTCAAGGGCGTACCGGTGGGCCTGCTCCACGTCGCGCGCGGCACGCTTGCGGATGTTCTCCAATTCGGCCGCACTGCGCAGCGTGAGATCGCGCTGCTGGCTGGCCGCCTGCGCCTGCGCGTCGGCCAGTTCCGCGCGCAAACGCCGCAGTTCATCCCGTGCATCCTGCGTACCCTGCATCTGGTCCGCACCCGCACTGTCCGCGGGGTTAAGTCCGCCCTCCGGTTCCGACATTATTTCTCCATCCATTCAATTAGATAGAGATCTTCTTTGATCTCTATTCTGCAAATAAACGTGGCGTACCGCCGCGGGAGGTGGGGACTAACGGCGGGTATTCAAGGCCGCTCCCAGCAGCTTGGCGGTCAGATCCACCACGGGGATGACCCGCTCGTAGGCCATGCGCGTCGGGCCGATCACTCCGATCACGCCGACCGCCCCGGTGTCGGACCGGTAAGGCGCCGTGACCACGCTGCAGTCATCGAGAATCTGATACCCGGATTCGCGCCCGATGAAGATCTGCACGCCGGCGGCATTCAGGCTCAGATCCAGCAATTGCAGGATGGCCCGCTTCTCGTCGAATGCCTCGAACAGGCGTCGCAGCTTCTCGATGCTGGACAGCTCGCCATAGGCCATCAGCTTGGTCTCGCCGGCAATGACCAGCTCGATGTCCTTGCGCTCGGGGCTTCCGGCAAAAAGCTGCTGTGCCACGGAGATGGTGTCGACCATGCCCTGATTGAGCTTCTCGCGCATGTCGGAAAGCTGGTCGATCAGATCCTGGCGCACCTGCTGCAACGTGCGGCCCCGGAACTGCTCGTTCAGCGCGGCTGCCGCGCGCCGCAGCTCCTCGGCCGGAATCTCGCGATCCAGGTGCACGACGCGGTTTTCCACCTCGCGACCGCCGAACACCAGGATGGCCAGCACCCGCTTCTCGGACAGCGGCAGGAACTCGATATGCGTCAGCGAGGCCGATTGCCGACTTTGCAAGGACACCAGGCCCGCCATTTGCGTGACGTTGGACAACAGCTGCGAGGCAATGGATACCAGCGCCCGGGAGTCTTCCGCGGCGGACAGCTGCGAACGCAGCTCATTGGCGGCCTTGCCGGTCAACGGCTGGATTTCCAGCAGCGTATCGATGAAGAAGCGGTATCCCTTCGGGGTCGGCACCCGGCCGGCCGAGGTATGCGGCGAGCTGACGAACCCGTACGCCTCCAGGTCGGCCATGACGTTGCGTATCGTGGCCGAGCTCAAGGCCATGCCCGAATCGCGCGACAGACTGCGTGAACCCACCGGTTGCCCGTCACGGATATAGCTCTCCACCAGCACCTTCAGCAGTTGCTGGGCACGTTCGCTGAGTTGCGCTTCTTCGTGGGCTTCCTGGCTCATGGGCAGCCGTGACGCTAGCCGCGCCGGGCGCGGCCGGTCAAGCGCCGTCGCAGCTGGGGATTTGTTCACACAATTGCCGCCCAAAACGCCCCATGAAGGGCGCTGGAGCCCAAGTACACTAGCCCCATGGGAGGCGCTATTCGTACCTGTGCCCTGCTGGGGCGGTTCGCGGAGCAGAAGGTCAGGGATACCGCGGTGGCCCTGCTGCCGCAACTGACCGCGCGCGGCCTGACCACGCTGGTTCAGCAGGAGACCCTGGTCCCGGAATTGGCCGCGCTGGGCACGCCCGTGGAGGACTCCGAACTGGTGGCTCGCTCCGAGCTGGCCATCGTCATTGGCGGTGACGGGTCCCTGCTGTATGCCGCGCGGCTGTTTGCCGGAACGGGCGTGCCGATGCTTGGCATCAACCTGGGCAGGCTGGGCTTCCTTACCGACGTGTTGCCGCAGGAAATGGTGGAAAGCCTGGATGCCGCGCTGACCGGACATTGCCAGACCGACCACCGCCCGCTGCTCGAAGCGCGACTGATCGCCGCCGACGGCAGTGAACGCCGGCGACTGGCGCTCAACGACGTGGTGCTTTCCAAATGGGAGACCGGACGCATCCTGGAGTTCGATACCCGGGTCGATGGTCGCTACGTCAATACCCATGGTGGCGATGGACTGATCGTCTCCACGGCCACCGGATCCACCGCCTATTCGCTGGCATGCGGTGGCCCCATCGTCGATCCCAGCCTCGACCTGCTGCTGATGGTGCCCATCTGTCCGCACACCCTCGCGGACCGTCCCGTTCTGGTATCCGGGCGCAGTACGGTGACCATCGTGCTGCACGAGCGTTATGACACACGGGCACTGGTCGCCTGCGATGGCGTGCTATTGGGCGAGCTGCTGCCGGCAGAGCGCCTGGAGGTCCACCCCTCCAACCAGCACATCACTTTGCTGCACCCGCCCGGATACGACTACTTCCGGCTGCTACGATCCAAGTTGCACTGGGGCCGTGGCGGCCACGGTTCCGCGGCATGAGGAGCCAGGCGCAATGCTGACGCATCTGCAGATCCGGGATCTGGCCATCGTCGATACGCTGGAGCTGGACTTCGCCGGCGGCCTGACGGTACTCACCGGCGAGACCGGTGCGGGCAAGTCCATCGTGGTCGAGGCCCTGATGCTTGCCTGCGGCGCGCGGGCAGATTCGGATCAGGTCCGCGCCGGCGCCGACAAGGCCGAGATCGCCGCGACATTCGATATCAGGCAGGCACCGCCGGAGCTGCTGCGGCAGCTCGAGGAGCAGTCGATCGCCGCCGACGGGGACCTGCTGGTACGCCGTGTCATCAACGCGGATGGCCGGTCGCGTGCCTACCTGAGCGGTCAGGCCGTACCCGTGCAGCAGCTGCGCGAAATCGTCGGCTACCTGCTCGACGTTCACGGTCAGCATGAGTTCCAGTCTCTGGTGCGCCCGGCCGCGCAGCGCTTGCTGCTGGACCACTATGGACGCCTGGACCCGCAGGTCGAGGACGTCGCGCGCGCGCACGGCGAATGGCTGGCGCTGCTGAACAAGGTGCTGGATGTCGAGTCCCGCCTGCGCGACCGCGATGCCCGCATCGAGCTGCTGCGCTTCCAGGCAGGCGAACTCGAAGCGCTGGACCTGAAGCCCGGCGAGGCGGCCGAACTGGCGGCCGAGTCGGCCCGTCTGGCCAACCATGAAAGGCTCATCGAAGGCGCGCGCACCGCGGCCACGTTATTGTTTGACGATGAGGGGGACACCGCCCAGGAGCGGGTCGCGCGCGCGAAGTCGGCGCTCAAGGCGCTGGTGGACATCGATCCGCAGCTCGCACCGATCGTGCCGCTGCTGGAGGAGGCCGCCATCCGCATCGACGAGGCAGCCCGTGAGTTGTCGCGCTACTCGGACTCGCTGGATCTGGACAGTGCCCGCCAGGCCGCGGTCGAGAAGCGCCTGGCCGCGGCGGAGGAGCTGGCCCGCAAGCACCGCGTCAGCGTCGGCGAACTGCCCGCCCACCAGGCCGCCCTGCAGGCCGAACTCGCAGAGCTGGAAACGGTGGAGCAGGACGTGGCGGCATTGCGCCGCCAGCAGGCCGGCGCCCTGGAGGCCTACCGCACGCGCGCCGCACAGCTCTCGGCTGCGCGCAGCGAGACCGCGGTAACGTTCGGCAAGGAGATCAGCGCCCGCATGCAGTTGCTGGGCATGAGCGGCGGTCGCTTCCAGGCCGTGGTCTCACAACCCGAATCCGCCGAGCCGCAATCCCACGGACTGGACCAGGTCGAGTTCCGGGTCACCGCCAATCCCGGACAGCCGCCGCGTGCACTGGCCAAAGTGGCCTCCGGCGGCGAACTGGCGCGGCTGTCCCTGGCGGTGCAGGTGGCCTGCATGGCAGACGGCCGCCACTGCATGGTGTTCGACGAGGTGGATGCCGGCATCGGTGGCAGTGTCGCCGAAGTCGTGGGCCGGCAACTGCGCGAGCTGGGCGCGCGCAGCCAGGTCCTGTGCGTCACCCACCTGCCGCAGGTTGCCGCGCAGGGCCATCACCACCTGCGCGTCGTCAAACTCAGCGACGGGCGCAGCACGCGCACCAACGTCACCGAGCTGACCGGACAGGAGCGGGTCCAGGAAATCGCGCGCATGCTGGGCGGCATGCAGGTCACCGACAAGGCCCTCGCACACGCACGGGAAATGCTGGTCTCGCCGGACAGGCGGAGCGGCGACACCGCGCGCATGCGGCGCAGGTAACTGTTCGCGCCCGACGCCACCGCTGTCAGGACTGGCCGGACTTGCGCGCTGCCGCGGCGGCCCGCGACGGGCAGTTCGGCTTGTGGCACCTGCCGTAGAGGATCAGCGAGTGGTCCTGGATCTCGAAGCCACGCTGGCTGGCAATGGCCTTCTGGCGCTCCTCGATGCCGTTGTCAACGAATTCCTCGACCTTGCCGCAATCCAGACACACGATGTGATCGTGATGGTCGCCGCGGTTGAGCTCGAATACCGCCATGCCATTTTCGAAATGGTGGCGCGTGACCAGGCCGGCAGCCTCGAACTGTGTCAGGACGCGGTATACCGTGGCGAGGCCGATGTCCTCATTGGAACTCAGCAATGCCCTGTAGATGTCTTCGGCGGACTTGTGGCGCACCCCGCCACCCTCGAGGATCTCGAGAATCTTCAGCCTGGGCAGGGTGACCTTCAGCCCGACATTTCTGAGGTCCTTGCCTTCCAATTCGGTGGACTCCTTTGCGGTCAGGTATCATGGCAAGTCTACAATTACAGCTTCCGCCATGCGAACCGTCAAACCCACCGCGAAACTCTGCCTGATCGTACTGCTCGGCCTGACCGGCGGTTGCCTGTATCGCATGCCCATCCAGCAGGGCAACTGGCTCAATCCGGATCAGGTATCACAGCTGCAGCCGGGCATGACCCGCTCCCAGGTGAAGTTCCTGCTCGGTACGCCGATGGTGCCCAACGGCTTCAATACGGATCGCTGGGACTATTACTTCTACTTCAAGACCGAGAGAGGGCAGATCCTGGACAAGAACCGCCTGACGGTCTGGTTCAAGAACGACAAAGTGGATCATTTCGACGGCAGCGCGGTGCCCAAGGCGGCGCAGGGCGAAAAGCCCCCCCAGACGCCTGCCGAGGCGCCTGCTCCAGCCGCAGGCTAGGATTCCTGGCGCGCTCGCGCCACGAAGGCATCCACCAGGGATCCGGCCACTTTCTCGATGGCCGGGCCGAGGGCAAGCCCGGTCAACCCGCCCTGCACTTCGAAGCTCAGATCCAGCTCCACGCGACAGCCTTGCCTGTCGCCTGCCTGCACCGGCGTCAGCCGCCATCTGCCGCTCAGGCTGCGCAGCGGTCCTTCGTCCAGATCCATGTCGATGGCGTGCGGTGGCTGCAACCGGTTGCGGGTGGTGAATGCCGTGCGCAGTGGCCCGCTGCCCACGGTCAGGCGTGCCCGCAGCGAATCCGCGCCGCGTTCCAGCACCTGGGCCGCGGCACAGCCGGGCACGAACTGCGGATAACGCTCGACATCGTTGATCAGCTCAAACATGCGCTCCGGGCTGGCGGCCACCAGCGCCGAGCGGCGTATATGGCGCATACCGCATAATAACGCATGGCCAGGACCGCCCCGAAAAGCAGCAGCGCGCTGGTCGCCGAGAACCGCAAGGCGCGCCATGACTATTTCATCGAGGAGCGGCTGGAAGCCGGGCTCGCGCTGCAGGGCTGGGAGGTCAAGTCATTGCGCGCCGGGCGCGCGCAACTGACCGAGAGTTATGTGGTGGTCAGCCACGGCGAGGTATTTCTGGTCGGCGCGCATGTCACGCCGCTGATCTCGACATCCACGCACGTGATTGCCAATCCGACCCGCCAGCGCAAACTCCTGCTCAAACGCGCGGAAATCGACCGCCTGGTCGGCGCGGTCGAGCGCGCCGGCTACACGCTGGTTCCGCTGGAGCTGTACTGGAAGGCCGGCCGGGCCAAGTTGAAGATCGGACTCGCCAAGGGCAAGAAGCAGCACGACAAGCGTGCCACCGAAAAGGAACGGGACTGGCGACGCGACAAGGCCCGCCTGCTGCGCGCGCACTGACGAGGTGCTCCGCGCCGGCGATCAGCCCGACTGATCCGCTTCAGCTTGGTGCATCCAGCCGGGCATTTGCCCAGGCAGGGTGCATCGCAAGAAATGTGACTCGCACCCGCCATCGTCGCTGGCCGCGCTACACAATCTGGCGGCCAACAGCGGAACAGACATGGCCCTCACTGCAACGTCCACTACTCCGGAGCCGTCGAACCAGGACCCGCAGCGCGGCGCCGCCGAAACGGCACGCATGCTGCACAACCTCATCGCCAATATTGATGGGATCGTGTACCGCTGTCTGATCGACGCGCAGTGGACCATGGAATTCATCAGCGATGGCTGCCTCGCCGTGACCGGCTACAACCCCGAGGAGCTGCTGTACAACAACAAGACCAGTTTCGAGGAGCTGATCCACCCGGAAGATCGCCGGCGCGTGCGCGATGCAGTCGAGGCCGCGCTGGCGCAGCGCAAACGCTTCGAGGCCGAATATCGCATCGTGCACCGCAGTGGCGCCGAGCGCTGGGTCTGGGAGCGCAGCACCGGCCTGTATGCACCGGACGGCCGCCCGGTCGCGCTGGAGGGCATCATCCAGGACATCAGCGCGAGGGAATCCACCTACCGCGCACTGCGCAACGCCGAGCGCCGCTACCGCAGCCTGTTCGACAACGCTATCGAGGGGGTATTCCGCACCTCCCCCGATGGCCGTTACCTGGATGCCAACCCGGCGCTGGCGCGCATCTACGGCTTTGAATCGCCGGTGGAGCTCATGAACACGCTGTCGGACATCGGCGTCCAGCTCTACGTGGATCCGGACAGGCGCCTGTCATTCATCCATGCCGTCCAGCAGACAGGCTCGGTCACCGGCTTCGAATCCCAGGTCCGCCGGTGCGATGGGCGCATGATCTGGATCTCCGAAAATGCCCGGGCGGTGCGCGACGAGTTCGGCCGGCTGGTCTGCTACGAAGGCACCGTGGAAGACGTTACCGAACTGCGCGAATACAAGGAGCGAATCGAGCGGCAGGCCCGCTACGACGACCTGACCGGGCTGGCCAACCGGGCCCTGCTGCGCGAGCGTCTGCAGGAGGCCATCCGAGCCGCGCAGGCGAATGCGGAGCGCTTTGCGCTGGTATTCGTGGATCTGGATCGCTTCAAGCAGGTCAATGACAGCCTTGGCCATCAGGCCGGGGACGAGCTGCTGTGCACCGTGGCAGAGCGCCTGCGTCGTGCCGCACCTGCCCAAAGCACGATCGCACGGGTCGGCGGCGACGAATTCGTATTGCTGGTAACGGGTGTGGAGGAAGCCGCCGCCAGGGTGCTGACCGGTGACATCCTGCGCGCCACCAGCCAGAGCTGGCAGCACGGTGGCAAGCGTATTCCAGTCAATGCCAGCATCGGCGTGGCCTTCTATCCCGAGCATGGCCGCGACCCGGAATCGCTGCTGCGCAATGCCGATGCCGCGATGTACCTGGCCAAGGACCAGCAGGTAGGCTCGCTGCAGATCTACAGCACGCAGCTGTGCCGGCAGCTCAGTGAACGTGTAGTGATCGAACAACGCCTGCGCGAGGCGATTGATCGCGGCGAACTGGTGGTCCACTACCAACCCAGATTCGCCGTGTCCAGTGGTCGCATAACGGGCGTGGAGGCCCTGGTGCGCTGGCAGCCTCCGGGTGAAGACGGGCTGTATCCGCCAAGCTTCATTCCCATTGCCGAAGAGAGCGGTTTGATCGTCGACATCGGGCGCTTCGTGTTGCGCACGGCCTGCGCCCAGGCACGTCAGTGGCTGGACGCAGGCCACACCGGCCTGGTGGTATCGGTCAACAGCTGCCCGCGGGAACTGCAGCAGGAGCGTTTCGCCGAGAACATTGCCGCAACGCTGAATGAATTCGGGTTGCCGGCGGGATCGATCGAACTGGAAATCACCGAAAGCATGGTGGTGCACGACGCTGCCCGGCTGGTGGACCTGCTGCATCGGCTGCGCGGGGCCGGGGTGCGCATCGCCATTGACGACTTCGGAACGGGTTACTCCAACCTGCGCTACCTGCAGAACTTTCCGGCGCAGTACCTGAAGATCGACCGCTCCTTCATCACCGACATCCTGCGCGGCGCCCAGGATGCGGCCATCGTGCGCTCGATCATCACGCTCGGGCACAGCCTGGGCATGCTGGTGGTCGGCGAAGGGGTGGAGACGCAGGGGCAGATGGACCTGCTGCGTTCGTTGGGGTGCGACGAGGTACAGGGCTTCCTGCTCGGCCGGCCGCAACCGGCCGAGCTGATGAGCGCGCAACTGAACTGCCTGCGCTAACATCCCGCCCGTGACTACGGGCCCGGCAGTTTCCATCAGCCTCACAGCGCTGCGCGAGCTGTGGATCCATACCGGCACCGCGTGCAACCTCAGCTGCCCGTTCTGCCATGAAGGCAGCAAGCCGGGCGACACGCGGCTGCAGGCGCCCACGCCTGGCGAGCTTGCGCCGCTGCTCAGCGAGGCCGCCGAGCGTGGCGTGGAACGCTTTGCGTTCACCGGCGGCGAGCCGCTGATCCTCAAGGGCATTCGCGAGATCCTGCTGCACGCATTGTCGTTGCGACCGGTTCTGGTGCTCACCAACGGCACGGCGCCCTTCATCCGGCGCAGCCACCAGCTGGCCGAGCTGGCACGGGCGCGGCAGCCACTGAGCTTTCGCGTCAGCATCGACTATCCGGACGAGGCGCGGCACGACGCCGGACGCGGGCTGAAGAACTTCCGCAAGGCGCTCGAGGGGTTGCGATTGCTGCATGTGGCCGGCTTTGCGGTGGGCATCACCCGGCAATCCGATCCCGAAGAGGACGCCGCCGCCGTGGAGGCCGCTTTCCGCCGGTTGCTGCGTCGCCAGCGACTGCCCGCGGAGCTGCCCATCGTGGCACTGCCGGAACTGGGGCTACCGGACGAAGCCGGGGCGACGCGGTGCGCGCCTGCCGATCGATCCATGCCGGGTGTGGCGCCAGCCTGCACCCGCAGCCGCATGGTGCTGCGTCGAAACGGCCAGTTACGCCTGCATGCCTGCCCGTTGACGGATGACGCGCCACGTTTTGACGCGGGGGCAACGCTGGATGCGGCAATGGCAGCGCGGGTGATTCCCAACCACCCGCGCTGTGCCCGATGCTTCGATCCCGGCGTGGACTACGCCGGGACCGGCGCCTTGCCCTACAGCGAGACCCTGGCGCCCACGTAGAAGCGGCGACCGAAGGTGTCGTTGCCCGGGGCGGCGCTGCCCAGGGCATTGTTGCTCAACGCGGCGTTGAAGCTGCCATCCGGATTCAGTGTGCGGGTCGCACCGACCACTTCCGGATCGGCATTGAGGAGGTTGTCGATGCCGCCTCGCAACTCGTAGCGATCGTTGATCGCCCAGCGGGCGAACAGATCGAACTGGTCATGCGAATTGACACCCAGGGCATTGCTCGAAGAACCCGGCGTCGGATCCACCGACGGCAGGTGCTGCCAACGCAGGCCGGCCGAGAACGAACCCACGTTGTAGCCGAGCGTGGTCAGCACCTTGTAGTCGTAGTTAACCCCGGTGCCCTTCTGGTCCACGAAAGCGCCCCCCGGGAAAGGAGAGACGTCGTAGCTTCCGAGGTAGCTGTACTGCACGTTGACCGACATGGCCCCCGGAACCGACGTCAGTCCGATGTCGGCGAACTGCGAGCCCCAGTCCAGCTGCACGTCCACGCCATCGGTCTTGATCGCGCCCAGGTTCACATACGCCGCGTCGAACTTGCGGTCCGCGCCAAACACGAACTGCGGCGGCAGGTACTCGCGATGGATCAGGGCACAGTACGGGCTGTTGTCGGCCAGTTCCTGGCCCGAGTAGGTTCCGGGCGCGGAGCCGATCAGCGTGTTGTACTGGGCATCCAGACACTGCTGGTAAACCGTCTGGTGATTGGGCACCGCGATGGCGCCCTTGATGTCGATATTGTAGTAATCCACCGAGAACGTCAGCCGCTGCAGCGCAGCCACGCGGAACGGCGAACGGATCACCGCGCCCACCGTGTAGGTGTCGGCCTTTTCCGGATTCAGGTTCGGATTACCGCCCTGCACCGCCAGGTCGAACGGAAAGAAGGCACTGGGACCAGATGAGCCGAAAACGTTGTACGAGTAGTTGTTGGCGCTGTCCTGACCCGGCACATACAGGCTGGCCGGCGCGCCGTCGCGCGTCATCAAATACTGGCACAGCGTCTGCAGGTTGAGGCGGTTCGCATTGGCCGGGTTGTTGCCCCACGTGGGTGTTCCCGCCCAGTTGCCGCAGGCATCCGGGGCGTTGAAATCGATCGAACTCGCACCCACGGGCGAGTACAGCTCGATAACGTTCGGCGCACGGACAGCATGCTGGAAGCCGCCACGCAGCGTCGCCCAGTCGTTGACCTGCCAGTTGCCCATGATCTTCCAGGTGTTGGAGGTTCCGGTGGTGTTGTAGTCGGAGATGCGGTAGCCGGGATCGATTTCCAGCTTCTTGATGAATGGCAGGCCTGCGAGCACCGGAATGGCCATTTCCGCATAGACCTCCTTGACCTTCGTCGCACCATCCACACCCAACGGCAGCGCGATGTTGTTGACGACATTCGCGGTGCTCTGGTTGGCGTCGTAGGCACCATCCGGGGTGAAGGCAAACTCCTCCACCCTGTGGTTCACGCCGGCCGCGAACTGCACCGGCCCGGCCCAGCCCTGAAACAGCGTGCCCTGCACCGTGGCCTCCTGGACCTGCTGCTGCAGCGAAGAGACATTGTTCATGCGCAGCGTCACGTAGTCGGCGCAATCTTGGGATACGGAGGTCGAGTTGTTGACGGTACCGTCCGGATTGAAGATCGGCAGGCCCGAGGTACAGTGACCGGCCACCGCGACGATCTGCGGATTGTTCCAACCGGCACCGTACTGTGAAGCGCTGAACAGCTGCTGCACATTGGCCAGCGACAGGAAGCTCTCGGGCAGGTGGGCATTGACCTCCGATTTGCCCTGCGAGACATAGGCCTCCCAGGTCCAGTCGCCCAGAGCCGGCAACTTGCCCTTCAGGCCCGCGGTGAGCTGGAACACATTGCTGGTGGTATCGGTGCGGTATGCGGGCAGGTAGTCGACACCACCCTCATAGGTCCAGGGAGACGTGGTCGGATCGGCACCGCCCGGGAGCACGCGTGCATTCAGGTACTGGGCCACGCTCGCCGGCACCGGGTGGTAGGCGAAAGACGGGTCCGGCGAATTGCCGAACGTCGACGAAGCCGGATCATCGTATGCGGCGTTGTACGGCACCTGGATCGCCCAGATGTTGAACAGGCCCACATGTGCGCCATGCGCGATTGTGGTGCTCTGCGAGAAGTGCCCGTCCAGATACATGCTGACGTTGTCGTTGAAATCGTAGGTGGTCTGGCCGAACAGCGAATAGCGCGACAGTGGCAGCGCCAGATAGTTGTTCTCGCGGTCGAAATAGCCCAGCGAGCCGTCCGGATTGATCTTGAAGCCCGAATCCCCGCCCACCGGGCCCGTATAGGGGTGCGCCGTGTTCAGCGGATCGGCCGGGTCGAACACGTTGCCGTTCTGGTCGATGAGGTAGGCAGCGCCGTTGTTGACGGGCAGGAACAGCGAGGCCGGGCAGTCACCGGCCCCCGCCACGCCGCCTACCGAGGCGCCGCGCGAGCAGCGGAAAGTGGACAGGCCGGAGGAACCCGGCACGCCACCGGCACTGGTGCCTGGGTCGTTCCAGCCGGCCCGCACCCACGAGCGGTCCTTGCCCTTGATGTCGCCACGATTGGCATAGGTGGCGCCGAACATCACGTTGCCGCGCCCGTCGCCGTAGTTGGTGCCGAACAGCGCGCTGAACTGATACTGCTGGCCGTCACCATGCTCGGTGATTCCGTACTGGCCATCGAATTGCGCGCCCTGGAAGTGTTTCTTGCTGATGAAGTTCACCACGCCAGAGATGGCGTCGGCGCCGTACACCGCCGCTGCTCCGCCGGAAATGGTCTCCACGCTCTGGATGGCAATGGATGGAAGGATGGTGTTCAGATCGACCACCAGGTTGCCGCCTGTAGGCTGTACGCGCCGGCCGTCCAGCAGCACCAGGCTGCGGTTGGTTCCCAGATTGCGCAGGTCCAGCGTGGCGCAGCCGGGGCAGGCGGTCGGCGAGGGGAACGGCGTCGAGGCCGAACTGTTGGACTGCGCGGTGCCGGCAGGCGTGAACTGCGGCAACTGGTTGAGCGTGTCCTCGATGTCCACGCTCGCGCGGTCCTGCAGAGAGTCCCCCTGCACGGTGACGATCGGGCTCTGCGACTGGTAGTCACGCCGCGCAATTCGCGAGCCGGTTACCACGACCTCGGAAAGTTCCTGCCCGCCACTCTTGGCAGACGCGTCCGGACTGGAACTGCTCTGCGCCGCATATGCCCCACCGACGATGCACGTCGATGTCACCAGCGTTGATACAATGGTTGCGAGAGAACGCCGCAGCCCCACTCGCGGCTTGCGCAAGCTTGTCTTCATGTGACCCCCGTCTTGTTGATTGGTCGCCGGCAGCCACAGGGTCCCGTTTGGTGCGAGGCTTCCACAGCGGCCGACCGATAAGGTATAACATAAAATCTAACAGTTAGAATCTACTTGATATTCATACAGGTGCAGTGACGATCGACTTCAGACAATTCGTTTCTGAAACGGCGGACTTCCCCAAGACGGGCATCCTGTTCCGCGACTTCAGCCCCTTGATGCGCCATCAGCTGCCGGCAACACTCACGGCGCTCGAGGGCCTGCTGTCTGCACGGGAATGGGACTGCATCGATGTCGTGGCTGGCGTGGATGCACGCGGCTTCATGCTCGGCGCCGCGCTGGCCGCGCGCCGCGGCCTGGGGTTCGTGGCCGTCCGCAAGGCCGGCAAGCTGCCTCCGCCCGTGCAACAGCTCAGCTACCAGCTCGAGTACGGCGAGGCGACGCTGGAGATTCACCGCGGCACCGGCCGTGTTCTGCTGGTGGACGACATCCTCGCCACAGGCGGCACGATGAGCGCCGCCGCGCAACTGTGCACCACGGCCGGGTTCGACCTGCGGGCCATTCTGGTCCTGGCCGACCTGGGCCTGCATGGCGGCCCGATCCAGGGCCTGCCGGTGCACTCACTGTTGCAGTACTGAACCCCGGCGACCTGTATAATGAGCAAATCCCGAAGGGGGTGACTGGCTTCGACGTGGGTCACGAAACTTCAGGGGCGTACCGAGGTGCATGGCCCTCGTTAATCTCTGTGCAAACTTTAGTTGCCAACGACGACAACTACGCTCTGGCGGCTTAATCCCGCCTAACCTCGGACCCGCTGGTGCCTGTGCCACGGACCCCGGGGACGCGCTCACAGGCTCGCTGCGCACCGTGCTACGGGATGTGTAGTTAAGAGACACCGTTAGCTGGCCAAGCGTCTTCCCTGCTGCTCGGGTAGCGTGAGGTGAGAACCCAAAGAGTCAGCTACGTGCGTAGATCCTGGAATGTAGGGCTTGCGGACGGCGGTTCGATTCCGCCCACCTCCACCAATCCCGCCCTCCCCGATGCCGCGTCCGCGCGGTATCGGGGGCGATTGGCTTTCATACCTGCTGCTTGCTATCGTCAGCTGCGGTCGCCGGCCCACCATGAATTCCATCCTTGAGGCGGCGGCCTTGTGGGGGTTGGACATCATGAGGCATGCAGCAGGCACCAGAGCTTGCGTGGCAGGGGCACTGCTCCTGCTCGCCACGACATCGGCCATGGGCGCATCAGGCAGTTGCGACAAGACCTGCCTGGAACACATCGCAGACCAGTACCGCGCGGCATACGTGAAGCACGATCCGTCCGCGCTGCCGCTGGCTGCGAATGTGCGGTTCAGTGAAAACGACGTCATGATGAAGTTCCCGGATGCGAGCTGGGACACGGTCACGCGCGAGGTCGGGCCGGCGACCACGATCTCCGACGTCAAGACCGGCCAGGTCGGCATCTACACGTCGATCTACCAGAACGACACGCCGGGCTTCCTGGCGATCCGCCTGAAGATCCAGGGCGGCAAGATCACCGAAATCGAGCACATGCTCAGCACCAAGCGCAACCTGAGCAGCCCGCCGACCCCGATCGGGGACGTCGAATCATACAAGCCGAACCCGCTGTTTCCGGTCATCGTGCCCGCCGGCCAACGGGTGTCACGCGAGCGGCTCATGCACCACGCCACGGGCTACTTCAACACCCTGCAGAACAACACCGGCGAGATACGCGGCACCTGCTTCGCACCTGATGCCACGCGCCTGGAGAACGGCCTGCTGTTCAAGGACATCGAGAAGGGCTTCAAGCGCGGCTACTACCGCTTCAACAACGAAGTGCGGCGCGAGCACATGCTGGTGGACGAGCAGCGCCAGGTGGTGATGAGCCGCGGCTTCATCGACCACAAGGGCGTGCTCGACGAGTACACCACCACCGACGGCGAGAAGGTCCGCTCGGTGTTCCGGGAACCGCAGACCTGGGCGTTCCTGGAAATGTTCAAGATCCAGAACGACTGCATCTCCGCCGTGCAGGCAGTGTTCATCCAGGCCCCCTATCACATGGAGTCGCCATGGAAAAAGTGAATCGACGCAAATTCATCGCGGCGTCCGGCGGCACGCTGATGGCCGCCGGGGCCACGGGCGCAGGTGCCGCCGCCGCGCCCGCCCTGCCGACCCTGCCGGGTGGTGGCGCATCGCATGCGCCCAGCACCATGCCGCTGCGGTTCGACGCCAGCATCGATGACTGCCAGGTCGTCGGCAAGATTCCCGCAGACCTGGACGGCGCCTTCATCCGCACGGGGTATGAGTGGTACTACCCGCCCATGTACCCGGATGACGCCATCCTGAACGCCGATGGCTACATCAGCATGTTCCGCATCAAGGGCGGCAAGGCCGACTTCCGCGGCAGGTGGGTCGATACCTACCGGGTCAAGCAGATGCGCAAGGCCCGCCGCCAGCTGTACGGCTACTACCGCAATCCCTTCACCGACGATCCCTCCATCAGCGATCCCGAGCATCCGAACCTGCGCACCGTGGCGAACACCGCGCCGCTGGTGCACGGTGGCAAGCTCTTCGCGCTGAAGGAGGACGGGCTGCCGCACCAGATCGATCCCAACACGCTGCACACCATCGGCCCCTGGGATTTCAACGGCAAGTGGCTGAGCCAGACATTCTCCGCCCACCCCAAGCTGGACCCGGTATCCGGCCAGATGATCGCGT
Source organism: uncultured Gammaproteobacteria bacterium (assembly GCA_963812195.1). GTDB lineage: Bacteria > Pseudomonadota > Gammaproteobacteria > Steroidobacterales > Steroidobacteraceae > ZC4RG30. The sequence continues at coordinate 165,585 of CAWEUI010000001.1, forward strand.
TCGGCTATGAAGCCACCGGCCTGGCCTCGGACGATCTGTTCATCTACACGCACGATCCCGAGGGCAACGTCACCAAGGAAGTGCGCACCAAGGTGCCGTACGTCAGCGTGATCCACGACATGGCGCTGTCGCAGAAGCACATCCTGATTCCGTTCGGCGGCTACGTGACCAGCATGGAGCGGCTCAAGGCCGGCAAGATCCATTGGGGCTGGGACGACACCAAGCCTTCGTACATCGGCGTATTGCCGCGCGACGGGGAAGCGAAGGACATGCGCTGGTTCAAGGGCCCCCTGCGCTGCATGATGCACACGCTCAATGCGCAGGACGAGAAGGACGGCAAGCTCACCCTGTACGCCTCGTTCTGGGACGGCAATTTCTTCCCGTTCTTCCCGCCGGTGGACGGATCGCCGTGGAATCCGAAACTGGCGCGCGCCTTCATCCGCAAGCTCACCTTCGACCTGAACTCGAAGAAGGACACCTGGACCGAGGAGATCCTCTGGCCGACGCAGGTATCGGATCTGGGCAAGGTCGATCCCCGCGTGTTGTCGTTGCCGACGCGCTACCTGTACACCTCCTTCAGCGATCCGCAGCGCCCGTTCGATCGGGCCCGGGTGGGCGCCACCGCACCGGCCAGGGTCACCAACAGCTACGGTCGGTTCGACCTGGCCACCGGCAAGGTGGACAAGTACTTCGGCGGCCCGACGCACAACCTGCAGGAGCTTTCCTTCGTGCCGCGCAAGGGCGGATCCGAAGGCGATGGCTACCTCGTGGGTCTGGCTGAAAATCTCGCCGAACAGCGTGCCGAGATGGTCATCGCCGATGCACAACACCTTGCCGATGGCGACATCGCCCGGGTGCTGCTGCCCTTCCGCGTCAGCCCGCAGGTACATGGCGTGTGGGCCGACGCCAATGAGTTGCCGTTCACCTGATGCACGCCGCCACAGCCTACCCCGATGTCGCCGCGCAGCTGCGCGACATCGGGCCACAAATCGAAGTTCCCCGCACGACGCAGCTGTACCGGACCCTGCACCCGCCCGGACCTGCGCCGGATGTGTCCATCACCCGCGATCTGCGCTACGGGCCGCATGAACGCCATGTACTGGACCTGTTCACGCTGAGCTCGGCGCAACGCACGGCCAGGCGGCCCGTCGTGGTATTCGTGCATGGCGGCGGCTTCCGCGTCGGTGCCAAGCAATTGCCGGATCAGCCCTTCCACGACAACGTCGGAATCTGGGCGGCCCGCGCCGGGCTGGTCGGCGTGACAATCAGCTACCGGCTGGCTCCGGAGTTTGTCTATCCATCCGGAATCCAGGACATGGATCTCGCGCTGTCTCAGGTCGCCGCCCTGGCGAACGACTGGGGCGCGGATGCCCGTCAGGTCTTCGTATGGGGCCATTCGGCCGGCGCCGGCCATGCGGCCGACTACATCGTGACGCACGACGAGCCGCAGCTTGCAGGAGCGATCCTGACCTCCGGCATCTTCGACAAGTCCGGCGGCGTGCCTGAGTCTCCGTGGAGCAGCTACTACGGAACGGATACCCGCCGCTATCCGCAGCTGTCCGCGATACCCGGACTGAGCACCTGCAAGTTACCGCTGATGATCACCTGGGGCGAACTGGACCGGGCCGATTTCATTGCCGACTCCGAAGCCCTGGTTGCAGCCCGGCGCAAGGCGGGTCGGGCGGTCACGGCGCTATGCGTGGCCAATCATTCGCACATTTCCGAAATCTACGCGATCGGCACTGCCGATACGTCGCTGACCGATCCAGTACTGGATTTCATCAAGACAGTGAGCGAGGGCCTCTCATGAAGAAGTGGATTGTCACAGCCGCAGCCCTGTGTGCTGCCTTCACCGGCACGGCAATGGCCGGATATGCCGATGACCGCGCCGAAATCGAGAACCTGTCCAATCGTTACATGGTGGCCGTCGATGCCGGAGACATCGAGACCGTCATGTCCACATGGGCCGACGATGGCGTGCTCGAATGGGTCAATGGCATCGAACGCGGCAAGGCCGCCATCCGCAAGGCGATGTCCAACTTCGGTGGCGCACGCGAAGCCAACATTCCCGAGGGCGCGACCTCACGGCCGCGCACGCATCACCAGATCATCAATCACGTGATCGATGTGCATGGCGATACCGCGACCACCATTGCCTACTGGTTCGCCATGACCAACAACACACCGCAGCACGACGTGCAACTGCTGTACTTCGGCCACTACGAGGACGAGCTGGTCAAGCGCAACGGCCACTGGCTGTTCAAGCACCGCAAGGTCTACAACGAGTCCATGAACAACAAGGCGCTGTTCTATCCGGGACTTGGCGAAAAGGACCCTCGCAAGAAGGCCGCTGGCAAGTAGCCGGGCAACCGCCCCCTACCTGGGGGCGGTACTGCCGCCTGCCTTCGCGTCGGCCGGCGGCCCGGGTGGTCCGCCGCTGGCGCCCTGGCGGGCGCCCTTGTTCAGTTGCACGCTCAATGTGTGCACGAAACGGAACTTGCCGTTCACGAAATGAAAGGTGTGCGAGTCCGGCATGCCGGTCTTGCTGTCACCGAAACGGCAGAACACGTTGACCACGCCCTGCACCTCGTCGACCACATAGTCGCGATTGACCAGGTACAGCACGCCATTGGGAATTCCGACCTTGCAGGAACTGTCCGGGTCGTTGATGTTCCCGCTGTGGTTCGTGTAAGCACCGCCTTCCAGGCGGGCACAGGGCTGGCCCCACGGCGCCTCGCGGAACTTGTCCGAGAACAGGTCCAGATACGCGTTGGCGCCATTGATCATCGCCTCGCCACTGGTGCGCTGATCCGGCCGGATGGTCCAGTCCTCGGCGCTGGAGTACTTCAGGTAGTCCCCGGCGTTGAACAGCCAGTCGCCCTTCTCCGTGACCAGGCTGTCGATACGCGTGATCTTGCCGTCGTCCACGTACAACCGTGTTCCGATCACGTATGGATGAGCGCCCGCGGTGACGATGACTTCCGAGAATGTCCTGCAGCGCTTGTCGTCGAGAAAGCTGCGCGTGAACGCAATCGGCAGCGCCGTGTTCCACAAGCCCCTGGCGGGCTCCACCTCACTCATGTCCTGCAGGTAGCGGGCCTTGTCGGCGAACGCCATCTTGCCGGCATCGCCGCTCTTCTGCGCCTGAATGTAGCTGTCCACCGCAGCCTGCAACGAAGCACGCGTGCAAGTCGGCAGCACCAGTTTCTGCTGGAAGCCGCCATTGGCGCCACCCGACCCGGGAGGCTGCGCCGACTGCGCAGCCATGGACACGCCGCAGCACGCGGCAACGGTGAGGATCCATTTCTTCATTGCAGCCCCCTGCCGCGAACTCTTGTGCTTGTTGACGCAGGCCGCAACGGCCTGCAGGCGGCGGCGCGCAGTGTAGCATACGCCCACCCTGTGACCCTGGAGCGCGCTTGACCGCACTGCTTACTGCCATCGGCGTCGTGGCGCTCGCCGAAATCGGCGACAAGACCCAGCTGCTGGCCTTTCTGCTCGCGGCGCGCTTGCGCAGGCCGATCCCCATCATCTTCGGCATTCTGGTTGCGACGCTGTTGAATCACGGCCTGGCCGGAGCACTGGGCGCGTGGATCACCACGGTGCTGTCCCCGACGGCGCTGCGCTGGGGCGTGGGCCTGCTGTTTCTGGCGATGGCGATCTGGACGCTGATCCCCGATCGCATAGAAGACGAGGAAACGCAGACCGCCGCGCGCCTGGGCGTCTTCGGCGCAACATTCGTCACGTTCTTTCTGGCCGAAATGGGCGACAAGACGCAGATCGCCACCGTGGCCATGGCCGCGCAGTTTCCCTCCGTGATCCAGGTCGTCGCCGGCACCACACTGGGCATGTTGATCGCGGACGTGCCGGCCGTGTTCCTCGGCGAACGCCTCGCCAACCGCATCCCCCTGCGGATGGTGCATGCCATCGCTGCCGGCGTTTTCGCCCTGCTTGGCATCGCAACCCTGTCGGGCCTGGGAGCCCGGTTCGGTCTGTAGGGCAACCAGGCCTCAGGGCGCCCAGTAGACCTCGGCCTGCGGTGCGTGCGACGCCAGCAGTGCGCTGACCGGGTGGTCCCTGCCCGCTCCAGGCTGCGCCGCTTCGGTTACCAGCCGCAGCTTCGCCGCGCCGGTCACGAACAGGAACACTCTGCGGGCTTGCAGCAGCGCCGCCAGATTCAGCGAAATGCGCTCGCGCGGCTCAGTCGGCGCCCGCATTGCCACGCAGCCGGGCGGCGCTCCGACATCGAGCGCCTCCTCCAGCGCCTGATTGCCCGGAAACAATGAAGCGAAATGACCGTCCTCACCCATGCCCAAAGCCACCGCATCGAACGGTCGAGACAACGGCTCAAGGCTGCGCCATACGCTCGCCACGGCGCCCGCCGCACTGTCTGACCCGTCGAACAGCGGCAGGAAGCGGGCCGCGGCAGCCGGCCCGGTGAGCAGCTCCTCGCGCACCAGCGCCGCATTGCTTGCCGGATGTGTGTCCGGTACCCAGCGCTCATCAGTCAGCGTCACACCGATGCGGCGCCAATCCAGCCTGGCCTGCCGCAGCGCATGGAACAGCGGCACCGGCGTGCGACCACCGGCGAGCACGAGGCTGGCAGCCCCGCGTGCGGACAGACCCGAGTCCAGGGCGCCCTGGATCTGTTCGGACAGCGCGGCGGCGGCGACCCCCGGGGTGTCGAACTTGTGCAGCATCACGCCTCGTTGTTCCAGGTGAAGCCGTCCCGCGTGATAAGCGAACTCGCCGCGGCGGGCCCCCAGCTGCCGGCCGTGTACAGGCGCGGGCTGTCGTCGAAGCGGGCCCAGCCCTCACGGATCGGATCAATCCAGCGCCACGCGGCGTCCAGCTCGTCGGATCGCATGAACAGCGTCAGGTTGCCCTTGATGATGTCGGTCAGCAGTCTTTCATAGGCATCGAGCTGGCGCGTCTTGAAGCTCTCGGCCAGATCCAGGGACAGGTCCACGGGCTTCAGGCGCATGGTCTCACCGGGATTCTTGGCGAGAATCGTCAGCGTGATGCTGTCCTTGGGCTGCAGCGCAATCGTCAGTTTGTTGGGTGCGGCGTTGCGCGAGGCGGCATCGAAGATCGAGTGCGGCACGTCGTCGAAGGTGATGACTATCTCGCTGAGCTTGTCCTGCAACCGCTTGCCGGTACGCAGGTAGAAGGGCACTCCCGCCCAGCGCCAGTTGTCGATCTCGGCCTTGAGCGCCACGAACGTCTCGGTGGTGCTGCCGGCCGGAACGCCGGCCTCTTCCAGATAGCCGGGCACCGGCTTGCCACCGGATGCACCGGCCTTGTACTGGCCACGTACCGTCTTGCTCTGCACGTCCTCGCCGGCTATGGGGCGCAGGGCACGCAGCACCTTGAGCTTCTCGTCGCGCATCGCATCGGCGTCACCGGTGGCGGGCGGCTCCATGGCGATGATGCACAGCAGCTGCAGCATGTGATTCTGCATCATGTCGCGCAGCGCGCCGGTCTGATCGTAGAACGCGCCCCGCTTCTCGACTCCGAGAGTCTCGGCCACCGATATCTGCACATGGCGAATGCGGCCGCGCCGCCACAATGGTTCGAACAGCGCATTGCCGAATCGCAGGGCCATCAGGTTCTGCACGGCTTCCTTGCCGAGGTAGTGATCGATGCGGAAGATCTGCGGCTCGCTGAAGATTGCACCCACGTGCCGGTTGATCTCGGTCGCCGAAGCCAGGTCCTGGCCGAGCGGCTTCTCCAGCACCACGCGCGAGCCGGCAGTGGCCAGTCCGAAATGGCCGATCTGGTCGCAGATCGCGGCAAACAGCGTCGGCGCGGTGGACAGGAAGAACACCCGCTGGACGGCCTCGCGGCCCTGCAGGAAGTCGCGCAGCACGCCAAAGCTGTCCGGCTTCGCGCCGTCGGCACTGACGTAGTGCAGATGCTGTGCAAACGCGCCCCACTGGGTTGCATCGAAGCCGCTGCCGGTGTGGTCGCGGCAGTGTGCCTGCACCTGTTCCAGATACGCCTCGCGGGTGAGCGCACTGCGCGCCACGCCGACGATGCGCGCCTCCGGTGGAAACAGTCCGGCCACGAAGCGGCAGTAAAGTGCCGGCAGCAGCTTGCGCATCGCGAGGTCGCCCGTACCGCCGAAGAGCACCAGATCGAAGCTTTGCCAAACCGCCATGCGGGCATTCTCGGCCATGTGCGCGGCAATGGACAATCCGCGTCTGCTTGCCTAGTGTGGACGTCATGAACGCGCCCCCTGCCACGGTTCATCCAACTGTTGTTGCCGTCACCCAACGAATCGTGGAGCGCTCGCGGCCCGCGCGGGCGGATTATCTGCAGAGAATGCGCGCCGCCCACCACGCCGGCACGCAGCGTGCCCGCCACGCCTGCGGCAATCTGGCCCACGGTTTCGCCGCATCGGGACCAGACAAGGATGCGTTGCGTTCCAGGCCATGGCCGAACATTGCCATTGTGTCCGCCTACAACGACATGCTGTCGGCCCACCAGCCCTACGAGCGCTTTCCCGCCCTGATACGCGCGGCCGCGCGCGATGCCGGCGCGATTGCCCAGTTTGCCGGCGGCGTACCGGCCATGTGCGATGGGGTGACACAGGGCACCGACTCCATGGAGCTGTCGCTGTTCAGCCGCGACGTCATCGCCATGGCCACCGCCGTGGCGCTGTCGCACAACATGTTCGATGCCGCGCTGCTACTGGGCATCTGCGACAAGATCGTGCCCGGCCTGTTCATCGGCGCGGCGGCCTTCGGCCACCTGCCCATCCTGCTCGTGCCCAGCGGACCCATGCCATCGGGCATGTCCAATACGGACAAGGCGCGCGTGCGCAATCTGTACGTGCAGGGCCAGGCAACGCGCGATGAACTGCTGGCCGCGGAGTCGGCCAGCTACCATGACGCCGGCACCTGCACCTTCTTCGGCACCGCCAACAGCAACCAGATGCTGATGGAGGTAATGGGCCTGCATCTGCCGGGTGCGGCTTTCGTGGCGCCCAACACGCCGCTGCGGGACCTGCTGACCATCGAGGCGACACGGCTGGCGGCGGCGAGCAGCGAACCCGGCGGTGGGTATCGGCCGTTCGCCTCGGTCATCGACGAGCGCAGCATCGTCAATGGCATCGTCGGATTGCTGGCCACCGGCGGCTCGACCAATCACACCATCCACCTGGTGGCGATGGCGCATGCCGCGGGAATTTCCATCAACTGGGACGACTTCCATGATCTTTCGGCCGCGGTGCCGTTGCTGGCGCGTATCTACCCGAATGGCAAGGCCGACGTGAACCATTTCCATGCGGCCGGCGGCATGGGATTCCTGATCCGCGAGCTGCTCAATGCCGGCCTGTTGCATGGCGAGGCGAATACGGTCAGCGGCCCGGGCCTGGCCGCCTACGGCCGCGAACCGTACCTGCATGACGGCAGACTCGCATGGCGCGAGGCCCCGGCACAGAGCCGCGACACCGATGTATTGCGCGACGTGGCCAACCCGTTCAGCGCAGACGGCGGCCTGAAGGTATTGCGTGGCAATCTCGGCCGCGCCGTCATGAAGGTCTCGGCCGTCCAGCCACAGCACCACACGGTCGAGGCGCCCGCACTGGTCTTCACCGACCAGGCTGCGGTGGTCGATGCCTACAAGGCCGGCAAGCTCACTCGCGACGTCGTGGTGGTACTGCGCGAACAGGGGCCGCGCGCCAATGGCATGCCGGAATTGCACAAGCTGACTCCCGTTCTTTCGGTATTGCAGAGCAAGGGGCACCATGTCGCACTGGTAACCGACGGCCGCATGTCCGGCGCGTCGGGCACCGTGCCAGCCGCGATACACGTGTCGCCGGAGAGCATCTGCGACGGACCGCTGGCCAGAGTGCGCGATGGCGATCTCATCCGCGTGGATGCACGCAACGGCTCGCTGGAAGTCCTGGTGGATGTGGCCGAATTCACCGCGCGCCCGGCGCAGCACCCGGCTGTCCGGGATGGCCTCGGCAGCGGGCGCGAGTTGTTCCGCAGTTTCCGGTCCCATGCCACGGACGCCGAATCCGGCGCGAGGAGCTGCAATCCATGAACCCGAGCCTGGAGCAGATCCTGGGGCGTGCACCGGTCATTCCGGTGATCGTCATCCACGACCTCGCGCACGCGGCGCCGCTGGCCGACGCGCTCGTCGCCGGCGGCCTGCCAGTTCTGGAAGTCACGTTGCGGACCCCGGCGGGTCTGCCAGCCATCGAGGCGATGCGCCGCGCGGTACCGGAAGCCGTCGTTGGCGTCGGGACCCTGTCCTCGCCGGCACAGTTCGGCGAGAGTGCGCGGGCCGGAGCGCAATTCGGCGTCTCACCCGGTCTGACCACCGCGCTGGTCGAAGCCAGCCGCAATGCGCCGTTCCCTTTTCTGCCAGGCGTCATGACTGCCAGCGAAGTGATGGGTGCGCGCGAAGCCGGCTTCCGGCACTGCAAGCTCTTTCCGGCGCAGCAGGCCGGCGGAACCGGCATGTTGCGCGCCCTGCACTCGGTCTTTCCGGAAGTGAGCTTCTGCCCCACCGGCGGCGTGCATCTGGACAACGCCGCCGAATACCTGGCATTGCCCAACGTGGTGTGCGTGGGAGGCTCGTGGGTCGCGCCGAACGCGCTGATACAGGACGGCGACTGGCTGGCCATTCGCAAGCTGGCGCAGCAGGCCGCCGCACTCAGGCCCGGCCGCTGAAGCGGCTGGCGCAATCCGCCGCGCCTACAGTCCGAGGTCACTCAGGGAGGGATGAGCGTCGGGCCTGCGGCCGAGCGGCCAGTGGAACTTGCGTGCCGATTCGGCAATCGGCAGGTCGTTGATGCTGGCGAAGCGCCGCTGCATGTAGCCATCGGCGTCGAATTCCCAGTTCTCATTGCCGTAGCTGCGATACCACTGTCCGGAGTCGTCATGCCATTCGTAGGCGAAACGCACCGCGATGCGGTTGCCGGCAAAGGCCCACAGTTCCTTGATCAACCGGTAGTCCAGCTCACGGGCCCACTTGCGGGTCAGGAAGGCATGCACCTCGGCGCGGCCGCGCGGGAATTCGGCACGATTGCGCCAGACGGTATCCGGCGTATAGACACCTGCAACGCGGTCCGGATCGCGGGAGTTCCAGGCATCCTCCGCCGCGCGTACCTTTCGTGCTGCGGTTTCCGCCGTGAACGGCGGCAATGGTGGCTTCTGCTCCATGGCTTCCCTGTTACCGGACCTCGCGGCGGCTAGGATACGGCATGCACAGGCAGCTGGAGATCGCGTTTCGGAGGACCAACTACCTGGTAGTGGCACCCGCCGGAGAACTGATTCTGCGTGTCGACCAGCCCAACCCTTCGCTTGCGGGCCTGCTGGCGGACGCCGGAGTGCGGTGCGCGGCCGTGCTCACCGCGTTCAACCCCGGTGGCAGGAGGTCGCCGCCCTTCCGTAACCGCCGCGCACACCGGCTGCTGCATGCGCAACTGAAACGGGCCGGCTACGCGCCGCTTTCCGGACGCAACGAGGATCCGCGGCGGCGCTGGCCGGTCGAACCAACCTGGATGGTCCCGGGTCTGCCTCTGGCCGACGCGCTGGCCATCGCTGCCCGGTACGGCCAGGCCGCCATCCTGTGGACCGACGCGTCGGGCACGCCGCGACTGTTCGCCGCCGCGGCGTCTCCAGAACCGAAGCCCTAGGAACTGCGGGCTGCCGCCCAATCGCCGAAGGTGCTCCCGGCTTCGGCGAGCTGCTCGAGCAGCTTCGAGGGTTGCCAGTCCCTCGGGTTGCCGATCTTCGCGTATTTCTTCAGGCCGGCCAGCACGGTGTCCAGTCCGATCTGATCGGCGTAGAACATCGGCCCGCCACGACGGCGCGGAAACGCATAGCCCGACGTGTACACCACATCTATGTCGCCGGGCCTGAGCGCCACGCCTTCCTCCAGCAATTTCGCGCCCTCGTTGATCATCGCAAAGATGCAGCGCTCGGTGATCTCCTGGCGCGTAATCGGCTCGTCGCGGCGAATGCCCAGCTTGCGCCCTTCCTCCGCCAGCAGCTGTCAGGGCCTCCTCATGCGGATGTCGGGCGCGCGAACCGGCCTCGTAGCGGTAATAGCCCTGTCCGCTCTTCTGGCCCAGCCAGCCGCGGTCGAACAGTACCTGCGAGGCGCGGTAGAAGGTCGGATCATCCTTGGGCACATGGTCCGGATTGGCGCGGCGTGCCTTCACGCCCACGTCGACACCGGCCATGTCGAACACCGCCAGGATTCCCATCCCCATGCCGAAGTCCTCGAGCGCGCCATCCACGTCTGCAGGCAGCGCGCCTTCCAGTGTCAGACGCTCCGCCTCCCGCGCATAAGGGTCCATCATGCGATTGCCGATGAACCCGTAGCTGACCCTGGACACCACGCCGATCTTCCTGACCTTCTTTGCCAGCGCGAAAGCAGTTGCCAACACGTCGGGCGAGATCATGTCGGTGCGCACGATCTCCAGCAGGCGGGTCACGTTTGCCGGGCTGAAGAAGTGCAGGCCAACCACGTCCCCGGGCCGCTTGGTGCTCTTTGCGATCTCGTTGATGTCCAGCGTCGAGGTATTCGTCGCCAGAATCGCGCCAGGCTTCATGACCCGGTCCAGCTCGGCGAAAATCTTCTTCTTCAGCGCCATGTCCTCGAACACGGCCTCGATGGCCAGATCACAGCCGGCGAAATCCGCATAGTCCGTGCTGGGCTTGATCAGCCCCATGCGCTTGTCCACGTCGGCCGGCGTCATGCGACCACGCTTGACGCTGGACTCGTAGTTCCGGCGGATCACGCCAATGCCGCGCTCCAGGGCTGACTTGTCCACGTCCAGCAGGACCACCGGCACGTTGGCATTCGCGAAAGCCATCGCGATACCGCCGCCCATGGTGCCCGAACCGATGATGCCGACGCTGCCGACATCGCGCGGCTTGTCCGCTTCGGTGATACCGGGCACGTTGGCCACTGCGCGCTCGGCGAAGAACAGGTGCCGCATCGCCTTGGACTCGGGGGTCTGCAAAGAGCCATCGCTTATGGCGCGTTCGAACGCCAGGCCCTGCTCGAATGGCAGCTCCCAGGAGGCCCGCACGGCGGCAATGTCCAGCTCCGGCGTGATGACACCCTTGTGCACCCGGGCGGCCTGTCCGCGAATCGCCGCCAGCTGCTCGTCGGTCAAGGGCGCCACGGTGTTCGCGCTGACGCGGCGCGGACCCTTGCCGGCATCGACCAGTTGCCTGGCATAGGCGATTGCCGCTGAGCGCAGATCCCCTTCCACCACTTCATCGACCAGGCCAAGTTCCCTGGCGGCGTCGGCACCGACCGGCTTGCCGTCCAGGAACATGCCCAGGGCCTTTTCGGCTCCAATCAGCCGCGGCAGTCGCTGCGTACCCACCGCGCCCGGCACCACGCCCAATGTGATCTCGGGGAACCCCAGTTTCGCGCCCTTGTCCGCGATGCGGTAGTGGCCCGCCAGGGCAACCTCGACCCCGCCACCCAGCGCGGTGCCGTGCAGCGCCACGACGATCGGCTGGGGCAGGGCCTCGAACTCGGTGAGGACGTTGCGCAATTCGGGCGGCGCCATCACGCCGCCGAACTCCTTGATGTCGGCGCCGGCGATGAAGGTCCTGCCGGCGCAGATGAGCACCACCGCCGAGACATCCTTGCGTTCGGCAAGCTCCCGTGAAATGGCCAGCAGCCCACGGCGAATGGCGGCGGAAATGGCGTTGACCGGAGGGCTGTCGATGGTAATGACGGCAATGCCGTCCTCGAGGGCGTAGCTGATCGGCTGGCTCAAGGTGCTGTGACTCCTGGAAGCTGAAGATTCCGCGGGCAAAGTAAGAATTGCACCCCGGGCAGCCGGGTATTTTAGGGCAATCGGGCGGGTCAGCCAGCCCCTAAAGCAGCCAATGGGCGCAAATGAGCCCGGCTGGGCCGCGCGGAGGCTACAGCGCCCTGATCCAGCTGCCAGAGCGTTCGGCTTCGCGCCCCTGGCGCCGATGCCGCTTGGAGTCGTAGCAGGCCAGGTCCGCGGCCTTGATCCACTCGCCCGGGTGCGCGAAGTCCGGGGCCCAGTGAGCCAGCCCCAGGCTTGCGCCCGTGGCATGTGCCCGGCCCTCCCAGTTCGTGACCAGTGGATTGAGCAATTCGCGCAACCGGGCCAGCACCTCGCCGCCGCGCGAAGCAGCGCAATCGCGCAGCAGCACACCGAACTCATCGCCGCCCAGTCGTCCCATGGCATCGCCCGGACGCACCGAACGACGCAAGACAGCCGCCACATGGCGCAACACCGCGTCGCCCGCGGCATGGCCCGCCGAATCATTCACCTTCTTGAACTTGTCCAGATCCACGACGATCAGGGCGCTGGGCTCGTCCGGCCTTGCCAGCGAGGAAAATGCCTTGTGCACATTGCGCTCGAATGCGGCGCGATTCGAGCAGGCCCGTCAGCGCATCGTGATCGGCCCGATGGTGCAATTCCCGGGTACGCTGCAGGCTGACGGTGACATCGTGCAGCACGATCACGAACCCGCTCAGGCCGCCGCTGGAATCGAGCACGGGGGTGGCCGTATCGTTCACGTAGCAGGTGCTGCCATCCGGCCTCACAAGGCTGCACGCCTCTTCCCGTTTGACGAACGCCCTCTTCTGCCGACACAGTTCGACGATATCCGGCGCCGCCGCCGCGCTGTCCGCCTGCGAAAGGTGCAGAACCTCGTGCAGATGTCTGTTGCCGACCGAAGCCAGCGCCTTGCCCGTCAACGCGACCGCCGGATCGTTCATGTAGGTGATCCGGCCCTGCGCATCGGCGGTGATGACGGCGTCACCGATCGAATCCAGCGTGATCCGCAGAAACTCCCGCTCCTGCGCCAGCCGGGCTTCGGCCAGGCGACGCTCCTCGAGGCTCTCCACCTGCGCCACGAAATGGGTGGGCGCGCCGCTGTCGTCGCGCGTCAGTGATACCGCGCAGTGCGCCCACAACCAGGTTCCGTCGCTGCGCCGGAACCGCCGTGTGATCATGTAGGAGTCGACTCGCCCCTCAACCAGGTCGCTCCAGCGCTGGTAGATGTCCGCCACCTCGTCAGGATGCGCCAGCGACTCCAGATCCAGGCGACTCGGGTCATGCCCGGTCAGCCCCAGCATCTGCTGCATGGCCGCGTTGCTGAACGTCCACTTGCCCTGGCGATCGAGCAATACGACACCCAGAGGCGAATGCTCCATCGATTCACGAAAGCGTTGCTCGCTCGCCCGCAACGTCCGGGTCACGCGGCGGCGCGCGTCTGTCCCCAACCCCACTGCGATAGCCGGCATCGTCGAGGCGATGAGCGCCAGGAAAGGCAGGCTTTCCAGCGCCGCCCCGCCGCCGCCCAGGCCCACGCCGGTCGGCCTCACATCGAAGACCCACAGCAACATGACGGCGATGCAGTTGAGCATGGTCAGCACGGCCGTGCCAAAGGCGCCTACCTGAAAGGCGGCCATCATCGGAGCAAGCGCGATGATCACGAACGGGAACGGCACGTAGCTGATGGCAAGGTACGTGACCAGCAGGCAAACAGGAATTCCCAGCAGGTTCTCGCGCAGGTGCGCCGGGCTCCTGAGTCGATCCAGGCCCTTGCGGCTGAACAGGATGATCGGCGGTGCAAACACGCATACGCCCAGCGCGTCGGCCTTCCATCCTCTCTGGAAAGTCTGCAGGAATGGCGCGTCGGACAGATGGTGCAGCAACCCCGCGACAAGCAGCGCTCCACAGGCCGGAACCAGCACCGCCATCACCACCGTGGTGAAGGAGGCCTGGAAGATGGTGATGTCGGGAAACGGATAGCGGGCCAGCCCCCGGATCAGATACACGGCGATGGCGATCTCCACGACATTCACCAGGCCAAGCGCCACCGCCTGCAGCCACGGATCCGCCGCGCCAAGCCGGTTTGCCAGTGTGCCGGCCAGCCAGATCAACCCCAGGGCAAGCGGCCAGCGCACCTTGTGCAGACGAATCAGGATCGAGGCGGCAATCGCGGTGCTCGGCCAGATCAGCGCCACGTCCGCGGCAAACCGGGTACCGACGACCGCGGCCAGAGCCGTTGCCAGAAAAACTGCAGCGACGCCAAGCTCCGGCCCGACGAGCCAGGCCGGCACTCGCGCCACGGCAGTGGAGCGCGCCCGCTCGGTGACAGTGGATGTTGCGCTATGGTCCGTCATTGGCATGGTCAGCAGGTGATCCGCACCAATCTAGCGACATAACGGGCCCTGGACTGTCGATCGTGTCGCATTGCGCAATACGACCGTCCCGCAGGCACGGAACCGGACGGCTCAGGCCTGCACGTCGACCAGGCTTCCTGACGTGGACAACGCCGCGGCCGGAGCGGCCCTGGCAGTGGCATCGCTCTTCGCGGCGACCGCACTTTCCGGATCGTTGCGCCGTGCGCGGACAGTCTCGATTCGCTGCAGTTGAACCTTGATCGAGTCGACCTTGTCGCGCAGATCCGCGATCTTCTTCTGGCCTTCGGGAGTCTTGCCGCCGGGACAGGCACACCAGTCCGCCAGCTGAACCTCGTACTTGCTCAGCTGGTTCTCCAGAATGCCGCTGCGGGCGGGCCGAATGTCGGGCCCCGCGGAAGCTATGGTGGAAACGGATTGCAACATGATCGCCGGATCCAGGATGACGCGCGAGAGTCCTGCCACCGCTCTCGATGCCGGCGGCCTGGCTGTTACAGCTTCGAAGACCGCGCCTGTGCCAACCGCGAGGCGCATCACATTTTGCGAAAGTGCTGCAGGAACAGCCCGGCGGGACCAGTGCTGCGCCCGCAGCGCTGCGGGGCCTCTCGCGCCGGTTGATCAGCGCTGCGGCGGCGGGGAAAGCGTCTTGACCGCGGCAAGTGCCGTGGGCGTGAGTCCGGCTCCGTCCTTTGCCACATAGGCAATGATCTGCGTGCGCATGCGCGGATCCCAGAACCGCGTGATATGCGTTGCAATGTTCGGCGGCGATTCCCTGGTGCCGTATTCGCCGTCGAAGAAGCGGCTGATGTCGTTGGCCATGCTGACCAGATGCTCGATGTTCATGTCACTCGTTCCGGATGCGTATAGACAACCTGTTGTGTTTCGCGCGCAAATCCCACCAGCGCGAGATTGGCCTGCTGCGCCAGCCGTACCGCCAGCGCAGTGGGCGCGGACACCGCGACCAGCATACTCACTCCCGCGGTCGCGGCCTTCTGCACCATCTCGTAACTGGCGCGGCTGGTGACGATGAGAAAGCCGCTGGCCGGGTCAAGGCCCCGCTCCGGCAGCGCGCCGATCACCTTGTCGAGCGCATTGTGGCGCCCTACATCCTCGCGCACGAGCTGGATGCGCCCTGCCCAGTCCACCCACGCTGCCGCGTGCAGGCTGCCCGTGGCCGCTCCCAGGCGTTGCCAGCCGCGCAGTTCCTGCAGCGCCCGGGCCAGGCGCTCGCGCGGCACGGTTCCACCTGCAGGCACAGGTTCGGGCTGACGGATGGCATCGGCAATGGTCTCGGCGCCGCAGACGCCGCAGCCGGTGCGACCGGTCAGATTGCGCCGCCGTTCCAGCATCGCAATCAGCCGCTCCTGCGGCACCGCAAGCGCCACCTCCAACGCCTCGCCATCTGACTTGAGCTCGGCGCCGCGGATCTCGCCGGGTGCCGCCACCAGCGCCTCGGTGAGCGCAAAGCCGCGCCCCAGATCGGTCAGATCCAGCGGTGTGGCCAGCATCACCACATGCGGGATCGAGTTGAACGTCAGCGCAACGGGCACCTCCTCGGCGACCTCATCGCGCGCATCCTCCCAGCCACCATTGCGCCAGCGGCGCACCGGCAGCTCGGTGATGCCGGCGGAATTGTCCGCCATGATCTTCAGCCGCGCGCAGGGGCCCGTGCGCGCCTGAGCAGCTCCTGCTGGCGTCGATCCTGCTCGGCGTGACGCTTCTGCCATTCGGAAGGCTGCTGCACCTTGGTCACCTGCACGGCCGTCACCTTGTACTCGGGGCAGTTGGTGGCCCAGTCCGAGTTCTCGGTGGTGATCACGTTGGCGCCGGATTCCGGGAAGTGGAAGGTGGTATAGACCACACCCGGCTGCACCCTTTCGGTGACGATGGCACGCAGCACCGTGGTACCGGCGCGGCTGGCCACGCCCACCCAGTCGCCGGTGGCCACGCCGCGGTCCTCGGCGTCATGCGGATGGATCTCCAGGCGATCCTCGTCGTACCACTCGACGTTGGGTGTCCGGCGCGTCTGGGCACCGACGTTGTACTGCGAGAGTATGCGTCCCGTTGTCAGGATCAACGGGAACCTGGCGTTCACCTTCTCTTCGGTGGGCACGTATTCGGTGGCGAAGAAACGGCCCTTGCCGCGCACGAACTCACCGACATGCATGGTCGGCGTGCCCAGCGGTGCCTTGTCGTTGCACGGCCACTGGATACTGCCCAGCTCCTCGAGCTTCTTGAATGACACGTTGGTGAACGTGGGCATGAGACGGGCGATTTCGTCCATGATTTCCGAGGCGTGGTTGTAGGGCATGTCGTAACCAAGCGCCCTGGCAAAACGCACGGTGACCTCCCAGTCAGCCAGGCCCGGCAACGGCTCCATCACCTTGCGAATGAGCTGGATACGGCGCTCGGCATTGGTAAATGTGCCGTCCTTCTCGAGGAACGAGGTGCCGGGGAAGAACACATGGGCGTACTTGGCGGTCTCGTTCAGGAACAGGTCCTGCACGATCACGCACTCCATCGCGGCCAGCCCGGCCGTGACGTGCTGGGTATTCGGATCAGACTGCGCCGGATCCTCGCCCTGCACGTACAGGGCCTTGAAGCTGCCATCGATGGCCGCCTCGATCATGTTGGGAATGCGCAGACCCGGTTCCGGGTCGATGGTGACGCCCCATTCCTGGTCGAACTGCGCGCGCGTCGCGGCATCGGACAGGTGACGATAGCCGGCCAGCTCGTGCGGGAAGGAACCCATGTCGCAGGAACCCTGCACGTTGTTCTGACCGCGCAGCGGATTCACGCCCACGCCCTCGCGCCCCAGGTTGCCGGTGGCCATGGCCAGGTTGGCAATGCACATCACCATGGTGCTGCCCTGGCTGTGCTCGGTGACGCCGAGGCCGTAGTAGATGGCGCCATTGCCGGCGGTTGCGTACAGACGCGCGGCCTGCCGTACATGACGGGCCGGCACGCCAGTGACCGCTTCCATGGCCTCGGGCGAATTCTTCTGCTGGCCGACGAAGTCGCGCCAGCGCTGGAACGGGGCCGGCTCGCAGCGCTCGGCCACGAACTTCTCGTTCACCAGCCCTTCGGTGACGATCACGTGCGCGATCGAATTGAACAGCGCCACATTGGTGCCCGGACGCAACTGCAGGTGGTAGTCGGCCTGGACGTGCGGCGAGCGCACCAGGTCGATTTCGCGCGGATCGGCCACGATGAGCTTCGCGCCCTCGCGCAACCGCCGCTTCATGCGCGAGCCGAACACCGGGTGACCATCGGTCGGGTTGGCGCCGACGACGATGATGACGTCGGACTTCATCACCGAGTCGAAATTCTGCGTGCCGGCGGACTCGCCCAGCGTCGACTTCAGGCCGTAGCCCGTGGGCGAATGGCACACGCGCGCGCAGGTATCGACATTGTTGGTACCGAGCGCCGCGCGCACCAGCTTCTGCACCAGGAAGGCCTCTTCGTTGGTGCAACGCGACGAGGTGATGCCGCCTACTGAATACCTGCCGTACTTCTTCTGGATTCGCTTGAACTCCGAGGCGGCGTATTCAAACGCCTCCTCCCAGCTCACTTCACGCCAGGGATCCGTGATCCTGGCGCGGATCATCGGCTTGGTGATGCGATCGCCATGGGTCGCATAACCGTAGGCGAAGCGCCCCTTGACGCAGGCATGGCCGCGGTTCGCACCGCCATCGCGGTCCGGAACCATGCGCACCACCTGCTCACCCTTGACCTCCGCGATGAAGGAGCAGCCCACGCCGCAATAGGCGCAGGTGGTATTCACCGCCCTGGTCGGCTCACCGACCTCGGCCAGCGACTTCTCCGTCAGCGCTCCAGTCGGGCAGGACTCCACGCACGCGCCGCAGGACACGCACTCGGACTCCAGGAAACCATCGTCCTGGCTGGCCACGATCTTCGAATCGAAGCCGCGCCCCTCGACAGTCAGCGCGAAAGTGCCCTGCACTTCGTTGCAGGCGCGCACGCAGCGCGAGCACACGATGCAGGCGGTCGGGTCGAAGCTGAAGTACGGGTTGCTCTGGTCCTTGCAGGCTTCCAGATGCGTCTGGCCATCCTTGCCGTAGCGCGTGGTCGTGCTCATGCCCAGCCTGGCGGCCACCTGGCGCAGTTCGCTGCGCTCACCGGCCGCGTCGGACTCGGGGTGATCGGACATGTACAGCTCCACCACGCCCTGGCGCAGCTTGCGCAGCCGCTCGCTTTCGGTGGTGACCTTCATGCCGGGGGCCACCAGTGTGGTGCAGGAGGCCGGGAAGCCGCGCTGACCCTCGATCTCGACCAGACATACCCGGCAGGATCCGAATGCCTGCAGGGTGTCCGTCGCGCACAGTTTGGGTATGGCGCTGCCGGCCGCGGCCGCGGCGCGCATCACCGAGGTCCCGGCCGGGACCGTGACTTCGGCACCGTCGATGTACAGGGTTACCGGCTCGCCGGTGGTTTCCGGAGTTCCTTGATCATGGTGGTCGAGGGAGTACATGGTGGCTCTCCGTTGGTCCTGGCCGTTCGCTTCAGGAGCGGCTGCGGGAAAAATCTTCCGGAAAATGCTTGAGCGCGCTGACGACCGGGAACGGCGTCATGCCGCCGAGCCCGCACAACGACCCATATTGCATCGTATCGCACAAATCTTCGAGCAGTTTGAGGTCCGCCGCACGATCCGCGCCGCCGTTCATGATGCGGTCGATCACCTCGACACCGCGCGTCGAACCAATGCGGCACGGCGTGCACTTGCCGCAGGACTCCACGGCGCAGAACTCCATCGCGTAGCGGGCCATGCGCGCCATGTCGACGGTGTCATCGAAGGCGACGATGCCGCCGTGTCCGACCAGCGCGCCGATGGCGGTAAAGGCCTCGTAGTCCAGCTGCACGTCGAACTGCGATTCGGGAATGTAGGCGCCCAGCGGCCCGCCCACCTGCACGGCCCGGATCGGCCGCCCCGAAGCCGAGCCGCCGCCGAAGTCGTACAGCAACTCGCGCAACGTGACGCCGAATGCCTTCTCCACCAGCCCGCCGTGCTTGATGTTGCCGGCCAGCTGGATGGGCAATGTGCCGCGCGAACGACCCATGCCGTAGTCGCGATAGAACCCGGCGCCCTTGTCCAGGATGATCGGCAGGCTGGCCAGCGAAATGACATTGTTGATGACGGTGGGCTTGCCGAACAGGCCCTTGATGGCCGGCAGCGGCGGGCGGAAGCGCACCTCGGCGCGCTTGCCCTCCAGCGACTCCAGCAGCGAGGTTTCCTCGCCGCAGATGTAGGCGCCGGCGCCCATGCGCACTTCCAGTTCGAACGCCTTGCCGCTGCCCAGCACGTCCCGGCCCAGGTAGCCGGCACGTTTGGCGGTGGCGATGGCCTCTTCGAGCGCGCCCTGCGCGTGCGGATACTCGGCACGCAGGTAGATGTAGCCCTGGGTGGCGCCCACCGCGATGCCCGCGATGGTCATGCCCTCGATCAGGCAGTACGGGTCGCCCTCCATGAGCATGCGGTCGGAGAAGGTCCCGGAGTCGCCCTCATCGGCATTGCAGACCACGTATTTCTGGTCCGCGTGCTGCTCCAGCACGGTTTTCCACTTGATGCCGGTGGGAAACGCCGCGCCACCGCGGCCCCGCAACCCGGAATCCGTGACTTCCTGTACCAGCTGCGCCCCGCTCATGGTCAGCGCGCGCTTCAGGCCGGCGTAGCCACCGTGAGCCACATAGGCGTCCAGATCCACCGGATCGATGATGCCCACCCGGGCGAAAGTCAGGCGCTCCTGTTTGGCCAGGTACGGCAACTCCTCCACCACGCCCAGCGACAGACGATGATCGGCGCCGGAGAACAAGCCCGCCTCTACCAGCGCGGCGACGTGTTCGGCGGGCACCGGCCCGTAGCCGATGCGCTTGCCACCGATTTCGACCTCGACCAGCGGCTCCAGCCACACCAGGCCACGCGATCCGACCCGCACCAGCTCGATATCCACGCCCTGCGCACGCGCCGCCGACCGCAGCGCCGCGGCCGTCTCATCGGCTCCCAGTGCCAGCGCCGAAGCGTCACGGGACACGTATACCTTGAGGCTCATCAGCGCCTCCCACTGCTTGAGCAGTTCATCCAGCCGCTGCGGCGTCACCCTGCCGTACAGCTTGTTGTCGATCATCACGGACGGACCAGCCGCGCAGTTGCCAAGGCAATAAACGGCTTCCAGCGTGAAGTTCCCGTCCTTGCTGGTGCCGTGGTATTCGGCGCCCAGGCGCTGGCGCGCATGTGCCTCGGTGGCCTCGCAGCCCACGGCCTGACAGGCCTCGGCGCGACACACCTGCACGACGTGGCGCCCCGGAGCGTGCCGGCGGAAGAAATGGTAGAAGCTGATGACACCGTGGACTTCGGCGCGGGACAGATTCAGACCCGATGCGATGCGCGGCACCGCCTCGCTGGGGATGTGGCCGAGTTCCTGCTGGATGCCGTGCAGGATGGGCAGCAGTGGCCCGGGTTGGTCGGCATGTACGGCAACGATGCGATCAACCGTAGCCAGTCCCTGTGCGTCGAAATCTGCCATGAAGCCTCGATAAGCGATGCCCGATGCGCCGGTGCATCGGTTGACCGCTTATCTTAGGCATTTCCGGGGGTTGCAGCCACTTCGCGCGCTTGCCCGGGGCAGTGATTGACGACTGCCGGGGCCACGCGTGCCCCGGCCCGACTCCACGATGATCCCTAGCCGAGCCGGGCCAGCAGCCCCAGCAACTGGTTCAGTTCTTCGGGCGAGAAGATCTCCGCGCGCGAATGACTCGGATTCTTCGGCCTGCGCACGCAGCACCTGCACCTGCCGCATGCCCTCGGCAGTCAGGTACAGGCCATAGCGGCGCCGGTCGTGGTTGCTGCGCCGACGCAGCAACCAGCCCAGTTCCTCGAGCCGATCCACCACAGCGACCACACTGGCCTTGTCGATATCCAGCGCGGCGGCGATCTGGAACTGCGCCATGCCCGGATTCTGTTCGCACAGAACCAGAGTGCCGAACTCAGCCGGCCCGACATTCAGCGCGGAGATGCTGCGCAGTCCGCGACGCTGCAGCGCGAGTTGCGCCTTGCGAACATGGAAGGCCAGCGACCGGCTCAGCAGGCCGAGTTCCACCACGGAGGGGGCCGGCATTTCCGGCAGGGATACGGAACTCCCGAGAGAGCCCGCGACGTCTGTATGGAGAAGTGCTTCGGTGGTCATGGCTGATACGAAGCAAGGCCCGTGCCAGCCCGAGTACGCCGTCGCAGAACCCCGCCTCACACCCCCGGAACGCGACAGCGCCCGGATCGATCGCCCCAGATCAGAGCGCGTGCACCACCACGGCGCACCAGACCGGCGAACGCCGGTCTGGCCAACCCGGGAAGGGCCCTACTGGCGCGGACCGAAGCGCAGTGTGTAGGTGGCAATTCGCACTTCGAGCAGGAAGCACCACAGTGCGCCGACCAGCGCGACCATGCAGATCACGAACAGCACGGCCACCACCGCACCGATCGGGATGGTCAGAAACCCCGCGATGAACAGCAACGCCACAATGGCAGCCACGAGCAATGCCGCCACCGTGGCCAGCGTGATGGCGCGGTTGACCAGCCGAGCGCGGCGACTGGTGGCCTTGAACACCCCATGCAGCTCGGCGGCCTCGGACTCGACCGCCTGCGGCAGGCGCGCTTCCAGCAGTCGTGCGCGGTCCACGATGCGCGCCAGCCGCGCGGTGAGCATCGCCAGCAGCACACCCACGCCGTTGAGCAGAAACACCGGCCCCAGCGCGAGCTGCATCGCGTGTGACACATCCGGGACATCGAGCTGCGAAAGATCCACACCGGGAAAGTTCATCTGGGGAGCGCCTCCGAAAGTCTGATCTGTTCCCTGACGTGCGCCAGGTCCTCGGCCGTGTCGACATGCGGACCGGGCGCGGTGAGCGCGTCAGCGACGCGTATTTCCATGCCGTTCTCCAGTGCGCGCAACTGTTCCAGGCATTCGATCTGTTCCAGCCCGCCCGGCGCCAGCCTGGCGATCCGCCGCAGCGCGCCCACCCGATACGCGTACAGCCCGATGTGCAGGCGCGCACCCGCGAAACTGCCCGCGTTCGCCGCACCGGCGGGCTGCGCATCGCGATTCCAGGGAATCGGCGCGCGACTGAAATACAGCGCGCGACCCTGCGCATCCGTGACCACCTTAACGACGCCCGGATCGAGCAATTGCCGGCTGCTCACGACCGCAGTGGCCAGTGTTGCGATATCCGCCTCCGGGTGCTGTTCGAGCAACCCGGCGACCTGCCCGATCAACACCGGTGGCATCAGCGGCTCATCTCCCTGCAGGTTCACGATGATGTCCTGCTCGCGCCAGCCGGCGGCCTGCGCCACTTCGGCTATGCGGTCGGTGCCGGACGGATGCTCCGGTGAAGTCATGCAGGCTTCGGCGCCAAAGCCCCGCGCGGTGCGCAGAATGCGTTCGTCATCCGTGGCGATGATCACCTGCGCCGCGCCCGAGGCAGTACCGGCGGCATGCACCCACTGCAACATGGGCCTGCCACCGGCCTCGGGCAGGGGCGCGAGCAGCTTCCCCGGCAGGCGCGTGGAGCCGTAACGGGCAGGTATGACGACGCGGAACACGCCTGGCAAGGTGGCTAGCGATCCAGCAGGGGATCGTCGCTGGCCAGCGCGCGGGCCTCGCTCTCGAGCATCACCGGAACGCCATCCACTATGGGAAAGGCCAGCCGATCGCCACGACAGACCAGCACTGCGGCCTCGCGCGCGTAACGCAGCGGGCTCTTGCACAGCGGGCAGGCCAGGATGTCCAGCAGTCTTGCATCAAGCATCTTCCACCCCTTCTTGCGCAACGCGTGCCAGTACGGCGCGCAACAGATACTCGGCGTCGGCTGCCGGCAGGTCCGCCACCACGCTCAGGCACCACATTCGATCATCGGCGAACGCGGCGCATTTTACGGCATCCTTTTCGGTCATGACGATGCGCAGCGTGTCGCCGAACTCCAGATCCCGGGCCAGGAAGGCGTGATGGTCCACAAATTCGTGCTCCACGGGATGTGCGCCAAGTTCGCGCAGCAGCGCAAAGAACCGCCGCGGGTTGCCGATGCCGGCCACGGCATGCACACGCGCGCCTCGCAGACTCTGCAGCGAATCCTCCCGCTGTGTGCCCAGCTCCCGCAACGCCACGGGCAGCAATCTCATAGGTACAGCCCGGCGTCCGGCGCGCGCGCGCCGGCGCCGCGGGCATCCTCACCGTGGATCACCACGGCGTCAGCCGCGTCCAGCGCGGACACGGGTTCGCGCAACGGACCGGCCGGCAACATTGCCCCGTTGCCGAAGCCACGTGTGCCATCGATCACGACGATGGAAAATTCGCGCCGCAGCGCCAGGTGCTGCAGGCCGTCATCCGAGAGCACCACGGTACACCCGCTGTGCACCAGCAACCGTGCGGCCGCGACCCGATCCGACCCCACCGCCACGGGCACTGCCAGCTGCCTTGCAATGACCACCGCCTCATCTCCAACCTCGGCCGGCCCATCGGTTGCCGCGACCAGTCTTGCGGCCCGCAGGCGTGCTCCGTAGCCGCGCAGCACCACGCCCGGGCGGTGGCCCGCGTCACGCAGCGCCCGGGCGAGCCAGATCACCAGTGGTGTCTTGCCCGTGCCGCCCACCGTGAGATTGCCCACCACGATGACCGCAACGCCGGGGCTGCGGCTTGCCAGCCAGCCACGCGCATACAACGCAGCGCGCAGCTGCACGAGCAGGCCATACAATGCGGACAAGGGACGCAGCAGCAGCGGTGCGGTGCCCTCGTACCAGCGACGCTCCAGCCACCTCCTGAGCGAGGCCGACTCAGGCATCGAATTGCAGGCCATGCAGCTGGCTGTAGACACCGCCCAGTGCCAGCAACTCGGCGTGACGTCCCGACTCCACCACCGCGCCGTCCTGCAACACGATGATGCGGTCTGCCGACTCCACCGTTGCCAGGCGATGCGCGATCACCAGCGTCGCGCGGCCACGCCGCAGTTCGGCGATTGCCTCCTGCACGTGCCGTTCGGATTCGGAATCCAGCTGCGAAGTCGCCTCGTCCAGCACCAGGATCGGTGCATCACGCAGCAACGCGCGCGCGATCGCGACGCGCTGGCGCTGACCGCCGGAGAGCAGCACACCGCGCTCGCCAACGGTCGAGTCCAGGCCCTGCGGCATGAGCCGGGCGAACTCCAGCACATGCGCCGCTCGCGCCGCGGCCAGGATTGCACTGTCCGGCGCATCATCGATACCGAACGCGATGTTGTTGCGCAGGCTGTCATCCAGCAGCAGCGCATCCTGGCCCACGTAGGCGATCTGGCGTCGCAGGTCCGGCAAGGCAAACTCGCGCAGGTCCACGCCGTCCAGCAGAATCCGTCCGGCGCCCGGCTCATACAGGCGCGGCAGCAATCCGACCAGCGTGGACTTGCCGGCGCCGGAGCGTCCCACGATTGCCAGCGTCTCGCCGGGCCCCACACGCAGACTCACGTCGCGCAATACCTGGCCGTCCCCGTAGCCGAAGCCCACATTGCAGTACTCCACCTCGCCGCGCGCGCGCTGCAACGGCCGCCCCGCTGTCGGCTCACGCGGTTCATCGAGCACCGCGAAAATGCCCTGCCCGGCGGCGATACCGGCTGCCAGCGGACTGCCGACGTTGACCAGTCGCTTCAGCGGCGACATCAACAGCATCAACGCCGTGATGTAGCCAATGAACTCGTTGACGGGCACTGACAGCGCCACGACACGCGACAGCGCCACGACCAGCACGATCGCCAGTCCCACTCCGGCGACCATCTGCACGATTGGCGTGGCCGCCGCGCGCGTCAGCAACAGGCGCACCTGGCTTGCCCGATTCGACTCATTGACCTGTTCAAAGCGGCGCTGCTGCTGCGCCTCGGCGCCGCTGGTGCGGACCGCGCGCTGCATGTCCAGCGATTCCTTGGCAACGCGCGTGAAATCACCCATCGACTGCTGGATCTGCGTGCTGTGCCGGCGGAAGCGCCGGTGGATGACACCGATAGCCAACCCGACCAGCGGCGCCACCGTCAGGGCCAGCAGCGTGAACCACCAGGATCTCCAGAACATGTAGATGAGCAGGCCGGTAAGCGCGAGCGAATCGCGCACCACCACGACCAGCGCGCTGGTGGCGGCCTCGGCCACCTGCTCGGTATCGTAGGTCAGCCGCGAGAGCATGCGCCCGGTGGACTCGCGGTCGCAGCGCGCGATCGGCAGGTGCAGGTATTGCCCGAACAGGTCGCGGCGCACGGCCTTGACCACCTGACGGCCCACGCGACCCGGATACCAGTTGGCGAGGAAGTCGCCAAAGCCGCGCAGCCCGAACAGCAGCAGCACACCCAGCGGCACGGCCCACACGACACGCGGATCCGGGTGCACGAAGGTTGCCTTCAGGAAGCGGTCCACGAACATCGCGATGCCGGCGTCGGTTGCCGCATACAGCGCCATGCCGGCTGCGCCGAGCAGGAATTCACCGCGCCATGGCCACGCATAGCGCAACAGCCGCCCGTAGACCGCACGTGACTGCGCCGCCGGGGGCAGCGCCACGCTACTGGCCCGCGGCGGGCGGGATCGTGGCGATATTCAGTTGCGTGAAGCCCATGCGGCCCAGCACGTCCATCGCCGTGACCACCGACTGGTGCGTGGCACGGGCATCGGCACGCAACACGATACGGCCGTCGCGCGAATCCCCGGCAACCTGCTCGACGGCACGCCGCAAGGTGTCGCGGCCCGCGTTGATCAGATCACGCCCGTTGACCTGATAGCTGCCCTGCTGCGTCACCGTGACCACGATGGGCTCGGCACCGCTTGCACCGTGGACCTCTTCACTGGCCGTAGGCAAATCAATGGTCAATCGCCCCTCGTCGACGAAGGTCGAACACAGCATGAAGAAGACCAGCAGCACCATCAGCACGTCGATCAGCGAAATCAGGTTGATTTCCGGATCGTCGGTGGTCCGGCGCGGCCGGATGTTCACGCCCGCTCCTCGTGCGCGGGGTTCTCCATGCGATCGTTCAGCGCATCGGCAAAACGCACCACGTCCTTTTCGATGCGCACCACGATGCCTTCCACCTTGCCGCGCAGATAGCGGTACGCCACGTAGGAGGGAATGGCCACGAACAGGCCCGCCGCCGTGCAGATCAGCGCCTCGGAGATGCCGCCGGACAGCAGCCGCGGGTCGCCCAGCCCGCCTTCGTGGATGGCGCTGAAGGCCCGGATGATGCCGGTTACCGTGCCCAGCAGCCCCAGCAGCGGTGTCACGCCCGCAATGGTGCCAAGCGTGTTGAGGAACCGGTCCAGCTCATGTGCCACGTGCCGGCCCGTATCCTCGATGCGCTCCATCAGCACCTGGCGCGGGCGATTGCGGTTCGCCAACCCCGTGGCCAGCAGTTTGCCCAGCGGGGAGTTGGATTCCAGTGCGGTGATGACCTTGTCGCTGACCTGGCCGGCCTCGACCAGCGCCCAGATGCGCCGGGTCAGATCGGGCGGCATCACGCGCTTCTGCTGCAGAGTCCACAGGCGCTCGACCACGATCGAGATCGCAATGATCCAGCACAGGATGATGGGCCACATGAAGACCCCACCGGCGAGCACGATTTCCAGCATGGGCCGGCATCATAGCCGAAGAAAGGCGTTGCGCAGGACCAAACCCCGACTGCCGAGCACGAACGAGGCGCGACCTTCGCCGCTTGCCGCAAGGCTTGCAGCAGCCGCTGTGCCGAATTCCACGCTGCGCGCACCACGCGTTGCAGTGAGCATGCAATGCCGTCCGTCGGCGCTGTCGCGCAAGCTGAACCTGACGCCATCCCACAGCCAGCTCGCGGCGCTACACGCGCGCATTTCGGGGGGCGGTGCCTGCCGGGCGGGCAGTACGGCCACACGCACCGGCAGTTCCGCCGCGGCAAGACGCAATGCGGCCCGGGAATCGCGGGTCAGCGGCCCCGGCAGCCACATGTCTATGTGGCCGTAACCGGAGGCGCGCAGCAAAGGCAGCAGCGTCCGCGCAAAGTGCCGGCCGGAGCTGCCGTAGACCTCGCCGGTACCCACCAGCAGCAGATGGGTATGGGTCCGCAGCAGCATGGCGGTGGAGTCACCACCACCGCGCGCATCGATCCATAGTTCACCGACGGGCGGTCGCGGCGCACGCAGCGCGAACACCGTGACCAGCAGTGCCAGCGCCGCGAATCGCAGCCGCGCTGCAAGCGGCAGCACGCCCAGCAGCACGGCCGGCACGGCCAGCAGGTACCAGCTCCAGGGCGGCGCCGCGTGCCACAGCGCGCCGGGCAGGCCGGCACACCAGCAAAGACCCGGCCACAGCATTGCGGCAAGCCCGCCCGCGATGTGCGCCAGGCAATCGCCGCACCACCCCGCCAGCGGCCCCGGCAGCAGGAAGCAGGCGGTGGCAATGAGCACCGGCGGCACCAGCAGCAGCGTGAATACCGGTATTGCCAGCAGGTTGACCAGCAAGCCGCCAGCCGGAAACGTACCGAAGGCCGCCGCCGTTATCGGCAGCAGTGCGAGGCTGACCAGACCCTGCAGTGTCAGCGCGGCGCGCGGCGCCGGCGGCTCGCGCAGCCGTCCGCCCGGCAGCAACCCGATTGCGGCCACGGCCACGAAGGACAACCAGAAGCCGGCACCCAGCAACGCAAACGGGTCGTAGAGCAGGACGGCGGCCAGCGCCACCGCCAGACTCCACATGGGCGAGGTGCGCCGCGAGCATTCACGCACTGCCAGAAATGCGCTCAACATCACCACTGTACGCTGCGCCGGCACGGAGAAACCGGACAGCAATGCGTACCACAGCGCCAGCGTGCCACCCGTCAGCGCGGCACAGACACTGCGCCTGGGTCGACGCGTGCGAGGCGCCAGCGCCCACCACAGGCCGCGCGCCACGCTCATGGCGAGCAACGCGAAGAAAGTCACGTGCATGCCCGATATCGCCACCAGGTGGGTGATGCCGGTGTTGTTGAACACCTGCCATTGCCGCGGCGACACGTCGCCGGTGGCCCCGACTGCAAGTGCCGCGAGCAGCGCGGCCGCACTCGGATCGGCGACCTGGTCCTGGAAGCGCCGCGCGAGGCGGGCGCGAATTGCCAGCATCCCGCCGGCGGCACGCGACAGGCGCTTGTTGAGCGGCCCGGCGTCCACCCGCGCATATCCGCTGAGGTGCGCACGCAGGAGCGCCAATCCCGCGGCCGCACCGCGCGGCGCGCTGACCCGGGCCGCGTACCGCCAGCACTCGCCCGCCTGCGCGGCAGCCGCGTCAGCCGCCAGCTCGATGCGCAGGTTGCGCGCCGGCCACCCGGGATTGCGCGGAAAGGACACCCGGGCATCGAAGCGCCAGCCACGCCCGGTGACGGCGGGAATGGAGCGCACGCAGGCCCGAACCAGCACGCGCTCGCCGTCGGAAGGGACCGGTGCCAGCAGTTGCCGCCCCAGGAGCACGCCGCGGCCCGCCACCACCAGGATCAGGCCAAGTGCCCACCAAAGGCCGCGCGACACCACTCTCTCCGCGAAACTCCGCCCCTGTTAGAGTCTGCAGTCGAATGCCGCGTCAGCTGTTCGTCAAATTTCGTCCCATCGCCGAGAAACTGCGGGGCAGCTGGTATTTCCGGGTACTGGGCCCGAAGATCACCGACCCGCGGCTGTGGGGCGTCAACCGCCGCGCCATCACCACGGCCTTCGGCGCGGCCATCGCCATCTGCTTCATTCCGCTGCCGGCACACCTGGCGATCGGACTGACCGCGGCCATCATCTGGCACTTGAACGTTCCGACCATGGTCGGAACGCTGCTGGTGTTCAATCCGTTCACCGCCGTGCCGATCTACTGGTTCGCGTACCGGGTCGGCGCGCTGCTGCTGCAACACCAGCCCGGCCCGTTCCGGTTCCAGTTGAGCTGGGACTGGCTGCAGACGGGACTGGGCACGGTATGGAAACCCTTCCTGCTCGGCTGCCTGGTGTGCAGCATCGTGACCGGCTACACGGCCACCAAGCTGCTCGAGCTGATGTGGCGCATCAACCTGCGCAATCGCTGGCGGACGCGGCGCGAGGTCACGCGCGCCAAGCGGCCGCGGGACTAGCCGCCGGCAACGAGCCTGCCGCCCTCCAGCACCAGGACCCGGTCCATGCGGGCGGCCAGCCGCTGGTCGTGGGTCACGATGACCAGACTGGTGCGCAGCTCGCGATTCAGTTCCAGCATCAGCGCGAACACCTGTTCGGCATTGTTGCCATCCAGATTGCCCGTGGGTTCGTCGGCAAGGACCAGCCCCGGACCGGTCACCAGTGCCCGGGCCACGGCGGCCCGCTGGCGCTCGCCGCCGGAGAGCTGGTGCGGCCGATGGGTGAGCCGTTGCCCAAGACCCACCCGCTCGAGCACTTCGCGGGCCGCGCGCCGCGCCTCGGCCGCGCTCTCGCGCCGCACCAGCAGCGGCATTGCCACGTTCTCCAGCGCCGAGAACTCGGGCAACAGATGGTGAAACTGATACACGAAACCCAGCTGCCGGTTGCGCAGTTCGCAGCGCGCCCGTTCGGGCAACCCGTGAATGTCCTGTCCGGCCACCTGCACGGTGCCCGCATCGGGACGATCCAGCCCGCCCAGCAACTGCAGCAGCGTGGTCTTGCCCGAACCCGAAGCCCCGACGATGGCGATGCGCTCGCCCACATCCACCGACAGGTCAACGCCGGTCAGCACCTCCAGGCGGCCGCCACCCTCGCGGAAACCACGCACCAGTGCGCGCGCCTGCAGCACCGGGCCGGCCGATCCGTGCACGGAGTCAGTCATGGCGCAGCGCCTGTGCCGGCAGCACGCGCGCGGCGCGCCAGGCCGGATAGATGGTCGCGAGCAGGCACAGCAGCAATGCCACCAGCCCCACCTTCATGACATCGTGCAGCTGCACCTCGGCCGGCAGGTCGCTCATGAAGTAAACGCTGGCATCCAGGAAGTGGATGCCGGTGATTCGTTCCAGCCCATGTACCAGACTCTCCAGGTTCACCGACAGCAGGGCACCCAGCGCGATGCCGAGGCCGACGCCGGCCAGACCGATACTGGCGCCCTGCACGCCGAACACGCGCAGGATGTTAGCCGGTCCGGCTCCCAGCGTGCGCAGGATCGCGATGTCGGCTTCCTTCTCCTTCACCACCATCACCAGCGTGGCCACGATATTGAACGCGGCGATCGCCACGATCATCGACAGGATGACGAACAGCATCGACTTGGTGAGCTGGATCGAGCGGAAGAAATTCGCATGCACGCGGGTCCAGTCGCTGACCAGGAAGCCACCGCCGAGCTGCAGGGCCAGCTCGCGCACCAGCTTCGGCGCCGCCAGCGGATCGGCCAGCTGCAGCCGCACGCCGCTCACACCGTCGCCGAAATGCAGCAGGCGCGCAGCATCGGACATGTTCAGCAGCGCCAGCCCCCGGTCGTACTCATACATGCCGGAGCGGAAGATCCCGCTCACCGTGCAACGCTTCATGCGCGGCATGATGCCCACCGGTGTCACGGACCCCTCCGGCGGGATGACGATCACCGAATCACCGACCTTCACGCCCAGCTCCGCCGCCAGCGCATCACCGAGCACCACGTGCCAGGCACCCGGTTTGAGCTCGTCGAGACTGCCGGTGGTCATGACACTGGCCAGGCCGTCCACGCCCTCTTCCTGCTGCGGATCGATGCCGCGCAACTGCGTACCGGCCAGGCGCTCGCCGGCTGCCAGCATGGCGCGCGCCTCGATGTAGGGCACGGCCGCCGTCACGCCGGGCATCGCCAACGCACGCTGCCGCGCCGCGCGCCAGTCAGGCAGGGTCTGCCCCAGACCACTCAATGTGGCGTGCGAAGTCACGCGCAGGATGCGTGTGCGCAATTCATTCTCGAAGCCGTTCATCACCGACATCACCACCAGCAGCACGGCCACGCCCACCGCCAGGCCGGCGACGCTGATACCGGTGATGAATGACAGGAATCCACGGCGATGACCGCTGCGCAGATAGCGGGTTCCGACCAACCATTCGTAGCTGCGCGACAACGTCCTGGCCTACTCGTAGCGCAACGCTTCGGCCGGTGACACGCGCGCAGCGCGCACCGCCGGGTAGATCGTGGCCAGCGCCGTGATCAGCAGCGCGCTGCCCGCCACCAGCAGGACATCCAGGCGATGCAGCTCCGAAGGCACGTCGGTGAAGTAGTACACGTCGGCGTCGAACAGCGTCAGGCCGGTGTAATGGTTGAGAAACGCCAGGATGGGACCGACGTGCGTGGCGATGGCAATGCCCAGCAGCACGCCGCCGGCCACGCCCAGCCAGCCGATCACCAGGCCCTGCGACAGGAACACACCCAGCACCGTACGCGGACTGGCGCCAAGAGTGCGCAGAATGGCGATGTCGGTGCGCTTGTCGGCCACCACCATCACCAGCATGGCCACGATGTTGAACGCAGCCACCGCGACGATCAGCAGGAGTATCAATGCCATCATCGTCTTTTCTATGCGGATGGCGCGGAAGTAGCTGGCGTGCTGCTGCGTCCAGTCGGTTGCGACAAGTCCCGGCCATTGTGCCTGCAACCGGGGCTGCAATGCCTGCACGACCAGCGGCGCCTGCAGTGGATCCTGGATCTGCACGGCCAGTCCCTCGTCGCCGCTGCGTGCGGCGCCGAGCGCGGACAGAACCGGCAGGCTCGCATAGGCCAGCGTGCCATCGTTGTCCTGAATGCCGGCCTCGAACAGCCCGACCACGGTGAACTCGCGCAGCCTTGCCTGGGGCAATTCACCGTTGACGACACCCGGCACCAGCAGCGTCAGCTTGTCACCGACCGACAGGCCCAGCTGCTCGGCCACCAGCTGCCCCAGTACCAGCCCCTCGCCGCGCTCCATGGGGGCAAGCTTGCCGTCGACCAGCACTCCGGCCAGTTGCGTCTGCGCGGCCTTGTCCGCCCCGCGCAGCAGCAGGGGCACCATCTCGGGTTGGTGCACCGCCAGCACCTGCATCTCGGCATAGCGCTCCACGGTTGCGCCGGGCAGCCGCGCCGCGACATCCTCGCGCACGGCAGACCAGTCCGGATGCATGTCGTGTGGAGCATTGACCTGCACCGGAGCCGACAACGCCAGCAGGCGATCGCGCAACTCCGACTCGAACCCGTTCATCACGGAGAGAATCACGATCAACGCGGCTACGCCGACACCGACGCCAAGCAGCGACACCCAGGTGATGAACGATACGAAATAGCGATGGGCGCGCGCCCGCGCGTAACGAAGCCCGACGTACAGTGGCAGCGGATGGAACATGGGAGAGGCGGGCATTTAACCACGGGTTTGGCGACGCAATTCACGGAAATTGAGGCGCATGCACGCCCCCGGACGGCCCCGCCGCCACACGGCGCTGCTATAGTCGGAGCCATGAAAGCCCGCATCGCACTGCTGTTGACGCTGGTTTCGGCGCCGCTGTACGCGGAAACGGTCATGGTCGGCGACCAGGTCGAGGTCAAGCCTGCCTCCATCAACGTGCCGCATCGGGGCAGCACGATGGAGCAGGTCGAAGCCAAATTCGGCGCGCCGCGCGAAAAGCACGCCGCAGTGGGTAATCCGCCGATCACGGTATGGGACTACGACGGCTTCATCGTGTACTTCGAGAAACAGTACGTGATCGACAGCGTCATCCCCGGGTCCCCGCCGGTCGTGGACGCCGCCCCCGCCAGCTCCGGCAACACCGACAACTAGCCTGCTCGCGGTTCACGCGGGCTGCGCCGGCGCGGCTGCGCCGCTATGCTGCGCGCCCCGATGAGCGCGATTCCCGTACCAGCAGGCCCGGATCAGGGCCATCCCCTGCGACACTGGCCGCTGCTGGAAGGCAGTGCACGCGCCTTGGCGCTGGCCACCGCCGCGGCTGCAGACAGCCGCCTGTGGGTGGTTCTTTCGGACAACGCGAGAAGCCTGGACCGCCTGCGTCGCGAGCTGGAATTCTTCGCCGGTGGCGCTGTGCCGATCGTGCAGCTTCCGGACTGGGAGGTGCTGCCGTACGAGCAGTTCTCGCCACTGCCCGACCTGGTATCCGAGCGGGTGGCGACACTGGCGCGCCTGCCGGCCATGGAACGCGGGCTGCTGCTGGTGGCGGCCGAAACGCTGCTGCAACAGTTGCCGCCCGTGGACTACATCGCCGGCCGCAGTTTCCAGCTTGCCGTTGGCGAGAAGTTCTCCATGGCGCGCGTGGCCGAACGGCTGGCGCGCGCGGGCTATTGTCCGGTGGCACAGGTGGGCGTACCGGGCGACTTTGCCGTACGCGGATCCCTGTTCGACGTGTTCCCGATGGGCTACGCCCAGCCACTGCGCATCGACCTGTTCGACGACGTCATCGACAGCATCCGGCACTTCGACCCGGACACCCAGCGCTCGCTGGAGACGATACCCCGGGTGGAACTGCTGCCGGCCAGGGAGTTTGCGCTGGATGAAGACAGCTGCCGCGAATTCCGCCGCCGCTACCGCACGCGCTTCGAGGGCGACCCGACCCGCTCGGCGATCTACCGTGGCGTGAAGCCCAACTCGGCACCGGCCGGTATCGAGTTCTACCTGCCGCTGTTCTTTGATTCCACTGCCAGCGTTTTCGATTACCTGCCGGGCGAAGCGGTTCTGGTGCTGGATCAGCAATTGCCGCAGCGGCTCGAAGCCATCTGGCGCGGCATCCAGGCGCGCCACGATGACCTGGGGCATGACATCGAACACCCGCTGCTCGCCCCGGAGGAACTGTATTTCACGCCGGCGCAGATGCAGCAAGGCATCGCGCGTGCGCAACGCGTCGAACTTGGCCACGCCGGCGCAACCGCGACCCTGCGCACTGCTCCGCCAATCGCGCTCGACGCGCGCGCGGCGACACCCCTTGCGCCGTTGAACGAATTGTTGAGCCAGTTCGAGGGTCGGGTGCTGATTGGCGCCGATTCGCCGGGGCGGCGCGAGACCTTGCACGAAATGCTGCATGGCGCCGGCATCGATGCCACTGTGGTCGCCGGCTGGCGCGACTTTCTCGAATCCTCATCCCGCGTGGCCCTGACCACCGCCACGGACGTGGGCGGGCTGGCCTGCCAGGAGCCGCCCCTGCTGCTGCTGGCAGATGGCGAACTGTTCGGCCACCGCGCGCAGCAGGAGCGGCGCCGGCGGCGCAGCCAGCTCGACCCGGCGGCCATCCTGCGGGATCTGGCTGCCCTGTCGCCCGGCGCACCGGTGGTACACGAGCAATACGGCGTCGGCCGCTACGTCGGCCTGGTCCCGATGCAGGTCGCAGACCAGGACAGCGAGTTCCTGGTGATCGAATACGCCGATGGGGACCGGATCTACGTCCCGGTTGGCGCCCTGCATCTGGTCAGCAGATACACGGGGGCTGCGCCGGATGCCGCCCCGTTGCACAAACTGGGTACCGACCAGTGGGCGAAGGCGCGCAAGCGCGCCGCCGAGCAACTGCGCGACGTGGCCGCCGAGTTGCTGGACCTGTATGCCCGGCGCCAGGCACGCAAGGGCACCTCCCTGCGGGCCGACGACCACGAATACCGCGCGTTTGCCGCCGAGTTCCCCTTCGAGGAGACAGCCGACCAGCGTGATGCCATCGACGCGGTACTCAAGGACATGGCCGGCGAGCAGCCGATGGACCGGGTGGTGTGCGGCGACGTCGGATTTGGCAAGACCGAAGTGGCGATGCGGGCCGCCTTCGTGGCCGTACAGGCAGGCACCCAGGTGGTGGTGTTGGTGCCCACCACGCTGCTCGCCGAACAGCATGCCGCAAACTTCCGCGACCGCTTTGCCGACCTGCCGGTGCGCATCGAGTCGCTGTCGCGCTTTCGCGCGGCGAAGGAATCGCGCGAATTGCTGGCCCAGCTCACCGCAGGCCGCATCGACATCCTGATCGCCACGCACCGGCTACTGCACGCGGATCCGCGCTTCAAGGATCTGGGCCTGATCATCATCGACGAAGAACACCGCTTCGGCGTACGCGACAAGGAAAAGCTCAAGGCATTGCGGGCCCAGGTGCATGTGCTGACCCTGACGGCGACGCCCATTCCGCGCACGCTGAACATGGCTCTGGGGGGACTGCGCGATCTGTCGCTGATCACCACGCCGCCGGCCGGCCGGGTGGCGATCCGCACCACCGTGGGCGAGTGGCATCCGCCGGCCATCCGGGAGGCCGCCTTGCGCGAGCTGCGGCGCGGCGGGCAGATCTACTTCGTGCACAACGAGGTCCAGAGCATCGAGAAGATCGGCGAGCAACTGCGCCAGATCGTGCCGGAGGCCACGATCCGCATCGGGCACGGCCAGATGCGCGAACGCGAGCTGGAGCAATTGATGGTGGATTTCTATCACCGGCGTTTCGACCTGCTGCTGTGCACGACCATTATCGAAAGCGGCATCGACGTACCCACCGCCAACACAATGATGATCAATCACGCGCACAAGCTCGGACTGGCACAGTTGCACCAGCTGCGTGGCCGTGTCGGACGCTCCCACCACCGCGCCTTCGCCCACCTGATCGTTCCCTCGCGCAAGGCGCTGACGCAGGATGCGCAGCGGCGCCTCGAGGCGATCGAATCGCTGGAGGAGCTGGGCGCGGGATTCGTGCTGGCGACGCACGATCTGGAGATTCGCGGCGCCGGCGAATTCCTGGGTGAATCCCAGAGCGGCGAGCTCACGGAAGTGGGACTGACCATGTATCTGGACATGCTCGATGCCACCGTGCGCGCACTGAAGGCCGGTGAGGACCCAGGCGACGCCCGGCCCCTGGCCGCCCCCGCCGAGGTCGACCTGCATGAACCGGCATTGCTGCCCGCCGGCTACGTCGCCGATGTGCAGACGCGCCTGGCCCTGTACAAGCGCATCGCCGCTGCCACCGGCGTGCACGAACTGGACGAGCTGCACACCGAAATCGGCGACCGCTTCGGCCAGCTGCCCGCGGCCGCGCAGAACCTGTTGCACGTGGCCCGCCTCGCGCTGCGGTGCCGACAGCTCGGCATACGCCGCCTGGATGTCGCCGAACAGGCCAGCCACGTGGTATTCGAGGAGCACAATCACATCGACCCCGGCGCGGTGATCCGCCTGATCCAGCGCGACCCGGACTTTCGACTGGAGGGTTCGCTCAAACTGCGCATCGCGCGCGGCGCCAGCACCGGACAGCGCCACGTGCTCGCCAATGAGCTGCTGGCGCAGCTGGCGCCGACACCAGGCGCGCCATGACACGGCGCCGCAGCTTGCCTAGAATGCCGGCATGAAATCCAAGCCGCGCATCGCGCGACGCCTGTTGTGGGGCGCACTGCTTGCCCTGGGCGCTACCGCAGCGCTGCCCCAGACCGCGAGCCTGTACACGGTCGAAATCCTCGTCTTCCGCAACGGCAGCAACATCGGCGCGTTGCCGCAGACCGCTCCGGCACAGGATGCCGGACAGCTACCGCCCGCACCCGACGATCGGGTCGATTTCACGCCGGCAGCCACCGACAAGCTCGATTCCGCCGCCCAGAAGCTGGCGAGCAACGCGGGCCTGACGGTGCTGGCGCATGTTGCCTGGACCCAGAGCCCGACCGCGTGGAACTCGCGCCTCGGGGTGTCCGCCGCGCGGCTGGGCCTGGGCAGCGGCATCACCGGCAAGGTCTTCCTGGAGCAAGGTCAGTACCTGCACCTGGGCCTGGATCTGACCGTGGACATCGACGGCAGCCGCTATGCCCTGAATGAAGTGCGCAGGGTGAAACTGAACGAAATCCACTACTTCGACCGGCCTGCGGTGGGCGTGCTGGCGATCGTGACCAACGCCGGCCAGAAGCGTTAATCCGGAGCCAGATTCAGGGCACCGCGCATGTGGTGCTTGGCCTCAAGCAGTGCCGCCTGCGCGCGTTCAACCAGACGCGCCGGCTCCTCTTCGGTACGTTGCGGCGTCACGGTGGCAAGTCCGGCAGTCACCGTAACGAACTTCTGCAATGGCGAGCGCGGATGGTGGATCCGCATCTCGGCAATACGTTGAACCGTTGCGGTGGCATGGTCGATCAACGCCTGTGCGCCATGGCCATCGCGATGCACCGTCAGCACGCCAATGCAACCTTCGCTCCACACGCCGACCAGATCCGAGCCACGGCGAAACCCTCTGGCAATGCTGCGCGCAATGCGCCGCAGGCAGGCATCACCGGCCGGTCTGCCAAACGTGGAGTTGTAGGTGGCCAGCGCGTCGATATCGAACAGCACCAGGGTCAACGGCGTCTCGTCGCGCCGCGCGATGCGCCACTGCCGGTCCAGCAAATCCCTGAACCAGGCCCGGGAAGCCAGGCCCGTGACGCGATCCTCGCGCAGCCACGCGGGCACCGCCTCGTTTGACCGGTCACCGAGACTTAGCCTGCCCGAAGCGTCGCGATAGAACGCCACGAAGTGCGTCAGAGCGCCGGCGGCATCGCGCATGGGCTGTATGGTCAGCTCATTCCAGAGCAACTCGCCACTCTTGCGGTAGTTGCGCAGCAGCACGCGACAGGATTCGCCCTGCGCGATTGCCTCGCGCAACCGCCGGATTCCCTCCTGATCCCGATCCGTGCCCTGCAGGAAACGCAGGTTGGTACCGATGAGTTCGGCCGCCGCATAGCCGGTCATCTGCTCGAATGCCGCATTGACGTACTGCACCGGGCAATCGGTGTGGGTCGCATCACAGATCGCAATGCCCTCTGGCGCCGTGTCCAGAACACGCAATGCGAATTCAGGGTCCAGTGGCGGCATGGCGATCTCAGCTCAGAGTCAGTTCGGGTGGCCGCTCGCAGCGAGCCAGGCACTCGCTGGCCTGCCGATAGCGACTGGAGGCCAGCAGCTCGGCGCGTGCCGGCGCCTCCTTGCCGCGCATGCGCAGCACGCGCATCTGGCTGGCCGGACCGGGTTTGGATTTCAATCCGTCCAGCAATGCGATGACGCTGTCACGTCGGTTGCACACCGGCAGAACATCGCAACCTGCGGACAGCGCGGCCTCCGCGCGCTCCACCACCGTGCCCATCGCGCCGGCACCTTCCATGGACAGATCATCGGCAAACACCACGCCGCGGAAATCCAGCTCACCGCGCAGGATCTGGCCCACCCAGCGGCGCGAGAAACTGGCCGGCACCTCGTCCACGGCCGGAAACAGCACATGGCCCATCATCACCGCGGCCAGCTCGTTGGGGATGAGGCGCCGGTACGGAATCAGGTCCGGCGCCAGATCCGCCAGCTCACGACGGTCAACGGGCAGCGCCAGGTGCGAATCGGCGACCACTGCGCCATGCCCCGGAAAGTGCTTGGCGGTAGCCGCCATGCCGGCCTCGCGCATGCCGCTCACCGCTGCCAGCGCAAGCCGGGCGACGATCTGCGCGTCACCGTGATAGGCGCGATCACCGATTATTTCCGACACCCCGTAGTCCAGATCCACACAGGGTGCAAAGGAGAAGTCGATGCCCACCGCGCGCAATTCGGCGGCCATCAGCCACGCCAGCTGGCGCGCCATCACCAGACCCTGGCCGGGATCCAGGTCGAACTCCTGGCCGATGCGCCGCGCCGCCGGCAGCACCGAGAACCCCTCGCGGAAGCGCTGCACCCGCCCGCCCTCGTGATCCACCGCGACCAACAGCGGCGGTGCGCGCAATGCCCGTATCTCGGACACCAGCGCGGCCAGCTGCTGCGGATCCTGAAAGTTGCGGGTGAACAGGATGACGCTGCCGACCAGCGGATGGCGCAGCACTTCGCGGTCCTCCGCACTGAGCTCCCGGCCCGCCACATCGACCATCAATGGCCCCAGACTCATGCGCGCTTGGTAACTCCCTGCGGCCCGTCCAGCACCGCGATGGACTCCACGTGGCTGGTATGGGCAAACATATCCACAATACCCGCGCTGTGCAGCGTGAATCCGTGCTGCGACACAAGAATTCCGAGGTCGCGGGCCAGGGTCGCCGGATGGCAGGACACATAGACGAGCCGGCCGGGCGCCAGTCGGGCCAGCGCCGGCAGCACATCCAGCGCCCCGGTTCGCGGCGGGTCGAGCAGCACCTTCGAGTACCTGCCGGACCCGGCCAGGTTCAGGCAGCGCTCGACAGCCTCCGGGCCCGCCAGATCCCCCGCCGCGAAGCGCGCATTGGTGATCCCGTTGCGCCCGGCGTTGGCCTGGGCCCGCGCAATCAATCCCGCATCGGCCTCGACACCCAGCACGAAGGCGGTGCGCCGCGCCAGCGGCAAGGTGAAGTTGCCGAGCCCGCAGAACAGGTCCAGGACGCGATCCTGCGGCGATACCTCCAGCAACTCCAGCACGCGATCAACCAGCAAGCGGTTCATCGCCCCGTTGACCTGGATGAAATCCGCCGGCTCGAAGTCCAGCTTCAACCCGTATGCCGGCAGTTCGTACCACAGCGCCGGCTTGCCACCGGCCAGCGGTTCCAGCTGGTCGGGTCTGCCGGCCTGCAACAGGATGCGCAGATCGTGCGAGTGCTCGAATTCAAGCAGTTTGTCGCGATCGGCATCGGACGGCGACTCCAGCACGCGCAGTACCAGCACCGTGCCGTTGTCACCCACCGCCACCTCGATCTGCGGGATCCGTTCGGCAATGGACAGCGCGGTCAGCAGGCGACCCAGCTCACCGACCAACGCGCCCACCTCGGGCCGCAGCACCTCGCAGCGCTCGACTTCCGCCACGTAACTGCTCATCCGTTCCCGAAAGCCGACCAGCGAACGGGCCTTGGCGTGCACGAAGCGCGCGCCAAGGCGCGCGCGGCGCCGGTAGCCCCAGGACTGGCCGCCAAGAGGTGGCAGCCAGTTACGCGGTTCGACCTTGCCGATGCGACGCAGGGTTTCGCGCAGTTCGCGGTCTTTCACCACGAGCTGGGATTCGGGCGCCAGGTGCTGCAATACGCAACCACCACAGGTTGCAAAGTGCGCGCAACCCGGCGCCACCCGCTCCGGCGCGGCCTCCAGCACCGTGACCAGCTCGGCCTGATCGTGATTGCGCGAACGCCGCCGCACCCGGTACTCCACCAGTTCGCCCGGCAACGCCCCGGCGACGAACACGGTCCTGCCCGCGTCGGTTGCGCGGACCACGCCCCAGCCTTCGCTGTTCAGCGCGGCGATGTGTCCGGTGGCGATCTGGCTCAGCGGGGCGCGGGCTCTGGCCACTGCTGCAGGAACTCGCGGTGGTGAGGTTCGCCCGAAGCGGCCAGCAACTGCCGCACGCGCTGAATCTCGGCCGCATGGCCCTCCGGCTCCAGGCGCCCACGCATGCGCTCGAAAGCCAGCAGGACCAGATAGGTATTGAGCACATCGGTCTCGCAGTAGCGGCGTATGCCATCGATGTCGCCGGCCAGGAAGGCGCCCCACACCTGGCTGCCCGAGAATCCCATCTTGCCCGGCAGGCCCAGCAGGGCGGCCACGTCTGCCAGCGCAGCGCCACCGCGCGGCTGGAATCCGGCCAGTACGTCCATCAGATCGAGGTGGCGCCAGTGATACCGGGACAGGTAGTTGTTGAAACGAAACGAACTGTCCTCCTCGCCGGTTTCCCAGTAGCGGGCCGCGCGCACACCATGCAGCATGCAGCGGTAATGCATCACCGGCAGGTCGAAGCCACCGCCATTCCAGGACACCAGGTCCGGCGTGTATCGCTCGACGCCGTCGAAGAAGCGCTCGAGCAGCTCGCGCTCGCCGCTATCCGCATCGCCCAGGCTCCACACCTTGAGGGAATCACCGCGCCGCAATGCGCAGGCTATGGCCACTACGCGGTGCTGCGCCAGGGGC
This sequence comes from uncultured Gammaproteobacteria bacterium, assembly GCA_963812195.1. Classification (GTDB taxonomy): domain Bacteria; phylum Pseudomonadota; class Gammaproteobacteria; order Steroidobacterales; family Steroidobacteraceae; genus ZC4RG30. The sequence continues at coordinate 206,517 of CAWEUI010000001.1, forward strand.
AGAAACTCCCCGCCGCTCTTTGCCCGTCGCAGCGCGAACATCGCGTTGGCGACTTCCGAATCGGCCAGCTCGCCCAGGCCCAGCGCCCGCCTGCCGTAGTCCACATCGGGAATGGTCTCGATGTCGAAGACCAGATAGTTCATCTGCGCACAGCCGCAATCTGTGACTTCATTTCCCGCACCGCCTCGGCCAGCCCGGTAAAGACGGCACGACCGATGATGGCAAATCCGATGTTCAGTTCCACGATCTCGGGAATGGCCGCCACCGGTTGCACGTTGTGATAGTCCAGGCCATGCCCGGCATGCACTGTCAGACCAAGCTGGGCGGCCTGCCGCGCCGCGCCGCGCAGGCGCTCCAGTTCCCGGGCGCGACCGGCCCCATCGCTGTCCGCGTAAGTGCCGGTGTGCAGCTCGATCACCGGCGCGCCCACTGCGCGCGCCGCACGTATCTGCGCCATGTCCGGATCGATGAACAGCGACACACGGATGCCCACTGCGGACAACTCGGCAACCGCGTCCTGCAGCTGCGATTGCCCGGACACGACATCCAGCCCGCCCTCGGTGGTGACCTCCTCGCGCTTCTCCGGCACCAGGCAGCAGTCCGACGGCCGCATTCTCTGGGCGATCGCCAGCATTTCCGGCGTCACCGCCATCTCCAGATTCAGCCGCGTGCGCATCAGCGTCACCAGCGTGAACGGATCCCGATCGATGATGTGGCGGCGATCCTCCCGCAGGTGCATGGTGATGCTGTCCGCGCCGGCCTGCTCGGCCAGCAGCGCCGCATGCACCGGATCCGGATGGCGGGCCCGCCGCGCGTTGCGCACCGTGCCGACGTGATCGACATTGACCCCCAGCTTCATGGGTGTGAAGTCACTCATCTATGCTCCATTTGCTCCACGCGCGCGTCCGAATTCGCGCAGTGACAGGGCCACGGTCCGTGTCCGCAGCGGGCGACCCTCCAGGCAGCGCGCCACGCCGGCCTTGAGTACCGGGCGTACCCGGGCCAGCTCCGCCGGATCGTCAAATCGGACCTCGTCCAGTCCGGCGACCCCATATCCCAGCACATCCAGCAATCTCTTTTCGAACAGGCGCAGGGTGCGCTCCTGTTCGGTGTCGCGACGCAGATCGGCCAGCGCCTGGGCGTAATGCGCAAACAACTCCGGCTGCGGATCATGCCGGGCCGTCAATGTCAGCACCAGCTCCGATACGTACCAGGCCGACATCAGCCGCGCACGCGGCATGGGCAGGTCGGACCTCGCGGCATGGTGAATCTCCGCACCGGTCAGCCGCGGCGCCTCCCCGCGCCCGGCCCAGGACACCAGCAACGGCACGAATGGCTGCAGCACCGGCGCAAGACGCGCCTGGACGCCTCGCACGCCGCGCGCGAACACCGCCAGGCGCCCATGATCGCGCGAAAACAGTTCCACCACGCGCCCCGCGTCGCCCCACGGATGCTGGTGCAGCACGTACGCCTGAGTGTGCTCGACGCGCTGCAAGTGCGTTACTCCATACCCAGCTGCCGCAACGCCTTGGCGCTGTCGGCCCAGTCCTCTCGCACTTTCACCCAGAGCTGCAGATGCAGGCGCCGCCCCAGAAGCTCATTGAGTTCGCGTCGTGCGGCGCTGCCGACCCGCTTGAGGCGCCCTCCCCCGGCGCCGATCACTATGGGTTTCTGCCCGGGGCGGTCCACCCAGATCACGGCCGAGACCGTGAGCTGTCCATCAGCTTCCTCGCCGGTACCCTCCACCTCGACCGCGATGCCGTAGGGCAGCTCCTCGTGCAGTTCCAGCGTGAGCTTCTCGCGAATGACCTCGGCGATGCGGAAGTTCTCGCTGCGATCGGTGAGCTGATTCGCGGGGAACATTGCCTGTGATTCGGGCAGATGACTGGTGATGACCTGCGCGAGGTGGCTCACATCCCGCGGCTGCAGCGCCGACACCGGCACGATGTCGGCGAACTCATGCCGGGTGGCGAACTGGGCCAGCCAGGGCAGCAGCTTCTCGCGCGGCTGTACCGTATCCACCTTGTTGACTACCGCGATGACGGGGCGGCCGGATTCCCGGGCCCGCAGCAACGCCAGCTCGTCTTCGTCGCCGAAGCGCAGGGCCTCTGTGACCAGTACGACCAGGTCGGCATCCAGCGCAGCGGCAGCCGCGGTGCGGTTCATGGCGCGATTCAGCGCCCGCTGAGCCTGTCGGTGCAGACCGGGCGTATCGACGAAGGCGATCTGCGCGTCCGGCAGGTTCACCAATCCGAGCACGCGATGGCGGGTCGTTTGCGGCTTGGGGCTCACGATGGAGACCTTGTGCCCGATAAGTGCATTGAGCAGCGTGGACTTGCCCACGTTCGGGCGCCCCAGCAACACCACAAAACCGAAGCGGTGCGCGCTCATGCGCGCCAACCCACCGGGTGCGCGCTCATGCGCGCCACCTTGCGTCGAGCTGCTCCAGCACACCGGCCGCAGCCTGCTGTTCGGCCCGCCGACGACTGGAACCACTGCCCGCAGCATGAATCTCACTGCCGCCTGCGAGGCTGACCTGACACCGGACGGCAAATACCTGTTCGTGCGGTTCGCCCGAGGCGCCCTCCAGAACATACGCCGGCAATTGCTCGCCCCTGCCCTGCAGCAACTCCTGCAGCCGCGTCTTGGAATCCTTGAGCTCCGCCTCCGGCCGCAACTCGTCCAGCCGGTCCTGGTACACGGACAGGATCAGCTCGCGCGCGGCCTCGACGCCGCCGGCCAGATAGATCGCACCGAATAACGCCTCGGTGGCATCCGCCAGTATGGACTCACGGCGAAAGCCGCCGGAACGCAGCTCGCCGCTACCCAGTCGCAGCATGGGTCCGATGCCGATCGACAGGCCGACGGCCGCCAGCGGACCGGTACTGACCAGCCGCGAGCGCAACCGGCTCAAGGTACCCTCGCTGGCTCCGGGGAAGCGGCGGAACAGCTCCTCGGCGATCACCACGCCCAGCACCGCATCGCCCAGGAATTCGAGTCGTTCATTGTTGTCGGAGTGAGCGCTGCGATGGGTCAACGCGGTGCGGCACAGATCCAGCCGCTGCGGATCCCGTCCGATGAGCGCACGCAGCCACGCGGCCAGCGCCTCGTCCCGGGCGCCGTCATTGACCTGCGGCGCAGCCATCGTCACCTGCAGGATCTATTGCAGCACCACACGTTTGTAGAAATGCACCAGCAGCGAGACGTTGCCGAACAGCGAGGTCTCGCGCGTGTAGTCGGCGACCATCACCCAGTTGCCGTCATCCCGCTCGATGGTGATGTCGTCCGGCGTCGGATAGTCGACGCTCTCGATGTCCAGGCGACGCTCCAGCTCGTTGCGCACACCCGTCGGCGACAGAATGGAATCTCCACGCGTGGTGTCGGCCGTCTGCTGCAGCACTTTTGCCACCTTGAACTGCGTCATGTAGAGAGGCGCCAGCTTGATTCCGGCAAACGCAAGAATGGCCACCGGGACCAGCAGCACCAACCAGCCGATGAACGTGATCCCCGTTTGACGACTGCGCATAAAGAAGCCTCTCCTGCCCGAAGTCACTAGTCGATCTTCTTGCCGATCCGGCTCCAGGTAATCCACGGGTGCCGCGTGTAGTCGAAATTGAACCACACGCGCCGCGCACTACCGACCAGATTTGCCTCCGGCACGAAACCCCAATGTCCGTCATTCCAGTAACGGCTGTCCTCGCTGTTGTCGCGATTATCGCCGATCATGAGGTAGTTGCCAGCCGGAACCGTGACTTCGTCCACATCGCCGTGATCCACCACGCCGGGCCCGGCCAATGGCGGGGTGGTTTCATCACATATGTAGCCCCGATCGATGTGGCGATTGCAGCCGGGAAGAGGCGGTCCCGCCAGGAAGTCCGGTGTCAGGCAGGACAGCGCATGGAACACATGCTTGCCGGCGTGGACTTCCGAAAGCCGCATGTTTTCGTAGCAGCTGTCGGAGTACCTTCCCAGTGACTTTTCCTCCAGCGGCACGCCGTTTACGTAGACCCGGTCCGAGAGCACCTTCACACGATCTCCGGGAAGGCCCACCACGCGCTTTATGTAGTTGATGGACGGATCCGGTGGATAGCGGAACACCACCACATCGCCGCGTTTGGGCTCGCCTATGCCCAGGATCTTGGTGTTCAGCACGGGCAGTCGCAACCCATAGGCGAACTTGTTCACCAGGATGAAGTCACCGTCCTGCAGCGTGGGCATCATCGAATCCGAGGGTATGCGGAAAGGCTCGAACAGAAAGGACCTCAGCACCAGCACGAACACCACGACCGGCACCATGCTGCGGGCGTAATCGACGACGCCGGGCTCTGGCACCGCAAGGGGATCCTTGCCGACGGCCAGCGCCGCGCGGTCGCGCGCCGGCCGGAACACCCATACATCCAGCGCCCATATGGCACCGCCCACCACCGAGATGACCACCAGCGCCAGCGCGAAATCCAGACGCTCGGAACGCACCAGATGCAGCGCCCCGGCAATCAGCAGCAGCACCAGAAGGTTGTACAGCCAGTCCAGCCATGGAGGGTCGACCACCTGTGCGGGCAGGGCCGCCAGCCGCCGCCGCGGACGCAGAAACCAGTCGTCGATCACGACGACTACCAGGACCGGAAGCAGCAGCCACGACAATACGAGAAGGATCTGATCGAACACGTTGCCCTACCTTGCGTTGGGAGAACGACCGCCGCCGCCATTCGGACCGGCAGCCACGCCCTACTTCTTGCCGACTTTCAGCACAGCCAGGAAAGCCTCCTGCGGAATCTCCACGGACCCCAGCTGCTTCATGCGTTTCTTGCCTTCCTTCTGCTTTTCCAGAAGTTTGCGCTTGCGCGACACATCTCCGCCGTAGCACTTGGCCAGAACGTTCTTGCGCAGCGCTTTCACGGTGGCCCGCGCGATCACGTGGGACCCAATGGTAGCCTGCACCGCCACTTCAAACATCTGCCGGGGAATAAGTTCCTGCATCTTGTCCACCAGCTCCCGGCCGCGCTGATAGGCCGAGTCCTTATGCACGATGATCGACAACGCGTCCACCCTGTCGCCGTTGATCAGTATGTCCAGCCTCACCAGCGGCGCAGCCTGGAAATGACTGAACTCGTAGTCGAAGGACGCAAAGCCCCGGCTGGCACTCTTCAGGCGGTCGAAGAAGTCGAGCACCACTTCGGCCAGCGGCAGCTGGTATTGCAGTGAAACCTGCGTGCCCAGATAGAGCATCTTCTTCTGCACGCCGCGCTTCTCGGCGCACAGCTGCAGTACAGCGCCCACGTGCTCCGGCGGCACCAGTATGTTGGCCGTGATCACCGGCTCGCGCAGTTCCGCGATCAGGTTCTGCGCAGGCAATCTGGACGGATTGTCCACATACTCGACGCTCCCGTCGGTCTTTGCCACTTCGTAGATTACGGTCGGCGCGCTGGTGATCAACTCCAGGTCGTACTCTCGCTCCAGGCGCTCCTGCACGATGTCCATGTGCAGCAGACCGAGAAAACCCACGCGAAAGCCAAAACCCAGGGCAGTGGAGACTTCCGGCTCGTAATGCAGCGCCGAATCGTTCAGTCGCAGCTTGGCAAGCGCGTCCCTGAAGGCCTCATAGTCCTCGGTCTTGACGGGAAAGACACCGGCAAACACCCGTGGCTGGACCTTCTTGAATCCCGGCAGGGGCGCAGCGGCCGGCCGTGACTCGCCCGTGATGGTATCGCCGACCGGCGCACCGTCGATTTCCTTGATTCCTGCGATGACAAACCCGACCTCTCCGGCCGCAAGCTGCGGCAATACGGTGGACTTGGGCATGAAGCGGCCCAGCTTGTCGACCAGGTGGGAGCGACCCGTGGACATCACGCGTATCTTTTCCCCGCTCCTGAGCGTGCCGTTGACCACACGCACCAGCGACACCACGCCGACATAGTTGTCGAACCAGGAATCGATGATCAGCGCCTGCACCGGCCCGTCCGGATCGCCTTTCGGCGCGGGGATCCGCTTTACCAGCGTTTCGAGCAGCTCGGGCACGTTCTCGCCGGTTTTCGCCGAAACGCGCACGGCATCCTGCGCCTCGATGCCGATGATCTCCTCGATTTCCCTGATTACCCGGTCCTGATCGGCAGAAGGCAGATCGATCTTGTTGAGTACCGGCACCACCTCCAGCCCCTGCTCCAGGGCGGTATAGCAGTTGGCCACGCTCTGCGCCTCCACACCCTGCGCGGCATCGACCACCAGCAACGCGCCCTCACAAGCCGCCAGACTGCGGGAGACTTCATAGGAGAAATCCACGTGACCCGGCGTATCGATCAGATTCAGTTGATAGCGCTGCCCGTCCCTGGCGTCGTAGAACAACGTAACGCTCTGGGCCTTGATCGTGATGCCGCGTTCGCGCTCCAGCGCCATGTTGTCCAGCACCTGCTGCTGCATCTCCCGCAAGGCCAGGCCGCCGCAGATCTGTATGAGGCGATCCGCCAACGTGGACTTGCCGTGGTCCACGTGAGCAATGATGGAGAAGTTGCGGATGCCGCCCATCAGGCGGGTATTGGCGGACTGTGTGGGCTGCTCGGGCATCGGCGCGCGACGGCGGGAAAGCAAAGGGGCGGGATTCTACCGCAGCGCACGCACAGGCGGGGGGCAAGTCAGCGCGTGCGCAGCAGGCGCCGCAGCTCGTCGCGATCCAGCACGTGCTGGCAGACCTTCACGCCATCCCAGAGCAGCACCGGAATATCCAGGCCGTAACGGCGCGCCAGCTCCGGATCGCTGTCCACGTCCACAACCTCACAGGGGGGCAATTCGACTTCAGAGGCCAGCTGCTGCAGTTCGCGGGCAAATTCCTCGCACAGGCCGCAGTCGGGTCGGGACAGCAGAATCAGTCGGGAATTGCTATTCAGGCTGGAAGGCCTCGGCGATGAGCCGCGCCGTGGGAGGCGGCACTTCGCCCACGACCGTTACCTTGAACCCGTCGGGCCGCGCCACGTAGGTGGCAAGCGACCCCATCACGACCACGCCATCAGGACGGGCGCCGGGTATCTGCTTCTGGCCTGCGCCTGCCCCTTTGCCCGCCGCCCCCGCGGATGCCGGCTTGTCGTCGTCCGTTTCGACGAACACCGACACCCACGATATGCCATCAGAAACGATGAAACGCGTGCGCGGCCCGGGAGCATTGGCCTCTTCCTCGGGACTGTTGAAGATCCGGACCCGGAATCCCGCCGGCATCAGCGCGCCGTTCGGTTGCGGCGCGGATTTCAGCCCCGGCGTGTACATGGGCGTGTCACGGCGCATCCAGTGAAAATGCGTGGCGTCGAATTCGGGTTTCAGATGCGAGTCGGCGATGGAGTCGGGCAAGGTGAGTGTAAGAAAGGAGATCTCCTCGATCACCTCGCCGGAACGGGCCACCAGTTGCGTCTTCAGCGGCAACGCAGTCTTCGTGTCCAGCCAGAAACGGTAGCCATAGCGCAGGTCGTCGCGCGGCTCGATGGATATCTGCCGCGCCGTCCAACCGTCCAGCGGCGCCTCGCCGCCATCGGAAATCGTGTAGTGGCGCCTTGACTGGGCGTTGATGCCGTTCAGCGCAATCAGGAATCCGTAGCTGCGGTTGCGCGTTTCCACCAACGCAACGCGGTGCCCCGGGTAGTAGGCGATCCACTCGCTGCCGTTGCGCACGAACTCGCGCCCCTCGCCCCCGGGCGAGACCACGGCGACCCTCTCGTTCATGTGTTTGTCCTGCACCCGATGGACGATGCGGAACACTTCGCGGTGCTGACCAATCTGCTGGACCAGCACGCCTTCGTAGTTGCTCGTGGCAAGCGCCCGGTTCATGCGCAGGATCCAGCCGGTGGCCGGGTCCACGGGTGTGCCGGCGTACGCAATGCCCGCCAGCAGCATCGCTGCCAGCGGCGCAATGAGGCGCCCGACCCGCAAGGAAAACCAACCGTCCCGCATATGTACCCGGGCGCTTCTCAGCGGTGCGCCCTGATCTCGTCCTCGGTCATGTCCACCGCTCCCTGCGTCAGGTCGCTGCTGAATCCAAACGAGGAAGCTGCCTGTTCGCTGTGGGCAACCACATAGTGGGCAAGCGGCTGCTGGTTGAGCAGGGCGTCAGCCGCGGGAGCATTTTCACCCGGAGTGGTGTAGCTGCGCGGCGCAGAATCATTCGCGGCAGGCTCGACCGCGATCAGGTTCGGGATGGCATCCTCGCCGGCAGCTGTGTCCTGCGCAATCATCGCGCCGGTAGTGCCAAGCCCCGGACCGATCGAACGTACGACGAACACCGCCATTACCGCCACCGCCGCGGCGATCGCGCCGCCCATGGCGCTGCGCCCAAAGAAGCTGTTCATGACCCGGCCACCAGGGCGCCGCCCACCGGCGATGGCCACCGGCGCCAGGATGTCCGCTTCGGATGCCAGCCGCGCGCGCACGCGCTCAGCCACACCCCCTGCGGTGCGCGGAGCTGCCAGATCACCGCGCATGCAGGCACCAATGACCGCATAGCGCTCCCAGCGGGCACGCATGGCGGGATCCTTCAGCGCCCGGCGGATCACCATCTCTGCCTGCTGCGACGGCAGCTCGCCATCGAACAGTGCCGACAATTGACTGATCTGTTCCTGCTCACTCATCCCGACTCCTCAGCGCGGCCCAGGCCGCCTTCGAACACGTCCGCCAGCTTCCGGTCGATCGCCTCGCGCGCACGGTAGATCCGCGAACGCACCGTACCCACCGGACATTCCATCGCCGCAGCGATGTCCTCGTAACTCAGACCCTCCAGTTCGCGCAGCACGATGGCTGTGCGCAGATCCTCGGGCAGGGCCTCGATTGCCCGATTCACTGTTTCGCGTATCTCTTCGGTGGCCAGCAGGCTCTCCGGTGTATCCGGGTCGGCCAGCCGCGCCTGCATCGCACTGGACTCCTCGATGTTCTGCAGATCGAGGTCGAACTCCACCGGATTGCGATCACGCGACAACAGCGCGTTCTTGGCCGTGTTGATCGCTATCCGGTACAGCCAGGTGTAGAAGGCGCTGTCCCCGCGAAACTGGGGCAGAGCCCGATACGCCTTGATGAATGCCTCCTGTGCTACGTCCTCCGCATCGGCCGGGTCACGCATGTAGCGCGACACCAGCTTCACGACCTTGTGCTGGTATTTGCGCACCAGCAGGTCGAAGGCCGACTTGTCGCCCTTCTGAACCCGCTGGACCAGCGCCAGATCACCGGTATCCGGGCTCATCCGCTGTCCCCAGCCCGCGGCGCCTTGCAACCAGGCGTGTCATCAGCATGGACCCCGGCTGGGGCGAAAAGTTCGCCTTTCAGCGCTGCTGAGAGCCTTAAAGTGAAGTGTTTCAAGGGAACTCTGAGGAGGAATGGCTGCCGGGGGCTGCCACCGAGTGTAACGCACTCGCGCCACGGGCCGGGCCGGCCCGCAGGCGCCGCCGCAGGACTGCCAGCTCGTGGGGAGCCACATTGTCCGGCCCCAGCAGCAAGCGTCGGACCTGCCCTTTGCCCCGCAGGACCAACAGCAAATGAGCGCTGAACAGCACGCTGGCAGCGCTCAGCAGCTGCGGCTCCCAGGTTCCGTTGTGCCATTGCAGCCACAGGCTCCCACCGGACTCGATCCGCAGGGCCCGCGGCCGGTTGCTGCGGGCAGGCCACAGGCCGATAGCGGCGATGAGCACCACCAGCGCCGCAGCAACCAGATGGCGCCGCAGGCACAGCTCGACAATGTAGAGCGCGATCAATCCCAGCAGCACGCGTCGCGCCATGCGCAGGCGCCGCGACGGGCGCAATACCAGCTGCAGTGTCTCAGGAACCGGACGCAGCCTGGCGGGCGCCTCGCGCCACATTCCCGGCAGCATCCTGACGCAACCGTTCCAGCATTTCGCCCAGAGCCTGATCAGGAACGCTTTCACGGCCCAACAGATACGCCGCCAGCTGCGGATCAGGCAACTCCAGAATCCGCTCGAATTGGGCTCTTTCTGAACCGTCCGCGTCCGGCCAGCGCTCGCGCAGATAGCGCCCGAGCACGACATCCAGTTCCTTCATGCCGCGGCGGCAGCGCCAGGCCAGACGCCCTGCCTCGCCGTCCACGTCAATTGCGCCGCTGGTCGATCATGCGCTTGATATCCGCGATGGCGCGCGCCGGATTCAGATCCTTGGGGCAGGCCTCGGTGCAGTTCATGATGGTGTGGCAGCGATACAGCCGGAACGGATCCTCCAGCTGATCGAGCCGCTCCCCGGTGGCATCGTCACGCGAATCGATGATCCACCGGTAGGCCGCCAGCAATGCGGCCGGGCCCAGATAGCGGTCCGAATTCCACCAGTAGCTCGGGCACGACGTGGAACAGCATGCGCACAGGATGCAGGCCGAGGGCCGGTCGATCTTTTCCTGATCTTCCTTGGACTGGTAGCGCTCCCGATCGGTGGGCGCCGGAGAACGCGCGGCCAGCCACGGCTTGACCGCCGCGTACTGGGCGTAGAACTGCGTCAGATCCGGAATCAGATCCTTCACCACCGGCATGTGCGGCAAGGGATAGATCTTCACCTCGGAGGACTTGATGTCATCACAGGCCTTGATGCAGGCCAGCGTGTTCACCCCGTCGATGTTCATCGCGCAACTGCCGCAGATACCCTCGCGGCACGAGCGCCGGAAAGACAGCGTCGGGTCGATCTCGTTCTTGATCTTGATCAGCGCGTCCAGAACCATCGGGCCGCAGGCCGCCATGTCGACCTCGTAGGTGTCCACGCGCGGGCGCTCGCCGCTGTCCGGGTCGAAGCGGTAGATGCGGAACACGCGCGGCTTCGTTGCTCCGGCCGGCGCCTTGAACTGCCTGCCGTTGCGATTGATCCGCGACCCGGGCGGAAGCCTCAGCTGCACCATCAGTAGGTTCTCGCCTTCAGGGGCACGGTTTCCACGTCACGCGTGAGCGTGTTCATATGCACGCGCCGGTAGGCCAGCTGCGTGGCGCCATCGGGCTTGACCCAACTCAGCGTGTGCTTGAGCCAGTTGGTGTCATCCCGGTCGGGGAAGTCCTCGCGCGCGTGCGCGCCCCTGCTCTCGTGCCGGTTCTCGGCCGAAACGATGGTCGCGGTGGCCTGCAGCAGCAGGTTTTCCAGTTCCATGGTCTCGATCAGATCGGTGTTCCAGATCAGGCTGCGGTCCGTGACGCCGACATCGGCGAAGCTGGCAAACGTTGCCGCCAGCCTGGCGACACCTTCCTGCAGGGACTGTGCAGTGCGGAACACCGCCGCATCGCGCTGCATGATGCGCTGCATCTCCAGACGGATCGCCGCCGTGGGACGCTCGCCGCTGGCATGGCGCAACCTGTCCAGCCGCGCCACCGCATGGTCGGCCGCATCGGCCGGCAACGGCGCGTGCGCGTTGCCCGGCTTGACGACGGTGGCGCAGTGCCGGGCCGCCTCCCGGCCGAACACCACCAGATCAAGCAGCGAGTTCGAACCCAGCCGGTTCGCGCCATGCACCGACACGCAGGCCGCCTCGCCCACCGCCATCAGGCCGGCCACCACCGTATCCGGATTCGCCGCCGAGCCGTTGACCACTTCGCCGTGGTAATTGCAGGGAATGCCGCCCATGTTGTAGTGCACGGTGGGCAGCACCGGGATGGGCTCGCGCGTCACGTCCACACCGGCGAAGATCTTCGCCGTCTCGGCGATGCCCGGCAGGCGTTCGTGAATCACCTCCGGACCCAGGTGCTCCAGGTGCAGGTGAATGTGGTCGGCATGCTCGCCCACGCCGCGCCCCTCGCGCATCTCCACCGTCATGGCGCGACTCACCACGTCGCGCGAGGCCAGGTCCTTGGCGTTCGGTGCGTAGCGCTCCATGAAGCGCTCGCCCTTGGAGTTGGTCAGATACCCGCCTTCTCCCCGCGCGCCTTCCGTGATCAGGCAGCCCGACCCATAGATGCCGGTCGGGTGGAACTGCACGAATTCCATGTCCTGCAATGGCAGGCCGGCACGCAGCACCATGCCGCCGCCGTCGCCGGTACAGGTATGCGCGGAAGTGCACGAGAAGATATGCGCGACCATAGCCGCCGGTGGCCAGGATGGTCATGTGTGCGCGGAAACGATGCAGCTGGCCGGTCGCCAGATCGAGCGCGACCACACCGCGGCATTGACCTCTCTCGAAAATCAGGTCGAGCGCGAAGAACTCGATATAGAACTCGGCCTGATGCTTCAGGGACTGCTGGTACAGCGTGTGCAGCATCGCATGGCCGGTACGGTCGGCCGCCGCGCAGGTGCGCTGCGCCACGCCCTTGCCGTAGTGGGTGGTCATGCCGCCGAACGGCCGCTGGTAGATGCGCCCTTCCGGTGTGCGCGAGAACGGCACGCCATAGTGCTCGAGCTCGATGACCGCGGCCGGGGCTTCCTTGCACATGAATTCGATCGCGTCCTGGTCGCCCAGCCAGTCCGAACCCTTGACGGTGTCGTACATGTGCCAGCGCCAGTCATCCTCGCCCATGTTGGCCAGCGAGGCGCTGATGCCGCCCTGGGCTGCCACCGTGTGGCTGCGCGTCGGAAACACCTTGGTGATGCAGGCCGTGGTCAAACCCGCTTCGGCCAGTCCAAGCGTGGCGCGCAATCCCGCGCCGCCTGCACCGACTACCAGTACGTCGTGCGTGTGATCGATGAAGGTGTAGGCCGCCATGGTGCTAGCTTCCCAGTGCGATGCGCACGATCGCGAACAATGCCAGCGCGGCCAGCAACACGTGAACGAAGCCGGACAACACCAGGGCGGCCGGACGCAGCCAGCCGTGCACGTAGTCCTCGATGACCACCTGCACACCCAGCTGCGAGTGCCAGCATGCGGCAGCGGCAAACAGCGCAAGCAGCACGGCGTGCCACGTGCCGGCGGCCCAGGCGTGCACCGTCTGGAAGCCGTAATCCGGCAGCAACGCCAGCGCGCCCACGAACCAGGCGCCCAGCAGCAACAACGCGATGGCGGTGAGACGTTGTGCGCGCCAGTGATGCGCGCCCTCGTGCGCGGACCCGCGCCCGAGCACCCTGGAAAGGGCCTGGGCAGAGTCGCTCATTGCACGCCCCCGCGCCCAAAGAACACATACAGCAGCAGGGCGGCACCAACCAGGGCCGCCGCAAAAACCAGCCGCGCTGACAGGCGCGCCGCAGCGCGCTCCAGACCAATGCCGGCATCCCACAGCAAGTGCCGGATGCCATTGGCGAAGTGATAACAGAAGGCCAGCAGCACCAGACCCAGCGCGACACGGCCTGGCCAGCCCGACAGGCAGCCGGTCATCGCCGCGTAGCTGTCCGCTCCGGAGGCCACCGACATCAGCCAGGCGACCAGCAGCAGCAATCCGGCGCTCATCAGCAGACCCGTCGCGCGATGGAAGATCGAACTCGCCATCGTGTACGCGAAGCGGTAGATGCCAAGATGCGGGGAAAGCGGTCGCTGTGCCATGTTCTGCGGGCTCTAGAAATCGATGCAGCGTCCGCGCCGCTCCCAATCGCCAAAGCGCGTGGGCTCGGGGCCGGACGGACCGTTAAGCTCGGGAACCTGCGGTCTGCGCTTCGCCTCAGGTTCCACGGGCGTGTCCCTGGCGACGGCAGTGTCGGAGTGTTCTGCCAAAGGCTGCATGGGCATGTATTGTGCCAGAATTGGGGAATTGCCGATGCCTGATCTCGCCATCACGCCGCTCGAGGATCTCACCGCACTGGCAGTGCGCGGCGCCGACACCGTCGCCTTCCTGCAGGGCCAGCTCTCGCAGGACATACAGTTGCTGGAACAGCGCGGCGCCATGCTGGCCGGCCTGCACAACCCGCAGGGCCGTTGCCTGGCATTGCTGCGCCTGTTTCACCTGGGCAGCGATCAGGTGCTGCTCGTCCTGCCGGCAGAAATCGCGGATCGGGTGCGCACCCAGCTCAATCGCTATGTACTGCGCTCACGGGTCAGGCTTGCAGATGCCAGTGGCAGCTGGCGCATCTACGGTCTGACCGGGCCCGACGCCGAGGCTGCAGCATCGACCCGCCTGCACCTGCCGCTGGACCGTGCCGGCTTGCGCCAGCTGATCCTGGCACCGCGCGGCGAACCGCTGCCCCAGGGCCATACGGAATCCGGTGCCGAGTGGCAGGTGGAGAACATCGAGGCCGGCCTGCCCGAGGTGTTGTCCGGCACCTCCGGGGAGTTCGTCGCGCAGATGCTCAATCTGGATGCCATTGGCGCAATCTCCTTCGAGAAAGGCTGCTACACCGGGCAGGAGATCATCGCCCGCACGCACTTCCGCGGGCAGGTGAAGCGACGCATGCAGCTGTTCCACACCGACAGCGAATCACCGCTGTCACCGGGCGATCGGGTAATGCTCGGCGACGGCAGACGGGCCCAGCTCGTACTGGCCGGTGCCATCGATGACGGTGGGCAGGAATTCCTGGCGGTGACCACGCTGCCGGGCGCCGCGCAATCCGGGGACGCTGCCCCGGACTCCGGCGATGCCCGGGGACTGCGGCGCCTGCAGAGCATGCAGATTCCCCTGCCCTACGAGCTGCCAGCCTGAGCGGCATGGGATCAGGGGCGCCGCCTGAAGCCGTCGCGGCGGCTCACAGGTTCACGCGATCGACCTCGGCGGCGCTGATCGGCCGCCCGAGGAAGACCGGACCGACCCGCGCGAAGCGCTGCTCGCCGTCGGTCACCAGGAAGCGCATCGTGCCGCCATGGGTCGCGCCGCCGCGCAGACCACGGGCCTGCAGCAGTTGTGCGAGCGCACCAGCGGTCGTGAATGCCGAATCCACGATCTGCGTGGCCGGGCCGACGGCGGCACGAATGGCAGCAGCCAGCGGTGGAAAATGCGTGCAGCCAAGCACCAGTGTGTCCGGCACGTCCCCGGTGGCGGCATACACCGGTGCCAGATATCGCCGCGCGATGCCCTCGGCGATATCGCCGGCAATCCAGCCCTCCTCGGCCAGCGCAACGAACAACGTCGCGGCAATGGCCACGACCCTGGCGTCCGCGCGTCGCCGCCGGATCTCGCGCTGGTACGCCCCGCCACGTACCGTGCCATCGGTGGCCAGAACAGCAATGTGTCCGGACTGGCTGGCGGCCACGGCCGCCGCCGCGCCGGGCTCTATGACGCCGACGATGGGCAACTCCGGGTGCCGGGCGAGCAGCGCCGGCAACGCGGCGGCCGATGCGGTATTGCAGGCCACGACCACCGCCTTCACGCCGCGGCTGATCAAGACATCCACCGCCTGCAATGCATAGCGCTCCACGGTGGCCGCGGTCTTGGTGCCGTAGGGCAAGCGGGCGGTGTCGCCCAGATACAGGTAGTCCTCGCCGGGCAGGCGCTCCCGCAGCGCCTTGAGCACGGTGAGCCCGCCAATGCCGGAATCGAAGATGCCGATCGGCAGCGTGGCCTTGTCCTGAACCACGTCGGTCAGGTGCTTTCCGGTCGGACCTGCGGAAACAGCAGCACGTCGCGGATCGCGGCCTGGTCGGTGATGAACATCACCAGCCGGTCGACACCGATTCCCAGACCGGCCGTCGGCGGCATGCCGTACTCCAGCGCGCGGATGTAGTCCGCGTCATAGAACATGGCCTCTTCATCGCCGGCGTCCTTGCGCTGCACCTGCGCCTGGAAACGCGCGGCCTGGTCCTCGGCGTCGTTGAGCTCGGAGAAGCCATTGGCGATCTCCCGCCCGGAAATGAAGAACTCGAAGCGATCCGTGAGGAAGGGATCCGCGTCATTCAGGCGCGACAGCGGCGAGACTTCGGCCGGATAGCCGAAGATGAAGGTCGGATCCGTCAGCGTGTGTTCGACGGTGTGCTCGAAGATGATCGGTCTGCAGTTTCCCGGCGCCATCACCCGGATCGAACTTCGCGCCCAGCTTCGTGCACCATTCACGCAGATAGTCCACATCGCGCAGGCGGCCGGCGTCGAATCCGTCGTTGGCGTCCTGGATGGAATCCGACATTGAAACGCGCGCGAATGGCCGGGACAGGTTGTACTCGCGCCCCTGGTAGCTGATGTTGCGCGCGCCAGGGTGCACCGCCTGCACCAGCGCAGTGACCAGCTCCTCGGTCAGGTCCATCAGGTCGCGATAGTCCGCGTAGGCCCAGTAGAGCTCCATCATCGTGAACTCGGGATTGTGCCGGGTGGACAGCCCCTCGTTGCGGAAGTTGCGGTTGATCTCGTAGACCTTCTCGAAGCCGCCCACCACCAGGCGCTTCAGGTACAGCTCCGGCGCGATGCGCAGGTACAGCGGCATGTCCAGCGCATTGTGGTGCGTGATGAATGGCCGCGCCGCCGCGCCGCCCGGGATCGGCTGCATCATCGGCGTTTCGACTTCCATGAAGCCGCGCGAGTCCAGCGAATGGCGCAATGTGCGCACGATGTTCGGTGCGCGCCTGGAACACCTTGCGCGCCTCCTCGTTGACGATCAGATCCACGTAGCGCTGCCGGTAGCGCGTATCCACGTCGGTCAGGCCATGCCATTTGTCGGGCAGGGGCCGCAGCGACTTGACCAGCAGCCGCACCCGGCGAAACCTTCACGGACAATTCGCCCGTGCGGGTACGAAACAGCGTGCCTTCGGCGGCCAGCGATATCGCCGATGTCCCAGCCCTTGAAGGCATCGTAGGCGTCGGGCAATGCGCTGGCCTGCAGGAACAGCTGGATACGCCCGGTGGGATCGGCGATGGTCGCGAAGCTGGCCTTGCCCATCACGCGCTTGGCCAGCATGCGGCCGGCCACCTTCACCGCGATGGCATCGGCCTCCAGTTGCTCGGCGGTGGCGCCGGCATGTTGCTTGTGCAGATCGCCGGCGTATGCATCGCGGCGGAAATCATTGGGGAACGCGACGCCCTGCGCGCGGATCGCCGTCAGCTTGGCGCGCCGCTCGGCGATCAGTTTGTTCTCCTCGCTCGTTTCAACCAACTCTGGCGCCGTACCGGCCGTCGGCGATTTCGCGGGGTCGATCTTGATGGAATCGCTCATTACAGGCCCGCCTTGAGACTGGCTTCCATGAACTGGTCCAGATCGCCGTCGAGCACCTTGTCGGTGGCGCCGACTTCCACGCTGGTGCGCAGATCCTTGATGCGCGACTGGTCGAGCACGTAGGAGCGGATCTGGTTGCCCCAGCTCACGTCGGACTTGGAATCCTCCAGCACCTTGGCCGCGGCATTGCGCTTGTTGACCTCCAGCTCATAGAGCTTGGCCTTGAGCATCTTCATGGCGGTGGCGCGGTTCTTGTGCTGGCTGCGCTCGGTCTGGCAGGCCACCACGATGCCGCTGGGCATGTGCCGCAGGCGCACCGCCGACTCGGTCTTGTTCACATGCTGGCCGCCGGCACCGCTGGAGCGGTACACGTCCATCTCGATGTCGGCCGGATTCACCTCGATGTTGATGTCCTCGTCGACCTCCGGCGAGACGAACACCGAGGCGAAAGAGGTATGGCGCCGGTTGCCGGAATCGAACGGGCTCTTGCGCACCAGCCGATGCACGCCGGTCTCGGTGCGCAGCCAGCCATAGGCGTAGTCGCCTTCGAAGCAGATGGTGCAGCTCTTGATACCGGCCACCTCGCCGGGACTGGATTCCATCACCTCGGTCTTGAAGCCGCGTTGCTCGGCCCAGCGCAGGTACATGCGCATCAGCATCTGCGCCCAGTCCTGCGCCTCGGTGCCGCCGGCGCCGGCCTGGATGTCCAGGTACGCGCCGTGTGAGTCCATCTCGCCACGGAACATGCGGCGGAATTCCAGCGCGCGCACCTTCGATTCCAGTTGCGGCAGGTCCTGTTCAATGCCGGCGACGGTATCGGCATCGCCCTCGTCCTCGGCAAGCTCGAGCAGCTCGCTGGCGCTGGACAGCGCCGCGCCGGCGGAGTCGAGTTGCTCCAGATCCGCGCTCAGTCGCGCGCGCTCGCGCCCCAGCTCCTGCGCCCGCTCCGGCTGGGTCCAGACATCCGGCAGCTCCAGCTCGCGGCTGACTTCCTCGAGACGCTCCTTCTTGGCGTCGTAGTCAAAGAAACCCCCGAAGCGAGCTGGCGCGCTCGGCGAGTTCCCTGAGGTTCTTTTTCAGGAGTCCGGTCTCTAGGGGCATGGCAGTGGGATGGCTGGCCGTTCGAAAATGGGGCGCAAATTATAAGGGCTTCGGCGCGCGAATCACGGCGATTCCACGTGCTCGATCAGCAATTGCAGCCGGCGTTCGCCCTGCCAGTGGTTGATGTCCAGCCGGTAGGCGACCTTGATCCGGCCCTCGGGCGGCACGCTGAAGCGCTCGGCGTCCAGCAGGTTGAAGGCGATGGCATCGAACCGCGCGCGCGACCCGGCGGGTCGCAGCCAGTACTTCACGTGAGTGGTGCCGACCACGCGCGCGGATTCCACCTCGAACTCGCCCTGGAACGAGGGCTCGGGGAAGGCCTGGCCCCAGGGTCCGGCGTCGCGCAGCAGCTGCGCCGTGGCCAGTGAGATCTGGCTCTCCGGCAGTTCGCCGTCGGTCCATATCACATCGCTGGATTCCACCTGTGCCAGCCAGCCGGCCACCGTTTCGTCGAAGGCGCGGGCAAAGCGATCCAGCTGCTCCGGCCGGATGCTCAGTCCGGCCGCCATGGCGTGGCCGCCGAAACGCAGGATCAGTCCGGGATGGCGCGTTGCGATCGACTCCAGCACGTCGCGCACGTGAACTCCCGCGATGGATCGGGCCGAGCCGCGCAGCTCGTCGACCTCGCCGGCCGGCGCGAAAGCCACCACCGGCCGGCCAACCCGGTCCTTGATGCGGCTGGCCACCAGCCCGACCACGCCCTGATGCCAGCCGGCATCGAACAATGTCACGCCGGCATGCTTCTCGCCCTCGTTCCATGCGTCCAGATGCCTGACCGCGGCCTCTGCCTGCGCACGCATGTCGCCCTCGATCCGGCGGCGCTGGCGATTCAGTTCATCCAGTTGTGCCGCGATCCGTCCGGCCTCGTCCGCGTCGGCAGCCAGCAGGCAGCGGATGCCGATGCCCATGTCATCGAGCCGGCCGGCGGCGTTCAGGCGCGGCCCCACCGCATAACCCAGGTCCGCGGCGCTGACCCCCGAGGGCTCGCGCCCGGCAACCGCCAGCAGTGCCGCAATGCCCGGCGTGCACTGTCCGCCGCGGATGCGCCGGATGCCCTGCGCGACCAGTACCCGGTTGTTGTGATCCAGTGGCACCAGGTCGGCCACCGTCCCCAGGGCGACCAGGTCCAGCCACTGCGTCACCGGCCGCGCCCCGGCGGGAAACTGGCCGCGCTCCTGCAGCAGTCTCTGCAATGCGGCCAGCACATAGAACGCAACGCCCACGCCGGCCAGCGCGCGGCTGCCGAAGCGGCTGCCGGCCAGATTGGGATTCACCATCACGCTGGCCTCGGGAAGCGCGGCACCCGGCAGGTGATGATCGGTCACCAGAACCTCGGCGCCCAGCGCGCGCGCCGCCGCCACACCCTCGACACTGGACACACCGTTGTCGACGGTGACGATCAGGGTGGGTTGTCTCGCCCTGGCCTGCTCCACCAACCCCGGCGTCAGGCCGTACCCGAGACGAAACCGGTCCGGTACCAGAAAGTCCACCGACGAAAAGCCCCAGCAACGCAGGGCATGCAGCATCAGCGCGGTACTGGTCGCGCCGTCGGCATCGAAGTCCCCGACCACCAGCACTCGTCCGTGCAGGTGGCCGAGCAGCAGCTCGGCGGCCGCCTGCACGTTCTCCAGTGAGCCCACCGGCAGCAACGCTTCCAGGCCCGTGACCAGTTCGGACTCACTGCCCACGTGGCGCGCGGCATAGATCCGCCGCAGCAGCGGCGAGATCCCTTCCGGCAAGGTGCTTGCCCCGCAAGCGCGCGCCCGCAACCGGCGCGGCAGCACGCTCAACTGCGCACCAGCAGATGCCAGGGGCGCCGCCGCCGCAGCCAGCGCAGTGGCGCCGCCGCCGGCAACCGCCAGGCGCTCGCGCCAATCTGCAGGCGCAATGCGCCGAGTTCGCCGCGGCGCAGCGCGGTGGCAAGCGGCGCAAACCAGTGTGCCTCCAGTTCCTGCCAGTACCCGGTCGAGGCCACTCCGCAAGGTGGCAGGAGCACCAGCAGCGTATCGGCTGCCGGCTCCGGCAGCGGCCAGGCATGCGCCGGGCTCAACGGCGCCGCGCAATGCCCGGCCAGTCCGGCAAGCCAGGCGTCCGGCTCGCCGGCAACCCACACGCCGCGCAGCGCATGCCCGGGCGCAGGCGGCTGCGCCGCGCTCCCAGCACCGCCCCAGAACCACAGGCTGTTGATGGGTAGCTGGCCGCGCGCCTGGCGGGCCGCGTTCAGCGGATGATCCTGCAACCACATTTCCGCCTCGGCGCCCAGCCGACGCAGCGCGCGCTCATCGGCGTCCCGCGCCGGGGCACGGGCCAATGGTTCGCCAAGCAGCATCTCCGGCGCGGCCTCGCGCGCGCCCTGTGCGAAAGGCGCCGCCAGCAGCCAGCCTCCGGTAACGCAGTGCAAGCGCACGTCCGGTCCGGCGAACTGGCGATTGAAAGCCTCGGCCCAATCCCCGGCCTCCTGTGCATCCACGCGCAGCCAGCCACCGGGTGGCAGGTGGACGCGGGAGATTCCGGCCACCACGTGCAGCGGTGACGCGAAACACAGTGCCGCGCCTCGGGGCATGCCCGGGGCGTCCAGCGCCGCCAGCGTGACGTCTGCGGTGGCAGCCCCGGCGCCCGCGCCACACAGCGCATCGAGCACGCCGCTGCGCCAGCCGGCGGCTGCCGGCAGGCGCCTGGCACGCATCAGCAGACCAGTGAGCGCGGGCAGCTGCGGCAG
Source organism: uncultured Gammaproteobacteria bacterium (assembly GCA_963812195.1). Classification (GTDB taxonomy): domain Bacteria; phylum Pseudomonadota; class Gammaproteobacteria; order Steroidobacterales; family Steroidobacteraceae; genus ZC4RG30. The sequence continues at coordinate 227,272 of CAWEUI010000001.1, forward strand.
CGCATCGTGCTCGACGGTGGTGTCGTGCCGCGGCGGCGGACCCGGCAGCGCAATCAACAGGCTCATATCGCGTATCGTAACGATTCCATGAAACTGCACGAACAACGCCAGGCCCACATGAACCTGATCGGTCGCTATGCGCCGGGCGAGGTTCACATCAACGACGCGCGCCTGACCGCCCCGCTGCTGGTGGCGCCCGGATTCCTGCAGGGCCAGTGGATCGCCGACATTTCGCAGCTGGCGGCAGATGCACTGGATCCGGTGTGGGACCTGCAACCGCGCATCCTGCTGTTGGGCAGTGACGCGCGGCCAGGCGAATGCTTGCGAACAATTCGCGCGCTGTGTGCACAGCGGCAGATTGCGCTGGAACCGATGGACCTGGGCGGCGCATGCCGAACTTACAACGTGCTGGCGCAGGAGGATCGCGCCGTCGTGGCCCTGCTGTTTCCCTGATCTGCACGCTTTCACCGGGCCCACTGGGCTAGACTAGCGCCTCTTCAATTTCCTTACCCATACGGGGTTTCCAAGCATGCGCCTTCGAATCGCCATTCTGCTCGCTGCCGTCGCCGGCCTCACCGGTTGCGCGCAGGCCGCCCAAACGACTCCCAAGACCGACGACGACAAGGCCCTGTACGCGTTGGGCGTAATCCTCTCGCAGAACATCCGTTCCTTCGATTTCACCGACAAGGAACTGGAAATGGTCAAGGCGGGTCTGGCCGACGGTGCCCAGGGCAAGGAGACGATGGACGCGGACGCCATGCAGGGCTACATCCCGAAACTGCAGGAGCTGCAGACCAAGCGCACCGCGGCCGCCCTGACGCGCGAGAAGGAAGCCGGCAGCGCGCTGCTGGCCAAGGCCGCGGCCGAAAAAGGCGCCGAAAAGCTGCCGGACGGCATGGTGTTCAAATCGGTGAAGGAAGGCACCGGCCCGTCGCCCAAGGCCACCGATACCGTGAAGGTGCACTACGAGGGCAAGCTGGCCAATGGCAAGGTGTTCGACAGCTCCATCAAGCGCAACGAGCCGGCCACGTTCCCGCTGGACAGCGTCATTCCCTGCTGGAGCGAAGGCGTGCAGCACATGAAGGTCGGTGGCAAGGCGCACCTGGTGTGCCCGCCCGAACTGGCCTACGGCGAGCAGGGCCACCCACCGCAGATGCCGGGCGGCGCCACGCTGTCCTTTGACGTCGAACTGCTGGGCATCGAACCGCCCGAGGCCAAGGCCAAGGCCCCGGCGGGGAACCCCGGCAAGTAATCCGCTGTCCAAAACGCAAACCGCCCGCCAGGGTTCTGGCGGGCGGGGAGCGGACCCACCGGAGGAAGACACGGAGGGCTGGTTCAGAGAGGAGTTCGACCACTATTCGGAGCTGACAGACTCGAAGTGTGGAAAGCGCTTCTTCTAATTTTTGTATCGACCCGTTTTAAGTATTTTCCAAACCCTTCCCTGATCCTGTTCCGTTCCGTGTCTCCCTCCGCTGGGTCCGCCAGCGCTGTCGCTGTTCAGCTACAGGCGCGTGAATGTAATCCCCGAAGTTGGCAACCTGCAAGCCCTTGACCCGGGCGGCGTTTCGAACTAGGGCATATCGATTCGCGGTGTCTCGAAATGGCCCTGCGGCCACTGCGGGGCCGGTTCAGGTACCACTGACCCCGCGCAGGAGCGGCACGAATGAGACTTGTTCCAGCACTTCGCGCTGCAACCCGTTCTCCCGGCGGATGATGCGCAGCAGCTGCTGCCGACCTTCCGGCCCCACCGGCACGACCAGCCGGCCCCCGACCGCCAGCTGCTCGACCAGTGCGTCGGGCACGGCCAGCGGGGCCGCCGCAACGATGATGCCGTCGAAGGGCGCCTGGGACTTCCAGCCCTTCATGCCATCACCGTGCCTGAGTCTGGCGTTGGTCACATCCAGCTCCTTGAGGCGCTGCCTGGCCCGCGGCACCAGCTGCTTGACCCTCTCGATGGCGAAGATCCGGCCGGCAAAGGGTGCCAGTACGGCCGTCTGGTAGCCGCAGCCAAAGCCCACCTCCAGAACTTTGGCCGGCAGGCCGCCGGAGAGCAGTGCCTGGGTCATGCGGGCCACGATGTAGGGCTGGGAGATGGTCTGGCCCCAGCCGATGGGCAGCGCCGTGTCCTCGTAGGCGCGCGAGGCCAGGGCCTCGTCGACGAAGATATGTCGCGGCAGATTGCGGATGCGATCCAGCACCCGCAGATCGTGAATGCCCTGCTCGCGCAGCCGCTGCACCAGCCGGTCGCGGGTACGCGCGGAGGTCATGCCGATGCCGCTGTGGCCTCCCAGACTCATGCCCGCCTCATGCCAGGGGCTTGAGCCATTCACCCAGCGTGGGCAGGGCCTGGTGGCGCGTCAGGTCGATCTGCAACGGGGTGACCGATACATAACCATTGGCCACGGCGTGAAAGTCCGTGCCCTCGCCGGCATCCTGGCCGGCACCGGACGGCCCGATCCAGTACATGCGCTTGCCCTTGGGATCCTGCACCGGAACGATGGGCTTGGAGCGGTGCCGCCCCCCGAGCCGTGTGGCACGGATCCCCCTGATCTGGCTGTAAGGCACGTCGGGAATGTTCACGTTGAGGGTCATGCCGCGTTCCAGCGGTCTGTCCATCAGGTGACCCACCAGCGTTTGCGCGACCCGTGCCGCCGTATCGAAATGCCGCCCGCTGTCCGGCTCCATGGCCAGCGAGAAGGCCACCGTGGGCAGACCCAGGAATCGCCCCTCGATGGCCGCGGCCACCGTGCCCGAATACAGCGTGTCGTCGCCCAGATTCGCGCCATCGTTGATGCCGGCGCACACCAGATCGAACTCGAAATCGAAATATCCGGAGATGGCGATGTGCACGCAATCGGTGGGCGTGCCACCCATCACGTAGTGCACGTTGGGCGCGCTGCGGAAAACCCGCAGCGGCACATCCAGCGTCAGGGAATTGCTCGCGCCACTGCGGTTGCGGTCCGGCGCCATGATGGTGGTGCGGGCCAGCGACGCCAGCGCGGAATCGAGCTTGTGAATACCTTCGGCGAGATAGCCGTCGTCGTTGCTGACCAGTATGTGCATCGAGGATCGCAAATATACTCCGAATCGATGGACGAGGACGATGCCCACCTGTTTCGCAAGGCCATGCGTGGCGTGCGGCGCATCGATGCCGGTGACCGCTACACCGGTGTGACGCGCAAGCCACGTCCGCGCGCGCGATTCGCGCGAGCCGAAAGACATGCGGTGCTCCAGGAGAGCATGGGCGTGAGCTCGCCGCTGCACCCGGTGGAGGAGACCGGCGACGCGCTGTTGTTTCGCCGCCCCACCACCAGCAGCCAGGTGCTGCGTCGCCTGCGCGGCGGGCAATACCGGGTGGAAATGGAGATCGACCTGCACGGGTTGACGGCCGCCCAGGTGGAACCGGCGCTGCGCGAATTCCTGGCCGAAGCGCTGCGCGAGCGCTGTCGCGTGGTGCGCGTGATCCATGGCAAGGGGCTGCGCTCGGGCAATCGCGGCCCGGTGGTCAAGCAGGTGGCGAGCGCCTTTCTGAGCCGCCTGGACGCGGTGCTGGCCTTCGCCAGCGCGCGCGAGGTGGACGGTGGTTCAGGGGCGCTGCTGGTGCTGCTGGAACTGTGGCCGCGCCGGCCCGGCCGGCGCGGCACGTAGCCTCAGATCTTCGCCGGCGGCAGCTGGTCGCCGGGCACCCAGAAGCCGTGCACCTGGGGCGCGGCGCGGTACGGCAGCTTGATCGTGGCCACCGGGCCCTCATCCATGTGCTGGGCATCCACGATCAACAGGTCCGAACGCCCGTCTTCCTTCTGGCGCGCGCACACGCCGAGCAGGTAGCCATCGCCTTCGGGCGCCCCCTTGCGTCGCGGGACGAAGCACATCTCGCTCACCGAACTGCCTTCACCGGGACTGAAGACATCGACTTTGCCGGTCTGCTGATCGAAGCGCGTCCATCCCCGCTTGCCCTGCACGCCACCCATCAGGAAGCCGTAGCGATATGGCACGGTGTGGTAGCGATCATCCTGCCGCGACAGCGCACCGGTAACCTCCGGGTGCATGATCTTCATGTCATAGGCCCTGGGATTGCTCTTGCTCGTGTCCACGGTGAAACGGCGTATCCGGCCGGCCGCCTTGACCGGATCGAAGCGGTCGTTGGGGTTCGGACTCGGGAAGAACGGAAACTGGTTGCCGTCACCGCCGTCCATGTCGACATAGACCATGTTGCCGTCGGTCCAGCAGCCCATGGTGTGCGTGCACATGGTCTGCGGTCCCTTGATCCACCTGATGTCCTTGCCATCGCCATGGCGGCGCATCACGCCCAGGTACGTGTCGCGGGTGGAATCCCAGCCCCAGTGCACACCGCCCTTCTTCATCAGCTCATCGCCCAGATAGGCGAGCGGGTACACCAGGAACACGATGTGCTTCTCGGTGATGGCGTAGTCGTGGATCTCGCTGCAGTACGGCGCCTTGACCATCGCCTGCCAGATGGTCTTGCCCTGCGGCGTGATCTCGAACACGCAGATATCCGTGCTGCCCAGGCCCGTCGCCTCGTAGCCGAAGGCAAGCAGATTGCCAGTGTGCGAATCATTCTTCGGGTGCGCCGTGAAGGTCTGCCCCTTGATGGCGCCGTCGAACTTGTAGTTGCCGTCCAGCGTCTCCAGGGTGTTCGGATCGAGCGCGGCCGGCATCGAATCCTCCTTCATCGCCAGGATGCGGCCGTTGTGGTGCCAGACCTGGGTGTTCTGCGTACCCGGAACTTGCCGAACACGCTCGGATCATCCGTGTACGGATTGCGATATACGCCATACAGGGAGCGACGCGCCGCGTGCTGCGCCTTCCAGCGATCGTTCTTCACCCAGCGGCTCAGGTAATCCACGTGGCTGTTCTTGATGCGGAACAGGCTCACGTGTCCCTCGCCGTCGAAGGCGATGTCATTGGACAGCGCCGGAGGCTTCGGATACTGCGCATCCGGGCCGACCCGGTAGAAGCCGCCGTCCAGGTCATCGGGAATATCGCCCTCGACCTCGCAATCCCAAAGCGTGTGCTCGGAGCGATTCACCGCGGCGTTGTGCACGGCGCCACCGGCGCCGAACTTGCCGCGCTCGGTGGGGAAGGCCACCTCGGCCCGCGCCTGCGGCGCGGCCAGCGTACCGGCGGCGGCGCCCAGCGCGGCGGCCCCGGTCAGGAATGTGCGGCGATCCAGCGACGAGCCCCGCTCGTCATCGTGCCTGCGGCTCATATGCGTTTCCCCCGATTTGTTCTGGCATGGACTCCGGAAGCGAAGCTTACCGCGCCGCGCGGCCAATGGCGCGATCCTCCGAGGCTCTTCAGCGCGCTATGAGCACGGTGGCCTGGGCTGCCAGCCCTTCGGCCCGGCCCAGAAAGCCCAGCCTCTCCGAAGTGGTGGCCTTCACGTTCACCTGATCCGGCGCCACCCCCAGCGCCGCGGCCACGCTGGCACGAATGGCGGCGCGCTGCGCACTGATGCGCGGTGCCTCGGCCAGCAGCGTCAGGTCTGCATTGACCACCCGCCACCCGGCCGCGGCCAGCAACTGCACGGCATGGTCCACGAACTGCGTGCTGGCCACGCCCTGCCAGCGCGGGTCGGAATCGGGAAAGTGCTGTCCGATGTCGCCCAGTCCCGCCGCGCCCAGCAGCGCGTCCGTCAGGGCATGCAGCAGCACGTCGCCGTCCGAATGGGCCACCACGCCCTGCTGCCAGGCGATGCGCACCCCGCCGAGCATGAGGCCATCTCCCGGGCCGAAGGCGTGAACGTCGAAGCCGCTGCCGATGCGCAAGCTCACTGCGGGCGCGCCCAGTCCGAGCACTGCGGCGGCCAGTGCCAGGTCCTCTGCGGTGGTGATCTTCAGGTTGCCGGGGTTGCCGGGCACCACCCGTGGCGCCTCACCCAGCCATTCGACGGCCTGTGCCTCGTCAGTGGGTTCACGCCCGGCGCCCTGTACCGCCTGCAACGCCCGCCGCAGCACGCCGAGTCGGAACATCTGTGGTGTCAGTGCGCGCCACAATCCGGCACGCGGCGGGCTCTTGAGCACGCGACCGCTCCCGTCGGCGCGCTTGAGCGTGTCGGCGACCGGTACGGCCAGCAGGCCGCCCACCGGATCGTTCGAGCACGCCTCCAGCAGTGCATCGATTTGCGCACGGGTAACGCACGGCCTTGCCGCGTCGTGCACCAGCACCCAGGCGTCCTCGTCCGCACTGACCGCGGCCAGCGCATTGCGCACCGAATCACAGCGCCGCGCGCCGCCCGCCACGCTCTGCAGGCGCGCATCCCGCGCGACGGCAAGCGCGGCGAAGCGCGTATCGCCGGGGTCGAGCGCCACCACCACCCCGATGCAGCGCGCGTCCTCCAGGAAGGGAGCCAGCGCCCGTTCGATCACGGCACGCCCGCCCAGCGGCAGATATTGTTTTGGCGTATCGCCACCGAAGCGGCGCCCGCTGCCCGCCGCCGGCATGACCAGCCAGTACTGCACCGTGTGCTAGCGGGAAGCCAGCGCCGGTGGCGCCAGCGGCAACTCCGGCGGCGCACCGACGGCCGGCGCCGCCGAAGCCGGCACGACCTGGAAGTAGGTTTCGTTCGGCGCGATCAGGCCCAGTTCGGAACGGGCCCGCTCCTCCAGCGCCGCGGTCCCCTGCTTCAGGTCCTTGAGCTCGGCGGACAATTGCTGGTTGCGGGCGGTGAGCTGCTGATTCTCGGTGGTCTGCTGCTGCACGGCACGGGCCAGCTGCCGGACCTCGCGCGCACCATGCGGCGACACCCATATCTGGTATTGCAGCACCAGCACCAGCGCGGCCAGCAGGGCGATGAACCACCTCATGGGCGCCAGAGATTACGTGGCTACAGCGGGAAAGGGAATGCTTGCCGCCCCGCATAGCCAACCTGCCCTCCCAGCAGGCCCTCGATGCGCAGCAGCTGGTTGTACTTGGCCACCCGGTCGGAACGCGACATGCGAACCGGTCTTGATCTGGGTCGGCGGCGGTCGCCACGGCGAGGTCGGCAATGGTGGTGTCTTCGGTCTCGCCGGAGCGATGGGAGAGACGGCGGTGTAGCCGGCCGCCTCGGCCATGTCGATGGCCTCCAGGGTCTCGGTCAGCGTGCCGATCTGGTTGAGCTTGATCAGGATGGAGTTGGCGATCTTCTTCTCGATGCCCTCCTTCAGGATCTTCGTGTTGGTGACGAACAGATCGTCGCCCACCAGCTGGATCTTGCCGGCCGAGCTTGTCGGTGAGCAGCTTCCAGCCGTCCCAGTCGCCCTCGTCCATGCCGTCCTCGACGGAGATGATCGGATATTGTCGCCACCAGGGCGGCCAGGTAGTCGGCAAACCCGGCCGCATCGAAACTGCGCCCCTCGCCTGCGAGCACGTACTTGCCGTCCCTGTAGAACTCGCTGGAGGCCACGTCGAGGCCCAGGTAGATGTCCTTGCCCAGCTTGTAGCCGGCCTTGTCGACCGCCTGCTCGATGATGCCCAGCGCCTCTTCGTTGGAAGCAGGTCTGGGCGCGAAACCGCCTTCATCGCCTACCGCCGTGGTCAGCCCCGCGCTCGTGCAGGATCTTCTTCAGCGCGTGGAATACCTCGGCGCCGTAGCGCAGGGCCTCGGCCAAGGTCGGCGCGCCCACCGGCAGGATCATGAACTCCTGGATGTCCACGATGTTGTCCGCATGCGCGCCGCCGTTGATGATGTTCATCATCGGCACCGGCATCTGCGGCGGCCGGTCCTTGTTCGTCGCAATGTCGCCAGGTGCCTGAACAGCGGCAGCTTCGCATCCGCGCCGCCGCGTGCGCGGCGGCGAGCGACACGGCCAGCATGGCGTTGGCGCCCAGCCTGCCCTTGTTGTCGGTGCCGTCCAGGTCAATCATCCTTGCATCGATGGCGGCCTGCTCGCGCGCCTCCAGGCCCAGCACGGCCTGCTTGAGCTCACCGTTCACGTTGGCCACGGCTTTCAGGACGCCCTTGCCCTGATAACGCCGCTGGTCGCCATCCCTCAGTTCCACGGCCTCGCGCGTGCCGGTCGAGGCGCCGGAGGGCACCGCGGCGCGTCCCTCCACGCCGGATTGCAGCGCGCACTTCGGCCTCGATCGTGGGATTGCCACGCGAATCGATGATTTCGCGGCCCAGCACATCTGCGATACGACTCATTGCAGTTCTTCCTCGAAGGGTTTGGCTTTGACGATTCGATCTATTTCCAGCAGCGGTTCGAGCAGCGATGCAATGCGCGCCGAGCGGCCAGGCGTTGGGGCCGTCGGACAGCGCCGCTTCGGGTCCGGATGCGTCTCCATGAACAGACCGGCGACACCGGCGGCCACGGCAGCCCTGGCCAGTACGGGCACGAATTCGCGTTGCCCGCCCGAGGAGGCGCCCAGGCCGCCGGGCTGCTGCACCGAATGCGTGGCATCGAACACCACGGGGCAACCGGTGCGCCGCAGCACCGGCAGCGCGCGCATGTCGGAGACCAGGTTGTTGTAGCCGAATGAAGCACCCCGCTCGCAGACCATGACTGTCCGGATTGCCGGCGGCACGCGCCTTCTCGACCACGTTGGTCATTTCCCACGGCGACAGGAACTGGCCCTTCTTGATGTTCACCGGCTTGCCGGCCTGCGCGACGTTGCGGATGAAATCGGTTTGCCGGCACAGAAACGCGGGAGTCTGCAGCACGTCGACGACGGCGGCCACCCGGGTAACCTGCGAGTCCTCATGCACATCCGTCAGTACCGGAATATCGAACTGGCGACGCACCTCACCGAGGATCTCCAGCCCCTCTTCCAGACCCGGCCCGCGAAAGCCCTTCACCGAGGAGCGGTTGGCCTTGTCGAAGGAGGCCTTGAACACCAGCGGCAGGCCGAGCTTCGCGCAGATTTCGCGCAGGCGACCGGCCACCTCTTCCACCAGCGTTCTGCTCTCGATCACGCAAGGCCCGGCGATCAGGAACAGCGGTCGGTTGTTCCCGATCTCGACCCCGGCGATTCTCATGCGCTGGCGGCTGCCGGCAGCTGCACCGCACGGGCCGCACGCGCGGCCTTCACGAAGCCGGTGAACAGCGGATGTCCGTCACGCGGATTGGACGTGAACTCCGGATGGAACTGCGTGGCGACAAACCACGGGTGCTCGGGCAATTCGATGATCTCCACCAGGCCGTCATGCGAGAACCCGGAGAACTTCAGGCCCGCCTTGCGGTATTGCTCGAGGTAGTTGTTGTTGAACTCGTAGCGATGGCGGTGGCGCTCGCGGATAACCTCCCTGCCATAGAGCTGGCGCACCAGCGTGCCCTCGCCCAGTTCGACATCCTGCGCACCCAGGCGCATGGTGCCGCCCAGTTCGGACTTGTCGCTGCGTTGCTGGGCCCCGCGCGCCGCATCCTGCCATTCGGTGATCATCGCGATGACCGGATGGGGCGAAGTACGGTCGAACTCGGTGCTGTGGGCATCGCCCAGCCCCAGCACGTTGCGGCCGAACTCGATCGCGGCCACCTGCATTCCCAGGCATATGCCCAGGTACGGGATGCGCCTTTCGCGCGCGTAGCGCACGGCCTGGATCTTGCCTTCGATGCCGCGCTCGCCGAAGCCCCCCGGCACCAGGATGGCGTCCATGCCGTCCAGCAGTGCGGTGCCGGACAGCTCGATGTCCGTGGATTCGACGAAGTGCACATTGACCTTGGTGTGCGTCTTGATGCCGCCGTGGGTCAGCGCCTCGTTGAGCGATATGTAGGAGTCGCGCATCTGCACGTACTTGCCCACCATCGCGACATCCACCACGCCATCCGGATGCGCCTTGGCCTGCACCACCTGCTGCCAGGCGCTCAGATCGGCCGCCGGCGCATTGAGCCCCAGCCGCCTGACCACGATTTCGTCCAGACCCTGCTCGTGCAGCAGCATCGGGATCTTGTAGATGTCGTCGGCATCCACCGCGCTGATGACCGCCCGCTCCTCCACGTTGGTGAACAACGCGATCTTGCGGCGCTGCTCCTCGGGCAGGGGCTCCTTGGCACGGCACAACAGCACATCCGGCTGGATGCCGATGCCGCGCAGCTCCTTGACCGAATGCTGCGTGGGTTTGGTCTTGATCTCCGAACCGCTGACCACCGGCACCAGAGTCAGGTGCATGTAGACGCAGTGGTCGCGACCCAGTTCCACGCCCATCTGGCGGATCGCCTCGAGAAAGGGCAATGACTCGATGTCGCCCACCGTGCCCCCGATCTCCACCATGCACACATCGGCATCGCCCGCGCCCAGCTTGATGCTGCGCTTGATCTCGTCGGTGATGTGCGGAATGACCTGTACCGTGCCGCCCAGGTAGTCACCGCGCCGCTCGCGTTCGATGACGCGCTGATAGATGCGCCCGGTCGTGAAATTGCTGTGGCGGCCCGTGGTGGTGCGCACGAATCGCTCGTAGTGGCCCAGATCCAGGTCCGTCTCCGTGCCGTCGGAGGTGACGAACACTTCGCCGTGCTGGAACGGACTCATCGTGCCCGGATCCACGTTGATGTACGGATCGAGCTTGACCATCGCGATCTTCAGGCCGCGGGATTCCAGGATGGCGCCCAGTGACGCGGCCGCAATGCCCTTCCCCAATGAAGAAACCACGCCACCAGTGACGAATACAAAACGGGTCATGGGCAGTACCGCCGTTGGTTGAAGGAGCGCCGCAGCGCCCGCGCGCGCTCGCGGCTACGACGGGCCAACAGGCTAGCAAATCGGTGCCCGCCCCGCCACAGAATCGGCACGGATCAGCGCGCGGGCAACGCGCTTGCCACCTCGATCCGCAGCCGACCGCCTTCCCGCCGCAATGTCAGATCGGGCAGGCGCAACAACGGGTGTGCATCCACGCGCGCAGCGAGCATTGCATCGATCTGATGCATGTGGCGCTCATTCGGTGCACGTGCGCCGGCCGCCTGGATCCAGGCACGCAGCACAGCAGCCCGCCGCGCTGCACTCCAGCGCCGCAGCACGGGGATCTGCAGGTCCGCGCCATCCGCGGCCAGCGCCAGATCACGCGCCGCCGCAGTCGCCTGCATCTGCACGGCGGTGGCGCAATGGCGCGCACTGCGCGCCACGGTACGCGCCAGCATCGGCCAGCGCGTGCGCAGTGGCGGCAGCACGTGGGCACGCAGATAGTTGCGATCGAAGCGCGTGTGCTCGTTGGTCGGGTCGTTCACCCAGGCGAGCTGTTGCGCGCGCGCGTAGGCCGAGATTTCATCGCGCCGGGCGTCCAGCAGCGGACGCAGCAGCCTGCCGGCCCCCAGCGCCATCACCGCGGGCATGCCGGCCAGGCCGGCGGGCCCCGCGCCGCGCAGCAACGCCAGCAGCACCGTCTCGAGCTGGTCGTCGGCGTGCTGGGCGGTGAGCAGCAGCTCGCCCGGCGCCAGGTTCGCGGCAAACGCCCGGCGGCGTGCCACCCTGGCTGCCTGTTCGAGCGAGTCGCCACGCGCCGGCCGCACCTCGGCCCGCACCACGCGCAGCGGCACGCGCCAGCGCCGCGCGGTGGCCCGGCAGAAGCGGCTGAACCCGGCCGCGGCAGCCTGCAGGCCGTGATCGACATGCAGGGCACGCACCGTCAGGCGCGCCCCTCTCAGGCGTCGCGCACGCAGCAGCAGGTGCAGCAACACCGTGGAATCCACGCCACCGGACCAGGCCACGACACAGCTGAGCGGACCTTCGGTCCCGGCCAGTGTGCGCACCTGCTCCAGGATCGCTGCCGGTGCAAGCCCGGCGCAAACGCGACCGGGACGCCCGGTCAGGCCTTGCTCTCCGCAAACACACCGAAGGACGCCAGGCGCTCGGCCCGCCTGGCCAGCAACTCCGGCACCGACAGCTGCGACAGCGCATCCAGGTGATGCAGCAGCGCGCTCTTGAGCGTGGCGCCCATGGCTTCGTGATTGCGATGCGCCCCGCCCAGCGGCTCCGGCAATACCGCATCCACCAGCCCGAGCTCCTGCAGGCTCTCGGCGGTCAGCCCCATGGCTTCGGCCGCGGCCTCCTTCTTGTCGGCGCTCTTCCACAAGATCGAAGCGCAACCCTCCGGCGAGATCACCGAATAGACCGCGTACTGCAGCATCAGCAGCCGGTCGCATACGCCGATGGCCAACGCGCCGCCCGAGCCGCCCTCGCCGATCACCACGCTGACGATGGGCACCTCCAGCTGCGACATCTCGAACAGGTTGCGGGCAATCGCCTCGCTCTGGCCGCGCTCCTCGCTGGACACACCCGGGTAGGCGCCCATGGTGTCGATGAGTGTCACCACCGGCAACTTGAAGCGCTCGGCCGTCTTCAGCAGGCGCAGTGCCTTGCGATAGCCTTCCGGCTTGGGCATGCCGTGGTTGCGCCGCACCCGCTCCTTGGTGTCACGACCCTTCTGGTGGCCGATGATCATCAGCGGTCGGCCGTCGATACGCCCAAGGCCACCCACGATGGCCATGTCGTCGCCGAACATGCGATCGCCATGCAACTCGGTGAACTCGTCGCAGAACATGCGCAGGTAGTCCAGCGTGTAGGGACGCAGCGGGTGGCGCGCCAGCTGCGTGATCTGCCACGGGGTCAGCGAGGCGAAGATCGACGTGGTGAGCTGGCGGCTCTTGCGCTCCAGCCGGGCGATTTCCTCGGCGATATTGACCTTGGAATCGGAACCGACGTGTCCCAATTCCTCGATCTTCGCTTCCAGCTCGGCGATCGGCTGCTCGAAATCCAGAAAACTCAGGGCCATATGGGTCGCGGAGTATACCGCAAGCCACCGGGGCGCCTCCCGCAACGGCCGGCGCGATCGCTGCCCGGGCCCTTCCCGGTGCGCCCCTGAGCCCCTTCAGCCGGCCAGAGTGTGGTGCAGGTTGTAGAGGCTGATCGTGATGATCAGCAGGCCCACCATCACCAGCAGGAAGCGCGTCTTCACGTGGCGGGTGACATACGCGGCGAAGGGCGCGGCGAACATGCCGCCCACCACCAGTCCGCCCACGAACATCCACACGCTGGCGTCGAGAATGGAGAAGAATGCGGTTGCCACCGCCACGGACAGGAAGAACTTCGCCAGGTTCACCGAGCCGATCGTGGTGCGCGGATCGTGACCGGTCCCCACCAGCGAGGTGGTGACAATGGCGCCCCAGCCGCCGCCCCCGGAGGCATCCACGAATCCGCCGAACAGCGCCAGCGGCGCCACGGCCGCGGGCTTTACCTCGGTACGCACCGGCAGGATGCGGCGAAACGCCTTGCTCAGTACGTACAGTCCCATCAACAGCAGGTACGCGCTGATCCACGGCTTGAGCACGGAACCGTGAATGTTCCTGAGTATGTAGGCCCCGGTCAGTCCCCCCGCGACACCGGGCAGCACCAGGCTCAGGAACAGCTTGCGATTGACGTTGCCAAAGCGCAGGTGCGACACGCCGATCGTGCCGATGGTGAACACTTCGGCCAGATGCGTGGCACCGCTGGCCATCAGCGGCGTGGCTCCCACGGCGAGCAGGAAGCTGCTCGCGGTCACGCCATAGGCCATCCCCAGGGCGCCGTCGATCACCGATGCCACCAGCCCGACCGCGAACGCCGCCCAGAACATCGGATTGTGCAGGGTGCGCTGCAGGATCTCGCCACCACTGCGCTGGTGCCGGCCGAGAAACAGCTGGCACAGCAGATAGGCCGCCAGCAACAGCAGCAGCGCCACGACCACATAAGTCACGACGCGCATCGGAGGCGAGTTGCCCGCAAGCAAAACGTCGTGTGGAACGGAAGGCAGGCCGGACTGCGCGTGCTGGCGCCCGACTTGCTCATCCGTGATGTCGGCGCGAGGGTTGTCCATGGAGTGCGCACAGCATCAGACATGCGCATGGCGCCCTCAACCCATCTGCTATTGCCGCCAGAGCATAAGATGCCCGGCCGTTGATTACACTAATGCAACTAAATCAAGGCGCAGCGGGGTCGTATTGCAGCCGCAGGGCATTCGGCCCGAGCAGGGATTCCAGACCCTCCATCAGTTCCGGTGTCGGCCGCACCGCCCAGGCCCGGTCGAGCCCGAGCACGCAGCGCGCCGCGTCGGTCTCGTAGCGGATCAGCACGTCACAGTCGCCGCCTGCGGCCGTGGCCAGCAGCTGCTTGAGCCGGGCGGTGAAGTGCGGCGGGTCCAGCTGCGGGTCGCGCGGCCAGCGCAGGATCAGGCGCCGCGCCCGCTGCTCGCGCACGGATGCCAGTGCGGCCACCCGTTTGGCGGCAATGCGCCAGGCGTTGCTGAAGTCGTCGAAGCGCAGGCTGCCTTCCACCAGCACCAGCGCGTCCTTGGCCAGCAGCTCGCGGTACTGCGCGGCCTGCTCCTCGAACAGCGTGACTTCGATGCGGCCACTGCGATCGTCGAGCACCAGGCTGCTGCGATTGTTGCGTTTGCGCAGTTCGTCGATGAGGCCGGCCACCGTGACCTGCCTGCCGCCACTCCAGCGCGGCCCCTCGCCGGTCGTGGGCGGCGGCTCGCGTGCCAGATCGCCCAGCCGCGCGCTCACCAGACGCGGCAACTCGGCTTCGTAGATGTCCAGCGGATGCCCGCTGAGGTAGGCGCCCAGGGTTTCGCGTTCGTGGGCGAGGCGGATGCGCTCCGGAAACTCGGCCTGCACCGGCTGTGACAGCTCATCGGCAGCCGGCGCGCCGCCAAACAGGTCATCCTGACCGGCGGCGCTGGCGCGCGTGGCCTGCTCGCCGCCCTGCACCGCGGCATCCAGCGAACCCAGCAGCGTGGCCCGGTTGGCACCCAGCCCGTCCATCGCACCGGCCTTGATCAGCGCTTCGAGCACGCGGCGGTTCACGCGGCCCAGGTCCACGCGCCGGCACAGCTCGGCCAGGCTCGTGAACGGACCTTCACGCGCACGCTCCTGCACCAGTGCTTCCACGGCCTGCGCACCGACGCCGCGCACCGCGCCCAGGCCGTAGCGGATCTTCGATCGCCCGCGACGGTGAACGCATATTCGGAAGTGTTCACATCCGGCGCCAGCACCGCCAGCTCCATGCGCTCGCGACACTCGTACAGCAGCGAGGCCACCTTGTCGGTGTCGTCCAGGTCCGCGGACATCACCGCGGCCATGAAGGCCGCCGGGTAGTGCGCCTTCAACCAGGCCGTCTGGTAGGTGAGCACCGCGTAGGCGGCCGAGTGCGACTTGTTGAAGCCGTAGCCGGCGAATTTCTCGATCAGGTCGAAAATGTGGCCGGCCTGGCGCGGATCCACGCCACGCGCCACGGCGCCCTCCACGAACACGCTGCGCTGCTTGGCCATCTCCTCGGGCTTCTTCTTGCCCATCGCGCGCCGCAGCAGGTCGGCGCCGCCGAGCGTGTAGCCGGCCAGCACCTGCGCGATCTGCATCACCTGCTCCTGGTACAGGATGACGCCATAAGTGGCCTCCAGCACCGGCTTGAGCAGCGGATGCAGATAGTCGACTTCCGCGCTCGCGCCGCCTTCCCTGCGGCTGGCGAACTTGCGGCTGATGAAATCGTCCACCATGCCCGACTGCAGCGGACCGGGACGGAACAGCGCCACCAGCGCGACCACGTCCTCGAAGCGGTCCGGCTGCTGGCGGCGGATCAGGTCCTGCATGCCGCGCGACTCGAGCTGGAATACCGCGGTCGTGCGTCCGGAGCGCAGCAGCTGATAGGTTGCCGGGTCGTCCATCGGCAAGCGCGTCATGTCGCAGCGGATCGCCCGCGCGCTCCGGCAATGCATTGATGATGCGCACCGCGCCGTCGATGATCGTCAGCGTGCGCAGGCCCAGGAAGTCGAACTTCACCAGGCCGGCCGCTTCGACATCGTCCTTGTCGAACTGCGTGACCACGCTGTCGCTGCCGGCTTCCTTGAACAGCGGCGTGAAATCGGTCAGCACCGAGGGCGCGATCACCACGCCTCCGGCATGGGTGCCGGCGTTGCGGGTCAGTCCCTCCAGCGACAGCGCCAGGTCGATCAGCGCGTGCACTTCTCCTCGTCGTCGCGCTGCAGGCGCGCCAGTTCCGGCTCCTTTTCCAGCGCATGTTTCAGCGTGATGCCCAGCTCGATGGGAATCAGCTTGGCGATGCGGTCGCCGAATCCAAAGGGATGCCCCAGCACGCGCGCCACGTCGCGCACCACGGCCTTCGCCGCCATGGTGCCGTAGGTGATGATCTGCGAGACCGCGCTCGCGCCCGTAGCGCTCGGCCACGTAGTCGATCACCCGGTCGCGGCCATCCATGCAGAAGTCGACGTCGAAATCCGGCATCGACACGCGCTCCGGGTTGAGGAAGCGCTCGAACAGCAGGTCGTGCTCGATCGGGTCGAGGTCGGTAATGCCCAGCGCCTAGGCGACCAGCGAGCCGGCGCCCGAACCGCGTCCCGGCCCCACCGGGACGCCGTTCTCGCGCGCCCAGCGGATGAAGTCGGCCACGATCAGGAAGTAGCCCGCGAACCCCATCTCGACGATGACGTCCAGCTCGCGTTGCAGCCGCGCGCTGTACTGCTGCGGCACCGCAGCGGCCTCACCCGCCCTGGCCGCAAAACGCCGTGCCAGCCCGGCCGCCGCGCTGCGGCGCAGGAAGTCCTCCGCCGAGCAGCCGTCGGGCGTGGGAAAGATCGGCAGATTGCTGGTGCCCAGCTTCAGGGTCAGGTTGCAGCGCCGCGCGATCTCGACCGAGTTGGCGAGCGCGGACGGTATGTCCGCGAACAGCTCGGCCATCTCGGCCGGGGTGCGCAGGTACTGTTCGCGCGTGTAGCGACGCTTGCGCGCCGGATCCGCCAGCAGGGCCGTCGCGGATGCACACGCGCGCCTCGTGGGCATCGTAGTCCTCGGGCCGCAGGAAGCGCACATCGTTGGTGGCCACCACCGGGCACGTCGCACTCTGCCGCCAGCTGGACGGCGCCATTGACGTAGTCGGCATCCGTGGCCGTCCAAGCCGCTGCAATTCGACGTAGTAGCGCTCGCGGCAGCAGCTTGTTCCAGTGCTTGAGCAGCCGGCGCGCCAATTGCGGCCGGCCGGTCAAGCAACGCGCGGCCGACGTCGCCTTCCCAGCCACCGGACAGGGCAATCATGCCGGCCAGGGAATCCTGGGTCAGCCATTCGCGCTCGATCAGCGGCGTTGCCTGCCGCTCACCTTCCAGGTAGGCCCGCGACACCAGCCGGGACAGGTTGTGGTAGCCGTCCTCGTCCTGGCACAGCAGGGTCAGCCGCGAGGGCTCCTGGCGTTCGCCCGCCTCGCGCAGCCACAGGTCGACGCCGATGACCGGCTTGATGCCGGCCGCGAGCCGCGGCCGGTAGAACTTGACCATGGCGAACAGGTTGCACTCGTCGGTGAGGGCCACCGCCGGCAAGCCCGTCCGCAGCCGCCGCCATCAGTCCGTCGACTCGCACGACGCTGTCCACCAGCGAGTACTCGGTATGAACCCTCAGGTGAACAAACTGCTGCAAGCTCATGATTCAGCAAGACCCTTCGCCTGGCGCACCGGCGCAAAGCTCAGCCGGTGCTGCGGGCGTGGGCCCCAGGCGCGACAGCAGCGCCAGATGCGCGGCGTAGGGTAACCCTTGTGAGTGGCGAGCTGGTATCCCGGATATGCCGCCTCCAGCTCCAGGCACAGTTCATCGCGCGCCTGCTTGGCCAGTATCGAGGCGGCGCTGATCGCGCCGATGCGCGCGTCGCCCCTTGATCACGCATTCCACGCGCCGGCAGCAATCCGCGATGTGCGGGCAGCGGTTGCCGTCGACCTGCACCAGATCCGGCCGCAGCGCCAGGCCCAGCACCGCGCGGCGCATCGCCAGCAGCGTGGCGCCGAGAATGTTCAGGGGGTCGATCTCTTCGACGTCGGCCCAGGCAACCCGCCAGGCCAGCGCGTGCGTCGCGGATCTGGCCGGCGAGCTCGGCGCGGCGCGGGCCGGCAGTTGCTTGGAATCGCGCAGGCCCGGCGATGGGTCGGTCGGGATCGAGGATCACGGCCGCCGCAAATACCGGGCCACACAGCGGCCCGCGACCGGCCTCGTCCACTCCCGCCACGCACAGGTTCATTGCGGCGCTTGCGTCCACTGTCCCGCCGCAGCCTGCGCGGCGGGCATCCGGGTGCGGCAAGCAGCTCGTAGCAGGACCTGGGCCGCGCGCGCCGCTGCCGCCCTGCTGCAACTGTTCGTGGATGCCGCGGAACTGCACCTGCAGCGCCGCGCGCCGCGGCTGGTCGACAAGGCGTGGTGTGCAACGCTTCGGCCAGCGCCTCCGGCGCACTGCCTGCTGGA
The DNA here is from genome assembly GCA_963812195.1 of uncultured Gammaproteobacteria bacterium. GTDB lineage: Bacteria > Pseudomonadota > Gammaproteobacteria > Steroidobacterales > Steroidobacteraceae > ZC4RG30. Next base: position 245,479 of record CAWEUI010000001.1, read on the forward strand.
AGAACTCGGGCACCACCGGGCTCGCCGGCCAGCAGGTTGGGCAAGCGAGAAGTGGCGCAACTTCACCAGTCCCAGGTCACGCACGATGAAGGCAGTCAGTGGCGCCGAGCCGATAGGCCACCACCATGGGCAGGCCGTGCAACAGCGCCTGCAGGGTCGCGGTGCCCGAGGCGATCAGCCCGGCATCGGCCGCGGCGAGCACCAGATCGGCCTGGCCGGCCAGCCAGCGCGCACTCCGGGCGCCTGCCGCCCGCAACTGCCCGGCAAACACGCCGGCAAGCACATCCGAGGCCATCGGCGCGACGAAGCGCAGCGTGCCGATCCAGGCGCTGCTGCAACACCACAGTGGCACGCGCGAAATCCGCTGCCCAGCCGGCTGACTTCGCCTGCACGGCTGCCGGGCAATACGGCCACGACCAGCTCGTGCGCGGCCAGCCCCAGCTCGCGGCGGGCCGCATCGCGCTGCGACTCCAGCGCCATCCGGTCGGCCAGCGGATGCCCGACGAATTCGGCGCGCACCGGCCGGCCCGCATACGCCGCCGGCTCGAAAGGCAGCAGACACAGCACCGCGTCGACGGCGCGCGGCATGGACTTCACCCGGCCCTGCGCCAGGCCCATACCTGCGGGCTGACGTACTGGGCCGTGGTGATGCCGCGAACGCCGCAGCGAGCGCGCCAGACCCAGGTTGAACGCCGGCGCATCCACGCCGACGAACAGGTCGGACCGGCCGCCTCAGCAAATTCGCGCCGCAGCCGCGCGCGCAGGGCCAACAGGCGCGGCAGGTGGACCAGCGGCTCGACCAGCCCCATCACCGCCAGCTCGCTCGACGTCGCCGAGAGCCTCGCAACCGGCGGCGCGCATGCGCTCGCCGGCCACGCCGAGGAAATGCGCCCGCGGCAGGCGGGCGCGCATGGCGCCGATCAGTTCCGCGCCCAGCAGGTCGCCGGAGGCTTCGCCGGCAACCAGTCCGATAGTGAGCGTGCGGCCCATTCGCGGCGCGCGGCGCCTCTAGCGCGCCAGGCCACGCGTCGAGGCGCGCAGGAACTCCGCGAAGATGCCCAGCACTTCGTGCTTGCGCGCCTGCTCCTCGATCCGGCGCGTGGCCACTTCGAGCTTCAGATCGCTCCGGTACAGCAGGCGAAAGGCATTGCGAATGGCGCGCAACTGCGTCTCCTCGAAGCCGCGACGTTTCAGGCCCTCCACGTTGATGGAACGCGGCTCGGCCGGATGGCCCGTGGCCAGAACGTAGGGCGGGATGTCGCGGATCACCGAAGTATTGTTGCCGATGAAGGCGTGCGCGCCGATCCGGCAGAACTGGTGGGCCCCGGAATAGCCGGAGAAGATCGCCCAATCCCCCACCTCGACGTGCCCGGCAAGCTGCACCACATTCGAAAGGATGACGTGATTGCCCAGCAGGCAGTCGTGGGCAATGTGCGAATACGCCAGAATCAGGTTGTCATTGCCGATGCGCGTCTCGCCGCTGCCCGTCACGGTGCCGCGATTGACGGAAACGAACTCGCGGAAGGTGTTGCGCTCGCCCACGACCAGCCGCGTCGGCTCGCCGCGGTATTTCATGTCCTGCGGCGCCTCGCCCAGCGAGGCGAACTGGTAGACCCGGTTTCCGGCACCGAGCTGCGTTGGCCCATTTATGACCACATGAGGTCCTATCCAGCACCCCGGCCCGATGGTGACGTCCGGGCCGATCACGGCATAGGGGCCAACCTCGGCATCTGCGGCAATCTCGGCCTGTGGCGAAATGACGGCGCGGGGGTCGATGCTCACTGGCGTGAACGCCCCGGCTTCAGATCGAGTCGATCGGTGTGGCGTTGTCCGCGTCCGCGAACAACATCATCTCGGCCTGGGCTGCTTCGGCTTCGCCCACGTAGGCAACGGTGGCGAGTTTCCAGATACCCTTCATGTTGCGCAGGATGCGCGCCGTGAGCACGAGCTGGTCGCCCGGCTCCACGGGCCTGCGGAAGCGACAGTTGTCGATGCCCGCGAAATAGAAACGCGTGTTCTCGTTGGGCACCTTGCCCAGCGTGGCGTAGGCGAGAATCCCGGCAGTCTGGGCCAGCGCCTCCAGCACCATGACACCCGGCATCACCGGGCGTCCCGGGAAATGACCGCTAAAGAACGGTTCGTTGACGGTCACGTTCTTGATGGCACGAATGGACTGGCCCAGCTCGCACTCCAGCACCCTGTCCACGAGCAGGAACGGGTAGCGGTGCGGCAGGCGCTTCAGGATGGCGTAGACGTCGAGAAACGGCTTGTCAGTGCTTGTCATCTTCCTTCTGCCCGGATCGGGCCTCCCCTTTCGTCGCGGTCTCCAGCCGGGTGACGCGCGCCACGAGCTGCTCGAGCCGCTTGACGCGGCCGACAATGCGGCGCCACACGCCCGCTTCCTCCACCGGCAGGACACTGGAATAGATGCCGGGCCGGTCCAGCGAACGGGTCACCATGCCGAAACCGGTGATCACGATATCATCGCCGATCACCAGTTGCCCGCCGATTCCCGCGCCGCCCCCGATCATGCAGCGCTGCCCGATACGGGTGCTGCCGGCAATGCCGGTGCAGGCGGCAATCGCGGTATGCGCGCCGATCCTCACGTTGTGGGCCACCTGGATCAGGTTGTCCAGCCGCACGCCGTCCTCGATGACCGTGTCGTCCAGTGCCCCGCGGTCGATGGTGGTATTGGCGCCCACCTCCACGTCATCACCGATGCATACCGCTCCGAGTTGCGGCACCGTGATCCACCCGGCACCATCGCGCGCATTGCCAAACCCGTCCGATCCGATGACCGCACCGGCATGCACCGTGCAGCGCTGACCGATACGGCAGCGCTGCAGTACCGTGACCCGCTCCGCCAGATGCGTGTCGGCACCGACCTGCACGTCATCGCCGAGAATCACGTGCGCTGCCACTCGGCATCGCTCGCCCACGATGACCCGCGCACCGATCACCGCAAAGGGTCCGATCTCGGCGCTTGCGGCCACATCCGCCGACTCGTGCACGATCGCACCGGGATGCACGCCGGGCTGGACGGGTCTTGCAGGATGCAGCGCGGCGGCAACGCGTGCGAAGACGGCGTGGGGATTGCCGTGCAGAAGTGCGGCAGTCGTGGCGGGACAATGCTGCGCCAGCTCGGGGGCGAGAATGACCGCTCCGAGACAGGTCCTGCCCAGTTCGGCACGCAATGCCGGATTCGCACAGAAGCCCAGATCCTGCGCGGCACCTGCCAGCGTGCCGACGGCCGTTACGCGGCGAGCCGGGTCGCCGCGCAGCTCGCAGCCGAAGCGCACCGCGATTTCACCCAGCGTAAGGCTGGCGGCGCTGTCCGGCATCGCAACCAGCCGGTGATGCCGCTCGTCAGGGCTTGGCGATGGATGCCGGGGGCTTGGTGGCGGGTGCCGCGGCGGCACCAGGTACTGCCTTGTGGTTCTTCATGCCCTCGAGAACCGAATTGGTCACGTCGAGCGCCCCTTTGGCATACAGCACACCATCGGCGAGGATCAGGTCGTAGTCCTGCGCCTTCGCGAAGGCCGACACCTCCTCGAGCAATACGCGCTGGATCTTCTCCTGCTCGTCCTGCTTGCGTGCATTGAGATCGTCCTGGAACGCAGACTGCTGCATCTGCAGGTCGCGGTAACCGTCCCGGAGGTTCTTTTCCGCGGCCGAACGCTGCACCTCGGACATGGTCGCCGCATCCTTGTTGAGCTTGTCTTCCTGCGCCTTCAGCGTCTGCTGGCGCGACTGGATGGTCTTGAGCCGCGGTGCGAACTCGGCGCTGAGCGCGTCATTGGCCGCCTTGGCCTGCGGCGATTCGCTCGCAAGGCGGTTGATGTTCACCACGCCGATCTTGATGTCGGCGGAGGCCAGCGTGGCAAATCCGGACAAGAGGACGGCGGAAATCAGAATGGTGGCACTACGCTTCACGATAAACCTCTTCACATATCTAGAACGCCTGACCGATTGAGAACTGGAATTTCTCAGTCTCGTCGGGCCACAGCACGTTATTGCCCTTGGATGCATTCAACGGGATGCCGTAACTGAATCGGAACAATCCCAGCGGGGCCAGCCATTCTACAGAAAGGCCGGCGGAGCGGCGCAGATTGCCGAGATTGAAGTGATATTTCACCGGCGTCTGGCCGTTCCTGCCCAGAAACGGCGTGTCCTCGGTCGAAAACACGTTTCCGATGTCATAGAAGAGGCTGACCCGGGCGCTGGTCTGGAACTTTGCCGGCATGGGCAGCAGCAGCTCGGCGCGCGCCACGGTCAGCAGATTGCCGCCATAGGGATTGCCGTAATTGTCCTTCGGACCCATCCGGCTCTCGCGATAGCCGCGTACGGTGTCCGGACCGCCCGCGTAGAACAGCCGGTAGGGAGGCAGCGAGGTGGTGTTGCCGAAGGCCTTTCCGTAGGACGCAGTTGCATTGATATTGCCGGTGAAACCACGCCAGATCGGTATGTATTGCGAAAATTGATACTGGCCGATCCAGTACTCAACGGGGCTACCCGGCACCGTCGAGGAAATCGACAGCTGCTGACGCTGCCCGCGCGTCGGAAACAGACCCCGGTTGTAGCTCTGCCGATACCAGCCGGCGCTCAGTTCGTATGCCGTGAACTTGCTGCCGAAGAATTCGTACACGTTGCCGTTCAGGTCCACCGCGCTGTGGCTGCTCGGATTGCCGTTGTGCTGCACCCAGGAGGTAGCCTGCGAAGCGCTGCCGTTCGAGGTAGTCACCAACTGTGAACGTGTGGCCGTGACACCGAAGCTCAGTCCGCTGAACTCGCTGATCGGATAACCGAACTGCAATCCAGCGGCCAGATTCTTCGACGAGAACTGCGAAGCGGCCGATACGAACTGCGACACGTCCGAGTAACTCAGACTGATGGTGCGCGATATGTTCTCGATGCCCACGTACTGGTTGCTCTGCGAAATGCTCACCTGGCGCTGATAGCGGCCGGTATTCACGTTGAATGCCACGCGATTGCCGGTACCCAGGAAATCGCTGTCCGCGTAGCTGCCCTGCACCGAGAACGAATACGCCTGCGAGTACCCGATGCCGCCGGTCAGTGTGGCACTGGGACCCTCTTCGATGTTGTACGTCACATCGACCAGATCGTCCGACCCTTCCACCCTCTTCTTGTCGTAGTCGACCTTCTTGATGAATGGCAGGGCCTGGATACGTTCCTTGGAACGTTCCAGCAGTGCGTTGGAAACCCACGCGCCTTCGAGCTGGCGGATTTCGCGGCGCAACACCACGTCCTGTGTGCGCTTGACACCTTCGAAGTTGATGTGCCGCACGTACACGCGCTTGCCGGGGTCGACCAGGAAGGTCATCACGACCTCCTTCTTCTCCTTGTCCAGCTTTGGCACGGGGTCGACCTTCGCGAAGGCATAGCCCTCCAGCCCCAGCCTGTTCTCAATGAGCTTCTGCGTGGCCGAGATGATCTGCTGCGAGTAGATCTGGCCCTTCCTGACCAGCACCAGCTGCTGCAACTGATTCAAGGGCACGATCGTGTTGCCGGCGATCTTGGCGTCGGCGATCCGGTACTTGTCGCCCTCGTGAACGCTGATGGTGATGAACATGTCGTTCTTCTGGGGCGAGATGGTCACCTGCGCAGACTCGATCGCGAAGTCCGCATAACCCCGGTCCTGGTAGTACGACTTGAGCTTTTCCAGGTCGCCCTGCAGCGATTCGCGCGAGTAATGGGTGCCGGCCTTCCACCAGTTGTTCCACTTCGGCGTCATCAGCTCGAATGTGCTCAGGATGTCCTTTTCCCTGAACTTCGTGTTGCCGACGATGCTGATCTGGCGGATCTTGGCCCGACTGCCCTCATGGATGTCGATCAGTATGCTGACGCGATTGTCGGGCAGGTCATCGACCTTGGTGTCGACCTTCACGCCATACTTGCCGCGACTGAAGTACTGGTCGGTCAGGTAACCCTTGACGTCTTCCAGAACCGAACGGTCGAAGGTCTTGCCCTGCGCCAGGCCGACATTGCGCAGCGACTTGGTAAGGTCCTCGGTCTTGATGTCCTTGTTGCCCTTGATCTCCAGGCTCTGGATCGAAGGACGCTCGGCAACCACCACCACCAGCGTATTGCCGTCGCGACGCAACTCCACGGTGCGGAAGAAGCCCGTGGCGTACAGGGCGCGCAGCGATTCGCGCAACTTGCTGGGGGTCATCTCATCGCCGATGTTCACCGGCAGATAGTTGAATACCGTGCCTTCCGACACCCGGGCCAGGCCCACCACGCGGATGTCGCCGACGGTAAAGCGGCTGTCGGCAGCCGCGTCGGCCTGCACCTGCGACCACGCGACTGCCGGCAGGACCAGCAGGGCCCAAAGCAAATTCCTGATCTTCATCGCCCCATCAGCCAAATTGCCGCATGATGTCATTGAACAGCGCGACGCCCATCATCAGTACCAGCAGACCGATTCCGACCTGCTGACCCACCACTTGCGCCCGTTCGGACATGGGGCTGCCTTTGATCCATTCCACCAGCTGATACACGATCTGGCCGCCGTCCAGAATCGGCACCGGCAGCAGGTTCAGAAACCCGAGAGAGAGGCTGATCAACACCAGAAAGGAAGCGAAGGCGGCCACGCCCGATTGTGCCGAATCACCGGCGGCCTCGGCGATACCCAGCGGGCCGCTCAGGTTCTTCAGCGACACATGTCCGATGAGCATGCGGCCGAACACCTTGGCCTGCAGCGCCGTCCAGCGCCATGCTTCGCTGGCACCCATGCCCAGCGCCGCCACGGGACCCAGCTCACGGTGCCGCAGCATCGACGGGGGCAGCTTGCCGACACTCACCGAACTGATGCCCAGCATGCCCACCTGGTGCCCGTCTTCTTCCTGCCCGCCCGGGGTGACCTGCACCGCGCGCTGCTCGCCCGCCCGGCGCACGGTCAGCTCAAGCTGTTTGCCGGGAGCCACCCTGATCATCCGGGCCAGCGCATCGAAATCCGCCACCGGCCTGCCGTCCACCGCCACAATCTCGTCGCCCGCCTCGAGCCCCGCCCGCGCGGCCGGGCCACCGGCTGTGACGCTGCCAATCCTCGCCGGCACCGGGGGCGACCAGAAATTGAAGCCCAATCCGTGCAGCAGGTTCTCCGGCTCGGTCAGCTTCAGACGCGCCGCCGCATCATCGACGTGCAGCAGCACGTCGCGCGTGGCGCCATGCTGGTCCCGCAGCGTCAGCTCCGTGCGCCCATCCGAACTCATCCTGTCCAGCAGATCCAGCACCACGTCGGTTTGCCCGGCGACCGGTGCCCCATCCATGGCCACGATCTCGTCGCCACTGTGCATGCCGGCCTGGGCGGCCGGGGTGTCGGGCAGCACCGTGCCGACCAGCGAGCGCACGTCCGTCACCCCGTTGATCCAGAACAACACGGCCAGCAGCACGATGGCGAACACGATGTTGAAGGCAGGCCCCGCCAGCAGCACCAGGATGCGCTGCCAGTGCGGGCGGCGCGTGAAGGCGCGGTGCAGCTCATGTTCGTCGACCGGCCCTTCGCGCTCATCGAGCAGCTTCACGTAGCCACCCAGCGGAATCGCGGCTACCACGTACTCGGTCCGGTCGGCCCCGGCCGTGCGCGACCACAACGCCTTGCCGAATCCCACGGAAAAGCGCAGCACCTTGAACCCCAGACGGCGCGCCACCCAGTAATGGCCGTACTCGTGCACCGTCACCAGCAGGCCGACGGCGAAGAGAAAGGCAAACAGATGCAGCCAGGACAGGTTCAAACGACGGCGCTCCGCAATGACGGGGTTCGGGCGATCACCTCGCCGGTCAGCCGGCGGGCACGCATGTCGGCGTCGAGAATAGCCGACAGATCATCGGCTCCCGCAGGACCTTTCCAAATATTCATGACCTCAGCAATGACCCTCGGTATACCGCCGAAACTCAAACGCCCCTCCAGGAAGGCCGATACGGCCTCCTCGTTCGCGGCGTTCAGCACGGCTGGCAGCTCGCGCCCCATCCGCGCGGCGTCCAGGGCCAGCCCGAGGCAGGGAAACCGCCGCGGGTCCGGCGCCTCGAAATCCAGACGCGCCACCTGCAGCAGGTCCAGGAATTGTACACCGGCTTTGATGCGCTCCGGCCACGCCAGCGCCTGCGCGATCGGCGTACGCATGTCCGGCGCGCCGAGCTGGGCCAGCACCGACCCATCGACGTATTCGACCATCGAATGCACCACGCTCTGCCTGTGAATGACGACTTCAATCCCGGCCGGGGCAACACCGAACAGCAGGCTGGCCTCGATCAGCTCCAGCCCCTTGTTCATCAACGTGGCCGAGTCGACCGAGATCTTGCGGCCCATGTTCCACGTCGGGTGGGCGCAGGCCTGCTCCGGGGTCGCATCCTGCACCTGGGCAGCTGACCAGTCCCTGAACGGCCCGCCGGATGCGGTGAGAAGAATGCGACGCACCCCGGGCGGGGCGACGCCCAGCCGCGCATCCGGCGGCAGGCACTGGAAGATCGCGTTGTGCTCGCTGTCGATGGGGATGATGGTGCTGCCAGCGCGGGCCGCGGTTGCCAGCACCAGCGGCCCGGCCATTACCAGCGCCTCCTTGTTGGCGATCAGCAGCCGCTTGCCGCTCGCCGCCGCGGCCAGCGTGGAGGGCAGTCCCGCGGCGCCCACGATGGCCGCCATCACGATGGGCGCCTCGGGCATTGCCGCAACCTGCGCCAGGGATTCCGGGCCCGCGAGCACGCGTGTGGCAAGGCCGGCGCCGGCCAGCCGCGCGGCAAGCTCGCCGGCCCGCGAGATTTCCGCGATGGCCACGTAGTCCGGACGAAATTCCTGCGCCTGCGCCGCCAGCCGCTCCACGTTGCGACGCGCGGCCAGCGCCACGACGCGATAGCGCCCGGTGTGGCGCCGCAGTACGTCCAGGGTTGCCACGCCGATGCTGCCGGTGGAGCCCAGCACGACTACCCCGGTGGGTGCTGGAGGCGGCGCACCACCCTGCCGGATCCCGGCGCCGGCGTTCATGCCCGCAATACCGGCAACAGTTCCACACCCAGCATCAGCAGCGGCGCCGCAGCCAGCAGGCTGTCGAAACGGTCCAGCACGCCGCCGTGGCCGGGAATCAGATTGCCGCTGTCCTTCACGCCCGCATAGCGTTTGCACAGGCTTTCGGTCAGGTCACCGACCACTGAGAACAGGCCGGCCACCAGGGTGACGCCCAGCAGCGGCAGCGCAGGCAATTGCCGCAGCTCGGCCGTGATCAGGGCCAGCAGCGCACATACTGCCAGACCGCCCCACAGACCGGCCCAGGTCTTGCCCGGTGATACCGCCGGCGCCAGCTTGCGTTGCCCGAAGGCGCGCCCGGCGAAGTAGGCGCCGCTATCGGCAAGCCACACGATAAGCAGTGCGTACATGACGGCCTCACCGCCACGTGCCCAGTCCATGCGCATGCGCGCCAGCGCAAGCCACGCGAATGACAGCGCCAGCAGACCGGTGGCGCCGACCACGACCGGTCCCACTCGCGCCGGACTGCCCACCACCCAGATCAATGCCACGCACCACAGGGCGCAGGCGACCCACAGCAGCGCACGCAAACCCGGTGCGCCGCTGGATACCAGCCACCACAACGCGCACAGCACCACGGCTGCGGCCACGAAACTCAGCCGCGCGGCCACCCGCCCCGGCGTTATGAAGCCGGCCCATTCCCAGGCCGCTGCCAGCAGCACCACCGACAGCACCACTACCGACCAGGTCGGTGGCAGCCACAGGACAGTCACCACCAGCAGCAGTGCGATGCACGCGGCGGAAATGATCCGCTGGCGGATCATGCTGCTCCGCCCGCCTGTGTTTCAGTCAGGCCGTAACGGCGCTGCCGCGAGCCGAAGAACTCCAGTGCCGCGTCGAAGCCGGCCGCATCGAAGTCCGGCCACAGTGCGTCGCAGAAATACAGCTCGGCATACGCGAGATTCCACAGCAGGAAGTTGCTGATGCGCTTCTCGCCACCGGTACGAATGAACAGGTCCGGATCGGGCACGCCGGCCAGCTGCAGGCAATCGGCAAACAGCTCTGGCGTGATGTCGGCCGGTTTCAAATCACCTTCCAGACAGCGATCGGCCAGCTGTCGGGCCGCGTTGACGATATCCCAACGACCGCCATAGCCCACCGCCACCTGAAGTTGCAACGCCGAATTGGCGGCAGTGCGTTGCTCCGCCGCCGCCATGCGCTCGCGCAGGCGCAGCGGGAACCCCTGTCGATCTCCAATGAAGACAAGGCGCACGCCGTTGGCATGCAATTCGTCCACTTCCTGGTCCAGCGCTTCGACAAACAGGCCCAGCAACGCCCCGACCTCCTCGCCTGGTCGTCCCCAGTTCTCGCTGCTGAACGCGAACAGCGTCAGCGTACCGACCCGGCGCCTGACGCATTCGCGGATGACCATACGCACCGGCTCCACGCCCTGCTTGTGGCCGGCGTGCCGGGGCAAGCCGCGAGCCGTAGCCCAGCGGCCGTTGCCATCCATGATGATCGCGATGTGACGCGGTTGCGTCATGGTGGCGCCGTGCTCACACCTGCAGGATTTCCTTTTCCTTGTCCGCCAGGTGCTGGTCGATGTCGGCTACCGCCTTGTCGGTCAGCTTCTGGATCTCCTCCGCGCCCCGCCGTTCATCGTCCTGGGAGATCAGCTTCTCCTTGGTGGCTTCCTTGATCGCCGCGATCGCGTCCCGGCGCACGTTGCGCACGCTGACGCGCGCGCTCTCGGCGTCGGCCCGCACGACCTTGAGGATGTCGCGCCGACGCTCCTCGGTCAGCGGCGGCAGGGGAATACGGATGACGGTGCCGGCCGTATTCGGCGTCAGATGCAGATCAGACTTGTAGACGGCCTTTTCGATGGCGCCGACCATGGCCCGGTCCCACGGGGTAACCACCAGCGTGCGTCCCTCCTCCACCGATATGTTCGCCAGCTGGTTCAGCGGCATGTCCGATCCATACGCGTCCACCTTCAGCCCCTCTATCAGGCTTGGATGGGCACGGCCGGTCCGCAGCTTCTTGAGGTCCGACTGAAAGCTCTGGATGCACTTCTGCATGCGCTGAGCCGTGTCGGCCTTGATGTCGTTGAGCATGGCGCTTCTCTGGGTGGCGGAAGTTCAGTTGGTTACCAGCGTACCCACATTCTCGCCGCGCACAACCCGCTGCATGTCGCCGGGGTTGTTCAGGTTGAATACGCGCAGCGGAATGGAGTTGTCGCGGCACAGGACGATGGCCGTGGCGTCCATCACGGCAAGCCTGTCGTCCAGCACGCGGTCGAAGGACAGGCTCTCGTAGCGTGAGGCCGCCGGGTTCTTCACCGGGTCATCCGAATACACGCCGTTGACCTTGGTGGCCTTCATCAGCAGTTCCGCGCCGACCTCGATGGCGCGCAATGAGGCCGCCGAATCGGTGGTGAAGAACGGGCTGCCGGTACCGGCCGCGAAGATCACGATGCGCCCCTTTTCAAGGTGGCGCACGGCGCGGCGACGAATGTATTCCTCGCAAACCTCGTTGATCCGTATCGCGCTCATTACCCGCGCGTGGGCCCCGACCGACTCGATGGCATCCTGCATTGCAAGCGAGTTCATCACCGTGGCCAGCATGCCCATCTGGTCGGCCGTGACCCTGTCCATGCCGGAACGGGCAAGCCCGGCACCGCGGAAGATGTTGCCACCGCCGATCACCACGGCCACCTGCACACCGGTGGCCGCGACCTCGACCAGTTCGGTGGCGACCCGCTTGAGCACCGCCGGGTCGACGCCGTAGTCGACCTTGCCGAGCAGTGCTTCGCCGGACAGCTTCACCAGCACGCGCTTGTAGCGGGTCTCGGTCATGGGCTCGCTCCTTCGCTCAAAAAAATCCCCGCCGGAGCGGGGACTCGTCGTACCCGAAAACCCTACTTCGGGTTCTCTTCCTTGTCGTCCTGCTTCAACCCTGCCTGGTTCATGACCTCGGCGACGAAATCATCCTGCTTCTTCTCGATGCCCGCGCCGACTTCCAGGCGCGCAAAGCGCGTGATCTTCGCCTTTGCGCCCGCGAGCAGCTTTTCCACGGTGAGCTTGTCGTCCTTCACGAAGGGCTGCCCCAGCAGCGTGATCTCGCCCAGCCACTTGTTGAGGCCACCCTCGACGATCTTCGCGAGGATGGCTTCGGGCTTGCCGCGGTTCTTTTCGTCATTCTTCAGCATCTCGACGCGGATGCTCCGCTCCTTCGCCACAGCATCGGCCGGCACGTCAGCTGCCGCCAGGTAGGCCGGATTGCTGGCCGCGATGTGCATGGCCAGGTCCTTGGCCAGCTCGCCATCCCCACCCTCGAGCGCCACCAGGGCACCGATACGCGTGCCATGCACGTAGCTGCCCAGCAGACCGCTGCTTTCGACGCGCTCGAAGCGACGCAGCGAGATGTTCTCGCCGATCTTGGCGATCAGCGCGCGACGCCGCTCGTCCACGGCCTCGCCCGATGCCATCTTGAGCGCCGCAATGTCCTCGATGCTGGACGGCCTGGCGGCCAGCGCCAGCCCGGCCACTTCCTTCGCGAACGCGGTGAACTCGTCGCCGCGCGCCACGAAGTCGGTTTCGCAGTTGATCTCGACCAGCACAGCGGACTTGCCGTCGGCGCTGGTGGCGATGGCAATCACGCCTTCGGCGGCCACACGCGAGGCCTTCTTGTCGGCTTTTGCCAGACCCTGCTTGCGCATCATCTCCGCCGCAGCGTCCAGCTCCCCGCCGGTTTCGACGAGTGCCTTCTTGCACTCCATCATTCCGGCGCCGGTGCGCTCACGCAGCTGGCGAACCAGCTCGGCAGTAACGGCTGCCATCAACGCGATCCCCGACGGGCACCGCCCGTCCCGGGACCCGTGCGGCGGCGGGAGGTGGGGATCTGCTCCTTGCCGCCCTCCTTCACGCCGTCCACGGACGGTTCGTCCAGTTCGGCTTCGGAAACCTGCGGCTGTGGCGCCGGCTCCGCGGATTCCTTGGTCTCCGCGGCCGCCTCGGGCGCTGCGGGCGCCTCGGACGCTGCGGCCGCCTCGGGGGCTGCGGCCGCCTCGGGCGTCGCGGGCGCATTGGTCGCTGCGGCCGCCTCGGGCGCGGCGGCCCGCGACGGCTTGCGGCGCACGTTGGCCTGCGGCCTGGCGCGAGCGGGCCGGGCGCTGTTCTTCAGCGGCGCGCCGCTCTCGTCGAGTTCCACGAACTCGTCCTCGCCCATGACCACCTGCGGCACCTGGGCCTTGCCTTCCAGAACCGCATCGGCAACTGCCGCCGCATACAGGCTGATGGCGCGCATGGCATCGTCATTGCCCGGAATCACGTAGTCCACGCCCTGCGGCGAGCAATTGGTATCCACCACGGCGACGACCGGGATGCCCAGCTTGTTGGCTTCGTTCAGCGCAATGCGCTCATGACCCACGTCGATGACGAACAGCACATCCGGAAGGGAGCCCATGTCCTTGATACCGCCCAGGCTCTTTTCCAGCTTGGCCATTTCGCGGCGCAGCTGCAGCGCTTCCTTCTTGCTGCGCTTGTCCAGCGCACCGGATTCCTGCAGGTCGGTCAGATCCGTCAACCGCTTGATCGACTGCCGGATGGTCTTGAAATTGGTGAGCATTCCGCCGGGCCAGCGCTGGTTCACATACGGCATGCCACAGCGCACAGCCTCCCTGGCAACGGCTTCGCGGGCTGAACGCTTGGTCCCGACGAACAACAGCGTGCCGCCATCGCTGACCACGTTCTTGGCGAAGGCCACAGCCTCCTGGAACAGCGGCTGCGTCTTCTCGAGATTGATGATGTGGATGCGGTTGCGTTCCCCGAATATGTACTGAGCCATCCGGGGGTTCCAGAAGCGGGTCTGATGTCCGAAATGGACGCCCGCTTCCAGCATCTGTCGCATGGACACGCTGGCCATTGCCTTGTTCCTCGTATCGTTCGGGTTGGGGGCCTTGCGCGGATCCCTGGCGGCAATCCCGATATGCGGCCCCAAAAGGTACCGCCTGTCGGAACACCCGGCCTCCAGTGTCGATTCGCGCGAGGAGATGGTTTGCCAAAAAAGGCCGCGCTTTATACCATGAAGTTCCCACCGGAACAACGCCTTACGGCGCTGCACCATCGCCTGCGGGAAGGTCCATGCCGATCACCATAAAGTCTCCGGAAGAACAGCAGCAGATGCGCGTCGCCGGCCGCCTGGCGGCCGAGGTGCTGGACATGATCGAAGCGCATGTCCAGCCCGGCATCACCACCGAGGAGCTGGACCGGCTCTGCCACGACCACATCGTGCAGGTGCAAAAGTCCATTCCGGCCAATGTCGGCTACCACGGTTTCCCCAAGACGCTGTGCACGTCGGTCAACCACGTGGTCTGTCACGGCATCCCCAATGACAAGAAGCTCAAGAACGGGGACATCATCAATATAGACGTCACGGTGATCCGCGACGGATTCCATGGCGACACCAGCCGCATGTACTGCGTCGGCAAGCCGCCGGTGCTGGCCGAGCGTCTGGTGCGCACCACGCGCGCGGCCATGTGGGCGGGCATCGAACTGGTGCGTCCGGGCGCGCGACTGGGCGATATCGGGCACGCCATCCAGCAGCTTGCCGAGAGCGAGGGCTTCTCGGTGGTGCGCGAATATTGCGGTCACGGGATCGGCCGCATCTACCACGAGGATCCCCAGGTCCTGCACTACGGCGAGGCCGGAACCGGCACCGTGCTGCGCGAGGGGATGACCTTCACCATCGAGCCGATGATCAACGCGGGCAAGCGCCAGGTGCAGTTGCTCAAGGACGGCTGGACCGTGGTCACCAAGGACCACTCCCTGTCGGCACAATGGGAGCACACCATACTTGTGACTGGCAGCGGGCACGAGGTACTGACTCTGGGCGCCGCCGAGCGCGCGGGTCAGGCTACCAAGGTCGCCTAGGGCAACCTGCCCAGCCAGCATGGTCTCCATACAGCAAGCCTCCCTTGAGGATGACGACACCCTGATCGGCGTGGAAATGCCGGTCTGGCCGTTCCTCGAACGCGTGCCGCAACTGCTGACCGAAGGGCACTTTTCGCGTGAGGTCTGCCGCGAGCTCATCCACAGCTCACAGGCGCAGCTGCAGGAGCGCTTCCTCGCGGAGGAAAACGTCGAGGTACTGGTACGCGCACGCGCGCTGTTCGTCGATGCGCTGCTGCGCGCGATGTGGGCACATCTGCTGCAGCCGGAACTGGCCGCCAAGCTCGCGCTGGCGGCCGTGGGCGGGTACGGGCGCGGCGAACTGCACCCGCAATCCGACGTGGACATCATGATCCTGACCCCGTCGGCGCAGCCGCTGGCAGCCGCCGAACGCGCCCAGCTGGAAAAGCTCATCACCTTCCTGTGGGACATCGGGCTCGAGGTGGGCAACAGCGTACGCACCGCAGCCCAGTGCGCCGAGGAGAGCGCTGCCGACGTCGGCGTGATGACCACACTGCTCGAGGCGCGCCAGCTGGCCGGCGACCCCGCCCTGCTCGAACAGATGCGCGCGGCCCTGGAGCCGCAGAAGGTGTGGCCATCGGATCGCTTCTTCGAGGCCAAGCTCGAAGAGCAGCGCGAGCGCCACGCCAAGGCCAACGACACGGCGTACAACCTCGAACCCAACGTGAAGACCGGCCCCGGTGGCCTCAGGGATCTGCAGACCATCGGCTGGGTGGCCAAGCGCCACTTCGGTGCGCAGAGCCTGGACGAGCTGGTGGAAAAGGGCTTTCTCACGCCGGCCGAGCTGCGCAAGCTCAAGGCCGCGCAGGCGTTCCTGTGGAAGGTTCGCTTCGGCCTGCACGTGATGACCGGCCGCCACGAAGACCGCCTGCTGTTCGACCACCAGATCAAGCTGGCCAAGACCTTCGGTTACGAGGATGCGACCTATACGCTGGCGGTGGAGCAGCTCATGCAGCGCTACTACCGCACCGTGCTGGATGTCAGTTTCCTGTCCGAACTGCTGCTGCAGGCCTTCCGCGACGCCATCCTGCCCGGCGACACGGCACCGCAGGCACTGAATGCGCGCTTCCAGGTCCGCAACCAGTATCTGGAAATCACCGCGCCGGAGGTGTTCGCGCGCAGCCCGTCGGCGCTGCTGGAGATGTTCCTGCTGCTGCAGCAGAACCCGCAGCTGCGTGGCGTCGGCGCCAGCACGATGCGCGCGGTGGCCCGCAGCCTGTGGTTGATCGACGAGGAATTCCGCCAGAACCCGCGCCATCACCGGCTGTTCCTGGACATCCTGCGCGCGCCTGCCGGCGTCACACATGAACTGCGCCGCATGAATACCTACGGTGTGCTGGGGCGCTACATACCGGCCTTCGGCCGCATCGTCGGGCGCATGCAGTACGACCTGTTCCACGCCTACACGGTGGACGCGCACACGCTGTTCGTGGTCAGCAACCTGCGGCGGCTGGCGTTGCCGAAGTACGACCACGAACTGCCGGCGCTCTCGAGCATCATGCAGCAGCTTCCCAAGCAGGAAATCATCTACCTGGCCGCGCTGTTCCATGACATCGCCAAGGGCCGCGGCGGCGATCACTCCGAACTGGGCTCGGTGGACGCGGAAGCCTTCTGCCTGGAACAGGGGCTGTCGCCCTACGACGCACGCCTGGTGGCGTGGCTGGTGCGCCAGCACCTGACGCTGTCCGTCACCGCGCAGAAGAAGGACATCGGCGATCCGGCCGTCGTCAACGATTTCGCCCAGCTGGTGGGCGATGAATCGCGCCTGGACTACCTCTACCTGCTCACCTGCGCCGACGTGCGCGGCACCAATCCCCGGCTGTGGAATTCCTGGAAGGCCTCGCTGTTCCAGGAGTTCCACGAAAGCGTGCGCGCGGCGCTGCGGCGTGGACTGGAAAGCCCGATCGACGAGGAGCAGCTGATCCAGGAAACCCAGGAAGCCGCACGTGCCCTGCTCGCGCCACGCAATGTCGGCGCACCGGAGATCGAGCGCATCTGGACGCCCCTGTCCCCGGCATTCTTCCTGCGACACTCGCCCGAGGAGATCGCCTGGTTCACCGGCCTGTGCGCCGAGCGTGAAGGCGGCACCGACGAACCACTGGTGGCCGTGCAGCCACACAGCCAGCGCGGCACCACCGCGGTACTGATCTACGCACCACATCGACGCCACGGTTTCGCGCGCGCCACGGCCGTGCTCGACCAGCAGGGCCTGACCATTGTCGATGCACGGATCACGCCCGCCGCCAACGGCTTCTCGCTGGACATCTACCACGTGCTGGAGGACAACGGCGCGCCGATCACCGACGCCGGTCGCATCGCGCACATGGAACATTCATTGTGGAACTCGCTGCGCCGTCCGGAGGAATCCCCGATGGAGGTGTCGCGCCGCGCGCCGCGGCAGGTGCGCATGTTCAATACACCGACCAGGGTCACCATCACCCGCGACCTGCGCAACAACCGCTCGGCGCTGGAACTGGTGGCCGGCGACCGGCCGGGACTGCTGTGCGACGTGGGCAAGGTGCTGTGGGAGGAGCGCATCGACCTGCAGGGCGCGCGCATCGGCACCATCGGCGAGCGGGCCGAGGACGTGTTCTACGTCACCGACACATCGCATCAGCCGCTGGACGACGCGGCTGCCGAGCACCTGCGCACCAGGCTCACCGCCGCGCTCAGCCGTTCCAACTGAGCGCCGCCGCCCGGATGAATCCCGGTTTCGAGCGGCTGTCCGCCTATCCCTTCGAGCGCCTGGCCACCCTGAAGCAGGGCCTGGCACCGCCCGAAGGCCTCGCGCACATTCCACTGTCGATCGGCGAACCCAGGCATGCCCCGCCCGCGTTCGTGCTCGACACGCTGCGCGCGCACCTGGAGGAACTGGGCAGCTACCCGGCCACGCGCGGCCTGCCCGAATTGCGCACGGCCGCGGCCAGATGGGCCGAGCGCCGCTTCGGCTTGCCGGCCGGCAGCCTGGATGCGGACACCGGCGTGCTGCCGGTGAACGGCACGCGCGAAGCCCTGTTCGCCTTCGTACAGGCCGTGGTGGACGCACGCCGCGGCAAGGCGCCGCCACTGGTTGCCATGCCCAATCCCGGCTACCAGGTGTATGAGGGCGCCGCGCTGCTGGCCGGAGCCGAGCCGCACTACCTGAACACGACGGCAGCCGGCGGGTTTGTGCCCGATCTGGACGCGGTCCCGGCCGGGCTGTGGCGGCGCTGCCAGCTGCTGATCCTGTGCTCGCCCGGAAATCCCTGCGGCGCGGTGATGGATCGCGCCTACCTGGCGCATGCACTGGAACTGGCCGACCGATACGACTTCGTCATCGCCTCGGATGAGTGCTATGCGGACCTGTTCGACGACGAAGCCGCGCCACCGCCGTCGCTGCTGGCCGCGGCCGCGGCGATGGGCAACGGCGAATTCCAGCGCTGCATGACATTTCATTCGCTGTCCAAGCGATCCAGCCTGCCCGGCCTGCGTTCCGGGTTCGTCGCCGGTGATCCGCGGCTGATCAAGCCGTTCCTGCTGTATCGCACCTACCACGGCTGCGCCATGGCAATCCCCACGCAACATGCGAGCATCGCGGCCTGGAGCGAGGATGCCCACGTCGTGGCCAATCGCGCCCTGTACCGGCGCAAATTCGAGCGGGTGCTGCCGATCCTGCGGCCGGTGATCCCGGCGATGCGACCGGCAGGCGGGTTCTACCTGTGGCTGAACGTGGGCGGCGACGACGAGGCGTTCACCGCCGGACTGTTCAGCACCCAGCACGTCACCGTCGTACCCGGATCGTATCTGGCGCGCGCCACGGCGCAGGGCAATCCGGGAGCCGGTTTCGTGCGCATCTCGCTCGTTGCACCCGAAGCAGGAATGCGTGCAGGCTGCGCATCGCATACGAAATTTCATCCAGTCACGGAAACACACCGCAACATGACCGACTCGCTTCGTCAGCTCATCGACGCCGCGTTCGAAAAGCGCGCCGATCTCTCGCCCTCCACCATCGACCGTCCGCTGCGCCAGGCGCTGGATGACGCCATCGGCCTGCTCGATTCGGGCCAGGCGCGTGTGGCCGAGAAGCACGGCGACACCTGGCAGGTAAACGAATGGCTGAAGAAGGCGGTGTTGCTGTCCTTCCGGGCCAACGACAACCAGGCCATCGACGCGGGCGGCATGCGCTTCTACGACAAGGTTCCGCTGAAGTTCGCGGACCAGAGCGCACCGCAACTGCGCTCCGGCGGCGTGCGCGTGGTACCGCCGGCAGTGGCCCGACGCGGTGCCTACATCGCGCCGAACGTGGTGCTGATGCCCTCCTACGTGAACATCGGCGCCTATGTGGATTCCGGAACGATGGTGGACACCTGGGCCACGGTCGGCTCCTGCGCGCAGGTGGGCAGGAACGTGCACCTGTCCGGCGGCGTGGGACTCGGCGGGGTTCTCGAGCCGCTGCAGGCAGCGCCGACCATCATCGAGGACGACTGCTTCATCGGCGCCCGCTCGGAGATCGTCGAAGGCGTGGTGGTCGGCGCCGGCTCGGTGATCTCCATGGGCGTGTTCATCAGCCAGAGCACGAAGATCTACGACCGCACCACCGGACAGGTGATCTACGGCCGCGTGCCGCCGGGTTCGGTGGTGGTACCGGGCAACCTGCCCTCGGCCGACGGCAAGTACAGCCTGTACGCCGCGATCATCGTGAAGCGGGTGGACGCGAAGACCCGCGCCAAGACCAGCATCAACGAACTGCTGCGCGCCACTGACTAGCAGGCCCGCGCCCGGCGGGCCGGGCGATGGCCACTCAGGCGTGCTGCTGCACGCCGTTCGTGACCTGCGTGTCGGCCACGATGCCGCGCACCTGTCGCGCCAGGTTGCGGGCGTGATCGCCGATGCGCTCGAGCGACTTGAGCACGAAGGCCGCTTCCAGCGAAACCTCGAAGTGCTGCGCCTCGTCCACGGCGCGCCGCAGCAGGCGCCGCAGCCCGTCGGCGTATTCGGCATCAAGTTCCTTGTCGCGCGCGATCACCTGCGCCGCCGCGTCACCATCGATGCGATCCAGGGCTTCCAGCGACAGGCGCAGCAGGCTCACGGCGAGCTTGCCAAGCAGCTCGGCATCACGCGCGGTGGCATGCCCCGGCCGGCCGGCATGGCGCAATACCGTGGCCGCCATCTTCTTGGCTTCGTCCCCGGCACGCTCCAGTTCGGCGATGCACTTGGACATGGCCACGATCACCCGCAGGTCACTGGCCACCGGAGCCCGACGGGCAATCAACGCGAATTGCTCGGCGTCGATGGTGTGCTCATAGGCGTTCACGTCGCGCTCGTGCTCGACCACACGGCGGGCGGTCTCAGGCTGCCATTCCGTGTAGGCAGGAGGCCGCGTCCTGCACCTGCTTGAGCACCAGCCCGCCCATCTGCACCACATGCAGGTGCAGCGAAGCCAGTTCGCCGTCAAACGTCTTGCTGATGTGGCCTTCGATGCCGGGCGGATCGTCATTCGTAGACATGTGAGTCCCCGAAGGTTCGCGCATTCAACCGAACCGGCCGGTGATGTAGTCCTCGGTCAGCTTGTGACGGGGATTGGTGAAGATACGATCGGTTTCACCGACCTCGATCAGGTACCCCAGGTGGAAGTAGGCGGTACGCTGCGAGACCCGCGCCGCCTGCTGCATCGAGTGCGTGACGATGACTATGGAATAGCTCTGGCGCAGCTCGTCGATCAGATCCTCGACCTTCGCCGTGGCGATGGGATCCAGCGCCGAGCACGGCTCATCCATGAGGATCACTTCCGGATTCACCGCGATGGTGCGCGCGATGCACAGGCGCTGCTGCTGGCCGCCGGACAGGCCGGTTCCGGGCTTGTCCAGCCGGTCCTTGACCTCATCCCACAGGCCGGCGCGGCGCAGGCTCGTCGTGACAAGCTCATCCAGGTCCGTGCGATCTCTGGCCTGACCGTGCAGCCGCGGCCCGTAGGCGACGTTCTCGTAGATCGATTTCGGAAAGGGATTGGGCTTCTGGAACACCATGCCCACCCGCTTGCGCAGCAGCACCGCATCCTGATGGCGCTCATACACATCGCGGCCATCGAGCGTGATCCGGCCGGTGACGCGCGCGCCCGGAATCGTGTCGTTCATGCGGTTCAGGCAACGCAGGAACGTGGACTTGCCGCAGCCCGACGGGCCGATCATCGCCAGTACCTGGCCGCGGTCGATGTCGATGGTGACCTCGCGAATCGCCTGCTTTGCCCCGTACCAGACATTCACGCCACTGCACGAGAACACCGGATTCTCGACGGAGGTGGTGCCAACGGTACCGGCGAACGGCTGTTCGGTGTCGAACTCGACCTTCGCATTCGCGCCCAGACCGGTCTCCAGACGCCTGGCGGGACGCGCGGGTTGCTGTTCTTGCACGGGGCTGGCCTCGATGTTCATGGATGCTACCCGAACCTTCCGGTGATGTAGTCGTCGGTGCGGCGATTCTTCGGGGCGGTGAAGATCTGATCGGTCGGCCCGACCTCGACCAGTTCGCCCAGATACATGAACGCCGTGGTGTTGGAGACGCGGGCCGCCTGCTGCAGATTGTGCGTGACCACCGCGATGCAATACTTCTCGCGCAGGTTCTGCAGCGTCTCCTCGATTCGCAGCGTCGAAATCGGATCCAGGGCGGCAGTGGGCTCGTCGAAAAGGATCACTTCCGGCCTGGTGGCAATGGTCCGCGCCACGCACAGGCGTTGCTGCTGGCCGCCGGACAGTCCGCGACCGTCCTGGTGCAACACGTCCTTCACTTCGTCCCACAGCGCGGCATCACGCAACGCCGCCTCGACCCGATTGTCCAGCTCCGCGCGCGGCAACCGCTGTGTGAGGCGCAGCCCGAACGCCGTGTTGTCGTAGATCGACATCGGAAAGGGCGTGGGTTTCTGGAACACCATGCCCACCCGCGCCCGCAGGTTGGCCACGTCCAGCGACGGCGCCAGGATGTCCTGGCCATCCAGGCGAACGTCGCCCACCGCCCGGTGACCCGAATACAGCCCGTACATGCGATTGAACACGCGCAGCAGCGTGGACTTGCCGCAGCCGGAAGGCCCGATAAAGGCCGTGATGCTGCGATCGGCCAGTGTGAGATTGATGTTCTTCAGCGCCTGGACCTTGCCGTAGTAGAAGTCCAGATTCCGGGCCACGAACTTCTCGACGGGCGCATCGCCCGCGGCGCCCGCTTTCGCGACCCGTACTTCGCTCTGCGCCGGTGACGCAATCGCCTCTTCTCCGGAGCTCATCGTCCCGCCTTGCCCGAGTGCAGCATCGAGACGATGACCCGCGCAACGATGCTCAGCATCAGGATGGTCAGCGTGATCAGCAACGCACCGGTCCAGGCCAGTTGCTGCCATCCTTCGTATGGGCTCAATGCGTACTTGAAGATCACCGCCGGCAGGCTCGACATCGGCGCGTTCAGATCACTGCTCCAGAACTGGTTGTCGAGCGCGGTGAACAGCAACGGCGCGGTCTCGCCACTCACGCGTGCGATGGCCAGCAGCAGCCCCGTGACGATGCCGCTGCGCGCGGCCGGGTACACCACGCCGAGGATGGTCCGCCACTGGTGGGCTCCAAGGGCGGTGGACGCATCCTTCATGCCCTGCGGCACCAGCCGCAGCATGTCCTCCGTGGTCCGCACCATCAGCGGGATCGCAATCATGCCCAGCGCCACGCCGCCGGCCCATGCCGAAAAGTGACCCATGGTCACCACCATCAACTCGTACACGAACAGGCCGACGATGATGGAAGGGGCCGACAGCAGCACGTCGTTGATGAAACGGATGACGCTGCTGATGCGCGAATGCCGGCCGTATTCGGCCAGGTAGGTCCCCGCGAGAATCCCCACCGGTGCGCCGATCACGATCGCGATCAGCGTCATGACCACACTGCCGAAGATGGCGTTCAACAACCCGCCACCATCGCCCGGCGGGGGCGGCGTCATCTTCGTGAACACATCCAGCGACAGGCCGGAGAAGCCCTTCTTCACCAGGATCCACAGGATTGCCGCCAGGCCCAGCAACCCGATGGCGGTCGCCATCATCGCCAGGCCGATGGCCACGCCATTCTTGATCTTGCGATAAGTCAGGCGGTTCATATGCTGGATAGCGCCCGCCTGTCCAGCCGCATCAGCATGAAGCGCGCCGCGGCGATGACCGCAAACGTAATCAGGAACAGCAACACGCCCAGGGCCACCAGTGAAGAGGTGTACAGGTCGCTGACCGCCTCGGTGAATTCGTTGGCGATGGCCGCGGAGATCGTGGTGCCGGGCGCCAGCAACGAGGCGGTGATGCGGTGCGCGTTGCCGATGACGAAGGTTACCGCCATGGTTTCACCCAGCGCGCGCCCCAGGCCCAGCATGATTCCGCCAACCATGCCTGCACGCGAGTGCGGCACGACCACATTCCAGATCACTTCCCACTTGGTGGCGCCCAGTCCGTATGCGGATTCCTTCAGCACATCCGGCACGGTGTCGATGACATCGCGCATCACCGCGCAGATGAACGGCAGCACCATGATGGCCAGCACCAGACCCGCCGTCAGGATACCGATGCCGAACGGCGGACCCTGGAACAGCGGCCCGATGACCGGCAGCGTACCCACATGATCAATGAGCCATGGCTGCACGCTGTGCTGCAGGATGGGTGCGAGCAGGAACAGGCCCCAGATGCCGAAGATGATGCTGGGCACCGCCGCGAGCAGTTCAATTGCCACGCCCACCGGGCGCTTGAGCCAGTTGGGCGCCATCTGGGTAAGGAAGATCGCAATGCCGAAGCTCAGCGGCACGGCGATGACCATCGCGATCAGCGAGGTGACGACGGTGCCGTACACCGGCGCCAATGCGCCGAACTTCTCCGTGACCGGATTCCACGTCGCGGTCGTCAGGAATCCGAACTTGAATTTGGCCAGCGCGGGCCATGCGCCGTGGAACAGCGCAATCATCACGCCGCCCAGCAGGGCCAGCACCAGCAATGCCGCGAACAGGGTCGCGCCGTGAAACAGGCGCTCTCCAAGACGCTGCCGCGCCATGTGGCGCGTATCGATGACTGCGGCCAAACTAAAGACCCTCGCCCGCTACAGACGAAATGCGACCGCCGGTCGGTGGTCCCGGCGGTCGCCGCTGTGTGACTATCTTATCGCCAGAGCGCGCTACTTGACTACCGCACCGGCAGCGCCCTTGATGTCCTTCTTCCAGGTGCTGCGGATCATGTCCTCCACGTTCGCCGGCAGCGGCACGTAGTCAAGGCTCTTGGCCATGGCCGCACCGTTCTTGTAGCACCAGTCAAAGAATTTCAGGGCCGAGTTGGAATTGGCCACACTCTTGGGCTCACCGTACATGAGGATGAAGCTCGCGCCGGTGATCGGCCAGCTGCCGGCACCCGGCTGGTCGGTCAGGAGCAGATAGTAATTGGGCGCATGGGCCCAATCGGCATTCGCGGCCGCAGCCTGGAAGGCATCGGCATTCGGGCTCACCGTCTTGCCATCCCGGTTGACCAGCCTGGAGTACGTCATCTTGTTCTGCACGACGTAGGCGTATTCCACGTAGCCGATCGCGCCGCGCGTCTGCACGGTCATGTTGGCCACGCCCTCATTGCCCTTGGCGCCAATGCCCACGGGCCACTGCACCGAAGTGTTGGCGCCGATCTCGCTCTTGAACTTCGCGCTCACCTGCGACAGATAGGTCGAGAACAGGAAGTTCGTGCCGGATCCGTCGGAGCGATACACCGGCGCGATCGCCAGCGCCGGCAGGTTGAGCTTCGGGTTCAGCTTCTTGATGCGCGCATCGTTCCACTTGGTGATTTCGCCCATGTAGATGGCGGCCACGGTCGGGCCGTCGAGCACCATCGCGCCCGGCGCAAGGCCCGGCACGTTCACCACCGGCACCGCGCCGCCGATGATCATCGGCCACTGCACCAGGCCGGCGCTCTGCACGTCCTCGGGCTTCAGCGGCATGTCCGAGGCGCCGAACGTCACCGTCTTGGCCTTGATCTGCTTGATGCCGCCGCCGGAACCGATGGACTGGTAGTTGAGCCCGATGCCGGTCGCCTTCTTGTAGGCGTCCGCCCACTTGGCATAGATCGGATACGGGAAGGTGGCGCCGGCGCCGGAGATGTCCGCGGCGGCCGCGCTGCCGATCAGCGCACCGGCGGCCACGGCCGCCAGCGCCATACGCTTGATACTGGAGAATTTCATTTGCACTGCTCCTGCTTGAATGGTTGGGATCAGAAGGCCCACTGGCCCCACACGCCGAACTCGTCGAGCTTCGGCGGACCCGCCGGGCTGCTTGACCTTGTCGTGCTTGTATGCCACCGCGATGTCCACACCCTTGCGCGCATGGGCCACGAAGCCGGCGTTGAAGTACTGATCCTTCATGTCCGGATTCAGATCCTTGCTGGGCTTGGTCTGGTCGGCGCGGGCGAACACGCCCCACATCGGGCTGAAGTCATAGGAAGCCCAGACCGAATAGCCGTCGGCCTTGTCGCTGGCCAGGGACGTCACCGTGGTCCAGTTCTTGGCGGTGAAGTATTCGGCGCCCACGCGCACGCCGTTGTTCACGTATGCCACCAGGGCATCGAAGCGGTTGGCGGTATGCTCGGCCGACGAATTCTGCGTTTCCTTGCCGAGCTTGCCCGAGTACACGCCGGCGGCGACGGTCAGGCCGTCGATCGGTGTGATCGAAATACGCCCCTCCACGTCCATGCTCTTGCTGCGCAGCGGCTTCTTGTAGCCGGCACCGTTAACCACGGATACCGCGTAGTTGAACATCCCGCCGCTCTTGCCACTCAGGTGCAGACCCCAGTCGGCCGAGGTGCCGAAGTGGCCGCGATCGATCAGCACGTTCTCGAGGAAGCGATAGCCATACAGGCCTTCCGCGAACGGCACCCACGGCAGGTCCGTGGAGCCGGCGCGCAGCACCAGGGCGTCGGAGAACTTCGCCTGCAGGTAGGCCTTCTTGATGTACAGCTCGGTGGCACCCACCGCGCTGGAATACTGCATGTCGGTGGTCACGTTCACGGACCAGATGTCACCGAAACCGTGATCGAAGGTGAGGTAGACGCGCTTCAGGTCATAGCCGATGCCGCTGGCATCCGTCTTGTTGCCGGCCGCGTCCTTCGCCGAAATGGAAGTGAGATCGGCATAGACCTTGCCGCCGACCTTCGTACTCTCGTCCGCCCGGGCAGACGCGGCGCCCAGCAGCGAAGCCACGCCAACGGCAACGCAGGGCACGAGAACTTTCTTGAACATGGATGACTCCATTTTGGTGATGTTTGCGATCTATCTGTTGACTTGAGCCGACGCGCCCGCCCTGATCTGTCATGCGAACGTAATGCGCTTCGACTGCGGTATTGGATAACAGCGATATGAAGGTCTGATGACAGTGTCGTCCGGGCCACGCATCCGCCGACTGCGGGCCGGCAGCCACGCCCTCCCGGCGCGGCCCCGCGCACGGCACTTGAAGCAGGGGCCGCGCTTGCTCAAACTGCGCGCCAGAGCCGCCCCTGGAACCACTACGTTGCAGAATTCCCACACCCTGGCATTGACCCAGGAGCTGATTTCCCGCGCCTCCGTGACTCCTGTGGACGGAGGTTGCCAGCAGCTCATGACCGAGCGCCTTGCGGCGGCCGGCTTCACCGTCGAGCGGATGAATTTCGGCAACGTGGAGAACTTCTGGGCCACGCATGGCTCCGGCGGCCCGGTGCTGTGCTTCGCCGGGCACACCGATGTGGTCCCCACCGGACCGCTGGAGGAATGGCGGACCGAACCGTTCAAGCCGACCATCCGCGACGGCCGCCTGTTCGGGCGGGGGGCCGCCGACATGAAGAGCGGTCTCGCCGCCATGCTGACGGCCGCCGAGGCATTCCTGGCCGGAGCACGGGGATCATCCGGGGACCATTGCCTTCCTGATCACCAGCGACGAGGAAGGCCCGTCGGTGGACGGCACCAAGCGCGTGGTCGAGGAACTGGGCAAGCGCGGCACCCGCATCGACTGGTGCATCGTGGGCGAACCCTCCAGCGAGAAGCGCGCCGGGGACACGATCAAGATCGGTCGCAGGGGTTCGTACAGCGGCCGGCTAACCGTGCAGGGCGTGCAGGGCCATGTCGCCTACCCGCAGCTGGCCACCAACCCGGTCCATATGCTGGCTCCGGCGCTGGCCGAGCTCACCGCGCATGTCTGGGACCAGGGCAACGCGCATTTCCAGCCCACCAGCTTCCAGATCTCAAACCTCAACGCCGGCACCGGTGCGCCCAACGTCATTCCGGGCGAGCTCAAGGCGCGCTTCAACATCCGCTACAACACCGAGCAGACACAGGAGAGGCTGCGCAGCACCGTCGAGGGCATCCTCGACCGGCACGGCGTGCGCTACACCATCGACTGGTATGTCTCGGGTGAGCCGTTCTATACCCCGCCGGGCAGGCTCTCCGAGGGTGTGTGCGCAGCCGTGGAGAAGGTCACCGGATCACGCCCGTCGCTGTCCACCGGTGGCGGCACCTCCGACGGGCGCTTCATCGCCACCATGGGCGCGCAGGTCGTGGAACTGGGCGTGGTCAACGCCACGATCCACAAGGTCAATGAATCAGTCGGCGTGGAGGAGATAGACGCGCTGCACGCCATGTACCTGGAAACACTGCGCCAGCTGTTTGCCGCCGGCGCGTGATTGCGTACTTCAGGGATGCGACCAGGCGGTCAGCTTCGGCCGCCAGGTGGCCAGCACGCCCAGCACTGTCAGCAGCAGCACGCACAGCAGTACCCAGCCGGGCATCGACAGGCCGAACAGCTCCCAGGTGATCTTTGCGCACTCGCCGGAACCGGTCAGCACCTTGCGCAGTACCTCGGTGAGCGGGAACACATCCAGCATGTAATCCAGCGAAGCGCCGCATGCCGCCACCGTGCCTTCCGGTTGCGACTGGATATACAGATGGCGCGCCGAAACCCCCATGCCGGCAAGCCCCACCAGCGCGATCAGCAGCGCGGAAAGATTCCCGAGAATGCGCCAGCGTTGCGGGACGGCGGCCGCCAGCAACAGCGCCACGCCCAGCCCCACGACCGCGACGCGCTGGAAGATGCACAGCGGGCACGGTTCGAGCAGCTCGTGAAACTGCACATACAGCGCATAGCCGAACATCGCGAAGCACGCCAGGCCCAGCAGCACGGTAACAAGGCGCCGCCGCCCTCGCAGAACACCGAGCATGGGCTACTTGCCCCTGACGCGCACGGAATCGTGCAGTGCCTGTTCCACGTCCTCCAGGCGCGTGTGGCGCACGTCCTTGCCGTGCACCATGTAGATCACGTACTCGCAGATATTCTTGGAGTGATCGCCCACCCGCTCCAGCGCACGCACGATCCACATCACGTCCAGGGCGCGACGGATGCTGCGCGGGTCCTCCATCATGAAGGTGATGGCCTGGCGCTGGATGGCCTCGTACTCCTCGTCGACCATCCGGTCGCGGCGGGCCACCTGCACGGCCGCGCTGGCATCCAGCCGCGCGAACGCGTCCAGCGCATCACGCAGCATCTCGCCCACCAGCCGGCTCATGTGCTTGATCTCGCGGTACTTGTTCTCCGGCCGCTCCATCGACGCCAGGCGTGCGGCGATGCTGCCGATCTTCTCGCCTTCATCACCGATGCGTTCCAGATCGGTGATGGTCTTGATGATGGCAACTATCAGGCGCAGGTCGCCGGCGGCCGGCGCCCGCGTGGCAAGGATGCGGCTGCACTCCTCATCGATGGCCACCTCCATGGCATTGACTGCCAGATCATCGGTGGAAACCGACTGGCCGAGCGTGCTGTCGCCTTCCATCAGGGCACTGATGGATTTGGCCAGCAGCGCCTCGACCAGGCCTCCCATGGCCAGAACACGGGCGCGGATCTTTTCCAGATCCTCGTTGTAGCGCCGGGAAATGTGATGCGAAAGATCCGCTGTTTCCATGGCTTGCCTGTGGTCCTGCGACGGGTTAGTGAATGGCCGGTGCGGCGCTGATATTAACGCCCGAGCGCGCGGGCCGCACGCGTCGCGACGGAAAGACACAGGTGAAGCGGCTGCCGGCGCCGGACTTGCTGTCGATTTCCAGCGAGGCGCCGTGGTGCTGCAGAACATGCTTGACGATTGCAAGGCCCAGCCCCGTGCCGCCGGCATTGCGCGCGCGTCCCGGATCCACTCGATAGAAGCGCTCGGTGAGCCTGGGCAGGTGTTCCGGTGCAATGCCCGGACCCGTGTCCACCACGCTGAAACGCGCATCGCCCTTGCCATCGACCTCCCAGATCAGCCGCACCGTGCCACTGGCCGGCGTGTACTTCACGGCGTTGTCCACCAGGTTGGAAAATGCCGAGAGGACCTCGGATTGCTCGCCGGCCAGGTGCGCCTGGCT
Source organism: uncultured Gammaproteobacteria bacterium (assembly GCA_963812195.1). Classification (GTDB taxonomy): domain Bacteria; phylum Pseudomonadota; class Gammaproteobacteria; order Steroidobacterales; family Steroidobacteraceae; genus ZC4RG30. Next base: position 274,803 of record CAWEUI010000001.1, read on the forward strand.
GTTCAGTTCCACGCGCACCTGCGGGTGTTTGCCCCGCGCCAGCACATCCTTGCGCAGCACGGCCAGCAGTGCCGGCACGTCGATGTCGTCGTTGCCGGCTTCCTGCGTGGCAGCGTCAAGCCGCGACAGGTCCAGCAACCCGCCGACGATGTCCGTCATGCGTCGCGCCTGGCGTTGCATTTCCGTCAACGGCACGCGCAGCGCCGGATCCAGCGTCGTCCTCCGACAGCAGCGTCTCCAGGTAGCCGCTCACCACGGTCAGGGGCGAGCGCAACTCGTGCGAGGCATTGGCAACGAAGTCCTTGCGCATGGTCTCCAGCGCCACCTGGCGCGACACATCGCGCACCAGCATCAGCCGCTGCTCGCCGCTGTAGGGCACCACCTGCACCGCCAGATAGACCCGCGGCTCCGTGCCACGCCCCATCACCAGCGGTTCATCGAAGCGTCCTGCCGCAAGGTATCGGGCAAAGGCCGGCTCGCGCAGCAGGTTCGTGATGCGCAGCCCGGAATCCACGCCCCGCCGCAGATCCAGCAGGCGCCCGGCGGCGCGATTGAACCAGACGATTTCCCACTCCTCGTTCAATACCACCACGCCGTCGGGCATCGCGGCACTGGAGCGGCGCAGTTCACGGAATACATCGAGCAGACGCTGCTTGTGGTAGCGCTTGCGCCGGTGCAGTCGCACCACGCGCGACACGACGTCCTGCCAGATGCCGGACGTATTGGGCGGATCCAGCCGCGAACGGTCGCGCAGCCAGCGATCCAGCCAGTACAGATTGAACAGGTTCCATGCCAGGGCCAGGCACAGCGCCACGGCGATCCCGGCCATCACGTGCCCGAAGAGCCAGCCTGCCAGGGCACCCACCAGTGCCGCGCCACCGGCGCGGGAGGCGATGTACCACAGCAGCGCGGCCGGTTTCATGCGGCGGCGTCAGCCCGCGTCGAGAAGCGGTAGCCGGCACCGCGCACGGTCTGGATCAAACCGTCCAGTTGCGCCGTTTCGAGCGCCTTGCGCAAGCGCCGGATGTGAACGTCGATGGTGCGCTCCTCGATGTAGACATTGCCACCCCAGACACGGTCCAGCAGCTGCGCCCGGGCAAAGACCCGCTCCGGATTCTGCATGAAGAATTCAAGCATGCGGTACTCGGTGGGCCCAAGCTCGATCTGCCTGCCGCCGGCGCTGACCCGGTGGCTGGCCCGATCCATCACCAGCCCGCCGATCTCCAGCGTCTCCTCATCGCTCGCGCCGGGCACCCGGCGCAGCACGGCATTGATGCGCGAGAGCAGTTCGCGCGGCGAGAAGGGCTTGGTGACGTAGTCGTCCGCGCCACCGTCCAGCCCGGCCACCTTGTCGCCCTCGGTGGCGCGGGCGGTGAGCATGATCACCGGCAGGTCGCGGGTGGCGGGCTCGCGCTTGACCAGCCGCGTCAGCTCCAGACCGCTCATGTCCGGCAGCATCCAGTCCACCAGCAACAGGTCGGGCCGGCGGTCGGCCAGTTGCAGGCGCGCGCTGTGGCTGTCGGCCGCCTCGCGCACCTCGAATCCGGCGCGACGCAGTCCGTAGGCGATCATTTCGCGAATGGGGGGTTCGTCTTCGACTATGAGTATCTGGCGTGTCATCCCCGGGATTTCATGACAGCACTGTTACACGCATCTTACAGCCGTCGCTGAATCACGTTGTCGCGCAGGTAGACCGGCTGCGCCGCCGCCGCGTCCTGCCAGCGCGCGCCCCGGGACAGATCCCAGGCCGCGATGCGGGCGATCTCGCCCGCATCCGGTTCGGCGTCCGGCAGGCAGTGCATGGAGTTCAGGCCGAGCTGCGCGGCGAGCCCGGGATAGGCCGCGAACCCCTTGCCGGCACCACCCACGAGCGCCTCGCCGCCGGGCATCTGCGCGCGCAACGCAGCGCACAGATCACCCGGAGCAGACAGCCGTTCCTGACCATGCCCGACAACTTCCTCGCCGGCGGCAAACAGGCCCCAGTACAGCTCCCCCATCCGCGCGTCCATGCACGCCAGCAACCAGCCTGCGTTCGACCCAGGCGGCATCGGGTTGCTCGTGCGCGCCGCTTCGGCCAGCGCCCGCAGATCGGAAACCGGCAGCACCGGCAGATCCGCACCGGCAGCCAGACCCTGGGTTACGGCAGCCGCGATGCGCACGCCGGTGAAGGAGCCCGGCCCACGGCCGAAGGCGATGCCTTCCAGGTCACGCAGACTCACTCCCGCCTCCGCCAGCACGGCATCGACCATCGGCAGCAGCAACCCGGCATGCTCGCGCGCGGTCATCGCGGCACGTTTGAACATGCGCCCGGCGCTCAGCAGTGCCACCGAGCAGCGGCCGCTGGATGTGTCCAGCGCGAGCAGCGCGCCGCCACGGGAGTGCGGCGCGGGGAGTGATGTGTCCTGCACCGGCTTCAGATCAGGCGCGGCGGCGCGCCGCGCCCTCGCCCCGGCTGCGATCCAGCATGGCCCGCACCTCCAGCAGGTCGCGCGTGCGTTTCAGCGGCGGCAGGCTGGCCAGCAACTGCTTGCCATAGCCCTTGCCCGTCAGACGCGGATCCAGAATCGCCACCACACCGCAATCCTCCTCGCTGCGAATCAGCCGACCCACGCCCTGCTTGAGCACCAGGGCGGCTTCGGGCAACTGGAATTCGGTGAACGGGTTGCCGCCCTGCTCGCGCGAGCGGGCCAGACGCGCGCGCGTGAGCGGATCCTCGGGCGAACTGAACGGCAAGCGATCGATCACCACCAGACGCAGCGCGCGGCCCGGCACGTCCACCCCCTCCCAGAAACTTGCGGTACCCAGCAGTACCGCATCGCCATGTTCCCGGAATTCGCGCAGCAGCTGTTCACGCGGTGACTCACCCTGCACGAGCACGCGATATGAGAGATGTTCCCCGCCCGCCCAGCGCTGACGCAGGGCGCGCGCGCTGAACTCCAGCGCGCGATGGCTGGTGAACAGCAGGAAGGCGCCGCCCCGGGACAATTCGGCCAGCTCCGCCGCGGTCGCCGCAACCGCCTGCGCATACTGCGGCGAAGCCGGATCGGGAAGCCCCGGTGGCGCGTACAGCAGCGCCTGGCGCGCGTAATCGAAGGGACTTTCGATGGCCAGCGTCTCGCACCGGTCCGCCAGGCCCAGTCGCTGGATGAAGTGGCCAAAGTCCCCGGCAACCGCCAGTGTCGCGGAGGTGAACACCCAGCTGCGCGCGCGGCTCGCCATGATCTGCTGCAGCTTCGCGCCGATCTCGAACGGCAACAGCTGGCATGAAAACGCCCGTGCCCCCGGCACGATCAGGCGGGCACCCTCCTCCGGACCGGCGTCGAGCAGCGCGTCCAGATCACCGGCAAGGTTCGCCGCACGTTGCACCAGCGATGCGATGGCCTCGCCGCCTCCCAGCGCGTTCACGGCATCGGCCAGGTCACACAACGCGCTGACCAGTGAACGCGCCGCGCGCTCGAATTCGGGAAGATTCGCGTCCCACGCCTGCCGCTGGCCGGCCGGACCTGCCGCCGCCGCTGCGCGCAGCGCCTGCTGCAGGTCGCGACGCAGCGCCTGCTCCAGGGCAGTGAGTTGATCCGGTTCGAATCCATTTTCCAGCAACAGCGCCGGCAGGTCGGCGAGCAGCTGATCGATGCCGCGCGAGGTGAATTGACGACCGAAGAACTGCGCTGCCAGGTCCGGCAGCTGGTGGGCTTCGTCCAGGATGACGGCATCGCCACTGGGCAGAATGTCGCCCCAGCCCTCTTCCTTCAGCGCCAGATCCGCCAGCAGCAGATGGTGATTGACCACGACAACCTGCGCTTCGGCGGCGCGCCGCCGCGCCGCGAACACGTGGCAGCGCGCGTATTCGGCGCAGCGTGTCCCGGTGCAGTTGTCGCGCGTGGAGGTGATCCGCTCGCGCAGCGGGTGGCCATCCGGCAATGCGGGAAGCTCGGCCAGATCGCCCTGCACGGTCGTCTGCGCCCAGCCGGCGACCTGCGTGTGCAACGTATCGGTGCTGCCCGCTGCCAGCGGCAGCTCGCGTGGCAGGCGCAGCCAGCGCTCCCGGCACAGGTAGTTGGACCTGCCCTTGAGCAGGGCCACCGTGGTGGCACGACCCAGTGCGCGCCCCAGCAGCGGCAAGTCACGATGAAACAGCTGGTCCTGCAGCGTGCGCGTACCGGTGGAGATGACCACGCGCAGGCCGGATAGCAGCGCGGGAATCAGGTACGCGAATGTCTTGCCCGTGCCGGTGCCGGCCTCCGCCACCAGCCACGACTGGTCCTGCAGGGTCCTGGCGACCGCCTCGGCAAAGCGCAGCTGGCCGGGTCGCGCGCGAAAACCCGGCAGCGCGCGCGCCAGGGGGCCGGCCGGACCGAAGATTTCCGTCAAATCCTGCATCGGCAGGACGCCCTTTGTTTGCAATGCAACATATTTTTTGTTGGGGGTGGCCGCCGATTCATCAACAGATCACTGGCTAGGCAGCCGCTTCGCGCCATTGGGCGCTATACTCCCGCCTCCTCATCGCATTCTAGATGGCTGCAGGGTGGCCCACATGGCGACAGCTCCGAGCGCATTCAAACCCCTTTCTGAAGTTTCCGCGGCCGTGGCCTCCTGGGTAGCCGAAGTGGCTGCCCTGACCACGCCGGACCGTATCCAGTGGTTCGATGGCTCCGCGGCGGAGACCGCCCGTCTGCGCAACGAGCTGCTGGCGCGCAAGGAACTGCTGCCCCTGAACGAGCAGACCTTCCCGGACTGCTACCTCGCCCGCTCGAATCCCAACGATGTCGCCCGCGTGGAGCACCTGACCTTCATCTGCACGCCGCAGCAGGAAGACGCCGGTCCGAACAACAACTGGATGTCCCCGCAGGAGGGACACGCCGAGATGGACGCCCTGTTCAAGGGCTGCATGAAGGGTCGCACGCTGTACGTGGTGCCCTACTGCATGGGACCGATCGACTCGCCCTACTCGCGTTGCGGCGTGGAGATCACCGACAGCGCCTACGTGGCGCTGAACATGGAGATCATGACCCGCTCGGGCCGCGCGGCGCTGGAGCGCATCGAGTCCGAGGGTGGCAGGTTCGTCAAGGGCCTGCATTCGATCGGCGAGCTGGACCCGAACCGGCGCTACATCATGCACTTCCCCGAGGAGCTCACCATCAAGAGCTATGGCTCCGGCTACGGCGGCAATGCGCTGCTGGGCAAGAAGTGCCACGCGCTGCGCATTGCCAGCTTCCAGGCCCGCACCGAGGGCTGGCTGGCCGAGCACATGCTGATCGTGGGCCTGCAGAGCCCGCAGGGCGAGACCCACTACATCGCCTGCGCCTTCCCGTCCGCCTGCGGCAAGACCAATCTGGCCATGCTGATTCCACCCGCCACGATGCCGGGCTGGAAGGTATTCACCGTCGGCGACGACATCTGCTGGATGCACCCCGGTCCGGACGGCCGGTTGTGGGCGATCAATCCGGAATCGGGCTACTTCGGCGTGGCGCCGGGCACCAGCCCGAAGACCAACAAGAACGCCTTTGAAACCGTCCGCAAGCACACCCTGTTCACCAACGTGGCGCTGACCGCGGACAACGAGCCGTGGTGGGAAGGCATGGGCAAGGGCGAGCCGGTGACCGACTGGCAGGGCCGTCCGTACGACCCGAAGAACGGGCCGGCCGCTCATCCGAATTCACGCTTCACGGTCAGTGCCAAGTACAACCCGAGTTACACCAGGGAAGCCGAGAACCCGAAGGGCGTGCCGATCTCGGCGATCATCTTCGGCGGCCGCCGCCGCGAGACCGCGCCGCTGATCTACCAGGCGCGCAGCTGGGCGCACGGCGTGCTGATCGGCGCGGGCGTGGCCTCGGAGACCACCGCCGCCGCCACCGGCGCGGTGGGCGTGGTACGCCGCGACTCGATGGCGATGAAGCCCTTCTGCGGCTACAACTTCGGCGACTACTTCCAGCACTGGCTGGACATCGGCGGCAGGCTGAAGAACCCGCCGAAGATCTTCCACGTCAACTGGTTCCGCCAGGGGCAGGACGGCAAGTTCCTGTGGCCGGGCTTCGGCGACAATCTGCGCCCGATCTCCTGGGCCCTGCAACGGGTGGCGGGCAAGGTCGAGGCCCGGGACACGGCCATCGGCTACCTGCCGCATCTGGAAGACCTCGACACCGATGGCGTGGATATCCATGCCGATACGCTGCACGAGATCCTGTCGGTGAAGCCGGAGGTGTGGAAGAAGGAAGTGGCCGACATCCGCGCCTATCTGGGCGAGTACGGCAGCCGCACACCCAAGGCGCTGTACGACGAGCTGGATGGCGTGGAGAAGCGGCTGGGCTAGCCAGTCCTGGCGCGCGCGTGGCCCTTCGCGCGGGCCACGCCGGGGGCTTCAGGAGTCTTCGCAGACGAAACGGATCGTTTGCGGGGATTCCGATTCGGGCATCTTGCCCAGCCCGATCATCCCCACACCCTTCAGCTGCATGCTGTCGCGGCGCACGAACGACTCCTCGCCGTCCAGCGAATTGACGAACGTGCCGTTGGTGCTCTGATCGATCAGCAGGAACTTGCCGCGTGACATCTCGATGCGCGCGTGAATGCGCGAGATCAGGTTGCCGCGCACGATCACGTCGTTTTCGTCCGCCCGCCCGATGGCGATCTGCGGACGGCTTTCGTCTATCACCACCTCGCGATCGGCCAGCACCAGACGCAGGCGCTGCGCCTTGCGCTCCTGCGAGCCACCCATGGCCAGCGAAGGCAACATGCTGGTCACGTCCTCGGTCTGCCAGATCACCTCGTACAGGGTGATCTCGTTGCCCTGACCCTTGAGCGTCGCGATGTCGATCTGGCGCACGGCCGCGCGCCACTCGGGCGAGAGCTGCTCGATGGTGGCCTCGGTGGTCATGATCTGGCCGGACTTCGCCTGACTGGTCATGCGATTGGCGATGTGCACCGTGGCACCGAACACATCGCGGCTCTCCAGCACCACCGGCCCGAAGTGACAGCCGATGCGCACGGCTACCGCCTGACCCTCCACCTGTAGGGCAGGATGGGTGGTAATGCTGCGCTGGATCTGTGCGGCGGCATTCAGCGCGTCATCGGACGTGGGGAATGTGGCCATGACCTCATCGCCCATTGTCTTGATGACCGTGCCGTGGTTCTGTTCGGTGGCGGACTGCATCAGATCGATGCACAGGGCGATGACCTCACGGGCGCCCTGATCACCGAGCGCCTCGTAGATCCGCGTCGACCCGACGACGTCGGAAAACAGCACCGCCAGCTCTATGTCAGTACCCATGCAACCCGAAAAAGTGTGAACAGCTTCACACTTTGAAGCATGGTGTTATGGAAAACAAGCTCTAGCCGGCCTGTGCGAGCACGGCCATGGCGCGTGCGAATACCCTGCTCACCTCGGCGCCGGCGCGTACTTCTTCCGAGAGCACCTGGCGCAGCGCCCTGGCCCCGGGACGTCCGGACAACAGACCAAGCATATGTCGCGTGATGGCGGCAAGCGCGGTGCCCCGACTTGTTTCCCGCAGTGCATATTCCTGCATCGCCTCCAGTATCCGGCCCGGTTCGGGCGGGACATCCGGGTGCAGCGAAGCGTGCACCTCGGCAAGCAGCGCGGGGCGATGGTAGGCCTCGCGGCCGATCATCACCCCGTCGAATATCCGTAGTGCGTCCAGCACCTGCGCGCTGGTGCGGAACCCGCCGTTCACCACCATGAAGGTCCCCGCATGCGCGGCATGCAACGCGGCCACTTCATCGAAACGCAGTGGCGGAACGGTCCGGTTCTCGTGGGGCGACAAGCCACCCAGTACCGCCTTGCGCGCGTGCACGATCAGGCGGTCCGCACCCGCCCCGATGAGCGCTGTGGTGAATGACTCCAGCCGCCTGGCATCCTCGGCATCAAAGCCAAGCGCCAGCTCCCTGGCACTGCGTCCCCCAGGCGCGTCGCGATCCACGACGCCGACCCGGTACTTGACCGTAACCGGGACCCGCACGGAGCGCTTCATCGCCGCCACGCACTCGGCCACCAGCTCCGGCCGCTGCATCAGGCACGCGCCAAATGCCCCGGCCGCGACCCGATCACTGGGGCAGCCGCAGTTCAGGTTCACCTCGATGTAGCCGGCGTCCTCGGCGATACGCGCCGCCGCCGCCAGTTCGGCCGGTTCGGATCCGCCGAGCTGTACCGCAAGTGGATGCTCTTGCAGGGAATGACCCAGCAGTCGCCGGGCATCACCGCGCAGGATGGCCTGGGCATGGATCATCTCGGTATAAAGCAGTGTGTGCGGCGAGAACTGCCGCAGAAAGTAGCGGCAGTGGCGCGTGGTCCAGTCCATCATGGGGGCGACGGCAACGCGGTGATCGATGGAAACGCTGCGTTTCCCGACGGAAATGCCCGCTCTTGTATTGTCTTGCAATTGTGGCGTTGCTGCGGGATTCGTGTGCATCCGGGGTAGTTTATCGCCTGCCGCGCAAGCACAAGTGCGCCACAGGCCGCCGCCATCGTGATCAACGATCTGATCCGGCCTGGCCTCGGCCTGAGGGTCACAAGGAGCCCCCGTGACGCTTCCTCTGGGCGCAGGGACCGCGCAGCAGGCGCCTACTGCCCGCCCGCGCTCGGGTGGAATTCTCCTCCGGTCAGGCCTGGGCAGATCTGCCGCTGTATGCCAGGACAAGCCTGAATACTGCCCACAGCACTCCGGTCACCGGGATTGCGATCAAGGTCAAGCCAAGATCGGGTTGGAACAGATTGAGCGTGCCGAATGATGCGCCGACCAGGCTCGGCATGAGGCTCAACACGACCCAGGCCGAGCCAAGTGTGGTGAGCAAGGGGAACCACAAGCTGAACAGACCGAACAGGCCGGACTTGGCGCGGATCTCGCGGCGGTGAAACCATGCCCAGATCATGCTGAGCAGGAACATGACCGGCAGGAGCACCAAAGTGATGAACAATATCTTCCGGGACAAGCCGGACCCCTCGCCACCGTAATCAAGGCCGAGGGCCCGGGCCGCAATGCCATTGCGCAGCTCGGCCGTTTCCCCAAAGCCCAGGCCACCACCGGCATTGACCAGCACGACAACTCCATTCTTGGCTGACGGGACCATCATCGCGAGCGATTCGAAGCCGACGCTGCTTCCGGTGTGGTAGACGGTTCCTTTGCCTGCATCCACAAACCATCCGAAGCCGTAGAACGGAGAGCCATTGCTGGCCGGATGGATCATGGCGGCTTTGCCCCTGGCGCTGAGCACATCGTCTTTGCCGTTCATCATCATCATCATGTAGCGCGCGAGATCGCTGGCGCTGGCGATGATCCCACCCTGGGGCGCCGTGCCAATATCGGTATGGTTCGCGACCAACGGGCGCCGGGAACCAAACCAGGGCCTGTGCCCTGACGCCATGGCCTCGTGGATCTTGCCGTCAGCGACAAAGCTGTGCCTCATGCCAACCGGCTCCAGAATGTTGGTTTCAATGAAGGACTGGAATGTCTGCCCGCTGACGACCTCGATCAGGCGACCAAGGATCTGGTAATTCAGGTTCGAATACTCCCACTTGTCGCCCGGTTGGTAGGCCGGAGTCATTCCGGCCCGCTGCTCGATCCGGCGCGCCAGGGTGTCCTTGTACGCGGTGTCGTCCTGGTGGGAGAGGTTCCCCTGGAAGGTGGAGAACCCGCTCGTGTGACTGAGCAACTGGCGGATGGTGATCACCCCGGCGGGCCGTCCGGAGAACCCAGGGAGATAGCGCGAAACTTCGGCATCCAGGTCGACCTTGCCAGCTTCGACCAGCTGCATCACGGCCAGCGCCGTAAAGCTCTTGGAAACCGAACCGATATTGAACGGAGTGTCCGGCGTGACGGGCTTGTCGCCTCCCCGCTTGACCACACCGCGAGCCTCCAGTGTCCTGATTCCACCATCGGCCACGACGGCGTAGGCAAGACCGGGAACACCGGAAGCCGGCATCTGCCTGGCAATGAAGTCGTCGATTGATCCGGCTGGTATTCCGGCATGCGCAGCTGCGGTGCATCCAAGGATCCAGAGTGGCAGCGCTGTCCGCACTACATTCTTCCAGCGAATCAGTGCCAGCCAACCTGATAAGAGTCTGTTCATTGCCGCATCGCAGGTCATTGCCAGGAGGAAGAATGCTTTCGGGACCGGCACATATCGGGCTGCAGGTTAGCGACGAATGCCCCGGGCGATCAACCTGCCACAAAGGGCGTATCTTTGTGCATGGGTGCCGCATGGCGTGGCGCCGGAACTGCCGGAAGACGCACATGAACAGCAAACATCCTACAGCACCGGCCGGCGCCGCCTACTCGGAGACGCGCCAGCACGAGCTGCGCAAGAGCCGCATGGTGATGATCGATGGCAGCCTGACTGCCAACGCCTCCACCAGCGAGGGCGGCACCAGTGCGCGCGTATTCAATGGCGGCTACTGGGGTTTTGCATCCGCGCCGGCCATGGACGATGCCACTGCCGCAAGAGTGGCACAAAAGGCCGTCGAAAATGCCGGCGTCATGGGCCGCTTCGGCGACCAGAAGTCGCTCGACATGCCGCTGGACTTCCATGTCGGCGAATATGGTTACAACGGTCGCCCGCCGGCTTCCCAAAAGGAAGCCATCGACCTGCTCGAAACGCTGAACGGCTACTGCAGGAAGCGCTACAAGGACGTCAAGTCTGCCATGTTCATGCTGCAGGAAGAGCGCCACGCCAAGCGTTTCGCCACCAGCAATGGCAGCGCCGGACTTTCCACCATCAACCGCGCATCCTGCTATCTGGTCCTGATTGCCGAGGACCAGCATGGCAACCCGATCGAACTGATGCAGGTCCTGTCGAACAAGGGCAACCTGGCCGATCTGGGGCTTTCGTACGAAAAACTGACGCCCATGCTGGACGAGCTGCACGGCCACCTGCAGGCCAAGCGCTTCGCTGTAGCGGCGCGCGGTGGCAAGAACACGATCGTGCTCTCGCCGGAACTATCCGGCATGTTGGCGCACGAGGCCATGGGCCACCCCTGCGAGGCCGATCTCGTCCTGGGCGGCGCGGTTACCGGAAAGCTGGTAGGCAAGCAGGTCGCAAGCGAGCTGATTACCATGGTGGACTTCGCCAATACCTACAACGGCTCGGAGCTGATGATTCCCGTCTATGTGGACGACGAGGGCACCCGGGCCAGCGATGCCGTACTCATCAAGGACGGTACGTTGCAGCAGTTCATGACCAGTCGCGAGACTGCCGCCCGGCTGGGCATCCAATCCACCGGCAATGCACGGGCATACAACTTCAACGACGAGCCGCTGGTGCGAATGCGCAACACCGCCATCCTGCCGGGGACACGCAAGCTTGAAGACATCATCGCTGAAGTCGATGACGGCTATTACCTGATGAAGACCGGCAACGGCCAGGCGGACTCCACATCGGAATTCATGTTCGGCATCACGCTGGCCTATGAAATCAGGCATGGCAAGCTCGGCAATGCCATTACCGACACCACCGTGTCCGGCCGCGCCATCGACATGCTCAAGACTGTCGATGCGGTTTCCGACGACATGCACTGGGAATGCAATGGCTACTGCGGCAAGAAGCAACCGATGGTTGTCTCCCTGGGCGGCCCGGCCCTCAGAGCCATCGCCCACCTCGGCGGACAATAGAAGCGCCAATGACACTGGATCTGAAATCCCTGGCTTCCGACACCCTTGCGCGGATGCAATCGGCCGGCTTTGACGCCGCTCAGGTGGAAGCGTCCATCTGCGAACAGGACGAGCTGAACGTCGCCCACAACGACCCAAGCCTGCTACGCAGTACGGAAGACTATTCGCTTGCGCTGGTGGGTATTGTCCAGAAGCGACGCGCAACGACGACGTTGACGGAGCTCGACGGGAAGTCCGTTGCCGACGGCGTCGCCTCCCTGCTGGAGCGGGCCAGGTTTGCACCACAGGATGAGGGCAACGCGGTCTCGGCGGGCCAACAGCTGCACTTCGAGCAGGGACCGCAACGCGCCGACCGGGAAGTTCTCGCCAGAAAGGTTGAGGAACTGCTGGCGTTTCGCCGCGGCGAAACGCCAAAGATGACCATTGAAGAGGCGGCGGCAGCGCACCGCCTGACCCGCAAAGTGGTGTTGACGAGTGAAGGCTCGATGCTGTCCTGTTCGGTAGGCAGCTATGGCCTGCAGGTGATGGGCACGGCCTCGGAAGGCGGCAAGGCCAGCTCTTTCAATTATACCGGTGGGCGCAACCACGACCTCTCGGACCGCCATGCCTGCGACTACTTCGGGATCGCCGACATGCTGCGCGACACGGAACGCCAGATCCAGACAACCCCCGTTGGTGGCAATTTCACTGGCGAAGTCGTGTTGGCCCCATTTGCCGTGGCCGACCTCGTCGGCTGGTTGCTGGAACAGTTGGGTGATGGCGCACTGCTTGCCAACGCGTCAGTCTTCAAGGACAAGGTCGGTGAGTCGATTGCCGCTCCACTGTTTACGCTGGAAAGCCATTTTGATGCACCGGGTTGTGTGCCATATACGAGCGATGCCTTTGCGGCGCCGCCCATTACCCTGGTGCAGCAAGGTCGCCTTGGCATGTTGCTGCCAAGTCTTTACGGCAGCCGCAAGACAGGCATCGCCCATGTGCCCTCGACTTCCGGATGGCGAATCAAGCCAGGCACTACGAATCGCACGGACATGATCGCTGACATCAGCAAGGGTGCCATCGTGAATCGTCTGTCCATGGGGTCGCCCGGACCGAACGGCGACTTCTCCGGCGTGATCAAGAACAGTTTCCTGATCGAGAACGGGCAGATCGGCACTGCCCTTTCCGAAACCATGGTTGCAGGCAACATGGCGCAGATGCTCAAGGACATTGTCGCGATTTCGTCAGAGCACCTGGATACCGGCTCGGAAGACTATCCCTGGATTCGTATCCGGAACCTGAGCTTCTCGTGATCGACGGGTGCTGCGCAGCCGGTCAGCGAACTGTGCGCCGCTCGTGGTCATGCTCCCTGATCACGATCTCGGCCAGCGTGGTGGCCTCGCTGGCGACAACCTTGAGCAGGTCATCCAGGGCCACCATCCCCACGAGCCGGCCATCGCCGCCCACCACGGGGATTCGCCGCACCCCGTGCACATGCATGCGCTGCATCGCGTGAGCTGCATATTCGGTATCGCGCGCCGTGACCAGCGGCACCCGCATGATCTCACCCACCGTGGTGGCCGCCGCATCCAGCTCGTTGCCAAGCACCTTCACGACCAGATCCCGGTCCGTGACCATGCCGACCGGCACGCATTCGTCCTTTGGGTCGTCCACCACGACAAGATCGCCGACGTGCTTGCTGCGCATCAGGCGCGCCGCCTCCAGTACCGTGGTGGCGCGGGTGCAGTAGACAGCCTCCGGCGTGCAGATGTCCTTGAGCAGCATGTGTCCTCCGCTTTGGTTCGTTATCGCGCCAGCGTACGCGCCAAATCCAGCAGGCGCATGTCCGGTGCCTTGCGAACGCCTGCCACGTCCTCCAGACCGGTCGTCACTATATCCCCGCCGGCAAAGCCGACGAGTACACCATGCCTGTCCGCACCCAGAGCATGGACCGCCGCGCTGCCCAGACGCGTGGCCAGCAGCCGGTCGAACACCCCGGGTGGACCACCGCGCTGCACGTGGCCCAGGCGCGTCACACGCATGTCGAACCCCAGCCGCTCGGCATGCTCGCTGAAATGCCGTGCCAGCGCGTCCGCGTCGTAGCGCGCGCCTTCGGCCACCACCACGATGGCATGGCTCTTGCCGCGCTCGTAGGCGGCGTGCACTTCGCCGGCTATCTGCTCCGGCGACTCGGCGGCTTCGGGGATCACCACAGCTTCGGCGCCCCCGGCAATGCCTGCCATCAGCGCCAGGTAGCCGCAATGTCGGCCCATCACCTCCACCAGAAACGCGCGCCGGTGCGAGGACGCGGTGTCGCGCAGCCGGTCGATGGCTTCCAGTGCGGTATCCAGCGCAGTGGTGGCGCCGATCGAGATATCCGTGCCGGCCAGATCGTTGTCTATCGTGGAGGCAACGCCGACCACCCTGGCGCCCTTGCGCGACAGCGCGAACGAACCGGCCTGTGAACCGTTGCCACCGATCACGACGAGCCCGGATACCCCCGCCTTGCGCAACTGCGCGATCGCGGCATCCTGACCTGCAATGTCATGCATCTGCTGGCAGCGCGTGGTTCCCAGGAAGGTGCCGCCTCGCCCGATGATGCCTCCGACGTCGCGCGGCCCGAGCGCGATGAAATCGCCCTCGATCAGACCCGTAAAGCCATGCCGGACCCCCAGCACGTCCAGCCCGTCTGCGGCCGCGGTGCGTACCACGGCACGTATCGCTGCGTTCATGCCCGGTGCGTCGCCGCCGCTGGTAAGCACCGCGATTCTGTTCATTCCGGGCTGTACTTGATGGAAGGCAAGTGCAACATGCTCGGGCGCACCGCGCGCAGGTGCCATACGGAAAAACCCGTAGTCGCCGCAGGCCTCAGCTGTGATCCTTGATGTGGTTCTGCAGGTACTCCCTATGGGCGTGGTCCTGCTCCTTCTTGATTGCGCGGGCCTTGCCGCGCGCGACGGACAGCGATCGCTCGCGCGTCTTCGCCGTACTTACCGCCGCCGAGAAGGGAAACAGCCGTTCGGCACCACTGGCGCCGCACGCCGGACATGGGGGAGCCTCATCAGGCTTGACCACCTGTTCGAAGCGGTGGCCGCACTGTCTGCAATGGAAATCGTAGATAGGCATGTCGACAAAGATACCCGATGCGCCCGCACGAAGGTTCAATCCAGCCGTTTACGGAATGCGAGCACTGCCGCCACCATCATCACCAGGACGAAGGCCAGCAACGCCAGCACGTCGTGCCACATACCGGACAGCCCCGCACCACGCAGCATGATACCCCTGATCAGCCGCAGGAAATGCGTCAGCGGCAGCACCTCGGCAATCCATTGCGCCACCCTGGGCATACCGGCAAAGGGGAACATGAAGCCTGACAGGAGAATCGATGGCAGGAATACGAAGAACGTCATCTGCATCGCCTGGAACTGCGAGCTGGCGCGAGTGGAAATCAGCAGCCCCATGCTCAGATTCGCCATGATCAGCAGCATTGCCGCGGTGTAGATGGCAACCGGGCTGCCGGCTATCGGCACCTTGAACAACCATGCCCCGAGCCCGATGATCACCGTCGTCTGCACCAGACCTATCAGGACGTAGGGCAGTACCTTGCCGACCATCAGTTCGGTCCTGCTCACGGGCGTGGCGATCAGCAGTTCCATGTTGCCACGTTCGCGTTCACGGACGACGGCCACGCCGGTGAACAGCACCATGGTCATGGTCAGTATCACGCCGATCAGTCCGGGCACGATGTTGACCGCCGAACGGCGCTGCGGATTGTAGAAGCTGACGACGCTGATCTGCCCATGCGACAGGCCCAAAGGACGCGTGTTGGCCGTGAGTCTGGATTCCAGCGGCATTTGCGCGAGCTGCATCGCCGCGCTCTGCACCACGGTATCGCTGCCGTCCACCAGCACCTGCACTGCCTCGCGACCATCGAAGCGACGCGCCTCGAAATCCGGTGGTATCACCACGCCAAGGCTGATTCGGCCGTCACGCAGAGCCTCGGTGAGCTCCTGCGGCGAGCTGGCCGCGAGTGTGGGCTTGATCACGCCGGAGGCGACCATGTCCATGACCACGGCGCGCGATGCGGCCGAATTGGCCTCATCGGCAATGCCGGCCGACAGATGCCGCAGGTTCAGATTGATGGCGTACCCGAACAGGATGAGCTGGAACACGGGGATCCCCAGGATCATCCCCAGCGTGATGCGATCCCGGCGCAGCTGGCGCACTTCCTTGACCATGATCGCGGACAGCCGGCGCCATTTCACCTGGGACGCACTCCCGCGGACTGTCCGGCCCGTTCGGTGGAGGCCACGAATACATCCTCGAGATTTGGCGCGCCGGATTCCACTTCAGCCGCCAGACCGGCCTTGCGCAGGGCGGCACGCAGCGATTCAAGCATCGCGCCATCGTCCTCGCACAACACCCGCAGCACATTGCCTACCTGGGCAACGCTCAGTACACCCGGCAAGTGCGCCAGCACCTGCTGGGCGCGGCGCGGCTGCCCGGCGCGCACCAGCAGGCAACGCCCTTCCAGCGCCTGCATCAACTGCTTCGGGGTACCGTCCGCCCGCAAGCGGCCGCGGTCCAGGATGGCGATGCGGTGACAACGCTCGGCCTCGTCCATGTAATGGGTGGAAACGAGCAGCGTGGTACCCCCATCAACGAGGTCGAACAGCTTCTCCCAGAAATCGCGCCGCAATTGCGGATCGACGGCGCTGGTGGGTTCATCCAGGAACAGCAATTCGGGCCGATGGACGACCGCGCCTGCCAGCGCCAGACGCTGCTTCTGCCCGCCGCTCATGGTGCCGGCCAGTTGCCGCTGGCGATCCGCGAAATCGTACTGCTCGACCAGCTCGTCGACCCGTTCACGGGTCGCCGCACGCGACAGACCCTGGATCGCGGCCAGGAACTCCAGGTTTTCCCGCACGGTCAGATCGTTGAAGAGCGAGAAGTTCTGCGTCATGTATCCGATGTGCAGTCGCAATTTCTCGGCCTGGGCCGGGATCTCCAGACCCAGCACCTCGATCTGACCGTCGCTGGGCATCAACAGGCCGCACAGCATGCGTATGGTCGTGGATTTGCCCGACCCGTTGGGCCCGAGAAATCCGTACACACTGGCCTTCTTCACGCTCAGGTCGATGTCGTCCACGGCCACCAGGGCACCGAAGCGCTTGGTAAGGCCGCGCGCCCGGATGGCCAGCGCGTCTTGCGCAGCGGCGTCCGGGCGGACCGCACTCACTGACCGAACTCAACCCACAGCGGCAACCCGGCCGGCAGCTCCCGGGCATCGACACCCAGCTGGATCTCGGCGAGGTAGCTCAGCCGCGTGGCATCCTGTCCCGTCAGCGCATAGTAAGGAGTGAAGGTCGGGTCGCTGCGGATCATCCGCACCCTGCCCTGCCAGACCTTGTCGTTGCCTTCCACGTGTATGCGCGCCTGGTCGCCGACCTTGACGCCGGCGCGCAAGGGTTCGGGAACGTATACGCGCGCATACGGCGCATCACCGGCCAGCAGCACGACCAGCGGTGCGCCCACCGGTGCCTGATCACCGAGCTTGTAGGGAATGCTGTCCACCTGTGCATCGCGCGGCGCCACCAGCGTCAGCTTCTGCAATGTGATGCGCTCGGCCTGCGCCTGGGCCCTCGATGCCTGCACCGCAGCCTCACCCTGCGCGATCTGCTCGGTCCGCGTCCCGTTCTGCAGTTCGAGCAACGCCTGACGGGCAAGCCGCAGCTGGGCTTCGGCGCTGTCCGCCGCGGCTGTGGCGCGATCCAGATCCGATGCCGCAACCAGCTTCTTTTCGACCAGCACCCGCAGGCGCCGCAGGTTGGCGCGCGCGTCCACCGCCTGCGCCTCGGCGGACTGCACGGCGGCGCTGGCCTTGCCGATGTCCTCGGGACGGGGGCCGGCCCTGCAGTTCGGCCAGCGCCGCACTGCCCTGTCGCGCCAGTGCCTGCGCGGCGGCCAGCCGGGATTCGGTGCGCGCCGGCTCCAGTCGCAGCAGGTCATCACCGGCCCGCACGCGCTGCCCCTCGCGAACGTCGATGGCGACGATCTTCTCAGCCGCCGGTGATGGCAATGTGATGCGATCCCATTCAAGCGTTCCCAGCGCACGCGGGGTATCCGGAGTGCAGGCGCTCAGCACGAGTGCAATGAACGGCAGCGCCAGCATTTGCGACAACTTCATGTTCACCAGATCCCGGCCCGTGGAGTGGCGAGGTTAACAGCAGAGCCGATCGAGGTCAGTGCCCGCCAGCCGGCGCGGTCCGGCGCATCCGGCGAACCACCACGAAGAACAGCGGCACGAACAGCACGGCGAGCACGGTCCCGGTGACCATTCCGCCAAGCACCGCGGTGCCGATGGCGATGCGGCTCTCGGCCCCGGCACCGGTGGACAGCGCCAACGGCAGGACACCGAACACGAAGGCCAGCGATGTCATGACGATGGGACGCAGACGCTGGCGCGCGGCCTGCAGTGCGGCCGAGGCGGGGCTTGCGCCGTGTCTTTCGCCCTGCTCGGCAAACTCGATGATGAGGATGGCGTTCTTGGCGGCAAGACCCATCGTGGTCAGCAGTCCGACCTGGAAATACACGTCGTTGTTCAATCCGCGCAGCCACGCGGCGAGTGCCGCCCCAAGCAGGCCCAGCGGCACGACCATCATCACCGCAAGCGGTATTGACCAGCTTTCATACAGGGCGGCGAGGCACAGGAACACCACCAGCGCCGAAATCCCGTACAGCAGGGGCGCCTGCCCGCTCGACTTGCGTTCCTGGTACGACAGACCCGACCAGTCGACCGACGTGCCGGGGATCTTTGCTGCCAGATCCTCGATGTGCTGCATGGCCTCGCCGGTACTGTGTCCGGCGGCGGCGGTCCCCTGCACTTCATAGGAACCCCACCCGTTGAACCTGGACAGCGTGGACGGTGAGCGGTCCCACGAGGTAGTGGCAAACGCGGTGAACGGCGCCATCGCGCCCGAGGCGGTGCGTACATACCAGTCCGCAAGATCCTCCGGCCTGCTGCGGAACTGCGCATCTGCCTGCACATAGACGCGTTTGACGCGACCCCGGTCCAGGAAGTCGTTCACGTAGGTGCCGCCCCAGGCCGCGGACAGTGTCGAATCCACGTCCGCCTGCGACAGCCCCAGTGCGCCGATCTTTTCCGGATCGAAGTCAACCTTGAGATTCGGCGCGTCATCCAGGGTGTTCGTGCGTACCGACGCCAGCACCGGATCGGCGCGCGCAGCGGCCAGCAAACTGTCGCGGGCATCCAGAAACTGCGCGCGGGACAACGCCCCCGTGTTGAGCAATTCCATGGTGAAGCCGCCGGACTGACCCAGGCCACGGACCGGGGCCGGATTCAGCGCGTAGAACTCCACGTCGCGCAACCGGGCACTGATCTGGGAAGTGGCGCGCTGGGTGATCGCAGACGCCGAGTGCGACTTGCCCTTGCGGTCCTCCCACGGCGCCAGTGCGATGAATCCGCGTCCCGTATTCTGTCCGGCACCGGCCCGGCTCTGGCCGGCCACGGCATAGATGACCGGCACGTCCTCGTGCTGGCTGGTCATGAAGTAGTTTTCGATCTCCTTCAGGGCAGCCAGCGTGCGCGGCAACGTGGCCCCCGGTGGCAACGTGAACTGCAACTGCGCCCGCCCCTGGTCTTCCTGCGGCAGGAAGCTGGTCGGCAGCCTGGTGAGCATCAGCGCCAGCAGTCCCGCCAACAGCAGGTAGACCCCCATCAGCGACAGCCGTCGCTGCAGGACCCACTGCACCGCGCCGCGGTACCTGTCGGCAAGACGCTCGAACCAGCGATAGAAATGATCGCCGAAAGCGTGCATGGCACGCACTGGCCTGCTCCAGGTT
Organism: uncultured Gammaproteobacteria bacterium; assembly: GCA_963812195.1. GTDB lineage: Bacteria > Pseudomonadota > Gammaproteobacteria > Steroidobacterales > Steroidobacteraceae > ZC4RG30. The sequence continues at coordinate 294,257 of CAWEUI010000001.1, forward strand.
GCCGCGCGGGCGGCATCGTGCGGCTGCACCAGTACTGCCGCGAGAGCCGGTGACAGGACCAGCGCCACGATCACCGACAGCAGCATGGCCGAAACCATGGTGATGGAGAACTGCCTGTAGATCTCGCCAACCGAGCCGCCGAAAAAGGCCATCGGCAGGAATACGGCCGCCAGAACCACGGCTATCGCAATCAGGGCCGTCTGGATCTCGCCCATTGAGCGGACCGTGGCCTCGCGCGCGGAGATTCCCGGATGCTCGCGCATCACGCGCTCGACGTTTTCGACCACGACAATGGCGTCGTCCACCAGCAGGCCGATGGCCAGCACCATGCCGAACAGCGTGAGGGTATTGATGGTGAAGCCGAATGCCGCCAGTGACACCGAACGTGCCCAGCAGCACCACGGGCACCGCGATCGCCGGTATCAGCGTCGCCCGCCACGTTCTGCAGAAACGCGAACATCACCACGACCACCAGCAGGATGGCCTCGAGCAACGTCTTCAGCACCTCCTGAATGGACAGTTTCACGAAAGCCGTGCTGTCGAGCGGGAACGCGTATCGGTACCCCTGCGGAAAGTTCTTCGCCAGGCGCTGGATTTCAGTGCGCACCCGTTCCGCGGTTCGCAGGGCATCCGCGCCTGGGGCAAGGCGCACCGCCATGCCGGTGGCGGGATGTCCGTTCAGATACCCGAAATTCGAATAGTTCTCGCTGCCCAGCTCCACGCGCGCCACGTTCCCGAGCCGCACGATCGAGCCATCGCCACGAGTCTTGACGATGATGTTGCGGAACTGCTCCGGAGTGGACAGCCGCGAGCGCGCCGTAACGGTGGCACTGAGCATCTGCGTGTCCGGCGCGGGCTGCTCGCCGATTTGTCCGGCCGCAACCTGCGCATTCTGCGCCCGGATCGCCGTGATGATGTCCGCCGGCATGAGCTGGAAGCTGGCGAGCCTGGAAGGATCAAGCCATACGCGCATCGCGTACTGCGCGCCGAATACCGTCAGATCCCCCACGCCCGGCACGCGTCCGATGGCGTCTTCCAGGTTCGATGACACGAAGTCGGCAACGTCCCGGCTTTCCGAGCGATCCGTCTCGTCATAGACGGCGGCCACCATCAGGAAGTCGGGATTGGACTTGGTTACCCTCAATCCCTGCTGCTGCACCTGCTGTGGCAGGCGCGGCAGGGCTTGTTGCACCTTGTTCTGCACCTGTACCTGCGCGATGTCCGGATCTATCCCGCGATCAAAGGTCACCGAGATCTGCGCGGAGCCGGCGGCGTTGGAAGTGGAGGAGAAATACAGCAGCCCGTCAATGCCGGTGAGTTGCTGCTCGATGATCTGCGTGACATTGGCTTCGAGCGTCTCGGCCGACGCCCCCGGATAGCTGGCACGGATATCCACCGAGGGCGGCGCTATATCCGGATACTGCTCGACCGGCAGCTCTCGCGATGCCGGCAACGCCCCCCAACATGATCAGGATCGAAATCACCCACGCCAGCACCGGGCGATCGATGAAGGTGCGCGAGATCATCCGGGGCTGGGTGTCGGTGGCGCAGCCGGCGCGGCGTCATTGGCGGCGGCCGGCTTGATCGGCACCGGCGTCACGCTCTGCCCGGGCTTCACGCGCGCGGCGCCCTCCACGATCAACCGGTCCCCGGGCGAAAGACCCCGCGACACCAGCCAGTCCTGGCCAACCGTGCGCTCGGTTACCACCTCGCGCAGCTCCACCCTGGAATCCGCGCCAACGACCAGCGCCGTGGCGTTGCCGTGCAGATCCCGCGAAATGCCCTGTTGTGGAGCCAGGATGGCATCGGGTTGCTGCACCGGCGCGAACTCGGCGCGCACGAACATCCCGGGAAGCAGCAAGCCCCTGGGGTTGGCAAAGCGCGCACGCAACGTGACGGTGCCGGTGTTCATGTCCACCATGGACTCCGCGAACTGCATCACGCCCGTCAGCGGATAGCGGCTGCCGTCCTCGAGGATCAGATGGACGCTGGTTGATGCCCGGGTCAGCTCGCCACCCTGCAGCTGGCGGCGCAGCGCGAGCAAGCTCGCGCTGGGCTGCTGGATATCCACGAAGATCGGATCCAGGCGCTGGATGGTGGTCAGGGCTCTGCCTGCCCGGCCGACACCAGTGCACCGGTGGTCACGATGGAGCGGCCAATGCGTCCTGATATCGGCGCACTTACCTCGGTGAACTGCAGATTGATCTCGGCGGAGTTCACGGCCGCGCTCGCCCGCTTGACCGCCGCTGCAGCCGCTTCGGCGGCCGATTGTGCGTCCTGCAGATCCTGCTTGCTGACGACCCCCGAACCGGCCAGTCCGGCAAGGCGATCAGCTCGCTGACGGGCCGCATCGCTGGTGGCTTCGGCGCTCGCCTGCTCGGCGCGCGCCTGCTCCAGAGCAGCCTGATAGATTCGCGGATCGATGCGATACAGGACATCCCCTGCCTTCACCGCAGCCCCTTCGGTGAACAGGCGCGCCTGCACGATGCCGGAAACCTGAGGCCGGACCTCCGAGGTTTCGAATGCCGTTGTCCGGCCGGGCAACTGCAGCTTCAACGGCACCGTCTGACGCCGCAGTATCACGAAGCCGACTTCCTGAGGCTTGCCGCCCGTCGCTGCGCTTTGCGAATGTCCGCTCCCGCCTGGCGAGGAACACCCGGACATGACGACCGCCAGGGTTGCCATTGCCAGAGGACCAAGGATCCGGGGCGCCAGATGCCATTTTCGCATGCTTGCAAGCGTACCAGTTCGCCGCACAGCGGCTGTGTCAGTTGCACGGGTTGCGCGCCGGCATTCCCGAAGAATCAGCAATACAGGCGGGCAGGACACGCGGGCAACTAGTCGCGCGCCACACCATCCAGCGGCGCGAAACTATCCGCATCCGCCAGCGCCCAGTAATTCGCGAACAGCGCATCGGGCCAGCGCCCCTGCCCGGAGATGGCGGCAAGCAACTGGCCAGGCGCCAGGAACTCCAGTGCGTTGGCCAGCGGTTGTATCTGCCGGTCGTCTCCGCGGCGCACGATGTGCCCGGCGCCAATCTCGCCCGGATGCCGCAGGCCTGCCGCCTGCACCAGTTCGCGCAGCGCCTGCAGCGTATTGCGATGAAAGCGGTACACGCGCGCGGCCTTGTCCTCCAGGACCAGTGCGCGCTGGCGCCATGGATTCTGCGTGGTTACACCGGTCGGGCAGCGTCCGGTATGACATTTCTGCGCCTGCACGCAGCCCAGCGAGAACATGAAGGCGCGCGCCGCATTACACCAGTCCGCACCCAGAGCCATCATGCGCGCGATGTCAAACGCACTGACCACCTTGCCGGCCGCACCAATGCGGATGTGTTCGCGCAGATTCAGCCCGACCAGCGTGTTGTGGACCAGCAGCAGGCCCTCCTGCAGGGGCGAGCCGACGTGGTCGGCAAACTCCACCGGCGCCGCTCCGGTTCCGCCCTCGGTGCCATCGACGACGATGAAGTCCGGCGTGATGCCGGTCTTGAGCATGGCCTTGCAAAGCGCAAACCATTCCCATGGGTGGCCGACGCACATCTTCAATCCCACCGGCTTGCCGCCGGCCAGCTCACGCAGGCGCTCCACGAACTGCATCATCTGCACCGGCGTGCGGAAGGCACTGTGTGCGGATGGCGAGATGCAATCCCTGCCCATCGGCACACCGCGGACAGCGGCGATCTCCGCAGTTACCTTGGCGGCCGGCAGTACACCACCGTGGCCGGGCTTGGCCCCCTGGGAGAGCTTCAGCTCGATCATCTTCACCTGGGCATCGCAGGCCTGCCTGGCGAAGGCTTCCTCGTCAAAACTGCCATCCGGGTGCCGGCAGCCGAAATACCCGGAAGCCACCTGCCAGATCAGGTCGCCCCCATGCGCGCGGTGATGGGAACTGATGGAGCCCTCGCCGGTGTCATGCGCGAACCCTCCCTGGCGCGCGCCCAGATTCAGTGCCCGAATGGCGTTACCGCCGAGCGCGCCGAAGCTCATTCCGGAAACATTCAGCACGCTGGCCGAGTACGGCTGTGCGCGTCGCGCGCCCACGGTCACGCGAAAGTCGTGCGAATCGACCACGGTCGGCGCCAGTGAATGATTGATCCACTCGTAGCCGCTGACCCGGACGTCGAACTCGGTACCGAACGGACGCTGGTCCGCCTCGCCCTTGGCGCGCTGATATACCAGCGAACGCTGCAGGCGCGAGAACGGTGACGCCTCCACATCGCTCTCTATGAAGTACTGACGGATCTCCGGCCGCACGTACTCGAACAGGAAGCGCAGATGCCCGATCAGCGGATAGTTGCGCAGGATGGAGTGGCGCCTCTGCAGGCTGTCGCGCAGCCCGATCAGGAACAGCAGCAGGCAGACCGCCACCACCACTTGCGCCCCCACGCCGCCACCGAACCACCACCAGGCAAGGCCTGCCACGGCGGCCAGTCCCACCAGGACCCAGCTCAGCAGGCGTACGGGCAGGGGGTCGGGGAGAAGCGGCGGCCGGTCTGACATGGCGGTTCCTCGGATATACTGGGCCGCCGCATTATCCGCCCGATCAACCGATGCCAGCACCGCGCAAGCGGCCCCGAATTCGCGCCCCGGGCCGCCCCCGTTCCGTCGCTTCGCGCGACGCCATCCTGAAGGCTGCCTACCAGATTCTCAATGAAGCCGGATTCGCGGGCTTCACGGTGGAGGGCGTGGCCGCTCGCGCCGGCGCAGGCAAGGCCACCATCTACCGCTGGTGGAAGAGCAAGGGCACCCTGGCGATCGAGGCCTTCCTGGTGGCGCTGACACCGCGACTGGAGCAGCGGCGCGAGAGTGCCTCGGCCATTCAGGACCTGCGCGCGCAGGTGCACCATGCCGCCCGCATCTATCGCGGCCGCGCCGGCTCGCTGCTGCGCGAACTGATCGCGCTGGGCCAGGAGGACAGTGCCACCAGCCGCCGCCTGCGCACGGATTTCGTGGAGCCCAGGCGTCAGGCGGCCATGCGCCTGCTCGAACGGGCGGTGGCCAGTGGCGAATTACCGGGAAGTACGGACATACCAGTGCTGGCCGACGCGCTGTGGGGCCCGATCCTGCATCGCTTGCTGGTCAGCCACGCGCCGATCGACCGGCGCTTCATCGAGAAGCTGCTGGACCTGGTGCTGGGCGGCGCCACGCGCTGAAGCCCGGCTGCCGGTCAGGGCTTGCTGTACTCCTCGGCGAAGGACGGATCGCAATCGTAGGCATGCACGTGGTCACCCTGCGTGCGGCGCCAGGAGATGTAGCGCACTCCGCGGTTCTCGAGCGCCTTTGGATCCTCGTACATCTGGCTGGCAACCAGTGTCTTGCCACCGTCGGCAAGACGGTAGCGCTCGGTCACGACCATGGCATCGCTGTGGTCCAGCCCGTTATTGGTAATCGTGGCTGGCTTCAGGTGGGTGGTGACCACCACCAGCTGGTCCCCCTCCCAATGCGCGCGCGAATATCCCACCTTGGTATGCGGGGCATCGGCGGGCCAGTCGGGCAGGTTCTTGCCCATCACGAATACGCGCGCCATGTCCATGTATTCCAGGCGCATGACCATCAGGTCGCGTCCCTGGTAGATCTCGATCGGGAACGGCCCCTGCAATGCATAGACGATGGATGGAATCAAGCAGGCGGTGCCGATGGTCAGGCCCGCGCGTGGATTCCACGCCTTGGCCTTGGCCAGCGCCTCGGGCGTGGGCTTCAAGCCGCCGAATTCCATGGCGCCGAACTCGGCCGGGCCGGAGTCGCGCATTACCGCCGCGTCCGGCGGCACGAATTTCGAAAGCTCCGGGTCAGGGTCGATGATCTTCGCCACCGGCATCCAGAAGCCGGACAGGTCCGGCGGCGCCGCGACCGCCGGCAACGCGAGCAGGCACAAGGCCGCGCAGGCCAGCCCCCTCACTTCTGCTCTCCCGCGCTCTCACCGGTGGACCCGAGCATCGATCCCACCATCGTGCCGTCGGCACGCTTCGCCGCGCGCAGGCGCATGTAGTTGGATCCGTCGCGCGCCGGCCAGCCCTCAATCGTGATGGTCTCGCCCACCTTCAGGATGCTGCTGTTCCAGCCACGGCGCTCGAGAATCGACGGCGAATTGGTTTCAGCCTTCCAGGTTTCGGTCGAGCCATCGCCCTTCTTTACCGCAATGCGAATCAGCCCGTGCGGATTGCGGAACTGGAACTCCTCGACCACGCCGGTGACGCTGACGGTGCGTGAGGGATCGAAAAACACCGCAAAAGAGTGGTGCGCAAGCGCCGGCAGCGCCGCACAGCAAAGCAGCGCTGCTCCCAGCAGGGCCTTGCCACCGTTAAACAACCTGTTAATCATTGCTGATCCCTCCGCCGCACTATCCTATAATGCCACCGACCGGGGGGAAACTCATGACCTTGCAACATTTCGGCGACTGGCTGGCCGCCACGGCGCCAAGCCAGCTCATCCAGTCAAGCACGTGGATGATCCCGACCATCCAGTCGATCCACATCCTGACGCTGGCACTGACCTTCACCACCGCGCTGCTGCTGTCCATGCGGTTCGCCGGCCTGGGACTGACGAGCGAACCGCTGGCACAGATGGCCGCGCGCAGCGCGCGCCGCATCTGGTGGCTGCTGCTGATATTGCTGGCGACCGGGGCACTGCTGATCACTGCCGAGCCCGGCCGCACCATTTCCAATCCGGCGTTCTACGCCAAGATGATCATGCTGGCGGTGGTCATCGTCCTTACGCTGTGGCTGGCCGCCTCCGCCAGGCGTGTGGAAAAGCCAACCGGCCTGCAGCTCACGGTCGCCGTGGTGGCGCTGCTGCTTTGGATGGGCATCATCTTCTGCGGCCGCTTCATCGCCTACGTCGAACACTTCTGAGAACTGGCCGCATTCATGCATAGCTTCCTCGAATGGCTTCAGAACACGCCGCCCGCTGTCGCAGTCGGTGAAACCTGGTTCCCCTGGGTCGAATCCACCCACGTGCTGTTCATGGCCGCGGTGGTCGGCAGCATCCTGACCGTGGACGCCCGGCTGCTGGGTTTCGGATTGCGGCACCTGACCGTCACCTACATCACCCGACGGTTGCTGCCGGTAACCTGGATCGCCTTCATCGGCTCGGTCATCACCGGCACGCTGATGTTCATGGCCAATGCCACGCACTACATCGACAACGGGCCGTTTCAGGCCAAGATGCTGATCCTGCTCCTGGCGGGCCTGAACATGCTGTATTTCCACCTGGTCACGTACCGCAACGTGGACAAGTGGGATAGCGGAAGGCCGGCGCCTGCCGCGCGTGCCGCCGGGTTGATATCAACCGTTCTGTGGCTCGGCGTGATCGCCTTGGGCCGCTGGATCGGGTTTACCTGAAGGCGGGCCGCCGGACGGGGCAGCCGCGGCGGGCTTGTCCACCATCACGGGAATGACGTAGACCATTTCCGGCGTATCCTGATCGACGACCAGATGCACGGTGAGTTCAGCGAGACCTTCCTGCGCGGAGGTGACGGTGAACTCGCGGGTGGCGCCGTAGCTGGCGGTCGAGCCGCTACCGGTCGCGCTCAAGGCGAGCACGGCAGTGGACGGATCGACCTTCAGGGCATCGGATTCCGTGGTGAGCTGCAGCGGCAGCACGGGCTCCTTGGAGGACGCAACCAGTTGCAGCGGGAATGCCTGGCCGGCTACCGGCCTGGACTCCAGCACGAAGCGCAATTCCACCAACGGCTTGCCCTGCGACTCCAGAACCGCCGCGACCGCGTCGTCGTTGATGGAGGGCCGGGCAGACACCGGTGCCGCGGGCGTTGGCCCGGCGGATTCGGGCCCGCTCTTGCTGCCGCAGGCGCAAAGCAGCAGCGCCAGCGTTCCGATCAGGCTGATTCTCATGCTGCGTCCCACTTCCAATGGCCCCCGGGCCGAATCAGGCCCGTAATAGCGGTGGATCTTCCAACGCGGCGAGCTGTTCACGCAACTCATCGACATGCCTCTCCCAGTGACGCGGTTCACCGAACCACGGAAAAGCCCGGGGAAAAGCCGGATCCGACCATCGCTGGGCGACCCAGGCCGCATGGTTGAGCATGCGCACCGCCCGCAATGCCTCGATGAGCCCGGCCTCGCGGGCGTCCAGGTGCGCAAACTGCTCATAACCATCCAGCAGCTCACCCCACTCGTGCCGCATGCGATCCGGACTGCCGGCGATGAACATCCACAGGTCCTGGACAGCAGGCCCTGCCAGAGTGTCGTCGAAGTCCACGAACAGCGGGCCGGTGTCGCGCCACAGGATGTTTCCGGCGTGACAGTCACCGTGCAACCGCAATGCACTGACCGGTCCGACACGGCTGTGGCATGCCCGTACGGCCGCGACCAGTTGCCCTGATACCTCATCATAGCGGGCGTCGATTGGCTCCGGCACGACACCGCGCGCCAGGATCAACTCCCGCGCCAGGGCGCCATGCTGCCAGTCCGCCACCGAGCCGCGGTACCGGAAGGCGCGCAGCGCCCCGATCGCATGCATCCGGCCCAGCGTTCGACCCAGCAGCGCCCTGTCCCCGGGCCGGTCCAGGTCGGGCGCGACTCCGGCCATGCAGTCGAACAGTGCGAAGCGGAAGCCCGCATGTTCATGCAGCGTTTCACCGGCCAGCCGCAGTGGCGCCGCGACCGGCAGCTCGGCGCCAGCCAGCTCGCCTGCGAAGGCATGCTCTTCCCTGATCTGAGCGTCGCTCCAGCGTGCCGCACGATAGAACTTTGCCACCAGCCGGGCAGGCGCGCCCGCGCGAGCACCCGCCTCCGGCGCCTGGTCCACGCCTATCCGGTACACGCGGTTCTCGTAGCTGTTCAGGGCGAGCATGCGCCCGTCGGTGACGAACCCCACGCTTTCCACAGCCGCCAGGACAACGTCCGGTGTCAGCCCGGCATAATACGCGGGCAACTCAGGAGCACGGGACTTTGGCAGGGACAATTCTGGTCACAGGCGGCGCCGGCTACATCGGCAGCCACACGGTACAGCAGCTTACAGGCCGCGGCGAGTCGGTGGTCGTGCTCGACAACCTCTCCACCGGATTCCGGCAGGCGGTGCAGAACGTCAGGCTGGTCGAGGGCGACGTCGGCGACTCGAAGCTGGTCGACGGAGCTGCTGGACGAGCACGACATCCGCACGGTGATCCACTTCGCCGCCCACACCATCGTGCCCGAGTCGGTCGCCGATCCGCTCAAGTACTACGGCAACAACACCTGCCAGACGCGCAACCTGCTGGCGGCCTGTGCCAGGCATGGGGTCGAACACTTCGTGTTCTCCTCGACGGCCGCCGTGTATGGCGTCGCCGAATCGGGAATCTGCGGCGAGGACTCGCCGCTGGCGCCGATCAATCCCTACGGTACGTCGAAGCTGATGTCGGAGTGGATGCTGCGCGACCTGGCCGCCGCCACCAGCCTGCGCTACGTGGCGCTGCGCTACTTCAACGTCGCGGGCTCGGATCCTGGCGGACGCATCGGCCAGTCGACCCGCAAGGCCACGCTGCTGATCAAGGTCGCGGCGCAAACCAGCGTCGGCAAACGCGAATCGATCAGTGTGTTCGGCACGGACTATCCGACCCCCGACGGGACCGGCGTGCGTGACTACATCCATGTAGTGGACCTGGCCGACGCGCACCTGAAGGCGGTGGACTACCTGCGCCAGGGCGGCACCTCGCAGACACTGAACTGTGGTTACGGCCACGGCTACAGCGTGCGCGAAGTCCTGCACAGCGTCGAACGTGTCGCCGGCGCGCCACTGAAGGTGATCGAGCAGCCACGCCGGCCGGGCGACCCCCCGACGCTGATCGCCCGCTCCGATCGCATCCGTGAGGTGCTCGGGTGGCAGCCCGCGCTGGACGATCTCGACGGCATCGTGGCCAGCTCGCTGCAGTGGGAGCGCAAGCTCCAGCGGGAGCCGTGGTAGCCGCGCGGCTGTCCGTGCTGCGCGAACAGGCCCTAATATGGGCAGCATGACCCTGCCGCGCCCGCGTTCGCTCAGCGCCCTGGTACTGCTCGGCGTGGCGATCATTGCACTGCCGCTGATTGCCGCGCTGATCGCCGCCGGCATCCAGCTGCAGCATCTCAGCGACAGCAGCCGTCGCATCGTCGCCGACGGGGTCACGGCCACCCGCCTGACGCGTGAGCTGTTCACCCTGCGCGCCGACCTGGAACGACGGGTGCAGGTCTACGCCACGCTGCTCGATCCGGACCTGCTGACCGCCTATGCAAAGCAGGACTCCTATCTGCGCGACGTGGAACGCAACCTCACCGGCCTGCTGCCGCAGGCGCGCGAGCCCCTGCGCGAATTCACCGCCCTGCGCGAGAAGATCGCCGGCCAGATGGGCACGGCAGGCGCGCAAAAGCCCGATTTCAAGGCGATGCTCGATGATTTTGCACGCATGCTCACCGTGGCCGACCAGGTGGCAGACAGCGTGAACGGGCAGATCAATGCCCGTACCGATGCCCTGCGCGAGCGCACATTGCGCTTCCAGCAACTGATGTACTGGGGGTTCCTGCTGCTGCTGCCGCTCACCGGCGGCGCGATCCTGCTGTTCTCCCTGCGCGTGGTGCGACCGCTGCGGCAGATCGACCGTGCGATCAGCGAGCTGGGCAGTGGCGCGGTGCACCGCCAGATCCAGGTGCGCGGACCGGCAGACATCGAAAAACTCGGCCGTCAGCTCGAATGGCTCAGATTGCGCCTGCTGGAACTGGCACAGGAACGCAACCGGTTCCTGCGCCACATGTCCCACGAACTCAAGACACCGCTGGCCAACATCCGCGAGGGCACCGAACTGCTGATGGACGGTGCCGTGGGCGAGCTGGGCACCGGCCAGCGCGAGGTCACCGGCATCCTGCGTGAGAACGGCCTCAGGCTGCAGCGCATGATCGAAAACCTGCTCTCCTTCTCCGCGTGGCAGACCAGCAGCGTCGGACTGGAGGTCTCCGAATTCCGCCTGCGTCCGCTGGTCAAGCAGATCATCGAGAATCAGCAGCTGACGTTGCTGTCCCAGCGCGTGCGACTGGACGTGAACATCGACGACCTGGAGATTGCGGCCGATCGCGGCAAGGTGCGGCTGATCCTGGAAAACCTGCTCTCCAATGCGATCAAGTACACGCCCCGCAGCGGCACCATCAACATGCGGGCCCGCGCCGATGGTCAGGACCTGGTGCTGGAGGTGGCCGATAGCGGTCCGGGCATCCCCGCGGCCGAACGCAAACAGGTGTTCGAAGCCTTCTATACTGGCAAGGCGCCAGCCGGCCACATCAAGGGCACCGGCATCGGGCTGTCGGTGGTAATGGAATTCGTGGGTGCGCACGGTGGGCGGATCGAAATCGTTGACGGGGAATGGTCCGGCGCGCATTTCCGCATCCGGATGCCCCTCAGGACCGGCGCCGCCGGCGCCGATCGTGCGGAGGCCCATGCTGCCTAGAATCACCCTGCTGTGTGCCTTTGCCCTGCTGGTCGGCTGTTCCAGCCTGCCGGGCAGGCGCGAGCCTGCCGCGAGCCCGGTCAGTTCGGCCGGCGATGCAGTGCAAAATGCACAGCTGGCCAGCTACATGGGCTCGCTGCAGACCATCGTGCAGGGCAGCCCGGCCGAACAGGCCGAAGTCCTCGCCGCGGCGCGCACCAGCTACGAGCAGGCCCCGCAGGGGCCGGCCGTGCTGCACTATGCGCTGTTGCTGGCCGCGCCCGGACACCCCGGCCGCGATCCGCAACTCGCCCAGCGCCTGCTGCACGAGGCGCTGGCCCACCCGGAGCTGCTGTCCACGTTCGAGCGGGCCCTGGCCATCTTCGAACTGGCACAGGTGGAACAGGAACTGGGTATGGTGGCGGAGAATGCCCGGCTGGTGGCCGATGCGCAGCAGGAGCGCGAACGCCAGCGCAACGCACCTTCCAGCGCCGCGCTCGCCAAGCGCCTGCAGGATGAGATGAACGACAACGCCCGACTTCGCAAGGAACTCGACGATGCGAAGACCAAGCTCGAAGCCATCGCCAACATCGAGCGCAACATCCCGGATCGACCGACTTCCCCCGAGGCACGCAAGCCGTGAACCAAGCATCTTCCCGTAAGGCCCGCATCCTGATCGTCGACGACGACCCGGGACTGCTGCGGCTGCTGACCATCCGTCTGCGAGCGGAAAACTACGATGTCGAGGCCGTGGAGAGTGCCGCGCAGGCGCTGGCATCGACCAGCCGCTTCCGGCCGGATCTGGTCATCTCGGATCTGCGCATGGAACCGGTGGACGGCATCGGACTGCTGAAGGAACTGCAGAACCGCTGGCCGGGCCTGAAGGTGCTGCTGCTGACCGCGCACGGCACCATTCCCGATGCCGTCCAGGCCACCCAGATGGGCGCCTTCGGCTTCCTGACCAAACCGGTGGACAAGCAGGAACTGCTGGATCAGATCCAGCGCGCGCTGAAGGTCTCCGGCTTCACGGACTCCACCGAGGAGTGGCGCGCCGACATCATCACCCGCAGCGCCATCATGGAGGAGCGCCTCGCGCAGGCGCACATGGTCGCCGGCACCGATGCCCGGGTTCTCATCGTGGGTGAAAGCGGTACCGGCAAGGAATTGCTGGCCCGGGCCATCCACAAGGCCAGTCCGCGCCGCGCCCGCCCCTTCATCGTTGCCGGCTGTGCCGGTATTCCCGAGGAACAGCTCGACATCGAGCTGTTCGGCGCCGACGCAAGCACCGGCAAGCAACGCGTGGGTGCGCTGGAAGCCGCCGACGGCGGCACGGTGGTGCTCGACGAGATCGGCGAGCTGACTGCCGGCTTGCAGCAGAAGCTGCTGCGGGCCTTGCAGGAGGAAGCCGTGCGCCCCGTCGGTGCCGACGCGCCGCGACCGATCAACACGCGCGTAATCAGCACCAGCAGCAAGGACCTGCAGGAAGCCATCGCCGCGGACCACTTCCGCGAGGACCTGTACTACCGGCTGAATGTCGTGCAGATCGAGGTGCCCCCGCTGGCGCGCCGGCGCGAGGACATCCCCGTGCTGATCGCGCATTTTCTTGCTGCCAGTGCCGCCGAAACCGGCCGCCGCAGCATCTTTCCGCCCGAGGCACTGGAACTGCTCGCGACCGCGGACTGGCCCGGCAACGTGCGCCAGCTCGCCAACCTGGTGCGACAGGCCGTGGCACTGGCACAGACGCCGATCGTACCCATCGAAGTGGTGCAGCAGTCACTCGGCGGCGCACCCGGGCGCCTGCCATCCTTTGACGAGGCGCGCGACGAGTTCACACGCGGCTATCTGTCGCAGATCCTGCAGATCACGGGCGGAAATGTCAGCCAGGCGGCGCGTCTGGCCAAACGCAACCGCACGGACTTCTACAAGCTGCTGGGCCGGCACCAGCTGGTGCCGGAGGACTTCAAGCAGCGCTGATCAGCCCTGCACGGGCCCCGGTACCCGGCGCCGGCAGCCGGCGTCAAGTCGCGCTGATCCTGGGCAGCCGCGCCAGCAGCACGGCCACCGCCGCGGCGAGCAGCAGGGTCGGCAGAAAGGCCATCAGCGGCGGTGACAGATCAAAGGCCAACGCACCGTTCTCGACCAGGCGTTGCCCTATGTACCAGGCCAGCCCGAGCACCAGCGCCACCGTGGCGCGCGCCGCACTCTCCGCGCCACGCAACGCGCCGAACACCAGCGGCACGGCCAGCAGCATGGCCAGCGGCAGGGCCACCAGACGCGCGATGGCGGCCCAGAACGCGAAGCGTGGTCGGCGCGCATCCAGGCCCGCCGCCTGCAGGTCGCGGGTGGCCCGCGCCAGCTGGCCCAGCGACATCTCGTCCGGCTTGCTGGCCGCGATGCTGAAGAAATCCGCCCCGGCCGCCAGATGCAGTTGCCGCGTGCGTGCGCGCCACGCACTGGCTTGCAGCTCGCCGATGCGCGTCCCGCTGACCCCGTCGATCTGCCAACCGCCATTCGGCCAGCGCGCGCGCGTCCCGGGCACTTGCCACGTCTTTCAGCGACGGGCCATCGCCGAGTTCAAACAGCAGGAAGCCACCTCCGGCCCCGCCATCCGCACGCAGGATCTGCCGCCCGTCGCGCAACCACACGCTGTGTCCCGTCACGCTGATGCCGCTGCCGCGCTCCACCGCCCTGCTCTCGCGCGCCAGCCGCGCCAGGGGCGGCGCCAGCCATTCGCCGGTGACCAGCGCCGCCGGTACCAGCAGCAGGCCGGCCAGCAACACCACGCCGCCGATGCGCGCCACCGGCACTCCGGCGGCACGCATGACATTGAGCTCGCGCCGCGGGCCAGCTGGCCCATGGCCAGCAGCGCACCGAACAGCGCGGCCACCGGCACAAACGGCAGCAGTGTGGCCGGCAATGTCATCAGTACATGGCGCACGGCCTGCAGGTTGCCGTAACTGCCCCACCCCGACCCAGCCCTGCTCGTTGACGTACAGGAACAGGGCCATCAGCACCACCAGCACTGCCAGTGCCAGGAGCGTGGCCCCGAGGATGCTCCGGATGATGTACCGATCCAGCAGCCGCATTCGGATAAACTACCGCATCGCCTGCACGGCCGGACCAGGCCGCGGAGAAACAACAACCATGATTCGATTCGATACCCCGGAGCGGCGCGTCACCCAGCTGGCCGCTGACTGTCTGGCCATTGGCCTGTTCGACGACGACACCCTTTCCGGCACGGCGCGGGCCGTTGACCAGGCCAGTCGCGGCGCCCTGAAACGCCTGAAGAGCACCGGTGACGTGCCCGTGCGGCCCGGCGAGACCCAGATCATCGAAGCCCCGCAAGGCATATCGGCCAAGCGGCTGCTGGTGGTGGGTCTGGGCAAGCGCCGGGACTTCAAGCAAAGAAGCTGGCGCAAGGCGGTATCCGCCGCCCTGGCGGCGGTGCTGAAGAAGCGCTGTGCGCACCTGCTGCTGGCCATCGACCAGCCGGAAAACGATCCCGTCGGCGCGTACTACCTGGGCCGCGCCGTTGCCGACCTGACCGGTGCGGCGCTGTACCGGATCAATCGACTTCAAGACCGGCGCGAGGGCACCGCGTCAGCACTTGCGGCGGGTGGGGCTTGCCGGCCTTGCGCGCGAAGGAACGTGGCGAAGCCGGGCGCGGCCTGAAGCAGGGAGCAGCCATTGCCGAAGGGCAGAACGTGTTGCGCGACCTGGGCAATCTGCCCGGCAACGTGTGCACGCCGCGCTATCTGGCGGCGCGTGCCAAGGATCTGGCAAAGACACACAAGTCGATCCGCGCGCGCGTACTGGACGAGCCACAGATCCGCCGCCTGAAGATGGGCTGCCTGCTGGCCGTGGCCAAGGGCAGTGCCGAACCGCCGCGTTTCATCGTGCTCGAATACAAGGGCGCAGCCCGCACTGCCCGCGCCCATCGTCCTGGTGGGAAAGGGCGTCACCTTCGACAGCGGCGGCATCTCGCTGAAGGATCCGCCGGCGATGGACGAGATGAAGTACGACATGTGCGGCGCCGGCAGCGTGCTGGCCACCATGCTGGTCGTCGCGCAGCTGCGGCTCAGGCTCAACGTGGTCGGGCTGATTGCCGCCGTGGAGAACATGCCCAGTGGCCGCGCCGCAAAGCCCGGCGACATCGCCACGAGCGCATCCGGCAAGACCGTGGAGATTCTCAACACCGACGCGGAAGGACGCCTGATCCTGTGCGACGCGCTGCATTACGCGCGCCGCTATGAACCCGCCGCCGTGGTGGACATGGCCACGCTCACCGGCGCCTGCGTGATCGCGCTGGGCCATCACTTCACGGGCATCATGGGCAACGACGACGCGCTGGCGCAGGAACTGGTCGCGGCCGGCACGCGCGCCTCCGACCGCGGCTGGCAGCTGCCACTGACCGAAGACTATGCCGAGCAGCTGCGCAGCAATTTCGCGGACTTCGCCAACATCGGCGGCCGCGATGGTGGCGCGATCACGGCAGGCGCCTTCCTGTCGCGCTTCACGCAGGGAATGAAGTGGGCGCACCTGGACATTGCCGGCACGGCATGGCTTTCCGGCGCACAGAAGGGCGGCACCGGCCGACCGGTGCCGCTGCTTTCCGACTTCCTGATCCATCGCGCGGGTGCGCACAAGGTTTGATGCCGGATATCCGCTTCTACACGCTCAAGGAGTCCGGTGGCACGGCGCGCATGCGCCAGGCCTGTCTGCTTGCCGAACAGGCCTATCTGGCAGGCGAACGCGTGCTGGTGTGGCTGGACGACGCGGCGGAACTGGCGCGCTTCGACGATCTGTTGTGGAGCTTCGGCGAGCGATCCTTCGTGCCGCACGAAGCACTCCCGGCGGATGCGAGGGCATCCGAAGCGCCAGTGCTGCTGCATGCCGGAACCATGCCCAAAGACGCCCCCGATGCGTTGCCAACCCTGGTGACGTTGTGCGCCGAGCCACGGACCGAGACCCTGCGCTTCGCGCACGTGATCGAGATCCTCGACGCCGATCCGGACTGCCGCAATGCCGGCCGGACCCGCTTCCGCTGGTACCGCGATCAGGGCGTGACCCCGCAGCACATCGAAGTAACGTGACCTGATGGACAAAGTCTACGAACCGGACGCGATCGAACGGCGTCTGTACCAGGCGTGGGAGTCGCGCGGCTACTTCGCCCCGCGCGGCAGTGGCGCGCCCTACTGCATCATGATCCCGCCGCCGAACGTCACCGGCACACTGCACATGGGGCACGCCTTCCAGGACACCATCATGGATGCGTTGATCCGCTGGCACCGCATGAACGGTGATGCCGCCTTGTGGCAGGTGGGCACCGATCACGCCGGCATCGCCACGCAGATGGTGGTCGAGCGCCAGCTCAACGCGGCCGGCAGCAGCCGCACCGATCTGGGCCGCGAGGCTTTCGTTCGGCGCGTGTGGGAATGGAAGGCCGAATCCGGCGGCACCATCGCGCAGCAGCTGCGCCGCCTGGGCGCCTCGGTGGACTGGTCGCGCGAGCGCTTCACGATGGACGAGGGCCTGTCCGAAGCCGTCACCGAAGTCTTCGTGCGGCTGTACGAAGAGGGCCTGATCTACCGCGGCAAGCGCCTGGTCAACTGGGATCCGGTGCTGTTGACGGCATTGTCCGACCTGGAGGTGCTCTCCGCCGAAGAACAGGGACACCTGTGGCATCTGCGCTATCCGCTGGAGGATGGCAGCGGCCATCTGGTGGTGGCGACCACCCGCCCCGAGACGCTGCTGGGGGATGCGGCCGTGGCCGTGCACCCGGAGGATGAGCGCTACCGCCACCTCGTTGGAAAGCGGGTGCGCCTGCCCATCGCCGAACGGCTGATCCCGGTCATCGCGGACGATTTCGTCGAACGCGAGTTCGGCTCCGGGGTGGTGAAGATCACGCCGGCACATGACTTCACGGACAATGAGGTGGGCGCACGGCACGGCCTGCCGCAGATCAACATCTTCACCCCCGAAGCGCGGCTCAACGAGAACGTGCCCGCTCATCTGCGCGGACTGCCGCGCGAGCAGGCGCGCGAGCAGGTGCTGGCCGAGCTGGAGTCCGCCGGGCTGCTCGAACGCGTCGATGCGCACAAACTGATGGTGCCGCGCGGGGACCGCAGCGGCGCGATCCTGGAGCCCCTGCTCACCGACCAGTGGTACGTGAAGATCGAACCACTGGCCGGACCGGCCATCGATGCCGTGGAATCAGGGCGCATCCGCTTCGTGCCGGAGAACTGGTCCCGCACCTACTTCGAATGGATGCGCAACATCCGCGACTGGTGCATCAGCCGCCAGCTGTGGTGGGGCCATTCGATTCCGGCCTGGTATGACGAAGCCGGCAACTGCTATGTGGCGCGCAGCGAGGCCCAGGCCCTGCAGCAGGCGCGCGACAAGGCCGGCACGGAAGTCAGGCTCACTCGCGACCCGGACGTGCTGGATACCTGGTTCTCCTCCGCACTGTGGCCGTTCTCCACCCTGGGCTGGCCGCAGCGCACACCGGAGCTGGACAGGTTCTTCCCCGGCAACGTGCTGGTCACCGGCTTCGACATCATCTTCTTCTGGGTCGCGCGCATGGTCATGTTCGGCCTGAAGTTCATGGGCGAAGTGCCGTTCCGCGAGGTCTACGTGACCGGCCTGGTACGCGACGGCGAAGGCCAGAAGATGTCCAAGTCCAAGGGAAACGTCATCGATCCGCTGGATATCGTCGATGGCATCACGCTGCAGGACCTGCTGGCCAAACGCACCACCGGACTGATGCAGCCGCACCTGGCAGCGGGAATCGAAAAGGCCACGCGCAAGCAGTTTCCCGATGGCATCCAGGCATACGGCACCGATGCATTGCGCTTCACGCTGGCGTCACTGGCCACCCAGAGCCGCGACATCCGCTTCGATTTCGGGCGCGTCGCCGGCTACCGCAACTTCTGCAACAAGCTATGGAACGCGGCGCGCTTCGCGCTGCTGATGACCGAAGGCAAACCGGTGGCGCCGGCCGGCACTGTCTCCTCCCAGGTCGTGGACCGCTGGATCATCTCGCGCCTGGGCGCGGCCATCGCCGGCACCGATGAAGCCTTTGGCGCCTATCGCTTCGACCTGGCGGCCACAGCCCTGTACGAGTTCACCTGGCACGAGTTCTGCGACTGGTACCTGGAATTCGCCAAGCCGGTGCTGGGCGGCGATGACCAGGCCGCCGCCGCGCTGACCCGCCGCACGCTGCTCACGGTGCTCGAAGCGCTGCTGCGCACCCTGCACCCCCTCATGCCGTTCATCACCGAGGAGATCTGGCTGCGCATCGCGCCGGTTGCAGGCGTGAACGGGGATTCCATCATGCTCGCCGCCTGGCCGCGGGCAACCGACTATGCGGCGGATCCTGCCGCCAGTGACGACGTGGACTGGATGAAAGGCGTCATTCTGGGCCTGCGCCAGATCCGCGGCGAAATGGATATCAGTCCGGCGAAGCGCCTTGCGCCGCTGGTGCAGGGCGCGCAGCCGGAAGATGCCGGTCGCTTCGCCCGCTACCAGGCCCTGCTGGGCCGCCTGGCCGGCATCGATGCGGTTCGCGTGCTCGAGCACGGCGCGGCCGCGCCACCCGCGGCGGCGGCAGTGGTTGGTCATCTCACGCTACTGGTACCCATGCAGGGCCTGATCGATCCGGCTGCGGAGCTGGCGCGTCTGCAGAAGAAGCAGCAGAAGAACCGGCAGGAAATCTCCCGCGCGCAACGCCAAACTTGCCAACCCGAATTTCGTGAATAACGCGCCACCGGAAGTCGTCACCACCGAGCGCGAGCGCATCGCGCAGTTCGAGCAGACTGACCAGAGCCTTGCGCGACAGATCGAAATCGTGCGAAGCCTGCTCGAAACTTAGCCCGGGCAACGCCGCAGGAGCGCGCCTGCGGCGCCATCGCGCATCAATCACGGTCGAGCCCTTGCAAGGCGCGCCCATTGGGGGCGATATTTGGGCCTGAAGCGCTTCGTTGCGCAAGCCTTCACCAGCGCGGAACTGCGCGAATCACCCTCAAGGAGCCGAGATGGCGCAATGCTGACCGAGCAGGATATCTATCTTTTCCGTGAAGGCACGTTCTTTCGTGCCTACGAAAAGCTCGGCGCCCATCCCGGCGAAGGCAGCGGACCGGATGGGAACATCTGCGCCGGCACGCACTTCGCGGTGTGGGCGCCCAACGCGGCCCGGGTGTGCGTAGTCGGGGATTTCAACGATTGGCGCAGGGATGCACATCCGCTGGCCCCGCGCCAGGATTCCTCCGGCATATGGTCCGGGTTCATCGCCGGCCTGGGCCGCGGCGCCCTGTACAAATACCACATCGAATCCTCCCACCAGGGTCACGTGGTGCAGAAGGCCGACCCGTACGCACTGCGCTCGGAGCTGCCGCCGCGAACCGCCTCGATCGTGTGGGACACGGACTACGAATGGGGCGACGGGCAGTGGATGCAGCAGCGCGCCGGACGCAATGCACTCGACGCCCCGATGAGCATCTACGAGGTGCATCCCGGATCGTGGCGCCGTATCGCCGCAGAGCAGAACCGGCCGCTGAACTATCGCGAGCTGGCGCACCAGCTGGCCGAATACGTGAAGGACATGGGGTTCACTCATGTCGAGCTCATGCCCGTCATGGAACATCCCTTCTACGGATCCTGGGGTTACCAGGTGACCGGCTACTTCGCGCCGACTGCCCGCTACGGCACGCCGCAGGACTTCATGTATCTCATCGACCACCTGCACCAGCAGGGTATCGGCGTGATCCTGGACTGGGTCCCCTCGCATTTTCCGACGGACGAGCATGGCCTTGCCTTCTTCGATGGCACGCACCTGTACGAGCACCAGGATCCGCGCCAGGGGTTCCACCCGGAATGGAACAGCTCCATCTTCAATTACGGCCGCGCGGAAGTTCGCAATTTCCTCGGCAGCAACGCACACTTCTGGCTCGACAGGTACCACGTGGACGGACTGCGCGTGGATGCGGTGGCCTCGATGCTCTATCTGGACTACGCGCGGGCACCGGGCGAATGGATTCCGAACGCGTACGGCGGCAACGAGAACCTGGACGCGGTCAATTTCCTGAAGGATCTGAACCTGTCCGTGTACCGCGACCACCCGGATACGCAGACCATCGCGGAGGAGTCCACCTCCTGGCCCGGCGTATCGCGGCCGGTGTACCTGGGCGGACTCGGCTTCGGCCTGAAGTGGAACATGGGCTGGATGCACGACACACTGAAGTACTTCCAGACCGACCCGCTGTTCCGCAAGTACGAGCAAAACAAGCTCACCTTCAGCCTGTGGTATGCGTTCGCGGAGAACTTCGCGCTGCCGCTGTCCCATGACGAGGTCGTCCACGGCAAGGGCTCGCTGCTGGGCAAGATGCCCGGAGACGAATGGCAGCAGTTCGCCAACCTGCGGCTGCTCATCGGCTACATGTGGGCGCACGTGGGCAAGAAGCTGCTGTTCATGGGCGACGAATTCGGCCAGAAGCGCGAATGGACGCATGAGGACGCCCTGGAGTGGTTCGTGCTGCAGTTTCCGCTGCATGAGGGCATGCGGCACTGGGTTCAGGATCTGAACCGCCTGTATCGCGCCAAGCCGGCGATGTATCGCCGGGACTTCACCGCCGACGGGTTCGAGTGGATCGACTGCAACGACACCGAGTCCAGCACACTGTCATTCCTGCGCAAGGGTGAATCCGGCGACGATCCGGTGCTGGTGGTGTGCAACTTCACGCCGGTCCCGCGCGAGAATTTCCGGGTTGGTGTACCGCACGGCGGCAGCTGGCGCGAAGACCTGAACAGCGATGCCGCCTGGTACGGTGGCAGCGACGTCGGCAATTTCGGCCTGGTGGAGGCCGCGCCGCTGCCATCCCACGGCCGGCCGTTCTCGCTGAACCTGCGCCTGCCGCCCCTGGCGATCCTCTTTCTGACGCCGACCTCGGGCGATTCACCATGAGCAGGGCACGGGTCGTCATCGAAAACATCACGCCGCAGGTGGACTGCGGGCGCTTTCCGGTCAAACGGGTGGTCGGCGAGGCCGTGGCGGTCGAAGCGGACGTGTTCACGGACGGCCACGACATGGTGAGCTGCGTGCTGCTGTACCGTTCCATCGGGCAGGAGCGCTGGAGTGCGGTGCCCATGACGGCGCTGTCCAACGATCGCTGGACGGCGCGCTTCGTTCCCACGGCAATGGGCCACTATCTGTACACGGTGCGGGCGTGGGTCGATCACCTGGCCACCTGGAAGCGCGATCTGGCCAAGAAGCAGGCCGCCGGACAGGATGTATCCGTCGACCTGCTGCGCGGGAGCCAGCTCGAGGAACAGGGCGTCGACCCGCAGATCGTGGTCGAATACGAGCCCGCGCTGCGGCTGGAAGTCGACCGTGAACGGGCGCGCTTCTCGAGCTGGTACGAGTTCTTTCCCCGCTCCACCGGCAAACCCGGCGAACATGGGACGCTGAAGGATGCCGTGCAGCGGCTGCCTTACGTGGCGTCGATGGGGTTCGACATCGTGTACCTGCCGCCCATCCATCCCATCGGCATCACCGAACGCAAGGGGCCCAACAACCGCACCGGCGCCGCGCCGGAGGATCACGGCAGCCCCTGGGCCATCGGCGGCGACTCCGGCGGTCACAAGGCCATTCATCCGCAACTGGGAACACTCGAGGATTTCCACGACCTCGTCGCCAGGGCCCGGGAACTGAATATCGAGGTCGCGCTCGACGTCGCGTTTCAGGTGAGCCCGGATCATCCCTACGTGAAGGAGCATCCCGAGTGGTTCCTGAAGCGCCCCGACGGCACCATCCAGTACGCGGAAAATCCGCCCAAGAAATACCAGGACATCTACCCCTTCGACTTCGAGTGCGCCGGATGGCGTGAACTGTGGAACGAGCTCAAGAGCGTTTTCGATTTCTGGATTGCGCAGGGCGTGCGGGTGTTCCGCGTGGACAATCCGCACACCAAACCCTTTGCGCTGTGGCAGTGGATCATCCGGGAAGTGAAACGCGATAACCCGGACGTGCTGTTCCTGTCCGAGGCGTTCACGCGCCCGAAGGTGATGTACCGCCTGGCCAAGGCAGGCTTCACCCAGTCCTACACGTATTTTTCCTGGCGCAACACCAGGCACGAGATCATCGAGTACTTCACCGAACTCAACAGCGCACCGGTGAGGGATTTCTTCCGCCCGAACCTGTGGCCGAACACGCCGGACATCCTGCCCGAATTCCTGCAGTTCGGCGGCCGGCCGGCGTTCGCATTGCGCCTGGTGCTGGCGGCCACGCTGGGCCCGAACTACGGGATCTACGGCCCGGCGTTCGAGCTGCTGGAAAACCAGGCCCGCGACCCCGGCAGCGAGGAGTACCTGGACAGCGAGAAATACCAGCTTCGCGACTGGGACCTGGAGCGTCCGGACAGCCTGCGTGGCCTCATCGAGCGCGTAAATCGAATTCGCCGCGAGAACGCGGCATTGCAGGCCAGTATCGGGCTGCGCTTCCACGCCGTGGACAACGATGCACTGCTCGCCTACAGCAAGACCAACGAAGACGGCTCGGAAGCCATACTCGTGGTCGTGAATCTCGACCCCTACCATTCCCACTCCGGCTGGGTCGACCTTGACCTGGCCACGCTGGGCGTCGGCACTGGAGAACCCTACCAGGCTCACGACCTGCTCTCCGGAGCACGCTACCTGTGGGAGGGGCAGCACAATTACGTGGCACTGGATCCGGCCCATTCCCCGGCGCATATCTTCCGGATCCGCCGCCGCGTGCGCAGCGAACGCGACTTCGACTACTTCCTGTGACGAGTACGGCCTGCAAAGACTACGGGGAGAGCCGCGGTGGATGATGCAGCCCCCGTGACCGATGCGCACTGGTACAAGGACGCCATCATCTACGAGGTGCACGTCCGGGCATTCTTCGACGGCAACAACGACGGCATCGGCGACTTCGCCGGCCTGCTGTCCAAGCTCGACTACATCCAGGACCTGGGCGTCAACACCATCTGGCTGCTGCCGTTCTATCCTTCACCGGGCCGCGACGACGGCTACGACATATCCGACTACCGGGGCATCCATCCGGACTACGGTACGCGCGAGGACTTCATCGCGTTCGTGGACGAAGCGCACCGGCGCGGCCTCAGGGTCATTACCGAGCTGGTCATCAACCACACTTCCGACCAGCACCCGTGGTTTCAGGCCTCCCGCAAGGCACCGCCCGGCCACTGGAAGCGCGACTACTACGTGTGGACTGACGACCCGGAAAAATACTCCGGCACGCGCATCATCTTCACCGACACCGAAAAATCCAACTGGACCGAGGATCCGGTGTCCGGGCAGTACTACTGGCACCGGTTCTTCAGCCATCAGCCGGACCTGAACTTCGACAATCCGCACGTCGAACGCGCCGTCACCCGCATCATGAACTTCTGGCTGGACCACGGAGTGGACGGACTGCGACTGGACGCCATTCCCTACCTGATCGAACGGGAAGGCACCAGCAACGAGAACCTGCGCGAAACACACGAGGTGATCAAGCGCATCCGCAAGGCGCTGGACAGGCGCTACCCGGACCGCATGCTGCTGGCCGAGGCAAACATGTGGCCGGAAGATGTGCGCGACTACTTCGCCGATGGCGACGAGTGCCACATGGCCTACCACTTCCCGCTGATGCCGCGCATGTACATGGCCATCGCGCAGGAGGACCGCCACCCCATCGTCGAGATCATCGACCAGACTCCGGAGATTCCCGACGGCTGCCAGTGGGCGATCTTCCTGCGCAACCATGACGAGCTCACGCTGGAGATGGTGACCAGCCGCGAACGCGACTACATGTACAAGATGTACGCGGCGGACGCGCGCGCGCGCATCAACCTGGGTATCCGCCGGCGGCTCGCCCCGCTGATGGACAACGACGTGGACCGCATCAAGCTGATGAACAGCATGCTGTTGTCTATGCCCGGATCGCCGATCATCTACTACGGCGACGAGATCGGCATGGGCGACAACTTCTACCTGGGCGACCGCAATGGCGTACGCACGCCCATGCAATGGAGCCCGGACCGCAACGCCGGCTTCTCGCGCACGGATCCGCAGCGGCTGTACCTGCCGCCCATCATGGACGCCATCTACGGCTACGAGGCGGTCAACGTGGAGGCGCAGACGCGCGACCGCTCCTCGCTGCTGAACTGGACCAAACGGATGCTGCAGATCCGCAAGGCCTCGCAGGCCTTCGGCCGCGGCACGCTGACGTTCATCCGGCCAGGCAACCGCAAGGTGCTCGTCTATCTGCGCGAATACGGCGAGGACACGATCCTGTGTGTTTCGAACCTCGGGCGGTTCCCGCAGCCCGTGGAGATCGATCTTGCGCAGTACAGGGGACTGGTGCCCATCGAGCTGACCGGGGGCACCGCATTTCCGCCGATCGGCGAGCTGCCCTACATGCTTACCCTGCCGGGATACGGATTCTACTGGTTCAAACTCAGCCGGGACGTGGATGCACCGGCGTGGCACGACGAACGCCTGCCGCGCGACGATTTGCCTACGCTGGTGCTCATAGAGGGCTGGAAGAGCTTCTGGGCCGACCGTGTTCAGGCGTGGCGCTCGGCGGCGGCGGCCCGGCTGCGCGCCGAGCTCGAGCAACGCCTGCTGCCGCGCTACGTCGCGGCACAGCGCTGGTTCGCGGCCAAGGGCTCGGCAATCCAGGACGTTGCATTCGCCGACACCAGCGACTGGCACACCTCGCATGGCAACTGGCTGCTGGCGCAGTTCGATGTCCGCACCAGCGACGAGTCCTCGCGCTACTTCATACCGCTGGCCATCGTGTTCGAGGACCAGGAGGAAGCCCGCTATACGCGGCTGCTGACCAGCGCCGTGGCGCGCGTGCGCCAGCAGGCGACCGTGGGTGTACTGGCCGACTCGGCGATGGACGACAATTTCTGCCGCTCGCTGGTGGAGGCCATCGGCGCCGGCGAGCAACTGCGCTGCGAGCACGGCAGCATCATGTTCTCGCCCACGCATGTCTGTGCGCAGCTTCTGGAGGAAGCCGGAACGGACCTGACCATGCACCCGCCAAGAGCCCAGGGCACCAACACGACCCTGCGGCTCGGCGACAAGCTGTTCCTGAAGCTCTATCGCAACCTGCAACCGGGCCTGAGCCCCGAGGTCGAAGTCGGCCGTTTCCTCACCGACGTGGCCCACTTCCCCAACATCGTCCCGGTGGCCGGCGCCGTGGAATACCGCGGCGATGACGGGTCCACCAGCACACTGGCACTGCTGCAGGCGTATGCCACCAACCAGGGTGACGGCTGGGAAAACGCGATTACCTATCTGGACCGGTTCCTGGAGGACCGCGTCACCGGCGAACCCATGCCCGACGACGTGCACGGGTCCTACATCGCACTGGTGCGGATGCTCGCCCAGCGCACCGCCGAACTGCACATCGCGCTGGCTTCACAGCCGCAGATTCCGGCATTCAGTCCGGAACCGATCAGCAGCGCGGACCTGAACGAGTGGGTTGCACGGGTCCGGCACGATGCGCGCGAGACGGTGCAGCTGCTGGCGCAGCAGAGCGACCTGCCGGACACGGCCCGACCTGCTGCCGCACGCGTGCTCGGAGCCGGAGGGTCGCTGGAGAATCTGGTCACGCGACTCGGCGCGCAGTTGCGTCCCCAGGGCGTGAAGATCCGCCACCATGGTGATTATCATCTGGGCCAGGTGCTGCTCCGGCGCAACGACTTCATCATCGTGGATTTCGAGGGCGAACCGGCCCGCACGCTGGAACAGCGACGCACCAAGGGTTCGCCACTGCGCGACGTGGCCGGCATGCTGCGTTCGTTTTCCTACGCCCGCTTCACCGCGCTACAACAGTGTTCGCGTCTTGCAACCGAAGACTGCACGCGCTGGGATCCGTTGCTGGCCGAATGGGAACAACAGGCAAGAGACACCTTCCTCGGTGTGTACGACGGACTCGCGCGCGCCGGCGGTCTGTACCCGCAGCGCGAACAGGCAATGGCGCTGCTGCGCCTGTTCGAGTTCGAGAAGGCGTTGTACGAGCTGCGCTACGAGTTGCGCAACCGTCCGGAATGGGCCCACATTCCGCTGCACGGCCTGATCGGGTTTGGCCTGTAGCACGTGTCCAGCGACATTCCCAAACCAGGCCCGGCACCATCGGTACACACGCAGAAGCGTGCCCCGAAGCAACCGGTATCCGCGGTCTGGCCGGGCCGCGCCTGGCCGCGTGGCGCCACCTGGGACGGCGAAGGCGTCAACTTCGCGCTGTTTTCCAGCAATGCGGAAAAGGTGGAGCTGTGCCTGTTCGACCCCGGTGGCAGGCGGCAGTTGCAGAAGATCGAGCTGCGCGAGCGCACGGACGACATCTGGCACGCATACCTGCCGGAGGCGCGTCCGGGACTGCTGTACGGCTACCGCGTTCACGGACCATACGCACCGGAGAGCGGCCATCGGTTCAATCCGAACAAGTTGCTGCTCGACCCCTATGCCCGCCACATTCAGGGGCAGATCCGCTGGAACGATGCGATGTTCGGCTATCGCATCGGCCATGCGAAGGCCGACCTGGCGCAGGACCGGCGCGACAACGCCGCCGGCATGCCCAAGGCGCGGGTCATCGATCCGGCCTTCACCTGGGGGGACGACCGCCCGCCGCAGGTACCCTTCCACGACACGGTGATCTACGAGCTGCACGTACGCGGCCTGACCATGCGGCATCCGGACGTGCCGCCGCAACTGCGCGGCACCTATGCGGGCATCGCCACCGCGCCGGTCATCGACCACCTGCTGCGCCTGGGCGTCACGGCCGTGGAGCTGATGCCAATTCACACATTCGTGGATGATCGCCACCTGCTCGAACGCGGCCTGAAGAACTACTGGGGCTACAACACCATCGGCTTCTTTGCCCCGGACATGCGCTACTCGGCAACGGGCCGCGCCAGCGAGTTCAAGACAATGGTCAAGTCGCTGCATTCGGTGGGCATCGAGGTCATTCTCGACGTGGTCTACAACCACACCGCCGAGGGCAACCAACTGGGACCCACACTGTCGTTTCGCGGCATCGACAACGCCTCCTACTACCGTCTGAGCCCGGAGGACGCGCGCTACTACATGGATTTCACGGGCTGCGGCAACACCTTGAACATGCAGCACCCGCGCGTGCTGCAGCTGCTGATGGACAGCCTGCGTTACTGGGTCACGGAAATGCATGTCGACGGCTTTCGCTTCGACCTGGCCTCGGCGCTGGCCCGCGAACTCTACGACGTGGACCGGCTGGGCTCGTTCTTCGACACCATCGGCCAGGATCCGGTGCTCTCGCAGGTCAAGCTCATAGCCGAACCCTGGGACGTGGGCACGGGCGGCTACCAGGTCGGCAACTTCCCGCCGGGATGGAACGAATGGAATGACCGTTATCGCGACACGGTGCGCGGCTACTGGAAGGGCGATGAAGGGCAGCTCGGGGATTTCGCGCGCCGCTTCACCGGTTCGGCGGACCTGTACGAGGCCAGCGGCCGCAAGCCGCATGCCAGCGTGAACTTCGTGACCGCACATGACGGCTTCAGCCTGCAGGATCTGGTCAGCTACAACGAGAAGCACAACGAGGCCAACGGCGAGAACAACGGCGACGGCCACAATCACAATCTGTCGTGGAACCACGGCACGGAAGGACCGACCAGCGATCCGCAGATCAGCGCCCTGCGCGCCCGCCAGAAACGCAACCTGATCGCAACCCTGCTGCTCTCCCAGGGCGTGCCGATGCTGTTGGCCGGCGACGAACTCGGCCACACCCAGCGTGGCAACAACAACGCCTACTGTCAGGACAACGAGCTTTCCTGGCTGGACTGGAACCTCACCGCGCAGGACCGGGACTTCCTGGACTTCGTGGCACAGATGGTCGCATTCCGCCGCGCGCACCCGGTATTCAGCCGCCGCCGCTATCTGCGCGGACGCACACACGCCGACGGCATTCGCGAGGTCGCATGGCTGCAGCCCGACGGCGGGGAAATGACCGACAAGGAGTGGCATACCACGTACAACCGCTGCATCGGCGTCTACATGGCCGGCACGGTCATCGAGCGGGTGAACGCGCGCGGCAAACTGGTGCAGGACGAGAACTTCCTGACGCTGTTCAATGCGCATCACGGCAGCATCGAGTTCGTACTGCCCGAGTTCCACGAAGGCGGCGCCTGGAAGGTGGAGATCGATACGGCCAATGCCGACCAGCCCTTCACACGCAAGCGCTTTGCCGCCGGCGCGCATTACCCGCTGGAGGCCCGCTCCATGGCGGTGCTGGTGGCGATCAGCAGCTCCCCGGCCCTGCAATATCGCGGTGGTGAACAGGGCTCCTCGGCGACGCAACCACCGGCAGCCCCCCCGCCTCCCAGGGACAAGCGGTGAGACCGGCCGCGCCGGACGCGGGACCCGCAGATCAGCGCGGCGTCCACGCCATGCCGTTTGGTTGCCTGCCGCATGCCGACGGCGTGAATTTCCGCCTGTGGGCGCCCGCGGCGCGGTCGGTGGATCTGCTGCTCCTCGACGACGGGCATTCGCGCGCCCTGCCAATGACCACGCTGCCGGGCGGCTGGTACGAACTGGACACGCAGCAGGCCCGTGCGGGTACCCGCTATCGCTATCGCATCAACGATGCGACCGACGTTCCCGACCCGGCCGCCCGGGCCAGTGACGGCGCCACGGGCGCCAGCATCGTCGTCGACCCACGTGCCTACCAGTGGCGCAACCCGCACTGGCGTGGCCGGCCGTGGCAGGAGGCGGTCGTCTACGAACTGCACACAGGCACCTTCACGCCGCAGGGCAGCTATACCGCGCTCACCGCGCGCCTGGATCACCTGGCCCGCCTCGGGGTGAACGTGATCGAACTGATGCCGGTGGCGGATTTTCCCGGAACGCGGGGCTGGGGTTATGACGGCGTTCTGCCGTTCGCACCGTACAACGGCTACGGCACGCCCGATGAACTCAAGGCCTTCGTCGACGCCGCCCACGAACGCGGCATCGCCGTGATGCTCGACGTGGTCTACAACCACTTCGGGCCGGAGGGCAACTGGCTGCACGCCTACGCACCCCAGTTCTTTACCGCGCGCCACAATACCCCATGGGGCGATGCGGTGAACTTCGACGATGCGCACAGCGACGTGGTGCGGTCCTTCTTCATACACAATGCGCTGTACTGGCTCGAGGAGTTCCGGTTTGATGGATTGCGTGTGGATGCGGTGCATGCCATGCGCGACGACAGCAAGGAGCATTTCATCCGTGAACTGGTGCGCAAGGTGCGCGAGCACTGCGCAGCGGATCGCCACGTCAACATCGTGCTGGAAAACCACGACAACACCGCCAGCCTGCTCGGTCCGCCGGACGCCGGCGACCGCGCGGACGCACAATGGAACGACGACTTCCACCATTGCCTGCACGTGCTGGTCACCGGTGAGCGCGACGGCTACTACGCCGACTTCGCGAGCCGGCCGCACGCCATGCTGGCCCGCTGCCTCGCCGAAGGCTTCGCCTTCCAGGGCGAGCCATCCGGATATGCCAATGGCCGCCATCGCGGGGAACCCAGCGGCTTCCTCCCGCCGAGCGCATTCGTCAACTTCCTGCAGACCCACGATCAGGTCGGCAACCGCGCCTTCGGCGAACGGCTCCACCAGCTCGCGGGCGACGAGTCGGCACTGCGGGCGGCCACCGCCATCATGCTGCTGGCGCCGTCACCGCCACTGCTGTTCATGGGCGAGGAATGGGCGGCACCGGAACCGTTCCTGTATTTCTGCGATTTCGAACCTGACCTGGCCGCACGCGTGCGCGAGGGGCGGCGTCGCGAGTTCGCCGGCTTCGCGCGCTTTGCCGACCCCGGGGTCGTGGACTCCATACCCGACCCCACCGATCCGGCCAGCTTCGAGCGGGTAAAACTGGACTGGAGCCTGCTCGAGCGTCCGTCTCACGCGCGCTGGCTCGCGCTCTACCGCGAGCTGCTGGCAATACGCAGCCGCAGCATCGTGCCGCTGGTTGCACTGCTGCTTCCCGGAACCGGCACCCACGCCGTGGCTGACTCCGTCATCAGCGTGTCCTGGAAGCTGCGCGACGGCCGCCAACTGCGACTCGACGCCAACCTGTGCGCCGGGCGCGCGCCGCGCATTGCCGCTGCCGCGGGTGAGCTGATCTACGCGACCCACCCCGAAGCCAGCCACACAGCAGCCACCACGCTCGAACCGTGGAGCATCGAGTGGTCACTGGCCGCGGGCGCATGAGCGGCCGCCAACCCGGCGACGTCGCACCTTTCGGCGCAATCCCGCGGGCCACGTATCGCCTGCAGCTCAACGCCGGTTTCACCTTCAGCGATGCCACCGCGCTGGTTCCCTATCTGGCGCGGCTGGGCATCAGTCACATCTACTGCTCGCCGTACTTCCGGGCGCGTCCCGGCAGCATGCACGGCTACGACATCGTGGATCACAACGCGCTTAATCCCGAGCTGGGCACGCGCGAGGATTTCGAGACCTTCGTGGCGACGCTCGGCGCCCACGGCATGAGCCACATCCTGGATTTCGTGCCCAATCATGTCGGCATCATGGGTGCGGAGAACCGCTGGTGGCTGGACGTGCTCGAACACGGCAGGGCCTCGCGCTACGCCACCTTCTTCGATATCGACTGGTCGCCGCCGAATCCGGTGCTCGCCGACAAGCTGCTCGTGCCGGCCCTCGGGGAACCCTACGGCACCGTGCTGGAACGCGGTGAACTGCGCCTGTCCTGCGATCTGGCGCAAGGCTCGCTTGCCGTGTACTACTTCCAGCACTGCCTGCCGCTGGATCCACGCAGCTACCCGCTGGTGTTGCAGCGGGCCGCAGGCCGGCTCAACGAGAACCAGCCGGACAGATCCGCATTGCTGGAGGTCAGCGTCGGCTTCGGCCAGTTACCGGACCGGGACACCTGCAACGATCAGCAGGCACGGGAACGGGACGATGCGCAGGCACGGCTCAAACACAGCCTGGCCGCGCTGCTCGCGGCGTCCACGCCGCTGCGCACGGCGCTCGAAGCGGCCATTGCCGCGCTGAACGGCACGCCGGACGATCCGGCCAGCTACGATGGCCTGCACGAACTGCTGGAACGCCAGTGTTACCGGCTGGCCGACTGGCGCGTGGCCTCCGACGACATCAACTACCGCCGCTTCTTCGATGTCAACGACCTGGCAGCCTTGCGCATGGAGGACGATGCCGTCTTCGATGCCACGCACGGCCTGGTGCTGGAACTGATCCGCAGCGGCAAGCTCGGCGGCCTGCGCATCGATCACCCCGACGGGCTCTACGATCCGGAGCAGTACTTCACCAAGTTACAGCGCCGCGTGCGCATGGCCATGGAACAGGCCGGATCGCGGCAACCCGCGACCGGCGCGCTGCCCCTGTACCTGCTGGTCGAGAAGATCCTGGCCGGCTTCGAACGACTGCCCGCAAGCTGGCCGGTACACGGCACCACCGGCTACAACTTCGTCAATGTCGTCAACGGGCTGTTCGTCGATGCCCGCAACAAGTCGCGCATCGACCGCGTGTACCGGAACTTTACCGGCGACTATCTGGAATGGGGCGAGGCGGCCTACGACTCCAAACTCCTCGTGCTGCGCACCCTGCTGGCCGCCGAACTGAACGTGCTGGCCAACCAGCTTGCGCGCATCGCACAGGCGGATCGCCACACACGGGATTTCACGCTGCCCGCCCTGCGCCAGATGCTGATCGAAATCATCGGCAACTTTCCCGTGTACCGCACCTATGTGCCGGGCTCCGAGCCGGAGACCGACCGCCACTACATCGACTGGGCCATCGGCCGCACGCGGGTGCGCAGCACCGCGCGCAACGAGCCACTGCTGCAGTTCATCCGCTCGATGATGCTGGGCGATGTCGCCACCGTGCGGCCGGCCATGTATCCGCACGTCCAGGCCTTTGCCCACAAGATGCAGCAGGTCACCGCTCCGGTCATCGCAAAGGGCATAGAGGACACGGCGATGTACCGCTTCACGCGGCTGGCATCGCTGAACGAGGTCGGCGGCGAGCCGGAGAATTTCGGAACCAGTGTCCGCCAGTTCCACGCCGATGCACGCAATCGTGCCCGTCACTGGCCCCAGGAGATGCTGGCCACCTCGACGCATGACACCAAACGCAGCGAAGACGTGCGGGCGCGCATCAATGTTCTCTCGGAGGTCTCCGCCGCATGGCAAAAGAGCCTGCTGCGCTGGTTCCGCTGGAACCGCAGCCGACGCCGGCACATCGATGGCCAGTGGGCGCCGGGGCCGCATGCCGAGTATCTGCTGTACCAGACATTGCTCGGCACCTGGCCGCTGGAACCCACGGACGACGCCGCGCACGACGTGTACTGCGGCCGCATCGAGCAGTACATGATCAAGGCCGCGCGTGAGGCCAAGCGCCGTACCAGCTGGACCAACGTGAACGAGGAATACGAAGAGGCGCTGCGCCAGTTCATCCGGCAGTCGCTGGAGCGGCGCGAGGGCAACCTGTTCGTTGCCGAACTGGACGCGCTGGCGCGCAGGATGGCGCCCTTCGGATTCGTCAACGGTCTCGCCCAGTGCCTGTGCAAGCTCACCGCGCCGGGCGTGCCGGATATCTACCAGGGCACCGAGATCTGGGACTGGTCGCTGGTCGATCCGGACAACCGGCGTCCGGTCGATTTCCAGCAGCGGCGACGCCTGCTCGAGGAGGTCTCGGGCTGGAGCAAGCTGCCGGTGGATGCGCTCACGGCGCGGCTGGGTGAAGCACTTGAAGCCCCGCATGACGGGCGCTGCAAACTGCACGTCACCTGGAATGCACTGCAACTGCGCCGCCGCGAGCACGCATTGTTCCGGGACGGTCGCTATGTGCCGCTGAAACTCGTTGGCGAACGCGCGGCGCATGTGCTGGCCTTCGCGCGCGAGCTGGACGGCACGCTGGCGATCACCGTGGTGCCGCGCCTGTGCGTGCGACTGGTCGGTGAGCGCGGCACGCCGCCGCTCGGCGCCGCGATCTGGTCGGACACGCGTATCGAGCTGCCGGATCGGCTCTCGCGTGGCGCCTACCGGAACCTGCTCGACGGCCGGCAGGTCGCGCCCGCCGGCCCGGGTGGACGCCAGGTATTGCCGGTGGCCACCCTGCTGGCGCATTGGCCCTGCGCGCTGCTGCACGCAAGCGCCGGCTAGGGTCTGGCCTTCTTCAGTGCGGGGCGGTTGATCTCGACCACCCCCGAATCATCCAGGCGGATCGTCCCGGACAGCAGCGAGTCCGGCCCGAGTTCCATCACATAGAAGAGCAGGTTCAATTTCCCGGCAGCATCGTGCCGGGTCGAGGTAGGCCTGCCCAGGATTGCGATGACCTGCTTCGCGCTCATGCCGGGTTGAACGCGCTCCCAACTCGCGGCGACCAGCCAGGCCGGCGAGGTGTTTTCCCGCAGCCCGGAAGCCTGCGGCACCGTCAACGGGTTGCTGCGCCCGCCCTGCTCCAATGCATCGATACGCCGGGCCTGGAGATCCAGCTCGCGCTGCAGTCGCGAGACTTCGGACTCGAGCAGCCGCACTCGCTGGTCGTCCACCGGCAACTGTGCCGCGGCCGGAACCGCTACCGCCAGCGTGCCCAGTATCAAGGCGGCGCTTTGCCGCGTCGGAAAGGCCATGGTGCTCACCTGAAACTGCAGGCCTGTGGGCAGTAGACGGCAGGGCCGCCGCAAGCGTCAAGACGCCACCGCGGCCGTCGCACTCTGGCGACGCGCGGCGGCGGCGGAATCGTGCAAAGATGGCCGCGCTACCAACCACACGGGGGATCGAAACATGAGGACCTTCAGGATTTTCGGAAGCGCATTCGTGGTGGCCGCATTGACCGCGCTGGCCGCGTTCGCGCCGGGTCCGGCGCGGGCGGACGGTCCGCAGGCGGAGCGCACCGCCGCCCAGCATGCCGGCATTGCCGCCGCCCAGGCGGATGTGGCCGATGTTCACAAGCACCTGCATCACGCGCTGAACTGTCTGGTCGGGCCCGACGGTAATGGCTTCGACGCCGCACCGGGCAATCCCTGCGCCGCGGCCGGCGGTGCCATACCGCAGACAAGTGATGCGGCGATGAAGAAGAAGCTCGAGGGTATTGCCGCCGAAACGCGCGCCGCCATCGCCAATGACGACTACGCGGCAGCCAAGAAGGCGGCGATGCACATTCAGCACGAGCTGATGTAGAAGCTTCGGTGGGGGATGCCGGCCGTCACAAGTCTTCAAATTGGTGAACGAAGCGCTCGCTTGCCAGCCTGAAATCGTGCAGGGTCCGGGGCAGTCAACCACGCATCCGGAACATCTGCCCATGTCGGCACTGCCCGCGGCCCTGAAGACTCTTGACGGCATCATCCTCGGCAAGCCGCGCGCGCTCAGACTCGCCCTGGCCTGTCTGCTCGCGCGCGGCCACCTGCTCATCGAGGATGTGCCAGGCGTCGGCAAGACCACCCTGGCGCACGCGCTGGCGCGGGTGCTGGGGCTGGCCTGGCAGCGCGTGCAGTTCACCAGCGACCTGCTGCCTGCAGACATCCTCGGCGTGTCGGTATTCGACCGGGCGGCGCAGAAGTTCGAATTCCGGCCCGGGCCGGTGTTCACGCAGCTGCTGCTCGCCGACGAAGTCAATCGCGCCAGCCCGCGCACGCAGAGCGCGCTGCTGGAGGCCATGGAGGAGCGCCAGGTCAGTGTGGATGGCGTGACGCACCCGCTGCCCGAGCCGTTCTTCGTGGTGGCGACCCAGAATCCGCAGGAGCAGCTCGGCACCTATCAGCTGCCCGAATCACAGCTCGACCGCTTCCTGATGCGCATCGAACTGGGCTACCCGGATCCGCGGCACGAGCGCCTGTTGCTGGCGCAGGCGGATCGCCGCGACCTGCTGGCACACACGACACCGGCCATGGATGCGGCCACCTTGCTCGCTCTGCAGCAGCAGGCCGCCAGCGTGCACGTGGCCGAACCGCTTCTGGACTACGTGCAGAGACTGGTCGCCGCGACGCGCGCGCGCGCGGATCTGCACCTGGGCCTCTCGCCGCGCGCCGCGCAGGGTCTGGTGCGCGCCGCGCGCGCCTGGGCGCTTACCGAAGGCCGCGCGGCCGTGCTGCCCGACGACGTGCAGGCGGTGTGGCTCGCCGTGGCCGGCCATCGCCTCGAGCCGCGCAGCAGCGCGACGGTCCAGCCGTTGCCGCGCGCCGAGCTGCTGCGCGCGATTCTCGAAGCGGTGCCGGTTCCACACTGAGCCTGCGTCACACTTCACGGGAATGGCGATGCGCCCGTTCAAACCAGGCCGGAGCCTCAAGGCGCGCATGCGCGCCTGGGCGCTCGCCCGCCAGGGGCGCGATGAGCTGCCGCTGACGCTGCAGGCACGGCGCGTCTACATCCTGCCGACACCGGCTGGCTGGACCTACGCACTGCTGGTGGCGGTGATCTTCATCGCCGGCATGAACTACGGCAACGGCCTGGCCATGCTGTTTGCATTCTGGCTGGCCGGCTTCGCGTGGGTGGCAATGGTCCAGACACAGCGCAGTCTGTCCGGCACGCGGCTGCGCCGGGTGAGCAGCGAGCCGGTGTTCGCGGGTGAATTCGCCACCTGGACCCTCGACATCAGTGCCCGCACCGCCCTCGGTGATCTGCGGCTGGATTTCGACCGACGGCCCGCCACCGCAGACTGACGAGCCCGTGGCAGACAGGCAGGGCAACCTGCATGTGCAACTGCGCATGGCCCGGCGCGGCCGATCCCGGTTGCCGATACTGCGCATCACCTGCAGCGCGCCGTTCGGACTGTTCCGCACCTGGACCTGGGTGGAACTGGACGCACCGGTGCTGGTGTATCCACGGCCGGCGGGCGGCGCACGGGTGCCGCAAGTGCCCGGGTACGACACCGGCAGCACCCAGACCGAGCACGGACAGGATGAGCTGGCCTGGCTGCGCGACTTCCGCGAGGGTGATTCCCCGCGGCAGATCGCATGGAAGGCCTACGCGCGCGGCGCCCCGCTGCTGGTGCGCGAATATCGCGGCGCGGCCGCGCGCCGCCGCGAGTTCGATTTCGACTCGCTTGCCGGCATGGATGTCGAAGCGCGCCTGTCGCAATTGTCACGCTGGATCGTGGACGCCATGGCGCGCGGCGAGAGCTGGATCTTGCGCCTGCCCGGCAGCGAGCCGCTGGAGGGTGCCGGTACCGAGCATCGCGACCGATGTCTGGCAAGACTCGCCTTGTACGGGCTGGCGGAGCGCGGCGCTTGAGATCGTCCATCGCACGCCGGCCGCTGCTGCTGCTGCTGGGCGCCTTCGCGGCCGGCTGCGCATTGCATATCGACCGGGTGCCGGCCTGGTGCACGGCATTCGCGGCCGCCTCGCTGGTGTGGCGCTGGCTGCATTTTCGCGGCCACGTGGCACTGCCCAATCAGCTTGTGCGCGTGATCATCACCGCGGTGCTGCTCGGCGCCATCCTGCTGTCGTACCGCACGGTGAGCGGACTGGCAGCCGGCAGCGCGTTGCTGGTGGTCATGGGATCGGCCAAGCTGCTGGAAACACGCGCGCCGCGCGATGCGGTGGTGGTGGCCACCACCGCCCTGGTGCTGGTGCTGGCCGCCGCCCTGGATCGTCAGGGACTGCTGCGTCTGCCACTGTATTTCGGCACCGGCTGGCTGGCCCTGGCCAGCATGACCGCACTGGGCAGCATCGCCGCGGCACAGTCGGCGCGACGCGCATTTCTGGCCTCGGGCAGGGCGGCGCTGTACGCCATGCCGCTGGCAGCGCTGTGCTTCGTGCTGGTGCCGCGCCTGCCCGGCGCACTGTGGGCGGTACCCGGCGGCAGCGCGGCCCGGACCGGCCTGTCCGATGAAATGAGCCCGGGCGGCATTTCGGATCTGGCGATCTCCGAGGACATCGCCTTTCGCGTGCGTTTCCACGGCCCGCCGCCGCCGCCGGATCAACGCTACTGGCGTGGCCCCGTACTGCACGATTTCGACGGCTATACCTGGCGCCGCCGCCGCGGCCAGTACGCCCTGCCGCAACGTGAGCAGATGCTCTCGCCGCCGCTGTCCTACCACGTGATGCTCGAGCCGCAGGGCCACAACTACCTGTTCGGCCTGGACACGCTGGAGCGCATCGACGGCATCCGCTATCGGCGATCCTTCGATGGCGAGGTCCGCGCGCTGCGCCCGCTGGGCGTGCCGACGGATTACGACGCCGTCTCGCATCTGCAGGCGCGCGGCGATGGCCAGCTGTCGGCCTACGGCCGGCGCATCGACACCGCGCTGCCACCGCAACGCAATCCGCGCAGCCAGGCGCTGGCGCACAAGCTGCGCGCGCAAAGCAGTAGCGATGCCGACTTTGCCGCGCGCGTGCTGGCCTATTTCCGAGGCGGCGGATTCGAGTACTCGCTGACTCCCCCGCTGCTCAACTACGACTCCGTGGATGACCTGCTCTTCAACACCCGCCAGGGCTTCTGCGGCCACTTTGCTTCGGCCTTCGCGATGCTGATGCGTGCCGGAGGCGTGCCGGCACGGGTTGTCACCGGGTACCTGGGCGGCACCTGGAATTCCATCGGCCACTACTACACCGTCCGCCAGTCCGATGCCCACGCCTGGGTCGAAGCCTGGCTGCCCGATCGTGGCTGGACCCGGTTCGATCCCACCGGCGTGGTCGCGCCCGAGCGCCTGCAACGCGGCGCGGGTGAAGAAACCGACTCAGCGCTGGCCGAAGGCAACGCATTGCTGGGACAGGCCAACTGGCTGCGCGGCCTGCGCGATGCCTGGGATGCGGCGGGCAACTGGTGGCAGGAACAGATCGTCAATTTCAACCGCGCCAAACAGCGCAACCTGCTCGCCGCGCTGGGCCTGGAGCACGTCGACTACGGCGGCATGGTGCTGTTGCTCACGGCGGGCGGTGCGTTGTGGGCCCTGCTGCTGCTGGCACTGCTGACGCGGCGTGTGCGCCCGGTCCGCCGCGATGCGCTGGCCCGGCTGTGGGAGCGGTTCATCACGCTGCTGCGGCGCCAGGGGATCAGCGTGGCCGCGCACGACGGCCCGGAAGCCATCCGCATTCGGGCGCAGCAGTAGTTGCCCGAAGCCGCCGGCGACATCGACGTCTTCGCCGCCGGGTACGCGCAGCTTCGCTACGGCGCCGGCAAGCCGGTGGATGCGCGCTCGCTGGCGGTACTGAAGCGCCGGCTCAGCGCCATCGCACGCGCCACAGCAGCGCGCCGCCGCCGACGAACAGCACCAGCAAAGCCAGGATAGAAGCACGCGAACTGCCCGTGGCCAGCGCCATCGCGCCCATCAGCGCCGGGCCGAGTACCGTGCCGAACTTGCCCACCATGTTGTAGAAGCCGAAGTACTCGGCCGACTTGCCCTCCGGCACCAGCCGCCCGTACATCGAGCGCGACAGGCTCTGCACGCCGCCCTGCACCAGACCCAGCGTGGCGGCCATCAGGTAGAACTCCAGCGCGGAGTGCAGGAAGTACGCCCAGATCGTCAGCACCACGTAGACGAACAGCCCCAGCAGGATGCCGGCCCGCGGGCCAAAGCGGTTGCCGATGCGGCCGAACAGCAGGGCGGCCGGAAAGGCCACGAACTGCGTGAGCAGCAATGCCTTGAGCAGATCGGCGCTGGCAAGGCCCAGCGCCATGCCGTAGTCCACCGCCATCTTGATGACGGTGTTCACGCCATCGATGTACAGCCAGTAGGCCAGCAGGAACCACAGCAGCACCGGATGTTCGGCCACACGGCGCGCGGTGTGCATGAGTTCCCGCCACCCGGCCCGCAGCGCATTGCCGGCGCGCTGCTCCCTGGCCGGTTGCTCGCGCACCCAGCGCATCAACGGCACCGTGAACACCAGCCACCATACGGCCACCGTCACGAAGGCCCAGCGCACCGCCGCCGCCGCATCCGGCAGGCCGAACAGTTGCGGCTTGACCACCATCAACACATTGACCGCGAACAGCAGGCCGCCACCGAGGTAACCCAGCGAATAGCCCAGCGCCGAAACACGGTCGTAATCGCGCGGCTCGGCCACATCCAGCAGCAGCGCATCGCAGAACACCACGCCGCCGTTGAAGCCCAGGGTCGCCAGCGTGAACAGCATCACCGCGGCCAGCCACTGGCCCTGCGCAACGAAGTACAGCGCCAGGGTCGCGCCGGCTCCGAGTACCGTGAACGCCAGCAGCATCCGCTTGCGGGTGCCGCCGCGATCCGCAATCGCACCCAGCAGTGGCGCCGCCACCGCGATCAGCAGGCCCGCGACCGCGTTGGCCATGCCGAGCCGGAAGGTGGTTTCCACCGAGGCCGCACCGGCACTCCAGAACTGGCGGAAGAAGGCCGGGAAGAAGCCGGCCAGCACCGTGGTCGCGAACGCCGAATTGGCCCAATCGTAGAACGCCCAGGCCACTGCCGGCCGCGTCGCCACCTTGCCGGCGGCCGCGGCGCTCACGCGGCGTGACTCTCGCGCGTTTCCGAGAACAGCAGATCCGGCCAGCGCTCCAGCGTCAGGGACAGGTTCACGCGCGATGGCGCCAGGTAGACCAGCGCACCGGCATGGTCGATGGCCAGGTTGTCGCGCGCCTTGCTCTGGAATTCGGCCAGCTTCTTCTCCTCACCGGACACCCAGCGGGCGGTCTGCACCCCGATTCCCTCGAACACGCACTGTACGCCATATTCGTCCTGCAGCCGGAAGGCGACCACCTCGAACTGCAATTGTCCCACCGCACCCAGGATCAGGTCGTTGTTGCGCAGCGGGCGGAACAACTGCGTGGCGCCCTCCTCGCACAACTGGTCCAGACCCTTCTGCAGGGCTTTCATCTTCAGCGGATCCTTCAGCACGGCGCGGCGAAACAGTTCCGGCGCGAAGTTCGGGATGCCGGTGAAGATGAGCTTTTCGCCCTCGGTGAATGTGTCGCCGATGTTGATGGTGCCGTGATTGTGCAGGCCGATGATGTCGCCGGCCCAGGCCTCCTCGGCGGCGCTGCGCTCACCGGCCATGAACGTCAGCGCATCGGCGATGCGCACTTCCTTGCCCAGCCGCATGTGACGCAGGCGCATGCCCGGCGCATAGCGGCCCGAACACATGCGCATGAAGGCGATGCGGTCGCGATGTCCCGGATCCATGTTGGCCTGGATCTTGAACACGAAGCCGGTGAGCTTGTCCTCGGTGGGCTCCACCACACGCTCGCGTGCCGCACGCGGCTGCGGCCCGGGCGCATGCTCCGTGAACGAGGTGAGCAGTTCCTCCACGCCGAAATTGCTGATCGCCGATCCGAAGAACACCGGCGTCTGCCGACCGGCCAGGTACTCGGCAAGGTCAAAGGCGGTTGCCGCGCCGCGCACCAGTTCCACCTCCTCGCGAAACGATGCCGCCCGATCACCCAGGAATTCGGTGGCGGCCTGGCTCGTCAATCCGTCGATGGCACGATTCGCGCCGCGCGTGCCGCGTGCGCCGGCCTCATAGGCATAGATGCGGTCCTGACCCAGGTGGTAGATGCCCAGCAGATCGCGGCCCATGCCGATGGGCCAGGTCACCGGCGCCACGGCCAGCTTCAACACCTTTTCGATCTCGTCCAGCAGGTCCAGCGGCGGCCGGCCCTCACGGTCGAGCTTGTTGATGAAAGTCATGATGGGCGTGGCGCGCAGCCGGCACACTTCCATCAGGCGGATGGTGCGCTCCTCCACGCCCTTGGCGCAGTCGATCACCATCAGCGCCGAATCCACCGCCGTGAGTGTACGGTAGGTGTCCTCGGAGAAATCCTCGTGGCCCGGCGTATCCAGCAGGTTCACGATGCGCCCGTTGAACGGGAACTGCATCACCGAAGAGGTCACGGAGATACCGCGCTGCTGCTCCAGCCGCATCCAGTCCGAGGTGGCATGGCGCGCCGCCTTGCGGCCCTTGACGGTACCGGCGAGCTGAATCGCGCCACCGAACAGCAACAGCTTCTCGGTCAGCGTGGTCTTGCCCGCGTCCGGATGCGAAATGATCGCGAAGGTCCTGCGCCTGCCGATCTCGCCACTGTCACCCACAATCGTCCACCTGATTTCACCAGCCAAACGTGAAATGATACCCGACCATGCCTGCCAGACGAGCTGACGACATGCACCACGAGCCCGCAATCCGCCGTGCCCCCGTCCTGCGGCGCATCTTCACACCCGCAATCCTGCTTGCCCTGCTGGTGGCGCTGCCGGCCCTGGCCCAGCGCGCGCCCGTCGAGGCCCGGCACGGCATGGTCGTATCGGCCAACCGGCTGGCCTCGGAAATCGGCGCGGAGATCCTCAAGCGCGGCGGCAATGCCGCGGACGCGGCCGTGGCCACGGGCATCGCCATGGCCGTGACGTACCCGCGCGCCGGCAATCTCGGCGGTGGCGGCTTCGCCGTGGTGCGACTGGCCGACGGACGCACCACCACCATCGACTTCCGCGAGACCGCGCCGGCAGCCGCCACGCGCGACATGTACCAGGATGAGAAGGGACAGGTCGTGCGCGGCCGCTCCACCGTGGGCTACATGGCCTCCGGCGTGCCCGGCACGGTCGCCGGCCTCGCGCTGCTGCAGAAGAAATACGGATCCGGAAAGCTCACCTGGGCCCAGTTGCTCGAACCCGCGCGCCGTCTGGCCGAGCAGGGTTTCCCGGTGTCGCAGGCCTTTGCCCGGGACCTGCGGGCCAGCGCCCGACTGCTGGGGCGCTTTCCCGAATCAAGGCGCCTGTTCCTGCGCGACGGCAACTTCTACGCCGCTGGCGAGACCTTCCGCCAGCCGGATCTGGCCCGGACGCTGCAACGCATGCAGAAGGGCGGCGCCGCCGAGTTCTACAAGGGCGAAACCGCAAAGCTGATTGCGAAGGAAATGGCCGCGCACAACGGCACCATCGCGCTGGGCGATCTGGCCGACTACAGCGCCATCGAGCGCCAGCCGCTCACCGGCAGCTATCGCGGCTACGACATCGTCACCATGGGCCCGCCCAGCTCCGGCGGTGTGGCGTTGCTGCAGATGCTGGGCATGCTCGAGCCTTACGACGTCGGTGCGCTCGGTTTCCACTCCGCGGCGCAGATCCATCTGTTCGTCGAGGTAATGCGGCGCGCGTTCCGCGACCGCGCCAGCTTCCTGGGCGATACCGACTACGTGAAGGTGCCGGTCTCGCACCTGCTCGACAAACAATACCTGGCCGGGCTGATGAAGAATTTCGATCCCGACCACGCCACGCCCAGCGACACGCTCAAGAGCGCGCCGACGCCGCCGCACGAGTCACCCGATACCACGCATTTCTCGATCGTGGATGCGGCCGGCAACGTGGTCAGCATCACCTACACACTGAACAACCTGTTCGGCAGTGGCGTCACGGTGACCGGCGCGGGCTTC
Organism: uncultured Gammaproteobacteria bacterium; assembly: GCA_963812195.1. GTDB lineage: Bacteria > Pseudomonadota > Gammaproteobacteria > Steroidobacterales > Steroidobacteraceae > ZC4RG30. Next base: position 336,997 of record CAWEUI010000001.1, read on the forward strand.
CTGATGAATGACGAGATGGATGATTTCACCTCCAAGGTCGGCGTACCGAACATCTACGGCCTGATGCAGGGCGAATCCAACGCCATCGCACCCGGCAAGCGTCCCCTGTCCTCGATGACGCCGACCATCGTGCTCAAGGGCGGCAAGCCATTCCTGGTCACCGGCAGCCCCGGCGGGCCGACCATCATCAACACCGTGCTGGAAGTGATCACCAATGTCATCGACTACGGCATGAACGTGACGCGCGCCGTGGACTCGTCGCGCTTCCATCACCAGTGGCAACCGGACGAGATCCGCCACGAGCCGTACTTCACCTCCAGCGATACCATCGATCTGCTCAAGGCGCAGGGCTACCACCTGGCCACGCGGCGCACCTATGCCAACGCCAGCGAGGAGGAAGGCCGCAACCAGGGTGATGCCGAATCCATCATGATCGATCCGGACAGCGGGCTGCGCCTGGGCGCCAACGACCCGCGCAGCCCGGATTCGGCGGCCGTGGGCTACTAGGGCCGGGCCTGCCGCCACCAGGGGCGGCGCGCGGCAGGCCGGAAGGACTCCAACGTGAGAGAAACCGCATACGCATTGCTCAGCGGCCACGGAGTCTGGTTGCCGGCCGTGGTGTTCGTGCTGCTGGGCGCGATCATCTTCGCGCTCGGTTCACGGCTGGCGCGTGCCGCGGACATCATTGCCGAGACCACCGGCCTGGGGCGCGCCTGGATCGGCGTGGTGCTGCTTGCCGCCAGCACGTCGTTGCCGGAACTCACCGCCGATGTCGATGCCGCGTGGATGAACGTGCCGGACATCGGCGTGGGCGATCTGATCGGCTCGACGCTGGCCAACATGCTGATCCTCGCGATCCTGGATCTGGTGTTCGCCAAACGCCGGATTCTGCAGTCGGTTGCCGTCAACCAGGCCGTGGTCGGATTGCTGGCCATCGTGCTGACACTGGTGGCCGGCGTGGCCATCGCCGCGCACGGCTTCGGCACACTCGGGTGGATCGGCATCGAAACCGTGCTGATCCTGGTGGTGTACCTGATCGGCATGCGTTTCTTCTTCCGGCTCACGCGCGAAGCCCAGCCGCGCGTGCAACTGGAACTGGGCGAGGATGGCCGCACCCGTCGCCGGCGCGGCGTACGCACCTTCGTGCTGGCAACCGCCGCGCTCGCGCTCATCGCGCCAGTGCTGGTGATCTGCGCCGACTCCATTTCCAGGGAGTCCGGCATGAGCAAGACCTTCGTCGGCACCCTGCTGATGGGCATCACCACGTCGTTTCCCGAGACCGCGGCGGCCGTCGCCGCCGTGCGCATCGGCGCGGTGGATCTGGCGGTCGGCAACATCTTCGGCAGCAACGCCTTCAACATGTGCGTGCTGCTGTTCATGGACCTCGCCTACCGCCGCGGCCCGCTGCTGGCAAACGTGTCCAGCGGACACCTGCTGACCGCACAGCTCGCGGTGATGTGCCTGGCCCTGGGCGTAATGGCCATCCTGGGCAAACTGGAGAAGCGCACCGGCGTGGCGAGATTCGAGAGCGTGCTCATCGTCGCCTGCTACGTGGCTGGCATGTGGCTGCTGCGCTAGCGGCCCTTCGCCAGCACCTTGCGCAGCACCACCGCGTCCTCGCGCCCACCGGCCGCCTGGTAGTACCCGCGCCGCACGCCGATCTGCGAGAAGCCGCGCGCCTGATACAAGCGGATCGCCACCGTGTTGGAGGGGCGCACTTCCAGAAACACATCCGACACGCCCAGTGCCCCGGCGAACTCCAGCAGATGTTCCAGCAGCCGGCTGCCGATGCCGCGGAAGCGATACTGCTCGGCCACGCACAGGTTCAGCACATGCGCCTCACCGGCCCCGGTGCTCATGATGGCGTAACCGATCACGATGTCATCGATCTCGGCGACACAGCAGTAGTAGCCCGCGCGCAGGCAGTCCCTGAAGATGCCCTCGCTCCACGGGTAGGCATAGGACTGGTGCTCCACGTCGGCCACCAGGCGCACGTCATCCGGCCCCATGTCGCGGATCAATACCTCCGGCGCCGAACTGTCGGGAACCGCGCTCATGTGGCCTCACCAGAGACCACGCGCCGCGCGAACTTCAGATCCTCCCACGCCTTTCTCTTTTCGGTCGGCGAGCGCAGCAGGTAGGCGGGGTGGTAGGTGACCACCAGCGGGATACGCAGATTGCCGAAGGCATGCACGCGGCCGCGCAGCCGCCCGAGCGGCGCATCCGTGGCCAGCAGGTTCTGTGCCGCGATCCGTCCCACTGCCAGCATCACGGCGGGCTTGAGCAGCGCGATCTGCCGCTCCAGGTAAGGCAGGCACTGCGCGACTTCCTCGGGCTTCGGATCGCGATTGCCGGGCGGCCTGCACTTGAGCACATTGGCGATGTACACGTCCGCGCGCTGCAGGCCGATGCCCAGCAGCATGGCATTGAGCAATTGTCCGGCGCGACCCACGAAGGGCTCGCCCTGTCGATCCTCCTCTGCACCGGGCGCCTCGCCGACTATCAGCCAGCGCGCGTGCCGATCACCCACGCCGAACACGGTGTTGGTGCGCGAACAGTGCAGCTCGCAGCGCGTGCAGTTGGCAACTTGCGCCGCCAGATCCTCCCAGTTGTCGTCCGCCGGTGCGTCGGGGACGGCGGATCCGGGCTGCTCTGCCACCGCGGCAGGACCGGGCTGCGGCGCTTCATGCGCCGCAGCCGGCATCGCGCCAACGGCCATTGCGCGCCGCTGCCGCCAGTCCGCCAGCCCGAGCGCCGCGAGATAGTCGCTGCGCAGTTGCATCAGGGCCCGCTGCCCGTCCCACTGCCCGCTTCGGCCAGGCGCTGGCGCTTCTTGCGCCGCCAGCGCACCACCGCAAACAGCGGCCCGGACAGTGCATAGGCGCCGAAGATGGCCAGCAGCGCATACGAGCGGAACATCGCGATGAGAATGAACCCCAGCGGCACCAGCAGGAACGTGGCGAAACGCACCGGGCCTTCGGCATTGAGCTGCTTGAAACTGTTGTAGCCGAAGCCGCTGACCATCAACGCGCCGGCGCTGGCGGTGACCAGTGTCGCCAGGATCAGGCCGGGCAGTCCCGGTTCACGCCATTCCGAAGACGACCAGATGAACGCCGACACCACCGCGGCCGCTGACGGACTGGGCAGGCCCTCGAAGAAGCGCTTGTCCGCGGTGGCGTGCCGCGCATTGAAGCGCGCCAGCCGCAGGGCCGCGCACACCGCATAGGTGAAGGCCGCCAGCCAGCCGACGCGTCCCCACACGTTGCCGTATTCGAACAGCCGCGCCACGCCCCACTGGTAGGCGACAATGGCGGGCGCGAGCCCGAAGGAGACCATGTCGGCCAGGCTGTCGTACTCCTTGCCGAAGGCGCTCTCGGTGCGCGTCATGCGCGCCACGCGACCATCCAGCGTGTCGAACAGCATGGCGGCGAACACGGCGAAGCCGGCACGCTCGTAGTTGCCGTCGATGGCCGCGACGATGGCGTAGAAGCCCGAGAACAGGCAGCCCGTCGTGAACAGATTGGGCAGCAGGTAAATCGCGCGGCTGGGCGGGCGCCCGTTGGAGGTGGGATCTTCCATAGGTGCGGTGCGCGCATGATAGCTGAACTGCTAGACTTCCAAGGACCTTCCATAAGGCCTGATTTTCCAAGGATTTCATGCGTCTTTCCCGCTATCCCGTCAACACCTCTAAAGAGACTCCGTCCGAGGCGGAGGTGGTCAGCCACCAGCTCATGCTGCGGGCAGGCCTGATCCGCCGCCTGGCTGCCGGCATCTACACGTTCCTGCCGATGGGGCTGCGCGCGGTGCGCAAGGCCGAGGCCATCATCCGCGAGGAAATGGACCGCGCCGGCGCGCTGGAGCTGCTGATGCCGGCGGTGCAGCCGGCCGAGCTGTGGCAGGAGTCCGGCCGCTGGAATGAGTATGGTCCGGAGCTGCTGCGTCTGAAGGACCGCCACGAGCGCGATTTCGTGATCGGACCGACCCATGAGGAAGTAATCACCGACATCGCGCGGCGCGAATTGAAGAGCTACCGGCAGTTGCCGGTGAACTTCTACCAGATCCAGACCAAGTTCCGCGACGAGATCCGGCCACGCTTCGGTGTGATGCGCGGCCGCGAGTTCCTGATGAAGGATGCCTACTCCTTCCACGCCGACCAGGCCTCGCTCGAGGAAGGCTATGCCGCGATGCGCGTTGCGTACACACGCATCTTCGAGCGCATGGGGCTGGAATTCCGCGCCGTGCGCGCCGACACCGGCGCCATCGGCGGCAGTGCCTCCGAGGAATTCCAGGTGCTGGCCGACTCCGGCGAGGATGCCATCGCGGTGTCCGATGCCGACGACTACGCCGCCAACCTGGAGCTGGCGCCCGCGCCCGCCTTCGATGGCCAGCGCCCCGCCGCGGCCGCGGCCATGGCGCGCGTGCCAACCCCCGGCGCGAAGACCATCGCCGAGGTCAGCGCCCTGCTCCGCCTGCCGCCGCACCAACTGGTCAAGACGCTCATCGTCGAGGGCAGCGATGGCGGCGCGGTGGCCCTGCTCGTGCGCGGCGATCACGAGCTCAACGCGGTCAAGGCGCAGAAGCTGGCCGGCGTGGCCAGTCCGCTGCGCATGGCCTCCGCGAAGCGCGTGCTCGACACCACCGGCACCGAACCGGGCTTCATCGGCCCGGTGGGCCTGAAATTGCGCGTGGTGGCCGACCATGCGGTGCTGTCACTGGCGGACTTCGCCTGCGGCGCCAATGAGAAAGACATGCACCTGAGCGGTGTGAACTGGGTGCGCGACCTGCCCGAGCCCGAGGCCGCGGATCTGCGCAACGTGGTGGCCGGCGATCCTTCGCCATCCGGCACGGGGCGGCTTTCGATCCGCCGCGGCATCGAGGTCGGGCACATTTTCCAGCTCGGCCGCAAGTACAGCGATTCCATGCAGGCCACCGTGCTGGACCCGTCGGGCAAGGCGCTGGCGCCGCTGATGGGCTGCTATGGCATCGGTGTGACGCGTGTCGTGGCGGCGGCCATCGAACAGAACCACGATGACAAGGGCATCATCTGGCCCGAGCCGCTTGCCCCCTATACCGTGCTCATCGTCACCCTCAACCATGACCGCTCCGCCGCCGTGCGCGAGTGCGCCGACAAGCTCTATGCCGGGCTGCAGGCGGCCGGCGTCGATGCGCTGTACGATGACCGGGACGCGCGGCCCGGCGTGAAATTCGCCGACGCGGAGCTGCTGGGCATTCCGCATGTCGTCGTGATCGGGGACCGCGGTCTCGGCGCCGGCAGACTCGAGTACCGCAACCGGCGCACCGGTGAAACAGGAGAGCTACCGATCGATGGCCTGCTCGAAGCAATCCAGTCCCGCCTGGCGCGCTAGCCTCGCCGCCCTGCTGCTGGCCGGCGTGCCCCTGGTGCTGCATGCGCAGGACGCGCAGCGCGATCCGGAACTGCGCGGCATCGTGCAGCAGGCCATCCAGTCCGCGCCCTGCTTCGCCGACAAGTACGATTCGGACGTGTGGTTCAAGCTGCAGGAGCCGCGCCTGCGCAGGCTCGTGAAGGACCCGGACGAGCGCGTGAAGATCCTGGAGACGGCCTACTGCGAGGCCAACCGGCCGGACGAACGGCCCCTGCCACCGGGCCTGATCATGGCGGTCATGGACGTGGAGAGCGCCTTCAACCGCTGGGCAGTCTCCGCCTCCGGCGCCGTGGGCCTGATGCAGGTCATGCCGTTCTGGCCGGACAAGCTGGGCATGAAGCGTTTTCAGCTCACGCAGGTGCAGGAAAACATGCGCATGGGCTGCGCCATCCTGCGCTTCTACCTGCAGAAGGAGCACAACGACTGGCGCAAGGCGCTGGCGCGCTACAATGGCAGCGTCGGCAATCGCAAATATCCTGATCTTGTCATCACCCGCTGGACCACGCGCTGGAACGGCGCGGACGGTCTGGGGCAGACCACCGCAAGGCAATGAACACCAAAACAGCAGAAATCCTCGTCATCTACTACTCCCGTACCGGCAATGTGGCGCGCATGGCCCGCCAGGTGTGCCGCGGCGTCGAAGCCGTGGCCGGTGCCACGGCCCGGTTGCGCAGCGTGCCGCCGGTCAACGCCGAGAACGAACGTCCCGAGAAGGCCGTGCCGGATGAAGGCGCGCCGTGGGCAACCCAGGAGGACCTGGCCGCCTGCGACGGCCTGATCCTGGGCAGCCCCACGCGCTACGGCAACATGGCCGCCGGCATGAAGTACTTCATCGACAGCACCGGCGCCCTGTGGGCGCAGGGCAAGCTGGCGGACAAGCCGGCCGGCGCCTTCACCTCCACGCAGAGCATGCATGGCGGCCAGGAGACCACGCTGACCTCCATGATGCTGCCGCTGCTGCACCATGGAATGATCTACGTGGGCCTGCCCTATACGCTGCCCGAGCTCAGCTCCACGCGCAGCGGCGGCACGCCTTACGGTGCCTCGCATGTGGTCTCCGCGGTGCCGGAAGGCGAGCTGTCGGAGGAAGAGGCCACGCTGTGCCGCGCGCTGGGCAAGCGGGTGGCAGAAGTTGCCCTGAAGCTCAAGCACGGTTGACGGGCCGGGCCGCCGGACGGCGGCATCAACCGCTCAACCGGTATCGCCCAGCACGCGCCGGATGAACGGCAGCGTGAGCCGGCGCTGCTCCTCCAGGGAAGCCAGATCCAGCTGATCCAGCAGGCGATTCAGGCTGCCCATGTCGCGGGCAAAGCGCCGCTGCAGGTACAGCAGTGTGTCCCGCGGCAGTTCGATGCCGCGCTGCGCGGCGCGCACCAGCAGCGCCTCGCGCTGCTGAGCTTCATCCAGCGGCCGCAGTGCGTAGTGCGGCATGGCCGCGAGCCGGGATGTCAGATCAGGCAGCTGCAGATGCAGTTCGCCCGCCGGCGCGGCCGCCGCCACCGCCAGCCGCACCCCCCGGGCGCGGCATTCGTTGTAGAGACCGAACAGGCCCTGTTCCCACCCGGTCCGGCCAGCCACGGCATCCACGTCGTCAAGCGCCACCAGCGGCAGCGCCGCGATGCCCTCCAGCACGGCTTCGCCCATGTCGCGCAGATCCTGTAATGGAAAGTAGCCGGCGCCGGGCGTCGCGGCACAGATTGCCTGCAGCAGGTGCGTGCGACCCGCACCGGTCACGCCATGCAGGTACAGCAACGCGGCATCCCCTGCCGCCATGGCACGCGCGGCCGCAAGCCCTTCGGCATTCGGGCCCGCAACGAAGCTTGCGAACACCGCGCGATCCTGCAGGCGCACTGAAAGAGGCAGCTGCTTCACGCGCGCTCACGCCATGCGCTACCCATCACGGAGCGGCGGAAAGCGCGAAGGCGCGCTCGACGAAGCGGGCCACGTAATCCACCCCGCTGGCCAGCGTCGTGACAACCATCACGGCCGCCAGCGCATCCAGCACTTCGCGCGGCGGAAAGCCGCTGGCGCTGGCCAGTATCACGGCCAGCAGGTAGCCAAGCTGCATGCCGGTATTCCACTTGCTGATCATGGTCGGCCGGCCCCGCAACGGCCCGAACCACAGCCGGTACACCAGCGCTCCGATGCCGATGACCAGGTCGCGGGCAATGGCCACCGCGGCGACCCACCAGGGCGCGATATCCAGCCACGCGGCGGTCGTGAACACCGAAACCAGCAGCAGCTTGTCGGCCAGCGGGTCCAGGAACCGGCCCAGTTCCGAAGTCCAGTTGAACCGCTTGGCCAGATAGCCATCCAGCCCATCGGACAGGGCGGCGATCGTGAACAGCACCAGGATGCGCACCTGCGCGCCGGCAAGCATGGCCTGGATCAGCGGCGCGACCAGCGCGATGCGGACCAGGCAGATGAGATTGGGCAAGTGGCGCATGGCGGAAGGGGGAGCAAACTTCGCTACAATACCGCACCCGGCCCCTGGCGGCCGACTCACCGGCAAAGTCCCGTCAGAATGCACAAACCCACTGGCCTGACATATCGCGATGCGGGCGTCGACATCGACGCAGGCGACGCGCTGGTGGATCGCATCAAACCCGTCGTCAAGCGCACCATGCGGCCGGAGGTACTGGCCGGGGTGGGTGGATTCGGCGCCCTGGTGGGTCTGCCGCAGCGCTACCGCGATCCGGTGCTGGTCGCCGGCACCGACGGCGTGGGCACCAAGCTGCGCCTGGCCATCGACACCGGACGCCACGAACGCATCGGCATCGACCTGGTCGCGATGTGCGCCAACGATATTGCCGTGCAGGGCGCCGAACCCCTGTTCTTCCTCGATTACTACGCCACCGGCAGGCTCTCGGTGGATGTGGCCGAGTCCGTGATCCGCGGCATTGCCGAAGGATGCCTGCAGGCCGGCTGCGCGCTGGTGGGCGGCGAGACGGCGGAAATGCCCGGCATGTACCAGGGTGGCGGACTACGATCTGGCCGGTTTCTGTGTCGGCGTGGTCGAGCGCGGCGCCATCCTGGACGGCACTCGCGTGAAGGCCGGTGACGCGATCATCGGCCTGGCCTCCTCCGGCGTGCACTCCAACGGCTACTCGCTGGTGCGCAAGCTCATTGCCGCCACCGGCGCCGATGAGAAGACGCAGCTGGCAGGCCGTGCATTGTTCGACCGGCTGCTCGAACCCACGCGCATCTACGCGCGCAGCATGCTCGCCCTGGCCGCGGCAATGCCCGTGAGCGCCTTCGCGCACATCACCGGCGGCGGCCTCACCGACAACATTCCGCGCGTACTGCCCGAGGGCCTGGAGGCCCGGCTGCAGCGCCGGCAGTGGCATCACGATCCAGTGTTCGAGTGGCTGGCCAGCAGCGGCGGCATTGCGCCCGCCGAGATGTACCGCACCTTCAACTGCGGCATCGGCATGATCGCCGTCGTCCCCGCGACGCACGCCGACGAGGCCCTGGCGCAGCTGCGCGCAGCCGGGGAAACCGCCATGCTGATCGGAGAGATTCGTCCCGGGACAGCCGGTGTCGTCATCGACGAGTGAAACGCGGCGCGCGCGTCTGGCCATTCTGATCTCCGGCCAGGGCAGCAACATGCTGGCCATCGCGCGGGCCTGCCGCGGCGGGCAGATTCCTGCCGACATCGCCTGCGTGCTCGCCGATACGCCCGAAGCCGGTGGCCTGGCGCGAGCCAGCGAGCTGGGCCTGCCCGTCCGCGTCATCGATCGCCGGGAATTCTCACGTGACGGCAGGCCGGATCGCGCCGGCTTCGAAGCAGCGCTGGCTGCAGCCATCGACGCGGCCGCGGCCGACTACGTGATCCTGGCCGGCTTCATGCGCGTGCTGTCGGCGCAATTCGCCGCCCGCTACGCCGGGCGCATGCTGAACATCCACCCGTCCCTGCTGCCCAGACATCGCGGCCTGGATACCCACGCCCGGGCACTGGCCGCCGGTGATGCCGAGCACGGCGCAAGCGTGCACTTCGTCACGGCCGAACTCGACGGGGGGCCATTGATCGCCCAGGCTGTGCTCGACGTCCCGCCGGGCGAAGACATTGCCGGGCTTTCAGGGCGCGTTCATGCTCTGGAACACAAGCTCTATCCCATGGTGATCGAATGGTTGACCCGGGGCCGACTGCGCTGGAATGGCGGCCATCCCGAGCTGGATGGCGCGCCCCTGCGCGCGCCGGTGAGAATCCGCTGATGCGCGCCGCGAACACGCTGGCGCGCAGCGCCGTTGCCGCGCTGCTGCTGGCCGGCGCCGGCGCGGGCGCCGACGCGGCTGAAGCCGCCGGCGAACTCAAACCCTTCACCGCCTTCTACACCATCAACTGGCACGGCCTGTCCGCCGGCAGCAGCCAGGTCAAGCTGGAACACCTGGCGGACGGCCGCTGGTCCTACACCTCCGAGACCACCGCGCCTGGCCTGTTCCGCCTGGCGATGCCGGCGCACCTGACCTCGCGCAGCGTATTCCGCATCGAGTGGCGACCGGATCATCCCGGAGACCTTCACTGCCGATGACGGCGGCAGCGGCAACGCCGAGGGATCAGGACATCACGTTCGACTGGGCCGCCGGCCGCGTGCGCGGCGTGGCCGAACGCCGCAAGGTGGATCTGCCGACGCAGCCGGGACTGCTCGACACGCTGTCGGTGCAGGTGGCATTGATGCGTGATCTGTTCGCGGGCGACGTACCGGCGAAGTTCGTGCTGGTCGACAAGGACCGAATCAAGGACTACGACTACGCCTGGCAGGGCCACGAACAGGTCGAGACCGACGCGGGCAAGTACGAGACGGTGATCTACACGCAGCCGGCGGCCCGGTTCGGGCAACGCCACCTGGTTCTGGTGCGCGCCGGAGCTGGGTTACCTGCCGCTCAAGGTCGAGCGGCACGACGGCGACGACGTGCAATGGTCCATGCGTCTGGAGAGCGTGAAGCGCTGACGCTCCGTGCCGCGCACGGTCAGGCCTTGGGCAGGGTAACGCCCTTCTGGCCCTGGTACTTGCCGCCGCGGTCCTTGTAGGAGGTCTCGCAGACCTCGTCGGATTCGAAGAACAGCATCTGCGCCACGCCCTCGTTGGCATAGATCTTGGCCGGCAGCGGCGTGGTGTTGGAGAACTCCAGCGTCACGTGCCCTTCCCACTCGGGCTCCAGCGGCGTCACGTTGACGATGATGCCGCAGCGCGCATAGGTGCTCTTGCCCAGGCAGATCGTCAGCACGTTGCGCGGGATGCGGAAGTACTCCACCGTGCGCGCCAGCGCGAAGGAGTTCGGCGGGATGATGCACACGTCGGCCTCCAGGTCGACGAAGCTGCGCGCGATCGAAGTTCTTCGGGATCGACGATGGTGCAGTTGATGTTGGTGAAGATCTTGAACTCGCGCGCGCAGCGCACGTCGTAGCCGTAGCTGGAGGTGCCGTAGCGACACGATGCGGCCGCCGCTCGCCATGCGCGCACCTGCCCCGGCTCGAACGGCTCGATCATGCCGTGTTCGGCTGCGCCATGCGGCGGATCCAGCGGTCGGACTTGATGCTCATTGCACTTCTCTCGACGACTACATTCGGAAGACTGCCGCTGCGGTCGACGCGGCCGGCGGGCACCAGCACTGCCGCCGCGGCATGTCGCGCCAGTTCGGTCCACGCGGATGCCGACGGGCGTGCCGGCGAGCGGCCGGCGACCACGGGCCGGCCGGCATCCGCATGCGGCACGGATCCGTGCAGTCCAGGGGCAGCTTGCCGAGCAGCGGCACGCCGCACTCGGCCGCCAGCCGTTCGCCGCCGCCGCTGCCGAAGATGTGCGTCCTCGTGGCCGCAGTGGCTGCACACATGCAGGCTCATGTTCTCGACCATGCCGAGCACCGCCACCTAGACCTTCTCGAACATGGCGATGCCCTTGCGTGCATCGGCCACCGCGATCTCCTGCGGCGTCGTGACCACCACGCGCCTGCCACCGGCACCCTCTGCGCCAGCGTCAGCTGGATGTCGCCGGTACCCGGCGGCAGATCCACGCACCAGGTAATCCAGCTCGCCCCAGAGCGGTTTCGTTCAGCAGCTGCGACAGCGCCTGCGTCACCATCGGGCCGCGCCAGATCATCGGCTGGCCCTCGATCGACGAGGAATCCGATGGACATCAGCTTCACGCCGTGCGCCTGCACGGGCAGGATGCGCTTGCCCTGGGTCTCGGGCTTCACCTGCGCCACACCCGAACATGCGTCGGCTGGCTGGGCCCGTAGACATCCGCATCCAGCAGGCCCACGCGGGCGCCCATGGCCGCCCAGGCAAGCGCCAGATGGGCCGCCACGGTTGATTTGCCCACCCCGCCCTTGGCCGAACCAACCGCCACGATATTGCGGATGCCGGCCAGGGGCTTCAGCGGCCGCTGGACGGCATGGGCCGGAATGGCCGTAGCCAGCTCCAGCGACAGTTCCTGGGAGAAGCCATCGCGCTGCAGCGCCTGCGACAGCAGCCGCGCGAGGTCGGCCTGGTAGCCGCCCGTCGGCACCGGCATGCTGCAGCGGCCAGCCTGATTGCCCCGGCAGTGCATTGCAGCTGCTGGACGGCTCCGAGCTCGCCCAGGGTCCGGCCGATGTAGGGATCCCGCCACGCCGACAGCAGCGCGCGCAGGGCGTCATCACTCTGGCTCATGTGATCCCGTTCAAGAAAAGGCGCTGGATTCTAACAGTGCGGACCGGTCCGCAGCCGGGCGACAGGGGGCCTATGGCATAATTTGGAGGTTCGATCCTGGGATTATTCATGCAAATTGCAGTCCATTGATGGCACTGTTCACGAACCTTCGTTCCGACCGGCTGATCACCCTGATCAAGTCGACCGACAAGCCGCTTGCCGAGGAGACGCTCAAGGCAGTGGCCAAACTCAAGGGGTTGGGCCCGGGGGTCATCGAACCGGTCATCGAATCCCTGGCCGACGCCGACAAGAATGCCACGGTGGCCCTGGTCGACGTGCTCTCGACGCTGGTCTCCAACAAGACCTTTCCGCGCTTCCTGACGGGCCTGTGCGACGGCAACGCGCGCATTGCCGCGGGTATCGCCTGGGCGCTGACCAGCAGCCGCACCTACTCCCCCAGCCTGCTGCTCGACGCGCTGAACACCAAGGGCGTGTCCAAGTCCTCGGTACTGGACGTCATCCACGCCCAGCGCGAGCGCTTCAACCTGCGCGACCTGCTGAACGCCGCCTACGCACAGGAGCCCCAGGAAAAGGCGGCCCTGTTCCGCGTCATCGCCGAGGTGGCCGACGAGAACTCCACGCCCGAGCTGGTCAGCCGCCTGGAGGGCAAGGACCCGATCGCGCGCGTGCACATCATCAACATCCTGTCGCCGGTTCAACCGGCCGGACATCAAGCGCGCGCTGCAGGGGCAACTGCGCGACAACAACAAGATGATCCGCTCCACCACGCTGGCGGCGCTGGCGCGCATGGACGGTCCGATCGACGTCGAGGCGGTGTGCCGGCTGCTCAAGGACGGCGAGATCGATGTGCAGAATCGCGCCATCGACGTGCTGATCCGCGCCAATGACCCGGAAACGGTCAAGTACCTGATTCCGGTCCTGAAGGACGAGAACGAATACGCGCGACGCTCGGCCGTCGAGGTCCTGAACGAAATCGGCGACGCCAAGTCCGTGAAGTACCTGCTGGAGGCCATCAAGGACGATGACTGGTGGGTGCGCAGCCGCGCCGGCGATGCGCTGGGCAAGATCGGCGGCCCGAAGGTCATCGACGCGGTGCTGCGCCTGGCTCGCGACCAGGACGAGGATCTGCGGCGCGCCGCGATCGAGATACTGAACCAGACCAAGGACGAGCGCGCGGTCAATCACCTGATCGAGGCCACCAGGGACAAGGACTGGTGGGTGTGCGAGCGCTCGGTGGACGCGCTGGCCGAGATCGGCAGCCGGCGCGCGCTGCCGCGCCTGCTGGAAATGCTGCCCACCACGCCGGCGCGCTCGCTGCCCGTGGTGGTGCGCGCCGTCGGCAAGCTCGGCGACCCGAAGAACATCGATACGCTGCTGCCGTTCCTGTCGCGACCCGAGAAGGAATTGCGCATCGAGGCCATTCACGCCATTGCGCAGCTCGCCGATGACAAGCGCTACGAACACGTCCGGCTGCAATTGCAGCAACAGGGCCAGAACCAGGATCCGCAGATCGCCGAGGCCGCGGCCGCCGCGCTGAAGGAACTCGGCGTGCGCATGGCCGAGACCAGCGGCTACCGTTGCCATGGGTGGTCGCGCCGGCTCCGGCCCGCACGCCGAACTGGCCCGCTCGGTGCCCATGGACGAGGCCGAGGCCAAGGCCATGCTGCACCAGGTCGACCAGGACGTGACCGGGCTCAAGCTGGACATCTCCACCTTGCGCAGCGGCGACATGCTGGAGGGCCGCTACAAGTACATCGAGACGCATCGGCAAGGGCGCCTTCGGCACCGTGCTGCTGATGGAAGACACGGTGGTCGACGATCGCCTGATCCTGAAGTTCCTCAATCCGAACGTGTCGGAAGACGAGGAGATGATGAAGCGGTTCGTGCACGAGCTGCGCTATTCGCGCAAGATCACGCACCACAACGTCATCCGCATCTACGACTTCCTGCAGGTGCAGGGCAACTACGCGATCTCGATGGAGTACTTCCCGTCCCACACGCTGGGCGCGGAAATCGTCAACGAAAAGCCCATCGAAACCAAGAAGGCGGTCAAGTACGGCATCGACATGTGCACCGGCATGGCGGTGGCGCACAAGGTCGGCGTCGTGCACCGCGACCTGAAGCCCGCCAACGTGCTGATCAACAACGACGGGTTGCTCAAGATCGTGGACTTCGGCGTGGCCGCCGCGCACCGCGAGGGCGACACGCAGCTGACCAAGACCGGCTACGTGATCGGCTCTCCCAAGTACATGGCCCCCGAGCAGATCCTGGGCCGCAAGGTGGACGAGCGGGCCGACATCTACGCCATCGGCGTGATCCTGTACGAGATGTTCACCGGCCAGCCGCCGTACTCGCGCGGCGACCACATGGCCGTCATGTACCAGCACGTGCAGGGCAAGGCGCGGGCCCCGCAGGAGCTCAACCCCAAACTGCCGCCCGGCTTGTCGGATCTGATCATGAAGGCCATGGCCGTGGACAAGGCCAAGCGCTTCCAGACCATGGATGAGATGCGGGTCGCACTCGAGCGCTTTGCATGACGTAAGATGGCGTCTATGGCCCGCATAGACGCCTTCCTGAAGCTCGGCACCCAGCAGGGCTGCTCGGACATCCACCTGGCGGTGGGCGTGCCGCCCATGCTGCGCGTATACGGCGACCTGATGCCGATCAAGTTCCGCGACCTGCGCGACGGCGGAGCTCGAGGGCTATCTCACCGAGATCCTCACGCCGGCCCAGAACGACATGTTCGCGACCGGCAGCGACGTGGATTTCTCCTACGTTTCCACCGATGGCGGGCGCTTCCGCGTCAACATCTTCCGCAAGGACACCGGCATCGGCGCGGTATTCCGGGCCATCCCGACGGCAATTCCCACCATAGACAGCCTGGGGCTGCCGCCGGTGGTCAAGAAGCTGTGCGACTACCACCAGGGCATGATCCTGGTCACCGGCTCCACCGGGTCGGGCAAGTCGACCACGCTGGCGGCGATGATCGATCTGCTGAACACCACGCGCAAACTGAACATCATCAGCCTCGAGGATCCGATCGAGTTCGTTCACCGCAGCAAGCAGAGCCAGGTCATCCAGCGCGAGCTGAACACTCACCTGCCGACCTTCGCCGAAGGCGTGCGTGCCGCGATGCGCGAAGACCCGGACGTGATCCTGGTCGGCGAGATGCGCGACGCCGAGACCATTTCGATGGCCATGACCGCCGCCGAAACCGGCCACCTGGTGCTGGGCACGCTGCACACCACCGGTGCGGTAAAGACCATCGATCGCATCATCGACGCACTGCCCGTCGAAGAGCGCGAACAGACAAAGAGCTTCCTGTCGCAGAGCCTGCTGGCCGTGGTGACGCAGGTGCTGTGCAAGACCACGGAAGGCCAGGGGCGCAAGGCCGTGTGCGAGGTGATGGTCATGACCAAGGCCATCGCCAAGCTGATCCAGACGGACCAGACCCACCAGATCCCCAGCCAGGTGCAGATGGGACGTGAATTCGGCATGCAGCTGCTGGACCAGGCACTGCTGTCGGCGGTGCAGGCCAAGGAGATCGACCCGGACCACGCCTATTCCTTCGCGACACGACAAGCGCGTGCTGCAGAAGTACGTGACCGACACGGGGCTGCTGCCGAAGCTCGATACGAGCGCCATCACCGGCAACAGGCCGGCCTGACAGGAGCGCCCGCGGCGATGGCCAAGATCGACGAATACCTGCGCGAAGTGCTGCACCGCAAGGGTTCGGACCTGCACTTCATTGCCGGTGATCCGGCGCGCATCCGGCTGTACGGTGACTTGCAGCCCCTGCGACCCGACAACCTCAGCGCCGAGTTCGTGCACGAGGCGCTGTACGAGATCATGCCCGGCAAGGCCGCGGCACGCTTCGAGAAGCTCAACGGCGCCGACTTCGCCTACACACTGGAAGGTCTGGGACGCTTCCGCGTCAACGTGATGCGCCAGCTCAATGGCATCGGGCGCGGTATTGCGCTCGATACCCACCCAGGCGCTGACCATGGACCAGCTCAAATTGCCCGACGCGGTTCGCGCCTTTGCGCGCGCGCCCAACGGGCTGATCCTGGTCACCGGCAAGACCGGCAGCGGCAAGTCCACCACGCTGGCCGCGATCATCGACGACATCAACAAGCGTGAAAAGGGCCATATCCTCACCATCGAGGATCCCATCGAGTTCGTGCACCAGCGGCGCAACTGCCTGATCAGCCAGCGCGAGATCGGCCTGCACGCGCAGAATTTCGCGCAGGCCCTGCACTCGGCGCCTGCGTGAAGACCCGGACGTGATCCTGGTCGGCGAAATGCGCGACCTGGAGACCATCCAGATCGCCGTGACGGCGGCCGAAATGGGCATCCTCGTGATGGGCACCCTGCATACCAACGGCGCGGCCCAGACGGTGGACCGCGTCATCAACGTCTTTCCGGCCGACAAGCAGTCGCACGTGCGCACCATGCTGTCCACGTCCCTGCGCGGCGTGGTGTCGCAGCAGTTGTTGCAGCGCGCCGACAAGCAGGGCCGGGTCGCGGCGCTGGAGATCCTGGTCAACAACCCCGCCGTATCCGAACCTGATCCGCCAGGGCAAGCTGGACCAGCTGGAAAACACCATGCAGTCCGGCGCCGCCTCGGGCATGCGTACAATGGACTCTTCCATCCAGGCGCTGTTCGATCAGCGCCAGATTTCCGGAAAGGAAGCCTACAAGAAGGCAATGAACAAGGCCCGTTTCGAAGCGTTCAAGGATTCATAGGTGAGCCCGGAGCAACCGCGGCGGCGGATCCTGGTAACCCACGCCCTGCCCTACGCCAACGGCTCATTGCATCTGGGCCACATGACCGAGTCGGTGCAGACCGACATCTGGGTGCGGTTCCAGCGCCTGATGGGCGAGGACTGCATTTTCGTGTGCGCCGAGGATTGCCACGGCACGCCCATCATGATCAGGGCACGCCAGGACGGCATCACGCCGGAGCAGCTGATCGCCAGCGCGGCGGCCGAGCACCAGCGCGATTACGCCGGGTTCGCCATCGGCTTCGACCATTTCCACTCCACGCACTCGGAAGAGAACCGGCATTACTCCAACGAGCTGTACTCACCGGCTGGTGGAACGCGGCGCCATCGACCGCCGCACGATCCGCCAGGCCTACGACGAACAGGCCGGCATGTTCCTGCCCGACCGCTTCGTGCGCGGCACCTGCCCGCGCTGCGGCACGCCGGACCAGTACGGGGACTCCTGCGAGAACTGCGGCGCGACCTACTCGCCCGCCGACCTGAAGGATGCCGTCTCCACGATCACCGGCACGAAGCCCGTGCTGCGCGAGTCCGAACACCTGTTCTTCAGGCTCGGCGATTTCGAACAGGACCTGAAGCAATGGCTGGACGGCAACCGGCTGCAACCGGCGGTGCGCGCCAAGCTCGACGAGTGGTTCACGGCCGGCCTGACCGACTGGGACATCTCGCGCGACGCGCCTTACTTCGGCTTCGAAATCCCGGACGCGCCCGGGCAAGTACTTCTACGTGTGGTTCGATGCGCCCATCGGCTACATCGGCAGCTTTGCCGCACTGGCCGCAAAGCGCGGCCTGGACTTCGACGCGTACTGGAAGGCCGGCGCCACCACCGAACTGCACCACTTCATCGGCAAGGACATCAGCTACTTCCACACGCTGTTCTGGCCGGCGGTGCTGCACGGCGCCGGTTACCGCCGACCCACCGGCGTGCATGTGCACGGCTTCCTTACCGTGGACGGACAGAAGATGTCCAAGTCGCGCGGTACCTTCATCACCGCGCGCCGCTACCTGGAACTGCTGCCGGCGGATCCGCTGCGCTACTACTTCGCCGCCAAGCTTGGCCCCGGGCTTGACGACATCGACCTGAACCTGGAGGACTTCACCGCGCGCGTGAATTCCGACGTGGTGGGCAAGCTGGTGAACATCGCCAGCCGCTGCGCGCCGTTCATCGAGCGAGCCGGCGGCCGGCTGGCCGATGCCCTGCCCGATCCGGACCTGCACGCCGGATTCGCCGGCGCGGGCGCGAAGATCGCGGCGCTGTTCGAGGCCCGTGACTACGGGGCCGCGGTCCGCGAAATCATGCTGCTGGCCGACCGCGCCAATCAGTACGTGGACCAGCACAAACCATGGGTACTGGCAAAGGATCCGGCCCGGCTCGAAGAGGCGCGTTCGGTTGCCACCCAGGGCATCAACCTGTTCCGCGTACTGATGACCTGGCTGGCGCCGGTGCTGCCCGGAGTCGCCGCAAAGGCCGAAAGCTGGCTGGGCAAGGGCACGCTGTCGAGCTGGCAGGGCGTGGCCGCGCCGCTCACCGGGACCGCCCTGGGCAAGTATCCGCAGCTTGCGACCCGGCTGGATCCGGCGGTCGTGAAGCAGCTCGTCGCCAGCCCCCCGACCGCCGCTGCCCCGGTAGCCCAACCCAAAGGCAAACCCGTGATCAACATCGATGATTTCGCCAAACTGGATCTGCGCGCCGCCAGGGTATTGTCGGCATCCCGCGTGGAAGGCTCCGACAAGCTGCTGCAGCTCACGCTGGATCTGGGCACTGAACAGCGCAATGTATTTTCCGGCATCGCCAGACACTACAAGCCCGAAGACCTGGTCGGCCGCTATGTGGTGATGGTCGCCAACCTGGCGCCGCGCAAGATGCGCTTCGGCGTCTCCGAAGGCATGGTCCTGTGTGCCAGCGACAAGGACGATGCCGGCGGCGTGTTCGTGCTCAGCGTGGACGAGGGCGTGCAGCCGGGCATGCAGGTGACGTGAAGCCCGAGAGCGTCGTCGCGCTGTATTCGGCGCTGCGCGCTGCCAACCCGGAACCGCGCAGCGAACTGGAGTTCCGCACACCGTTCGAACTCCTGGTGGCGGTGATCCTGTCGGCGCAGGCCACCGACAAGAGCGTCAACATCGCCACCCGCAGGCTTTACCCGCGGGCCAATACGCCGGCGGCCATTCTCAAGCTCGGCATCGCGGGGCTCACCCCCTACATCCGCCATATCGGCCTGTACAACGCCAAGGCGAAGAATGTCATCGAAACCTGCCGGCAGCTGCTCGAGCACCACGGCGGGGAGGTGCCGCGGGATCGCGCGGCACTGGAGGCCCTGCCCGGCGTCGGACGCAAGACCGCCAACGTGGTGCTGAACGTCGCCTTTGGCGAGCCCACGCTGGCCGTGGACACGCATGTGTTCCGCGTGGCGAACCGCACCGGACTGGCCCGCGGCGCAACCCCGCTTGCCGTGGAGCACAAGCTGCTCAAGGTCACCCCGCAGCAGTTCCTGCATCATGCGCACCACTGGCTGATACTGCACGGCCGCCATGTGTGCCTTGCCCGCACGCCGAAGTGCTGGCAATGCGTCATCTCGCACTGGTGCGGCTACCGGCCGAAGACCCCGGCGCCCACCGCACGCCGCGCGGCGCGCTAGACTCACCGGCATGATGTTCGCCGATGCCAGCCGCGAGGAGCTGCGGCGCCGCTATCTGCAAGCCTGGCAAAGGCGCCTGGAAGGCCTGCCGTTGGCGCCACTGGACGCGCAGATCGCCGACGTGGTGGCGCTTCATCCCGAGTACCAGGAGCTGCTGCAGGACGGGCAGGCGCTGGCCGCCGAATTCACGGTCGAGCAGGGACGCGTCAACCCCTTCCTGCACATGGGCCTGCACCTGGGTCTGCGCGAGCAGCTGGCCACGGGCCGTCCGGCCGGCATCCAGGACGTGCATGCGCGCCTTGCCGGGCGGCTGGGAGACGCCCACGAAGCCGAACACCGCATGATCGAGGTGCTGGCCGAAATCCTGTGGGACGCCCAGCGGGCCGGTCGCGCGCCGGACGAGGCCGCGTACCTGGAGCGGCTCCGGAGGCTCTAGGCGTGCAGCGCTTCCTGATCATCCTGGGCCTGACGATCCTCGTGGCTGGCATCGCCTGGCCGGTGCTGTCGAAACTGCCGCTGGGCCGCTTGCCCGGCGACTTCGTGATCGACCGTCCGGGCGTGAAGTTCTATTTCCCGCTGGCCACCTCGCTGCTGATCAGCGCGCTGGTCAGCGCCTTGTTGTGGCTGCTGCGCCGCTGAGCCCTGTTCGGTGGACACGAAGCCCGGCGTCGCTCAGCTGCAGGAAACGTCGCCTTGCGGGCCGGGCTTGCAGAAATCGCCCCAGTCGCCGCTCTCGCGCCAGACATCGATTATGCCGCGCTCGTTGAGGAAATCGACGAAGCCGCTGGTTTGGCGCAGCCCGGCGAAGCCCGGATACCACAGCAGGTGGAATCCGCCGTACCCGGGGCGCTGGTAGGCGAGGCGCAGATACTCGAGCGCGACATCCTGATGGCCGAAATGGCTGGCGAACATCGCCCCCCTGATCAGCTGCCGCCTGCCGCCGTAACCCAGCGTCCGGTCTGCCCATGCCTTCAACTGGTCCGCAGGCAGGTTCGGCAGGTAGTCGGGATCGAAGCGAAAGTCCGGAACATGCTCATACAGGGGACCCAGCCCGGCCGCGGCCGCCACATCCCGGGCGGCCGCGAACTCACCTTGCATGAGATGGGCCCAGTACAGCACCTGCGGATCCGGGGCCTGTGAATCGCCGCCACCCTTCTCCTGGGTCCACTTCAGCGCATCCTCGTACCTGCCCGAGTAGAAGGCCACCAGGAATGGATAGGTGCTATGGCGGTAGATCGGATCGATCAGTGCCATCGACCGGGTGATCCGGCCCGCCTCGCGCACGCGGCCAAGTTGCTGCGCAAAGATCGCCTGGGTCTGTCGCAGATCCGGGTCGTCACCACGATCCAGCTGCGCGATGTGTCGATACCTCGCCGCGGCCGAACGCAGGTCATCGTTGGCGATGTCATACCAGGCACGCGCGGATTCCCCGATCCACAGCTGCGGGTTCAGCTCGCGGGCGCGGGAGGATGCATGGTCCAGCTGCGCCATCAGTCGTTCGGCGTCGGCCCTCGAGATTCGCGAATACAGCGAAACCCCATAGTCGTAGCTCAGCTCGGCCCAGGCCTTGATGTAGTCGGGGTCCAGCGAGACGGCCCGCTCCAGATAGGCGGTGGGACGGCTGCGATCCGGATCGTAACGGTAGGCCCGACCCTGGACGAAGTCGGCATAGGCTTCGGTGTTGTCCGTACCGCCGTAATCGCGCGACTCGATTCCCACGTCCAGCGAGACGCTCAGCTCGTTGGCGACCGCGCGCGCGATGTCCTCCTGCACCTGGAACAGGTCGTTCACCTGGCGATCGAAATTGTTGGACCACAGCACATTGCCATGCTCGTCGGCCAGTCGCGCCGATACGCGCAGCGAATCGCCATCCATGCGCAGGCCGCCTGCGATCCAGTGATCCGCTGAGGGCTCGCTTGCCGAAGGTGTCGCGCCGAGACCGCTGACGACGCGCAGTCCCGGCACCCTGCGCAGGCGGATGATCAGCTCATCGGTGATACCGTGCGCCATCGAGGTCTCGTCGGGATCAGTGCCGGCCGCCTGGAAGGCCATGACCTGCACTTGCACAGGTCCGGCACCAGCGCCCTCGGTACCGCCCACGTGCCTGGTCCAGGCGAACACTGCGACCAGTCCGAGCGAGGCGACCGCCGCTACGGCCGCGATCGACACGCCCAGCTTTCGCCGCTTGCGCGAGTCCTGCCGGCCGATCGCACCGACATCCCCGTGTTGCGCCGCGCCCGGGTCAATCCCCGATTCGCGGCGCATGCAGGCGCGCGTGTCCTGGACCAGAGCGCGCCAGGCCGGGACATTGCGATCACCGTGCCATCCCGTCAGCTCGGCCGTCTGAACCAGCTCGAACATGATCGGCCGCTTGCATGGTTCAATCGTGGCAGGCACCAGCTTGCCGGCGCGCAGTGCCTCGGTGGCTTCGGCACGTACCCAGCGCGAGGCCACCGAACGCGGCGACCACAACACGATCACGGCGCCGGCCTGCGCCAGGGCGTTCTCGGTGACCTGGTCGTATGCTTCGCCCGAGCGCAATGTGGCGTCCCACCACACACTGAAGCCTTCGGCTTCCAGTGCCTGCGCGAACTGCTTCGCGCGAGCGGCATCCTCGCGGTTGTAGGACAAGAATATATCTGGACTGGCCAATGCAAATTCTCCCCAGCGGGGAATGTATCAGCCTGACAGGAGCCGGCAACCGCGCGTTGCCGGCAACCCCGTGCTCAGCTCATCCGCGCCCACTTGATCAGCGTGCCGAAATTCGGCGGCTTGCCGTGCATCAGCAGGCCCACTCGGAACACCTTGGCCGCAAACCACACCGTGCAGACCGCGGCAATGAGACTCGCACACAGCGACAGCAGCACCTGCCAGTACGGTGGCGGCGATGTCGAAGCCAGCCGCGCCATCATCATGAAGGCATTGACCGGCGGCACGAAACTCAGGATCACCGACACCGGCGCATCCGGCTTGTTGCCGACGAAGAACGTGAGAATGTAGGGGATGACCAGCAGCATCATGACCGGCCCCAGCAGCGACTGCGCATCGGCCATTTGATTCACCGCCGCGCCGACGGTCTGCATCAGTGCCCCGTACACCAGGTACGCCATCAGGAAGAACAGGAACAGGTACATGATGAGCAGCGGATCGATCAACCCGATCGTCGCGAACTGCAGCAGCGCCAGGATCCCGAGCGCCACGTAGACCCCCATCGCCACCAGCCCGACGCCGAGCTGGCCGATCAGCTTGCCCCACATCAGCTCCAGCGGCGACACGGCGGCGAGCAGCACCTCGACCACACGGCTCGACTTCTCCTCCACGGTGGAGGTCATCAGAGCCTGTCCGCCCATCATCACGCCCATGAACAACAGCACGCCCATGGCGTACGGCAGGATCATGTTCAACGCCGGGTTGCCCTGTGTGCCGCCGGCGTACACCACCCGAGTGTGCACCGGCGCGATCTCGGTGGCGGCGCGCACCAGGGCCGGATCGATGCCCGTGGCGCGCAGGCGCGCCGCGATCAGCGCCTGGCGCACGGCGCCGTGCAATGTGTTCTGCGCATCCTGCGGCAGATTGCGCGCCGCATACAGTTCGTAGGTATCGAATGGGGCATCGCCGCTGCGCGCCACTGCGCCGGCCGGCACCACCACCAGCGCGCGGCGCTGCTGCTTGCCCAGGTGCTCGTCGGTGAGCCAGCTCTTCTGGCTGTCCACCGTCGCGCTGTCCGGCAACTCTTGCAGGGCGAAATCCGGTATGTCGCCCTGAGTCGCGGCGGCAGCGGCGGCCACCTGCCCGCCCGCCGCACCGAGCTGCGCGGCGGCACGATTGGTCTGCGCCTTGCGGACCGCAGCCAGGGTCTGCGGGGCCAGCTCCTTGCGCAGTTCGTCGGCAATGCCCGCACTGTGGTCGATCAGCGCCACCTCGACGCTCACCTGCGGACCGGAGTGCGCCAGCATCTTCGGCACCAGGAACAGCACGAAAGCCATGATCAGCGGCATCACCAGCACGCCGATCAGGAAGCCCTTGTTGCCCACCGTGACCAGGAAATCGCGCCTGGCCACCATTCCCACGCGTTTGATGCTGATCACCTGGCATCTCCTGTAGTAAGCCCCTGCAGGTGCTGACGCAGCGTTTCCTCGGATTCACCGTCCGCTTCGCCCTTGACGATGCCGACGAACACGTCTTCGAGCCTCAGGCGCGCGATTTCCACGCGCGCCGGCTTGACGCGGGTCGACGCATCACGCATGACGGCCACCGGGTCGGCGCCGGCTGCCAGCTCCAGTTCATACTCGCCACCGCCACCGCCACCGCCACCGCCACCGCCGCGCACGGCGCTGACGCCGGGGACCTCGCGCAGTGCCGCCGTATCGCCCGCTTGCGGCTCGAGCGACTCGAACAGGACTCGTGAGACGTCGTACTGGCGCTTGAGCTCGCTCATCGGCTTGTCCAGCACCTTGCGGCCCTTGTGAATCATCACCACGCGGTCGCACAGCTCCTCGGCCTGCGCCATCACGTGCGTCGAGAACAGGATGGTGGTGCCGCGGCGGCGCTCGGCGGCGACCACGTCCTTCAGGAGCCGCACGCTGACCGGGTCCAGGCCGCTGAAGGGCTCGTCCAGGATCAGCAGTTCCGGCTGGTTGATGATCGAGCCGACGAACTGCACCCGCTGCAGCATGCCCTTGGAAAGATCCTCACACTTGAGCTTCTCGATGTCCTTGAGGCCCAGCCGGCCTAGCAGGTCCTTGGCGCGCTCCTGCGACTGCCGTTGCGGCACGCCCTTCAGGCCGGCCAGATAGTCCAGGAACGCGGCGACGCGCATCTTGCGGTAGACACCGCGCTCCTCCGGCAGATATCCGATGCGGTCCTTGGCCTCCAGCGCCGAGGCGTGGCCAAGCACCTCCACCCGGCCGCGGTCGGGAAACAGGATGGACATGATGATGCGGATGGTGGTGCTCTTGCCGGCACCGCTGGGCCCGATGAGCCCGCAGGTTTCGCCGCGCGGCACGGCCAGGTCCAGCTCCGCCACGGCGCGTTGCGCACCGAAGGACTTGTCCACGCCCTCTAACGCCAATGCTGCGTTCACCTGTCCCCTCCCTGGAAGTACGTGCCTGAATCAGGCTTTCTTCGGCATGTACAAATCGGTCAGCGTACCTTCCAGTGCCTCGGCTGTCATGCCCACCGTTTCAGACAGCGTGGGATGCGGATGAATGGTGAGTCCCACGTCGGCCGCGTCCGCGCCCAGCTCGATGGCCAGACCCACCTCGGCGATCAGCTCGCCCGCGTTGGGTCCGACGATGCCGCCGCCGATCACGCGGTTGCTGGCCGCATCCACGATCAGCTTGGTGAAGCCCTCGTCGCGACCGATAGACAGCGAGCGTCCGCTGGCCGCCCACGGAAAGGCCGCCTTGCGGATATTCGGCCGTCCTGCTTCGCCTGGGTCTCGGTGACGCCCACCCAGGCCACTTCCGGATCGGTGTAGGCAACGGAGGGGATCACCCGCGCGTCGAAGAAGGCCTTGTGCCCGGCCGCCACTTCGGCCGCCACCTTGCGCCTCGTGCGTGGCCTTGTGCGCCAGCATGGGCTGGCCGACGATATCGCCGATCGCGAAGATGCCCGGCACGTTGGTGCGCATCTGCTTGTCCACGGGAATGAAGCCGCGTTCGTTGACCGTCACGCCCGCGGCTTCGCAATTGATCTGTTTGCCGTTGGGCACGCGGCCCACTGCCACCAGCACGCGATCGTAGACGTCGGTGCTGATCTCACCCGCGGCATCGAAGGTCACGCGGATGCCCTCGGGCAGTGCCTCCACTTTCGTGGACTTCGTGCCCAGCATGATCTTCTCGTAGCGCGCCTTCAGGCGCTTCTCCAGCGGCCGCACCAGGTCCGGGTCGGCGCCGGGCATCAGCTGCGTGCCCAGCTCCACCACGCTGACCTTCGCGCCCAGCGCGTCGTAAACGCAGGCCATCTCCAGGCCGATGATGCCGCCGCCGATTACCAGCAGGCGCCCGGGGATGCCGCCCAGTTCCAGCGCGCCGGTGGAATCGATGATGCGCGGGTCCTCGGGGATGAATGGCAGCTTCACGGCCTCCGAGCCGGCGCCAATGATGCAGTTGTCGAATCCGATCAGTTCCGTCTTGCCGTCCGGACCGGCAACCTCGACGCACGCGGCTGCCGGCAAACTTGCCGACGCCCCGCACGACCTCCACCTTGCGGGTCCTGGCAAGGCCGCTCAGGCCGCCGGTGAGCCTCTTCACCACGCCTTCCTTCCAGCCACGCAGCTTGTCGATGTCCAGCTGCGGCGCCCCGAAGGCGATGCCGTGCGCGGCCATCTCGTGCGTTTCCTCGATCACCCTTGCCGCATGCAACAGCGCCTTGGACGGAATGCAGCCCACATTCAGGCACACGCCGCCGAGGCTGTCCCAGCGCTCGATCAGCGCGACCTTCAGGCCCAGGTCGGCGGCGCGGAACGCAGCCGTGTAGCCGCCCGGTCCGGCGCCGAGCACGACCAGCTGGTAACTGCGCTCGGGGGTGGGCCCAGGCGGCAGCAGCGGCTTCTCCGTGGGCGCGGGAGCGGGTTCCGCCGGCGCTGGTGCGGCGCGCGGCGCGGCCGGCGCCGCGGCGGCAGCCGCCGCGGGACTGGCAGCAGGAGACTTGGCCGCTTCGACCGGAGCAGCAGCGGCTACCTGCCCTTCGACCTTCGCGATGACCGTGCCCTTGCGCACCTTGCCGCCGGCCTGCACCGGCAGGGCCGTGATCTTGCCCGCTGCGGTGGACGGCACGTCCATGGTGGCCTTCTCGGTCTCCAGCGTGATCAGCGGCGTGTCGATCTCGACGGTGTCACCGTACCTTGACCAGCACCTCGACGACCGCAACTTCGTCGAAATTGCCAAGGTCCGGAACCGCTACCTCCAGCTCGCTCACAGCACACCATCGAGCAGGGTCGGCGGATCGGCCAGCACCTTGGACAGATACACCGCGAAACGCGCGCCCATGGCGCCGTCGATGACGCGATGGTCATAGGACAGCGACAGCGGCAGCATCTGGCGCGGCTTGAACTCCTTGCCATCCCACACGGGCCTGGTCTGGGTACGCGACACGCCCAGGATGGCCACTTCCGGCGCATTGATGATGGGTGTGAACGCCGTGCCGCCAATGCCGCCGAGGCTCGACACGGAAAAGCACCCGCCCTGCATCTCGCCACCCTTCAAGGTGCCCTTGCGGGCCCGGTCCGACAGATCCCCCAGCGCGCGGGCGATTCCGAACAGGTCCAGCTTGTCGGCGTTCTGGATGACCGGCACCAGCAGACCGTTGGGCGTATCGGCCGCGAAGCCGATGTGAAAATACTTCCTGAATACCTGGTTCTCGCCGTCCAGCGAGGAATTGAAGGCGGGGAATTCCTGCAGTGCCAGCACACACGCGCGGATGATGAAGGCCAGCGGCGTGACCTTCACGCCGGCCGCGGCGGCCTTCTCCTTGAGTTTCGCGCGCTCGGCCTCCAGCTCGGTGATATCCGCCTCATCGAACTGCGTGACATGCGGCAGGTTCACCCAGGCGGCGTGCAGGCGCGGTCCGGAGATCTTCTGGATCCGGCCCAGCGGCTTGACTTCCACCGGACCGAACTTCGCGAAATCCACCTTCGCCACCTGCGGCAATGCCGGGCCGGCGGCCTGCAGCCCGCCGGTGAGCATGGCCTTCACCCAGGCCTTCACGTCCTCGTGCGTGATGCGGCCGCGCTGGCCGCTGCCCTTCACACGACCCAGGTCGACACCCAGCTCGCGGGCCATCTTGCGCACCGAGGGTCCGGCATGCGCGCTGCCGAAACCGGCCTCGTTGACCGGCGGCAGGGTACCCGCTGAACGTGGCGGTGCGGCCGGGGCCGCAGAAGCCGGCGCGCGGCGGCGCGGCGGCTGGTGCGGGAGCCGGCGCGCTCTGCGCCGCTGGTGCCGGCGCCGTCGCCGGCTCGCTCACCACGCCGCTCAACGTCACCACGCGGCTGCCAGCCGATACCGTACCGCCCTTGTGCACATGTACCGCCTTGACCGTGCCGGCGGCAGTGGACGGCACGTCCATGGTGGCCTTCTCGGTCTCCAGCGTGGCCAGTGGCGTATCCACTTCCACCTTGTCGCCGACCTTGACCAGCACTTCGATGACGCCGACTTCGGTGAAGCTGCCCATGTCCGGCACCACCACATCGACGTCGCGGGGCGCGGCCGCAGGAGCAGAAGCCGCAGCAGCTGCCGCGGGCGGCGCCTGTGCGGGCGTCGGTGCGGCGGCGGCTGGCTGGGCCGCCGGTGCTGCGGCGTCTCGCGGCGGCCGCGCGCAAGGTCACCACCAGCGACCCTTCGGACACCTTGCCGCCCTTCTCGACGTGCACCTTCTCGACCACACCGGCGGCGGTCGAGGGCACATCCATGGTGGCCTTCTCGGTCTCCAGCGTGATCAGCGGCGCATCGACCTCGATCGTATCGCCGGCCTTCACCAGCACGTCGATGACCTCGACGTCGGAGAAGTTTCCGAGGTCCGGTACGCGCACTTCCATCTTCTGGGACATATGCCTGCGCGCCTAACCGTTCAACGGATTGACTTTGGCCGGATCCACGCCGAGCTTCTTCACGGCCTGCACCACCACCTTGCGCTCGATGGTGCCCTCCTCGGCCAGCGCCTTCAGCGTCGCCAGTACCACGAAGCGCCGATCCACCTCGAAATGGCTGCGCAGGGCGGCACGGCCGTCGCTGCGACCGAACCCGTCCGTACCCAGCGTCACGAACCGCGACGACACCCACTGCCGGATCTGCTCCGGCACCATGCGCATGTTGTCGGTGGCGGCGACGACCGGGCATTTCATCTCGCCGAACAGCTGTGCCACGTAAGGCACCGCGGCCTTGCGCTCCGGATGCAGCAGGTTCTCGCGCTCCACCAGCAGCGCCTCGCGCCGCAATTCGCTGAAGCTGGTCACCGAGAACACGTCGGCGGCGATGTCGTAGTCCTTCTCGAGCATTTCCGCGGCTGCCAGTACCTCGCGCAGGATGGTGCCGGAGCCCAGCAATGTGGCGCGTGCCGACTTCGCGGATTTTGCCTTGGTCTTGGCCTTCGCCTTGGTCTTGGGCGCGGCACTGGATCCGTCACGAACCAGATGCGCGCCCTTGAGGATGCCCTCCTCGGCCCCGGGCGGCATCGGCGGCTGCACGTAGTTCTCGTTCATCACGGCGAGGTAGTAGAAGATGTTCTCGCCGTCCACGTACATGCGCTTCATGCCGTCGTGGATGATCACGGCCAGCTCGTAGGCATAGGCCGGATCGTAGGCGCGGCAGTTCGGTACCGTGGTCGCCACCAGCTGGCTGTGGCCGTCCTGGTGCTGCAGGCCCTCGCCGGCCAGCGTGGTGCGCCCGGCAGTGGCGCCGACCAGAAAGCCACGCGCCTGGATGTCGCCCGCGGCCCAGATGAAATCGCCTACCCGCTGGAAGCCGAACATCGAGTAGTACACGTAGAACGGCACCATGTACTGCCCATGGTTGGCATAGGCCGTGCCGGCCGCGATCCACGAGCACAGCGCGCCGGCCTCGTTGATGCCCTCCTCGATCATCTGGCCCTTGCGCTCTTCCTTGTAGGACATGAGCTGGTCGGCGTCCTGCGGCGTGTACAGCTGGCCCACGGCCGAATAGATGCCGATCTGGCGGAACAGGCCCTCCATGCCGAAGGTGCGTGCCTCGTCGGGCACGATCGGCACGATGCTCTTGCCGATGGTCTTGTCCTTCAGCAGGGCGGTCAGGATGCGCACGAAGGCCATGGTGGTGGAGATCTCGCGCTCGCCACTGCCATCCAGAAGCGCCTTGAACGTATCCAGCGGCGGCAGGGCCAGCGGCGGCACGTCCACCACCCGCCGCGGCAGGTAGCCGCCGAGCGCTTCGCGCCGCGACTTCAGGTACTTGATCTCCGCGCTGTCGTGGGCCGGGGCCTTGAAGGCGAAGTTCTTCACATCGTCGTCGGACAGCTCGATGCCGAACACATGGCGGAAGCGTTCCACCGACTCCGCGTCCATCTTCTTCTGCTGGTGCGCGACATTGGCCCCTTCAGCCGCCTTGCCCAGGCCGTAACCCTTCACGGTGTGGGCGAGGATCACCGTGGGCTGGCCCTTGTGCCGGCTGGCGGCCGCATACGCGGTATAGACCTTGGTGGCATCGTGGCCGCCGCGGTTCAGCCGCCAGATCTCCTCGTCGGACATGTTCGCGACCATCTCGGCCGTTTCCGGGGACTTGCCGAAGAAATGCTCGCGCGTGTAAGCGCCACCCTTGGCCTTGAAGTTCTGGTACTCGCCGTCGACACAGCTGTCCATGAGCCGCACCAGCGTGCCATCGTGGTCCTTCGCCAGCAGTCGGATCCCAGCGCCGGCCCCAGATCACCTTGATGACGTTCCAGCCGGCGCCGAGGAAGGCGGCCTCCAGTTCCTGGATGATCTTGCCGTTGCCGCGCACCGGTCCGTCCAGGCGCTGCAGGTTGCAATTGACCACGAACACCAGGTTGTCCAGGCCTTCGCGTACCGGCATGGTCAGCTGGCCCATCGACTCCGGCTCGTCCATCTCGCCGTCGCCGCAGAACACCCACACCTTGCGGTCGGTGGGCGGGGTCAGGCCACGGTTCTCCATGTAGCGGATGAAGCGCGCCTGGTAGATGGCCATCATTGGCCCCAGCCCCATCGAAACAGTGGGGAACTGCCAGAAATCCGGCATCAGCCATGGATGCGGATACGAGGACAGTCCACCGCCGCCAACCTCGTGCCGGAAGTTGCTCAGTCTGTCCTCGCTCAGGCGCCCCTCGAGGAAGGCGCGCGCGTAGATGCCGGGCGAGCTGTGTCCCTGGATGAACACCATGTCACCGGGGTGTTCACCGGATGCACCACGCCAGA
The DNA here is from genome assembly GCA_963812195.1 of uncultured Gammaproteobacteria bacterium. Taxonomy (GTDB): domain Bacteria; phylum Pseudomonadota; class Gammaproteobacteria; order Steroidobacterales; family Steroidobacteraceae; genus ZC4RG30. The sequence goes on from CAWEUI010000001.1 coordinate 367,377, forward strand.
AGTGATTGAAGCCGACCTCGTACAGGGTGGCCGAGGAGGCATAGCTGGCAAGGTGTCCGCCGTACTCGGAGGATTCCTTGTTGGCCTGCTGCACCATGGCCACGGCGTTCCAGCGGATATATGCCTCCAGCCGCTTCTCGATGGCCCGGTCGCCGGGATAGTCCGGCTCCTTGTTCACCGGAATGGTGTTCACGTACGCGGTGTTCGGCTTGAACGGCAGCCACGTACCGGAACGACGTGCCCGGTCGATCAGGCGTTCGATCAGGAAATGCGCGCGATCACCACCCCCGGTGCGAATCACCGAGTCGATGGCCTCGAGCCATTCGCGGGTCTCTTCCGGATCCTGATCCTGAGTGTTCTGGACTTCAGCCATTGCCCTGCCTTTGCGGCGCTCCCAAATCGGGAAAAATGTCAATAGTGGCGCTGTGCTACGATGCCTCGCAGCGTCGCTTTTGAGCCGCGCGATGATCCGGCTTTTGGTCCTGTTCGGTCAAGCAAACCGCCCCCGGTAATGGCTTCTTTACTGCCTCTCCAGAAAGCTCCCCGCATACGCCTCGTCACGGAGTTCCCTGACACTTCCAGGCTCGATGTTTACGACGCCGTGCTGTTGCTGCTGCCAACAGATGGTAAACCCGGTGTCAAGCTGCCCCATGCCCGGCTGTGGCAGATACTGCATCGTCGCGGCAAATCCGCGCATGGCACGGTGCGCAGCGCCTCTTTCGACAACCGACGCCAGACACTGGCGGTTCTGGGTTATTGCCGCGCCGACGCGTCGGCCTTCGAGTTGCTGCGCGTGGCAGGCTTGCTGGCGCGGCGCGTAACGAGCGATCGACCCGAAGCCACGCGCATCGCCATCATTGCGCGGCCGGCCGCAAGCTCACGCGCGGCCTGGCAGGAAGCGTTGTACGCCGCCCTGGCCGCGCATGCCTTTGCACTGCCCTCCGACAAGCGCCACGAACGCAAGGTGCGGACGCTGACGCGAGTGGACGTGCTGGGCGCGGCGGACATGAATCCGCGCCGCGCGGAAATCGTCGCGGATGCCACCAACCTGGTGCGCCACCTCACTGCCCTGCCCCCCAACATGCTCGATGCGGGCGGCTACCGCCGCGTGCTCACCACACTGGCACGGCGCCACCGGCTGCGACTGCGCTGGCTCGGCGAGCGCGCGCTCCAGCGACTCGGCGCCAACGCCTTTCTGGCGGTGAGCCGCGGCAACCCGCGGCGCGATGCCGGAATCGCCGAACTGCGCTACGTGCCGCGCGGCCGCGCCACGCGCCCGGCGCTCGCGCTGGTCGGCAAGGGTGTCCTGTTCGACACCGGCGGCACCAACCTGAAGTCCCACCGGGGCATGCTGGACATGCACACGGACATGTCCGGCAGCGCCGTGGCGCTGGCCACGCTGGTCGCCGCCGCGCGCCTGCGCGTGCCGGTCGCCATCGATGCATGGCTGGCCATCACCGAGAACAACATCGGCCCCAGCTCATACCGTCCGCAGGAAGTGGTCCGTGCCGCCAATGGCGTGACCATCCAGGTGATCCACAGCGACGCGGAAGGGCGCATGGCGCTGGCCGACACGCTGGCGCTGGCGGCACGGCGCCAGCCGCGCGCCATCGTGGATTTCGCCACGCTTACCGGGACCTGCGTGCAGGCCCTCACCGACCGCATGAGCGGCCTGTTCGCAACCGATGACGCACTGTGCGCGCGGCTGCTGGCAGCCGGTGATGCCAGCGGCGAGCGGCTGTGGAGCTTTCCCCTGCCGGAAGACTTCGATACCGAGCTGGACAGCCCCACCGCGGACATCGCGCAATGCGCCGTGGACGGCAAGGGTGACCACATCCTCGCCGCGCGCTTCCTGAAGCGCTTCGTGCCCGCGGACATCGCCTGGGCCCACATCGATCTGGCCGCCTCCACGCGCCGCGGTGGCCTGGCCCATGTTCCTACTGAAATCACCGGCTTCGGGGCCCGCGTGGCGCTGCGCTTCCTGCTCGAATACAAGGGCACCTGATGGATCGCCTCACGCTGCGCCAACCCGATGACTGGCACCTGCATCTGCGCGACGGCGCGGCACTGAATGCAGTATTGCCCCACACCGCGGCACAGTTCGCACGCGCCATCGTCATGCCGAACCTCAAGCCGCCGGTGACCACCACCGCGCAGGCGGTCGCCTACCGCGAGCGCATCCTGGCCGCCCGGCCGCCCGGCAGCCGTTTCGAGCCGCTGATGACGCTGTACCTCACCGATCGCACGGACCCGCGCGAGATCAGCAAGGCCAAGGCCAGCGGCGTGGTGTATGGCTGCAAGCTGTATCCGGCCGGGGCCACCACCAACTCCGACGCCGGCGTCACCAACGTCAGCAACATTCTTGCCGTGTTCGAAGCCATGAGCGAGCTGGGCATGCCCCTGCAGGTGCATGGCGAGGTCACCACGCCGGAGATCGACATCTTCCTGCGCGAAAACCGCTTCATCGACTCGGTCCTGGCTCCGCTTGCGGACCGCTTCCCCGGCCTGCGCATCGTGTTCGAGCACGTCACCACCAAGGCCGCGGTGGAGTTCGTGCGCGCCAGGCCCGCGAACCTTGCGGCCACCATCACGCCGCAGCATCTGCTGCTGAACCGCAATGCGCTGTTCCAGGGCGGCCTGCGTCCGCATCACTTCTGCCTGCCGGTACTCAAGCGCGAAAGCGACCGGCTCGCGCTGCTCGACGCCATCTCGGTGGGCGACCCGCGCTTCTTTCTCGGTACCGACAGCGCGCCGCACGCGCGCAGCGCCAAGGAATCGGCCTGTGGCTGCGCGGGCGTCTATTCGGCACATGCCGCGCTGGAACTGTATGCGGAAGTCTTCGAATCGATCGGCGCGTTGAACCGCCTGGAGGGCTTTGCCAGCCTGTTCGGGCCGCGCTTCTACGGCCTGCCGCTCAACGAGGGCACCGTGACGCTGGAACGGCGTGAATGGCAGGTGCCGGATTCCTACCCCTTCGAAAACCAGAGCATCGTGCCGCTGCGGGCCGGCAATACGCTGGGCTGGAAGATGGTGAGCTGATGGCGGCGGTCGAACTGGCCTCCAGGCGCTTCCGTGGCTTCCTGCCCATCGTCGTCGATGTGGAAACCGGCGGCTTCTTCGCCAAGACCGATGCATTGCTGGAGATTGCCGCGGTGATCGTGGAAATCGACGCCACCGGACGCCTGCGGCGCGGTGCCACCCATGCATTTCACGTGAAGCCGTTCGAAGGCGCGCGCCTTGATCCGGCCTCGCTTGAAGTGAACGGCATCGACCCCTGGCATCCACTGCGGCCGGCCATCGACGAAGGCGAAGCCCTGCAGCGGCTGTTCCGCGAAATCCGCACCGCCATTCGCTCACACGGCTGCCGGCGCGCCATTCTGGCAGGGCACAACGCCGCCTTCGACCTGGGGTTCCTGAATGCCGCGGTCGAGCGGGCGGGCGTCAAGCGCAACCCGTTCCACCCGTTCTCCTGTTTCGACACCGCCACACTGGCCGGGGCGGCACTGGGCCAGACCGTGCTGGCACGCGCCGCGCAACTGGCCGGCATCGATTTCGACAGCCGCGAGGCGCACTCGGCGGTCTACGATGCAGAGCGCACCGCGGATCTGTTCTGCCAGCTCTGCAACGACCTGCATGAGAGCTTTCTGCGCGCCGAAGAAAAGGCACGCGCGCTGGGATGGAAGGACGGCGCACCGGCGCCTCTGGATCTGGTGGAAGGCGACTAGCTGCCAATAGAAGCGGGGGTAAATTCATGAAAGTCATTGGCCTGAACGAGTTCGGCGGCCCTGAGGTACTGCAAACCATCGAACTGCCCGATCCGCACCCGGGACCGGGTCAGGTCCGCGTGCGCGTGCATGCCGCCGCCGTGAACCCCAGCGATATCGCAGTGCGCGCCGACGGCTACCACGGGCAGATGGCCAATCTGCCCAAGCCACACATTCCCGGCTGGGACGCGGCCGGCGTGATCGACGAGGTCGGTCCGGACGTGGACGGCCGTCTGAAAGTCGGCGACAAGGTCCTCGCAGTAGCCTTTTCCAGTTCCCCGACCAAGGGCGCGTATCAGCAGGAACTGATCGTGCCCGCCGCTTCAGTGGTACGCGCGCCCTCGAATCTTGATTTTCCGGCGGCATCGGCGCTGCTGATGAATGCCCTGACCGCGCGGCTGGGGCTCGACGGCATGGCCCTGAAGCCGGGACAGACGCTGGCGGTCACCGGCTCGGCTGGTGCCCTCGGCGGCTTCGTCATTCAGCTCGCCAAGGCCGACGGCCTGCGCGTGATTGCCGATGTCTCCGAGGCGGCGGCAGATCGCGAGCTGGTGAAGCGCCTCGGTGCCGACGAACTGGTCACCCGTGGTCCGGGCTTTACCGAACGCGTGCGGGCCCTGGTACCGGCTGGCGTGGACGGCCTGTTCGACACCGCCCTGCTCAACGCCGCGGCCGTCCCGGCGATCGCCGACGGCGGGGTGCTGGTCACCGTACGCGGCTGGCATGAGCCGGTCGAGCGCGGCATTCGTGTCTTCCCGGTGCTGGTCGCCACCGCCATCACCGAAACGGCAAAGCTGGAAAAACTGCGCGATCAGGCCGAGGCGGGCGTACTCACCCCCAGAGTGGCAAAGGTACTGCCCGCGTCACAGGCGGCCGAGGCCCACCGCATCCTGGAGAGAGGCGGCGTGCGCGGCCGCCTCGTGCTCGACTTCACGGCGCTGTAACCAGCGCCGCGCCGGGGAAGGTCTACACGCCGAGGTTGTCGGCCGCGAACTGCCAGTTGAGCAGTTTGTCGATCACCGCGTTGGCGTAGTCGGGCCGGCGGTTCTGGTAGTCGAGATAGTAGGCGTGTTCCCACACGTCGATGGTCAGCAGCGCCTTGTGGCCCCGGGTCATGGGCAGCTCGGCATTGCTGGTCTTGGCCACCACCAGCTTGCCGTTGTCCGACGCCAGCCACGCCCAGCCGCTGCCGAACTGCGTGGTCGCCGCGGTGGCAAACTCCTTCTTGAGGTTGTCCAGGCTGCCGAAATCGCGCTCGATGAGCTTGGCCAGCGCGGCCGGCGGCGCACCGCCTCCATTTGGCTTGAGGCTGTTCCAGTAGAACGTGTGGTTCCAGATCTGGGCGGCATTGTTGAACACGCCGGCCTTGTCGGCCTTGCCGGCCACTTCGAGGATGATCTTCTCCAGCGGCTGGCCTTCCAGCGGCGTGCCGGCGATCAGCTTGTTGAGGTTGTCCACGTAGGCCTTGTGATGCTTGCCATAGTGGAAGCTCAGCGTGTTCGCGCTGATGACCGGGTCCAGTGCGTTGTCGGCAAAGGGCAGCGGGGGCAGTGTGATGGATGCGCTCATGGAATCTCCTTCAGGCAGCGGACTTCTTGGCGGCCTCGTCGACGAGCTGCTTGAGCTCGCCGCTGTGGAACATCTGCACGGCAATATCCGCGCCGCCGAGCAGCTCGCCGTTGATGTAAAGCTGCGGGTAGGTGGGCCAGTTCGAAAAGCGCTTGAGCTCATCGCGCAATTCCAGGTCCTCGAAAATATTCACGGCGTGGAACTTGGCCCCGACCTGCTTCAGGGCCGCCACCGCCTGCGCGGAGAACCCGCACTGCGGAAAATCGGGCGTGCCCTTCATGAACAGGACCACCGGCTCGGTGGTCAGATGCTGTTTGATGCGTTCTGCGACTTCCATATGAATTCTTCCCCGGTTACTTGACCGTCAGATCATTGCGGACGCCCTTCACGCCCTTCACGCCGCGCGCCAGCTTGCCGGCCAGATCCCGCTGGGCGGAGGTATTGACCTCACCCGCCAGAGTGACCTGCCCGAGGTAGGTGACCACGCCTATGGACAGCGGCTTCAGGCTGGCATCGGCCAGCAATCTTGCCTTCACATCGGCAGATGTCGCCGTATCCGATGCAAGCTGCGCAGCGCTGCGGGCATCGCTGCCGCTGCCGCTGCCAATTACCGCCGTTGCGCAGCCGGCAAGCGATCCGCAGGCCAGCAGCACGGCAACAGTCAGGGCGCGCTTCATGCGTTGAATTATGGGGGGTGCCTCCCTATTCTTCAAACCGCCCATGCAGCCGCCACCGGACATCCACGAACAGGTCGCCCGCGCACTGGCCGAAGACGTCGGCTCCGGCGACGTTACGGCCGCGCTGGTGCCTCCCGGAGGCGCAGGCGCTGGCCACCCTGATCACCAGGGATGCCATGGTGCTGTGCGGCCGCGCCTGGCTTGCCGAAACGTTCCGGCAGCTCGATGCGGCCATCCATATCGACTGGCATGGTCATGACGGCCACGAATTCCAGGCCAACGCCGTGATATGCGAAATCCGCGGCCCGGCGCGCGCGATCCTGACCGGGGAGCGCTGCGCGTTGAATTTCGTGCAAACCCTGTCCGGTACCGCCACCGCCACGCGGCAATATGTCGCGGCACTGGCGGGCACATCCTGCAAGGTTCTGGATACGCGCAAGACCCTGCCCGGCCTGCGCCTGGCGCAGAAGTTCGCTGTGCGCTGTGGCGGCGGACACAACCACCGCCTGGGCCTGTACGACATGGTGCTGATCAAGGAGAACCACGTCATCGCCGCCGGTGGCATTGCCGCCGCCATCAGCGCGGCGCGCGCGAGCAGCCCGGGCGTGCCGGTGGAAGTGGAAGTCGAATCAATGGATGAATTCCGCGCCGCGCTGGCCGCAAGGCCCGAAGTGATCATGCTGGACGAATTTGCCATTGAAGACATGCGCCTGGCAGTGGCCGAGCGCGACGCTGCGGGCAGCGCCACGCGCCTTGAAGTGTCCGGCGGAATAACACTCGCCAATGTGCGCGAGCTGGCGATGGCCGGCATCGACTACGTATCCATCGGCGCGCTGACCAAGCATGTCCGCGCGATCGACCTGTCACTGCGCTTCGGGCAAGTCTAGCCGCATCCATTCAGTACCTTGCAACGGCCAACTGTCCGGCCCTCCCTGATCGCACTTGTAACCCGGCCGGCGCGTTGCAGCCGTTACAATGCAGGCCCCGACAGATGTGCAACTCAAGGCCACATGGACGTCAGGTCGAAAGCCATCTTGTGCCTGGCGCTTGCGATGCCCTGCATCGCGATGGCCCAGAGTCCCTTCCTTTCCGCGACGGACATGCGCCTGCGCGAGGACCTTACCCTGCTGGCGGACACGGGTGGCGTGAAGCTGACTGTTGACGAGTGGCCCCTGCCCCGCGAAGACGTGGCGCAGGCATTGGCCGGCGTCAGACCCGGTGATCTTCGCACCGCCGCGCAGCGTGCGGCACTGGCTCGGGTGAAGGCGAAGCTGACAGATGCGAATCAGGAACAATGGAAGGTTCGTGAGATCAGGGTTTCGGCAGGTCAACCTGCCCTGCTGCGCGACTTCGCGACCCTGGGCCGCGAAAACGGCGAGATCACCACCACCGGTGGCGCCAGCACGAGTCGCTACGCCATCAGCCTGTCGGCCACCGCCGTGGCGAATCCCGGCGACGGGCAACACATCCGCTTCGACGGCAGTGAAATCTCGCTGCGCCTGGGCAACTGGCTGCTGAGCCTGAACCAGATCGATCGCTGGTGGGGGCCGGGCATGACCGGCAGCCTGATCCTGTCGACCAACGCCCGGCCGATGCCGGCGTTGTCGCTGGACCGGGTGCGCAGCACCCCTTCAACCTGCCCGTACTGCGCTGGCTCGGCCCATGGCGATTCAGCTGGTTCTTCGGGCTGGGCGAGGATCAGCGAGCCGATGTGGACCAGCCGCTGTTCATGGGAATGCGGGTTTCGTTCAAACCGGCCTCCTTCTTCGAATTCGGATTGTCGCGCTCGGCGCAGTTCTGCGGCGAAGGCCGCCGCTGCAATGCCGCCATATTCCGCCGGCTATTGATCGGGCAGGACAATCTCGGCCTGCGCGGCCTGGACAACAATCCAGCAGAGGAGCCAGGCAACCAGATGAGCGGGTACGACCTGCGGCTGGTCTCACCATGGAAGCAGCTGCCGGTGGCGATCTATGCCCAGGCCATCGGCGAGGACAATTCCAATCTCAGCCTGCCGCTGCGCTTCCTCACGCAATTTGGAGCACAGACCTGGTGGTCTCTGGAAAGCGGAGCAGTACTGCGCGCATACGTCGAACATGCCGACACCGCCACGGACCTCTACAAGCTGTGGCAGCCGAACGACAATTCGCCCTCATTCCGCACCGACTTTGCCTATCGAAACCACGTGTTCTTCGCCGGCTACCGCTATCGAGGCCGCAACATCGGCCACACCACCGACTCCGATTCACTCACCACTTCTGCCGGATTGTCATTGACCAACCTGCGCGGCACACGCTGGGGCGTGCAATGGATCGAGAGCATGCTGGATCGCAAGGGCGTGCCGGACATCTACAACCCCATCACCTTCGGGCCCAGCCACTACCACTCCGTGCGGATATCGTGGGACGGTACGCTGGCCGGCCAGCAGATCGGCGTGCAGATCGGGCACGAGAGGCAAACACCCTCAAGCGCCGGCCAGGGCAATGGCATGTTCGGATTCGTCCAGTGGCGCAAGGTGCTGGAGTAGCCGCGGGCGGGTCCGGTTACGCGGCTATCAGCTGCAGGCTCACGGTGGGGGTGGCGACGGTATGTCGGAACAGATACCCGTGCTGATCATCGGTGGCAGCCTCGTCGGGCTGTCCGCGTCCATGTTGCTCGCGCATCACGGGGTTCGAAACGTGATGATCGAGCGCCACGGCGGTACCGCGATCCATCCGCGCGCGGCATCCTTCCACCAACGCACGCTGGAAATCTTTCGCAGTGCAGGTATCCAGCAGGCGGTCGAACGCGCGGCCGAACGCGAGTTCGTGCAGAACGGCGCGATCATCGCGGTCGATTCCCTGGGCGGGCGGGAGCTGGCCAGCTTCTATGCCAACTTCAATGAGGGCGTCGAGGGTCTGAGCCCGACGCGTCGGCTGTTCATCACGCAGATCGGTCTGGAGCCGGTGCTCCGGCAGCGGGCACTCGAACTCGGCGCGGACCTGCACTACGCCACCGAGCTGGTGCACCTCTCACAGGACGGGACCGGCGTGGATGCGCTCGTTCGGTCGCGCGATGGCGCAACAGAGCGATCCATTCGCGCACAGTACGTTATCGCGGCTGATGGGGCGCACAGCCCGGTGCGACGGACGCTGGGGATCCCCCTCACGGGCCGCGGCGAGTTCGCCCATTGCGCCACCATCTACTTCCGCGCCGACGTGCGCGCACTGCTGCGTGGTCGCAACCTCAGCGTCGTCTACGTGAAGCAGGCGCGTCAGTTCGCCTTCTTTCGTTTTGCCATCACCGGCGATTCCGGATTTCTGGCCGTCTTCGCCACCTTCGATTCCGCCGGCCGTCGCGAACCGATCGGGGAGCGCGAGCTCTCGCCCGCAGCATGCGCGGAGCTGGTGCGAGCGGCCCTGGGCGTACCGCAGGCGTTCGCGGTCGACATCGAAAACGTGCAGTACTGGGATGCCACCGCTTCGACCGCGGCCGCATTCCGGCAAGGGCGCGTCTTCCTTGCCGGTGACAGCGCGCATCTGATGCCACCGACAGGTGGCTTTGGCGGCAATACCGGCGTCGCCGACGCCCATAACCTCGCGTGGAAGCTGGCGATGATCCTGCGCGGCGACGCCGATCCCGCCCTGCTCGACAGCTACGAGGCAGAACGCCGCCCTGTTGCGCAACTCACGGTGGAGCAGGCCTACCGGCGTTACGTGGAACGCGTCGATCCGTCACTGCCCGCGAACGAGCTGCCGGCAAATGTGGCCGACACCGCCATCGAGCTGGGTGCCGTGTATCGATCCGCCGCCGTCATCCCCGAAGCCGGCGATGACGCGCTGGTCGAGGCGCCCGAACTGCCCACCGGCCGCCCCGGAACACGCCTGCCGCATGTCTGGCTGGATGCAGACCGCTCGACCCTCGACCTCGCCGGCAGCGGGTACAGGCTGCTGTGCGGGCCGGAGACGCGCGACTGGCAAGCCGCGGCCCTGGCGCTGCGACTCGACTACGCGCACTTGCCTGAAGCGGCCTGCAGGGCCGCGGGCATCGATGCGTCGGGCGCGCTGCTGCTGCGCCCGGACGGTGTGATCGCCTGGCGCAGCAAGGCTGCAGCGCCGCGCGGTGCGGCGGTCCTCGCGGATGTGCTGCACCGGCTGGGCCGCACGCATCGTTGAACCCGCATCACCGCCCGACGCGCGCCATTGCGTCAACCGCGCTACCTGGCCGAACCGGGTATCGGCGTTGCGTCCAGGAACAGCGATCTGCCGTCCGCGAACTTGACGGTACGACCGACGCAGCGATTGCCGCCATCGCGCGCCTGGAAGCCGGACACCATCAGTTCCGAACCGATCGGAATGCTCGCCTTGGTGACGCCGCGCCGGAACAGCATGTTGGGACTGCCACCTTCGACCATCCACTCGGTCTTGCTGCCGTCCTTGTTGGTGACTTCCACGTGGATCCAGGAATGGGGATTGATCAACTCCACCCTGGTCACCTTGCCGTGGATTTCCACCGGCCGTTTGACGTCGAATTCGGCGGCGAAGCTGTGATGCGCCCGAACACAGAGGCTGGCAGTTGCCAGAAAGGTGCCGGCAGCGGCTGCGAACAACGAATGTCTGGTCTTGCTGTGCATGGTGCGCGTCCTGTTCACTGTTCCTGGCGGGACTGCTTCTTCTCTTCTTCCCGGGCACCGCGCAGCGTGTTCGCGATGCCGTAATTCCCCTCGTGGCAGGCATATTCGAACATGGGCCCGCTGGTGAGCTCCATGGGAAATTCCCCGCCCCAGCTCGTATCCCACAGGCTCGGATCGGTGACCGTGAACTGGTAGAGGATGGTCCTGGGCCCGGTGCGGGTGAGCTTCTCGATAATCGTGGCATCCGGCCCCCACCCCACGCTCGAGCCCCGCGGCGTGACCCTGCCGGATATCCCGGTGGTTTCAATCACCAGCGTATCGCCCTGCCAATGACCCCACGAATTGCCCTGCCAGCGCGTCAGGCCGCCAAAGTCCGGCTTGCTGTCCGTGATGGGGATTACCCGCGCGTCGTGGATCATCTCGGTCTCGAAGACCACATAGTCCTTCGTCTGCATGATCTGCACATGCGAGTTGTACCCCACTGGACGCAGCGGCGGGCCCTCATGCGGCCACAGAATGCAGCGCTCCGACAGGGGGCGATCCTGCGCGCTGTCGTAGGCGTGGGCCTGCTGCGCGGCGCGCGCCGCGTCGCTGCGCTGCCGGGCCTGCTTCGTCAGCGGCGGCATCCGCCCGTTGGCGGGGAATGCAATGATCGACGTGCGCAGACTCGTCACCATCTCGCTCTGCTCCGGGTTCAGGCCGAACTCCCCGGTGTCGTAGTGCACGTCAGCTGCGGTTCCGGTACTGACCTGCCTGGCCGGAGCGCGGGACTTTTCCTTGCGCGCCCGGTACTCCTGCTCCGTGAAGAATGCCTTGTCGCCAAGCTCAGGCGGTCGCTCGAATGGCACATCGGTGTTGTTGGTGTAGAACCCCTGGATCTGCGGGTCGCCCCACGAGGTGCGCGGCGCATGATAGGAGTCGGCGCCAGAGGACGTGAGTGCGACCAGCGCACCTGCCGCGGCAATACCCGCGCAAAAATGTGCGGCCTTCAAGGCTTGCCTCCCGAGGTCGGTTTGCCGGTGCCCGGCTTGCGCAATTTGCCGTACATGAGTTCTTCGGCGAACTCCACGCAGCGAAAATCCATCAGTCGGGCATTGGACTCGATGCGCCGATACAACGGCATGCGGATGGTCCACGGCCTGGAAAACACGCCCGGATCCTCGATGGTCGCTTCGTACAGGATGTGGTCGCGGTCCCTGAACGTGTAGCGCTCGGTCACCCGGCGATTGCCGCTGGCATAGTTGCCGCTCCGATCCAGCCAGTTGTCGGTGAGCCCGCTGACTTGCACCACCAGCGTGTCGCCGTCCCAACGGCCGCTGGACCAACCCATCCAGCTGTCCACCGGCGCCTCCGTGGGCCTGCCCATGGAGACTGCGCGCACGGCGCCGGCAAACTCGTACAGGAACATCAGATCGGTATCCGTCTGCAGGATCTGGAACGGATAAGGTTGATAGGTGGCGCGTGGCACGCCGGGCAGGAAGCACCTGGCTTCCGGGTCCTCGGTGCGCCGGTCTGCGAAGTTCTTCTGCCGTTGCGCCAGGGCGCTGGCCAGATAAGGGATCTTGCCACCATCCACCACGCCGATACCCGGCGCCACGGCACCTATCGCGCCCAGCGTATCCACCGCTCCCTGCGCGGCACTATGGGGCTCGAGATCCCAGTCAGCCTCGTTCAACGCCTGCCAGATCCCGTTGAAGTCCGGCTTGCCCGCCGCGGTCCGCGGAATGTCGACATTCTGCGCCTGCGCCACACCCATTGCGGCAAGCAGAACCGCCGTGCAGATGACTGTTCTTCGCAAGACCGCGATGCTCATTCTTCTACCACCCCCACGACACGACATACGAGTTCATGCGCACGATTCCCGCGCGGCTACCGCCCGATCGTCCGGTGCAGGAACGCCAGGACCCGCTCTGCCGGTTCGCCTTCGTAGAAGGCCTGCCCACCGTGCTTCGCGCCATCCACAATGACCAATTCCACCTTTACCCCGGCCCGCCGGTACGCCGCCTGCAGCTCCAGCGTCTGATTGACCGGCATCTGCGGATCCTGGTCGCCGTGCAGCAATATCGCAGGCGGATCCTGCGCGTCCACGTGTGCAATCGGACTGGCCAGCTTCGCCAGTTCCGGTACTTCACTGGGCAACCCGCCAAGCAGCATGCGCAGGGCCGGCTCGCGAACCGTATGACCGAAGGGCGTGGACTGATCGAGGATGGTCATCAGGTTCGAAGCCCCGTACCAGCTCACCACGGCCTGCACGGCGGAGGATTCGTGCGGGTAATCGCCTTCATTTCCTTCCAGCTGCGCAACGCCGCCGGTCGTGCCGACCAGCGCAGCCAGATGCGCGCCGGAGGACGCCCCGGCCATCGCAATGCGATCGGTCCGATACCCGTATTCCGGGGCCTTCGCCCGCAGAAAACGGATGGCCGCCTTGATGTCGTGCACGTCTGCGGGGAAACGCGCGTCCGTACTGGAGCGGAAGTCCACGCTGGCCACCGCGTAGCCGGCTGCGACCAGAAACTTCGGGTACTCGGACTTGTCGCCGAAGCGCCAGGCGCCACCATGCGCGTACACCACCAGCGGCGGGTGGCGCACACCGGCTGGCAGGTGCAGGTCCAGTGCCAGGTCGCGCCCACCGACATGCGCGTAGACGATGTCCGGCACGTCACGCGCAGGGTCGGCGCCGAACGCCGGTTTCAGGCAAGCGAACAACGACCACGCCAGTGCCAATGAGATCGCAGGGCGTCTGTGCACGATCCATCCCCCCCTTCGTGAGTGCCCGTGACCGGATGCAGGCTAGCGCCGCCAAGCCTTTGTGATCAACTTCCGCGAAAGGCCGGGGAAAGCCGGGAGGCCATTGCCTTGCGTCGATCGAAGCGACGGCCGTCCGCGATGAACGTGCCGTCGCCGACCGCGTGAATCGTGCGCTTCTCGCGCCGTCCCGGGTTGGCCCAGGCGGCGAGCGCCTCCAGCACCACGATGTCGTGCTTGCCGAGCAGATCCGTGACCCGGCACTCCACGTTGGCCAGGCACTGCCCGATCAGCGGCGCACTGACCTTCCGGCCCGCCACGGGCGTCAGGCCGAATCCTGCGAACTTGTCGGTGTCCGCCCCCGAGCAGGTTCCGATGCCCACGACCTTGTCGAGCAGGTCCACCGCCGGAACGGCAATGACGCACTCGCGGGTCTTCTTCAGGGCCGCGAAAGAGAAATTCCACGCGCCGGTGGTAATGGCGAATCGTGGCGTGAAATCCAGCACCATGGTCCAGGAAATGGCCATGATGTTGTGGCGGCGGCCGTCGTGGGTCGTCACCAGGACCACCGGTCCGGGTTCCAGCAGCGTGAAGGCCCTGTCCAGACTGATTGACCGCATGGCAGCCATGACTCACGAGGCAACGGACCGGGCCAGCACCTCATACGGCGTCAGTTCCCGGTGCCGGCAGTTGGCCAGCGGCACCAGAATGGTCGTGACCAGTGCATGCTGGCCGGTCAGCACGGAATGACTGATGCCGTCGGTGAAAACCATCCACGCGGACTGCGGCGGAAAACGGATTTCCCGGTAGTACTCGCGACTGTCGCGGAACCCGGCATCCTCCTTCATGAAGTTGTGGATCCGCCGCATGCAACGGTCGTACGGACTGGAGTCGATGACGCGGACCAGCGGATAGACCCGCCCGACGCCACCAATCAAGCCGCTGTACAGCCGATCCAGGGGACCCTTGTCGATATCCACGCGCGGCCTGCCATGACAGGCCGCCTGGCGCAGCGCCGGGTGACGCTGCATCAGGGCGTTGAAGCTGCCCTTGGTGCCCCACACCCGGTCGCGCGTCGGATGAATGTTCACGAAGAAGCGCAGGATGCGGGCACCGTTGGTGGCGCCGTACGCACCGGCGTCGATGTGCACCAGCTCGTTGCTCGCGCGGGCCGCGAGCCTGCGACCCTGCTCCTCAATGGGCCGGAAGCTGGTCGTGCCCAGCGTCCAGCCCGGCGCGAAGTCCGGACAGCTCTGTTGCAGGAACTGCGCGACGCGCCGCCCATGCGTGCGCAGGATCTGCTCGATCCGGCGGGTGACCCCGGGCTGCGACCGGAACCGGGGTATCGAATCGGACTCGGGGTGATAGCTGATGTTCTTGGTCCGCAGTTCCTGCGGCAGGCCGCTGCGCATGAACTCCAGATCGGCCGCATCCGGCAACTCCACCGGGCTGCGTGCGTAGAACACGACCTCGGCCCGCTCCATGGCGTCCTCCACCTCCTGCGGGGAAGAGCCACTGAAGTCGCGCAGGGAATAGCTGTCCATGCAATGCACCTTGAAAAGCCACCGGCAGGCTAGCGCCACCGGGGCACCGCGATCAACTTGCGCGAACCACCGGGTGGTGCTGACATGGTGGCGCCCGGCAAGTGCGCCTAAGGAGATATCGTGCTCGACCAGATCGCCACATGGGTGCATGAGCCCGTGTTCCGCAAAGTGGCGATTGCCGTGGGCGCCGCACTGGCATTCCTGTTCCTGATCCGCCTGGCCCAGCGGGCGGTGGGCCGCAGGATCGACAACGCCACGGCACGCTATCGTGCGCGCAAGGCGATTGCGCTGTTCGGCTATGTGGTCGTGCTGATCGCCCTGATCGCGGCATTCAGCGACCGGCTGGGGGGCCTCACCGTGGCCTTCGGCGTGGCCGGCGCCGGCATCGCCTTCGCCCTGCAGGAAGTCATCGCCAGCGCGGCCGGCTGGGTGGCAATCTCGTTTGGCCGGTTCTACGCGCTTGGCGACCGGGTACAGCTCGGCGGCATCAAGGGTGACGTCATCGACATCGGCGTCCTGCGCACGACCCTGATGGAGGTCGGCCAGTGGGTCAACGGCGATCTGTACAACGGCCGTATCGTCAGAGTCGCCAACAGCTTCGTATTCAAGGAGCCTGTATTCAACTATTCCGCGGACTTCCCCTTCCTGTGGGACGAAATCACCGTGCAGGTTCGCTACGGCTCGGACTGGAAATATGCGCGCAGCATGCTCGAGAAGGTGGCGGATGAGGTTTGTGGCGACTTCGCGCGGCAGTCGCGCGAGTCGTGGCACGAGGCGGTCCGCAGGTACGCGCTCGAAGAGGCACGCGTGGAACCGATGGTCACGCAGGGCTCGGACGACAACCTGTTGAACATGACCGTGCGCTACATCGTCCATTACCGGACACGACGCTCGGTCAGGGATCGGCTGTGCACGCGCATCCTCGAAGAGGTGGACAAGTCCGACAATCGCATCCGCCTGGCATCACCGATACTGGAGATCGTCAATCTGCCGCGCTTGGATATCTCGCTGCAGCATGGCGAAGGCAGCATTCGCAGCCGCTACGAACCGTAGGATCGTGCCTGGCCCCTGCCCATCCGCCGCAGCGCGCGTGGCGGCACGGACGCCTGCAGCACGGCATTTGCTGCCAGCGCGATCCAGAGCGGCAGCGGGCTATTTGTCGGACGCAATCCCCATGGACCTGAAGCGTCCCGTCGAATTCTTCGCAACCGAATGACCGAAAACCACGCGGTCCTTGCCCGCTTCCTTGGCTTCATACAACGCGCTGTCGGCCCGCGCGAAGGTGGCCGTCCAGCCCGCATCGCCACCGACGCTGCACGCAATGCCGAAGCTGGAGGTGAAGGACACCGGTCCCCTGGGTGAGTCCACCGTGCTCTTGTTGATCTGGTAACGGATCCGGCCCGCCATCTCGTGCAGCGAGTCCGGCGTGAAGATCCCGGGGCACAGGATCCCGAATTCCTCGCCTCCGAGGCGGGCCGCCAGGTCATCCCGCCCACGCAACTGACCGGCCAGCACTTCGCCGACCGCGGCCAGCACACGGTCGCCGATTTCGTGACCCAGCGTGTCGTTGATCTGCTTGAAATCGTCCAGGTCCATCAGAATCAGGCCGTAACCCTCGCCCGACTCCCGGAAACGCTGGAACACCGCTTCGGCGCGCTCACTGAACACGCGCCGATTTGCCAGTCCGGTCAGGAAGTCGGTGGTGCTTTCCTTGAGCAGCTTGGCGTTGCTTTCCTCCAGCGCCCCCTTTGCCGCGGTGAGTTCAGTGATGTCGGTCACCAGCACGAAGAAGCCGCGCACGGTGCCGGCCTCGTCCCGATCCGGCAGGTATTGTCCTTCGGTATGACGCGGATTGCCGTCCGGACCGGGCATGCAGCGCTGGAAGCGCTGTGCATCTCCGCGCAGGGCCGCGTACGCATGCGGGGAATTGCGCACGTAGAGCTCCTCGCCCAGCACCTCGCGGAAGTGCTTGCCGATCATCTGCTCCGGAGTCAGTCCGGAGTACTGGCGGTAGGCATCGTTGGCAAACTCGCAGCGCAACTCCGGGTTCCAGTACCCGATCAACGCCGGGATGTGGTCGGCAATGCGCTGCAGACGGCGCTCCATCTCCGTGTGCTTCTGCTCCGAAGCCGCGGCCACGCCCAGCAGCATCTCACTCTCCACGGCCAGTTCGCGCGCCTGGATCATGTCCTGGACCAGGCCCGCGTAATCACTCCACACGGCAACGTCATCGGCGCTGAAATCGCGCGGCCGCGTGTCCATGGCGCACAGCGTGCCGATTGCTTCCCCGCCGCGGGTGAACACCGGCGTGCCCAGGTACGCGCGCACGTGCGGCTCGCCCTGCACCAGCGGATGGGCGGCATAGCGTTCATCCTGCAGCGCATCGGGTATCACCAGCGCCTTGCGCTGCTGGATGGTGCGCGTGCAGAAGGAGACCTCCCGCGGCACCTCCTTGATCTCGAGCCCGACGCCGGACTTGACCCACGCGCGCGCCTCGTCCACCAGCGAGACCACGACAACGGGCACATCCAGCGCCCGGGCGGCGAGCCGGGTCACCCGATCAAACGACTCCTCCGGGGGAGTATCGAGGATTCCAAGCCGGTGCAGATCCCGGAGCCGCCTTTCCTCGGCAGCCGAGACCGTCGACGCCTCATGCGCCGCAGGTACACCTGTTGTCTTTCGCGTTGCGCTCACGGGAATCGTCTGTCCTGTAATTCTCCGGTGAACAGATCAGCTGCCGCTTGCCATCAACCGCCCGGCGGCGGATTCTTGCTGAGCCGGCTCGGTTGCGCAATGCCGTAGCCCTGCGCGTAGTCCACGCCGAGCTGGCGCAGCGTCTCGATGATCTCCGGATTCTCGGCGAACTCGGCGATCACCTGCTTGCCGGTCAGGCGCCCGATCTCGTTGATCGAGCGGACCATTTCCCGATCGATCGGGTCGTTCAATATGCCGCGCACGAAGCTGCCGTCGATTTTCAGGAAATCGACCGGGAACTGCTTCAGGTAATTGAACGAGGACATGCCGGTGCCGAAGTCGTCGAGCGCGAACTTGCAGCCCAACTCCTTGAGCGATCGAATGAAACGATTGGCCTGCGAGAAGCTGGCCACCGCCGAGGTCTCGGTGATCTCGAAGCAGATCTTCGAGGCGTCCAGCCCGCTCTTCTGGAACTGCTCGATGATGAACGGCAGGAACTTGTCATCGCCCAGGCTTTGCGCCGAAAGATTTATCGCGCACATCAGCAGCCGTTCCCGCTCATCGGCCTCGGATACCAGCCAGCGGAAAGTGTTTTCGATCACCCAGCGGTCGATGGCCGGGGTGATGTTGTAGCGTTCTGCCGCAGCGATGAAGTGATCCGGCGAGACGATCTTGCCCGCCTCGTCGCGCATGCGGACGAGGATTTCGTAGTGCTCGCCCTCTTCCCGGTGCTTGAGCGGCATGATGGGCATGCGGTACAGCTCGAAACGGCCGTCGTCCAGCGCCGCGCTGATGCGTGCCGCCCACTGCGTCTCGCGCCGCCGGCGCATCAGTTCGATATCGTTCTCGGCAAAGCTGTGCACGCGGTTGCGCCCCTGCTCCTTGGCCGCCGCGCAGGCGCCCTCGGCGGCAGACAGGATCGAGGCCACGTCGGCATTGTCCGCCGTGATCGGCACCACACCCACGCTGGCCGAGAGCTTGAATACCCGCTCTTCCCACTCGAAGCGGAAGTTCTTGATTGCCTCGCGCAGCACTTCGGCGGTGCGCAACGCCTCTTCCAGCGTAGTGGATTCCAGCAGCACGCCGTATTCGTCGCCGCCCAGGCGCGACAGAGTATCGCGCCAGCGGATCTTGGACTTCAGCAATGCGCCGATCTGGCCCAGCAGCGTATCGCCCGCGGCATGGCCGCAGGAGTCGTTGATCATCTTGAACTGGTCGAGGTCCAGATGGCACAGCGCGTAGGAGCCTTCCTGCGCGCGGGCACTCTTCAGGGCCCGCTCGATACGGCTCTCGAACTCGCGCCGATTGACCAGGCCCGTCACCGCATCGTGGCTCGCGTGGTAGGAAAGCTTGCGGTTCAACTCGCGGCTTTCGCTCACGTCGTGGAAAACCAGCACGGCGCCGACAACCTTGCCGGCACCGTCGCGGATCGGCGCCGCGGTGCTCTCCACGTACAGTTCATTGCCATCGCGGCGGATCATCAGCATGGGCCGCCCGGACTTCATCGGCCGCACGCGGCGGATGCTGCCGGTCAGCGGGTTTTCCAGCGGCTCGCAGGTCTCCTCGTGGAACGCGCGGAACACCTCGTCCACATCCCGGCCCATCGCGTCCTCGAGACGCCAGCCGGTGAGGTTCTCGGCCACCGGATTGATGTAATCGATGATGGAATTGGCATCGGTGGTGATGACGCCGTCACCGATGGCCTGCAGGATGATCTGCGAGCTTTCCTTCTCGCGGAACAGCGCCTCTTCGTAGACCTTGCGCTCGGTGATATCCAGTTCCACGCCGATCAGGCGCTGCAGGCGCCCCTGACCATCGAAGCGGCCCTTGGCACGGCTGATCACCCAGCGATACTCGCCACTGGCGTGGCGCATCCGATGGATACTCTCGAAAATCGGCGCGCCGCCCGAGACGTGCTTGAACATGGCCTCCTGCACGCGCGAGAGGTCGTCCGGATGCACCATGCCGCGCCAGTCGACGATGTCGTCCGGCCCCAGGTGCGCGTAGCCCATCATCTCCTTCCAGCGATCCGAGACGAACAGGCGGTTGCTGTCGAAACTGAAATCCCACATGCCCTCGCTGGAGGCCGCTTCGATCAGCGCGTAGCGTTCCGACAATTCGCCCAGTCGCGTGGAGATGGCCAGCCGCTCCAGGCCCGAAGCCAGGCTGGTGCCGATCAGCTTGAGCAGAAGCTGGACATTGACGTCCCACGGACCGCGCGCGGTGGCGCGGCCCAGCACCAGCATGCCGGCCGGACGGCCCTGCATGTGCAAGGCCACGGCCAGCATCGAGGACAGCCCGAGGCCGGCAACCAGCCGGGTTTCCTCCGGGCCTTCCCGACCCGGCACGGAAGTGTCGCGGTACTCGGTCAGGCGCAGATGCTCGAAGCGGGAAGCCAGGAACGGGAACTGCGCAAGTTCGGCTGCACGCAACTCCTCTTCGCGGAACGGGCCATCGGCGGCCTGTGCCGCAGCCACCTGGTCGAAGCGCTCGCCTGCCTCGTCGAGCAGCGCGAGAATTGCGGCATCGGCGCCGGCTGCGCTGCGCAGGGTTTCCAGCGCGGCACCGAGCACGGCATCGCGGTTGCCCGCCGAGAGGTTCTGCAGGTCCACCGCCGACTTGGTGCATTCGACGTCCAGACCCAGCACGATGCCTCGCCGGGCATCCCACAGGGCGCCCGCGAATACATCAGTAGCGGCTGGATCGAATGACGCGACCTGTCGGGTTGAAGACATTTCCCGAAACTTCCCCTAACGTCCAAGCAGTCTTACAGAATCCATGGGGCCCGCGCCACGACTGGCACCTCATTTCAACCGGCTGCCAGCACGAGACAGATTCTGTCACATCAGGCCAGGAATCTCCCGCAACCTGTTGTGATTACTGGGAATTGCGATCCCGAGTGGTTGATTCCACCCAGTAACGCGGCCGGCGCTTCACTTCCGCATAGATCTTGGCCACGTACTCGCCCACCACCCCCAGCGACAGCAGCTGCGCCCCACCCAGCACATAGATGGGCAGCGCCGTGGACGCCCAGCCCGGCAGGGCGTGGTTCGTGAACAGCCGTACCGCCAGTACCCACACCGCAACCGCCCCGGAGAGCAGGAACAGGGCGGCCCCCAGCGCCGCGATCAGGCGCAGCGGTACCGCGCTGAACGAGGTGATCCCGTCGATGCCCAGACCCAGCATTCTGGCCAGCGAGTAGCTGCTCTTGCCGTCGGCACGGGGTTGGCGGTCATACAGCACCCGCGCGCTGCGAAACCCCAGACGCGGCACCAGTCCGCGCAGGTACAGGTTGGCCTCCGGATGAGCCAGCAATGCCGCTCGCGCGGCCCGCCCGAGCAGACGGAAATCTCCGTGGTCTGGCACCACCTCGACTCCCAGCACACCGAGCAGGCGGTAGTAGGCGCGTGCCGATCCACGCTTGAAAGGGGAATCCTGCGCCCGTTCGCGTCGCACGCCCAACACCACCTCATGGCCCTCGGCATGCGCATCGACCATGGCCTCGATGGCATTCACGTCATCCTGCAGGTCCGCATCGACGCTGATCACGGCGTCGCCATCGGCATTTTCGATGCCCGCGAGCAGCGCGTTCTGGTGGCCGCAGTTGTGTGACAGCTTGACGCCGACCACATCCGGATACGCTGTCGCGAAGCGCTGGATCAGCGCCCAGGTGCCGTCGCTGCTGCCATCGTCGATCAGCCACAGGTTACTGCCCGCGTCGATCTTGCCACTGGCGTGCAAAGCCTCCAGAACCTGCCGCAACCGCTGCACGCTGGCGGCCAGCACGGCCGATTCGTTGAAGCACGGAACGACGATGGACAGACGCATTGGCGCGGCTCCGGGGGACAATTTCAGGGTTGATAGTACAGGGCGCGGCCCGGATCGCCGCGCGCCACGCAGTCCGCGCGCGGTTGGCCCTGGACCAGATACCAGTGCTCGGCTCCGGTCACACCCACGTCCTGCCGCGATGGGATCGTGCCAAAGCACGTGGCCAACATGTCCGCCGGAACGAGCAACTGTCGGTCCGGTGCCGCGGCCAGCCACGCTGCGGCGTCATACGCCTCCTGATTCCCCTCGCGGAAGCGTCGATTGCCGAAGTTCACCGAAGGGCGCTGCAGGTGCCACAGGAAATCCTCCTTGTAGGCAAGCAGACCCAGCTCACGCCCCGGCGCGGCCACCCGTTGCAGTCGCGCAATGAAGTCGCGCGCCGAGCGAACGCCGTCCATCTGCGGGAAGACCCACCAGCCCATGATCAGCCAGCCAGCCGCCAGTGTCGTGAGCAGCGCGTACTGCGCCCTGCCCCGCCACCACGCCAGTAGCGTCACCAATCCGATCGCACCGAGCACGACCAGTGGCGCCACGCCCGCCACGCCGCCGGCCTCGAGCAGCGCGCGGCCACGCGCGGGTTCCAGTACCCGCAACCACAGCACCGCTGCCGCGCAGCCCAGTGCCACCAGCGCAGTCAGCGCTGTCAGCATGCGCTGCACGCCGACCCGCGCGAGCAGCGCCGGCAACAGGTAGCCGGCCGGCAATGTCAGCATCGGCAATGCCGAGAGGATGTAGACGTCACGCTTGCCGCGGCTCACCGTGAAGAACACCAGGTAGAGCACAACGAAGCCCAGTGGCAGCAGTACCCGCGCGTCGCGCCTGGCCAGTGCCTCGCGCCAGCGCGGCACCAGCCAGGGCAGCAACGCAATGGCGGGCAGCCACAGCGTGGCCATGACCTGCAGGTAGTACCAGACCGGCATGAAGTGGTGCCACGGCTCGACGTAGCGATCCACCGTCTGCGTCACCACCAGTTCGTGGAAGTAGGCCGCAATCGCCGGATCGCGCAGCGCCTGCAGCCAGATCGGCAGCAGCCATGCACCCACCACCAGGCACCACGCGCCCGGCGCCACCAACCACATCAGGAAGGGCCGCTGCCACTTCACACCGGGCCAGCCACGCCACACCGCATACAGCCAGGGCAGCAGCACGAAGAACGAGAAGAAGCCGACCACCTTGGCCAGGGTGCCCAGGCCTGCGGCGAGGCCCGCACCGATGGCCCACCACCAGCCGCCACCCAGCAGCAGCTGGCGCAACAGGCAGTACAGCGACAACACGGTAAAGAACATCAGCAGCGCATCGAGCTGGCCGCGCCGCGCCTGCAACACGAACTGCACCGTGGCCAGCAGCAGCCAGGCGCCATACCAGCCGGCATCGCGATTCCACAGTCGCCGGCCAAGATCGTAGACCAGCGCCAGTGTCCCCAGTCCCGCCAGCAGCGACGGGAGCAGGAACCCGACGCGTTCCGATCTGGTCAGCCAGTAGCAGAGCGCCTGCATCCAGAACAGCAGTGGCGGCTTGTCCTGGAAGAAGTCGCCGCCGACCATCGGGATCAGCCAGTTGCCGGTGTGCAGCATGGTGCGTGCGATCAGCGCGTACACGGGCTCGTCGGCGGGCCAGGGCCCGCGCAGGCCCAGGCCCGCGCCGATCACGACCAGGCCGGCCAGCAACAGCCAGGCCAGGTCGCGGCGGGTCGATGGCTGCGCGCTGCTCATGTCACCAGTGCCGTGCGTGCCAGTTCGTACTGGCGGGCCAGCTCCTGCTCCAGCCGCAGGCGCATGACTTGCATCACACCCTCCTCGCCCAGCGCCAGCTCCCGGTCCACGTACACCGGCGCACCAATGGCAACGGCGATGCGACTGCCGGGCCACGGCAACACGAACCGGTCCCAGCCGAAGCGCCAGGCGCGCGATGCGGCGAAGGCCATGGGCAGCAACGGCCTGCCCGAGAGTTGCGCCAGCAGCAGTGCGCCCGGCTTGAAGTGCTGGCGCGGTCCGGTCGGCCCGTCCGGCGTGATCACCGGCGATACACCCTGCTTGACCAGCAGCTCGTAGTAGTCGCGCAATGCACGTGCGCCGGTGCGCGTCGAGGAGCCGCGGATCACCACCATGCCGAGCCAGCCGGCGATGGTGGCCGGCACCTCCCCGTCCACGGAGGGCGAGACCAGCACGCCGAGTTTCAGGCCACGCCGGATCTGCAGCTGCAACCAGCGCCCGCAGAACAGCTCATGCTCGTGCCAGTAGCAGGGCAGCACGGACGGCGCGTTGGCCAGTGCGCCGTCCAGATGCCCGGCTCCGCTGACCTGCACGATGCGGCAACTGGCCCACCACAGGCGCAGCAGCAGGTACGCAAGCGGTGCCGCGAGCGCATAGACCAGACGGCGCGCCACGGTCAGCCTGCGCCTCGAACGCGCCTGTTCGGGTAGAATTTCGGGCTTCATGGCCCCTGACACGCTCCTGCCGCCGGAATCGGACCAGCGCTTCGATATCGGCTCGACCGCAGACTCGCTGGACCGCATGCGCGACCTCTACGCCCGGCACGGCGACGCCTATCGCGTCTATGCGCCGGGCCGCAAGTCACACACCTGGGTGTTCAACCACCCCGACGACGTGCGTCGCATCCTGATCGCCAATTACCGCAACTACACCAAGGGCGTCGGCTTCGACCGCATCAAGATCCTGCTCGGCAACGGCATCATAGTGAGCGAGGGCGAGTTCTGGAAGCGCCAGCGGCGCATGATGCAGCCCACCTTCCATCGCCGCATTCTCGCGCAGTTCGACCGGGTCATCGCCCGCGCCAACGACCGGCTGCTCGACCAATGGCAGCGCAAGTGCGAGGCCGGTGAGCCGGTCAACGTCACCGACGACATGAGCATCATGACGCTGGAGATCGTGCTGCGCGTGATCTTCGGCGATGACCTGGACGCCATGGCCGCCGAGACCGGCGAGAACCCGTTCTCGCTGTTCACCGAGGAGCCGGCCCGCGACCTGGCCTTCGCCTACCGCTTCCGCAAGCTCGCAGCGCTGATCGGCAAGTTCGTGGCCCGTCGCCGCGCGGCCGGTGGCGCCCCGGCCGGCGATGCGCCCGACTACGTCTCGCTGCTGCTCGGCGCGCGCGACAAGCAAGGCGGCGCCGGCATGACGGACAAGGAGATCGTGGACGAGATCACCACGCTGGTGGTGGCTGGCCACGAGACCACGGCGAGCGCGCTGAACTGGACCTGGTACCTGCTGGGCGAACATCCGGATGTGGAGGCAAAACTGCATGCGGAAATCGATGCCGGTGAGGAGCTGGCAACGCCCTCCCTGCAGGCAATGGAAGCACTGCCCTACTCGAACATGGTGGTACGCGAGGCGATGCGACTGTACCCGCCGGTGTGGGTGATCTCGCGGCGTACCATCGAGGCGGACACGCTCGGCGGCTTCACTGTACCGCCGGACACCGACGTGTTCTTCAGCCCCTACTTCGTGCACCGTCACCCGGACTTCTGGAGCGAGCCGGAGAAGTTCATTCCCGAGCGCTTCGCCCGCAGCGAGGGCGAGGACTCGAGGCCGAAACTCACCTACCTGCCCTTCTCCGCCGGCGCTCATCACTGCATCGGCGAGACGCTGGCCATCTACGAGATGCTGGTCCACTTCAATCGCTTTGCCCGGCGCTTCACCCTGCGTCGCATCGACGACGCCCCGGTCGAGTTCGAGGCACTGATCAATCTGCGCGCCACGCGCCCGTTCATCATGCGGCTGACGCCGCGCCGGAGCGCTCCATGAACCCACGCACCCTGGTCGAGCTGATGGCGGCCAATGCCGACGCGCCGCGCGGCATCACGTATCACGCCGGAGAAGGCGTCTCGAAGCGCGTCGGCTACGCCGACCTGCGCTCGCGCGCGCTGGGACTGCTGCATCACCTGCAGCAGCTCGGCGCCAGGCCCGGCGACAAGCTGATCCTGCTGCTCAACAACAACGAGCAATTCATCGAGGCATTCTGGGCCTCGGTGCTGGGCGGCATCGTGCCGGTGCCGGTGGCCATCGGCATCAGCGACGAGCACCGCCACAAGTTGCTGCGCATCGCGCACAAGCTGGACGCGCCCTTCATCTACACGGACCGCAAGACGCTGGAGCGCATCGGCCAGTACTCGGCGCAATCCGGCGACACCGTCAACGCCACGGTGTTTGCGGCGCTGCGCACCAGAACGCTGCTGGCGGAGGACTTTACCGATGCTTCCAGGCCCGGCATCGTGCACGAGAGCCGGCCCGAAGACATTGCATTCATACAGTTCTCCTCGGGCTCCACCAGCGAACCCAAGGGCGTGGCACTGACCCACGCCAACCTGATCGTCCACGGGGAAGCCGTCACGCAAGCCGCCGGCTTCACGCAGGACGATGTCAGCCTGTCATGGATGCCGCTGACGCACGACATGGGCCTGATCGGATTTCATCTGGTGATGTTCGCGAACCGGATCGAATCACACCTGATGCCCACCGAGCTGTACGTGCGCCGGCCGCTGCTGTGGCTGGCCATTGCCTCGGAACAGCGCGCCACCATCCTGTGTTCGCCGAACTTCGGCTACCGCCATTACCTGAAGGTACTGGGCGACCGCTCGCCCGGGAACCTGGACCTGTCCGCGGTGCGCCTGATCTTCAACGGCGCCGAGCCGATATCGCTGGAACTGTGCGCCGAATTCATGGACCGGCTGGCATCCGTTGGCCTGAAGCGAAACTCGATGTACCCGGTGTACGGTCTGGCCGAGGCCTCGCTGGCCGTGAGCTTCCCGCCGCCCGGGCGCCCATGGCGCGCGCTGGTGCTGAACCGCCACGCGCTGAATGTCGGCGAGGCCGCGCAGGTGCTGCCGGATCCCAGCCACGATGCGTTGAGCTTCGTCAGTGTCGGCAAACCCATTACATGCTGCGAAGTGCGCATCGCCGGCAATGACGATGCGCCGTTGCCGGAAGGTCACGTCGGCCACATCCTGATTCGCGGCGCCAATGTAACCGCGGGCTATTACCAGGAGCCTGCCGTGAATGCCGAGACCTTCACACCGGATGGCTGGCTGCGCACCGGCGACATCGGCCTGGTCAGGGATGGCGAGCTGTACATCACCGGCCGCGCCAAGGAGATCATCTTCGTCAACGGGCAAAACTATTTCCCGCACGACCTGGAGAATATCGCCATTCGCGCGCCGGGCATGGAACTGGGCAAGGTCGTGGTGGCCGGCGTGCGCCCGCCGGGCGCCGAAGGCGACCAGCTCACTGTGTTCGTGCTGTATCGCGGCGACCTGGCCGAATTCGCGCAGCTCGCGGCGAGCATTGCGCGGCTGATCAATGAACAGGCCGGCCTGGAGGTGACTCAGGTGGTGCCGGTCAAGCGCATCCCGAAGACCACCAGCGGCAAGATCCAGCGCCACCTGCTCGAACAGCAGCTCGTCGACGGCGAGTTCGCGGCGGAACTGGCCGAGATGGCCAGGCACGGGGGCCAGCTCGCGGCCGGCGGGGATGCCACCAGCGGTGGTTCCATCGAGGAGCACATCCTGGTCATCTGCAACGGCGTGCTGGCGCCGCGCAAGATCAGCGCGCGGACAACCTGTTCGAGATCGGCGCCAGCTCACTGAAGCTGATCGAGATCCACGAGCAGATCGACCGCGACTACCCGGACCAGGTGGATCTGACCGAACTGTTCGATCATCCGACGGTGGCGCAACTGGCCGCGCATCTGGCCGGCAAGCTCGCGAACTAGCCGGGCCTCGGCTGTTTCCACCTGCGATGCCCCCACGTCCACTCGGACGGGGACGCGCGGATATCCCGTTCCACCAGCCGCACATAGCGCGCGGTGAACTCACCGGGTGCGAGCTGCTCGCCATCGGCTGCCAGTGGTTGAAACTGCGCGGCGTAGTGGCCGCGCCGCACGCGCCGCATCGACACGTACATGGCGCCGTAACGGGTGGCGCGCACGATCTGTTCCGGTCCGGCGTAGAACGCCGTGTCGCGGCCCAGGAAGGTGAGCCAGTGCTGGTGCTCGCTGGTGCGCGGACACTGGTCCGCCAGCATCACGATGGCGCGCACCTGCGCCCGCCGCCGCAGCATGTCGCCCAGCAGCTCCTTGGCCGGCACCAGATGCACGCCCCAGCGCCGGCGGTGTGACTGCAGAACCCGGTCCGAGGCCGGCCGACTTCAACGGCTTGTAGGCCGCGTCCAGTGGATACCCGAGCACCTGCGCTGCGGCGAACATCACCCAGTCCCAGTTCGACTGATGCGCACCGAGCACCAGCACCGGGCGGCCGGCGGCGAGCATGTCGCGCAGCAGATCCAGATTGCGCAGTTGCACCCGCGAGGCGAGCGCCTGCGGCGACATGCGGCTGGCGGCAATGAACTCGGCGACCACCATGCCGAAGTGCCGATAGTTGGCCACCGCGATGCGACGTCGCTGCCGCGCATCCAGTTCCGGGAAACACGCGGCCAGGTTCCGCGTGACCTCACGCCAGCGCAGCCGGACAACGGCCCGCGCCAACCATGCCAGCGCACCGCATTTCAGATACAGCACCGGCAGCGGCAGCAACCCGAGCAGCCGCAGCCACAATGGCAGTCTGGCGTCCTGGGCGGCTGGGAGGGCATTCATCGGGCGCTGAGTTTAGATGCTAAGCTTTCGCCCCTTCCAGCCGGACATCCAACCATTACATGGGGGTCTTTGCACAGATGAACGAAGTCAAACTGCTGATCGGTGGCGCCGACGTCGATGCGAAGAGCGCCAGGACCTTCGAACGCAAGAGCCCCATTACCGGCGAGGTCGTGGTGCGCGCCGCGGCGGCCGGTGCCGAGGACGCGCGCGCCGCCGTCGATGCCGCAGCGGCGGCGTTTCCGGCCTGGGCCGCGTTGGGCCCGAATGCGCGCCGCAAGTTCCTGCTGGACGCCGCCGCGAAATTGCGCGCCAGCGGTCCCGAGTTCTCGCGCCTGGGAGTCGAGGAGACCGGCGCCATCCCCGGCTGGGGCCATTTCAACACCGCCTTCGCCGCCACTCTGCTCGAAGAAGCCGCTGCGCTGACCACGCAGGTGATCGGCGAGACCGTGCCGTCCGACCAGCCGGGCACCCTGGCGCTGGCACTGCGCCAGCCAGCCGGTGTGGTGGTGGGCATGGCGCCGTGGAACGCGCCGGTGATCCTGGGCGTGCGTGCCATCGCGGTACCGCTTGCCGTCGGCAATACCGTGGTGCTGAAGGCTTCCGAGCTCTCGCCCGCCACGCACCGCCTCATCGTCGACGCGTTCGTGGCAGCGGGGCTGCCGGCCGGCGTGGTCAACTTCATCAGCCACGCAGCGGCCGACGCCCCGGCAGTGGTCGAGGCGCTGATCTCGCATCCGGCCACGAAGCGCGTGAACTTCACCGGCTCCTCGCGCGTGGGTCGCATCATTGGCGAACTGTCCGGCAAGTACCTGAAACCCTGCCTGCTGGAGCTGGGCGGCAAGGCGCCACTGGTGATCCTGGACGACGCCGAGCTGGACGAGGCCGTGGCCGCGGCCGCCTTCGGCGCGTTCATGCACCAGGGCCAGATCTGCATGTCCACCGAACGCATCATCGTTGTGGACAAGATCTACGACGCCTTCATGAAGAAGTTCATCGCCAAGGTGAAGAGCCTGCCGGTGGGCGATCCGACCAAGGGCAATTTCCCGATTGGCGCCTGCGTGGATACGAAGACGGTCGATCACGTGCAGGAACTGATCAAGGATGCCACCGGCAAGGGTGCCAAGGTCGCCACCGGCGGCAAGGGCAGCGGCGGCGCGTTCTTCGAGCCCACGGTGGTCGAAGGCGTGAAGAAGGGCATGCGCATCTACGGCGAGGAATCCTTCGGTCCAATCGTCGGCGGTGATCCGCGCGAAGGACATGGACGATGCCGTTCGCCTCGCCAACGATTGCGAGTACGGGTTGTCGGCGGCGGTGTTCAGCCAGGACATCAACACCGCGCTGGCGGTCGCCCGGCGCATCGACTCCGGCATCTGTCACATCAACAGCCCGACCGTGCAGGACGAGGCGCAGATGCCCTTCGGCGGCACCAAGGCCAGCGGCCTCGGCCGCTTCGGCGGCGCGGCCGGCATCGCCGAGTTCACCGACCTGCGCTGGATCAGCATCGCGACCGAGCACCGGCACTATCCCATCTGATAGTCAAAAGAGGGCGGCGCGCTTCAGGCAGGGTTCAGCAGGCGGATTGCTAGAATCCGCCGCCTGAATCGGGCCATCGGGCCCCTGTCTGGAGCGAACCGCCCATGTCCGTGACCCGCCCCGCCCTGCTGGCTCTGGCCGTACTGCTCGCCGCTCCCGCCGCGTTTGCCGACAAGGCAGACGTCAAGGAAGGCGAGAAGCTGTTCACCTCCAAGGCCTGCGCCGCCTGCCACGCCGTCAGCAAGGCCACCGAGACGGGCAAGATCGGCCCCAGCCTGGTGGGCGTGGTGGGTCGCAAGGCGGGCACCACCAAGGCGCTGATGCCGACCTCCGCCGCGCTGGCCAGGTCGGGCATCGTCTGGAATGCCAGAACGCTGGATGAATTCCTGGCCAATCCGACGGCCAGGGTGCCCGGCACCGCCATGGCGATTTCGATGCCGGACGCGCAGGAGCGCGCCGACGTCATCGCCTATCTGGCCACGCTCAAGTAGCAGGCCCTGCGCAAGCTGCTAGTTGCAGCCCGGCAGCGCATCGATCCAGTCACTGAGCAACTGCATGCCGGCCGTGTCGACCAGGCGCGGCT
Organism: uncultured Gammaproteobacteria bacterium; assembly: GCA_963812195.1. Taxonomy (GTDB): domain Bacteria; phylum Pseudomonadota; class Gammaproteobacteria; order Steroidobacterales; family Steroidobacteraceae; genus ZC4RG30. The sequence goes on from CAWEUI010000001.1 coordinate 397,529, forward strand.
GAAACGGCGGCATTGAATCCGCATCGGTGCGCGAGGCCCGCTGCACCACCAGCGAACGGTCCACGGGATTCGCGCCGCTCATCATCGTGGCGATGCGTCGGGCGTTGGCGATGCCCAGATCGCGCACCGGTGTCGCGTCGCAGGCATTGGTGGCCGACAGCGCAGTGGTGTAGCGCAGGTCCATGTCCACGCTGGTCGGCCCGCCGGGCCGGTGGCACTGCGAGCAGTTGGTGTCCAGATAGGCGCGGGCGCGTTCCTCCAGCGTACCGGCCATGCCGTACGGATCAGGCATCGCGGGCAGCATGTCCGGTGTCTGCGTCAGTGCCGGCGAAAGCACGCCGATCGCGTTGAGCGTGGCAAGCTGGTTGGCCGTGCGCCCCGTCGCCGCGTATTGCAGCTCGCCGTTGAGCTGCGCGACCGACAGGCCCAGCGAACGCCCCGCCGCGCTGGTATGGCACAGCAGGCACTGCGATTCACTGGGGAACAGGTACGACTGGCCATCGATGTCGGCGCTCTTGCCGCCGATCACGCGCGTGGCGTCCGTACCGGCGGCATTCCACTCGTAGGTGTAACCGGCCCACTGACCGTTGTCGTGGTGCATCAGCAGGCGCGTTTCCACCAGCCGCGAGCCGAGCCGGAAATTCTTCACCAGCACCGTGCCATTGGGAAACTGGAAATCCCCATCCGCGCCCACGGCGATCTTCGCCCCGTCGGGCAATGCCATGTAGCGCGTCTTCACAGCTCCGTCCGACCAGAACGGCGCATTGGGCGCGTAGGGAATCAGGCCTGCGGCAGGCTGCGTCGGATCGGTGCCATTGACGCACCCCGTCTGGGAGAGCTGCGTGGGGATGACCCGATTGTTCGCGCTGCCGGCCACGATCTGCAGCAGCGTGCCGCCCAGATTCACCGCGTACAGCTCACCGTCGTTGCCTTGCCCGAATGCCGAGATGTTCAAGCCGGTGTCCAGACCGCTGGTCACCTGCAGGGTGGGCGAGGTATCGCGCGCAATCTGCCAGATGGTGCCGGAACCGTAGTCACCGAACAGGTAGTGGCCGGCCAGTGCCGGGATTTCGTTGCCGCGATACACATAGCCGCCGGTGATCGCAATGTTGCCGCTGGTGTGGCCGTACTCGGCGATGGGCGCAATCGCAGACCCGGCGTTGGGCCCGCAATTGGCGTCATAGCTGTGACTGCCCTCGTAGCAGCGCCAGCCGTAGTTGCCGCCGGCCTCGACCCGATCCACCTCTTCCCAGCTGCCCTGACCGACGTCACCCACCCACAGATCGCCGGTGTCCCTGTCGAAACTCCAGCGCCATGGATTGCGGAAGCCGTAGGCGTAGATTTCCGGGCAATTCTGCGTGAACGCACCGGTGTCGTTGTTGCACACGGCGTTGGGCGTGGTGCCGCTGGCAAACTTGAACGGATTGCCATCGGGGATGGCATAGGGCGTGGCGCCGGTGGTGCCGTCCACGTCGATGCGCAGCATCTTGCCCAGCAGTGTGGACAGGCGCTGGCCGTTGCCGATCGAACCATGCTGGTCCCCACCGCCGCCGCCGTCGCCGAAGCCGATGTACAGATAGCCGTCGGGTCCGAAGGCGATGTTGCCGCCGTTGTGATTGGACTCCGGCTGGTTGATCTGCAGGATCACCCGCGCCGTCGCGACATCAGCGGTTTGCCCGCCGTCGGTGCTCTGGTACTCGACGATCCGCGACACGGCCTGGCCAGCGTTGTCGGCGGTGTAGGAGAAATACACGCGCGGATCGGTGGGCCAGTCGGGATGGAAAGCCATGCCGAGCAGACCCCGCTCACCGCCACTGGCCACGGTCGAGGCCAGGTCGATGAACACGCGCTTCGTGGCGACCGTCGGCTGATTGTCGAAGTCGTAGACGACGCCGCCCTGCTGCACCACATACCAGCGCGCGCTGCTGGCCGGCTCCTGGAGCATCAGGATGGGCGAGGAGAAGGGACTGACACCGGCAAACACCGTCTGCGTGGCCAGCGCGATGCTGGGCTCTTCGCCCGCCAGGCAGGTGCTGTTGGATGGCCGGGTGTCGAGGCCGGAAACGCCCTGCCCAGGTGGACCCGGCGCAAGACCGGCATCACCCGAGCCACCGCCGCAGCCTGCCAGCCCCATGAGCACCGTAATGGCAACTCCCTTGCGCATAGGTGGCAAGCAGAACACAGCACGGGCGCCCGTGCCAACTGTCGAACCCCGGCGACACGCAAGGATCCGCCCTTGGTGCACTTCGGCCCTGCAGGGGCGCCCCTACTTGCCGCTGTCCTCCACCTGCATGTGCTCCATCATCTGCTGCAGCATCATCTGCATCATGTCCATCCGATTCTGCATCCACTGCTGCTGCTGGGCCGGGTCCATCATGCGACCCTGACCGTGTGGCCCACCCATCATGCCGCCCTGTGGCCCGCCACGCATGCCACCATGCAATCCGCCCATTGCACCCGCTCCACCATTGCCGGCGCCGCCCATCATGCCGCCACCGCGCCCCATCATCCCATGCATCATGCTGCCGCCCATGCCCTGCATGGCCTGCATCTGCGCAAACATGCTCTGCATGTGCTGCTGCAACAGCTTCTGACGTTCCTTGGGGTCTTTGGTCTGCTGGATGGCCGCCATCTGCGCCTGCATGGCCTGCATGCGCGCCTGCATCTGCTGCCAGTACTGCTGCTGTTGCGGCCCGGACTGCGCGGGTGCCGCAGGCTCGGCGGCGTAGCCCGGCGTGGCGGCGACCAGCAGCACGCCCAGACCTGCGATGAGCGAAGCACGAATATTCTTCACGGGACCTCCTGCGTAGTGGACCACCAATTCGGCGGGCCAACGACGGCACCACCTCATGTGTGCCGATACTGGTAAGCACCGGCATCCGAGTCACTAGGTAATTCCCGCACGGGAAGGCAAACCCGCGCCACCGGCTAGTCAGCCTCCCGGCAGCGGTTCCTTCCAGCCCGATGGTGGGTCCGGACTCTTCCCGGCAGCAACGATGACCGCACGCATCACCTCCTGCTCGGTACGACGGGTACGCAGCAGCTCCAGATAGTGGCGCGCCCCTGCCTCGGTGCTGAAGTCCGTGGATGCAACATCCTCTTGCGTGAGCAGACGATATTTCTGTACCCGCCGGGCAGCCATGACGTCGTTGTACGCGGCGCTGCCCCGGGGCAGCAGCCGGCCCTCCAGCTCAAGCCCCATCATCTGCGTGATGCAGGTATCGCCGGCGCGCAGCGATGCCGCAATGCCCCGGCAGACATCGTGGCGATCGACCCGCTCTGATTCGGGTGGCCTGCACGATTTGCCGATGCTCTGGAAGGCCGGGATTGCCAGACCGGCCTCAATCCCGATGACCGAGACCAGCGCTTCGGGCAATGGCATGGCGCCGCTGTTTGCCACCGCCGGCGTCAGGTGCGAAATGATCGCAGTCCAGTAGATGTCGAAGCGCTTCGAGTTGCCGATCTGGTCCAGATAATGCGTCGTGGCCTGCAGGTCGCCAGCCTTGATGGCCCGGTCGAGCAGTGCCCCCCACGCCGCCCCGTTATACGGATCCAGGCGATGCAAGGTCGCGGCCAGGGGTGCCGGGTCGCACGAATCGAGCTGCACACACGCGCTGATCTGCAGCCATACCAGATCGGCCCGATCCGGCGCGAGCCGCACCGCACGCGTGAGCAGTGCATAGCGGTGCGTGCCGTCGTGCTTCAACATGTAGGAGAATTCAGCGGCCGCCGCCAGCGAGTCCGCATCGCCGGCTGCCAGCAATGCCTGCACGGCCTGCTGCTGGACTTCACGGAAGCTCGTCTGCTGGCGATCTGCGTCCGTGGCATGTGCCGCGCTCATCGCGCCCAGCAGCACGGCAATCAACACACCACGAGATCTTTGGACTTGCCTGCGCATGGGTTCCCTCCTCGCTGCGAGCAAATGCGTGGGCGAACAGCATCGCGCTGAGCGCGTGCGTGCGCAACACAGGACTCGGTGAAGTGGATCTCAAGCCGACGCGCGAGGGGCACAACGCGGTACAGCTCGTGCACTGCAGCTGTCCCTGCGAGCGGGCACGCGCGGCAAGGACTCAGGGAGGGATGGTGCCGGAGATAGGAATCGAACCTACGACCCCATCATTACGAATGACGTGCTCTACCAACTGAGCTACTCCGGCGGCCGGGCGCGCATTCTAGGGGAAGATACAGGCCTTGGGAAATTCCGCCTGAAATCGGCTCGATCCGGCCCCAAATGGGCCGCCCGAATGCGCGTGGGCGGCGGCACAGTGCGCCGCATGGAAAGGCGCGGCTTCACACTGCTCGAATTGCTGGTGGCGATGTCCATTGGCGCCATCCTGCTGGCCCTGGCCGTGCCCGGTCTGGCCCGCCAGCGCGGCGTTGCCGCGGTGCGTACCGCATCCAGCAAGACGCTGGCGGCACTGCAGCTGGGCCGCCGCCTCGCCCTGGCGCGCGGCGCGGACATCACGGTTTGCCCCAGCCCGGATGGCACCGTCTGCGGCTTCGGCGGCAGGCAATGGCTGGTGTTTGCCAATGCGCCCGGCGGCACGGACAGGCGCCGGGAGGCAGCCGATGAAATCCTGCGCGAGTGGCAACTGCCGGCAGGCGTGTTCGTAACGGGCACGCGCGGCTATGCCGCGTTCCAGCCACGCCCCGGCGCCGCCGCGACCGTTACATTCCGGTTCTGTCACCCGGCCGCGCCGTCGGCAGGAATCGCCATCGTCATCAGCCAGACCGGCCGACCGCGCGTGGAGCGCCCGGTTGCCACGGCGCTCTGCACGAATCCATAAGACCCGCCTACCCGCCGGGGGAATCGCCTCATGTACGGCAGAAATGCGCGGCCACGGCGCACATCGCCATCGCTAGATTGGGCACATCCACCAGGGAGAAGCGGCTTGCCTCAGCCACGCACCTCGACAGGCTTCGCATTGATCGACGCGCTCGTGGCGCTGCTGCTGTTTGCAGTGGTGTTGCTGGCGGCCATCGCCGCACTGCTGCAAAGCATGCACGCCACCCACGCGGCCGTGCTGGAAGGTCGGGCCGTGGATCTCGCGGCGGATCTGCTCGAGCAGCGGCGCGCCTTGCCGGCCGGTGCCAGTGTCGATCCGCTGCTGGCCACCTGGAATGCGCGCCTGCAGAGCCAGTTGCCGGCGCCGGCCAGAGCTACGGCAACGCAACTGGTGCAGCCATTGCTTGCGCCGGACTCCGGAGCCGCGCCATGAACCATCGCGGCTTCACCATCACGGAGCTGATGGTCGCGACGCTGCTGTTGAGCCTGCTGATCGCCGGCGGCCTGACGGCGTGGGCGCACGGCGGCGCGGCATGGCATGAGGCACGCGTCGAGCAGATCCTGCACGAGCGGGCCCAGTATGTGTTTGCAACGCTGGCGCCGGAGCTGCAGATGGCCGGGTACTTCGGCGCCGCGCCGCCGCCCGCGCCGCTGGACCAGGCTTCCATTCCGCCTGGCGCACTGCGTTGCGGGCTGGCGTTGCCCCGGCGTCTGGATGTCGCCGTCGAAGTGGCCCCGACCTACCAGCTCGCCTGTGCCGCGCACGGCGGTGCGATGGACAACTCCATGCAACTGACCATTCGCCGCGCCTCGGCCCGGCCCGCCGCGGCCGCGCCCGGTCGCATGCAATGGCTGTCATCCATGACGCAGGGTCGGGTGGCATGGAACGACACCGGCAGCACGGCAACGCCGACGGGAATGCAACGCAGCAACCTGCTGCTGCAGGTGTACTACGTCGCGCTGGCAGCCGATGGCGATCCCTCCACTGCGGCGCTGCGCGTGAAGTCCCTGGGCAGTTTCGCCGGCAGCCCCGCGTTCATCGACAGGGAGGTCATGCCCGGTGTCCAGAAATTGCAAGCCACGATCCTGCCGGCGCCGGACGCACCACGCAGCGTGCGCGTCACGCTCGTGTTGTGCGCGGACCAGGCCGACCGGCGTGCGGCGCAGCCGCTGCGCCGCCTCACCATCACACGCGACTTCACCCTGCGCAATGCGCCCGCAAGCTGAGGGGTTCGCGGTGCTGGCCGTGCTGGCGGTGCTGGCCGTGGTCGGTCTGTACGTCGCCGGCACGTTCCAGGACGCGCTGTTCGGCACCGCGCTGTCCAGTGCCCGCATCTATCAGCAGCGCGCCTTCGAGCTGGCCGACATCGGAATTGATCAGGCCCTGCGGCAACTGGGCACGGCCACCGCCCCGGTGCAATTCGTGCGCGACCTTCATCCCCTTGCTGAAAGCAATAGCAGGGTGCATGTGGAAGTGCAGTCCGGGCCCGACGTACGGATTGCGACGGGCTACAGCGCGGGCCGCATCGTGGCCCGGCATTACGAGATCACCAGTACCGGATATGCACCACGCAACGCGCGCTCCGTGCAGAAGCAGGGCGTGGTCCGCCTGGTCCCGGTGGCAATGGGTGCACCGTGAGGCGCGCGGTTGTCGCGCTGCTGCTATGCACCGGCATCGGCGTCGCCACCGCTGGCGCAGGCGAACCGTCGGCTTGTCTGCCCAAGCCGCCGGTCCCGCTGACCGTGCGAATCGGTGGATCGGCCCCGCTGCGGGCCCTGCTCGTCGGCGGATCCTCGCCCACGCTGCAGGTCATCGACGCCCGCAGCGGTGCGCTGCTGTGGGCGGCCGGCGCCGCGGCCCCGGCACAGCAGCGGTTTGCCGCCATGACGGCACCGTTTGGCGGCAGCCTCGTTGCGCTGGACACCGACGGAGACCGCCTGGACGACCGCCTCTATGCCGGTGACCGCGATGGCAGGTTGTGGCGCTTCGACCTGCACAATGGCGCCGCTGCCGATGCCTGGGCCAGCGGCGGTGTGTTTGCCGACTTCAGCAACAGTGCCGGCCGCGGTTTCCTTGCCCCACCGGACGTCGCATTGATGAGTGCGCCCGGCACAGCGCCCTGGTTCAGCATCGCGCTGGGCACCGCAGCGCCAGGCAGTCCCGATGCCAACAACCGCTTCTACGTACTGCGTGACGCAACGCCTTTTGAAGCCTGGACCGACTCGCAGTATCGGGACTGGCAGCCACTGCGCGAAAGCGATCTGCTGCAGGTCACGGACCTGAACAATCACGCCGCCGACGCGGCAGGGGCCGGCTGGTTCATCGAGCTCGGCAGCGGCGATGTGCTCAGCGCTTCGCTGACGACAGCCGGCACCACGGTGTTCGCGATCGCCGGTTCCACGGCCGGCTGCAGCGCTGCATTCAGCGTCGAGACATTGAACCTTGCGCAGCGCCGGCCTGTGGCGGACCCGACGGGCAACTGGCGCAGGGCCATGGACGCCAACTTGCCAATCGATACCGGCCTCTCCCTTGCCGTGGACCAGAGCGATGCACAGCCCACCACGGCGCGCTGCCTGTTCGGCGACACACACATCGCCGCCTGCGACGTGGACCTGCGCCCGCACCGCACCTGGTGGTTGCGCGAGGATGCCGAATGAAGCGCCGGGGCTTCTCACTGCTGGAACTGCTGACCACGCTGGTCATCGTGGCCCTTCTAGCCGCCATCGCGCTTCCCGGCTACGGCGCCATCGTGCGGCGTGCGCAGCGCAATGACGCGCGACTGGCATTGCTCGGCATCGCGCATGACGAGGAGCTGCACTATCAGAGCGTGGACGCCTACACCGACCAGCTCACCCAGTCACGGGATCGGGGCGGCCTTGGTCTCGCGCCGCACAGCTTCGACGGCAACTACCGCCTTGCCATCGAGCTGCGTGCAGGAGGTCAGGGCTTCCGGGCCAGCGCGCGCCCCACGCCCCAGGGCCGCCAGAGCGCCGACCACTCCTGCGCATCATTCACGATCGATGAAAAAGGCAGGCGCACCGCGACGGACGCGCAGGGCCGCGATACAACGGCGCTGTGCTGGCGCTGACGGGTGCGCGACTAGCCGCGCGCGGCCGTGGGCCGCAGTGACTTGGGCAGGCTGAACACCACGTGCTCCTCGCGCCCGACGATCTGGCGCGGCTCCTCGCCACCCCAGGACCTGAGCCGCTGCACCACCTCCTGCACCAGCACCTCCGGTGCCGAAGCCCCTGCGGTGACGCCCACCGCCCTGCGGCCCTCGAACCAGCCTGACTGCAGGTTATCCGGCCCGTCGACCAGGTAGCCCGGAATGCCGGCACGGTCGGCGAGCTCACGCAGCCGGTTGGAATTGGAGCTGGTGGCCGAACCCACCACCACCAGCACGTCGCATTCGGTGAGCAGCTTCTTCACCGCGTCCTGGCGGTTCTGCGTGGCGTAACAGATGTCCTCGATGCGCGGGGCCCGCAGGTGCGGGAAGCGCTCGCGCAGCACATCCACGATCGCCTGCGTATCGTCCACCGACAGCGTGGTCTGCGTAACGAACGCCAGCTTGTCCGGACGCCGCACGGTGAGACTGCGCGCGCCGGCCACGTTCTCCACAAGATGAATGGCGCCGCCGAAGGAGGTGTCGAAGCGTCCCATCGTGCCTTCGACTTCCGGATGGCCGGCGTGACCGATAAGCACCACGTCGCGCGCCTCGCGCGCGTAACGCACGACTTCCAGGTGCACCTTGGTGACCAGCGGGCAGGTGGCGTCGAACACCTCGAAACCACGCCGCTCGGCCTCCTCTTCGACGGAACTGGATACACCATGCGCGGAGAAGATCACGGTGGCGCCATCGGGAATTTCGTCCAGCTCCTCGACGAAGCGCGCACCCAGGTCGCGCAGGCGGTCCACGACGTGGCGGTTATGCACCACCTCGTGCCGCACGTAGATCGGCGCACCGAACAATTCGATGGCGCGCTCGACGATGTCGATGGCGCGATCCACGCCGGCGCAGAAGCCGCGCGGACTGGCCAGCAGGATCTGCATCCTCTACTCCGCTCGCCCCTTGTTCACCCGATGTTCGCGCCGCCACTCCAGCAACGCGTCCAGCAGGATCAGCCCGGCGCCCACCGTAATGCAACTGTCCGCGACATTGAAAGCCGGGAAGTAGGCGTCATGCCAGTGGACATGCACGAAATCAACGACATAGCCATGCCGGAGGCGGTCGATCGCGTTGCCCAGCGCGCCGCTGACGATCAGCATGAGCCCGGCGTTCTGCAGGCGCTGCAACGCCATCGGCGCACGCCGCAACGCGATGAGCAGACCCGCACTGACGGCCAGCGCGAACAACGTGAACAACCAGCGCTGCCAGCCGCCGGCGCCGGCCAGGAAGCTGAATGCCGCGCCCGTGTTCTGTGCACGCACGATGTCCAGCACCGGCAGCACGTACACGCTCTGCTGCAACATCAGCAATTGCTGGATCAGCTCCTTGCTGACCTGGTCGATCACCAGCATGGCCACGCCCAGCGGCCACCAGGCCAGACCCGACACCCGCCAGCCGGCGGCCCGCTCAGACATGGCGGCGATGCTCCGGCCGACCCGAAATGTTGCCCGCACAGCGCCCGCACAGTTGCGCGTGCGCCGGGTCGCTGCCGACATCATCGGTCAGGTGCCAGCAACGCACGCACTTGTTGCCACTGCTGCGCCGGACCTGCAGCCACACGCCGGGAATCACCGTATTACCGGTCTCCGCGGCCACCGCGGCATCCGGCGCGGCGTGCGCCTCGTGCACACGCGCACCGGAGGTAATGGTCAGAAAGCGCAGCTCCTCGCCGAGCGCGTTGTAGCGGCTGGCAAACTCGGGCAGCGCGTAGATATCCACCACTGCCTCCAGCGGCGCGCCGATGGTTCCCGCCTCGCGCAGCTTCTCCAGTTCACGCTGCACCGCCTGACGCAGCGTGATCAGCGCATCCCAGTCGATGGTGGCAACAGGCACTGCCGGGAACTCGTGCCAGGTGGTGAAGAACACGGACTTCGGCGCCGCGTCCCGGCCGGGCATGACCTGCCAGATTTCCTCCGCCGTGAAAGAGAGTATCGGCGCCAGCCAGCGCACCATGGCCTGCAGGATGTGGTACATCGCCGTCTGGGCCGAGCGCCGCGCATGGCCAGTCGCCGGCGTCGTGTACATGCGATCCTTCAGCACGTCCAGGTACAGACCGCCCAGATCGTTCACACAGAAATTGTGGACGCGCTGGTAGACGACGTGGAACTGGTAGTCGCGATATGCCGAGATGATTTCCTGCTGTAGACGTGCCGCGCGGCCGATCGCCCAGGCATCGAAATCAATCAGCTCGCCGATGGGCAGCGCATCGTGCGCCGGATCGAAGCCGGCCAGATTGCCCAGCAGGAAGCGCACCGTGTTGCGCATGCGCCGATAGGCATCGGCGCTGCGCTTGAGGATTTCCTCCGAGACGCTCATCTCGCTGGTGTAGTCGGTGGCCGCCACCCACAGGCGCAGCACGTCCGCGCCCAGCGTGGAGAACACCTTGTCCGGCGCCACCACGTTGCCCAGCGACTTGGACATCTTGCGGCCCTTCTCGTCCACGGTGAATCCGTAGGTGAGCACGTTCCGGTAAGGCGGGCGCTCGTACAGCGCTTCGGACATCAACAGCGAGCTGTGGAACCACCCGCGGTGCTGATCCGAACCTTCCAGGTAGATTTCCAGCGGCGCGGCAAGCTCGGGCCGCTCCTTGCCCACCACCTCGAAGCTCACGCCCGAGTCCGCCCACACGTCCATCACGTCGGTGACCTTGCGGTACTGGTCGGCCTCGTCGCCCAGCATCTCGCGCGGATCCAGCTCGAACCAGGAATCGATGCCGTCCTGCTCCACTCGCGCCGCCGCCTGGTAGATGAATTCCTGCGTGCGCGGGTGCATTTCGCCGGTTTCCCTGTGCAGGAACACCGTGATCGGCACGCCCCAGGTGCGCTGGCGCGAGATGCACCAGTCGGGCCGCCCTTCGATCATGCCGCGGATGCGCGCCTCGCCCCATGCCGGGATCCACTTCACCTGCGGAATATCGCGCAGCGTGCTGGCGCGCAGTCCCTTGCGATCCATCGAAATGAACCACTGTGGCGTGGCCAGGAAGATCACCGGCGTGTGGTGGCGCCAGCAGTGCGGATAGCTGTGCTCGATCTGCGCGTGATGCAACAGTGCGCCGTTGGTAGCCAGCGTCTCGACGATGACCTTGTTGGCCTCGGCCAGCTTCATGCCGCCGACCAGCGGCGTATCGGGCTTGAAGCGGCCGTCCGTGCTTACCGGGCTGACCACCGGCAGCTTGTAGCGGCGGCCCGACGTTGTAGTCGTCCAGGCCATGCGCGGGCGCGGTGTGCACGGCGCCGGTGCCGGCCTCCAGCGTGACATGGTCGCCCAGAATCACCGGCACCTGCCGTTCCTGGAAGGGATGCTGCAGCAGCAGGCCCTCCAGCGCGCGGCCCTCGAAGCGCGCCAGCTCGTGCGTATCGCCCGCCGTCACGCCATAGCGCTCCAGGCATGCCGGTGCCAGCCCCTCGGCCAGCACCACCCGCTCGCGTTTGCCGGCGCGCGCAAATTCCAGCAGCAGGTAGGAGAAATCCGCGCGCAGCGCCACGGCCTCGTTGGCCGGCAGGGTCCACGGCGTGGTGGTCCAGATGACCACCGCGCTGTCGGCCACGTGATCGGCCGGTGCGGCTATGCGGCGCGCGAAGTCGGCGCCGTCCACGACGCGAAACGCCACATCAACGGCCGGCGAATGATGCGGCTCGTATTCGACCTCGGCCTCCGCCAGCGCCGAGCGGCAATCCAGGCACCAGTACACCGGCTTGGCGCCCAGATAGACATGGCCGTTGGCGATGACCTTGCCCAGCGTGCGGATCTGCTCGGCCTCGTACTTCGGATCCATCGTCACGTAGGGCCGGTCCCAGTCGCCGAGCACGCCGAGTCGCTGGAAATCCCGCCGCTGCAGGTCGAGCTGCTTCTGCGCATAGTCGCGACAGGCGGCGCGAAAAGCCCGTGCGTCCAGCTTCTGGCCGACACGCCCGTGCTTCTTCTCCACCTGCATCTCGATCGGCAGGCCATGGCAGTCCCAGCCCGGCACGTAGGGGGAGTCGTAGCCATCCAGCGTGCGCGACTTGATCACCAGATCCTTCAGGATCTTGTTCACGGCATGGCCCAGGTGAATCGCGCCATTGGCATACGGCGGGCCGTCATGCAGGGCAAAGCGCGGCCGGCCCTTCGCGACCTTGCGCAGCTCGCCGTAGATGTCGTTGTCCTCCCACCACTTGAGCATCTGCGGTTCGCGTCGTGCCAGATCGGCTTTCATCGCGAAATCCGTGCGTGGGAGGTTCACCGTACCCTTGTAATCCGCCACCCGTGCAGTCCCCTTCTCAGTTAGTCGCCAGCGCCGCACGCGCGGCCGCGGCATCGCGATGCATCTGCTCGATCATCACGTCCACGTTGTCAAAACGCAGCGTCTCGCGCAGCCGCGCCACGAATTCCACTTCCAGCTCGCGCCCGTACAGGTCACCCGCGAAATCGAACAGATGCACTTCAAGCAGCGGCACTTGCCCGCCCACCGTCGGCCGCGTGCCGACGCTGGCCACGCCATCACCCAGACGAGCGCCGGAGGCGCGAACGCGGACGGCAAAGATACCGTCGATGGGGGCCCGCCGTCGCGCCAGCCTGATATTGGCAGTGGGAAAGCCGAACTGACGGCCAAGCCGGTCGCCGGGCACCACGCGCCCGCACATGGTGTAGGGCCGGCCGAGCAAGCTTGCTGCCAACGGCAGCTCGCCCGCGGCCAGTGCGGTGCGGATGGCATGACTGCCCACGCGCAGCCCCTGGCCCATCACCGGTGCCACCACGTCCACGGCCAGCCCGAAGCCCGCCCCCTCGCGCTGGAACCACTCGGCATCGGCCTTGCCACCCCGGCCGGCACGGAAATCGTGGCCGATCACGATCTGCCGCACTCCGCCGCCCACCAGCATGGCGGCGAATTGAGCCGCATCCAGCCCGCGCAGGCGTTCGTTGAAATGCAGCAGGCACAGCACCTGCGGACCATCGTTCTGCAGCGCCCGCCAGCGCTCGCGGAAATTGGTCAGGCGCGCCGGCGGCGACCCGGGCGAGAAGTACTCCTTCGGCAGCGGCTCGAAGCTCAACACCATGCTGGTGCGGTCCTGTGCTGCCGCCAGCTCGCGGGTGCGCCGGATCAGCGCGCGATGGCCGAGGTGAATGCCATCGAAGCCGCCGATCGCAGCCACGAACCCGGGCGCCGGGCTGGCGCCGGCCGCGACATCCGGCAGTGCCCGCATCAGGCGCATCAGGCCACCACGCCACGCAGGTGGCGGTAGCGCATGCCGCTCAGATACAGCACCCCGAAGTACAGTGCCGCACCCAGCACGATCCCGGCACCGCCACGGGCCACTCGCTGCATGAAGTGCATCGCCACCCAGTGCGCGGTATCCCCGGCCAGCCACCACAGCAGCGCACCCATCAACAGGTTGGCAATCAGCACGCGCGCCAGGAACGCGGGCCAGCCGGCGCCGTGCCGGAGCACACCCTCGCGACGCAGGCCGCGCCACAGCAGGAAGGAGTTCAGGCCCGCGCCGATACCGGTGGATGTGGCGATCAGCGTGTGCGGATTGGGAAAGCCGAAGTGTGCCAGCGGCAGCACCACCAGCACGTTCAATGCCACGGTCACCGCCAGCGCAATGATCGCGACGCGAACCGGCCGGCGCGTGTTCTGGCGCGCGTAGTAGCCGGGCACCAGCACCTTCACCAGACTGAAGCCGAGCAGGCCCCAGGAGTAGGCCATCAATGCATAGCTGGTCTTCTGCACGTCATGGAGGCCGAAGTTCCGGTAGCCGAAGATCATCGCGGTGATCGGCCCCGCGAAGGTGAGCATGCCCACCGCGGCGGGCGTGGCCAGCAGCAGCACCAGCTTCAACGCCCAGTCCAGCGTGCCGGAGAACTGCTCCGTGGCCCGCGCGGCATGATGCGCGGACAGGCCCGGCAGGATCGCGGAGGCCAGCGCGATGCTGAACACGCCCAGCGGGAATTCCATCAGGCGGTCGGCGAAGTACAGCCAGGTCACACTGCCGGTGACCAGCGCGGTGGCGATCTGCGTGTCCAGCAGCAGGCTGATCTGCGCCATGGACGAGCCCACTATCCCGGGGACCATCAGCTTGCCCACGCGCCGCACGCCTGCCAGTTGCGGATGCCAGCGCGGTCGCGACAGCAATCCGTGACGCGCCATGACAGGCAGCAGGTACAGCAGCTGGAGCAACCCCGCAACGAACACACCAATGGCCAGCACGTGGCCGGGGTTGGCGCTGTGCGTGGCGAACACGAGCGCCACGAAGATCAGCACCAGATTCATCACCAGCGGTGTGAGCGCTGGCGTGAAGAAGCTGCCGTGGCTGTTCAGCGCACCGGTACACAGGGACACCAGCGAGACGAAGAACAGGTACGGGAACGTCCAGCGCAGCATCTGCACGGCGAGCCCGAACTCGTCGGCCGAGGCAAAGCCCCAGCGTGGTGCAAACAGCCAGATGATCAGCGGCGCGGCCACCACACCGATGACACTGAGCACAAACAGCACGGCTCCCAGCGTTCCGGACACGCCGGCGACCAGCTCGCGTACCTGCTGCTCGCCGCGCCGGGTCTTGTACTCGGAAATCACCGGCACGAAGGACTGCGAAAAGGCACCTTCGGCGAACAACCGCCGCAGGAAATTCGGAATCTTGAATGCCACGTAGAAGGCATCGGAGATGGGCCCCACGCCCAGCGCCTGCCCCATGAAGGAGTCCCGGAGCAGCCCGGCGATCCGGGACAGCAGGGTGGCCAGTCCGGCCTTGGAAGTGTGCTGCAGCAGGGGGCGGCTCATCGCCGCGGCAGCCTAGCAGAACCAACCGGAAAAAGTGCCCGTCCGGCGGGGGCTTAGCTCCGCCTGCCCGGCCCGCCGCGGTTGACTTCGGGCGGCTCACTGCCCACACTACGCGCCCCCAAAATGAGCAGGTTTCTGCGGCGGAGATTTCGAACGTGGCCAACACCAAGTCGGCAGAGAAGGCAGCCCGTCAGTCGGTCAAGCATCGCGCCATCAATGTGGCGAACCGCTCACGACTGCGCAGCTCCATCCGCAAGTCGGTGGAAGCTTCGGCCTCCGGCGACAAGGACCAGGCCCGCGCCGCGTTCAAGGAAGCCCAGCCGGTCATCGACGCGATGGTCTCCAAGGGCCTGATCCACCGCAACAAGGCCGCCCGCCACAAGAGCCGGCTGGCTGCCCGCGCCAAAGCCGCAGCCCGCTAGAGCGCTCGCCCGCAACGGGCCAAGCTGATTCCATACAGGGCCCGCCGTGCGCGGGCTCTGTCCTATTGAAGGAAGCACATCCGTGGAAGCCACAGAAGCTGTCAGCCAAGCCGCCAACGAAGCCCAGAAGATGTTCAGCCCGGAGCATCTCCAGGCCTATGCGCAGGAGTACGCCCTGCCGCTGCTGTTCGCCGTCGTCATCCTGATCCTGGGCGCCTGGGGCGCCCGCGTGGCGCGCAAGATCGTGCGCCGCGTGATGGGCAAGCGCGAGCTGGATCCGATCATCATCGGCTTCGTTGCCAACATGACCTACATCGGGTTGATGGTGTTCGTGGTGCTGGCGGCGCTGGAGCGGATCGGCGTCAAGACCACCTCCTTCGTGGCCATCATCGGCGCCGCCGGCCTGGCCATCGGCCTGGCCCTGCAGGGGTCGCTTGCCAACTTCGCGGCCGGCTTCCTGATGGTGGTGTTCCGCCCGTTCAAGAAGGGCGACTACATCGAGGCCGGTGGCACCGCCGGCGTGGTCGACGAGATCCAGGTGTTCTCCACGGTCCTGAACACGCCGGACAACTGCCGTGTGGTCGTGCCGAACTCGAAGATCATGAGCGACAGCATCACCAACTACTCGGCCAAGGAGACCCGGCGACTGGACCTGGTCTTCGGCGTGGGCTATGACGACGACATCGCCAAGGTGAAGGCCGTGCTCAAGCGCATCGTGGAAGCCGACGAGCGGGTATTGCCGGATCCGGCACCGCAGATCCTGGTGGGCGAGCTGGCCGACAGCTCGGTGAACTTCATCATGCGCGTGTGGCTGAAGTCCGCCGACTACTGGCCGTTCAAGTTCGACACCACCGAGAAGGTGAAGGTCACGTTCGATGCGGAAGGCATCAGCATCCCGTTCCCGCAGCGGGACGTGCATCTGATCCAGGCCGGCAATCAGTAGCGGGCCGAGGCGCCGCACAGGAACTGCGCCGAATCCTCATGGCGCGCGAGATAGCCCTCGGCTTCGGCGCGGTTCGCCGCGCCAATGCCTTCGACCGAGGTCACTTTCGCGCGGCGCGCACGCGCCGCGCGGCCGGCTTTCGCAACGCCTTCCCGGCCACTTTCTTCACGGCCCGGGGCAATGCAACCTCGAAGGCGCCCTTCACCTGCGGCTCGCGCCCCGCCGCCAGGTCTTCGAGCAGGTGCATCACCGCCTCCACCAGCGGCCGCGTGCCCTCGCCGGTGGCACCGGAGATCAGGAACACCGGGCCCTTGAAGCGCAGCGCGCGCACGATCTTCGTGGCGCGCTCGATCGCCTCTTCCGGCAGCAGCAGGTCCATCTTGTTGAGCACCAGCCAGCGCGGCCTGGCGGCAAGCTCCGGGTCGAACTTCTTCAGCTCACTGACGATGGCCTTGCGCATCGTCGACCGGATCGGCCTGCGGGTCGAGCGGCGCGATGTCGATCAGGTGCAGCAGCACGCGGGTGCGCTGCAGATGCTTCAGGAAGCGGTGGCCCAGGCCCGCGCCTTCGGCGGCGCCTTCGATAAGGCCCGGGATGTCGGCCATCACGAAGCTGCGGTGCTGGCCGACATTCACCACGCCCAGGTTCGGATACAGCGTGGTGAACGGATAGTCCGCGACGCGCGGGCTGGCGGCCGACACGGCGCGGATCAGCGTGGACTTGCCGGCATTGGGCAGGCCCAGCAGCCCGACGTCGGCGATGACCTTCATCTCCAGACCCAGGATGCGCCGCTCGCCCGGCAGGCCCGAGCCGAACTGGCGCGGCGCGCGGTTGGTGCTGGACTTGAAGCGCGTGTTGCCGAAGCCGCCCTTGCCGCCCTGGGCGACCTTCAGCTCCGCGCTGGCGACTTTCAGGTCACCCAGCACCTCCTCGGTCTCGGTGTCGGTGACCGTGGTGCCCACCGGCACGTCGACGTACAGGTCCGCACCGCCGCGACCGGTGCAGTCGTTGCCCGAACCGCCCTCGCCGTTCTTCGCCTTGTAGGTGCGCTGGATGCGGAAGTCCGCCAGCGTGTTGATGCCGTCTTTGGCGCGCAGGAACACGCTGCCGCCATTGCCGCCATCGCCGCCATCCGGGCCGCCGAAGGGAATGAACTTCTCGCGCCGGAAACTGACGCAGCCGCGCCCGCCGTTGCCGGCGTGCACCTTCAGGGTCGCTTCATCGACGAATTTCATGGATCGGTTCCCACAGACGCAAACCCCGGCGCGAGGCCGGGGTCAGCAGGTTCGAAGCAGGACGCCTTCGGCTTCAGGCGTTCGGCACCACGGTCACGTACTTGTGGCCGTCCTTGCCCTTCTTGACGAACTCCACCTTGCCCGTGACCAGCGCGAACAGCGTATGGTCCGTGCCGGTGCCCACGCCCGGGCCCGCCTTCACCGGCGTGCCGCGCTGGCGGATCAGGATGTTGCCGGCCAGCACCTGTTCGCCGCCGAAGCGCTTCACGCCCAGGCGCTTGCTGTGCGATTCGCGACCGTTGCGGGTACTGCCGCCTGCCTTCTTGTGTGCCATGGCTCAATGACTCCTTAAGCGATGCCCGTGATCTTCACCAGCGTGTACTGCTGGCGATGATTGCCCGCACGCTTGTAGTGCTTGCGGCGACGGAACTTCACGATGACCTTCTTCTCGCCCTGCCCGTGGCTCTCCACGGTGGCGCTGACTTTGGCACCCTCGACCAGCGGCTTGCCGACCTTGATGTCTGCGCCATCGGCCACCAGCAGCACCTGGTCGAAGGAAACCGCTTCGCCCGGGGCGACGTCGAGCTTCTCGACCTTCAGCAGGCTGTCTTTTTCTACCCGGTACTGTTTGCCACCGGTGGCGATCACGGCGTACATGGAGGGGCTCCAAGCGGAAAGGCCGCGCATTCTAATGGCCGGCCGGGCGGCGGTCAAACCGGAAATCACCGGTTTTTTCCCGGCCGGACAGCCACTTGCGGCCCCGGCTGCTACCATTCGCCCCTGCTGTGAAGGGTTGTGGGCGGTCTCGATGACGCTGGAGCAAATCAGGGAGCTGGTGGCCACGGACCTGACGGCCGTGGACCGGGTCATCCGGCTGCGCCTGGACAGCGCCGTGCCCCTGGTCAGCACCGTGGCCGAGCATATCGTGGCCGGTGGCGGCAAGCGCCTGCGGCCGCTGATCGTGCTGCTGTCGGCCCACGCGGCGGCCGCGCCCCGGCCCCTGGAAGGCGGCCGGCACCACGAGGCCGCCGGGTTCATCGAATTCATCCACACCGCCACTCTGCTGCACGACGACGTGGTGGACCACTCCTCGCTGCGCCGCGGCCGCGAGACCGCCAACGCGCTGTTCGGCAACGAGGCCAGCGTGCTGGTGGGGGATTTCGTGTATTCGCGGGCGTTCCAGATGATGGCGGCCATCGGCGTACAGCGCGTCATGGAGATCATGGCCGACGCCACCAACGTGATCGCCGAAGGCGAAGTGCTGCAGCTGATGAACGCGCAGGACCCGGAAACCAGCGAGGAGCGCTACCTGGAAGTGATCCACCGCAAGACCGCCAAATTGTTCGAGGCGGGGGCCGAAGTGGCCGCCGTGCTGGCCGGCGCGGGACAGGACGTGCAGACCGCGCTGGCGACATATGGCCGGCACCTGGGCGCCGCGTTCCAGCTCATCGACGACGTGCTCGACTACCGCTCCGACCCGGCCAGCCGCGGCAAGAACCTGGGCGAGGACCTGGCCGAGGGCAAGATGACCCTGCCGTTGATCCACGCGCTGCAGCGCGGCTCGCCGGCCGAGCGCGAGCTGATCCGCGACGTGGTGCTCACGGCCGGCGAGGAGGATCGAACCGAGCCGGATCTGGCGCGCATCCTCGCCGCCATCGACACCACCGGCGGTATCGACTACACCCGCGAGCGGGCACTGGCCGAATCCCGTGCCGCCATGGCCGCGCTCGCGCCCGTGCCGGCCTCGCGCTACCGGGACGCCCTGGCCGGGCTGGCGGAAGTTGCCGTGGAGCGGGACCGGTAGCCAATCGGAAGTGGCATCGGCGCGGGCGCATCGCTTAAACTCCCGCGCCCACCCAAGTCGGGGTGTAGCTCAGCCTGGTAGAGCACTACGTTCGGGACGTAGGTGTCGCAGGTTCAAATCCTGTCACCCCGACCATCACTTGGAGCAGGCGCTTGCACCGCCACCAGCCGCCCGGGGAGTACCCATGAACGCAATCCTGTACGCCGCGCCGGGCACATGCGCCCGGGTGACGGCAATTTGCCTGGAAGAGCTGGCCATACCTTATGAGTACCGGGTGATTCGCTTCATGAAGGGCGAGCACAAGTCCGGCGCGTACCGCCAGTTCAACCCGAAAGGGAAGGTCCCGGCGCTGGTGCTGGATGGCGAAGCACTCACCGAGAATGTGGCCATCATCGAGTATCTGAACGCGTGCTACCCGTCGGCGCGCCTGATGCCGCCGGCGGACGCACCGCTCGACAAGGCGCGACAGCTCGCCGACCTGTGCTTCTGTGCATCGACACTGCACCCACTGGTTACCCGCATCCGCATGCCGCAACTGTTCGCCGGACAGGCAGGCGCGGCTGCCGTCTGGGAGAGCGGCGCCAAGGCCATGTGCGAGTATTTTCAACTCGTCGAAGACAGGCTGGCGGCTGGCCAGTGGTGGTATGGCCCGAACTGGAGCGCGATGGATCCATACCTGTATTGGGTATTCTGGCGAGTCGCCGGCGCAGAATTCGATGTCAGTCCATACCCTCGGTATCAGGACCACGCCGCGCGCATGGAAGCGCGGGCCACGACGCAACGCGCGCTGCAGCGCGAAGCCGAAGCCACCCGGCAACTGGAAGCCGAAGGGTTGGTCTTCACGCCCCCGCCCCGCCCCCGATAGGCGGTCACGTTCCGTGCCAGCTCATGGCTGCAGGGCGACGCGGGTTGAAGGCTGCCGTAACCATGTTGAAACTGCGTTCAGCGTGGCCTAGTCTGACCCGGCAGCCTTCGCAACAGCCATTCGAGGTTGAGCCATGAGCATCGTCAAGCTGCAAGTCAATGGGACGACGCATGAAGTGGACGTGGATCCTGCAACACCGCTTCTCTATGTCCTGCGCAACGATCTCGACCTGTCCGGCCCGCGCTTCGGCTGCGGCCTCGGCCAGTGCAGTGTGTGCACGGTAATCATCGATGGCGTCGCCACGCGCTCCTGCATCACGCCGGTCTCGGCGGCACGCGGCGAGATCACCACGCTGGAGGGTCTTGCGAAGGACGGCAGAACCCCACCCGCTGCAGCAGGCGTGGATCGAGGAACAGGCGGCGCAATGCGGCTACTGCCAGAACGGCCAGATCATGACGGCCAAGGCGCTGCTGGACCGCAACCCGAACCCCAACGATGAACAGATCCGCACCGCGATGCAGGGCGCGCTGTGCCGCTGCATGACCTACTACCGCGTGCAAGCGGCGATCAAACGCGCCGCGCGCGACATGGCCGGAGAAGCCAAGTGAACGCGGTGCTGCTGCCCGCCGCCACGCGACGGGATTTCCTGAAGGGCTCCGGCGTGCTGGCGATCTCGCTGAGCATGGGCGCGCTGCCGGCGGCGCGCGCGCTGGCTGCCGATGGCGCGGCCGGCCCCTATCCGGATCCGGACTTCCGCCAACTGGATACCTGGATCGTGATCCATCCGGACAACACCGCCACCTTCTACGTGGGCAAGACCGATGGCGGCCAGGGCACGGGCACCGCCTTCCGTCAGATGATGTGCGACGAGCTGGACATCGCCTTCGACAAGACCCGCCTCATCATGGGCTGCACCGACATCACCCCCGACCAGGGCGGCTCGGGCGGCTCGGACGGCGTGGAGCGCGATGGCTGGCCGATGCGGCGCGTGGCGGCCGAGGCGCGGCGCGTGCTGCTGGAACTCGGTGGCGCGCATCTGGGTGCGCCGGTCGGGATGCTCGCCGTGAGCAACGCCACGATCAGCTTGAAATCCGACGCCGCGAAGCAGGTGACCTACGCCGAACTCATCGGTGGCAGGCACTTCAACGTCACGCTCACCGGCCGCAACGTGGATGCCGTCACCGGCAAGGCCGGGGTCAAGCCGGTCAACGAGCTCGCCGTGGTGGGCAAGTCCCTGCAGCGTTACGACATTCCGGGCAAGGTGCTGGGCACCACGAAGTGGGCCGTGGACGTGAAGCTGCCCGGCATGGTCCACGCGCGCAACGTGCGTCCGCCGTTCGCGGGCGCCACGCTGCAGCACATTGATGAATCCTCGGTGGCCGACGTGCCTGGCTTCATCAAGGTGGTGCAACACGGCAACTATGTGGCGGTGATCGCCGCACGTGAGGAGCAGGCCATCCAGGCCGCGCGGCAGTTGCAGGTGCAATGGAAGAAGCCCGCCACGGCACCCTTCCCCGCATCGAACGAGCTGTTCACGTTCATGCGCCGTGCCGCGCCCGTCGCCAGTGGCCGCCCGGAGGAGCTGGGAAACCCGGACGCGGCGTTCGCCACCGCGAAGCACGTCATCACGGCCGAATACGAGGTCCCCTTCCAGGGCCACACGGCCATCGGGCCGGCCCATGCGCTGGCCGACCCTTCCAACGGCCAGATGACCATCTACTCCAACGACATGAAGTCCTACGGCCAGCGCAATGGCGTGGCCACCTTCCTCGGCATGCCGCGCGAGAACGTGCGCGTGGTCTACATGGATGGGCCGCAGGTGTACGGGCGCACCGCCGCCGACGACGCCGGCTTTGAAGCGGCCTTCCTGGCAAAGCAGCTTGGTCGACCGGTACGCGTGCAATGGATGCGCGATGAGGAGACCGCGTGGGACACCAAGGGCCCGGCATATGTTTTCCGGCTGCGCGGCGGACTCGACGCAGCCGGCAAGCTGGTGGCACTGGAGTACGAGGCGATTGCCGCCGACCACAATCATCTCTGGTACAACGAGCCGGACACGGTGCTCATCGCGCAGCTCATGGGCCGCCGCCCTGCACAGCCTGGACGTGGCAGCGCCGCGACGCCCTCCGTGCAGTACGCCATCGCAAACCGCCGCATGAAGGCGCATGTCGTCGCGCTGCCACTGGTGTGGGAGACGCCATTGCGCACGGGCAACCTGCGGGACCCGAACGGACCGCAGGTGACGTTTGCATTCGAATCGTTCATCGACGAACTCGCGACGGCGGCCAAAGCCGATCCGGTGCAGTTCCGGCTCGAGATGATCAGGAACAGCACCGAGGATGATGTCTTCCGCAAGGCGCGCTCCATCGCGGTGCTGGAGGCGGCAGCAATGGCATACGGTTGGGACCATCGACCCTCGCCCCGCCCGCGCCACGATGCCACGCGCGGCGACACGCTCGTCGGACGGGGCATCTCGTATACCTATCGCGGCAACACCATCGTCGCGGTCATCGCCGAAGTGGAGGTCAATCGCGATACCGGCCGCGTATGGGCCAGGCGCCTGGTATGCGCGCACGACTGCGGACTGGTCATCAACCCGGCGGGCCTGCAACACACCGTGGAGTGCGGCATGCTCCATGGCCTGTCGCGCGCCCTGTGGGAAGAAGTGCAGTTCGATACCGAGAAAGTCACCAGCGTGGACTGGGCCACTCACCCCAGCCTGCGCCATGCGGATACACCCGAGCAGATTGAAGTGGTGCTGGTGAACGGCGACCCGAATCCCGGCCGGCCGGATCTGGCGCCCTACGGCGCGGGCGAATGTGCCCACAAGCCGGTGATTGCGGCGGTGGCCAACGCCATATTCGACGCCACCGGCGTGCGGATCCGGCGCGCGCCGTTCCGGGCCGAGCGGGTCAAGCAGGCATTGGGTGCGACATAACGCGGGGAATTTCCCGCATCCGCGGCGGCTGTCGCGGATCGCCGACGTAGCCGAACCCCTACACGCTCAACACCCGCAACCCGGCGCTATAACGTCGCCATGAACGAAATGTGTTTCACGGCACCGGGCATCGAGGTACGCGAGAAGCCGCTCAAC
Organism: uncultured Gammaproteobacteria bacterium; assembly: GCA_963812195.1. Classification (GTDB taxonomy): domain Bacteria; phylum Pseudomonadota; class Gammaproteobacteria; order Steroidobacterales; family Steroidobacteraceae; genus ZC4RG30. The sequence goes on from CAWEUI010000001.1 coordinate 420,602, forward strand.
CGGCTGGAGCAGGGCTTCGTCACCGGCGTGTTCGAGGCATTTGCCAATCGCACGCTGACCGAAGAGGAATTCCGTGTGCTGATCGCGCAGGTCGCCGATCATCACGAATAAGCTGGGCGACCCAGGCCAACCCCGACCAACCGCTCAGCGCAGGACCTCAGACTCCCTCGACATCCAGGTCCACGAAAGCTGCCGGCCGCTCGCCCGTTTCTCCGGCATGCACGGCCGCGTCCTGCGGCATGGACAGCAGCCGTGCAGTATTGACCAGCGCCATGTGGGTCAGCGCCTGCGGGAAATTGCCGAGCAGGTGCTTCTTCTGGGTGTCGTATTCCTCGGCAAGCAGCCCGACGTCATTGGCCAGCTTGAGCAGGCGCTCGAACAGCGCCAGCGCCTCGTCGCGGCGGCCGATCAGCGCCAGGCAATCCGCCAGCCAGAATGAACAGGGCAGGAACACGCCCTCTCCCGGCGGCAGCGCGTCCACATCGGTATCGGTCGAATAGCGCAGCACCAGTCCGTCGACCATAAGCTCTTTTTCGATGGCCTCGACCGTACCGCGCAACCTGGGATCATCACCGGGCAGGAAGCCGACCAGCGGCATGAGCAACAGGCTCGCGTCCAGAAGCGGCGAACCATAGGACTGCACGAAGGTGTTGCGCTTCGAATCGAAGCCGCGTTCACAGATTTGCGCGTGGATGGCATCGCGTGTCTGGCGCCAACGGTCGATGGGGCCGTCAAGACCAAAGCGCTCCGCGTCCTTTACCGCCCGATCAAAGGCCACCCAGGCCATCACCTTGGAGTGCGTGAAATGCCGCCGTGGCCCGCGCACCTCCCATATGCCTTCGTCCGGATCCTGCCAGTGTCGTTCCAGGAACTGCAGCACAACGACCTGTATTTCCCAGGACGCACGCTCCGGCTCCAGGCCTGCGGCGCGCGCCAGGTGCAGCGTATCCATCACCTCGCCGTACACGTCGAGCTGGAACTGCGTGGAGGCTGCATTGCCGACACGCACCGGACGCGAATTGGCGTAGCCGGAGAGCCAGGGCAGCTCCACCTCATCCAGACGTCGCCGGCCCGTAATGCTGTACAGGATCTGCAGATTCTCCGGCCGGCCGGCCACCGCGCGCAGCAGCCACTCGCGCCACGCGGTGGCTTCCTCATGGTACCCCGCCAGCAGCATGGCATTGAGCGTGAAGGTGGCGTCGCGGATCCAGCAATAGCGGTAATCCCAGTTGCGCACGCCGCCCCACTGTTCCGGCAGCGAGGTGGTCGGCGCCGCGACGATCCCGCCCGTGGGGTGGTAGATCAGCGCCTTGAGCGTGATCAGCGAACGCACCACGGCCTCGCGCCACGGCCCTTCGTACGCACAGCGCCGGGACCAGTCACGCCAGACCTTCTCGGTGGCGCGCACTGCCCATTCGGCATCCACCACCGGCTCCGGCTTCTCGTGGGAAGGCCGGTGGGCAAGCGAGAACGACAGCCGTTCGCCGTCACGCACCGCGAACTCGGCCACGGTCATCATGTTCTCGCCGTGCATCTCCACGGTTGAATGCAGTTCCAGCGTATCCGGCCCGGCCGTTGCCATCAGCATGCCGTCCGCGTGATGCACCCATGGGACGACGGAACCGTAGTCCATGCGCATGATGAGCTCCATGCGCATTGGCACTCGTCCCTTCAGCCCCTCAACGATGCGCACCACGTTGCGGCGCCCATCCGTCATCGGCATGCAGTCGATGACCCGCACCGAGCCGTCTTCGGTCTCGAAATCGGTTTCCAGGATCAGCGTGCCCTCACGATAGCGGCGACTCACCTTGCCCGCACCATCGGCCGGTGCGAGCAACCACCGGCCATTGGCTGGGCCGCCAAGCAATGCCGCAAAACAGGCATCGGTATCGAACCGCGGCAGGCACAGCCAGTCGATCGAACCATTGCGTCCCACCAGCGCCGCAGTGTGGCCATCGCCAATCATTGCGTAATCTTCAATCGACAACGGCATCACTTACCTCGCTACGATTCAGCCGGCGCCCCGACCAGCGCCGCCGCAACACATATCAGACCTACCACTACAAAGCCCAGACGCAAGACCCAACCACCGGTTCGGATGCGAATGGACACCCAGACCGCAATCACCGCCTGCACGGCGTAGTAGGCCGCGAACGCCCGTGAAGATAACGCGATGACCGCGAACGGGTCCGTGAGCCACACCACGGCCAGGGCCAGGGCACTGGCAGCCACGAACGCCACCGGCAGGGATAGTCGCTGTCGCGAGACCTCCACCAGCAGGCCACTGGAGCCAATCGAATCAGCGATGGCCGCGCTCAACTGGCTGGTCACCGAACCGCCCAGCACGAACCAGCCCAGCAGCGGCGCCACCATCGCCATGATGTCGTAGATGCCGGCCACACCCTTTGCCTGCGAGGCCGGTTCCAGCACCGGCGTCAGCAGCGCGAGGAACACCAGATAGATCACCGAGGAGATCCACTGCGCCAGGCGCATGGTGCGGATCCGCGTGCGCTGGTCGTAGGTGGCTCCAAGGTAGCGTGAGGTCTCGAAGCCCTGCACCGTGATGAGCAGGCCAAGCAGCATGGGCAGGCTGTGCCAGGTGGCATGCACCGACGGCACCGTGAACACGATGGCCGGATCGCTTGCCCACCAGACGCCCAGGCCCACCAGCAGCCCGGCGATCAGCCCGATCTTCACCGACACGCTGGCATGGGCGGCGTGCTCGACCTTGCGCAGGTCCCCCGACAGGGTCAGCAATGCAATGGCCGCGATGACGCCCGTCACCACGATGCGCGCAATCAGCTGATGAGGATTGTCGCCAGCCGCGAACGGCTTCAACATGAATTCGGCCAGCAGTTTCAGGTAGTACGCCACCGACACCGCGTAGGCAATGGCAAGCATGACCTGCGCCAGGCGCATCGCCCAGGCCAACCGATCATGGAAATCCAGATCTTCGGCGTGCGCCTCCGCATGCTGGATATTGAAGCGCACCACGGCGCCGGCGGCATAGGCAATCGCCAGCAGCAATGCCATCGCCACAATCGCCCCGGAACCGAACTCGCGCGCCAGCAGGGGTCCGCAGATCAGGAATCCCGAGCCAATGATGGAAGCCAGCGGCGTGACCGTTGCCCGCCATGTCTGGCTGCGCGCCAGCCCGCCGAAATTCAGCACTACCGCCACCAGGACGGCAACCACCACCGACGCCACGGAAAAGTCAGCATGCGATCTGGATGACGTCCCTGTAATGATGGGCGGAGTTCACTGCGATGTTCGCTGACCGTATCGTTGCCTGGCGTTCGGGCGATGATACAGTGCGAACCATGCGTGAAACATCCACAAAGACGAGGGGCGCACTGCTTGCCGCGGCGCTGGGGTTGCCGCTGCCGTCGCTGGCCGGCGCTGCCGGCTATCAGGTGTACGTCACCAACGAGCATGCCGGCACGGTCACGGTCATCGACGGCGCCACGCTTAAGGCGGTGAAGACGATCCCCGTGGGCAAACGACCGCGCGGCATCCACGCCAGCCCGGACGGCAAGACCGTCTACGTGGCGCTCAGCGGCACGCCCATCGCGGGTCCGCCCAAGCTCGATGCCAACGGCAACCCGGTCTTCGACCGCGACGATGACGATGACGTGCCCGCGGACAAGTCCGCCGACGGCATCGGTGTGCTCGACGTGGCCACCGGCAAGGTGCTGCGCAAGATCAAGGTCGGCTCCGACCCGGAGGAGTTCGACCTCAGCGCCGACGGCAGGCATCTGTACGTATCCAACGAGGACGTGAAGACGGCCAGTTCGGTGGACATCTCCAACGGCAAGGTGGAGAAGATCGTCGTGCTCAGCCAGGAGCCCGAGGGCGTGGCGGTCACCCCGGACGGCAAGCGGCTGTTCGTGACCTGCGAGACCGGCGGCGACGTGTTCGTGATCGACATCGGCACGTTCAAGGTGGTCGGGCATTTGAAGGTCGGGCCGAGGCCGCGCAGCGTGGCGTTCCTGGACAACGGCAAGCTCGCGGTGGTGCCGTCCGAATCAGCCGGCGAGCTGTACGTGATCGACACGGACGCGGTAAAGGTCGTAAGGACCATTGCCCTGCCCAAGGGCTCACGGCCCATGCGCCTGCGCATCACGCCCGACGGCAAGACCCTGTATGCCAGCACCGGCCGCGGCGGTTCGGTGGTGGCCCTGAACACCGCGGACTTCGCCGTGACGGGTACGATCGCCGTGGGCAAGCGGCCGTGGGGCATCGTGATCTCGCCGGATGGCAAGTACCTGTTTGCCGCCAACGGTCCTTCCAACGACGTGTCCGTGGTGGATCTGGCTGCCGGCAGGGAAATCGCCCGTATCAAATCCCCGGGCAGCCCCTGGGGCGTGGCGATCGTGCCTACTGGCCGATGATGTACACCTGCTGCGAGACCACACTGCGCGTGTAGCCGTCCTTGTAGGCGCGGGCACGCAACACGGTCGGCCCCTCCAGTCGCACGGGTCCCTGGTACAGCGGGTCACTCTCACCCGGCGCACTGCCGTCCACCGTGTAGTGGATAGCCGCGTCGGGGTCAGTGGCCGAAATCGTGACCGTCACCGGACCATCGAAATTGCCGCCCGCCGGCGCAATGGTCGGGGGTGGCAGCACGTCACGGCCCGGCATGCTCTGGATCCACGCGCGCAGCAGTTGCACGCCCTGCTCGTCGATGGTGTTCCTTGCAATCGGCGGCATGCGGATATCGCCGTTGGTATCGACCCGCTTGAACATGATCGAACGCCACGGATCATGCGGCGAAATCACGCGCGCATGGTCAATGCCCTCGTCGATCAGCACCGGTCCGTCGATGATCTTCTGTTCGGCCAGCGGCGTGGTATAGCGCGCGTCGAAGTTCGCCACTGTCCCGCCCGGACGGTGGCAGTGCCCGCAATTGGCGTCCAGGTAGGAGCGTGCACGATCCTGGATGCTGCGGCTGGTATCGTCCGGGCGCGCCAGCGCCTGCGCGGTGGCGATGTCCTGCGCACTCATCGCCGGCTCGAACAGGCCCAGACGGTTCCAGCGCACCAGCTGGTTCTCGGTGGTGCCGTCCGGATAGTGCAGCGGCCGATTCATCTGCCGCGTCTTCAGGCCCAGTTCGCCGGGCGTGTGGCTGTTGTGACAGGTCAGGCAGTCCTTGCGGCTCGGGTAGTACCAGGTCTGCATGTGCTGGCGCCCGCCTGCGTCGCGGATGGCAATCTTTTCGCTGGCGCTGTCCGGCAGCAGGTCCGCGTCGCTCAGGTCCGCGCGCCACTTGTAGTCGACGCCGTAGGGGTTGCCGTCCCGGCCGATCACGAGCAGCCGCGTTTCCAGCCGTCGGGTACGCGCAGGGTGCGCGGCATCCACGGGCAGCTCGAAAGTCTTGGTGAAAACCGTGCCCGGCGGGAAGGTCCACTCCCCCTCGGCCGACACCTTCACCTTGCCGGCCGGGATGGCCACGAAGCGCGCCTTCTGCGCGCCGTCCGACCAGAAGGCCAGGATGAGCTCGTAGGGCATGAGGCCCGGTGCCGGTTGCAGCGTGGCCAGATCCGCAAACACGCCGGTCTGCGACAACAGTGGCGGAATCACGCCGTCCGCGGAGTCCGGCATGTTCAGGTAGGGCCGCGTGGGCTGGCGTTGCGCCGGCAGGCGCGTAACCGCACTGGCCGTCGGGGGTGCGGAGGGCTCCGGCCGGCCGACACAGCCGCCGAGCACGACGACGAGCAAACAGGTGATCAGGCGATGTCTCATGGCCCCTAGTCTATCGCGAGCGGTCCATCTTCCCGCGGGACGACCATCCGGTTAGCGAATACCATGGCGCCCATGCGCACAGTCACGCTGCCACACTGGTTCCCTTCGCTGAGCCAGCATTTCCTGATCGTCGCGCTGGCGCTGCTCATCTATCTGCTCAGTACACGCGTGCGCCGTGAACGACGCGCTCCCGCCGCGGCCATAGCCTGGGTGATGGGAATGACCCTGGCGCCCTACCTGATCCTGCCCCTGTACGTGGCGTTCGGCCGACGCAAGCAGCTCGCGCCGTCGCAGCCTGCGATCACGCCGTATGGTGGTACGGATCACTGGGCCGTGAACCTGCTCGCCAGCTTCGGCATCACCGGCCCGGCGCCCTCGGCGGTGCGCTTTCACGCCGATGGCGGCGAAGCCCGCGCTGCCCTGTGGCAGCTGATCGACGCTGCCCGGGGCACGCTGGAGGTGTGCACCTTCCTGATCGGCAACGACGAATTTGGCCGCGAGGTGCTGGCGCGGCTGGCCGCCCGGGCCCGTTCGGGTGTGCATGTCCGTCTGATGTACGACGGCATCTTCGCCTGGCGCCGACCACGCCGCGCCGTGCGCGCCCTGAAAGCGGCCGGCGCCGAAGTCGCGGTCTTCCATCCGCTGTTCACGTTGCGGCGCCATGGTCCGCGCAACCTGCGCAATCACCGCAAATTCGTGATCGCCGATCGCCGCCGGATGTGGGCAGGCGGCCGCAATCTGGCCGCCGAGTATTTCACCGGGGCGCCGGGCATCGAGACATGGCTGGACCTGTCCTTTGACCTGGAAGGCCCCGTGGTACCCACCGCCGCGCGACAGTTCGAGCTGGACTGGGCTTCGGCGTGCGGCAGGCGGGGATCGCCCGCGCGCACTGACGACCTGCCGGCAGCCGCCGTGCAGGGTGCGCCCGCACAGTTCCTGCCCAGCGGGCCCGACCAGGCCGAGGATCCTGCCGAAGCGTTGCTGGTCAGCGCGTGCTACCGGGCGCAACACCGGCTGCTGGCGATCACCCCCTACTACGTGCCGGACGCCTCGCTGCAACAGGCGCTGTGTCTGGCCGCGCGGCGCGGCGTGGAGGTGACGCTGGTCATCCCGGCTGTCTCCAACCATCGCCTGGCCGATTTCGTGCGCGGCCGGCCGCTGCGCGAACTGGCGCAGGCCGGCGCGCGCATCGCGCTGCTGCCAGGGATGTCGCATGCCAAGGCAGTGGTGGTGGACGACTCGCTGGCGGTCAGCGGCTCGTTCAACCTCGACGCGCGCAGCCTGCTGCTGAACTACGAATTCGGCGTCGTGTTCTACGGCGAAGCGCAGATTGCCTGGCTGGCTGACTGGATCAGCACGCGCGTCACCGAATGCCGGCCTTTCGATGCGCGCCGGCCCGGCCTGCTGCGCGACATCGCCGAGGGGGCAATGCTGGCGATCGCGTTCCAGATCTGAGCGGCGCCCCACTCGATCAACCGGTACAGCATCGAGGTGGACACGGTCAGGTCAAGCGGCAGCCGGGAATACGATAGCCGGAACCAGCAGCACGAAGAGCCCGGGAACGTATCGTCCTTGCCGCGGGCGGTACCTGACCGTGCCTTCAGGTTCCGCTCAACAGAACCTGCCACACGTCGGCATTGCGCGAACGGAACCCGGCTGCCACCGAACTGAGGTAGTAGCGCCACATCCGGTAGAAGCGCTCGTCACGGGTCCTGGACAGATCCGGCCAGGCTTTCTCGAAATTCCCGCGCCAGGCCATCAGCGTGGTGTCGTAGTTCGGGCCGATACGCTGCCAGCCTTCCAGCCAGAATATACCTGCCAGAGCCTCGACGATCTGCTGCTGCCGCGGCACCACCGCGTTGGGGAAGATGTACTTCGCCAGCCACGGATCGATGTCGTAGTTGCTGCTCCAGCGACCCGACCCGATGGTGTGCAGCAGGAAGCGTCCGCCGGGCTTCAGGCAGCGACGCACAACCTGCAGGTACTGGCGGTAGTTCTTTGGACCGACGTGCTCGAACATGCCGATCGAGTAGATGAAGAAGCGCGGGTCGCGGATCTGGATATCGGTCGGCCGGGCCCCGTCTACCTGGATATTGCTCTCGGCGAAGTAACGGGTAAGGGTTTCTCTGGCCCGTGCGGACATTGGGGCGAAACCTATCACGGAATCACAGTTTAGGCAGCCGGCCTGACCTAGAGTCGAGCGGGTACGCAAGCGCGTCCGGTACGGTGAACATGCTCGAATCAACGCCCCCACAAACCACGGCAGATGCCAGGGCAAACTGCCGTCGGCGCGCCCTGCGCGAGACACTGGTCATGGCGCTGGCCGCGTTTCTGATCGTCGCCGCCGGAATCCTCGGCGTCTGGAAAGCCACCTCCTCGACCATCCGCCAGGACTTCCGGGATCACCTCACCAGCCTGGCGCTGGTCGCGGCACAGCAAGTGGACCCGGAACTGCATCGTCAGTTGCGCATGCCCGCGCAGGCCAACAGTGCGGCATACCAGCGTGCGATCGAGCCGTTGCGCCGCATGCGTCTCGCGCTGCCCGAAGTGCATGCCATTTACACGATGGTCCGCGGCCAGGACGGCCTGGTGCACTACGTGCTCGACGCAGCCGACCCGGGAAATCATGACGGCAACAGTGTCGACAACGCTTCGGCCGTCTGGGAGGTTTACGAGAACCTCGACCCGACCACCAATGTGGCCCTGGGCGACGGCGTGAACCTGGGTCGTGCCGCCGCGACCCCGGAGCCCACCATCGACAAGCGCGGCAGCTGGATGTCGGGCATGGCTCCGCTGGTCGATGGCAGTGGCGAGCAGTTCGGCATAGTGGGCGTGAAGGTGGACAGCAGCCGCTTCATCTCGCACCTCGAGCAGGCGCGGTTCCTGAGCTTCTCCGGGCTTGTGCCCGCCGCGCTGCTGATTGCGGCGCTTGGCTTTGCCTACTTCCGCGTCAGGATGCGCGGCCTGGTCGCCGAGGTGGATGCCGAGCACAGCGCGCGCGAGGCGCATCGCAGCCAGCTGCGACTGGCCGGCATCATCGAAAGCACGAACGTGGGCACCTGGGAGTCGACGGTGGATCCGGAGTCCACCGGGGGCGACGAACTGACCGTGGACGAACCGTGGGCCGCCATGCTGGGGCGCACTGCCGAAGAGCTCAACCCTTTGACGCTGTCGCGCTTCTTTTCCATGCTGGTACACCCCGACGATGCGCCGATGGTCCACGCAGTCATCAACGAGGCGCTGCGCGAGGAGGGACGCATGATTGCGTTCGACGTGCGTATGCGCCACGCCAGGGGTCACTGGGTCTGGTCGGAAGTGCGCGGCAAGGTGGTGCAGCGCGATGCCCGGGGCCGGCCGCTGCGGATGGTCGGCACCCAGATGGATGCCACGGCCCGCAAGGAGGCCGAACTGGCCATGCAGCGCAGCGAGACCAATTTCCGCTCACTGTTCGAGCTCTCACCTGTGGGCATTTGCCAGGTGGAACCACGCAGCGGCAGGTTCCTGATGGTGAACGACTCGCTGGCTCGCTCCACGGGCTACAGCCGCGAGGAGCTGCTGCGCATGACCTTCTGGGACATCACGCCACCCGAGTGGCACGACGCCGAACGCGCTGAGCAGGCCAACCACACCAGCCAGGGCTCGTTTTCAATGTACGAGAAGGAATACCGGCGCAAGGACGGCACCCGCTACCCGGTACTGGTATCCGGAACCCACCATGTCGACCCGCTTGGCCGCGAAATTGGCTGGGCCATCGTGCAGGACATCAGCGGGCGCAAGGACGCCGAAAGGGTTCTCGCGGAGACCGTCCGCGTCAGCACACTGCGCTGATCGCCGGACTGCCGGCGCGCTTTGCCCGCGCAGACTTCAGGGGGTGGAGACCTTGCGCAATGCCTGGCGGATATTGCTGGTCTCGCCGCTGCGCACGACATCTTCGTGGATCTGCACCAGTGGCACCGGCCGGCGCACATGCCACCCCTGCGCGAAGTCCACCCCGATCAGCGCCAGCGCACCCAGAACGCCTTCGCTCTCCACGCCCTCGGCCACGGTACGCACACCCATGATGCCGCCGATCCGGTGGATGGTTTCCACCAGCGCGTGATCGATGGGATCCTGGTCGATATTGCGGATGAATGCCCGATCGATCTTCAGCAGGTCGATCGGCAGATTGCGCAGGTACGAAAACGAGGACATGCCGGTTCCGAAATCATCCAGTGCGATCAGACACCCAGGCCGCGCAACCGGGACATGAGCTTCGAGCACGCAGTCAGATTGCCGACGGCCACGGTCTCGGTCAGCTCGAAACCCACATGCTCACCCTCGATGCCGTTGTGCCGCAGGCACTGCGCAACGTAGTCAGCCAATCCCGGATCGCTTGCCGAGGCTCCGGACAGATTGATCATGCAGGTCGGCAGGGGCTTGTCACTGTCGCGCAGGGCTGCCAGCTCCCGGCACGCCCGGGCAATCACCCACTGGTCCACCCGCGGCATCAACCCGTACCGCTCGGCGGCCGGAATGAACGCCATTGGCGCCACCATCTGTCCATCCGCGCCGATCATCCGCAGCAGCAATTCGAAGCGGCGCCGCGGCGGCGGCTGCCCGTTGCGAGCCCGGGTCTTGTAGGCCAGCGGCCTGATCTCCTGCGCCACCAGCTCGAAGCCGTCGTGGTCCAGCGCGACCTGCAAGCGCTCGACCCAGTGCAACTCACCGCGCCGTTGTTGCAGGGCATGGTCATCCGGACGAAACAGCTGCACACGGTTGCGGCCGTTGTCCTTGGCCATATAGCAGGCCTGGTCCGCCGCGCTCAATGCGTCGGCCACCGACGATACGCTGGCGTCGAGCACCAGGGCGCCGATACTTGCGCTGACCGCGAAGGTCTTGCCATCCCAGTAGAAGCGCTGGTCTGACAGCTGCTCGCGGATCCGTTCGGCAAATGCCTCGGCTGCCTCACCGTCCATGCCGGGCAGCAGCAGCCCGAACTCGTCACCGCCGAGCCTGCCCATCGTGGTGCCCTCGCCGGCCAGTCGCTGCACGCGCCAGGCGACCTGACGGATCAGCTCGTCGCCGGCCGCATGGCCACAGCTGTCGTTGACCACCTTGATCTGGTCCAGGTCGAAATACAGCAGCGCCCCACCCCGTCCGGCTTCGCGGCACCTGTCGATGGCAGCAGCAAGCAGGGCCTCGAAACCGCGCCGGTTGGCGAGGCCGGTGAGCGAATCGTGCGTGGCCTGGTGCTCCAGCCTGCCGGTGAGCTCACGCAGCTCGTTCGCGTCGCGCTTGGCGCGGTGGTTCAGGAAACGCACCGCTGCAATGCCCGCCGCAACCATGCCCGCAGCGATCAATGGCATCACGATCATCAGCAGTGCCACGATCTGCCGCGCGGCCTTGCCCACCGTATTGCCGAAGTCCGCGGTAAGCGGGCTGATGAGCGCGTGCACCCGGTCGGCCTGCCCGGCCAGCTTGTCGATGTGCGCCCGATCCGGAGAATCGTTGGCATATACATCGTGCATTTCACCGCCGATGCGCTGCAGCTCATCCACGTAACCGTCTGCTTCACTCCAGATGTCGATGGCGCGTGCCATCAACGGGTGGTGCCGGAAGTAGACGAACATGCGAATGAGGCCGGAGACGTCCTGCGCGGGAATGCGGCCCGCCAGGAAATCGCTGCGAGCGCGAGCCGTGTCCGGATCCGCGGCCTGCAGCGACTGGCGCGCAAGGCCCAGCTTCAGGGGGACTGCCAGTTCGCGATGAAAGCGGGCGTAGTCCGCCTCGTCGCCGCTGCGGGAATATTCAAGCAGGGCGTATGCGGCGCGGTTCTCCGCAGCCTCCCAAATGGCCAGCCCACCGGCATAGGCGCGCGTCCAGGAGACCACCTGCACGCTGGCGATGCTGACGACCAGCATCAGCGCCGTGATGGTGAGCAGCGGCCACACACCTGGCACGAGCACACGATCCCTGAGTTTTTTGGTCGACTTGAACATCTGGCGATCGAGCCTGCCGGATTGCTGCGCAATCCCTGCGGCGGCAGACCAGTTGACATCTTCTCAGGACCTGCCCGGGCACCTCGTGAACGCCGCCACACTATGCATGCAGGACTACCCTGCAGCCCTGCCGCAGGCGGCAATCCGTGTGTGGTGCGGCGCAGCAGCCGTCTGGCTACAGGTCCAGACCCATCTGTCCATGGCGCGATGGGGGGCGAAACCGCGTGGTGTCGAGCTGCACCGCATACCCGGTGTCCAGGCCGTGCCTGCGACAAGCCAGATGGAAGCGATCACGCAGCAGTTTCGCCCATGCACCGCTGCCGCGCATGCGCTCGCCAAAGGCGTTGGACGACGCAGCGCCGCCGTGCGTGTCGCGCATCAACGCCATCACGTGTTCGGCACGCTCCGGCATGTGCGTCTGCAGCCAGCCCCGGAACAGGTCGGCCACCTCCAGTGGCAGGCGCAGCAGCACGTAGCCGGCGTGCGTGGCGCCGGCCCCGGCCGCGCGCTGCAGGATCTGCTCCAGCTCGCTGTCGTTCACGAACGGGATCAGGGGCGCGGCCAGCACGCTCACCGGCACACCCGCGGCGCGCAATTCGCGCATCGCCGCCAGCCGCGCAACCGAAGCGGCCGAACGCGGTTCCAGGCGACGCTTCAGTTCGTTGTCGAAAGTGGTGATGCTGAAGACGACGCTGGCCAGACCGTCCGCAGCCATGGGCCCGAGCAGGTCCAGGTCGCGCAGCAGCAAGGTGCTGCGCGTGGTGATGCTCACCGGATGGCGGGTTTCAGCCAGCACTTCCAGGATCGAACGCGTGACGCGCAACTGCTTCTCGACGGGCTGGTAGGGATCGGTGTTGGCACCGAGCATGATGTGCCGGCACACATAGCCGGGCTTGGAGAGTTCATGGCGCAGCAGTGCGGCGGCCTCGGGCTTGTAGGTCAGCTTCGTTTCGAAATCAACGCCGGGCGACATGCCCAGATAGGCGTGCGTCGGACGCGCATAGCAGTTGTGACTGACCACGCCGTTGGCAATGTAGTCTTCAGTGCCGGTCGTCATGTCGTACAGACGCATTGCATGATCAAGCGGCTCGATGCTCCTGACGCCAAGCCTCGCCGCGCTCTTCAAACGATGCCCTGCGATGTCCCGCTTGCCGGGTGTGGCCGGATCCACGGAGTGAAAGAACCGCAGATGCTCCTGCAAACCTCCCGGAAGGCGCACTACTTCGATGGGTTGCACACCGCAACGAACGGGCCGCTCGATGACAAACCGGAATCCCAGATCAGTCAGGCACTGGCATGTGCGGCGAATCAGCTCCGCATCGGTGTTGCCGATTCTCAGCACGCCGCTGCCGTAGCTGCCCTGCGCATCGAAGATGCCGGCAAGGAAACCCGCGCTCCAGGACGATGTCGCGACATCCGGCCATTGGATCGCTTGCCGGATGGCGTCGACGTCTGCCCGCGCGTGCGTGCGAATCGCCTCCATCCGCCGCTGCCGGGCGTTGCCCTGCAGGAAGACGAACCGCCGCGTTTCCACAGCCAGGTCTTGCAGCCAGAGCCGTGCACGATCCAGAGCCTCGCCATCGCACAGCGCCAGCCGAAACCGGGACCGGGACCGGGACTTGCCGTCGATCCCGCAATGATTCGGGTTTGCGAATTCACCGATCATCCCTTCGCCACGAATCAGACCGGCCAGATAGCCACGGCGGTACTGCGGATCGTGGTCCGGCCCGGTTGCGAATGAGCCGGTGCCCATGAGCCTGTTGCCTGTAGTCAGATGCGGGCGTCGCCGTGATCCGTGCTGCGAACCCGTGACGTATTTCCACCCGCGTTCAGTCAGGAAGCGATGATCACCTCCGGCCACGAGCGTGGTCCCGTCCTCCAGGGTGATGCGCCAGGCAGGCTTGATGACGCTCCAATGTGCGCTCACCCGGGTGCGGACGTATTGGCGACAAGCGCCGCTCCCGACCGTGCCGTAGATCTCATCGCCAGGCCTGATCTGTTGCAGCGGGCGGGTTCGACCATCTGCCATGAGGATCGGCGTATCGCCTGCCAGGCAGAAGACGCATCCATGCTCGCATCCCCGATAGGGGTTGATCGACTGATCGAACGGAATATCCGGCGAGTCGTTGCGGGCGATGATGTTGCGTGTGGCATCGACCAGCAGTTCGGTGGCGATACTGTCGGCCGGCTCCTCCTCGAACCAGCCGTCATCGACGGCTTCGGTGCGCGCGCGGTCGAAGCGGTTGGGCGGATTGGCCAGCGCGCCGCGCCCCTGGAAACCCTTCGGCGGAATGCGCATGGACATGCCGCGACTGTATATGCATACAGTATCGCCAGCAATCACCCTGTCGTGGTCAAATGTCCGGCCCAATGAGAATCATTCTCAACCATCTGTCACTGGAGGCCGCGGCTTGAGCACTATCCCCGGTTCACTGTTCCGTCGCGTACTGTTCTGGGCCCACCTGAGCTGCGGTGTAACCGCCGGGCTGATCATCGTGCTGATGTCCGCCACCGGCGTGCTGCTCACCTACGAGCACCAGATGATGGACAGCCCAGCGCAGCGCAATCACGTTGCCGTACCACCGGGAACAGCCCGCCTGTCCGCCGATGAGCTGGCGGCCCGGGCGCAGGCGATCGCCGGTGACGCGGCGCGCCTGAGTCTGGTGTTCGACGTGGATCCGCATGCTCCGGTCACGGCAAGCGCCGGACGCAGCACTGCGGCGCTGCTCAATCCCTATACCGGCGAAGCCATTGCCGACGGCACCGCAGGGCGCCGCGCGTTCTTCGCCGCCGTGGAGCGGCTGCACCGCTGGATGGGCGGCGATCCGCGCGGCAAGGCCGCCAACCTGATCGATGTGGCCAACCTGCTGTTCCTTTTCATCATCGCCAGCGGCATCTACCTGTGGCTGCCCGCCGTGTGGCGCTGGCGCACGGTGCGCGGCCTGGTGATGTTCCGGACGAAGTACGTGAACAGCAAGGTGCGCGACTTCAACTGGCACCACGTGTTCAGTATCTGGGCGCTGATCCCGCTGTTCGTGATCGCGCTGTCCGGCGTGGTGATGTCCTATCCATGGGCCAACCGGGCCGTGTTCGCGATGTTCGGGGAGCAGGCGCCCCAGCGTGGTCCACCACCCGGTGCCGGCGGCCCCGGCGCCGGACCGGAACGCGTGCGCGGACCGGCACCAGCGGCGGCACCCGTCGCGGCGAGTGCCAGCCTGGAGCAACTGCTGGACGCAGCCAGGGCACAGGAAAGCAACTGGCAGCGCATCACCCTGCCGCTGCAGGCGCGCGGCGGGCGCGTTACCGTTGCGGTGGAACTGAACTCCACCGAGCGCCGCGCTCCCCGGCGCACGATCACACTCGATGCCGGCGATGCCCGCGTGATCGAGGCGCCTCCCGTGCAGGCAATCGCGCAATCACCAGGCCAGCGCGCACGAACCTGGCTGCGCTTCGCGCACACCGGCGAGCAGTACGGGTTTGCCGGGCAGACCATCGCGGGGCTGGCATCGCTGGCGGCCTGCTTCCTGGCGTACACGGGCCTGGCGCTGGCCTGGCGCCGGCTGATCGTGCCCTTGTACCGGCGCCGCTGACTAGCGCAGGTTCTGCTGCACCCAGCTCGCCACGGCGACCACGCTGCGCTCGTCCAGCAGTTGCGGATACAGCGCGGGCATCGGCGCCTTGGGCTGCTTGATGTACTGGATGGTCGAGGCCAGATCGCGCCGCGCGGCCAGATTGCCCAGCTTGTGATCGGCGATCTGGTTGCCATCCGGCCCGTGGCATGACTGGCAGACCTGGCCATACAGACGCTGGCCCAGCGCCGCATCGCTCCCGGGGCCGGCGCCTTTGGTGATGTCACGCGCGATCGCGGGCGCCGCGGGATTGAGCGCCATGATCACCACGCTGGGCAACCCGAGATCCCCGAACGCGTTGCGCGAAATGTTGCCGGCATTGAAGGCCAGATACTGCCTGCCGTCCACGTCATAGGTCACCAGGCCACCTGCCATGGCACCGCCAACCTGGGTCTTGCGCAGCAATTTGCCGCTCTTGCTGTCGAATACCATTAGATTGCCGCCCAGGTCGCCGGCAAAGGTGAGCCCGGCGGCGGTCGGCGTGATGCCCGCGACCACCGGCTTGTCCGCATGGTACTTCCAGCGCACCGCGCCGCTGAGCGGATCCAGTGCCGTGATCCAGCCCGTGGCCGGTCCATCCGGTTCCACCGTGCCACCGAACTCCACCGCGCCCGGCACGTACTGCTTCGGCGGCGCCAGCGTGACCTTGAAGCAAATGTCCACGCTGCCCACGATGAGTGCATTGTTCAGCCGATCCAGCGCGGGACCGTTCCACTCGACACCGCCCGCATAACCCGGACACATGCGGGCGCCACCCGGCGGCGGATTCTCGGGAATGGTCTCGACGGTGGTCACCGGCGTGCGGAACACGCGCTGGTGCGTATTGCGATCCACCACGGTGACGTGCCCGTCCTTGCCGCCGATGGCGGCCAGCTCGCGGCGGCCTTCCCGGTACAGCACGGGAGCGGCCACCAGATCCAGATCCATCCAGTCGCCCGGGGAGATCTGGTGCCACCACTTGAGCGCGCCGGTGCGCGCATCCAGTACCACCATGGAATCGGTGAACAGGTTGTCGCCGGGACGGTGGCCCTTGTCGATGTCCGGCCACGGGTTGCCCACCGACACGAACAGCTCGCCATTGCTGACATCCAGCGACATCGCACCCCAGACGCCACCGCCGCCGGTGCGGGCCGTGTCCGGATTCTTCCAGCTCTCGGCTCCCGTCTCAGTGCCCATCGGAATCGTATTGAAGCGCCAAAGTTCGCGACCGGTTGCCGCATCGAGCGCCACCACGCGCCCGCGTACGCCCAGATCGCTGCCGGAGATACCCATGTACACCACGCCATTCCACACCAGTGGCGCGGCTGTGCTGGCCTCGCCCCTGTCCGGCGAGGCGATGACGTCCTTCCACAGCAGCTTGCCTGTTGCGGCGTCGAGGGCAATCAACCGTCCGTCGCAGGTACCACGAAACACGCGACCATCAGCCAACGCGACGCCGCGATTCGAGCCGCCACAACGCTCGTTCTCCGGACGATAGTCGTACTTCCACCGCAAACTGCAATCCGTGGCATTCAGCGCAACTGTCTCACGGGCCGTGGCGCTGAAGATCGTGTCGCCCTGCACGATGAGCCCCGCATGAAAGGAACCTGGTCCGTCGATCTGGACCCGGCATACCTCACCGAGGTTCGCCACGTTTGCGGCATCGATCTGTTTCAGCGGCGAGTAACGCTGCCCCTCCAGGCCCTTGTTGTACGTGAGCCATTGGCCGCCAGGCGTACCCTGCTGCGCGACCGCAACCGTGCTCATCAGGCACAGCAACGCGATTAAGCCCCGTTTCATGCTCTCCCCCCCGATTATTCGAAAAGCCGCCACTCCGGCTGGTAGTTCAGGCCCAACTGTACGATGCGGTTCAACAGATGCTCGTAGTTGATACCCGCAACTTCGGCCGACTCGGCGAAATCTTCACCATAGGTGAGGTTCGGATTGGCATTGGCCTCCAGCACGAACACGCTGCCGTCGGCGCGCATGCGCAGATCCATGCGCGCATAGCCACTCATGTGCAGCGCGCGATAGACGCGCTTGGCGAGCTGCGAAAGCCGCGTGGCGGTCGCCGCGTCGAGGTGCCCGGCCCGGCCCGTACGGATGCCGTGGCGCTTCTGATACGCCGGATCCCACTTGACCTTGCGCGTGGCGATGCCGGACTGCAGGTCCGACAATGACCCGAAGTCCAGCTCCCAGACAGGAAAGGTGGTGAGCCGGTCGTTGCCGATCACACCCACGTACAGCTCGCGCCCCTCGATGTACTGCTCGGCAAGCGCATCGCTCTGTGTCTGGTCGTGGATGAACTGCACACGCTCGCGCATCCGTTCCCGATCGTGCACGACCGAAGCCTGCGAGATTCCCAGCGAGGCATCCTCGGTCGCGGACTTCACGATGAGCGGGAATTCCACGCGACGCGGCTCTCGATACGGCTTGCCCCACGGGAACAGGTGGAAGCGTGGCGTGGGTATGCGGTGGTACGCCAGGATCTGCTTGGTCAATACCTTGTCGCGCGAAAGCATCATGCCGCGCGGATTGCAGCCCGTGTACGGCTGGCGCATCAGTTCGAGAAGCGCAACCACATAGTGGTCGTAGGTGACGATGCCGGAGAACTCCTCCAGCAGGTTGAACGTGATCTCGGGCCGCCAGTCCCTGATCACGCGACGCAGCTCGCCGATCTTGTCGCTGATGCCGAGCACGCGCACCTCGTGGCCATGATTGGACAACGTGGAAAGCACGTTGTACTCCGTCCGGCAGGCCTCGATCTCCTCCTCGGACAGGCCCCGCATGTCCTCGGGCGGCACCAGTGCCTCGTTCACCAGCAGCAGGATGCGGCGCTTCTTCATAGCGCGTAGTTCTCCCGGTTGCGCCGCAGGATCTTGATCACCACGCGCTGCATGAGCCTGAGGAATTCGCGCTTGGTGCGGCGCCGGTCGTGACGCAGGTGCAGCTGCATGTCGCTGCAGCGTTGAATGAGCAGGTCCAGCGCATGCCCGACCACATAGGGATGCAGACGCGCGCGGCGCACCAGCAGGCGCTCGAGCTGCGGCCTGGTCTGGCGCAGGAACACGGCGGCCGCCACGCGACGACGCGAGGGCGTAGCCGAGAACATGCGGCGCAACGGGCGGTCGTAGCGCCCGTCTTCCATCGCATAGCGCTTGACCTTGGAGCGATAGTGCTGCCCCAGCGTGCGCCTGGAACGCATCACCGGCTCCAGCTCGATGCGGGTACTGCGCACCGGGCGCCGGGCACCAACCTCGGCCATCAGCGCATCCACGTACTCCAGCTTCCTCAGTGCCGGCCAGCCCGCGTATTCGCGCCGCCAGCGTGCTCGCGGCTGCAGCCACACCGCAAATGTCTCCGCGAAGTCCTCGGTGGGGTGGCTCTGGGCATACCAGTGACCCAGATGCAGCACGTAACGGCGGCTGGCCGGGCGCGGCGTGTAGTCATCGGGATAGCGCTCGCTGGGCCGGCCGAATACCGCCCGCCAGTCGGCTCGCTTGCGCAGGCCATGAGCGGTATCAAGTGCGTGCCCTGCTTCGTGCCGCAGGATGCGCATCAGCCACTTGCTGTTGCCGCCCTCGACCTGGTGCATCAGCCGGCGCTCCAGCCGCATCAGTCGCGGCTGCGCCAGATAGTACGGCACCGCGATTCCGGGAATGCCGTCCGGCGAGAACCATTCCTCGGAGTACCACCAGTGCGGCCGGAAGCGGATCCCGCGCCCGGCCAGCTCGCGGTACAGTTGCCGCATATGCTCGGCGACCAGGCCGGTGCCATGCGGCAGCTCCAGCTCCCGGAAACGCAGCGCCAGCAGGGACTGGTCATCCATGCCTTCCAGCGATTGCGCCCGACGCCTCACCATGCGGCGCACTATAACCCGGCGCGACCGTGTGTCGCGCCGGGGATTGTGCGCGCGCTAACGCAGGGTGAAGTTCACACGGAACCGCTCGCAGGCACTGATCGGCTCACCGCCCCGAGTGGCAGGCGTAAAGCGCAGCGCCTCGCGCGCCCACATCAGTGCGGCAGCATCCAGTCGCGAACTGCCCGAACTGCGCTCGATGACCGGCTTGCCATCCAGGCTGCCGGACGGTGCCACGCACACCTTCACTACGGCCACACCTTCCTCCTGCAGCGACAGCGACACGCTGGGGTAGAACTCATCCGCATCCCGCACGGCATGGAAGCGCAGTGGTGTGCTTGCGACCTGGACATTACCCGGGCCCGTATCGTGTACCGTCGGCCCAGGAATCGTCTCGGGCACTTTCTGCGCAACGGGAACCGGAGGGTTCTGCCTGCGCAGGTCCAGCTCGGGCTGGGGCACGTGCACAGGCTTGTTCAACGTGAGCTGCGGATGAGGCTGCAGGTCGGGCAGCTTCGGTTCAACGGTCCGATCCCGCGGAAGAAAGTATGCGGTGAGCGTGTTGCTGGATTGCCTGATGTCCGGCACGATGTTCGTCGTCATCAGCGCACCGATGACCAGTGCATGCAGCGCGACGATGACCAGCATCACCATCTGCCGGCCTGACAATATGCTTGCCTGCTGAAACAGCTGTGATTGGGCACTCACGATGAACCTCCTTTCTCAAGGTGAACGCACAGGTTCATTGTGCTCCTGCGGGCGAGCGCTGCAACTATTTGCAGCCTCGGCAGGTACGTACACAGCAGCTTACAGTCGTTGTATCAACCAGAAGGCAGCCGGCACGCCAATCAGGTAGCCGGCAGCGATGCGTCCATACTGGTTGAACCATGCAGCGGCGCGACCGTTCGCCAGCAAGCGGCGACCCAGCACCACCGCACCGCTCACCACCAGAATGAAGGACATCTGGCCGGCTTCGACACCCACGTTGAAGAACAGCAGTGCCCAGGGAATCTCCCGATCCGGCAATCCCACCTCGCCCAGCGCCGCCGCGAACCCCAGGCCATGCAGCAGACCGAAGGTCGCACTGACCACCACGGGATAGCGGAACACCACCGATTTGCCATCGTTCAGCAACGCCTCGCGCGCCAGGAACAGGATGGACAGTGCTATGCATGCCTCGGTGGGCGGGATCGGCACGTGGATGACGCCCAGCGCGGCCAGCGACAGCGTCAGCGAGTGGGCAAGCGTGAAACCCGAAATGGCCCAGAATATGCGCCGCAGGCTACCGGCGATCAGCAGCACGCCGGCCACGAACAGCAGATGGTCCGGTCCGCTCAGGATGTGTTCCACACCCAGCTTGAAATAGCTGCCGATCACCCCGGAGGCGGTCGGTCGTATGGGAATCGTCCATTGGGTCTCGGTGGGCGGGATGACGGCCGTATGGGTTGCGCCCTCCTCCGTCCGGTAGCGCAGCAATGTAGTGACCGAAGGGTTGTAGAGTGGCCACTTCACGGTAATGCTGCGGCCTGCCATCGTGCGCGCACAGCGCACCAGCCTGGCCGCCACGGTCCTGCAATCCTCCGGCCACGCCAGATACGGCTGATTGTCGGATTCGACCGATGAGGGTGTGCGCATGTCCACCGCGTACAGACCATCGGCCTGTTCGACGATGCTGACCGCCACCGGCCGTGCCTCGTGAGCAGCTGCAACCGCGCTGAACAACGCGCAGCACGCCACCGCCATGTGCAGCAAGCGCCGGCTCATTGCGGCGCCTTGCCCTGCACGCCGTCCAGCTCGACGTGGTACTGATGGATGATGGCCTGCACGGCCTGCTCCTTGCGGGCCGCGGCGCGATCGCGCTTCAGATCATCGACCAGACGGTCGCGGATCTCATCGACGCTGGGCAGACGGCCGGGCGAATGAGCCTTGATCAGAACCAGATGCCAGCCCTGGTCCGAATGCACCGGCCCCTGCCACACGCCGGTGCCCACCGGCATCTTCTCCAGAGCCTGCAGGAACTGCGCGCCAAACTGGCTGCTGACGTAGTCGGAGGTGCGCTCCACGTAGTTCTGCATGAACGGGAAGCGATCCGTGTAGCGCGGTGCGTCGTTGAAGCCCGCATGGGTCCGGTTGAGCTCGACAAGGATCCTGTGCGCATCGCTTTCGGCCCTGGCCTTGCCACGCACCAGCGGATCGATGAACACGTGCGTGAAGGTCCACGACGGCGCCACCGTATACAGCGCGGCGTTCTTGTGCAGGTACTGCTCCAGCTCCGCGTCCGTGGGCGTCTCGTCCGACGAGGACTCCAGCAGGAACTGCATCTTCTGTACCAGGCGCAGACGCATCACGTAGTCGCCGCGCTCCAGTCCAAGCGCCTTGGCCTCGCGGTACAGCACCTCCTCGCGCACGTAGTTGTCGATGAGCTGTTGGCGCTCCCCGGGACTCATTGCCGCCAGCTGCTGCGAGAAGGTAGCCGGTTCGAATGCCTTGGCCTGGTACTGCAGGTACTGCAGCAGTGCCAGGCGATCCACGACGATGTTGTGCGCATTATCGGCGCCACGGGGACCCCACAGCGCGAAACCGAGGTAGATGAGCGCCCCGGCGGCCAGGAAATGAAGCAGCGGCTCCTTGAGCAGCCGACGCAGCAGCGGTCTCACGCCCGTGACTTCAGGGCGTATACCAGATCGGCGACGACCAGGCGCGCTCCTGGATGGTCAGCGGCGCCTTGGTCACGGCCGGATCGATCCTGAGCGCAACCGCGTCGTACAGCGACTGACGGGGCGTCGGGATTTCCAGCACCCGCACGTAGTAGAACGCGCGCTGCTTCGGATCGAAGTCCGGGTCCTTCCACTCGGCGGCAAGCTGGGCCGCACCGATGGTATTCGTGTAGGTGGCCGTCTTGACGTCGACGGTATTGCCTACCGCCGGCACCTTGCCTTTCGCATCCGGATGACGGTTGCCCGACCAGGCGATGTCGTACACCTTCTCGTGGGTGGCGCCCCTGGCATCGACCCAGCCCTTGATCATCTGGATGCGATCCAGGTTGCCGCTGAGCCTGTCCTTGGAAGCATGCACAATGAAGCTCGGCGCCTTGCCGCGCGGCGCGGCGGTCAGGTCCCCACCCATGGGCACGCCCTGCTTGTAGCCGATCGTGGCGATATCCAGCGCCTTGGCGTCGGAGGGCTTGAAGTCGAACCCGCCGAACACGCGCACCGCAATGCGCGGCCCGGAGGTGCCGTAGACTTCCTTGCGCTTGAACGCATCGAATATGCCCTGCCGGGTGTTCTCGGTGGCCCATGCGGCGGCCAGGCCGGCGGCTGACAGCTCCCAGATCGGGAACGCGCCGCGATCATTCGGCCGGTTCGCCGTGATCATCTGGCTGGCCAGCTTGCCGTAGAAATTGAACTCGTCGGTAGCGGAAATACCCGTGTGCGAGTCCGTGCTGCCGACGAAGCCGAACTTGTACGGATTCACGCCGATGCTCTGCTCGAAGGCCAGGCCCTCCAGCAATGCCGTGCGCCCGAAGGAACCGGGATACGCGGGCGTCGGTGTGCCCGGCAGCAGCTTGTTGCGCAGCTCGAAGTTCGCGAACTCGTCGTTGGGCGACAGCGCGGGGTCGGTCTCCGACGTGCCCTTGGTCTGCGCGATCTCCATCTCCGACTCCCAGCGGGCGCGCTCGCGGGCGTACTGCGCGGTGATCGGCCGCCCGTCGCTGTCCACCCGGTCGAACATCTTGCCGTCGGACATGTTGGAGTTGTGCGGGATCGCGACGAACTGTGCGCCGGTTTCGCGGCTGGTCTTGTCCAGCCATGCCCACAGGTCCTCGGGCCTGCTGCTGATGTAGGAGTTGTACGGCAGGAACTTGCTGGCCGTGGCCCCGTCCGCCGACGTGAAGATCACACGATGCAGGTTGCTCCAGTTCGGTGCAGCCGACCACTCCCAGCCGATCAACGCCGTGAACTTGCCCGGCACGTTGTTCTCGTCGGCCATCTTCACCTGACGACGCCAGGCGTTGCCCCTGATCTTGTCGGTGTCGATGTCGGTGAGCATCTCGCGGCCCTTGCCCTGGATGATCTGACCGACCGCCCCGAACACCGCGCGCTTGTTCTGCTTCTGCATGGCTGCCAGGCGCTTGCCGGTGGGCGTGGCCAGCAGATCCGGATCGTTTTCATCCAGCCGGACCTCCAGCTGCAGCAGCTCGGCGTGATCCGACACCACCAGGAAGTCCAGCGGGCGCCGGGCCTGGATCTTCTCGCGCGTAACCGGGTGCAGGACCGGCAACCCGCGCGCATAGCGGAAGGCATCGTCCGGCGTGAACAGGTAATTGCCTGTTGCATAGGCATCGATCGAGTACGAGGTGTGAAGGTGGGTATCACCCCAGTACAGGTGCGTCTGCGGATGCTCCGCGGCACCAACCTGCTGCACCAGTCCCATGGCCGCAACGGCCAGACCCGCCCGTATCAGAATCTTCTTCATGGCTCTTTTCCAGTAGCGTGGAGAGCATCTCGACAGCCGCGCGAGGGTAGCAGCCACAAGGGCGCTCCGTCACCCGCTACTTCAGACTGCCGAATACCGTACGCAGCAGTGCGTCAGCCTGACCCAGTGGATTTTTGCGGATAGCGGCCTCTTCACGGGCCATCATCAGAAACAGGCCGTCCAGCGCCTTGCGGGTCACGTAGGCATCCAGCGACGCGTCTTCGGGTTGGACCAACCCGAACTTGCTGGCCTTTGCCGCCACGGCGTCGTAGGTCCTTGCCAGGTCAATATCCGCCGTCGCCCTGCCGACGATGGGCATGAGGGCTTTGCTCAGCGATGCGCCCATCGTGTCGCGCAAGTACTGCGTGGCCGCGTCGTCGGGGCCCTTGAGGATGGCCATCGCGTCGGCCAGGGTCATTGTGGTGATCGCGTCGGCGAGCAGCGCTCGTGCCTGCGCAACCGCAGTTTCCGCCGCACGGTTGATGGCCAGATCAAGCGCCGCGGTCTGCTTGCGCAGACCCAGCCTGTTCAGTGTCCTGCGGGCCTCGTGCAGCTTTCCAGGCAGCGGAATGCGCACATCCGGATCGGCGAAGAAGCCGTCCGGACGGCCCAGCAGGTCGATGGCCTTGTCGGCACTCTGGCTGAGCGCTGTCTTGATTGCCCGGGCGGCCTGCCCGTGATCAGGGGGTGCCGCGGCAACCGGCAATGCCGTTGCGGCAAGCGCCAGGCACAGCAATGCGGCCGACTTGTTCATGCGGGGTCCTTCCCGTGCGTGACCTGATCAGGCAGGTGGCCAGGCGTGACGCCGTTCCAGCATCAACTCGCGCAACGACTTGGGCTTGTGTCCGGTGAAGCGCTCCACGACGTCCGTGACGCGATCGAGCCGGCCCTCGCGGATCAACCGGCCGAATGACACCATGCCGTCGCTGCACCATGGCACCGGAGATCTGGAAAAATCGCCGGTCGCCTCGCGCGGCACGCCAAGTGAATCCCACATCTCGTACATCTGCTCGTCGGTCATGTCGATGATCTCGAACCGGGCGCCACTGAGTTCCTGGATCATGCGACCGACGGTGGCAAAGTCCAGCGCTTCCGGGCCGGTCACCTCGTAGGCGGTGTCCGGTTCGCCCTTGCCCTGCAACAGCCGCGCCGCAACTGCCGCCACGTCGTCGCGCGAGACGAAACCGACACGACCGGCGCCGGTGTTGCCGATGGACTTGCCCGAGCTGATGGCGATCGCGGCCTGATTCTCCGCCATCGCATCGGCGTACTGGTTGTTGCGCATGAAATTCCAGGAGATCCCGCTTTCCAGAATGAGCCCTTCCGTGAACTTGTGATCGACCAGCTCCAGCGAGGTGACCTCGGGCTTTTCGGCATTCAGGAACGAGGTGTAGACGATGTGGCCGACGCCGGATTCCCGGGCGGCCTCGACGGCGTTGGCGTGCTGGCGCTGGCGTCGCGGACCGACCTCCATGGTCGATACCAGGAACAGGTGATCCGCGCCACGGAACGCTTCCATCAGCGCGGACCGGTCGTTGAAGTCCGCATTGCGGGCGTCGACTCCGCGCGCGCGCCACTTGGCCAGTGTCGCTTCATTGCGGCTGGTAACGCGGATGTTGCCAGGTGGCACGCCGTCCCTGAGCAGATTCTCCGCCACGGCCGCGCCGATGTAGCCGCCGACTCCGGTCACCACGTACACCATTTTCGTCCCCTGTTTATCTGTTCTTGCGAGCTTACGCGCGCAGCCACGGCCGCGCCCAGCCCAGGCCCGCCATGGTACCGGCCGCTGGCAGGTACTCGCACCCTATGAAGCCCTCATAACCCAGCGCGTCGATGGCTGGCAACAGGCGCTCGAAGGCAATCTCGCCGCTGCCGGGCTCGTGGCGCCCGGGATTGTCGGCAATCTGGATATGGCCGATATGAGGCAGCAGCCTCTGGATGGAACGCAGCAGGTCCCCCTCCATGATCTGCATGTGGTAGACGTCGTACTGCAGGCGGATATTGGGCCGCGCAGCACGGGCCATGCATTCCAGGGCCAGCGACGTGGAATCCAGCAGATAGCCCGGCACATCCACTCGCGTGTTGATCGGCTCGATCGTCACCGCGGCCTGCAGTTCGGCCAGCCGGTCCGCGGCGCGGCCGATTGCCGCCACGAAGGTGTCCAGATGCCGCGCGCGCTGCGCGCCCTGCGGCAACAGACCGGCCATCACGTGCACGCGCCTGCACCCGGTGGCGGCGACGTAGCGCATTGCAGTATCGATACTGGCGTCGAAGTCCCTCTCGCGACCGGGCAGGGATGCCAGGCCTCGCTCA
>CAWEUI010000002.1:0-72505 GCA_963812195.1 uncultured Gammaproteobacteria bacterium
GAACTGCGCAAAGGTCAGGAGCGGCTGAAATCTCGATTCCCTGGTGCTACATGGGTTCCAGTTCCCAATCCACTCATATGTCGATCCTCCTAAGCAATAAGACTGCGGACGAAATCGTTCGGGTGGTAAACAGAGCTCGAAGCAATGCTCCCGCAGGATAGGTCAGGGGCTGATGTCTAACACTCGTTGGAGCAGACGCGCCGTTCCATGGGTGGTACTGGTCACTGGAGTTTCTCTCTTTCTGTCAGGCGTTGCGCGGGCCACCTGGGTGTGGTTCATGGACATGTCGCTGGCGAACCTTGGCACATACATTCCGCTGCTTGTTGCGTGTTTGTGGCTGTGGTGCTCGTTGGCAATTGGCTCACTAGTTCAAGTTGAAGCAATGCGCAAGAAATCTGTACGTGTCGTGGCATAACAACTCGTTGCAGCGGGACCGTGATGAATATGGTGCTCACTTCAACTCGCTGTGCTGCGGCCGCCGAACTCGGGCGTTGTCCGACTTCCAACCGTCGTGCTCGTCAACAGGGATGCAGTTGCACTCATTTCTGGATTAGCCAGGACGACAATGGAGATTGCATCACCCGAGATCACCTCTCTGGGATGTCTGCACAAGCAACAATACGTCACGAATTACGTCCAGCCAGCAGTGCCTGCTAAGCTCCTTACCATGTATTCGCGCCACGTATGTATTGGCCTGTCGCTCGTTTGCCTGTTTGCTGGCTGCACCTACGACAGCGTTCGGATGAATGAACGGCAGCGATGCGGTCGAATGCTGCAGACTCAGGCCGAGCGGTGCTATGCCCGGACAAAAGATACAAAGGCCGAATTCGAGGCGAAGCGACGGGAATTGAAACAGTCGCTGGATCAACCGCAGGACAAGCCGACCGATTCGCGATACAAGGAATGGATTCCCTAAGCGCTCGACCGCCGCGTGGCAAATCGTTGCATCTTGCGGGCGGCCGACGATGCCTGGCCTGCAACCGGCACGGGGATGCTCATGCATAGTCCGCCCGATTCCGGCCTCGGCGAGTCGCCAGCCGCTGAACGCAGCCGTCAACCGGCAACGCCCGTGCTGTTGCGCAATTCCTCGATCTACATCCGGCCCCACGAAGCACGTGATATCCAACCACTCTTCAGCGCGGCGCAGGAATCCATTGCGGAGTTGAGCCCCTGGATGCCGTGGTGCCACCCGCACCTCACAAGGGAGGAAATCGCGAACTTCGTCGAACTCAGTCGCAATGGCTGGGCCGACGGATCGCAGTATCAATTCGCAATCTTCGACGCTGCCTCGGACGTGGTGTTGGGCTGCATCGGCCTGAATCACATCGCCAGGCCGAATCGCCTCGCGAACCTGGGGTACTGGGTTCGCACCTCTGGTACGAGACGTGGGGTGGCGTCAGGAGCCGCAAGGCTTGTCGCGTCCTATGGGTTCCGTGACCTGGGGCTGACCCGCATCGAGATCGCTGCAATCCCATCGAATACTGCCAGTTGCAGGGTCGCGGAGCGGGTTGGTGCCAAGTTCGAATCATTGGCCAGGAATCGAATAGTGATGCATGGAAGAGCATACGATGCGGCTGTCTACTCGCTTGTGCCCGAAGACATTGTCGGCTGACAATTCGTAGTGCATGAACTGCCCAAGACCAGCTTCAGCGAGCCGCGCGCCTCTGGACTCAGCCGTTACGCACGACATGGGCGAGGAAGCGCTGGATCACATGGCTCAGCGTGGGGTTCCTCCTGGCGGTCTTCGTCTGGTTTGCATTGCTCCCACTGTGGCTGGGTCATGGCCGGCACTTCGCCGCCGGTTACGCCGTATGGTTCTTGCCCACAATTGGAGCGGCAAGCCTGGTCATGCACTTGCATGCAAGGGCGTACCTCAAGCGGATCGTTACATTGCGATACCCTGTGACGTAGGGCGCCGCAGCCCGGTTTGCATCAGGGGCTTGCCGGAGCGCCGCCGAATACGACGCTGCGCGCACGAAAGCGATGCGTTCCCTGGCAGAGGCCGCTGCGCACGAGGGCGAGGTATCCACACCCTGATTGCCCACCAGCTGCCTTGCTCTGCGGCGACGCGGGCCGGTACGCGTCCAATGGCGCGCCAGCGCTGAACCGAGCCGTCTGGCAGCAACTCTGACCATGCGCAAAATCCTGCCGATTCTGATCGTTCTCGGCCTTGGCTACCTTGCCCTGGACCGATGGCAAGCCGCGGAAACAGCCCCTCAGGATGTCGCGGCAAGCGGCATCACATCCGACTCCGCCATCTCGCAGGCGTTTGCAAGCAGAACCAGTGGCGTTCTGGTCGAAGGGCGCGGCCATGTCATCCGCGTCCTTCCGGATGATACCGACGGGGACAGGCATCAGAGGTTCATCCTGCGCCTGGATTCCGGCCAGACGCTGCTCGTTGCTCACAACATCGATCTGGCCTCACGCCTGCCCCGGTTGAAGGTCGGTGATCTGGTTGAATTCTCGGGTCAATACGAATGGAACGACCAGGGCGGCGTAATTCACTGGACACACGAAGATCCGAGTGGCCGGCATCGGGCTGGTTGGCTCAAATACAGAGGCGAGAAGTACCACTGACCTGCCCGAAGACGGTGCCGCCCACATCCTGATCGCCGGAGGCCGTGCAATGGCTGCCAAGAGACGACGAAACAGCAAATCCGACGCCATAGTCCCCGGAGGCGTGGACGAATACATCAAGGCCTGTCCGGCAGAAGTGCAGCCGCGGCTCAGGGAGGTTCGATCAGCCATCAGGAAGGCGGCGCCGGGTTCCACCGAGACGGTCAGCTACTTCGACATGCCGGGATACCTGTATCCGGGGTATGACTACAACGGCATGTTTGCCTGGTTCAGCTTCAAGCCCCCTTATGTGCGCCTGCATGTTCGTCCTCCAGTCCTGGAGAACAGCGGGAAGGCCGTGGCGGGATTCGCCACTACAAAAGCCATCATCAGCTTTCCGGCCCACGGCAGAATGCCGAAGATGCTGATCAGCAAGCTGGTAAAGGCGAGCATCAAGGCGATGAAGCAGCGATCCGCCTGAGCGGTCGCCGCATCGCCCGTGAATGGCAGGGGCAACGACCCGAACATGAGCACCGCGCATTTGCAAATCCGCCGCGCCGAAATGGCAGACGCCACTGAAATGGCGCGGCTCTGTGCCGAGCTTGGATATCCGGTTTCCTCCACGGAGATGACGCGCCGACTCGGCGTTCTGTTGACGGACGACCGCCATCATGTCGTTGTGGTAGCCGGCAAGGTCCACCTCCTGGGTTGGGCCCACGTCGAGCATCGCTTCTCGCTGGAGGGCGGAGCCCGGGCTGAGCTGATGGGGCTGGTAGTTGACTCAACAGCCCGACGCCAGGGATGGGGCCGGGCGCTTGTCGGGTTGGCCGAGAAGTGGGCGCTTGCGCGGGGATTGCCTTGGCTCACGGTGCGATCGAACGCGGCGCGGGACTCGTCGCATCCGTTCTATGAGTCTCTCGGTTATTCTCGCACCAAGACCCAACACGTCTACTCCAGGAAGATTGGTGCCTGAAGGCGGCAAACTTCCGTTCACTTGCCCAGCTGTGCAGCCCGGGATTCCAGTGCATCACCCGCCTGCAGACGCATGATTCGGCGCGCAGCTTCAGGAGGATAGGCCATGTCCGACAAGGCATCCGAGCTTGCCGCAAAGCTCATCCGCAACTTCAACGACGTAGCGCTGCAGCGCGAATTGCGCGAACCGCTGTACGACACGCAGTGCGCGCGGCTGGCCCGCGGCACGGCCGCCACGAAGATGGGCGCCTCTTTCGACATCCTCGCACCCGGCAAACGCGGCTGTCCCTATCACCTGCACCATGCCCAGGAGGAGATGTTCGTCATCCTGGAAGGCAGCGGCACCTTGCGCGTGGCCGGTGAGAAGCTGCCCATCAAGGCCGGGGATGTCATCTTCATTCCGCCGGGACCGGACTATCCGCACCAGATCATCAACACCTCGGAGGCGCCACTGAAGTATCTGTCCATCAGCACGAAGGAGCAGCCGGAAATCTGCGAATACCCGGACTCGGGCAAGTACTACGCCGACGCCGCCCTCGGCAGCGACAAGCCCTTCACGGTGATCGATCGCCGGCGCGAGAATCTGGATTACTGGGACGGGGAACCGTGACAGACTGGCCCGACCTCGCACAGAAATTTCCGACATGCGCAAACTGACACGCCTGCTTGTCGTCGCTACCGTGCTGTTGGGTTGCGTCGGGTGCGACCAGCTCACCAAGAGTTTCGCGCGCGCGCATCTGCAGCCGGATGTGGTCACGTCCTATGCGCATGACCTGGTCCGGATCGTCTACACCCAGAACACCGGCGCATTCCTGAGCCTGGGTGAGTCGCTGTCGCCCACGGCACGCATCGTGCTCTTTCAGGGTGGCGTCGGCGTCATCGTGATCGGCCTGATCCTGGCGGCGCTGATGTGGCGCCGGATCACTTCCCTGCAGGTCGTGGCCCTGTCGATGCTCGCCGCCAGCGGCGTGGGCAACCTGATAGACCGGCTGCTGCACGACGGTCGCGTCACGGATTTTCTGAACCTGGGTCTCGGACACGTGCGCACCGGCATCTTCAACGTGGCCGATGTCGTGGGCGTGGCCGGCGCATTGATGCTGCTGGCCTGGCACCGCGAGCCGGCCCCTGACCCACCGCCACGCAGATGATCCGCCACCTCTTCGCTGTACTGGCCCTGCTGGTCGCCGCGGACGCCGCGGCAGCCCTGCGGCCGGACGATGCCTGTGCAGTGGTACAGAAGGCGGTAGCCAAACGCGACGGCCTGCCCGCATCCGGCCCGCCGGGCCTGGGCTGGTTCTGCGACGTCACGCCGGAGCGCGACTCGCACCTGTTCATCGTGGCACTGCGCTCCACCCGGCCCACGCCGTACACCAACCTGATGGGCTGGTATGCGGTGGATCGCGTCACTGGCCAGCTTTTCCGGTGGGACCCGGACAAGCGGCGTACGCAACCCTTTGCGGGTACTGCGCCGTGAGCGCCGGCTTTCCCGTCGAAGGCGGCTGTGATTGCCGGCATGTCCGTTATCGCATGCTGACGCGGCCGCTCATCGTGCACTGCTGCCACTGCCGCTGGTGCCAGCGCGAGACCGGCGCCTCCTTCGCGCTCAATGCGATGATCGAGAGCGAGCACGTGGAGCTGCTGGCCGGCGAGCCGGAGCTGGTGGCAACGCCATCGGCCAGCGGCAAGGGCCAGCAGATCGCCCGGTGCCCGCAATGCCGGGTGGCGCGTGTGGAGTCACTATGCCGGCGCCGGCACGCTCACGCGCTTCGTGCGCGTGGGCACGCTGGACAACCCGGACCTGCTGCCGCCGGACGTGCACATCTTCACCGCCTCGAAACAGCCCTGGGTGATCCTGCCCGCCGGCACGCCGGCCTTTGCGGAGTACTATGACAGCCGGCAGGTATGGAGCGCGGAGAGCCTGGCCAGACGCGCCAGGTTGAAGGAGAAACGCTGATGATCCTGGGACTGCGCACGACGATCTATCCGGTACCCGATCTGGCCGCCGCCAAGGCGTGGTACGCCGAGGTGCTGCTGCAGCAGCCCTACTTCGACGAACCGTTCTACGTGGGTTTCCACGTCGGCGGCTTCGAGCTGGGTTTGATTCCCGACGGCCAGCCCGGCACTGCCGGTCCGCAGACCTACTGGGGCGTGGCCGACATCAAGACCGCCTTCGCGCGGCTGCTGGAACTGGGCGCGAAGCAGCTGGCGCCCATCACCGATGTCGGCGAGGACATCCACGTGGCGGCGGTGCAGGACCCGTTCGGCAACCGCTTCGGCATCATCGAGAATCCCGGGTTCGACACCGCGCACCTGAAGTAGATGAATTCCGCCACGTCGTGCATCTACGTTGCGCTGGCGAACCAGGCGCCCGAGGCCTGGTGCCCGGTACTCGCGGCGCCGCGTGCCGGCGGGCTCTACCAGATCCTGTCCAGGAACGACGATCCGGAGAGCGAGCTGTGGCAGTTCCCTTCGGGCAGCCTGGTGCGCTGCGAACCGCGCCGGCTGGACGGGCGCGAACTGCTGCTGGCGGTCGAACTGGTTGTACCTGCCGGGCCCAAAGCGTTCAGAAGGCCTGCTCCGGGATGACAGGCCTTCCTTCCCGCTCGCAAAGGCGCAAAGGCTCGTGAAGAAGTACTGCGGGCCGATTTCCTACGAGATCGACAATGAACTTGGCATTGTCCGGACCACGTGGTGCGGCACGATCACCGCCGAGGACCTCAGACGTTACTGGAAGGAGTACCTGGCCGATCCGCAGGTGCGTGCGGTGCGCCGCTCGGTCGCCGACATACGCAATGCGGATTTCAAGTTCTCGGGCAAGGAGCTGTCGAACGTCGTCAACGAGGTGGTGATGCCGTTGATCAAGGACCTTGAATGGCGCGTCGCCATCGTGGTTGCGCAACCGGTGCAGTACGGCGTGTCAAACCAGTTCCGGGTGTTCGCAGAGGTGTTCAACAGCAGCCAGATCTTTTACGACCCGGATGAGGCGATCGCCTGGATCAGGGAGTAAACAGCTTGCCCGGATTGAGGATGCCCTTCGGGTCCATGGCACGCTTGATGGCGCGCATCAGCGCGATCTCGGCCTCGCTGCGCGAGAAGTGCAGGAACGGGATTTTCAGCGAACCGATGCCATGCTCCGCCGATATCGAACCGCGCCGCTGCGCGACGATGCCGTAGACCGCGTTTTCGATGTCCAGTTCGGGGATGCTGTGCCCGGACATGCGCACCGATACGTGCAGGTTGCCGTCGGCCACGTGCCCGAAGAACACCGCCACCAGTTCCGGCCAGCGCTGCTTCAGCGCCGAACCGATCTCGTCGGCCAGCGGCCCGATCTCGCCGGTGGGCACGCTCACGTCGAAGCCCAGCTGCGGCCAGTGCACGCCCTGCTGCCACTCGCCCGGTGAATCGCGCACGGCCCACAGCTCCGTGGCCTCGCGCTGCGACTGCGCGATGACGGCATCCTGCACCACGCCGGCCTCGATGGCCTCGCCGATGACGGTCTCGTAGCGCGCCTGGTCGGCATCCGGGTCGGTGCCCAGCGTCTCGATCAGCACGTACACGCCATGGCCCAGTTCCAGCGGCGGCTTGCGCCCCAGGCTGACCGTGCCGAGCTGGTAGAAGTCCGGCCACATCACCTCATACGCGGACAGCAGCGAGCCGAAGCCCACGCGCACCCGTCGCAGCAGCTCGAGCACGCCGGCGTAGTCCTGCACCGCACAGATGCCCGTGCAGGCGCTCCTGGGCTTCGGGAACAGGCGCAGCACCACCGCAGTGACGATGCCCAGCGTGCCCTCGGCGCCGATGAACAACTGGCGCAGGTCGTAACCGGAGTTGTTCTTGATGACCTTGCGCAGCGCGTCGATCACGGTGCCGTCGGCGAGCACGGCCTCCACGCCCAGCACCAGGTCGCGCGCCATGCCATAGCGCAGCACCCGGTTGCCGCCGGCGTTGGTGGAGATGTTGCCGCCGATCTGGCAGGTTCCGCGGCCGCCCAGGTCCAGCGGGAAGAACAGCTCGGCCTCGTCGGCCGCCTTCTGCACCGCCTCCATGGTCACGCCCGCTTCCACGGTGATGGTGCCGGCGGCCGGGTCCAGCTCCGTGATGGCGCGCATGCGCTCCAGCGAGATGATCACGCAGGGACCGACCGGCACGGCCCCGCCGGCCAGGCCGGTGAGGCCGCCCTGCGGCTGCACGGCAATTGCATGCGCATTGCAGTAAGCCAGCGCCTTGGAAACCTGGACAGTGGTGCGCGGAAACACCAGCGCCTTGACGCCCACGTCGGGGTTGCCGCTGACGCAGAAGTCCTTCGTGTGCTTTTCGAGCAGCGTCGCGCTCGGCGCCAGAACCACGTCGGCGCCGAGCAGCGCCGTCAGATCCGCCAGAACTTTGCCGTCAGTCATTGCCCCCACCCAAACGCCGGTAGTACTCGGCGACATTGTCGCGGTACCGGCGCGAATCGTCGACGGTCTCGTCGACGCGGGTGGGCTTCTTCTGGCCCTTGTCGGCCAGCTGTTCGGCCTTCAGGGCGGACAGTTCGAGCTGGCTGACCAGATCGGACATGTTGCGGTACGCGGCCGACATGGGGTCCACATTGCCGCGCCGCAGGCGCTTTTCCAGGTCCAGCAGCGCCTGCCTGTCGGCTGCCGAGATCACGTTGTTGGCCAGCTGCTGGCGAATCTGCGCCAGGCGCTCGGCCGACAGCTGGGTCTGTGTGTTCAGCAGCTCCCGCTGGCTGGCATTCAGTGGCACCTGGCCACCGATGAGCCGGCCGCCTCCGAGGCGGCTGCCGCCGCCGGCATTGCGCGTGCCCGTACCCGGGGCCCGCAGGTTGCCGCTGCCGCCCGGCGCATTGCCGTTCTGGCCGCCGGCCTGGGCGAGCTGCTGCGGGTTGGCGCCCTGACCCTGCTGGCCACGCTGACCCTGGCCGCCCTGGCCCTGCTGGCCGCTCTGCCCACCGGCCTGGCCGCGCTGGCCTTCCCGGGCTTGCGGGGACTGCGCGCCCGGATCGCCATTGCCGCTCTGGTTCTGCGCCAGCGCCTGCTCGCGCGCACGGTCCAGCGCGCGGCGCAGGTTGCCCAGTTCGGCCAGCAGGTCCGCGGCGTCGGCCTTGCGATCCTGCTGGCGTGCGCCGGACTCGGCCGAGGCAATGTCCGCCGCGTTGGCCAGCCGCTGCTGCAGCCGCTGCAGCGTGTCGCTGATCACCGGATCGTTGGTGGCGGCCTGCACGCCGCGGCCGCGTTCGATGTCGTAGGCACTGCGTTCCAGCGCCCCGGTGGTATCCATGTCGCGCAATTCCTGGCGCGCCTGGGCAACCTGCCCGCTGGCCTTCGGATTCTGCCCGGCGTTCTGCCGGCGGGTGTTGTCCATGCGCTGCTGCAGGTTCGCCAGGTCCTGCTCGAGCTGACGTCGCTCGGCGGCCATCTGGTCCATCTGATCGTAGGTGAGCCCGGCACTGAGGCGCCGGCGCGGATCGGCATCGCGCCCCGACTGGCGATTGTTTTCGATGGCCGAGCGCAGCTGCTGTTGGGTGTCGCGCTGGCGCTGCGCCAGATCCTGAGCGTCCTGCGCCAGGCCTGCAAAGCGCTGGCTGTCGGCCTGCGCCTGCGCACGTTCGAGCTGCTCGCGCGCGCGCTGCAGCTGTTCGCTGGCGCGCTGCTGGTTCTGGCTGCCGCCCTGCTGCATCTGCTGCAGCGCCTGCGCAACCTGCTGCGCGGCCTGCGCCGCGGCCGATTGCGAGCTGCTGGAGGATTGCGAACCGGATTGCGAGCCGGACTGCTGCGAGGGCGAGCCGCCCTGCGGGTTCTGCCGCTGCGCCAGCTGCTGCAGCTGCTGGCGCAACTGCTCGGCCTCGCGCCGCAGCTGCTCCTGCTGCCACTTCTGGGCCTCGGTGAGCTGCTGCTGCCTGGCGGAATCGCGCGCCATCTGTTCCTGCCGGCGCGCCAGCTCTTCCAGACGCCGCATCAGCTCGTCCTGCTGCTGGTTGTCGCCGCCGCCGCCGCGCTGGTCCACCTGCTGTTCGGTCTCGTACTGGTTCTTGGCCAGGTCCAGCTCCAGCTCGGTCATCTCCGATACGTCGCGCCCGGCCTGCTGGCCGCCGCCGCCGCCGCCACCGCGCTGGTTGCGCATGGCCACCTGGATATCGCGGAACGTGGATTCGGCCCGCAGCAGCAATTGCAGGGCCTTCTGTTCATGCGTGACCGCGTCGCTGAGCTTCATGTTCGAGAGGCTCTTCGCGGCCGGGTCCATGGCCTTGGCCGCCTCCTCCATGTTCTTGATGAACTCGTTGACGATATCGCCCTGGCCGGTGAGCTCGCGCGCCTGGGCACGCTGCACCAGCGTGTTGGCCTGCTGCGCCAGCGTGGCCTGCACGTCCGAGAGCATGCGCGCGTTGTCGGCATTGCGCTCTTTCTCGCGATCATTGGCGCCCTGCTGGTTGCGCTGCAGGTTCCAGGTGGCAAGCAGCACTTCCTTCTGACGGCGCGAGATATTGGCGCCGCCCTCACCACCGCCGCCGCCACCGCCGCCACCGCCGGCCTGCGACTGCGTGTAGCGCTGGTCGAAGGGCTGGATCTGGATCAGGAACAGGTCGGTCTGCACGCTGTGCGTATGATCCCGCGCCAGCGCGTAGTAGCTGACCAGATCGCCCGGCGTAAGCAACGGCGCCTCGCCGTTGGGTCCGGGCTGCTTCATTTCCTCCATGCGCAGCAATGCCGCGTCCTGGATGTCGGCCGTGCCGGCCGGCAGCTTATCGCTGTGCCACTCGCCGCCGTTGACCGAGTAATGCAGCTCCAGCGCCTCGAGCCGGTAGTCGTCGTGCGCCTGCACCTTGACCGGCACTTCCTCGATGCTGGTGGCGCGATAGTCCTTGCCTGGCCGCACCACCTTCACGTCGGGCTTCTCGTCCGGCGCCACCTGGATGGCGTAGTCCGGCGTCAGCGCCACCACTTCGCCCAGGAATCGCGTGGCGATGCGGTAATGCCCGTCCTTGTTCACGGCAAGCTTGCCGCGACTGGTGGCACCGGATTGCGACAGCGGCTTGCCATTGCCGTCGATGACCAGCAGCGGCCCCTGCAGGGGCTCGCTGGTCACCACCTCCAGGCCAACCTGCGTGCCGGCGACCGCGCGGATGTCCGTACCACCGTCCTGCACGCGCTGCGGCAGGCCGGTCCAGGAGGGATAGTTGTAGGTCAGGCTCAGCTTGCGGATGGCCGGCAGGTCCACCACCTTGATCTGATGCGCCTTGCTCTTCAGGTGGCCGGCCGTGACGTAGTACTGCGCATCGTCACGCACCGCGTACAACGTGAACTTGTAACCGCCGTTCGCGCCGCGATCCATCGGCGCGATTTCCCAGTCGTCGCTGCCGGCGAAGCGCACGTGCATCTGCACGTCGGCGCCCCCGCCCAGCACCTGCGCGCTGATGGCCAGGTCCTGATTGCGCCGCATGGTGGTATCGCCCGGCTTCACCGCAATGCCGCCGGCCGCCGCGGCGATCTTCGCCGCCTGCGGCAAACGCCCCGACCACAGATTGCGCGCACCGTCGGCGAACGGGTTGTTGCTGAGGAACAGCGCGACGAACAGGCCGGCCACGGCCAGTGCGCCCAATGCCGGAACCCAGATGCGTCGCGCGGGAATCAGGCGGGCAAGGGATTCGCGGCGCGAGACTTCCAGCGCATCCATGGCCAGCAGGCTGATCAGCGGCGAGGCGCCGTCGCTCTTGGCGCTCTCTTCCAGATATGTGGCGACGCGTCCATCCTGTCCGGGCAACGCCCGGTCCAGCGTGCCGGCGCCGGCCGCCCCGCGCAGCGCTCGCCAGCGCAGGCCAAAC
This sequence comes from uncultured Gammaproteobacteria bacterium, assembly GCA_963812195.1. Lineage (GTDB taxonomy): Bacteria > Pseudomonadota > Gammaproteobacteria > Steroidobacterales > Steroidobacteraceae > ZC4RG30. The sequence continues at coordinate 11,351 of CAWEUI010000002.1, forward strand.
CACAGCACAGTGCCGGCCAGCACCAGCAGCAGCAGCGCGCGGCCCGTCCACACCGCCGTGTCGTTGAACGCGAAGCGCCACAGCAACCAGGCGGCCAGCAGGGTGATCAGCAACAACCCGCCAAGCAGCAGCACCACGCCGCGCGCGGACAATATCCATTGCAGCCGGCGTCGGGCGCCGTCCAGGTAGGTTTCGAGCTGGGAACGAGCGGTCATGTGCGCTGTTCTCTCCGGATATTGAGGTGGTAGTTCGCCACCAGCGGCTCAAGGAAAGCAAGTACCGCGGCAGCAAGCAGGAACCAGAACCATATGGGGACCAATCGTTCGGGGGCCGAACTCCCCGCCGCGGCAGCGGTCCCTGCCGGCGATGCCGACTGCAGGGCCAGCCAGCGGGCCTGGGCATCGGCGTCCAGGGGCACCAGCCGCGATTCGCGCGGATCGGGGTTCACGGCCACGTAATCGCTGTGCCCGCCGCCGCGCAGCTCATAGAAGCCCGGCTGGTCGGGCACCCAGCGCAGATCCTCGGCCGCGCCACCCAGCATCGCGGCGCGCTCACCTTGCGGATCGAAGACCTGTGCGCCGCCCCGCCGCAGCGTGCTGGCATCCAGCGTGGTGCCGATGGTGGCGCTGGCCGCGTCGAAGCGCGCGCCAGCCAGCCAGGCGGTGGCTTCGGACACGAAGCGCACGAACAGCGGGTGGATGGCCAGGTCGTTCCACTGCCGGTCCAGCGGCGAGGCGAACACCAGCAGGCGCCCCTCCCCCAGCGTCTGTTCCCACATCAGCGGCGTGTCATTGGTAAAGCGCATCAGCACGCGGGCACCGTCCGGCGGCACCGTGGCGACATGGCGCAGGAAGCGCACCTGCCGCCAGGTGCCGGGTTCGCGCAGGATGGGATGGCTCTGTTCCATGTCGCCGACGCGCGCCGGCTGGTTGGCCTGCTCACGCGCCGTGCCGCGCGCGCGTTTGGCGCCACTGACCGGAATGGTGCCCAGCTGCGCGGCGCGCTCGCCCAGCGTGAGCAGCGCGGCGCCGCCGCCCTGCACGTACTTTGTGAGCGCCTGCGCGGTGGCACCGCCCAGCAATCCGGCATCGGAGACGAGAATCGCGGCGAAATCCCCGAGCTGCCGCCGGGCCAGCTCGCCGGGCAGCGCGGTCTCCACGTTGAAATGCGGCTGCGGCAGGGCCGCCAGCGCCGCGCGCAGGTACTGCGCATCATCACCATCCACCTTGGCGGCGATCACCAGTACCTTGGGTTCCACGTGCCGCAGCAGCGCGTAGTAGGCGTCATCGGCCGGAAGATCGTCGGCGGGCGTGAGCCGCGCCGTCACGCGGTGCTCGCCCGGACCCAGGTTGTTCAGCTCAAAGCGCTCGTCCAGCGGCAACGCCTGGCCCGCCTTCAGCGCGCGTGTCTCGACGTGCTTGCCATTGACCTCCAGCACCAGCGAGCGCTTTGCCAGCGCCGCCGCGTCACCGTCGAGCCGCACGCGCACCGCGCCGGGATCGTGCGGGTCCTCGCTTACGCCGGCAACACGCAGGTTGGACTCGGACATGGGCGCGACGTTCACCAGCGCCAGTTGCATCCCCGGCGGCGGCGCCAGATCGGCAAAGCGCAGCGGACTGGCCGACTGCTGCATGTCGGTGATCAGGTGCACCACCAGGCGCTCACCCGGCGCGGTGCCCCAGGCCGCGGTGCCGGCCACCAGCGCGCCGTAGTCGAGCCGCGCATAGCCCGGTTCGACCGTGGCCAGCGCCGCGCGCAGGCGGCCGACCTCGCCGGCGAACACCGGCTCCTGCAGGACACGGATGCGGTAATCGGCAGCCACCAGCATCGCCCGGTCGGCGCCCTTCAATGCATCGATCAGCGTGTTGGCCGCCGCGCGTGCCCGCTCCCAGCTGCCGTCCTGGCGCATGGAAAGGGAAGTGTCGAGCACGATGGCATGCAGCGTCGCGCCCTCGGCACCGGCCAGCACGCGGCTGCGCAACTGCGGCCCGGCAAAGGCCAGCCCCAGCAGCAGCACCAGCAACACGCGCGCGGCCAGCAGCAGCCAGTAGCGGATCTCGCGCCGGCGGTTGCGCCGCACTTCGCTGGGTTCCAGGAACATGGACGAGGCGAACACATGCTTCTGGTCGGTCTTGCGCGCGAAGCGATGCAGCCAGATCGGCAACGCGATGCCGGCCAGGCCGGCCAGGAACCATGGGGCCAGCCAGCTCATCGGCGGCCACCCTGGCGGAACATCAGATACTCACGCAACGCCCGGTCCAGCGGCTCGTCGGTGGCGACCAGCACGTGATCGGCGCGATGGCGGGCCGCCACGTCGCGGATGTTGGCCAGATGCTCCGCGAAGCGCTGGCGGTAAGTGGTGCGCAGGTAGTCCGGTGAAACCTCGACCTGCTGGCCGGACTCCACGTCCTCCAGCAGCACCGACTCGTCCCAGTGCGGCGCCAGCTCGGAGCGATCCAGCACCTGGAAGATCATGATGTCGTGGCCGCGCCAGGCCAGCGGCTGCACCGCGCGGGTCAGCGCCTCCGGGTCGCAGTACAGGTCCGAGATCACGGCCACCAGACCGCGCCGCTGGCAGTGCTCGCGCAGCTGATGGAAAGAGGCGTCCAGGTCGGTGGCGCTGCCGGCCTCGAGCGCGTCCAGTGAATGCAGGATGGCCGACAGGCTGCCGGTGCGGCTCGAAGGCGGACGGTAGCTTCTGATCTTCGCATCGAACGCGATCAGACCGGTGGGATCGTGCTGCTGCAGGGCCATGTAGGACAGCGACGCGGCCAGGAACCTGGCGTACTGCAGTTTGGTGACGGCGCCGGTACCAAAGCCCATCGACGCACTGACATCCAGCGCGATCATCAGCCGCGTGTTGGTATCGCCCAGGTAGCGCTTGATGTAGGTGCGCTCGGTGCGCGCGAACACGTTCCAGTCGATGAAGCGTGGATCATCGCCCTCGGCATAGGCCTTGTACTCGGCGAACTCCTGGCTGAATCCGAAACGCGGGCTGCGGTGCAGACCCTGGAAGAAGCCCTCCACGGCCGAGCGCGCCACCAGTTCCAGCGAGGACAGGCTCGCCAGCACTTCCGGACGCAGCAGGGCCGTGGCGGGCGTGCTCATCAGGCGAACACGCCCTTGATGACCCGCGTGAGCAGCTCATCGACCGTCACGCCGTCGGACTCGGCCTGGTAGTTGGTCAGCACGCGATGGCGCAGCACCGGCAGGGCCAGCCCGGCCAGGTCCTCGCTGGTCACGTGGTAGCGGCCTTCCGACAATGCGCGCGCCTTGGCGGCCAGTGCCAGGAACTGCGTGGCGCGGATCGAGGCACCGTAGCGCGCGTACTTCTTCACGTCCTCGGAAGCCGATGGATCGGTGGGCCGCGTGGCGCGCACCAGCGCCACGGCCTGGCGCGCCACCTCGTCGGACATCGGCACCTGGCGCACCAGCCACTGGAACTTGAGGATCTCCCCGGCACTGGTGCAGGCATCGATCGGCGGCGGATCCACACGCGAGGTGTTGTCCGACACCACGCGCAGTTCCTGTTCCGCATCCAGGTAGTCCAGCACCACGTTGAACAGGAAGCGGTCGAGCTGCGCCTCCGGCAGCGGATACGTGCCTTCCAGCTCGATCGGGTTCTGCGTGGCCAGCACGAAGAACGGCGGCTCGACGCGCCGCGTGTTGCCGCGCACGGTGACCGACAGTTCCTGCATCGCCTCGAGCAGCGCCGACTGCGTCTTCGGCGGCGTGCGGTTGATCTCGTCGGCCAGCAGCACGTGCGCGAACAGCGGGCCCGGCACGAAGGTCCAGCTGCGCTTGCCGGTGGCCTGGTCCTCCTCGAGGATGTCGGTGCCGGTGATGTCGGTGGGCATCAGGTCCGGCGTGAACTGGATGCGCTTGAACGACAGGCCCAGTGCCGAGGCCAGCGTGCGCACCAGCAACGTCTTGGCCGTGCCGGGCAGGCCGGTGATCAGACAGTGTCCGCCCACCAGCAGGGTGAGCAGCAGCTGTTCGACCACTACGTCCTGGCCGACGATCAGCTTGCGCACTTCGCGCCGGATGGCATCGAAACTCTTGCGGAAGCTTGCGACCAGGGCTTCGGTGTCTTCCGTGGACAGGGTGGTATCGGTCATGGGGCCTTGTCTCCAGTCATTTCCAGCAGCAGGTGTTGGGCGGGCCGGTAATTCGGCGCGATTTCCAGTGATTCGAGCACGTGGCGGCGCGCCTGGGCGGCATCGCCGAGCATGCGGTAGGAACGGGCCAGTCCGTAGTTGGCCACCGCGGTGTCGCCAGGCTGCAGCGAGAGCAGCACCTGGTATTCGCGCAGGGCGTCGGCGCCCTTGTCCTCGGCCAGCAGCAACTGACCGAGCCGGTCGTGGTCCTGCGTGGCCAGCGGATCGGCGAAATTCACCGCGGCCAGCACCCGGGCGGCCTCATCGTCGCGCTTGGCAGCGAGCAGCAGCGAGGCCAGTTTGCGCTGGCTGTCGGGATTCCAGCCGCCGGCCTGGCGCCAGGCGGTGAGCGCGGCGATGGCCGCATCCGGGTGGCCGTCGCTCTCTTCGACCTGCGCCAGCACTTCATAGGCGCTGCCGTTGCCGGTGAATTCCGGGAACATCTCGATGGCCGCATGTGCCGCATCGCGCGCCGCGGCCCAGTTGTGCGCGTCGGCCATGCGATGGGCGCGCTCCATCAGGTCCGGCCAGCGCTTCGGATCGGCGATGTACGCCGCGTAGCGCTGACTCACGAAGGCATCGAACTGCTTGTCGAATTCCTCGGGCGAGATCTGCAGCACGTTGCGGATGGCCGTGGCCGTGTCGGTCCTGCCATCGAAGGCGCGCAGCATCTGCACCACGCGGTCGAAATTCCAGTGCTGCGCGGCGAACAGGCAGATCAGGCCGGCCTGCTGGTAGGACACCTGCACCTGGTTCTCGTAGGTCGGACGGATGAAGCCCTCGTCGAGCTGCGCCACCGGCAGGAACTGGCCGGCGATGAAGGCATCGATGATGTCCGGCGTCATGTTCACGCCCGGCGTCGGCCCGCTGGTCCACTCCTCGTAGACGGACAGGCCTTCGGAGAACCAGCGCGGCACGCGGTTCTGCGTGACGCCCAGCGTGATCACGTGCGTGAGCTCGTGCCACAGCGTGCTGCCCCAGTGGAACTCGCCGCGCGGCCGGCCCGACGGGCTGTCCATGATCACCAGATTGCCGAAGGTCACGCCCAGCAGGCCGATGCCGGGCAGGCCCGCGGTGCGCACGGCAAAGTCATCGTGGTCCGGATAGATTTCCACCGTCACCGGGCCCGAAGGGGTGTAACCGTACTTGCGTTCCAGCGTTGGCAGCGCCTTGCCGGCAAGCTGCTCCACGTAGGGACCCAGCGTGGCAATCTCGTCCTTGCGCAACTGCAGGTTCAGCGCCGGATTGGCAACGTGCAGGGTGTCGAACTTGCCGAGACTGTCCAGCAGCTTCAGCGTATTGGCCGTGGCGGCGCTGTACGGGTCGCCCTGGTAGGCCTTGACCAGATGCGGCCGCGCCTCCTCCAGCTTGCCCAGCCGCATCAGGTTCAGGCCCAGCTCGCGCTGTGCGGCCGGCAGGCCCGGCTCGACCTGTACCGCGCGCTGCAGCCAGACATCGGCCTCCTTGTAAAGGCGGCGAATCACGTCGAAGTACCCCAGCAGCACGAACATGTCGCCGTAGTGCGGGTTGTAGGCCAGCGCCTCGGCGATCGGCCCGCCCGGATCGCGCTCGCGCATCTGCTCTACGGCCGCCAGCAGTGCCAGCGCCTCCAGCGGCGGCTGGTTCTGCTGCCCGGCAAGTGCTTCGGCGCGCTTTGCCTCACGCACGGCGTCATCGTAGCGGCCGCGCTCGATCGCCACCCGCGAGGCGATCAGGTGCGCTTCGAGCAGGTCCGGGTCAGCCTTGAGCAGCGCGTCGATCTGGTCACTGACATCACCGTCGAAACGCTCGACCGCGACGCGGGCCATGGCCAGCTGCGCGCCGGTGTCCTTCGGATCGATCTGCAACGCTTCCTGGAACAGCTTCACCGCGTCGCCGTACTGTCCGGCCGCCAGGAACAACCGGCCCCAGCGCACGCGCGCACGCGTGTCGCGGTCATTGGCGGCGACCGCGGCGCGGAACAGTTCGTTGGCCGTGGACAGATCGCCCAGCGCAAAGGCGGCCTCGGCGCGCACCTCCGGATCCGGCGATTTGAGCAATGGCTGGTAGCAGGCGCGCGCCTGTTCGGCACGACCGTGGTGCGCCGGATCATCGCAGCGGCGCAGCTCGGCAGGCCGGCGCGGGTCGTAGTCGATATCGGCCGCGCGTACGGCCGGCACGGCCAGCGACGTGGCCGTAACCATTGCCAGCAGCGCCAGTCGCATGCGCTCACTTGCCGTCATTGTCGCCTCCCGCTTTGACGCCGAGCTGCGCCAGCCGCGCGTCGATGCGCTGACCCAGCCGCGCCATGTCCAGCAGCACCGGCTCGAGCCGCGCGTAGTAATCATCCGCGGAGAGCTTGTCCTTCTGCGCGCGCACCGCGTCGATGCGCTGCTCGATGCCGTCCTGCTCCACGCGCAGCGCCGCGAGCTGGCTGTCGCTGGCGAACAGCGCGGCCGCGCCAAGCCTTGCCACCACGATGCGACCCGCATCCTTGCCGGTGAGTCGTGCATGCTCGGTGGCGATGGCGGCGTCGGACTTGAAGCTCTCGGCCACCTTGCGGGTGGCGTAGTCGAACGCTTCCTGCGCAGAGACGTTGCCATCCTTGTCCAGATCAGCCGCGGTGTTGGTCAATGCCTCGGCCCAGTAGCCGCCGAAGCGTGTGGCATTGCGTTCACCGCCGGTCTTGGTGGCAGTGATCACCACGCGACGCGGACTCTTCCACTTGTCGGCTATCGCGCCGCTGGTGCTGGTGGCATCGACCACCAGTTGCGTGACGTCTTTCGGGAAGCCATCCAGCAGCTTGCGCATCTGCTCGCCGGTGATGTCATCGCCCGGGATGTTGAACCGGTAGTTGGTGCCGTCGTAGTTGCCGTGGCCGATGAGCACCAGCACGAAGTGGTCGCCGGCGTGCAGTTCCTGCGCAGCCTTGCGCAACGCGGCTTCGATGTCGGCGCGGCGGGCCGCGCTGCCGGCCAGGCGCTGCACCAGCGCCGCATCGCCGGTGACGGATGCCGAAGCCCTGGCCACCTGCGCGCTCCACTTCTGGAAGTCTTCCTCATACTTCGGCGCTCCGCCCAGGCCGGCCACCACCAGCACACGGGTGGCGGCCGCGGCCGGCAGCGCCGCGCACAATCCGAGCGCGAGCACGGCCAGTGCGCGCTTCACAGCCTCCTCCAGCGCCGACGCAGCAGCCATTCGCCACCCTTGAGCATCGCCAGCAGCAGGAAGGCCAGCGGTGCATCCCACAGGTCCAGCGTGTGACTCTCGACCATGCCCGCGTGCGAATAGCGGATTGCCTCGGGCAATCCCGCGAGGTCCTTGAGCGTCCAGTAGCGGCCGCCCGTCTCCCTGGCAATACGCTCCAGCATCGGCCGATGCTGCCATGATGCGAACTGTTCGAGCACCCCGTCGATACGCCGCACATGCGTCACTGCCTCGCCAAGGGTCTTGCCCGCGGCGGTGGCATCGAGGCGCACCTGGTAGAGCCCGGGCGCGCTCGCGTCCACAGCCACGGTATAACGCCCGTCGCCGCGCCCGGACGGCTCGATACGCGTGGGCACCGCCGTACCGTCCGGTGCAGTGGCAGTGACCTTCAGATCGGTGCCGGATACCGGCATGTAGCTGTCGTCCAGCACTTCGGCGTCGAGCGTGACCGCCGCGCCGTCCTCGTACACCGAGCGCTCGGGTTGCAGCGAGACACGCGGCGGCGAAGGCGCCACCAGCGTGTACAGCAACTGCTTCCAGAATGTCTCCTGGCGCTGGTCGGCCAGCGGCAGCTGCATCTGCCAGTGCCAGGTACTGGCGGTGGCCAGCAGCCAGGTGGCACCGCGGCCATAGCGCTGCGTGACCAGCAATGGCGCGCGCTTGCCATCGGCCGTCACGGCGTCGAGCAACACCACCGCACCGGGCCGCAACGCGCCCACGTCCTGATAATCGGTGAGCGGCGGCAGGCTCTGCCACGCCTTCTCGTTGGCGGCATCGTCCGCGGCGAGCCGACCCACCACCGATTCGCGCCCGTAGGCAGTGAGCTCGGCGTGCGTCTTGATCATCCCGTAGGTACGCGCCGGTCCACCGGGCAGACGTGCCGGCAGCAGCGGCGCGATGGCCACGCGGCCCCAGCCGCCATCGCCAAGCCCGTCGCGGCCGGCCAGCATCAGCAACGAACCGCCGCGCCGGTCCACGAAGGCCTTCAGCCACTGCTGCTGCTCGTTGGACAGCGCCGCAGCCTCCAGGCTGCCGATGATGACCGCGTCGTAGCCGAACAATTCCTTGATCGTCGACGGGAATCCATCCTTGAGCTGGTCGCCGGAAGTCAGGCCCTGGCGGTAGTAACGATTGGGAGTGGCGCGCACCGCGCTGGCCACGCGAATGCCGCGATCGCCTTCGATGGCGCGGCGGATGAACTTGTACTCCCAGCGCGGCTCGCCCTCGATGTACAGCACCGTGCGCCGCTGCCCGTCCACTTCCATCACCGCATGGCGCTCGTTATTGCCGAGCCGGGTTTCGCCGGGCGCGGGATCCACCGCCGCACGCAGATCGCGCACGCCGGTCTCGCCGGCCGGAAAGTCCAGCTCCACCGTGGCGAGACCCGCGGCATCGTTGAACTTCACGTCCTGCGCGGCGATCAGCCGGCCGGCATCGTACAGGCGCACACGCCCGGCCTTCTGGTTCTGGTGGCGGATCGAGACGATGGCGCGCACGGTGGAACCGGCCACGGCGCTGGAGGGCAATTGCAGCTGCTCCAGTTCCAGATCGTTCTGCGGCTGTTCGGGCCCCACGCCCACGGTGTGCACCGGGATGCCCTCGGTCGCCAGATGTGCCAGCGTGGCCTCATCCAGGCTGTCGGCCGTGTCGGCACCATCGGTGACGAGCACCACCGCGGCCAGCGGCACGCTGGCCGCCATCTGCGTCACCGTGTTCAATGCCTCGCCGATGCGCGTGGTCGAGGCGCCGCCGTGCAGGTCCTGCAGCGAGTCCACCGGCGTGGCGCGATCGGAGAAATCGAACAGCCGCACGTCCGAGTGCGCGCCGATCTGCTTGAGCACATTGGCCTGCTGCAGGGCCGCCACGGCCTGCGCGCGCCGCACCGGCGCCTGCGCGCCGTCGGCGCTGTTCATGCTGCCGGAATCATCGACCAGCACAGCCACCACGTTCTGCCGCTCGCGGATCTGCTCCACCCGCAGTACCGGGCGCCACAGCAACACCAGCGCCAGAGCCAGGAACGCCATCTGCAATGTGCCGAGGATGGTGGCGCGCCACCAGCCCAGTTGCCGGCGCAGCAACGTGAAGACGACGGCGACCAGACCAGCGGCCAGCAGGGTCCACAACAGCCACAGCGGCCAGCCTCGACCGAAGGCGAGTTCGCCACTGCGGAATGCCCAGATCGAGGCCCCTAGCAGGAACTGCAGCATGTTGTTGGCCGCTCCCCCGTTCCTGCTGTCAATGCGTCATCGAATACAACGCGTAACTGATGCCGAAGCGATACCCCAGCGCGGTCCACGGCTGGGGATATTCGGGCGAATCAGCCAACTCCCAGGAATCACCCAGGTCCATGTTGAAGTTGATGATCACCATCAACCGGCCGTCCTTGTCGAATACGCCGCGCCAGTGCGGCGTGGCGCCACCGGCGTTGCATTCCTCGCAGGTTCCGCCTCCCCAGCGCAACGCGGCCAGGCCCGGGATCTGCACCCTGTCGCGCACCTTCTGCGAAAGATCGAAGGCCACGTGGAACACCTCGCTGTCGGGCGGGATATCCACGACCGGGCGGTCCGGAAAGATGCGGCGGAAGGAATCCATGAAACCTTCCCACTGCTCGGTGCCATGGAAGTCGTCGACCATCAGGAAGCCGCCGCGCAGCAGGTAGTCGCGGATGCGCGCGGCCTCCTGGTCATCCAGATACCAGCGCCCGACTTCCACCGCGTACAGGAACGGGTGATTGAACAGGTCCGGATCCAGCGGATTGATCGGAAAGACCGGATAGTCGACCTTGTCCGGGTCGATGGTATCGATGCGCGTCAGGCGGCGAATGCCCTGACTGAGATGGTATTCAGCCTCGGGCGAGTCGGTGGTCCATGAGCCACCCCGATAATCCAGGTAGTTGCCGTTGTACACCAGTCGCATCAGACGAAACTCCGCATCCGGCGGCTGCGTGACCAGTCCGCTCGTCGTGCTGCCGGACACGGCACTGGACAACAGCACGCACAGAGCCACGGCAGATGCCAGGCCGAGCTGCTGACGTATCTGCCGGACTCGTGACCGCATGTGGTCAAACTAACCTTGAATGCGTGCCCGCGCCAGCCTCGCCTTGCAGCTGACAACCCTTGCCATTCATTCGCTTTGCGACCGTGATAGCGGGCCGCGCTCCGGCGCTATCGCGACGTTCCCAGCGCCAGTGCCCAGGCACACATCACGGCCGCCGGCGTTGCCACGCCGGCCAGCCAGGCGGGAATGGATTCGAGCCAGCGCGCGCCCCTTACGGTTGCCACGCCAAGGCCAAGCAGCGCGCCGGCAATGAAGCCCAGGGCATGCGACAACACATTGGTGGAGTCGGCCACCACCGGTGCCGAGGATCCTGTGCGCCGGCACCGAACATGCCCAGCAGGGCCACGCCGGCAATCAATGGCGCCCAGTCGCGCAACGTACGGGTGCCCTCGCCGCGGGTACGCCAGGCGTGGGCGGCAACCAGTCCCAGTGCGGCGAAGACGGCGGTGGATGCGCCTGCCGAAACGTAGTGCCCCAGATCCAGCCATCCTTCGGTGAGGTTGGCCAGCACCGCCGCGCATGTGATGAGCAGCCAGGCACGCGCGCCGCCCCAGACTTGCGCCGCGGAGATGCCGAGCAGCGCGCCGGAGGTGAGATTGCCCAGCAGATGCGTGCCGTTCCAGTGCAGGGTCAGCGCGGTCAGTGCGCGCCACCATTCGCCGGCGCGGATGCGTGCGGGGTCCAGCACACCCACGTCGTAGAGACTGGCCGCGAACCAGCCATTGGCCATCGCCCAGGGCGCCAGCAACAGCATCAGTGCATACACCAGCGAACCGCGCCAGCCGCCCGGACGCGGTGGCGGCGCCTGCACCGGCGGCGGCTGGACGCGTTCCTGCTCGTAGAGCCACAGCTGCTGCAGGGCCCGTTCGCGTACCGCCGCCTCGACCCATACGACATAGCCGTCGCCGTCGAAGCCGACTTCGCTGCCGATGCCCACCGCCACCAGCACGAAGGCGCGTTCGTCACAGGCCCGGCGCTGCGTCGAGCGGAATACGGCGGCCGGTTCGGCGATGCTATCTGGCAAAGAGCTGCGCGGGGTCGCGGAAGGCCTTGAATTCGAGCGCGTTGCCGCTCGGATCCTGGAAGAACATGGTGGCCTGCTCGCCGATCCTGCCCTGGAAGCGAATGCCGGGCTCGATGCCGAAGCGCACTGCGGCGGCGCGCAGACGCGCGGCCAGCTCGTGCCAGTGCTGCCACTCCAGCACCACACCGAAATGCGGTATGGGCACCTCCTTGCCATCCACGGCGTTGTGAACCGGCTTGCGTGCCGCGGCGGTGTGATCCAGGTGCGCCACCAGCTGATGCCCGAAGAAATCGAAGTCCACCCACTCGGCCGAGCTGCGTCCCTCCGGACAACCCAGCAGTCCGCCGTAGAAGCTGCGTGCTTCGGCCAGATCCGCCACGGGTACGGCAAGATGAAAGGGTTGCAGGGCCATGGAACCTCAGGGCGCGGGCGCTAGCGCGGCTTGACGAACTTCAGCGTGAAGCGGTCGGACTCACCGATTGCCGCGTACTTCGCGTGATCCGTGCTGCCCAGCGCGAAGGTCGGCGGCAGTGTCCAGACACCCTGCGGATAGTCCTTCGTGTCCTTTGGATTGCGGTTGATGTCCGAGCGCGCCACCAGACGAAAGCCCACGGACTGGATCAGGCGCACGGCGTAATCCTCGCCGACGTAACCCTGCCCGGGCATCGTCGGCTGGAAATCCGGATCACTGTTGCGGTGTTCGACGACGCCCAGGATGCCGCCGGGCTTCAGCGCGCGGTAGGCGGCCGCGAACACATCCTTCTGGATGCCGATCCAGGCCCAGTTATGGATATTGCGGAAGGTCAGCACCATGTCCGCGGTACCGGCCGGGGCGATTTCCATCTTGCCCGGCGCCAGCACCGACCAGCGCACCTTCGAGTACAGGTCCGGGCGCGCATCCAGCAGGCGGTGCAGCTGCGCGTTGTACTGCTGGTCTTCGGCCGAAGTGGACGCCGGATCCATCGCCGCCGCGTAGTACACGCCGTGCTCGCGCAGGTAGGGCGCCAGAATCGCGGTGTACCAGCCGCCGAAGGGCCACAGCTCCACCACGGTCATGTCGGGGCGGATGCCGAAGAAACTCAGTGTCTGCAGCGGATGACGGTACTGGTCGCGCGCCTGGTCCGCGGCCGGGCGCTGCGCGCCCGCCACCACAGACTCCAGCGCGGCGCGCGCGGCTGCACCGCTGCGGCCGGCGGCCGGCGGACTCACGCAGCCGACCTGCGTCGAGGCCACAGCCATCACCATGAAGGCGGGCATCAGCATGGCCAGCAAGCGTCTTGCGCGTGTTTGCATCGACATTGAGGTTCCCTTGCGCCAGCCAGCGCCGTTCAGGCCGGGCAGTGTAGCAACTGCCTGCCGGGTGTCATGCCGGCGGGTCGGCGGCGTTGAACTCGAAGCTTTGCGCGTGCAGGGCCGAGTCGCGCTGCCACTGGATGCGCTGGCGCGTGACGGACAGACGCCAGGTCTGTTCGTGCAGTGGCTCCCTGGACAGGGCCCCGATCGCGAGCACCGCACCGCAGGTGCCAGCCTGCGGATCGCGCACGGACCGGTAACGGATCACCTGGATCTGCGCAGCACGGGCAAGGCCCGCCAGGTGCTGGCAGGCCGAGTAGTCGTGCGGCGCGGTCCACTGTGCGACGTCCGCCGCGAACCTGCCCTGCGTCAGGTCAATGCACAGGCCGGCGGCACCGGCCTGAAACAAGGTGTGCGGCAGCGCGACCAGCCGCTGCAGCGCGGGGCTGTCCATCAGGAACCGCCAGCGCCAGTAACCCAGTTCGGCACATGCCGTGCGCAGCGCATCGGCGCCGTAGAACACGCCGGGGTCGGTCACCGCGCGGAAGCGCGAACCGTGCGGATACGGCGCCGGGTAGCGGAACGGGGTGAGCAGCAGGTAGTGGTATGCCGCGCCAGCGCCGGGAAACGCGGGCTTGCTGGTCTCCAGCAAAGCCTCCAGCTGCGCCTGCTCGGCCAGCGTGTCCACCAGCCGCAGCGTGGAAACCCGATGCTGGGCTTCCACCGCGCGCCACAGGCTCCCCTGCCAGGGCCGGCCTTCAGCCGCGACCGCGGCTGGCGTCCAGGTAGTGCAGGACACTGACCAGTCCTTCCGCGCCGCGTATCAGCTCGAGCGGGCGCCCGCCGAGCGCGCGATTCTCGCCACGCAGCCAGCTGCGCGCATCGCGATCATTGCCGACGATGGCGTCCAGTGAACGGAACAGCCGGACGAACAGCAGTGCGAACTCCCATTCACGCTTGCGCGCCGGCTGCAGCGCATAGCTGCCGGCTTTGAGCCGCGACACGGTCGCCGCACTCACGCCCAGCACTTCGGCCAGCATCGCCTGGCTCAGGCCCAGTGCATCCGCGGCGCGCACCACCGCCTTGCTCAGCGTGGCCGACGGATCGGGATGTCCGGTTGTTTGTTGCAGTGCATCCATAATCTTCCTATGGAAAGATTACAGATATTTACATTCTGTGGAAAGAGTTACTGTGGCGGAGCCGGCGACAGACGCAGCAGGGCTCCATCGTCCTCATCGGTGAGTACGTAGATGAGCCCGTCGGGCCCCTGCCGCACGTCGCGAATGCGCTGGTGCAACTGCGTGAGCAGCGTTTCGCGCCGCAGGTCCTGCATCTTGTCGTTGAGCACCACCCGCTCCAGGCCGCCGGTGCGCGGCACCTCGCCGCGCCGCACGCTGCCCACGAACAGGTTGTTCTTCCAGGCGGGAAAGCGCTCGCCCGAATACACCAGCAGTCCGGACGGCCCGATCGACGGCAGCCACACCAGCAGCGGTGCATCCACGCCCGGCGCCACCGGCGAGGCCGACAGTTCGGCGCCGTTGTAGTCGCGGCCGAAGGTCACCAGCGGCCAGCCGTAGTTGTGGCCGGACAGGACCAGGTTCACTTCGTCGCCGCCGTTGGGCCCGTGCTCCGCATTCAGCAGCGCGCCGCTCACCGGGTGCACGGTGAGCCCGAGCGGGTCGCGGTGCCCGTATGTGTAGATGGAGGGCTCGGCACCCGGGCGCTTCACGAAGGGGTTGTCCGGCGGGATGTGGCCGTCCGGGGTGATGCGCAGCACCTTGCCCACGGTGTTGTCCAGATGCTGGGCCGCATCGCCAAAGGCCGCGCCGATGGAGATGTAGAGCATGCCATCGGCGCCGAAGGTCAGGCGCGAGCCACTGGCGGTGGCCGACTTGCCCACGAAGATCTGCCGCACATCGCTCAGCGCCTTGCCATCGAAGTGGCCGCGCATCACCGCCATGCGCGCCTGCGGTCGGCCGCTCTTGCCATCCGCGCCGGTGACCGGTGTGCCGGGCAGGTTGAAGGTGAAGAACACCTGGCCGTTTTGCGCGAAGTCCGGGTCCAGCGCGAGGTCATGCAGGCCGGCCAGCCGGAACGGGGTTTCGATGGGCGGCAGGCCCGGCACCGGCTGGGCCTCCAGGACGGTGGGACTTCCCGGCTTGCCCAGCGCATTGCGCAGCAATCGCAGGGCGCCGCCGCGCTCGCTGATCAGCGCATCGCCATCCGGCAGCAATGCTACGGAGAACGGGTGAGGCAACCCCCTGGCCACCACCGTGACGCGCAGCCGGTGCTGCTCGGCGGTGTCGAACACATACTCGTGTTGGGTGAGCGTCACCGGCGCAATGCCTACCGGCGCCTGCTGTGCCGGCACCGGATGGGCCAGCAGCAGCAGCAACAATCCCAGACCAGCGCCTGCCACCTGGTGACAGGCCCGCGCATTCCCCGACATGATCGTGACCCCGCAATGTGCGGCCCGGGACGGCCGCACCGCGACTATACCCTGCGTTGTCTGGCGGCCGGTTTCAGCGCACTGGAGGCCATCAACTGCAGGCCGCGCAGGCTGACCCTGGTCAGCAGTTCGCCATCGGGTTCGCGCGCGGCCAGCATCAGGTGCTGCCAGATGCGGGGCTGGCTCTCCCAGCGCGGCCGCACCCAACCGGGCCGGTGCTGGGCCAGCCAGTCCAGATCCTGCAGGCGCAGGCGCGCGACACGCTCGGCACTGGCCGGGGACATGCCGAGCACCACGCGCGCCAGTTGCCGGTTGGCGCGCGCCAGATGCCAGCCGAAGACCAGCACCCGGCGCACGAAGTACTCCGCGCCGGGTCCCGCGAACACCGGTTCGGCGTACCGGGCGGGCACGTCCTGCACCATGCGCTGGCTCAGGCAATGCCAGCGCGATTCGTCGCCAAAGGCCGCATCGGCCAGCAGATAGGGGCTGGCGGCCAACCGCTCGCGCTGTGCATCGGACAGATCGCGCCACACCGAGCGGTGGCGGGACTGGAGCATCGGGCAGCCGACAGCCCCGGCCTGCGCCATCGACGCCAGGTATTCCAGGCACTGGAGATTGATCTCGAAGACCGAGTCCAGCGACCCATCCGCGAGCCACTGACCTGCCCTCCAATGGCGCGCCGCGGCAACGACTCTTCGCGAGTCCATGCGATTCCTCCCTGTTCGGGCGAAATAGTGGCCCGCCGGGCTATTTTATGGAAGTCTCAAATTTGGGATATTTTTCCCAATTTCACTTTTCCTCATTTTTACAAACAAGCAAGGAAGCGCCACGATGAGGATCTCGGACGACCGCTACAGCCGCGACCGGCAACGCTACGATCTGGCATTGCGTTTCATCCAGCACGAAGCGCGCACCCGCACGATCCGCGCCTGGACAGGGCTTACCGACGACAGGATCCGCAAGCTGTACCGCTCCTACGTGGCGGAGGACCTGGGCTCCAACCTCATCAGGCACCGCGGCAAGTCGCCGCAACAGACCAGCTTCTTCGTGCGCACCCCGCAGATGCGCCAGGAGACCGCGGTGCTGGCCAGCGTCTGCTACCTGCTCGGTGTGGTGCCCACCGGCGAGGTGAAGGACACGCAGCGCGGCCTGCCCAGCATGCAGCGCGGTGAAGCACTGTGCGAGGCGTTCGAAACCTATCTGCGGCTGGTGCCGACCGCGCGCATCAGCTTCGAACACGCGGTCTTCCTGGTGATGGCCCTGGCGCGCGGCGACGAGCTGCGGGCCGGACCATGCGCCGACTGCTCGGGCCTGATCGTGCTGGACCGGTATACGCCGGCGGTGCGGCGCTGCCTGGCATGCGAAGCATCCCTGCAGGGACGACTGGCACTGGATTGCTGAAAAAGCAGCCGCGCCGGGCCGCGACTGCGGCGAGGTTCAGCCGCCATTAGGGCGGGCGTTGCTATGATCCTTGGCCTACATGGCCCCCGAAAACCTGTTTGCCGGTTCCTATCTCGACCGGCGCGTGGAAGCGCGCCTCCGTGATGAGTGGCTGGCCGAGGCCCGGGCCGACCCCGACACCATATATATAGGCATGCGCCAGGGCGCCGCGCTGGTGCGGCCGGCCGCACCCGGAGAGCCGACCCGGGTGGCCTTCCTGAGCGGCAGCGACCCGCGTGTGTCCGCCGCGCGGGGCCCGGAATCCACGGTGCTGCTGGGGTGGTATGAAACGCGGCGCTGCCTGCTGGTGGACCTGCCGCCCGGGCAGCCGGTGGAAACCGCGCAGGAGATTCTGGCCGAACTGCGCCCGCTGGCGGCCGACCTGCCGCAGAACGAGGCCAGCCTGCTGGCCTATGCCCGCGCGCTGAGTCTGTGGCGCGCCAATCATCATTACTGCAGCCGCTGCGGCGCGGCCATGCGCTCGCTGCGCGCCGGTCACGTGCGGCAGTGTCCGGCCTGCGGATTCCAGAGTTTCCCGCGGCTGGATCCTGCCATCATCGTGCTGGTCCACGCCGGCAACCGCGCATTGCTGGGGCGCCAGTCGAGCTGGGCACCCAATCGCTACTCGACCATCGCGGGCTTCGTCGAACCCGGCGAGTCCCTGGAAGACGCGGTGCGCCGCGAAGTGTTCGAGGAAACCGGCATCACGGCGCGCGATATCGCCTACCACTCCTCCCAGCCCTGGCCGTTTCCCTCCTCGCTGATGCTCGGCTTCACGGCAAGCGCCACGGCCGAGCCGCCGGTACTGCGTGACGGAGAGCTCGAGGATGCGCGCTGGTTCAGCCGCGAGGAGCTGCTGAACGGTTCGGTCGGACTGCCGCCGCCGGTATCCATCTCGCGCCGCCTGATCGACGGCTGGCTCAAGCATGCCGCGTAGTCGCGTTGCACTTGCACAGCCGTTGCTGTTGCTGCTGCTGGCAGTCGCCGGGCAGGCCGTTGCCGACATCAAGGTGAGCATCGAGGGCGTGGAAGGCGATGAGCGCCGCAACGTGATCACGCGCCTGAGCGTGGAGCGCTACAAGGATCGCAGCGACATCGATGCCGACACCATGCGCCGGCTCACCAACCGCATCGATGGTGAAGTGAAGAACGCGCTGCGGCCCTTCGGCTACTACGAACCAACAGTGGCGTTCGACTCGCGCGCCGAGGGCAAGAACTGGCAGGTCGCGATTGCGATCAAGCCCGGCGAACCGGTGCGGGTACGCGAACTGAGCATTTCCATTGAAGGACCCGGCAAGGACGACCCGGCGTTCCGGGCCGTCAACGCCCTGGGGGAGTTGCGGCTGGGCATGCGCCTGCATCACCGCGAGTACGAGGAAGTCAAAAGGCAGATGACCAGCATCGCCGAGTCCAACGGCTACAGCGAAGCGCAAATGGTCAAGTCGGAAATGCTGGTGGACACGGCCGCGCACACCGCCAGCATCAACCTGGAGCTGAACACCGGGCCGCGCTACAGCTTCGGGAAGATCGACATCCAGCAAAGCAACATCCGGCCGGAACTCATGCAGCGTTTCCTGCGGTTCCATCAAGGCGAACCGTACAACTACAACGCCGTGCTGCTCACGCAGTTCGCGCTGGACGACAGCCAGTATTTCTCGCGGGTGGACGTAACGCCCGGCACCCCTGACCCGAAGACGCTGACCGTGCCGGTAAGCATCGTCGCCGCCAAGAGCCATCCGACCTTTTCCATCGGCGGTGGCTACGGCACCGACACCGGCGTGCGCGGCACGCTGGGCTGGACCGACACGCGCGTGAACGATCGCGGCCACCGCTTTCGCTTCCAGATCCAGGCGTCGGTCAAGAAGCGCGAACTGAATTCGCGCTATGACATACCGATCGGCGACCCGGCACTGGAGCGCATCTCGCTGGAAGCGCAGAACACCGTCGACAACCTCTCGGACATCAACACCCGCACGACGTCGTTTACCCCGTCGATCACGCAGGTCCACGGACGCTGGCAGACCGTGATGTCGGTGGCCGCCACGCGCACCACCACGTACCGCGCCAACCCGTTCACCAGCAACCTGCTCGTGCCGGGCATCGTGATCGCCTCCGTGCCGCAGGATTTCCTCGGCCAGGAACTGTTCACGCGCGCCTTCTACTTCGAGCTGATCGGCTCGCACTCCGCGCTGGGGTCCGATGCGAACTTCCTGCGCGTGCACATACAGAGCGAACACACGTTCGATCTCGCCCCGAAGTGGCATCTGCTGCTGCGTGGCGAGATCGGCGCAAGCCTGGTGCAGAACTTCAGCGAGCTGCCCTTCATCTATACATTCAAGGCGGGCGGTGACTACAGCGTGCGTGGCTTCGGCTACAACTCACTGGGCCCGGAGGATGCCGATGGCAGGAATGTCGGCGGCAAGGACCTGCTGGTCGGTTCGGTGGAGATCGACCGCGACATCCCCTGGAACCTGGCGGTGGCGACCTTCTTCGACTTCGGCAATGCCTACAACAGCTTCAAGGATCCGCTCGAGTACGCCGCCGGTGTCGGCGTGCGCTACCGGCTGCCGGGCGTGTCCATCGGACTGGACATCGCCAAGCCGCTGTCCACTCCCGGCAAGTTGCGGCTGCACCTGAACATCAGCCCCCAGCTATGAAACTGCGACGCAAGATACTGCTGGGTCTGCTGGGCGTGGTGCTGCTGCTGCCGATGCTGAGCGCGTATCTGGTCGCCTCGACCCAGTTCGGCCTGCGCCTGGTCACCTCGCACCTGGGCAGGCTGGGTCGGGTGACGATTACCGCAGAGCAGGTCAGCGGCACGCTGACCGGCGGGTTCACAGTCGGATCCCTGCGCGTCGTGGATCTCCATGCGGACGTGCACATCACCGACGTATCCGGCCAGGTCCGTCTGTTGCCGTTGCTGTTGCAGCGTCGCATCCAACTGACTCATGCGGATGCCGGCAACGTCACCGTGAAGCTGCTGGAGTACGAAGGCCCAGAGTCTCAGGCAGGCGGCGCCGCTTCATGCCGGCCACACTCAGCGTGGCGGCGGATGTGGCGCGCGCGGACAGCGTGGATGTGATCGAGCGCAGCGGCCGCACCTTGCACGCCACGAAAGCATCCGCCGCCGTGCAAGTACTGCACCGGACCATTCGCATCAGCGACGCGCAGCTGGACTGGCAGGAGATGCATCTTGCGGCGGATGGCCGCGTGCTGGCCTCGGACCCGACCGGTCTGACCGGCCACGTGGCCGGTGACTGGCGTCCGCCGGGCAAACCGACCTGGCGCTTCGCCATGGATTTCGACGGCGACCTGGACAAACTGGACTTGAAGCTCGACGTCAGCAAACCCTTCCACTCGCACCTGGAAGGCGCAGCGACTTCGCTGCACAGCGGCACCTGGAAGATCGCCGGCAACGCCGCGACCGGGGACCTGGACATCAGCGTGTTCGGCGGCGGCCATGGGCTGGGCATCATCAAGGCGCAGGGCGCACTCACCCTCGACGCCCACGGCTTTTCGTTCCGGGGTCCGGTTACCGCACCCGGACTGCAGGCCGGGCCCGTGCAGGTGAATTTTCACGGCGCGTACGCGGACCGCCGTTTGACCATTGATGACACGACGCTGTTGCATGAGCCTTCGGGATCACGCGCCACAATCCACGGCACCGTGGACGACACATCCGCAGGACCACGGCTGATGCTGGCCGGCCGCTGGACTACCTTGCAGTGGCCGCTTGCGGCCACGGAGCCGGCATTCAGCAGCGTTCAGGGGCAATACACCATCCAGGGCCTGAAGCCGTGGCATGTCGAGGCAGCCGGAGAGATCTCGGCCGCGGGCATCAACAACATGCCGGGCAGCGTGCGCGGAGTGCTGGACTCCCGGTCATTCGTCATCGAGCAGGCCAGACTGGCCCTGCTGGGCGGCAACGCCACCGCAACCGGCGAGGCACACTGGCAGCCGCAGGAAGCATGGAGCGTGGCCGGACACATGAACGGCCTCAACCCCGCGCAGCTGCGCCAGGACGTACCCGGCCGGTTGAATTTCGACTTTCGTGCCGGCGGTGCCCCGTTCGGCAAGACGGGCAGCATCGAATTCACTCTCTCCCACCTGGCCGGCACATTGCGCGGCCAGCCGGCTTCCGGCGGCGGAGGGTTCAGCAAACCCGCGGGCAGCACGGGCTGGGATTTCCACCAGGTTGACCTGCAGCTTGGCCACACACATATCCAGCTCGATGGCGGACTGGGATCGACGCCGGACCTGCGCTTTGCACTGGATGCCGATGACCTGAGCCTGTTCGACCCGGGCGCGCAGGGGCGCATCTCGGCCCGCGGTCGCTACGCGGGGTCCAGGGATGCGCCGCTGCTGCTCTTCAAGGCGCGTGGCTCGGACTTCCAGTGGCAGGGCTATGACATGGACTCAATCGACGCCGACGTGGATGTCGACCTCAAGGGAGAGGGACGTGCCCAGGGCAAGGTCGAAGTTGCGGGCATTCGCCATGGCGCGCGCACAATTCAGCATGTAACACTGAATCTGGCTGGCACGGGCAAGACCCAGCAGGTCAGCCTGGACGTGGACGCGGAACCGCTGCGCGGGCTGCTCAGCGCCAGTGGCATGGTCGAGAACGGGCAGTGGCACGGCCAGATCCGCAACCTGTCGGTCGACGATGGCGCAGACCTGGCGTTGCGGCTGGAAAAGCCGGTGCCGGTGACCCTGGGACCGCGGCAGCTGGATCTGGGCAATCTGTGCGTCACCGGCGACCAGGCGCGCGGTTGCATCACCGCGCAACGGCAGCCGAACGGCTACTGGACCAGCGCGTTCTCGGCCCAGGACATGCCGCTGCGCGCGTTCACCGCCGGGCTCACCCAGAACATGGACTACCTGGGCACCATCAACCTGCGCGGCCTGCTGACCGGTTCACCCGGCAGCCTGCCGACCGGATCGGTGAGCGGCGAGCTGATGCAGGCGGAGCTGCGCCACAACCTCGGCAACGGCCGGGTCGACAGCCTGGCGCTGGGGTCCGGCAGTGTGCAGGCAGAGGCCACCACGACCGACTTCTCGGCAAAGCTGGCGCTGGACGCCGGCGGGTCCGGGGCGATCACGGCCACACTCGCCGGTGAGCGCAACAGCGGCCCGTGGCGTGACTATCCGGTCCACGGGCAACTCGCGGCGCACACCGACGGCATGTCGTTGCTGGACATGTATGTGGGGGGCATCGACAAGGCCACCGGACAGCTCAGCACCAGCGTGAACATCCTTGGCACGCTGGGCGATCCGGTGCTGGCCGGCGAACTGCATCTGCGTGATGCCTCCATTGATGTCTATCAGGTGAACCTGGCATTGCGCGAACTGTCGCTGGATGCGCAGTTCGACACACAGTCACTGAGCCTCACCGGACAATCGAAGCTCGGCAATGGCATGGCCCATATCAGCGGCACACTGAACTGGCGCAACAACGAGCCGCACGGCACCCTGCACATGGAAGGCGACCGGTTGCGCATCCTGGACGTGCCCGAGGCGCGCATCGACGCTTCTCCCAACCTCGACTTCAAGCTCGACGGGCATCGCATCGACGCCACCGGCACGGTACTCATTCCCTGGGCACGGCTCGAGCCGGCCGACCTGACCAACACGGTACTGGCCTCCGGCGACGAACAGCTGGTGGGTGCGCCCGAAGTGGCGCCGGAACAGCGCTGGACCGTTTCCAGCAACATCAGGCTGACGCTGGGCGATGACATCAGGATCAACGCACTGGGTCTGCAGGCGTCGCTTGGCGGCGGGCTGCAGTACACGCGGGACAAGGAAGGAAACACCCGCGGTCAGGGCGAGCTCACCATCAAGTCCGGCAAGTACCGCGCATATGGACGCCTGCTCGACATCGACCGCGGCCGCCTGATCTTCAATGGACCGATGGACAACCCGGGTGTGGAACTGCGCGCGCAGAAGGAATTCACCGACGTCACGGCCGGTGTCAACGTGCGTGGCACCCTGCGCTCGCCGCGCATCACCTTCTATTCCGAACCGGAACTGGCGCAGTCGCAGATCGCCTCATTGCTGCTGGCCGGCGGGTCGCTGGACAGCGTGCAGAACAACAACGCCCCCGGCGCGGCGCGCAACGAATTGCTGACACAGGCCGGCGGCATACTGGCGCAACGCATCGGCCCGCACGTGGGCATCGACGACATCGGTGTCGAATCCGGCTTCGGCAGCAGCACCTTTGCCAGCGGCACCACGCCGGGCACCGCCGCCAGTGCCAACACCGACACCAGCCTGGTACTGGGCAAGTACCTCACCGACCGTATCTACATCAGCTACGGCATTTCGCTGGCCGAGGCGATCAATACCTTCAAGCTGCGCTGGACCATTGCCAAGGGGTGGACGCTGAAGACCGAGGCCGGTCAGGCGCGCAGCGCCGATCTCGTCTATACGATCACGAAGGGAAGCAAGAAGAAGGACAAACCGCAGGCCGGGAGCCAGCCTGCCGGCAAGAGCAAGCCCGCGCAGCAGGGCAGTCCATAGCCGCGCGCGTCAAGCCAGCGCGATGCGCGCATCCAGTGCCGTGGCGCCGCCCGGCCAGGCGAGCAACGGATTGATGTCCAGACCGATGATTTCCGGCGCATCGAGCGCAAGCTGCGAAATGCGCACCAGCACGTCGCGCACGGCGGCAAGATCCGCCGACGGCCAGTCGCGCCACGCGCCCAGCAGGCGGCTGACCCGGGTGCGCGCGATCAACTCCGCCGCGCCGCTGTCGTCGAGGGCAGGTATGCCGATGGCGGTGTCGTCCAGCACATGCACGGCCGTGCCGCCATGGCCGAACAGCACCACCGGTCCGAACTCGGCGTCGCGGGTAATGCCGAGGATCAGTTCCCGGGTGTGTGACGCGCTGACCTGCCGTTGCAGCAGGAAACCCTCCAGATGCGCATCCGGGCGCGCCTTGCGGCAACTTTGCACGATGCTGCCGGCCGCCGCGCGCAGCGCGCGTGCATCGGCAATGTCCGTTACCACACCGCCGACATCGCTCTTGTGCGCGATATCGGGCGAACGGACCTTCAGGACCACCGGGTAACCGATCTGCGCGGCCGCGGCATCCAGCCCCGCTGCATCCGCCACGAAGCGCTGCTCGGCAATCGGCACGCCTGCCGCCGCCAGCACAGACCCGACCAGCTCCGGACTTGCCAGTCGCCTGCCCGCATCGCGTTCGCTGCGCAACCCGGCACGCAGCGCTGCAAGATCCGGCAACCGCGTGGTGTTCACCGCCGGCCGGGCAACCTTCGCCTGCAGGCGCGCGGCGGCTCCCGCGTGCACGATGGCGCACACCGCCTGTTCGGGCGTGGTGAATGCGGGCATGGCCTCCTGCGCATTGTCCGAGTCGCCGATCCAGCAGCCGATCAGGGGATGGGTCGTATGTGAGGCGAACTGGTTGCACAGCGCGCGCACATCGGCGGAGGCTGCCATGTCGGTGGGCACATGCATCACCAGCGTGGCCGGCACGCCGACGTCGGCCGTGACGGACTCCAGCGCGGCGCCGAAACGCGCCGGCGCGGCGTCGCCGATGATGTCCACCGGATTGCGGCGCGACCAGGTGGCCGGCAGCACGGCATCCAGCGCGCGGATCGTGTCCGGTGCCAGTTGCGCCAGCGAACCACCCGCGGCGATCAACGCATCCACGGCGAGCACCGCCGGCCCGCCGCTGTTGGTAACGATGGCGATGCGATCCTCCGGCGGCGCCGGCAGGCGCGCCAGCAACTCGGCAACGCCATAGAGTTCCTGCAGGCTGCCCAGTCTGCGCACGCCCGCGGCCAGCAGCGCGGCCTCCCACACATTGTCCGCGCCGGCCAACGCGCCGGTGTGTGTGGCGGCGGCGGCCGCACCCTCGCGCACCCGGCCCACCTTCAATGCGAACACCGGCTTCACCCGCGCCGCGCGCGCCGCCGCCTCGATGAACCGCCGCCCGTCGCGCGCCGACTCCAGGTACAGCAGGATCGTGCGCGTCGCCTCGTCCGCGGCCAGCGCATCGAGCAGGTCGGCCGCGCCCAGATCGGTGGCATCACCCAGCGACGCGCAGCAGGAAATGCCCACGCCACGTTGCTGCGCCCAGGCAAGGAACGCGGTGATCACGCCGCCGGACTGCGCCACCAGCGCCAGCGATCCGGCGCGCGCGGGAATGGCCGAGAAGCTGGCATTCAGTGCATGGCGCGGCACACGCAGGCCCACGCAATTCGGTCCCAGGATGCGCAGCCCGTGTTCACGCGCGGCCGCCAGCATGGCCTCGGCCAGGCTGCGACCGCTGGCGTCGGGCAGTTCGAAGCCGGCGGTGAGCACCACGGCCGCGCGCGTACCCCGGGCGCCCAGTTCGGTGATGACCTGCGGCACGGCGGCCGCCGGCGTGCAGACCACGCCCAGATCCGGCGCCTCGGGCAATGCCAGCGCACTGGCGTAAGCCCTGCGCCCCGCCACCTCGGCATGACCCGGGTTGACCGGCCACAGCTCGCCCGGGAAACCGCCCTGGACCAGATTGGCAAACACCGCGCGGCCCACACTGCCCGGCCGGTCGCTGGCGCCGATCACGGCCACCGAGCGCGGGGCAAGCAATGCCGCTGGCAGGGTGTCGGCTTCGGTGCGGGATTCAGGCACGTGGATCAGCCTAGCAGCAGGCCGTCGCGGGCAGCCAGTTGACCTGTGGCATCTTTATGCATAGACTTCGGGAAATTATGCAAACGGACCGCCACCAGACCGAACGTCGCAACCATATCCTGCGCCATCTGCGCGCCGGGTCCGTGCGTCGCCAGTCGGATCTGGTCAGTCTGCTCAAGCAGGATGGCTTCGTGGTGACACAGTCCTCGGTGAGCCGCGACATGCGCGAGCTGGGGGTGCTCAAGTCCCAGGGCCGCTACCTGCCCCCCGGCGAGGAGGTTGCGCAGGCGCAGGGCAGCTTCAGCGCCATCGACCGCTTCGTGCGCGACATCCGCACCGCGGGGCCGTCCATCACCGTGGTGCGCACCACCATCGGCGCGGCCGGCTCGGTGGCCGTGGCAATCGACCGGGCCGCCTGGCCCGAGGCCGTGGGCACGATTTCCGGCGACGACACCATCTTCATCGCCACGCAGGACGCCAGGGCGCAGGCCGCGCTGCTGACGCGCCTGCGCTCTGCATTCCGCATCTAAGAAGTACAAGCCATGACCGCTATCTCCGCTGCGGGCGCCAAGCCCATCGTTCTGGCCTATTCCGGTGGCCTCGACACCTCCTTCCTGGTGCCGTGGGTGGCCGAGAACACCGGCCGGCCTGTCATCACACTGACCGTCGACACCGGCGGCATCGACGCAGACGCCGCGAAGACGCTGGCCGAACGCTCGAAGGCCCTCGGCGCCATCGCGCACCACCAGATCGATGCGCGTGCCGACTACTTCGAGCAGGTGCTGCGCTTCCTGATCTTCGGCAACGTGCTGCGCGGACATCTGTACCCGCTGTGCGTGGGCGCCGAGCGCGTGATGCAGGCCCAGACGATTGCGCGCGTGGCGCGCGAGCTGGGTACCAACATGATCGCGCACGGCTGCACCGCGGCCGGCAACGACCAGGTGCGCTTCGAGGTCGCGCTGCGTACGCTGGCGCCGGACCTGGAAGTGCTCGCGCCGGTACGCGACCACGCCTTCCAGCGCCAGGAAGAGCTGGACTTCCTGAAGGAGCGCAATCTGCCGATCCCGCCGCATGGCGCGGCGTACTCGATCAACCGCGGCCTGTGGGGCGTGACCATCGGCGGCACCGAGACGCTCACCTCGACGGGCAGCATTCCGGATTCGGCCTGGGTGTTGTCGAAGGACGCCTTCGAGCGCCCGGCCCGGCCGCAGCATCACACCATCCACTTCGAGAAGGGCCGCCCCGTGGGCCTGGATGGCAAGGACATGACACCGGTCGAGGTGATCGAGCGGCTGGAGAGCATCGGCGCCACGTTCGGC
The DNA here is from genome assembly GCA_963812195.1 of uncultured Gammaproteobacteria bacterium. Taxonomy (GTDB): domain Bacteria; phylum Pseudomonadota; class Gammaproteobacteria; order Steroidobacterales; family Steroidobacteraceae; genus ZC4RG30. The sequence goes on from CAWEUI010000002.1 coordinate 37,907, forward strand.
ATCGGCCGCGGCATCCACCTTGGCGACACGATTATCGGCACCAAGGGTCGGGTGGCCTTCGAGGCACCGGCCGCGCAGATCCTGATCCACGCCCATCGCGAGCTGGAGAAGCTGGTCACCACACCGCGCCAGCAGCGCATCAAGGACCAGGTGGCCGCGCCGTATGGCGACCTGGTGCACGAAGGCCAGCTGCTGGATCCGGTGTGCCGCGACATCGAGGCACTGTTGCTGTCCTCCCAGGAGCGTGTAACCGGCGAAGTGAACGTGCTGCTGCGCCCCGGCGACTGCTTCGTCGAGGGCGTGGACTCCCCCTATTCCCTGATGCGCGCCAGCAAGGGCGTGTACGGCGAAGCCGTGGGCGAATGGACCCCGCAGGATGCGCTCGGCTTCTCCAAGATCGTCGCCCTCACGGGCGTGTTCTACGGCCGCGCTGGCGAGAACGCGGCGAAATCTCCCAAAGGACAGTGAGATGAAGTCAGTAGTAGTGGACAAGATCGGCTCGGTCACGCAGGCGCTGAACCTGAAGCACGACCTGCGCGTTTCCGAGGACATTCCCGCCGAGGAAGGCGTGGTGGTCGTGGTGGAGATCCTCACCAACAAGGCCAACTACAACACGCTGGAGCTGACCAGCGGGCGCATGGCCAAGATCGTCAAGGGCGATGTCGTGGTCGGCGCGCTCGGGCCGCGGCGCGCGCTGTTCGGCTATTCCGGACACGTGCCGGCCAGCCTGAAGGCCGGCGACATCATCCAGATGCTGAACATCGGCGGCGTGCTGGGCATCTGCGATTCGGCCAATCCGGACAAGGGCAAGCCCTTCGACTGCCGCGTGCTCGGCGTGGTGCTGCAGTTCCCGTACCTGGGCGAGCGCATCGGCGTGCCGGCGCGCGTCGGCTCGCGCAAGCTGGATATCGGCGCGAAGCTCGACACGCGCGGCGTGCCGGTGGTGGCGCTGGCCGGCACCTGCATGGAGGCCGGCAAGACCGCGGCCGCCTGCCAGATCGTCTCGCGCATGCGCCACCGGGGCCTGACCATCGACGTGTTCAAGGCCACCGGCGTCTCGCTGCGGCGTGACATCCTGGCCATGCAGGACTCCGGCGCGCGCAACGGCATGATCTTCACCGACCTCGGCGTGGTCACCACCACCGAGAAGAGCGGCCCGGCGCTGACGCGCTCCATGCTCACCGAGCTCTCCGCGCACAAGCCGGACGTCATCGTCTTCGAGCTGGGTGACGGCCTGATCGGCACCTATGGCGTGGCCGCCATCCTGGAGTGCGAGGACATCCGCAAGTGCGCTGACCAGCGTGGTGCTGTCGGCCAACGACCCGGTGGCGGCCTGGGGCGGCGTGAAATTGCTGCGCGAGCGTTTCGGCGTGCAACCTGCCGCGGTGACCGGCCCGGCCACGGACAACAGCGTGGGCGTGGACATCATCGAGGAGCAGATGCAGGTGCGCGCCTTCAACGCCCTGACCAGTGGCGCGGCGCTGGGCGATCACCTGATCGAACAGCTCGGACTGGCGGCGAAGTTTCCGGCGCCGGCGGCGGCGTGAGCCCGGGCGAACCCATACCGGCGATCGTGCTCGGCGGCACCGGTTACGTGGCCGGAGAGCTGCTGCGCCTGCTTGCCGGCCACCCCAGCCTCAGGCTGGCCGGCGTCCTGTCGGACAGTCAGCCGGGCGAAGCGGTGGCGACGGCCTTCGCTCATCTCGCGCCGGCGTATCCGGACACGAAGTTCGCATCGATCGACGAGATCGAACAGCTGGTGGCGAGCCTGCCGCGCTGCGCGATCTTCTCGGCCGCGCCGCACGGCGCCTCGGCCGCGTTGATCGACCGGCTGCTGACGAAGGCCGAAGCCGCGGGGACGCGCCCGACCGTGGTGGATATTTCCGCGGACTACCGCTACGAGACCGACGCAGCCTATGCGGCCGTGTACAAGCATGCGCATGGCGCGCCGGCGCGGCTCAAGCAGTTCACCTGCGCGGTGCCGGAACACCTGGCGGCCAGCCCCACCCCGCACGTCGGCCACCCGGGCTGCTTCGCCACCGCCATCCTGCTCGCCGCCGTACCCCTGCTGAAGCTGGGCATTGCCAAACCGATGCTGTTCGTCAGCGGCGTGACCGGCAGTACCGGTTCGGGCCGCAAGCCGGTGGAAGGCACGCATCATCCGCGGCGCCACAGCGATCTGTATGCCTACAACGCGCTGGCGCATCGCCATGCGCCCGAGGTTGCGGCTTGTGCCGAGGCCGCCAGCGGCAAGGCAGCGCATTTCGCCTTCGTGCCGCATTCCGGGCCGATTGCGCGCGGCATCCACGTGACGGTGCAGGCCGAGCTGGCCGCGCCGCGCCCGCAGGCCGAGCTGCTGGAAGCCTTCACGCAGTTCTATGCGCATTCGCCGTTCGTATCGGTCGGCGCGTCCGCGCCGCGCGTGAAGGACGTCGTCGGCAGCAACTACGCGCGCCTGTCGGTGGCCTCAGACGGCACCACCGTGGCCGTGATGAGCGTGCTGGACAACCTCAACAAGGGCGCCGCCGGCGGTGCCGTGCAATGGATGAATCGCCTGCTGGGATTGCCCGAGACCGCCGGCCTGACCGCGCCGGCCGCGGGCTGGACTTGAACAAGGGACGCCCATGAACAGCGCACACGCCAAGGCCGCCGGGAATGAACCCACCCACGCCGCACACGATCCGCTCGCACCGGTATTCGCGCAGTATCCCTTCGAAGTGCTGCGCGGCGAAGGCGTGTGGCTGATCGGCCGCGACGGCCGTCGCGTGCTGGATCTGTACGGCGGCCATGCCGTGGCCGCCCTGGGTTACGGCCATCCAGCCTGGTCGAAGGCGCTGGCCGAGCAGGCCCGCGCCATGAACTTCCAGAGCAATGCCGTGCCGCTGGATGTGCGCGTACGCGCCGCCAGGAAGCTGATCGCGTTCTCGCAGCTGCCGGTGCACAGCGTGTTCTTCGTGAACAGCGGCGCCGAGGCCAACGAGAACGCGCTGAAGATGGCGTTCACGCTCAATCCGGGGCGCACGGAAGTAGTGGCGCTGGAGCACAGCTTCCACGGCCGCACCGCAGGGGCCGGCGCGCTCACCTGGGGCGCCGCAAAGAAGTGGTACGGCTTTCCGCGCACGCCCTTCGACGTGAAGTTCCTGCCGCGGCGCGACAGCGATGCGCTCGCGCAGATCACGCCGCAGACCGCGGCCGTCATCGTCGAGCCCGTGCAGGGTGTCGGCGGCGCCTTCGATCTGGGCGCGCCCTACCTGCAGGCACTGCGCAAGCGCTGCGATGCAACCGGCGCGGTGCTGATCTTTGACGAGGTGCAGTGCGGTTTCGGGCGCTGCGGAACGCCGTTTGCCGCCAATCTCTACGACGTGGTGCCGGACATGATCACCAGCGCCAAGGCGCTGGGCAACGGCTTTCCCTGCGCGGCATTGCTGATGATGAAGAAGGCCGCCGATGCCGTGAAGCTCGACGCGCTGGGCACGACCTTCGGCGGTGGACCGATGGCCGCCGCCGCCATCGAGGCCTGCATCGACGCCATCGAGCAGGAGAACCTGCTGGCAAACGTGCGGCGCGTGACCGCTTACATACGCAAGACCTGCATCGTGGGCCCCATCACCGGCTACCAGGGCGAGGGCTTCCTCACCGGTCTGATCTCGAAGGTCCCCGCGAAGCAGCTGCAGAAGGCCCTGCTCGAACAGAACATCCTGACCGGCACCAGCGGCGACCCGAACGTGCTGCGCCTGTTGCCACCCTACATACTCAAGGAGACCGAGGTCGACCTGCTCGCCGCCGCGCTCGAGCGGCTGGGATAACAAGACACGACCTTCACGACCCGCAATGAAACGCTTCATCGACCTGGCGGACCTCGAACCACAAGCCGTGCGCGACCTGGTGGCGCTGGCCTCGCGACTGGAAGACTCGCCGCGCCCGCATGCGCTGGCCGGCAAGGTGCTGGGCCTGCTGTTCATGAACCCGAGCCTGCGCACGCTGGCCTCGTTCCAGGCCGGCATGGCCCGGCTGGGCGGCAGCTCGTTCGTGATCACTGCCGGCGTGGGCACCTGGCAGCTCGAGACCAGGCTTGGGCGCCGTGATGAATGGCGACAAGGCCGAACACATCCGCGAGGGGATACCGGTGCTGGCCTCCTACGCCGATGCCATCGGCATCCGCGCCTTCGCCGAAGGCGTGAATCTCGAGAACGATCTGAACGAAGTGATGTTCGCGCAGATCGCCGGGCTGGTGGACAAGCCGCTGATCAACATGGAATCGGCCATGAACCATCCCTGCCAGGCGCTGGCGGACTGGAAGACCATGGACGAGCTCGCAGTGCCGAATCACGGCAAGTTCGTGCTGTCGTGGGTGAATCATCCCCGCGCATTGCCGCTGGCCGTGCCGGCCGCCGCCATGACGATGGCGGCACAACGCGGCATGGAAGTCGTGGTGTGCCGGCCCGAGGGCTTCGAGATCCCGCAGCCACTGGCCGACAAGGCGCGCCGCCTGGCAGCGGCCTCCGGTGGTTCGTTCACCGAGACCGCCGATCGCGCGGCGGCGATGAAAGGCGCGCATGTGCTGTATGCCAAGGAATGGGGTTCGACGCGCCACTACGGCGATGCCGGCGCGGACGCGGAGCTGCGCGCGCAACTGGCCGACTGGAAGGTGGACGAGGGCTGGTTCGCCGGCGCCATGCCCAACGCACACTTCATGCATTGCCTGCCGGTACGCCGCAACGTCGCGGTCGCCGACGCATTGCTCGACGGGCCGCGCAGCGCCGTGGTGCGCGAAGCCTACAATCGCATGCCGGCACAGATGGCCGTGCTGCATCGCCTGCTCGCCTGAGGAAAGAACAAGCCCATGATCATGCAAAGCCCCGACAGATCCGCATCGATCCGCGCCCTGCGCAATGCAGCGCCCTACATCCGCCTGTACAAGGGCAAGATCTTCGTGGTCAAGGCCGGCGGCGCGGTGTTCGGCGATGCCGAGGCCACGCGCGCGCTGATCGAACAGATCGCGATACTGCACTACCTGGGCATCAGGGTCGTGATGGTGCATGGCGGCGGCCCGCAGCTCACGCAGGTCACCGAGGCCATGGGCGTGCCCACGCGCATGGTGCAGGGCCGGCGCATCACCGACGAGAAGTCCATCGATGCCACCTCGATGGTGCTGAACGGCCTGATCAATACCCGGCTGCTGGCGATCTGCCGTGAACTGGAAATCGAGGCAGTCGGCGTATCCGGCGTGGATGCCGGCCTGATCAAGGCGCACAAGCGCGGGCCGGTGCAGATGGAAGGTGAAACCGTGGATTTCGGCTTCGTCGGCGACATCGACCTGGTCGACGAGACGGTGCTGAAGAAGCTGCTGGATACCGGCCTGATGCCGGTGGTCAGTCCGCTGTCGGCCGACGATCACGGCACCTTGCTGAACATCAACGCCGACACGGTGGCCGCTGCCATCGGCGCGGCGCTGGGCGCCGAGAAGCTGATCCTGTGCACCGGCGCGCCGGGCATCCTGGCCAATGCGGCCGATCCGCGCTCGGTGATCTCCTACACCGACCTGGAAGGGCTGGAGAAGCTGCGCGCCGAAGGCGCCATCAAGGACGGCATGCTGCCCAAGGCCAGGGCCATCGAGGGCGCCATCAAGGGCGGCGTGCGGCGCGTGCACGTGATCTCCTACGACGCGCCCGACAGCATCCTCACCGAAGTGTTCACCAATGAGGGGCTCGGCACACTGATCGTCGATGACATCGACGCGCTGACTCCCGCCGAACAGCAAAGCGGCCAATAGGAAGCCATCGCCATGAGCCGTCTGTGGGACAAGGGCGCACCGCTGGACGATCGGGTACTGGCCTACACGGCCGGCGAGGATCACGCGCTCGATGAGCGCCTGGTGCAATACGACGTGCGCGCCTCGATCGCGCATGCGCGCATGCTGGCCCGGCGCTCGCTGATCACCAGGGAGGATCTGCAGGCCATCGAGCGCGGCCTGACCGAACTCGGCGAATCCCATGCCCGCGGCGAATGGCGGATCGAACTGGCGGACGAGGATGGCCAGACCGCGCTGGAGAAGCGCCTGACCGCGAAGATCGGCAAGGCCGGCGGCCGCGTGCACCTGGGGCGCTCGCGCAATGACCAGGTGCTCACCGCCCTGCGCCTGTACCTGAAGGATGCCGCCGAGGCGCTGGCAAAGGGCATTCACGGCATCGTCGTGATACTGGACGGCCTGGCCGACAGCCAGGGTTCGATTCCCCTGCCCGGCTACACACACATGCAGCAGGCCATGCCGAGCAGCGTGAAGCTGTGGGCCGGCGGTTATGCCAGCGAACTGAACGACGACACCGCCGGCATGCGCGCGGCACTGCGGCGCATCGATCGCAGCCCGCTGGGCTCGGCGGCCGGGTACGGCGCGCCGGCACTGGACCTGGATCGCGAGTTCACGCGCGCCGAGCTGGGTTTTGCCAGCGTGCACGCCCCGGTCACCGCCGTGCAGCTCTCGCGCGGCAAGGCCGAAGCGCAGTTGCTGTTCGAGATCACGCTGGTGATGCAGGACCTGGGGCGCCTGGCCGCGGATCTGCTGCTGTTCTACACGCAGGAATTCGCGTTCGTGAAATTGCCGGACGCCTTCACCACCGGCTCATCGATCATGCCGCAGAAGCGCAACCCGGACGTATTCGAACTGGTGCGCGGCCGCACCGCGACCGCCCAGGCCTGTCTCAACGAGGCGCTGGGCATCTTCGCCAAGCTGCCCAGCGGCTACCAGCGCGACCTGCAATTGCTGAAGTTCCCGCTGTTCCGCGGCATCGACCTGTGCGCGGCGACACTGGACATCATGAGCGCGGCGCTGACCCAGGTGCGCTTCGACGAGAAGGCGATCGAGGCGCGCATCAATCCGGCCATTTCTGCGGCCGACGATGCCTATGCGCTGGCGATGGCGGAAGGCATTCCCTTCCGCGAAGCGTACAAGCGGGTTGCCGCCGCGCTCGCGGATCGCGACAAGGCGACCTGACGGCCGCGCAAGCCGGCTCTCGAAAGCCAGCCTGCGCGGCGCGTTCAGCAGCCTACCCCAGCGGCACCACGGTCTTGCCGTGGGTGGCGTTGGTCACGATCCCGAAGCTGCCGTACATCGCCAGCAGGCCGCACACCAGCCCCATCCAGCCGCCGGCCCGGGAAACGCCGCTCATGCCGGCAATCGCGCCGATCGCGAGCAGGAAGAAGGTGATCCACAGCGTCAGGAAGATCAGGAACAGGATGCGGGGCAGCTTGAACGTGCCGATCCACATGTAGAGCGTGAATACGCCCCACAGCAGCAGCGTCACGCCGACCGTGGCGCCGGCATCCTTCAGATCGATCACCCCGGTGTGGGCGAAGATCAGCAGCAGCGCGAACCACCACCAGAACGCACCATAACTGAGGAAGGCCGTCATCCCGAAGGTGTTGCCCGCCTTCACTTCCAGGATGCCCGCGATGACCTGGATCGTGCCGCCGAACGCGAGGGCCAGCGGAATCACCACGTTCTCGCCACCCTGCGGCAGCACGCCCGCATTGATGAGACTGAGCAGAACCGTCGTCAGTCCAAAGCCGACCAGCCCCAGCGCCGCGGGATTCGCGACGGGCGTACCTGTCCCTTCCTGTGCCATGACAGCCTCCCCGTTTTATACCGCTCATGTGCGGCTTGTTGGAGCGCTAACTTGACAGCATTCCGGTGCAAAGAACAAGCCTCCGGCACGGCGGGCCGGCTCGCGCAGGTGCGCCCGGGAACGGCAGGGACCCGGCGCCCTTTTCGCTTTCGCCCGATATCTCCGGTTGAGGTATCTTTGCCGGCATGGAAGACCCCTCCGCCGCCACCATGGTCGCCGTCGATCCGCGGCATGTGTCGTACGCGCAGCTCATGTACGCCTTGCATGCCACCTCGCTGGTCATCGGCGTGGTGACGGCCGCCTCGATCGCCGGCAGGTTCGTGTTCGGCTGGCCGTCCATCATCGCCGTGATCATGAACTACGCGCGCCGCTCGGCAGTGCGCGGCACCTGGCTGGAAACGCACTTCCGCTGGCAATTGCGCACCTTCTGGACGGCGGCCGTGCTGATCATCTGCCTGTCCCCGCTGGTGCTCACCATCGTGCTCATTCCGCTGGTCATCGCGGTCTACGTGGTGGTGGGCCTGTGGGCCATCTATCGCATCGCGCGTGGCTGGATCGCGTTGCGCGACGGCGTCCCGGTGCCAGTGTGATCCGTCCCGTGCTGCGCGCGGCTGCGCTGCTGGCCGGCCTGCTGCTGTGCGCCTGCGGACAGAAGGGCAATCTGTATCTGCCCGACGAGAGCCGGCCCGTGGTGGTGCCGGCAACGCCGCAGGCCAGCCCGGCAGTCGCGCCGGCCGGCGCGGCCACCGGCAGCCAGGACGACGACGAACAGCGCCGGCGCGCACAGCAGCCCGCGCCCGCCGACGACGCCACCGGTAACTGACCATGGGCGCAGACGCGGCGCCGCTCGTACTGGTCGACGGCTCGTCCTACCTGTACCGGGCCTTCCATGCCTTGCCGCCGCTGAGCAACTCGCGCGGCGAGCCCACCGGCGCCGTGTACGGCGTGCTCAACATGCTGCAGAAGTTCCTGCGCGAGCATGCCGCCAGCCCCGTGGTGATGGTGTTCGACGCGCCGGGCCGCACGTTCCGCGACGATCTGTTCGCCGAATACAAGGCGCACCGCCCGCCCATGCCGGACGAGCTGCGCGCCCAGATCCAGCCGCTGCTCGATGCCGTGCAGGCCCTCGGCCTGCCGCTGCTGCGCATCGGTGGCGTCGAGGCGGACGACGTGATCGGCACGCTGGCGGTGCGGACCGCCAGGGCCGGCGGCAAGGTGCTCATCTCCACCGGCGACAAGGACATGGCGCAGCTCGTGGACGGCGACATCACGCTGATCAACACCATGAGCAATACGCGCCTGGACCGCGAGGGCGTGAAGGCCAAGTTCGACGTATGGCCGGAGCAGATCATCGACTACCTGGCGCTGGTGGGTGACACCTCGGACAACATCCCCGGCATTCCCAAGGTGGGACCGAAGACGGCGGCGAAGTGGCTGGGCGCCTACCAGAGCCTGGACAACCTGATCGCGCACGCCGGCGAGATCACCGGCAAGGTCGGCGAGAACCTGCGCGCCGGACTGGACACGCTGGCGCTGTCGCGCCAGCTCGCCACCATCCGCACGGACCTGCAGCTGGAGGAGGATCCGCAGGAGTTCGCCCGCCGCGATCCGGATACCGCCAGACTGCGCGAGCTGTATACCAGGCTGGAGTTCCGTGGCTTGCTCAAGGCGCTGGACGGCGAAGCCGGCGGCGCCGCGCCCGCCGCGACCGTGGCGGCAAGTCCGCCGGCCGTGGCGAGCGATGCCGCGGCGCCCGCACCGGCGCCGCGCGATTACGAGACCATCCTCACCGAAGCCGCGTTGCAGCGCTGGCTCAGGATGATCGAGAAGGCCGAACTCACCGCCTTCGACACCGAGACCACCAGCCTCGACTACCGCTTCGCGCGCATCGTGGGCATGTCGTTCTGCGTGGAAGCCGGCAAGGCCGCCTACCTGCCGCTGGCGCACGCGTACGCGGGAGCGCCGCAGCAGCTGGATCGCGAGGCCACGCTGCAGGCGCTCAAGCCATGGCTGGAAGGTGCCGAACACGCCAAGCTGGGCCATCACCTGAAGTACGACGCGCATGTGCTGGCCAACCACGGCATCACCCTGGCCGGCATGCAGCGCGACTCGATGCTCGAGTCCTACGTGCTCAACAGCGTGGCCACGCGCCACGACATGGATTCCGTGGCCAGGCACTACCTGGGCATCGAGACCATCAAGTACGAACAGGTTGCCGGCAAGGGCGCCAAACAGATCGGCTTCGACCAGGTTCCGGTGGAAACGGCCGCGACGTACGCCGCCGAAGATGCCGACATCACCTTGCAGCTGCACCAGGCATTGTGGCCGCAACTTGCCGCCGTGCCGAAACTGTTGTCCCTGTACGAGCAGATCGAACAGCCGTTGTCGCTGGTACTGCTGGCCATGGAGCAGCGCGGCGTGCTGCTCGACGCCGCCCTGTTGCGCAAGCAGAGCAGCGAGATCGCCGGCAAGCTCGTCGAACTGGAGAAGAAGGCACATGCCGTGGCCGGCGGTGAATTCAACCTGGATTCGCCCAAACAGCTGCAGCAGATCCTGTTCGAGAAGTTGCAGATCCCGGTGGTGCGCCGGACGCCCAAGGGCCAGCCCTCCACGGCGGAGGACGTGCTCGAGGAGCTCGCCGACGCCTACGAGCTGCCGCGGCTGATCCTGGAGTACCGCGGCCTGGCCAAGCTGAAGTCCACCTATACCGACAAGCTGCCCGAGCAGGTCGATGCCGGCAGCGGCCGCGTACACACCAGCTACCACCAGGCGGTGGCCGCCACGGGACGGCTCTCCTCCACCGACCCGAACCTGCAGAACATCCCGATCCGCACACCGGAAGGGCGTCGCATCCGCCAGGCCTTCATTGCCCCGCCGGGCCATGTGCTGATGTCGGCGGACTACTCGCAGATCGAACTGCGCATCATGGCGCACCTGTCCGGCGATGCCGCACTGCTGCGCGCCTTCGCCGAGGACATGGACATCCACCAGGCCACCGCCGCCGAAGTGCTCGGCAAGCCCGTCGACGAGGTCACGCCATCCGAGCGTCGCTCGGCCAAGGCGGTGAACTTCGGCCTGATCTACGGCATGTCCGCCTTCGGGCTGGCCCGGCAGCTGGGCATCGGACGCAATGCCGCGCAGGAATACGTGGACATGTACTTCGACCGTTATCCGGGCGTGAAGACCTTCATGGATCGCACGCGCGAACAGGCCCGCGAGCAGGGCTACGTGGAGACCGTGCGCGGGCGGCGCCTGTATCTGCCCGAGATCCGCTCGCGCAATCGCCAGTTGCAGCAGTACGCCGAACGCAGCGCCATCAACGCGCCGATGCAGGGCACCGCGGCGGACATCATCAAGCTGGCCATGCTGCGCGTGGAGCGCGAGTGCACCACGCGCCGGCTGCAGGCGCGGCTGATCATGCAGGTCCACGACGAGCTGGTGCTGGAAGTGGCCGAGGATGCACGCGAAGACATCGCCGCCATGCTGCGCGCGCAGATGGCCGCGGCCGAATCGCTCAAGGTGCCGCTGAAGGTGGAGATAGGCGTCGGCGCCAACTGGGACGAGGCTCACTAGGATCCATGCCCCGGCCACGCTTTGCACGCATCTGCGACGATGTGCTGCAGCAGTGGAAGGCGGCACGGCGGCGCCTGCTCAAGTCCGGAGCAAGCCGCGGTGCCGTGCACGAACTGCGCATTCACACGCGCAGGCTGCTGGCGCTGGAAATCCTGCTGGCGCCGCAGGGCCGCCCGCGAAGCCGGGATTCACTTGATGGGTTGGTGCACGATGCCTTTCATGCGATGGGCCGTCTGCGCGATGCGCAGCTCAGCGCGCGCGCCCTGACGAAGCTGGCACGGAGCATTCCCAAGGCGCAGCGCCTGGCCAGGGATCTGCGCAATCGCCAGCCGCGACTGGCGCGACACCTGCAACGCGACCTGCGCAGGCTTCACCCCGGGCAACTGGCGGGCATCGTTGCCGACTGGCTCGAGCCCCGGCGCGGTGACGCCGAGCGCGTCCTGACCCGGCGAGCCACCCGGCGCCTGTGCACGGCCGCAGACCGACTCGCGGCCAAGGGGCCCGATCACACCCGCACTACAGCGCGCAGCTTGCATCGGCGCCGCATCCAGGTGAAGGCATTGCGCTACATGGCCGAATTCGCCAGTGCCGCCGGGTGCCCGGTGCCGCGCTCGCTGTCACTGCCGCGTCTGGCGGCGCAGCAGCGGGCACTGGGCGCGGTCACCGATCTGGACGTGCAGGCGCGCGGGATCACGCGCTTCGGGCGCGAGCATCCCGAGTGGCGGTCCACGGCAAACCAGCTGCTGCGCGAACTGCGCCAGCGCCGCGGCGCGGCGTTGACCCGGATCGGTAATCGTACGTATTCCGTCGCGCGCGCTCCCGGTGCCTGATAACGGCACTGGCAGTGGAGGAAGCGATATGCGTGTCGAGAAGATCATGACCCATCAGGTCACCACCTGCGGACCGCACGATACACTGGAGCACGCTGCCAGCCTGATGTGGGACAGCGACTGCGGCAGCCTGCCGGTGACTTCCGGCAATGGCAGCCGCGGAGTCGTCGGCATCATTACCGATCGCGACATCTGCATGGCAGCGCTGTTCCAGGGCAGGGCGTTGCGCGATCTGTGCGTTCAGGACGCCATGGCGAAGAAAGTGCTGACCTGCCTCGCCAGCGACGAACTCGAGGACGCGCAGCGCCTGATGCAGAACGAGCAGATTCGCCGCCTGCCGGTGCTGGACAACGAAGGCAGCCTCATGGGCATCATTTCCATGGCCGACGTCGTGCGCGAGTCGGCGCGCTCGCAGTATCGCGAGCACCATGACATCGCCGCCAGCGACGTCATGAACACGCTGGCGAAGATCTCCACGCCGCTGTCGCGCGGAACCGCCGCCGCATGATCAGCCGCCGCAGCGGCGCGCCAGCGCGGCGATCGCGGCGGGAGTGATTTGCCCGGCAGTATCCACCGGCACCACGGTCAGGCCCTCGGCCGGCTGTACGGTTTCGGTGTGATGCAACTGCCATTCGAGCACGGAAACATTCGCCTCGGAGGCGTCCGTGCCGGCGGTGGCGCGCGCGGCTACCCGCCGGCGCAGCACCTGCACCGGTGCCTGGCAGTCGATGAAGCGAAGCGGGACACCCATACGGTTTGCCAACGCGCGCATCTGTGCCCGCTTGTCCCGGCTGCTGAAGGTGGCATCCACGATGACGCTCCAGCCGGCACCGAGCATCTCGTGCGCGCAATGCGCCAGGTGCGTGTAGACCCTGTCCGTTACCTCGGGGGCATACAGATCCGCCTGCACGCCGGAGCCACTGGCCTGGCCGGGCGCCAGGCCGGCCAGGCGCCGACGCTCGACGTCGGATTGCAGGTGGATGGCATTGAGCAGCGGCGCGAGCCGCGCCGCCAGCCAGCTCTTGCCGGAACCGGACAGGCCCATCATGACCACCAGCGATGGCCGGCGCGGTGCCAGTGACCTTGCCGCCGTATCGGCAAATTCCGCGAAGCCGGCGCCGCCGGCGCCGGGCTGGTCCACTGGCCAGCGCCATGACCTTGGCCCGCACCAGTGCGCAGTGCGCCATGTAGAGCGCGAAACCACGGCAGGCCGCATAGTCACCACTGCGGGCCAGATAGCCGCTGATGAAGGCATGCGCATGCGTGGCGCCGCCACGTGCGGTGAGATCGGCCATCAGGAAGGCGACCTCCTGCGCAACATCCATCCAGCGCAGGGCCGGATCGAACTCCAGGCAGTCGAAGGCGTGCAACGCGCCGTCCCAGCGCACCACGTTGCCGCAATGCAGGTCGCCGTGGCACTCGCGCACGAAGCCATTCGCACGGCGTGCGCTCATCCATGGCGCAAGCGCGTCCAGCCCGGACAGCAGTGCCGGGCGCTGGGCCTGCACGCGTTGCGTGCCATAGCGATCTGCTTCCAGCGCTGCGGCCTGTTCGAGATTCGACTCGATGGCCGCGCGCACCACGGACGCACTGCCCCACTGCATGCCCTTCGTGGCGGGTGGCAGCGTGGCGTGGATGTCAGCCAGCGCGCCGCCGAAGGCACGCAATTCGGCAGGCTCGGCACGCTGCGTTTCGAGCAGCCGGTCGAGTTCGTCCTCGCGCGGGAACTGCCGCATGCGCACCGCGTGCTCCAGCACCGGGCCGTCGCCGCCCATCCGCGCCTTGCCGCCGCGATGCACGATCGGGCACACGTCCAGATACAGCGCCGTGGTGAAGCGCCGGTTCAGGCGCACCTCCTCGCGGCACAGCTCGAGCCTGCGCTGCGGCTCGCGCATGTCCAGGAACGCATGGCACACGGGACGCTTGATCTTGTAGGCAAACTCGCCGGTCAGCAGCACCCAGGAAATGTGGGTCTGCACCAGCTCCACGTTGCGCACGGGATGCGCATAGGCAGCAGGCTCGAGCAGCCCCAGCAGATGTTCCGGAAGTGATGTCACGTGTACGACGGCTCCAGCCAGGAAAGATTGAATTGAAGCATGACCGCCCGCGCACCGACACCAGCGGCCGCAATTAGGTAATTCTGCCTATCGCGTCATGCCAATGCCCCGGGGGAAGCTGGCCGGCAACGCGCCAGGGTGCCGCGGAACAGGAGCTGCAGGATGAAGAACATTCTCGTCGTCTACTTCTCGCGCAGCGGCTACACGCGGCGGGTGGCCGAGCACATTGCACGTGTCGCCGGCGCCGATTGCGAGCCGATTCGCGAACGCCGCTCCCGCCGGGGATTTCTCGGTTACTGGAGATCGGCGCGCGAAGGTTTGCGCGGGATCGCGGTCGACGTCGAGCCGGGTTCGGCCAATCCACGCGACTACCATCTGGTCGTGCTCGGCAGCCCGGTGTGGGCTGGCCGCGTATCCTCGCCGGTGCGCGCCTACATTGCGCGGCACAGGCAGGATCTGGGCAACGTGGCGCTGTTCTGCACCGAGGGCGGATCGGGCGCGCCGAAGGTGCTGCAGACAATGGCGGCGCTATGCGGCCGCACACCCGTGGCAACAGCCTTCTTCACCGACCGCGAAATCGACGGCGAGCAGTTCGGTCGCAAACTGGACCCGTTCATCACCGCTCTCACGGCGCACAAGACCGCATGACGGTCACGCCGTTGCGGGGACGAGACCGCCCTTCGCGCGGGTACTACGTATATGTGCGAATTTGCACGGTGCCGGGCCTGGCAGAAGCTCGGAGTCCCTTCCCCGTCGGGGGCGTGAGGAGGCACAGCATGCTGGCACCGCGCAAACCGCGAACCGGACCCGCCGTGGCACAGCCGTTCCTGCATGACGTGCCACCCGTCGGTCCTGCCTTTGAGCAGGGGCCGGATCGGACAGCCATGATCGCCGAAGCGGCATATTTGCGCGCCGAAAGACGCCACTTCGCGCCGGGGCGCGAACTCGAGGACTGGCTGACGGCCGAGCGGGAGATCGATTCCGCACTCCTGCGCGGGAGTGATGCGGAGCGCACAGATTCATGAAGCAGGCTGCCATCCGCAAGCACGGGAAGAACGCCCTGCGCGTGATGCCCAACATGACGAGCTACGAGGAGTGGCGGCGCGGCTTCTCGTGGGACGAGACGTGGCACGAGCTGGGTGCATTGCCGGGCGGACGGCTGAACATCACCGAACTGGCCGTGGACCGGCACACCCGGGACGCGACGGGTGACAAGGTCGCCATGCGTTTCCTGGATCGGGACCTCAACGCCACCGACCTGACTTACCACCAGCTCGCGGCGCGCGTGAACCGCTTCGCGAACGCGCTGCATGCATTGGGCGTGACACGCGGCGCAGTGGTGGCCAGCTTCATGGGGCGCCTGCCGGAGCTGTACGTGACGGCGCTGGGCACCGTGAAGGCAGGCTGCAGCTACTGCCCGCTGTTCTCCGCCTTTGGACCCGAGCCGGCCAAATCCCGGCTGGAGCTGGGCAGCGTGCAGGTACTGGTCACCACTGATGCCCTGTATCGGCGCAAGATCGCGCCGATCCGCGCCCAGTTGCCGGCCCTGCGCCACGTGCTGATCGTGCGCACATCCTCACACGCGGACGTGCCCGCGGATACCCGGGACTTCCACGCGCTGTGCGATGTGCAGAGCGCCGAGGCCGAAGCCGCTCACACCCACAGCGAGGATCCGGCGCTGCTGCATTTCACCAGCGGCACCACGGGCAAACCCAAGGGCGTGGTGCACGTGCAGGCCGCTGTCGTGGTGCAGTACCTCAGCGCGCGCCTCGCGCTGGACCTGCACGATGACGATGTGTACTGGTGCACGGCCGATCCCGGCTGGGTCACCGGCACCGCCTACGGCATCATCGGTCCGCTGGTGTGCGGCGTACGCATGATCGTGGACAGCGAGGAGTTCGACGCCCGGCGCTGGTACACGATCCTGGAGCGCGAGGCCGTCACGGTGTGGTACACCGCGCCCACCGCCATCCGCATGCTGATGAAGGCCGGCCCCGAACCACTGGCCGGACATGACCTGAAGACACTGCGCTTCGCCGGCAGCGTGGGCGAACCGTTGAATCCCGAAGCGGTGCTGTGGGGCGCGCAGCATCTGGGCCTGCCCTTCCATGACAACTGGTGGCAGACCGAGACCGGCGGCATCATGATCGCCAACTACGCCTGCATGGATATCCGGCCCGGTTCGATGGGCCGGCCGCTGCCGGGCATCGAAGCCGGCATCGTCGAGCGCCACGAGGATGGCTCGGTTACCGCCATCGAGGAGCCCGACAAGGTCGGCGAACTGGCGCTGAAGCCGGGCTGGCCGTCCATGTTCCGGACGTACCTCAACCTGCCGGAAAAGTACGCCTCGTGCTTCAGGAACGACTGGTACCTCAGCGGCGATCTGGCGCGGCGCGACGCCGACGGCTACTTCTGGTTCGTCGGACGGGCCGACGACGTCATCAAGTCCGCCGGGCATCTGATCAGCCCCTTCGAAGTGGAAAGCGCGCTGATGCAGCACCCGGCCGTGGCGCAGGCCGCGGTCATCGGCCTGCCCGATCCACTCATCTATCAGGTGGTCAGGGCCTTTGTGGAACTCAAGCCCGGCTTCAGCGCCGATGAGGCATTGAACCGCAGCCTGCTGGCGCATGCGCGCAAGACGCTCGGCGCCGCAGTGGCCCCGCGCGAGATCACGGTGGTGGATGCCCTGCCACGCACCCGCAGCGGCAAGATCATGCGCCGCCTGCTGCGCGCCCGCGCGCTGGGCGAACCCGAGGGCGACCTGTCCACGCTGGAAGGGCCCGCATGAGCAACTCCGGCGCCAGGAGCGCGACCGTGTCGCAGCCGACCCGCGAGGAGGTGCTGGCCCTGCTGCGGCAGATGCTGCGCATCCGCGAGTTCGAGGATCGCTGCGCGGAGCTGTACCAGGCGGGCAAGATCCGCGGCTTCCTGCACCTGTACAACGGCGAGGAGGCGATTGCGGCCGGCGCGATACCGGTGCTCGAGCCCGAGGATGCCATCGTCGCCACCTACCGCGAGCACGCCCACGCGCTGGTGCGCGGCGTTCCCATGAACGAGGTGATGGCAGAGCTGTACGGCAAGCAGACCGGCACCAGCGGCGGGCGTGGCGGCTCGATGCACATCTTCAACAAGGCGGCGCACTTCTACGGCGGCAATGCCATCGTCGCCGCGGGCCTGCCGGTGGCCGTCGGGCTGGCGCTGGCGGACAAGATGCAGGATCACAACGCGGTGACCGCCTGCTTCTTCGGCGAAGGCGCAATGGCCGAAGGGGAATTCCACGAATCCATGAACCTGGCCGCGCTGTGGCGCCTGCCGGTGCTGTTCCTGTGCGAGAACAACTCCTACGCCATGGGCACCGCGCTGGCGCGTTCGGAGTCGGAGACCGATCTGCACCTGAAGGCCGCCGCCTATCGGGTGCCGGCCCGGGCCATCGACGGCATGGATGCTTTTGCGGTGCGCGCTGCCGTGCACGAGGCCGCGACCGCCATTCGCGCCGGCCAGGGGCCGCAGTTCCTGGAGCTGCGCACGTATCGCTTCCGCGCCCACTCCATGTTCGATGCGCAGCTCTATCGCGACCGCGCCGAGGTCGAGCACTGGCGCGAGCACGGGCCATTGATCACGTTCACAACACGCTTCAAGGCGGCGGGGTTGATGAGCGAAGAGGACTACCAACGCCTGCTGAATGAGGCGGACCGGGAAGTCGATGCAGCCGTGCAGTTCGCCGAAGGCTCGCCATGGGAGCCGGTCGAGACCCTGACGCGCCACGTCTGCCACGAGGAGCAGCGCCCGTGAGCGCCGTCGCCGCGAATGCGCGCACGAGCTATCGCGAGGCGATGCGCGCGGCGATTCGCGAGGCCATGCTCGCCGACCCGCGCGTGTTCCTGATGGGCGAGGACGTGGGCCGCTATGGCGGCTGCTACGCGGTGAGCATGGGCCTGCTCGACGAGTTCGGCGAAGAGCGCATACGCGACACGCCATTGTCGGAATCGGCCTTCGTCGGCGCCGGCATCGGAGCCGCGCTGGGCGGCATGCGGCCCATCGTCGAGATCATGACGGTGAACTTCAGCCTGCTGGCGCTGGACCAGATCATGAACAACGCCGCCACGCTGTGCCACATGTCGGGCGGGCAGCTCAACGTGCCGCTGGTCATCCGCATGGCCACGGGCGCGGGCCGGCAGCTCGCGGCGCAGCATTCGCATAGCCTGGAGGGCTGGTATGCGCACATCCCGGGCCTGCGTGTAGTGACGCCGGCAACACTGGAAGACGCGCGCGGCATGCTCGCACCGGCACTGGCCTGTCCGGATCCGGTGCTGATCTTCGAGCACGCCGCGCTGTACAACATGGAGGGCGAGCTGCCACCCGCAGCGACCGCCGTGGATCTGGATCACGCCGCGGTGCGCCGCCCCGGCAAGGACATCGTGCTGATCACCTATGGCGCCAGCGTGCATCGCTGCCTGGACGCCGCGACGGAACTGGCGCGCGAGGGAATCGAAGCCGAAGTGCTGGATCTGAGAACCCTGCGACCGCTCGATGACGCCGCCATCGTGGCGTCACTGCGGCGCTGCCGCCGCGCGGTGATCGTCGACGAGGGCTGGCGCAGCGGCGGCATCTCGGCCGAGATCGCCATGCGCATCATGGAACAGGCGTTCTATGAACTGGACGCGCCGGTGGCGCGCGTGTGTTCGGCCGAAGTGCCGATTCCCTATCCCAAGCATCTGGAGGACGCGGCGCTGCCGCAACCGGCGCGCATCGTCACCACGGTCCACCAGCTGCTGGAAGGCAAGCCGTGAGCGTGCGGTTCCGCATGCCCTCGCTCGGTGCCGACATGACCGAGGGCACCGTGGTGGAGTGGCGCATCAAGCCCGGCGACACCATAAAGCGGGGCGATGTCGTGGCGCTGGTGGAAACGGCCAAGGGCATCATCGACGTGGAGGCCTTCCACGACGGCACGGTCGAGAAGCTGCTGGTCGAGCCGGGCGCGCAAGTGCCGGTGGGCACGCCGCTGGCGCTGTTTTCGGGAGAGGAGGAGCCGCAGGCGGCAACCGCCGACACCCCGACACCCGCACCCGGCGCGCCACCTGCGGGCGCAACGCCTGCCGCCACCGCACCGGCCACCGCGGCACATGTGCGGATCTCGCCCGCGGCACGCCGCCGCGCCGAGGCTGCGGGACTGGACGTCGCCACCCTCACCGGCACCGGTCCGGGCGGCGCGATCACGCTCGCGGACGTGGAGCGCGCGGCAGCAGGCGGCGGCTCCGCCGGCGCCAAACCTGCTGCCAGCGGCCTGTCCGCGATGCGCGGCGCCATCGCCGCGGCCATGGCGCGCTCCAAGCGCGAGATCCCGCACTACTACCTCGAACAGAGCATCGATTTCAGTCCGGCTCTGGACTGGCTCCGGCAATTCAACGCCGGGCGCCCGGTGGAGCAGCGCCTGCTGTACGCGGTACTGCTGGTCAAGGCCGTGGCACGGGCCGCGGCCGAGATCCCCGGCTTCGCCGGCTTCTACCGCAATGGCGCCTTCCAACCCGCCGACGAGGTGCACGTCGGGTTCGCCGTGGCCCAGCGCGGCGGCGGCCTGGTGGCGCCCGGGCTGCTGCACGCCGCAACCAGGGACCTGCCGACGCTGATGCGCGAACTGCAGGACCTGGTCACGCGCACCCGCGGCGGACACCTGCGCAGTTCGGAACTGGAACTGCCGGTGATCACACTCACCAGTCTGGGCGACGAGGGCGTGGACCTGGCCTACCCGATCATCTTTCCGGATCAGGTGGCCATCGTTGCCGCGGGCCGTATCGCCGAGCGAGCCTGGGTGGTCGACGGCAAGGTACTGCCGCGACCGGTACTGACACTGACACTGGCGGCCGACCACCGCGTCACCGATGGTCGCGCCGGCGGCCGCTTCCTGAACCGCATCGCCGCATTGCTGGCCGCTCCGGGAGAACTATGAGCGAGACATTGCAGGAGCGGATCGTGGCAGTGCTCACCGGGATCGCCCCGGACATGGATCCGGCGCAACTGGAGCCCGACGTCGAGCTGCGCGACCAGATCGATTTCGATTCGATGGATACTCTGAACTTCGCGGCCGGACTCAAGCGCGAGTTCGGCATCGACGTGCCGGATACGGACATTCGCGAACTGGGCAGCCTCGCACGCTGCGTGAAGTACGTGCAGTCACACCTGCCGGCCACGCCGGCCGGAAAACAGTAGGTTCAGCGCCAGGAAGGCCAGCGCGACGGCCCCGATCGATGCCGCGCCGAGTTGCAGCGCGGGAGCGAGCACGATCAGCGGCAGCAGGGCTTCCGGCAGTTGATCCAGCCCCGGTACGTCGGCGCCCGGCACCAGCGACAGGCGCCGCTTGATGGCGCTGGTCAGCGCATCGGCCAGCAACGAGAGCATTGCGAAGCTCGCACCCACAGTCCACGACAGACCCAACGCCGGCGCGAGCGCCGCGCACAGCGCGGATCCGGCAAGCAATCCGCGCCAGGTCTTGTGGCTGCCCAGCAGGCGCCGGCCGTCGCGCAGCATCAGGCCGCAGTCGAGCGGCCAGGCCCAGCGATTCCCCAGCAACCGGGCGGCGACCCAGGGCGCCCCATTGGCCAGAGCGAGCAGCAGCAATGCTGCAGCACCATGGCCCATTGCCCCATTGTGCCGGCGGAACATGGCGGCCGTCGCCGCGGCGTGGTGACGAGCTCATGCGGGTCGGCGGCGCGCACACGGACTAGTCCGGATACCGTGCACGAAAGGTTGGCTGCACCATGCATCTGCACGGGTCGCGCGTGGGCAAGGGGGGGGGCCAACACCACCAGGCCACAGCTAAGGAGTCGGCTGATGCAGGAGGAAGCGGGCACGTGGGCATTGATTCTTGCTGCCGGGGAGGGCTCGCGGCTGCGCAGCCTGACCACCACATCGTCGGGTACGGCAATACCCAAGCAGTTCTGCTCGCTGTACGCAAGGCCCCGTCGCTGACTCGAATGAGGCGGTATTCCGCGCGGCGCGATGCCCGCGGCACCGCGCACCTGCGCCGTCGTGGCCGAACAGCATCGCAAGTGGTGGAAAGAGTCACTGGCGTACCTGCCGGCGCGCAACGTGATCGTCCAGCCGGCGAACCGCGGCACGGCCAACGGCATCCTGCTGCCGTTGCTGCACATCGTGGAGCGTGATCCCAACGCGAAGGTGGTGCTGCTGCCCGCGGATCATCACGTGCGGCACGAGGCTATTCTCGCGGCATCGCATGCGCAAGGCCGTCGAACAGCTCGACTGGCGCTTCGACGAGATGCTGCTGCTGGGTCTTGCGCCGGAGGAGGCCGATCCGGAGCTGGGCTACATCGTTCCGGGCCAGAGCGACGGACGCGGCGCACTGCAGGTCGGCACTTCGTCGAGAAGCCGCGTGCCGTGCGCAGGCGCGCGCCCTGATCGCGACGCGGCGCGTTGTGGAACGTCTTCATCGTCGCGGCCACTGCCCAGGCATTGCTGGGGCTGTTGCGTCGTCGCATGCCGGACATCGTCGCGGCGATGCGCGCCGCCGTTCGCAGTCGACCTGCGCGCAGATGCCGGACGGCGAGGCGATCGTGGACTCTATACAGCCGCCTGCCCAGTGTGGACTTCTCGGGCGATATCCTGCCGGATGAGGAGCAGAACCTGCGCGTGCTGCCGGTTCCGCCGTGCGGCTGGAGCGATCTGGGCACGCCGCAGCGTCTGGCCAGGTCCCTCCACGGCATACCGGAGGGAGGACGAACTGCGCCGACGGAGTCCGCGCCCACCTGAGCCTCGCCGCCCAGTTCGCGCGTCTGCAGAGTTCCTGTTGATACGGGCGGTAGCGTTGTTCAGCGCCCGAATGGCAGATAGCACCCCGCGCGATTGACGTGCAGATGACGCAGCACCTGCCGCTGCAGCACACGGCGCGGTGACGGCTGGAAACCGGCTGGGGTGCGGATCGTCACGGACGAGTCGCAGGATCCGCGGTCTGATGTCATCTCGCTCGGATTCCTCCGGCTGCGCGCAACAATTTGCGCAACTGCGGCATGAACGGGTGTTGAGTACATCGTCCGCGCCCAGCCAGCCGCGCCTCGCCTGGGTCACACCGTAGCGCAGCAGGTCGAACTGACCGGTGTCGTGCGCATCGCTGACCACACTCACCAGCACGCCGTGCTCGCGCGCCATGCGGCAATGCACGTCGTTCAGATCCAGACGCTGCGGCTGACTGTCCAGTTCCAGGTAGAACGGCCGCGCCGCGCCGCGTGGCACACGCGCGCCATGTCGAGCTGGATCGGCCGGCGCTCGCCCAGCAGGCGCCGGTCGGATGCGCCAGGATGTGCACATGGCGGTTGTCCATGGCGCGCAGCACGCGCGCGTCTGACGCTTCTGGTTGATCGAAGTGGCTGTGCACGGCGGCGACCACCACGTCCAGTTCAGCCAGCACGCTGTCGGCAACGGCAGGCTGCCGTCCTCCAGAATGTCGATCTCCACGCCTTGAGCAACGTGATCCTTTCAGGCGCCGGTTCAGCCTGTCGATGGCCGCCGTCTGTGCGCGCAGGCGGCGCTCCGTCACGCCTGCAGCAACCCCATGCGGCTGGCGTGGTCGGTGATGGCCACATATGACAGACCGGCACGTTGCGCGGCATACGCCATGGCCTCGAGGTCATCATGCCCGTCGCTCTCGTTGGTGTGTGCATGCAGGTCGCCGCGCAATGCCTCGCGCACGAGCAGTTCGGGCAACTGCCGGCCGTGGCGGCTTCGATCTCGCCATTGTCCTCGCGCAGTTCGGGCGCGATCCACGGCAGACCAACGCTGGCGGCGCCGAGGACTCGTTGCGCCGCGCGCGCGGCTGCCATGAAACACGCCGTATTCGTTGATCTTCAGGCCACGGGCTGCGCCAGCGCGCGCACGCGGATGTTGTGCGCCTTGCTGCCGGTGAAGTAGTACAGCGCCGCGCCGAAGCTGGTCGGCCGGCAATATGCGCACGTCCACGTGCATGCCGCCGGACAGGCGCAGCGTGGCACCGTGCTCGCCCGAGGCGAGCCATGACTGGATGGGACGCAAACTTGCGCAGCGCGGCCAGCACCGCTTTGCCTTCGCCTGCACACACCAGCACATCCAGATCTCCCACGGTGTCGCGCCCGCGCCGGTAGCTGCCCGCCATGACCACTTCACGGACACCCTTCACGGCGCGCAGGGCCGCGATCAGTCCGTCCGCGTAGTGTTCGGCTGCCGGCCGCAACCAGCGCCGCTCCCCGGGCGCACCCTGCTGCAGTTCCGCCGCCAGACGCTGCGCCAGGCGCCCGCCGAAGCCGCGAATCCCCTGCACGCGCCCGCCTTGGAGGGCCTCCATCAGGTCCTTGCGGCTGACCACCCCGAGTTCTTCGTGCAGGGCCTGCACACGCCGCGGACCGAGGCCCGGCACGCGCAGCAGGTCCACCAGTCCCGGCGCAAAGCGGCGCCGCAATCGCTCCAGCGCGGCGCAGGTGCCGGTATCGACGATGTCCACGATCTTGCGGCCCAGATCCCTGCCGATGCCCGGCAACGCATCCAGCGCCTTGACCGGATCGACCCCGGCGGCGCGGGAGCTGTCGACCATGTCGGCGACCTGGCGCCGCGCCGCGCGCAAGGTCAGCGCGCCGCGGCGATAGGCGCGCACGCGAAAGCCATCCTCGCCGGCCAGCCCGAGCGATCGGCGATCTCGTCGAAGCGCGCCGCGATCTCCTCGTTGTATCTGCTGGCAGCCACGTGCAGGCGCATGCGGGTCAGAGGCTTTGGGAGACTCCATCGCCAGCAGCGCCCCGCCGCGTACCGGCGGGGCCTGCGGCGATGCCAGCGCCTTCTCGGCGGCGGCGACATGGCGCTTCACCGCCACGAAGCTGTCGGGCGTGACCGAGATCGAATCGATGCCGCACTCGACCAGGAACCTGGCCACCTCGGGCCGGTCGCTGGGCGCCTGGCCACACAGCCCGATCTTGGCGTGCTCGCGGTTCGCCGTGGCGATCACTGTCCTGATCATCCAGCTCACGGCTTCGTCGCGCTCGTCGAACAGGTCGGCGAGTTCGGCCGAATCGCGGTCCACGCCCAGGGTGAGCTGCGTGAGATCGTTGCTGCCGATCGAGAAGCCATCGAAACGCTGCGCGAACTGCTGCGCGAGAATCACGTTGGAGGGGATCTCGCACATCACGTACACCTGCAAGCCATCCTCGCCGCGCACCAGGCCGTTGTCCTTCATGACCGCCAGCACCTTGTCGGCTTCGGCGGGCGAGCGACAGAACGGGATCATCACGATGACGTTGCGGAATCCCAGTTCCCGGCGCAGGCGGCGAATGGCGCGGCACTCCAGCGCGAATCCCTCCTGGTAACGTGGCGAGTAGTAGCGCGAAGCCCCGCGAAAGCCGATCATCGGGTTCTCTTCGTCCGGCTCGAACTCGCGGCCACCCAGCAGGCTCGCGTACTCGTTCGATTTGAAATCGCTCATGCGGATGATCACCGGCTTCGGGTGCAGCACCGCGGCAATGCGTGCCAGGCCAAGCGACAGGCGATCCACGAAGTAGTCGGTGCGTTCCTGGTAGCCGCGCGTCAACTCGTCAATGGCCGCCTTGGCCTGCATGTCCTTGAGCGAATCGAAGTGCACCAGCGCCATCGGGTGCACACGCACCAGATTGGCAACCACGAACTCCATGCGCGCCAGGCCGACGCCATCGGCCGGCAGGCGCCACCAGCGCAATGCGGCGGCCGGATTGGCGAGGTTGAGCATCACCTGCGTGCGCGTGGCTGGGATTTGCTCGAGATCGAGCTGGCTCTCCTGGATCTGCGCGGCGCCTTCATACACAAAGCCCTCGTCGCCTTCCGCACAGGAAACCGTGACATCCTGCCCGTCGCCCAGCACGTGCGTACCGTCCTGGGTGCCGACCACGGCCGGCACTCCCAGCTCGCGACTGATGATCGCGGCATGTGACGTGCGCCCGCCATGATCGGTGACGATCGCCACTGCCTGACGCATGGCCGGCACCCAGTCCGGATTGGTGTTGCCCGTTACCAGCACCGACCCGGGCACGAACTTGTCGATATCCTCCGCGCGCTCGATGCGGCAGACCCGCCCGGTGACCGCGGCGTCGCCGATGGCGATACCGCTGGCCAGACGCCTGCCTTTGTTGCCGATCTTCCAGCTGCGCAGTGCCGCGCCGCCGCGCTGCGACTGTACGGTCTCCGGGCGAGCCTGTACCACGTACAGTTCGCCGGTCTCGCCATCCTTGGCCCATTCCATGTCCATGGCCACACCGTAGTGCGCCTCGATGGCGCAGGCCCAGCGCGCCAGCTGCATGATTTCGTGGTCCTGCAGCACGAAGGCGCGGCGCTCGGCCGGTGAGGTATCCACGTTGCGCGTGGGGGCACCGCCCTCCAGCGTGTAGACGAGCTTGCGTTCCTTGGCGCCGACCGTCTTCTCGATGATCGGCGTCACGCCGGCACGACCATCGAGCAACGGCTTGAACACCTGGAACTCGTCCGGATCGACCGTACCCTGCACCACGTTTTCGCCCAGACCCCACGAGCCGTTGATCAGCACGACGCGATCGCAGCCGGTTTCCGTGTCGATGGAAAACATCACGCCCGCGCAGGCCAGATCCGAGCGCACCATGGCCTGCACACCGACCGACACCGCCACGGTGGACTGATCGAAGCCCTTGGCCTGCCGGTAGCTGATCGCCCGATCGGTATACAGCGAGGCGTAGCAGCGGCGCGCCGCCTGCAACACGGCCCGTTCGCCGCCCACGTTCAGGTAACTCTCCAGTTGCCCGGCGAAGCTGGCTTCGGGCAGGTCCTCGGCCGTGGCGCTGGAGCGCACGGCCACGGTTGCGGCCGCGTTGCCCTTCTGCCGCGACAGCTCGCGATAGGCATTCAGGATCGCCGCCTCGCAGGCGGCTGGCCAGGTTCCACGCACGAAGGCGTCGCGGATGCTGCGACCCGCGGCCGCCAGCGTGCAGCGCCCGGCGCGCCAGTCATCGACCGCTGTGTCGATCACCTTCTGCAGGCCATTGGCCTGGACGAACTGACGGTAGGCGAACGCCGTGGTGGCAAACCCGGGCGGTACGCGAATGCCTTGCGCCGCAAGGCCAGCGATGAGCTCACCAAGTGAAGCGTTCTTGCCGCCGACGATAGCCACGTTGTCGCGGCGTACTTCGGCCAGCGACAGCACCAGCGCCTGGGAATCAATGGACATGGCGCACCTCCGTGCGGCGCGGTGGAATACAACCACAACCTTGCCGCAGCGCAGGAGCCGGCTCCATAGGTACTTGCACGGAGCCCCCCGGAAGGTGACATATACGTATTGAGCGGGCGTGACCCGGCGTTAAGTTTCCGGCACAGGAAGCCAAAGTCCGATTACCGGCCCGTTACAGGGAGAGACACATGAACCTGACCCGTCGGCTACCCTTCAAGGACGCCCCCGACATCAGCGAGACCGACAAGGCGCAATGAGAAAGCACATCGTCCTGAGCGTCGTCGTCACCACAGCGCTGCTGCTGGTGTCGGCGTCGCTGAGCGCCTACCTGCTGCAGCGTGAAGGCGGGCGCGCGCAGACCTACGAGCGGGGCCTGCCGACGCTACCCCATCACGTGCTTGTCGCCACGCAGACCAGCACCTTCAAGGACCGGTTGGTGACGGCGCTGGTGATGCGGCTGGAACAACGGCCAGCCTACGTGAAGGTCATCGATGTCGCGGGACTGCGCAATGTCGATGCGGCGCAGTGGCAGGCCATCGTCATCGTGCACAACTGGACGTTCGGATCGGCACCGCGCGTGGTCAGCAACTTCGTGGCAGCTCTGCCGGACAAGACCAGAGTGATAGACGTCACCACCTCCAGCAAAGGACGCGAAAAGTTGCCGGGCGTGGATGTCATCAGCTCGGCTTCGGTGGTCGACGACGTGCCCGCGATCGTGGAGCAGATCAGCGCGAAGATCGACGCCCGCCTGACGGGACGGTAATCCGACTTTCACATGATCGCGCTGCGGCCGACCGGCATGGTTGCGCGCAGTCTGGATTCGTGTTGCCATTCCGGACCCACCCACGGACTGGCCAGGATCCATTGTGGCGCTGCCTTCCGATCTCGTCCGGAGTGTCCTGGAATCCGCCCCCGACGCGATGATCATCATCGACGACGCCGGGGCGGTGCAGTTCGCGAACCGCCAGGTACGGGAGCTGTTCGGCTACGACCCGGACGAAGTCGTCGGCCAGCCGATCGAGACTCTGCTGCCGGAGCGTTTCCGCACCCGCCATGTCGCGCATCGGCACGATTACGTCAGATCCGTGCGCGTGCGCCCGATGGGCGCGGGGCTGGAACTGTTCGCGCGGCGCAGGGATGGTTCGGAATTTCCGGTGGAAATCAGCCTCAGCCCCATCGAACAGGACGGTCGGCCGCTGGTCGCTGCGGCCATCCGCGATGTGACCGAGCGCAAGCACGTGGAACAGGAGCTGCGTGCGGCCCGCGCGGAGGCCGACCGCGCCAGCCTGGGCAAGAGCCGCTTCCTGGCCACGGCCAGCCATGACCTGCGCCAGCCACTGCAGGTCATTGCGCTGCTGAACGGCACCTTGCGCCGCCTGGTGGACGACGCCGACGCGCGCGAAGCACTTGAACAGCAGGAGGAGGCGGTGACGGCGATGTCGCGCCTGCTGAACGCACTGCTGGACGTCAGCAAGCTCGAGTCCGGTGCGATCCGCCCGGACATCAGCGACTTCCACGTGGCGGGGCTGTTCGAGGAGCTGCGCCGCGAGTTTGCCGGCCTCGCGGCCAGCAAGGGCCTGGAGCTGCAGGTCGACGCCGCCGACGTGCGGATCCGCTCGGATGCGGCGTTGGTCGGCCAGGCACTGAAGAATCTGGTCGCCAACGCCATCAAGTACACCAGCCGGGGCTGGGTACACCTGCGTTCGACACTGCACGGGCCGCTGGTGCGCATCGAGGTGGCCGACAGCGGCCGGGGCATCGCGGCCGAGCACCTGCCGTTCATCTATGATGAGTTCTACCAGGTGGGCGTTGCCGCCAACACCTCGCGCGACGGCTACGGCCTGGGTCTGAGCATCGTGCAACGCGTGGTCCGGCTGCTGGATCTGCACATCGACGTGTCCTCCCGGCCCGGCCAGGGAACGACCTTCGCGCTGGAGATTCCCGTCAGCGATGCGGCGGGCGAGGATGCGGTGGAATCCAGCGGCATCCGCCGTGCCTGCCAGGCGCGCGTGGCCACGGCCTGCCATCTGCTGCTGGTGGAGGACGATCCGGGCGTACGCAATGCCACCCGCATGTTCCTGAAGGGCGAAGGGTACCGGGTGAGCGCCGTCGCCACTCTCGAGGAAGCCCTGCAGGCACTGGAGCAGAACCCGGACATCAGCATCCTCATCTCCGACTACCACCTGGAGGGCGGGACCACGGGCAGCGACGTGATCGCGGCGGCGCGTGCGCGGCGCGGCCCCGGATTCCGCGCCATCCTGGTAACCGGGGATACCTCCTCGGCCATCGCCGGACTGCAGCGCGACGCGCACCTGCGCGTGACCAGCAAGCCCATCAACCCTGACGAGCTGCTGGGCCTGATCCAGTCGCTGCGCGCCGGCTGAATCACCCTGCGGCATTGCGGAAACTGCGTAGTCGGCGGCGCACCGCCGCGGGCGATACTGCCGCCGATGGTCTCCAACGAACTCCTTGCCGTGATGGATGCCGCAGTGGACGCGGTCATCCTGATTGACCACGCCGGCCTCATCCTGGCGATCAACCGCGCGGGCGAGATGCTCTTCGGCTGGCCTGCGGCGCAGCTGCTCGGCCGCGACGTGGGCATGCTGATGCCCGAGCCGGACCGCAGCGCGCACGACGGCTACATGGCGCGCTACCTCGCCACCGGTGAATCCCACGTCATCGGCAAAGGTCGCGAAGTACAGGCCCTGCGCCGCGACGGCAGCACCTTCCCGGCCCACCTGTCGGTGGGCCGGGTAGCCGGCGAGGAGCCGCCGCGCTTCGTCGGGTTCATCCGCGACACCACCGAGCAGCATGAGACCATTGCCGGCATACAGGAGGACACCCGCCGCACCAGCGACCGGCTGATGCACGTCACCCGCATGGCCACCATGGGCGAGATGGCCGCCGGCATCGCCCACGAGCTGAACCAGC
This sequence comes from uncultured Gammaproteobacteria bacterium, assembly GCA_963812195.1. GTDB lineage: Bacteria > Pseudomonadota > Gammaproteobacteria > Steroidobacterales > Steroidobacteraceae > ZC4RG30. The sequence goes on from CAWEUI010000002.1 coordinate 67,119, forward strand.
CGCTGACAGCCATCGCCAACTATGCGCGCGCCAGCGAGCGCTTCCTGAATTTCCCCGAACCCGAACTGGGCGAGGTTCGCGAGGCCGTAGGCGAAATCGCCGAAGAAGCCCTGCGGGCGGGCACCATCATCCGTCGGTTGCGCCATCTGGTGCGCGGCGGCGAGGACGAGCGGGAAGTCACCCGCGTGAACGAGCTGATCGAGCAGCTGCGCCTGCTCACCGTTGCCGATGCCCGCATGCACCGCGCCACCATGCGCTTCGAGCTGGACCCGCACGCACCGGAGGTGTTCGTGAACCCCGTGCAGATCATGCACGCGGTGCTCAATCTCGTGCGCAATTCACTCGAGGCACCGGGCGATGATGTCGGGGAGTCGCGGGAGGTCGTGGTGTACTCGAAGCGCACGTCAACCGGCGACTGCGAAATCGCAGTCTGCGACAATGGACCCGGCGTTGCACCGGAGATCCTCTCGCAGATGTTCGATCCTTTCCTGACCACCAAGCGCCACGGCACCGGCCTGGGCCTGCCGATGAGCCAGACCATTGCGCACGCGCACGGCGGCACCCTGCGCTATCGAGTCCTGCAGCCGCGCGGCGCCTGCTTCGTGCTGACCCTGCCCGCTGCCGAATCCACCCCATGAAGGACAAATCCCCAACCGTCTTCGTCGTGGACGACGATGCCGGCGTACGCTCCTCGATCCGGCTGCTGCTGCGCTCGGCCGGTCTGGCCGCCACGCCGATGGCCTCGGCCCAGGAATTTCTCGCCACCTTCGACCCGGCCCAGCCCGGCTGCCTGGTGCTCGACATACGCATGCCTGCGATGAGCGGCCTGGATCTGCAGCAGGAACTGAACCGGCGCGGCGCCATCATCCCGGTGATCTTCATCACCGGGCACGGCGATGTGCCGATGGCCGTGCAGGCCATGCAACTCGGCGCCTTCGATTTCCTGCAAAAGCCGTTTCGCGATCAGGACCTGATCGACCGCGTCCACAAGGCGCTGGCGCGGGACAGCGAAAACCGTGCGGCATTGCAAAAGCACGATCAGATCCGCGAGCGGCTCGCATCGCTGACGCCACGCGAGAAGGAAGTGCTGGAACTGCTGACTCAGGGCATGCAGAACAAGGTCATGGCGGCCAAGCTCGGCCTGTCGCAGCGCACCGTGGAGATCCACCGCGCCCACGTGATGGAGAAGCTGCGGGTCACTTCGGTGGCGCAGCTGGTACGCATGACGCTGGACGCGCGCTCGCCCTGAGCTACTTCGCGGCCTGCCATTCGCACAGGCACTCCACCGCAAGGCCACGTTCCCGGAGCGGCGCCGCGAGCCGTTCAAGTTCGTCCAGCAACTGCCGGCGTTTCAGCTCGAGGTACTCGCTGGCGCGCCCGCCCCCTGCCCAGCTCTCCGGCAGCTCCTGTTCCACGTCGCAGACATACAACGCGAGCCGTGCGGCGCAGCGCAGCGCAAGCTGTGCGGCCTTTTCCAGCGCGCGCTGCTGATGCGCCGCCGGGTCGACGACGACCAGGATCTCGTGCGGCTGTGCGGATGGGTCCATAGCGGGTCTCCAGACTCTGTTACGTTCTTGTAACAGCGCACGAACCTGGCGCCCATACGGAATTATGCGGTGCACACGCGGTCACTTGCCGGGGTGCTTAAGTATTCCTTCGTATGTTGGCTGCAACATTCGGGTGCGATGCTGCGGCCCCAAGCAGCGCGATGGAGGCATGCCATGGAACATCGCTGGGGTAATCGGGTCCCGACCGACCTGCCCGTGCGAATCAGCTGCGCCCACCTGACAGGTAATGGAACGCTGCGTAACCTCAGCGTAAGCGGCGCATTCATCGAGACATCCCTGCCGCTGGCCTCGCTCGCCATGGTGCGCGTACGAATTCCGCGGGATCCGCATGACTCCACCGCACCAGCCATTGTGTGGGGCTTCGTGGCACGCCGGGATTCGCGTGGCATCGGCATAGAGTGGTGCGAGCTGGCGACATTGCAGCCGGCGGATCTGCCTTCATTAAGCTGGCATTCAGGTTCGCGGCAACGCAGCGTCGAGAGCCACGCCGTTGTGACAATTTCTTAAGGAAAATCCGCGCTGTCCGCCAGGAACTTGGTGGGGGCGATGTGTTCAAATTACTCAAGCGCCTTTTGGTGCTTCCCGCTTCCCTCCCTGAGCGGGTTAGCCGTCCGGCACAGAGACCTGCCCGACGGTTACTTTGACCCCGGCGGTTCCACCGCCGGGGTTATTTCTTTTATGAGCCTCTGAAAAGCCGTGCGCGCCGCCTCGACGCCGTTGCCGTCGTGCACGGAGAACAGCTGACAGCTGGCTCGTCCGTCCAGCACACGCTGCGCCTCGCGCAACGCCTGCTGCGCCTGGCCGCGCGACAACTTGTCGGACTTGGTCAGCAACACGTGCGTGGCTTGCGGCGGGCGATCGGCCCAGGCCAGCATGCCCAGGTCCAGCTCGCCCACACCGCGACGGACATCCACCACCAGCAGCAGTGCGGCGAAGCTGCGCCGGCCGCGCAGCGCCTCGCCCAGCGGACCCCAGCTGGCACGCGTGGCCGCACTGACCGCCGCGTGCCCGTAGCCGGGCAGGTCCACCAGCCGCACGCCCGGGACCAGCTGGAAGTAGTTGTAAAGCTGCGTGCGCCCGGGCGTGCGGCTGGTGCGGGCCAGACCCCGCCGCGCGAGCAAGGTATTGATCGCGCTGGACTTGCCGGCATTTGAACGCCCGGCCACGGCGATCTCCCGGCCCTCGTCGGGGGGGAACTGGCCGGGCGCGGCCACGCTCTTCAGGAACCGGACATGCGGGAACTGGCTCACCTATGGAATCCTGGGCTGACGCAACGGGCTGAAAATCAAGGCCTTAGTGTACAATTCGGCGTCCACCGCACCGGTTAAGTCTGGGGAGCTTCGAGGTTTCATGTCGCATCGCATTCTTGCCACCACCCTTCTGGTCCTGGGATTCAGCGCCGGCAGCACACAAGCTGCCGACATTCATGGCGATGCCACGGCCGGCTCGTCCAAAGCCACCGTGTGTACGGCCTGTCATGGCCCCAACGGCACCGGCATCAATCCCGAATGGCCGGTCATCGCCGGGCAGAACGCGGTGTACGTACGCGATCAGGTCGCGCGCATCAAAACCGGCATGCGCACCGCGCCACTGATGATGCCCATGGTGCAGAACCTGTCCGAGCAGGATATCGCCGACCTCGCCGCGTTCTTCGCCACGCAGACCCCGAAGGGCAACGAGGCCGATCCATCCTACTGGAAGGCCGGCCAGGCACTGTTTCGCGGCGGGGATGCATCGCGCGACATCCCGGCCTGCATGAGCTGCCACGGCCCGGTCGGGCGCGGCAATCCGGCGGCCGGCTATCCCGCGCTGCAGGCGCAGTACGCGGTGTACACGATCAAACAGCTGGACAACTATGCCAGCGGCATGCGCTACGTGAAGGACTCCTCCGGCAAGTCCGAGGCCGGTCCGAACGCCGTCATCATGCAGACGATCGCCGCGCGCCTGACGCCGGAGGATCGGCGCAACGTGGCCTCCTACATCCAGGGACTGCGCTGAGATGAAGCGACTGCTGCTTGCCCTGGGTCTGGCGGCCGCACTGGCCGCCTGCTCGCAGAAGGTCGTCGAACCCGCCGCGCCGGCACCCGACGCTGCCGCCAGCACGACACCGGCTGATAACGCGGCCGCGGCACCGGCCACCGGTGCGGCAACCGACGCGACTGCGGCGCCCGAGGCGCCGGCATCCGCCGCCCCGACCGAGACGGTCGCGGCCAAGCCGCTGGAAGGCAACTGGCAGGCCGGCAAGAACTACCAGCTCGTCTCGCCCTCCCAGCCCACCAGCGTCGAGCCGGGCCAGGTGGAGATCATCGAGTTCATGTGGCTGGGCTGCCCGCACTGCTACGAGCTCGAGCCCTACATCGAGGCGTGGCGCAAGAAGCTGCCGGCCTACGTGAGCTTCCGCCAGGAACACGTGACCTGGGATGCGCAGCGGCTGCCGCATGCGCGGCTCTTCTATACGTTGCAGGCGCTGGGCCGGGGCGACCTGGTGGTCAAGGCCTTCGACGAGCATTCACCGCAAGGGCGACCCGCTGATGGCGAGCACTCCGGCGGCGACCGAACAGCTGCAGATGGAATTCGCGGTATCCAACGGCATCAAGGCCGGGGACTTCCAGCGCGAATACAACGGCTTTGCCGTCAACACGAGCATCAAGCGTGCCGATGACCTGGTACGGCGCTACCGCGTCGACCAGGTGCCGACCCTCATCGTCAACGGCAAGTACCGCACTGACGTGGCCATGGCCGGCGGCCCCGAGAAGCTCACGCAGCTGCTGACCGACCTGGCCGCATACGAGAAGGCCCACTGACGGCCGCCGCATCGCGGCCCACCGGGACTCGCGCATGCTGTCCGTCTACTGCCTTACGCCCGCCGGCCTCAAGCGCCTGGAGCGCACCACCAACGCACCGCTTCCGGAAGAAGCGGTGTGGCTGGACCTGCTGGAGCCCACTACCGAAGAAGAAAAGCTGGTCGAGCAGCGGCTGGGCCTGGACATCCCGACGCGCGAGGAGATGCGCGACATCGAGACCTCCAGCCGGCTGTACGAGGAAGATGGCGCGCTGTACCTGACCGCCACCATCGTCACCAAGCTCGACACCCAGCTTCCCGAAAACGCGCAGATCACCTTCATCCTGCGCGACTCGCGGCTGGTCACCAACCGCTACACCGACCCGCTGCCGCTGCGCCGCTTCGTCGCGTTCACCGAGCGCCACCCGCTGGTCAACACCTCGGCGCAGGCCGTGCTGGCCGGCGTGATCGAATTCATCGTCGAGCGCATCGCCGACGTGATCGAGCGCGTCAGCATCGACATGGATGCGACTTCCGTGGAGGTGTTCAGCCGGCGCCTGCTGCCCGGCGGCAAAGGCCGCCGCAGCCAGCGCGACTACCGCGACCTGCTGGAGGTGATCGGCCAGAGCGGCGAGCTGATCGCCAAGGCGCGCGAGAGTCTGGCCAGCCTGTCGCGCCTGCTGGCCTTCGCGCAGCAGTCCCAGTTCGCCATTCCGCAGGAAGTGCGCACCCGCCTGCGCACCCTGTCGCACGACGTGGTGGCGATGAGCGACCACGCCAGCTTCCTGTCCACCAACCTGAACTTCATCCTCGATGCCACGCTGGGGATGATCAACATCGACCAGAACAACATCCTGAAGATCTTCTCGGTGGTGACCGTGGCGCTGCTGCCGCCCTCGGTCATCGGGGCGGTATTCGGCATGAATTTCAAGTACATCCCCGCTACGGCCCAGCCCTGGGGGTTCTGGGGGGCCGTTGGCCTGATGGTGGTTTCGGCGGTGCTGCCGTTCCTGTGGTTCCGGCGCAAGCGGTGGCTG
>CAWEUI010000003.1:0-80901 GCA_963812195.1 uncultured Gammaproteobacteria bacterium
CTGATCCTTCTCGCCAAGGACCAGGTCGGCTACCAGAACCTCACGTACCTCAACTCGATGGGGTACCTGGAGGGCTTCTATTACAACCCGCGGATCGACAAGAAGATCCTGCGCGAGCACAGCGAGGGGTTGATCGGGATGTCCGCGTGTCTGGGCGGCGAGATCGCGCAGACCCTCGAGAAGCACGGCGTCGCCGCGGCCGAGGAGACGGCGAAAGAATACGCGCAGCATCTTCGCCCCGGGCGACTATTGTCGTTCAGTGACTGGCGTGACTGGTCCACGTAGGACAGCTGCACGCTGGGGCCGACGCGCACCTCACCGCTGTCCGGCTTCTCCTGTCCGGTAAGCATGCGGAACAATGTGGTCTTGCCCGCGCCGTTGGGCCCGATGATGCCGACGATGCCGCCTTTGGGCAGGCTGAAGGACAGGTTGTCGATCAGCAGTTTGTCGCCGAAGCCCTTGCTCAGATTTTCTACTTCGATGACCACGTCGCCGAGCCTCTCGCCGGGCGGAATGTAGATCTCGTTGGTCTCGTTGCGCCGCTGGAATTCCTGCGAGGACAGCTCCTCGAAGCGCGCCAGGCGCGCCTTGCTCTTGGCCTGGCGGGCCTTGGGGTTGGAACGCACCCACTCCAGTTCCTTTTCCAGCATCTTCTTCAGGCCTTCCTGCTGGCGTTCCTCCTGTTCGAGCCGCTTCTCCTTCTGTTCGAGCCACGAGGAGTAGTTGCCCTGCCACGGGATGCCGTGGCCGCGGTCCAGTTCCAGGATCCATTCGGCCACGTTGTCGAGGAAATAGCGGTCGTGGGTCACCGCGATGACGGTGCTCGGGTATTCCTCGAGATAGCGCTCCAGCCAGGCCACGGATTCGGCATCGAGGTGGTTGGTGGGCTCGTCCAGCAGCAGCATGTCCGGTGCGGACAGCAGCAACTGGCACAGTGCCACGCGGCGCTTCTCGCCGCCGGAGAGCTTGCCGATGACGGCATCCCATTCCGGCAGGCGCAGGGCATCGGCGGCGATGTCCAGCTTGCGTTCCAGCTCCCAGCCGCCGGCCGCGTCGATGGCATCCTGCAATTTGGCCTGCTCTTCCAGCAGCGCGTTCATCTCGTCGTCGGACATGGGTTCGGCGAACTTGTCGCTGATGGCGTTGAACCGCGCCAGGTTGTCGAAGGCCTCGCCCAGTCCGGCCATCATGGCCTGGCGCACGGTGTGTTTTTCGTCCAGTTGCGGCTCCTGCTGCAGGTAGCCGACGCGTATGCCGGTCTGGGCGCGCGCCTCGCCGTCGATATTCGTATCGACACCGGCCATGATCCTGAGCAGCGTGGACTTGCCGGCGCCGTTCAGGCCCAGCACGCCGATCTTGGCGCCCGGAAAGAAGGACAGGGAGATGTCGCGCAGGATGGTGCGCTTGGGCGGCACCACCTTCGAGACGCGGTTCATGGTGTAGATGTATTGAGCCATGCCGCAATGATAGTCTGGGGTTTGCTTGGACGCCCCCTCCACAACCCGGAGCGTGCCGGTTCGTCGTGTACTGCTGGTCGCCGACGAGGCAGTGGGGCGCTACGGCTTTCCCAACGGGCATCCTTTCGGCCCGGATCGGCTGGGCGTCTTCCTGGACGAATACCGTGCCCGCGGGCTCGACAGCCGCTGCATCAGCCGCCCGTCGCGTGTTGCCGAGGATTCCGAGCTGTTGCTGTTCCATACGCCGCGCTATGTGGAGTACGTGCGCAGGCTTTCGGCGCAGGGTGGCGGGACCCTGGACGAGGGCGATACACCGGCCTTCCGGGGCTGCTTCGAGGCGGCCGCGCGGGTGGTGGGTGCGACACTGGACGCCGCGACGGTGATTCTCGAGGGCGGCGCGGCGCGTGCCTTCGTGCCGATCGGCGGATTGCACCATGCGGCGCGTGACCGGGCAGCCGGTTTCTGCGTGTTCAACGACATCGGGGTGCTGATCGAGGCGTTGCGCAGGCGCGGCCTGGCGCGCGTCGCCTATGTCGACATAGACGTGCACCATGGCGATGGCGTGTTCTATCCGTTCGAAACCGATCCCTTCGTGGTGATCGCCGATGTGCACGAGGACGGTCAGTTCCTGTACCCGGGTACGGGACGGGACGACGAGACCGGCGCCGCCGATGCGCTGGGCACCAAGCTGAACATTCCGCTGCAGCCCGGCGCCGATGACGCGGCGTTTGCCGCGGTCTGGCCGCAGGTGCTGGCGCACATCGAACGCTCCGCTCCGGATTTCATCATTCTCCAGTGCGGTGCCGACAGCCTGGGCGGGGACCCGCTGGCCCACCTGCGACTCACACCCGCGAGCCACCGGCTGGCTGCAGCGAGCCTGGCCCGGGTGGCCGCGCGCATCGGCCACGGGCGCCTGCTCGCCCTGGGCGGCGGCGGCTACAACCGGGCCAACATTGCCGCGGGCTGGAATGCGGTGCTGGAGGCCCTGCTGGAAGCCTGAAGCGGCGGTTTCGGGTACCCTAAGCGGCCTTTGTCCGTGGAGGTTGGCTGGTCCATGTATTCCGAGTCGATGACGATCGAACGTCTTGATCCCGATCTCGCCGCGGCGATAGCCGGCGAGCGGCAGCGCCAGGAAGATCACATCGAGCTGATCGCATCGGAAAACTACGCCAGCCCGCGCGTGCTGGCGGCCCAGGGGTCCGTGCTCACCAACAAGTACGCGGAAGGCTATCCCGGCAAGCGCTACTACGGCGGCTGTGAATACGTCGATGTGGTCGAGCAGCTGGCCATCGATCGGGCCAAACGGCTGTTCGGCGCGGATTTCGCCAATGTCCAGCCGCATTCGGGCAGCCAGGCCAACGCCGCGGCCTATCTGGCGCTGATCAACGCCGGAGACACCATCCTGGGGATGAGCCTGGATCACGGCGGACATCTCACGCACGGCTCGAAGGTGAATTTTTCCGGCAAGCTGTTCCGTGCGGTGAGCTACGGGTTGAAGGCCGATGACGGCCAGATCGACTACGATCAACTCGAGCAGGTGGCGCTGGCGGAGAAGCCCAGGCTGATCATCGCCGGCTTTTCGGCATACTCGCGGCACCTGGACTTCGCGCGCTTCCGGCGCGTGGCCGACCAGGTCGGCGCCTACCTGCTGGTGGACATGGCCCATGTGGCGGGCCTGGTGGCCACCGGCCTGTCTCCGAACCCGGTGCCGTTTGCCGACGTGGTCACCAGTACCACGCACAAGACGCTGCGCGGCCCGCGCGGCGGCCTGATCCTGGCGCGCGGCAACGCCGAGATCGAGAAGAAGCTCAATTCGCTGGTGTTTCCGGGTACGCAGGGCGGCCCGCTGATGCACGTGATCGCGGCCAAGGCCGTGGCCTTCCAGGAAGCGTTGCAGCCGGACTTCAAGGCGTACCAGCAGCAGGTGCTCGCCAATGCGCGCGCCATGGCCGGTGCGTTCCAGCGCCGCGGCTACCGGATCGTCTCCGGCGGCACCGACAATCACCTGTTCCTGCTGGACCTGTCGGACAAGAGCATGAACGGCAAGGAGGCCGATGCCGCGCTGGGCGCGGCGCACATCACCGTGAACAAGAACGCCGTGCCGAATGATCCGCGGCCCCCGACGGTGACCAGCGGCATCCGCATCGGATCGCCCGCATCGACCACGCGCGGCTTCAAGGAAGCCGAGATGGTGCAGGTCGCCGGCTGGATTGCCGACATCATCGACCAGGGCGGCGACCAGCAGGTCATCGAGCGCGTACGCGGCGAAGTCGAGCAGCTTTGCAAGCGCTTTCCCGTGTACGGCAAGTGATGCGCGTGGCCCGGCATGCATTGTCCCTTCTGCGGACATGAAGAGACCAAGGTAACGGACTCGCGCCTGGCCGGCGGCGGGGCGCAGATCCGCCGCCGCCGCGAGTGCCTGGCCTGTGGCGAGCGCTTCACGACCTTCGAGACGGCCGAGCTGGTCATGCCGCTGGTGGTCAAGTCCGACCAGCGGCGCGTGCCCTTCGACGAAGCCAAATTGCGCTCGGGCATGGACAAGGCGCTGGAGAAGCGCCCCGTCAGCCGCGAAGCCATCGATGCCGCGGTGTCGCGCATCTGCCACCGGTTGCGCGCGCTCGGCGAGCGCGAGGTCACCTCGCGCCAGATCGGCGAGATGGTGATGGACGAACTGCACCACCTCGACGAGGTGGCCTATGTGCGCTTCGCCTCGGTGTATCGCAGTTTCCAGGACCTGGAGGCCTTTCGCCACGAGATCGAGCGCGTGCGCAGCCGCCGACGCAAGTCCGCGAACGAGGATCAGCTCTCGCTGCCCGGTGTGAACGCCGGCGCGCCGCGGAGCCGCAAGTGACCGCCGGCCAGTGGAGCCACAGCGATCGCGCTCACATGGCGCGCGCCATGGAGCTGGCCCGCCGTGGCCTGTACACGACTGATCCGAATCCACGCGTGGGATGCGTGCTGGTGCGCGACGGGACGGTGGTGGGCGAGGGCTGGCACCAGCGTCCCGGCGGTCCGCATGCCGAGGTCGCGGCACTGGCCGCAGCCGGTGATGCCGCGCGCGGCGCCACTGCCTACGTCACGCTCGAACCCTGCAATCACCACGGGCGCACCGGGCCGTGCAGCCAGGCGCTGCTGGCTGCGGGTGTGGCGCGCGTGGTTTGCGCAATGCAGGATCCGACGCCCGTGGCTGTCGGCGGGGGCGCGCGGCTGGCCGCCGCCGGAGTCAGGGTGGAGTCCGGTCTGCTGGCACAGCAGGCCGAAGCCCTCAATGCCGGCTACCTGCGGCGCGTGCGCGGCGGCCTGCCATGGGTGCGGGTGAAACTGGCCGCGAGCCTCGACGGCCGGACCGCGCTGGCCAATGGCGAAAGCCGCTGGATCACCTCGAAGGCCGCGCGCACCGATGCGCAGTACGGTCGCGCGCGCAGCTCGGTGGTGCTGACCGGCGTGGGCACCATCCTGGCCGACGATCCGGCAATGAACGTGCGTGTCGCCGAAAGCGATCGGCAGCCGCTGCGCGTGGTGCTCGACTCGAACCTGCGCACTCCATCGGATTCGCGGGTAATCAATCGCGAAGGAAAGGTATTGGTGGTCGCGGCAAGGGATGATCCGGCGCGGCGCCAATCGCTGGAGCGCCAGGACGTGGAAATTGCCATCGTCCCCGCATCCAGCGGCAGGCCCGACCTGCGCGCGGTACTGCAGCTGCTCGCAGCGCGCGGCGCCAACGAAGTATGGGTGGAGGCGGGCGCGACGCTGGCCGGTGCCTTCGTCGCGGCGGGGCTGTTCGACGAACTGGTGGTCTATGTCGCGCCCACGCTGCTGGGCCCGGATGCGCGTGCGTTGCTGGCATTGCCGGCGCTGGCGGACCTGGAGCAGCGCCTGCTGCTGCGCTTCCAGGACAGCCGCGCCGTCGGCGATGATCTGTGCATTACGGCAGTGAAGGCGTAGTCATGTTCACGGGAATCGTCCAGGCAATCGGTCGCGTGCAGGGCGCCGAGCAACGCGCGGGTGACCTGCGCCTGGCCATCGACGCCACGGAGCTCGCGGCGCGTATCGATCCGGCGCGGCTGGCAGTGGGCGAGAGTGTGGCGGTCAGCGGTGCGTGCCTGACTGTGGTGGCGCGCGACGCGGGAGTCTTGCTGGCCGATGTATCGCGCGAGACGCTGGCGCTGACCACTCTGGGCGAGCTGGCCATTGGCGATCAGGTCAATCTGGAGGCCGCGCTGCGCGTCGGCGATCCGCTGGGTGGTCATCTGATGTCCGGCCACGTGGATGGCGTCGCCGAACTCGTCGGGCTGCGCGCGGATGCGCGCTCGCTGCGGCTGCAGGTCGAGGTGCCGGCGGATCTGGCGCGTTATGTTGCGCCCAAAGGTTCGCTGGCGCTGGATGGAGTGAGCCTGACGGTGAACGAGGTCGATGGCCGGCGCTGCGGCTTCAACCTGATCCCCCATACGGTCGAGGTCACCACGTTCTCGGGAATTGCGGTGGGCCGCCGCCTCAACGTCGAGGTCGATCAGATTGCCCGCTACCTGGAGCGGATGATTTCCGTGCGTGATTGAGGGCGTCCGGCCCCGTGCCTGTTCAGCCCCCCGGGGCGTCGCGGCCGGCTGGCGCGCGGTGGACCATTGCCAGCGTGCCCACTGGTACAATCTGCGGTCATGAGCACAGGGCCCAGACTGGTCGACACGGCCGCGCCCGTCTTCGACCCCATCGAAAACATCCTCGCCGATCTTGCCGCCGGCAAGATGGTGGTGATCGTCGACGATGAGGATCGCGAGAACGAGGGCGACCTGCTGATGGTGGCCGAAAAGGTCCGGCCGGAAGACATCAACTTCATGGCGCGCTTCGGGCGCGGGCTGATTTGCCTGACGATGACCCGCGAGCGCTGCGCGCAGCTGCGCCTGCCGCTGATGGTCAGTGATACCGATCGCGAGCGGCGCACCAACTTCACGGTGTCGATCGAGGCTGCGGAAGGCATCACCACAGGTATCTCGGCCTACGATCGCGCACACACGGTGCGTACCGCGGTGGCTCAGGGCGCGCGCCCCGAACAGTTGCGCCAGCCCGGGCACATCTTTCCGGTGATGGCGCAGCCCGGCGGTGTGCTGACCCGCGCCGGCCATACCGAAGCCGGTTGCGACCTGGCGCGCCTGGCCGGTTGCGCGCCATCGGCCGTGATCGTGGAGATCATGAACGACGACGGCACCATGGCGCGGCGGCCGGAACTGGAAGTGTTCGCGCGCCAGCACGGACTGCGCATCGGCACCATTCGTGACCTCATCCGTTACCGGCTGCGGACCGAGCGCAGCGTGGAGCGCATCGCGCATCGCACCGTGCAGACCGAGTTCGGCGAGTTCGAATTGCATTGCTATGAGGATCACGTGAACCGCGACCTGCACCTGGCGCTGACGCGCGGCCGGATCGACACCCAGGCGCCGTTGCCGCTGGTTCGCGTTCATGTGGCCGATACCATGCGTGATCTGCTGGGTGTGCAGGGCGAGACGCGCCACTGGACATTGCGTGAGGCCATGAAGCGGATCGCGGCCGAGCCCAGCGGCGTGCTGGTGGTACTGCGCGAACCCGAGTCCCCGCGCCAGCTTGCCGACGCGGTGCAGGGCCAGCCGCGCCGTGAGGTGCCGCGACCGGAAGAGCAGGCGGTGTTGCGCACCTTCGGCATCGGCGCACAGATACTCAAGGATCTGGGCGTGCGGCGCATGCGCGTGCTGTCCGCGCCCAAGCAGTTGCACGGCATCTCGGCCTTCGACCTGGAGGTGGCCGAGTACGTCAGCGACTGACGCCCCGCCACCTTCGCAACATGCCCAACTTCAAGGTCATCGACGGCGCGGCGCGCCCAGCGGCGCGGGGTGGCCAGGCCACCGAAGCAGCCCGCGGCTTCAGCGTGGCCATTGCCGCGGCGCGCTTCAACGCCGATCTGGTGGATCGCATGGTTGCCGGCGCCACGGCGATGTGGGAGCGGCAGGGCGGTGATCCGGCCCGGCTGCTGCTGGTGCGCGCGCCGGGCGCGTTCGAACTGCCATTGCTGGCCCGCAAGCTGGCGGCCAGTGCCCGTTTCGACGCGGTCATCGCACTGGGTTGCGTGGTTCGCGGCGACACCGCGCATTTCGAGTTCGTGGCCGGCGAGGCGGCGCGCGGCATCGCGGACGCGGCGCGCGACACCGGTGTGCCCGTCATCTTCGGCGTGCTGACCACCGAGACCGTCGAACAGGCGCTGGAGCGTGCCGATCCGGCGCGCATGGACAAGGGCGGCGAAGCCATGGAAGCCGCGCTGGAGATGGCACGCGTATTGCGCGAGCTCGCTGCGCCATGAGTGCGCCACCGGGTGCGGCGCGTGGCAACGGAGCCAGACAGCTGGCACGCAAGCTGGCATTGCAGGCGTTGTACAGCTGGCAGGTGAATCCGCGCGCGTGGCAGGACCTGGTTGGCGAGTTCGAACTGGCGGAGGAGGCACCACGCGCGGACCGCGAGTTCTTTCTCACACTGGTGCGTGGCGTATGCGAGCAGGGGCCGGAGCTGGACGCTCAGCTGTCGGCCTGGACGGATCGACCCGCCGCCGAACTGGATCCGGTGGAGCATGCGGCGCTGTTGATCGGCCTGCAGGAATTGCGCTCGCATCCGGAAGTTCCGTTCCGCGTGGCAATCAGCGAGGCGGTGTCGCTGGCCAGGCGCTTCGGTGCCACGGACGGCCACAAGTTCGTCAATGCGGTGATGGACAAGGCCGCGCGGGCCTTGCGTCCGCACGAACACTGACCGGACGGCCGACCCGATGGGGCTGGGCGAGTTCGGGCTGATCGAGCGCTACTTCAGGCAACCGGCGGCGGCGGGCGCGCGGCGGCGCGGCGACGTGGTGCAGGGCATTGGCGATGACGCGGCGCTGCTGCAGGTTCCGCAAGGCATGCAACTGGTCGCCGCCCTGGATACGCTGGTGGAAGGTCGGCACTTTCCGCGCGGCGATTCGCCGCACTCCATCGGCTATCGTGCACTGGCGGTGAATCTGTCGGACCTCGCGGCGATGGGCGCCGAGCCGGCCTGGTTCCTGCTCGCATTGACCATGCCTTCGGCACAGGAGTCCTTTCTCGAGCCGTTCGCGCGCGGCATGCTGGAGCTGGCGGCCGAGCACGACATGGCGCTGGTCGGCGGCGATACCACGGCCGGCCCGCTCGCGGTATCGGTGCAGGCATTGGGACTGCTCGCCGCGGGAGCCGGCCTGCGCCGCAGCGGTGGCCGGCCGGGCGACCTGCTGTACGTCAGCGGCATGCCCGGCGAGGCGGCGGCCGGACTGCAGCTGGCGATGGGCCAGGCGTCGGTGGGTATTCCCGACGAGGCTCATCGCGCCAGGCTGACTGATCGCTTCCACTATCCTGCCCCGCGCGTAGCGCTGGGCAGGGCGTTGCGCGCGGCAGCCTCGGCATGCATCGATGTCTCCGACGGTCTTGCCGCGGATGCCGGCAAGCTTGCCGCGGCCAGCGGCTGCGCGGTGCGGATCGAAGTGGGGCGCCTGCCGTTGTCCGCGGCCTTGCTCGCGCATGCCGGGGAGGCCGGCGCCACGCGCCTTGCATTGAGTGGCGGCGACGATTACGAATTATGTTTCACCGTTGCACCGGAGCGCGCCCGCGAACTCGAGGCATTGCTGGCTAATGTCAAATGCAACGTCACCTGCATCGGTTGTCTGGAGTCAGGCGCGGGCATTATGTTGTCAGGCGGCAGCGATGCAACGACTAAGGGACTCACTGAGTTCGATCACTTTCGTGTCGATTGATATGCGACATAGGAGGCGCGTCACAGCGACCATGCGCTGCATGTCCCTATGCTTGGATGCCTCAAGGGAATTCTCTCCTCTCGCATGCCCAGCAATACCGCCTCCGCAACCAGCACCGCCAAGAAATCCAGTTCTGCGCCCGCGGTTCCGGAGCGTATCGGCAAGTACGCGATCATCCGTGAAGTAGGTGTGGGCAGCACCGGCACGGTGTATCTGTCGCACGACCCTTATTACAACCGTGACGTTGCGATCAAGGTCTATCACAACGACTCCACCGACGAAGACAAGGCCCGTACCGCGCGCAAGATGTTCCTGTCCGAAGCGCAGATGGTGGGCATGCTGCAGCATCCGCAGCTGATGCCGATCTACGATGCGGGTGAAGAAGACGGCCACTGCTATGTAGTCACCGAATACGTGCACCGTGGACGCACGCTGGCGGCTTTCTGCAAGGCCGATGACGCATTGCCGATCGACGTGGTGGTCGAGATCATCTTCAAATGCGCCAAGGCGCTGCACTACGCGCACTCGCGCGGCGTCATTCATCGCGACATCAAGCCGTCGAATATCCTCTATACCCAGGAAGGCGACGTGCGCATCATTGATTTCGGCATCGCGCTGGTGGCCGATTCGGAAATGTCGCGCATCGAGGGCATCGCCGGCAGTCCGAGCTACATGTCTCCGGAACAGGTGCAGGGCAAGGAGCTGACCAATCGCTCCGACCTGTACTCGCTCGGCGCGGTGATGTACGAGCTGCTGACCGGTACGCGCCCGTTCCGCGGCGGGAACCTCGCCAAGCTGATGCATCAGATCGTGTACGCGACGCCGCCGCCCATTCACACATTGCGGCGCGAAGTACCGGAGGATCTGGAAGAGGTCGTCGCGATCGCGTTGCAGAAGGATCCCGACAAGCGTTTCAAGAGCGGCCTGGATTTCGCCGCCGCGCTGACTCGCGTTCACCAGAAGCTGCGCGCCCGGACCGGGGAGATGGAGCAGGTCGAGCAGCTGGCGCTGCTTCGCAAGCTGAAGTTCTTCCACGACTTCTCGCAGTCCGAAATCAGCGAGGTGCAGCGGGCCAGCACCTGGCAGAACTATGTGAGCGGCGAGGAGATCGTGCGCGAGGGCGACATGGAAGAGCGCTTCTACGTACTGGTGGCCGGCACCTGCGCGGTGGAGCGCAACGGCAAGGTCATTGGCCAGATCGGTACCGGCGACTGCTTTGGCGAGGCCAGCTACCTGCCCGGCGCGCGCCGCTCGGCGACGGTGCGGGCCCAGGGTAACGCCACGCTGCTGCGGGTCGGCGCCACGTTGCTGGAACAGGCATCGGCCAACTGCCAGCTGCGCTTCAATCGGGTGTTCCTGCGCTCGCTGATCGAGCGCCTCCAGAATCCGGAAGCAGCGACAGCGCGCGGCTGATCGGCGAAGATGCGCGGGCCGTGTCCCGCCTGTCCGCCGCATTCCTTGCTCTGCTGTATGCCGCTGCCGCCGGTGCCGCGCCGGCGCCGCAGCGGATCGTCTCATTGAACCTGTGTACCGACCGGCTGCTGCTGGCGCTGGTGGCGCCCCGGCGCATCGCCTCATTGACCTGGCTGGCGCGCAGCGAAGCCGATCCGCAGGAGCGCGCGGTCGCGGCGCGGTTGCCGCAGAATCACGGCAGTGCCGAGGAGGTGCTGGCTGCGCATCCGGATCTGGTGCTGGCCGGTCGCTACACCACTGCCACCACACGCTCGTTGCTCGAGCGGGTCGGCGTGCCCGTGATCGAGGTCGACGCGGCCCGGGACTGGGCCGGCATCCGGCGCGTCACCCGACAGGTCGCCGCGGCGGTGGGTGAACAGCGCCGTGGTGAGGCGCTGCTGGCGCACATGGATGCCGAGCTGGCGGCGATTGCGGCCCTGCCCGCCGTTGCTCCGGTCCGGGCCATCGGCTGGGACGGGGCCGCCGAGGATGTTCCGGGCGCCGATACCCTGTTCAACACCATCCTGACCACTGCGGGCGGCATCAATATCGCCGCGCGGCCGTCCGGTCGCAGCGGATTCGACCTGGAGCAGGTGCTGCGTGCGAAGCCGCGCTTGCTGCTGCGTGGCACAAGCGCAAACCAGGAGGATTCGCTGCGCGGGGAACTGGCAGAGCACCCCGTGCTGCGTGCCGTGCCCGGCATGACGGTGGTGGACTACCCGGAGGGTGCCTGGGCCTGCGCGGTGCCGGCAGCCGCCGACTACGCGCGCGATCTGGCGCGCACGCTGCGCGCCTTGCCGGCCGCGCCCGACGCACGATGAGGCGCACCGCACCGACATCCTGGCTGCTGCTGCTGCTGTTGTTGCTGGGGGTGTTCAGCCTGCTGCCGGGTCGCGCGGGCTGGATGCTGCCATGGCGACTCAGTGGTCTGGACGCGCAACTGGCGCGACTGATTCTGTGGGACCTGCGCGTGCCGCGGCTGGTGCTCGCGCTGCTGGTGGGCGGTGCGCTGGGTCTGGCCGGCGCGGTGCTGCAGGGGCTCACCCGCAATCCACTGGCCGAGCCGGGTCTGCTGGGCATTTCCTCCGGTGCGTCGCTGGGCGCAGTGGTGGCCATCTACTCCGGCCTGGGATCCGCCTTCGCGCTGGCAGTGCCCCTGCTTGGCCTGGCCGGTGCATTCCTGGCCACGATGCTGACGCTGATGGTTGGCGCCGGCGGCGGCATGCTGTCGCTGATCCTGGCCGGTGCGGCGGTGTCCGGAACGCTGCTGGCCGGCACTGCGCTGGTATTGAACCTCGCGCCCAACCCGTACGCGGCCTACGAGATTTCCCACTGGATGCTCGGGTCGCTGGCCGACCGCGGCTGGGATCAGGTCACCCTGGCGGCGCCGTTCGTGATCGTTGGCATGGCGATCCTGCTGGCCACCGGAGCGGCGCTGGACGCGCTGAGCCTGGGCGAGCAGCAGGCCGCCAGCCTGGGCGTGGACCTGAAAGTACTGCGCCGACGGGTGGTCGTCGGCACGGCGCTGGCCGTCGGTGCGGCCACCGCGGTGACCGGCACCATCGGGTTCGTCGGGTTGCTGGCGCCATACATGGTGCGTGGTGCGGTGGGCCATTCGCCGCGGCGCACGCTGCTGCCCGCGATGCTGATGGGCGCGCTGCTGTTGCTGGTCGCGGACCTGGTGGCGCGGCTGCTGCCACTGGCGCAGGAGTTGCAGCTCGGCGTGCTCACCGGGCTCATCGGCGCGCCCTTCTTCCTGTGGCTGGTGTGGCGCCTGCAGCGGGAGTCGCCGTGAGCGCGCTGGTAGCGAAGGAGCTGACCCTGACCCGTGGCGGACGGCAGATCCTCAGCGGCGTGTCGCTGGCGGCCGGCAGTGGCGAATTCCTGGCGGTGATCGGACCCAATGGGGCCGGCAAGTCCACGTTGCTGGCGACGCTCGCGGGCCTGCTGCGCCCCGACGCCGGCGAGGTGCAACTCGATGGCGCGCCGCTGGCCGCGCTGGCACCGCGCGAGCTGGCACGCCATCGCGCGTACCTGCCGCAGAATGCGCGCTGCGAATGGCCGCTGAGCGTGGAGCGCATGGTGGCTCTGGGCCTGGCGCCATTCGGGCGCGAGGACGCGCCGCGGGTCCAGGCGGTGCTGGTGGAGTGCGACCTGTGGTCGCGACGCGCCCAGGCGGTGACTACCCTGTCCGGGGGCGAGCTGGCGCGGGCCATGCTGGCGCGCGCGCTGGTGTCCGATCCGCAGGTGCTGATCGTGGATGAACCGCTGGCCGGACTGGATCCGCGCCATGCATGGGATGCGGCGCGGCGGCTGCGCGAGTTCGCCATCGAGCGCCGGCGCCTGGTCATCGCCTCGGTGCATGACCTGAACATTGCGTTGCGCCGGGCCACGCGGATCTGCGCGCTGCATGAGGGTCGTCTGCTGGCGGACGGTTCACCGCAGGTAGTGCTGGATCGGGCGCTGTTGAGTCAGGTGTTCGGCATGGTGGCCGAGGTGCGCGGCGATGGCGGTGCACAGTGGGTGGACTTCGCGCCCTGACGGGCTTGCGTTGACCACCTTGTGGCGGCAGCCGCGCGATGCGCGCGGGTCAGGCGCCAGGTCGCCCGCTCTCGGCTGCCTGTTGGCTGCTCAGCAGCCCATGCCACCATTCGGAAATGCGCTGGCGGATCGATGCCGCATCGAGCCCGGCCTGTGCCAGGCACTGCTCGCGCGAACCATGTTCGATGAAGCGATCGGGAATGCCGATGTGCAGCACTGGCAGCTGCACGCCAGCCTCGGCCAGCAGCTCGCCGACAGCCGATCCGGCACCGCCGGCCACGACATTTTCCTCGATGGTGACCAGGGCGCGGGACTGCAACGCGAGCCGCAGCACGGCTTCCCGATCCAGCGGCTTCACGAAGCGCATGTCCAGCACGGTCGCATCGTGCAGGTCCGCCGCCGCCAGCGCCGCCGGCAGCAGCGGCCCGAAATTCAGGATGGCCAGGCCCGAGCGACCTTCACGTCGCGTGAGTGCCTTGCCGACAGGCAGGGCCGTCATGGTCTTTTCCGGCTTCACGCCGGGGCCGGCGCCCCTGGGGTAACGCACCGCCGCGGGCCGGCCCAGCGTGGCAGCCGTATACAGCATCTGCCGGCACTCGTTCTCGTCGGACGGCGTCATCATCACGAGGTTCGGAATGCAGCGCAGGAAGCTGATGTCGAAACTGCCCTGATGGGTGGCGCCGTCGCCGCCCACCAGACCGGCACGATCCAGCGCGAATGTCACCGGCAGGTTCTGCAATGCCACATCGTGGATGAGCTGGTCGTAGCCGCGTTGCAGGAACGTGGAGTAGATGGCCACCACCGGCTTCATGCCCTCTGTGGCCACACCGGCCGCGAAGGTCACCGCATGCTGCTCGGCGATGGCCACGTCGAAGTAGCGTTCCGGAAAGCGTCTGGAAAACTCCACCAGGCCCGAACCCTCGCGCATCGCCGGCGTGATGCCGACGATCAGCGGGTCGGCCTCGGCCATGTCGCACAGCCAGTCGCCGAATACGCGCGAGTAGGTGGGCAGGCTGGCCTTTTCCTTGTAGATGGTTCCGGTGACCGGGTCGAACGGGCCGGGCCCGTGCCAGGTGATGGGGTCGGCTTCGGCCGGGGCGTAGCCCTTGCCCTTGCGCGTGACCACGTGCAGGAACTGCGGCCCGTTGAGTTTCCTGATGTTGGTGAGCGCGGCAACCAGCGCCTTCAGGTCGTGTCCGTCGATGGGCCCGATGTAGTTGAAGCCCATTTCCTCGAACATGGTGCCGGGCAGCACCATGCCCTTCATGTGTTCCTCGGAACGGCGCGCCAGCTCGCGCATGGTCGGCAGCTGCGACAGCACCTTCTTGCCGCCCCGGCGCAGGGTCGAGTAGAAGCGGCCCGCCAGCACCCGGCCGAAATACTGCGACAGCGCGCCGACTCCCTCGGAGATGGACATCTCGTTGTCGTTGAGGATGACCAGCAGGTCCTCGTGCAGGCTGCCGGCATGGTTCAGCGCCTCGAAGGCCATGCCGCCGCTCATCGCGCCATCGCCGATCACGGCCACGGCGCGCCGGTCCTCGCCGCGGCGGGCGGCCGCCACGGCCATGCCCAGCGCGGCACTGACCGAGGTGGAGGAGTGCCCGGTGCCGAAGGTGTCGTACTGGCTCTCGGCCCGGTTGGGGAACGGCGCCAGCCCGTCGTGCTGCTTGATGGTGGCAAGCTGCTCGCGCCGGCCGGTCAGCACCTTGTGCGGATAGGCCTGGTGGCCCACGTCCCAGACAATGCGGTCGCGCGGTGTGTCGTACACGTAGTGCAGGGCAACCGTGAGCTCCACCGTGCCCAGTCCGGCCGCGAAGTGGCCGCCGCGCGTGGCCACGGTGCGGATCAGGAACTGGCGCAGCTCATCGGCGAGCTGCGGCAGATCCGCGGCCGGCAGGGCCCGCAGGTCGTCCGGCGAGCTGATGCGTTCGAGCAGGGGCGGGCCGTCAGCGCTCATGGGCGTGATTTTACACGGCCGGGTCCGGCTCTCCCGAGTGGAGATTGCGTGGAGTTCAGTGGTCGCGGCTGACGACGAAGTCCGCAAGCGCTGCCAGGTCGCTGGCGCGCCCGCCCAGGCCCGCCAGCGCTGCCACCGCCTTGTCGCGATGGGCCCGCGCCAGGCGTCCGGCCTGGTCCAGTCCGAACAGGCTCGGATAGGTCGGCTTGCCCCGCGCGGCATCGCTGCCGGCGGTCTTGCCCAGAGACAGCGTCTCGCCAGCCACATCCAGTACGTCGTCCTGGATCTGGAAGGCCAGCCCCAGTTCCGCGCCGAAGGTGCCCAGGGCAGCGTACTGCGCGCCGTCCACGATGCCCGCCGCGATCGCGCCGAGCAGCACGCTGGCCTGGATCAGGGCCCCGGTCTTGCGCCGGTGCATGGCCTCGATGTCGGCGGCAGACAGCGGGCGGCCCACTGCCTCCAGGTCGATGGCCTGGCCGCCGGCCATGCCGGCGGTGCCGATGCCCCGGGCCAGTACCTGCACCTGCTGCAGCCGCGCGGCGGGCGGCAGCGCGGGCCCGGTGCCGGCCAGCACGTCGAAGGCCAGCGCCTGCAGGGCATCGCCGGCCAGAACCGCCGTGCCTTCGTCGAATGCCTTGTGGCAGGTCGGGCGGCCGCGGCGCAGGTCATCGTCGTCCATGGCTGGCAGGTCGTCGTGGATCAGGCTGTAGGCGTGGATCAGTTCGACCGCCACGGCCGGGGGATCGAGCAGTGCGATCGGGGCGCCCAGCGCGGAACCGGCAGCGTAGACCAGCACGGGTCGCAGGCGCTTGCCACCACCCAGGGTGCTGTAGCGCATGGCCTCCAGCAGGCGCGGCGTGCCCGGGTCGGGCAGCTGCAGATGGCGTGCGAGCTGGCTCTCCGCGCGCGCGCGCCAGCCGGCGACGCGCGCGTCCAGGCTCGTGGTTTCACTCATCGCTGCCCTGGGACTGCGGATCGAACGCACTGGTGGCGCCGTCCTTCAACAGCACATCAACACGCTGTCGGGCCTCGGCCAGTGCGTCATGGCAGCGACGTGTCAACGCCACGCCCTGCTCGAACAATGCCAGCGATTCGGCCAGCGGCAACTCGCCACCCTCCAGCTTCGCGATCAGCGCTTCCAGTTCCTGCAGCGATTTCTCGAAGTCCGGCGCGGTTGCCGGTTCGCGGGTCTTGCGCGTCATGGCAGCGAAGTCTAGCGGATGGTCCGGCCGTTGCCATGTAGAATCGCCATCCGCAATGAGCAGTTCCTATAGTGCATCCGATATCGAGGTTCTCTCCGGCCTCGAACCGGTGCGTCGCCGCCCGGGGATGTATACCGATACGTCGCGGCCCAACCACCTGGCACACGAGGTCATCGACAACAGTGTCGACGAGGCGCTCGGCGGCCATTGCGACCTGATCGAAGTCAAGCTGTACAAGGACGGCTCGGTGGAAGTGGCCGACAACGGCCGCGGCATGCCGGTGGACATCCATCCCAAGGAGAAGGTGTCGGGCGTGGAGTTGATCCTCACGCGACTGCATGCCGGCGGCAAGTTCAACGATTCGAACTACCAGTTTGCCGGTGGCCTGCACGGCGTGGGCGTGTCCGTGGTCAATGCGCTGTCCAGACAGCTCGAGTGCTGGGTCAAGCGCGGCGGCAGGCAATACAACATCAGTTTCCGCAACGGCAAGGTCAGCTCGAAGCTCGAGCAGATCGGTACGGTCGGCCAGAAGAACACCGGTACCACCGTGCGCTTCTGGCCGGACCCGAAGTTCTTCGATTCGGACCGGTTCGCGCCGGCGGAGCTCAAGCACACCCTGAAGGCCAAAGCGGTGCTGTGCCCGGGCCTGCGCGTGCGCTTCGAGAACGAAGCCACCGGCGAAAACGACGAGTGGTTCTATACCGGCGCGCTGTCCGAATACCTGATCGAGCAGATTGGCAAGGCCGATCGCCTGCCGTCGGTGCCGCTGGCCGGCAAGCACGGGTCCGAGCGCGACGCGGTGGAATGGGCGCTGGCCTGGGCGCCGGACCTGCCGGCCTTCATCGCCGAGAGCTACGTCAACCTGATTCCCACATCGGGCGGCGGCACGCACGTGAACGGCCTGCGCTCCGGTATAGCCAATGCGGTGCGTGAGTTTGCCGAGTACCGCAACCTGTTGCCGCGCGGCGTGAAGCTGGCGCCCGAAGACGTCTGGAACGGCGTCTCCTTCGTGCTCTCGATCCGCATGAAGGATCCGCAGTTCGCCGGCCAGACCAAGGAGCGCCTGTCTTCACGCGAGGCCGCGGCGCTGGTCGACGGTTACGCGCATGACAGCACGCTGCTGTGGCTGAACCAGCACCCGGATGCCGGCGAGCGCATCGCCCAGTACGCCATCGAGAACGCGCAGGAGCGTTTGAAGGCCGCGCAGCGCGTGCAACGCAAGCGCGTGGTCGCGGGCCCGGCGTTGCCGGGGAAGCTCGCCGACTGTACCTCGCAGGACCCGGCGCGCTCGGAACTGTTCCTGGTGGAGGGCGATTCGGCCGGCGGTTCGGCCAAGCAGGCCCGGGATCGCAACACGCAGGCCGTGATGCCGCTCAGGGGCAAGATCCTCAACACCTGGGAGCTCGAGCACGGGCAGGTGGCTTCGTCCGAAGAGGTGCACAACATCAGTGTCGCCATAGGGGTGGAGCCGGGCTCCTCGAACCTGGAGGACCTGCGCTATCACAAGATCTGCATCCTGGCCGACGCCGACTCCGATGGGCAGCACATCGCGACGTTGCTGTGCGCGCTGTTCCTGCGGCACTTCCGCCCGCTGGTGGCCAACGGCCATGTGTACGTGGCCATGCCGCCGCTGTACCGGATCGACGCGGGCAAGACGGTGGGCTATGCGCTGGATGACGCCGAGCGCGACGCCTTCATCCAGAGCATCGGCGGTCGGGCCAGGCCGGTGGTCACGCGCTTCAAGGGACTGGGCGAGATGTCGCCGCTGCAGTTGCGCGAAACGACAATGGACCCCGCCACGCGCCGCCTGGTTCAACTCACGATCGAGGCGAAGGACGATGCCGACAAGGTGATGGACATGCTGCTGGCCAGAAAGCGCGCCGCCGACCGGCGCGAGTGGCTGGAGCAGAAGGGCAATCTTGCCGAAGTCGTGGGTTGAAGCCCGGGCGCTGAAGGGCGGTGAGGCGGTCAGCCTCCCGCGCTCTTCTTCGCGTCGATGGACCGTACGGTCTTCTGGATGTCCACGATCACGAGAAACCCTCCGTACACCACCACCGAGAATATGAAGGCGGCAATCAGGCCGCCAATTCCGGCAAAGAAGCCCTTGGCTGCCCAACCGCCTATGAACCCTGCGAGAAGGGTCAACCAGATTGCGACTTCCAGGAACATGGAATATGACGCCACGATGATCTTGCTGAGCATTTCTTGTTCTCCCTGCAGATGGCTGTCCGAACTGCGCGACCCGGCCATGTTACGCGCATGCGCGGCCCGGGGTTGTTGCGTTTCCGCGCTGGTCGCCGCGACCACGCGCACAGGCGATCGCGTACCATCCAGTCAATGAAGGATCAGGAACTCAATTTCGAAGGCGTCGAGCGCCAGCCGCTGCGCCTGTTCACCGAGAAGGCGTATCTCGATTACTCGATGTACGTCATTCTGGACCGTGCGCTGCCGGTGCTGGGCGACGGCTTGAAGCCGGTGCAGCGGCGCATCATCTACTCGATGAGCGAGCTGGGACTCTCGGCGGCCTCCAAGCACAAGAAGTCCGCGCGCACCGTCGGCGACGTGATCGGCAAGTTCCATCCGCACGGCGACTCGGCCTGTTACGAGGCCATGGTGCACATGGCGCAGCCGTTTGCGTACCGCTACCCGATCATCGACGGACAGGGCAATTGGGGCTCCACGGATGATCCCAAGAGCTTCGCTGCGATGCGCTATACCGAGTCGCGGCTGACGCGCTATGCCGAGGTGCTGCTGTCGGAGATCGACCACGGCACGGTGGATTGGGGTCCGAATTTCGACGGTACGCTCGAAGAGCCGCTGATCCTGCCGGCGCGCCTGCCGAACCTGCTGCTGAACGGTACTTCGGGTATCGCGGTGGGCATGGCCACCGACGTGCCGCCGCACAATCTGCGCGAGGTCGCGGCGGCCTGCATCCACCTGCTCGACGAGCCGGATGCGACGACGGCGGCGCTGATGAAGCACGTGAAGGGTCCGGACCTGCCCACCGGCGCCGAGATCATCTCGCCGCGTGCCGAACTGCGCGAGTTCTACGAGAAGGGCAACGGCAGCTTCAAGGCGCGCGCCACCTGGGAGACGGACGAGGAAACCGGCAATGTGGTGATCAACACATTGCCGTGGCAGGTCTCCGGCGCCAAGTTGCAGGAGCAGATCGCCCAGCAGGTGCGCGACAAGAAGCTGCCCATGGTCGAGGACATCCGCGACGAGTCGGACCACGAGAACCCGGTGCGCATCGTGATCGTGCCGCGCTCCAACCGCGTGGACATCCCGCAGCTGATGGCGCACCTGTTCGCCACCACGGACCTGGAGCGCAGCTACCGGGTGAACCTCAACATCATCGACCTGGACGGCCGGCCGAAGGTGATGGGGCTGAAGCAGCTGCTGGGGCGCTGGCTGGAATTCCGCATCGGCACCGTGAAGCGCCGGCTGGAACACCGCCTGGAGAAGGTGACCCGCCGGTTGCACCTGCTCGAAGGTCTGCTGATCGTCTACCTGAACCTCGACGAGGTGATCCGCATCATCCGCCGCGAGGACGAGCCCAAGCCGAAGCTGATCGCCCGCTTCAAGCTCAGTGAGGAGCAGGCCGAGATGATCCTGGAGACCAGGCTGCGCCACCTGGCCCGGCTGGAGGAAATGAAGATCCGCGAGGAGCAGAAGAGCCTGGCCGAAGAAGAGAAGAATCTCCAGGCGCTGCTCAAGAGCAAGGCGAAACTGCACAAGCTGGTGCGCGAGGAGCTCTCGGCCGACGCCGAGACCTACGGCGATCCGCGCCGCTCGAAGCTGGTGGAACGCGAGGCGGCGCAGGCCATGGAGGAGACCGATCTGGTCGCCAACGAGCCGGTCACCATCGTGCTGTCCACCGGTGGCTTCGTGCGCGCGGCCAAGGGTCACGACATCGACCCGCAAACCTTGTCCTACAAGAGCGGCGATGCGTTCCTGGCTGCGGCGCGCGGACGCAGCACGCAGCTTGCCGTGTTCCTGGACAGCACCGGGCGCGGCTACAGCCTGCCGGCGCATACGCTGCCGTCGGCGCGCGGGCAGGGCGAGCCGCTGTCCGGCCGGCTGGATCCGCCCGATGGCGCGAAATTCGCAGGCGTGGCCATCGGCGAACCCGGTGACAAGTGGCTGCTGGCCAGTGATGCCGGCTACGGATTCATCGCGAAGCTCGAGGATCTGTACACGCGCCAGCGCGCCGGCAAGGCGGTGCTCAATCTCACCGCCAATGCCAAAGTGCTGTGCCCGGTGCCGCTGGCCGGCGCGGATGCCGTGATCGCGGCGGTCAACACCGAAGGGCGCCTGCTGGTCTTCCCCGCCGCGGAGCTGCCCGAGATGGCGCGCGGCAAGGGCAACAAGATCTTCGGCATTCCGACGAAGAAGGCCCTGGCGCGTGAGGAATTGCTGGTGGCGCTGGCTACCCTGAACGAAGGTCAGAAGCTGGTGGTCCGTTGCGGCACACGCAGCATGACGCTGTCCTGGAAGGAGCTGGCGCCGCACCGTGGTGGGCGGGCGCAGCGCGGCGCCATGCTGTCGCGCAATTACCGCAAGGTGGACGGACTGGAAGTCGGCTGAGCGTGGCCGCCCGCCCTCACGGCTGGTCCTGCTTGGCCAGCCAGCCGATGTCCTGGTAGCGCCACGGCGAGATGAAGCCGAAGGCGCCGAAGTTGGCCAGATCCGCCTTGCAGGCGATCAGCTCGGGCCGCTGGTACAGCGCCAGCGAGTGCACTTCGTCCCAGATCAACACGTCGGCCTGGTTGATGATTTGTTCGGCCTCGCTGCGCTTCAGGTCCTGCGCGGCCTGATCGAACAGGTGATCGATCTGATCGCTGCCAGTGCGCGAATAGTTTTGCAGCACGATCTGCCTTCCCTGGGCGTCCAGTTTCGGCTTGGCGTAGATGGATTTCGCCGAGGTGACCGGGTATGCCGTACCCATCCACGAAAAGATGGTGAGGTCGAACTGCCCCGGGATCACGTACTTGTCGAAGAAGTCGTGGCTTGGAACGGTCTGGATGTCCAGGGTGACGCCCACCTGCGCAAGCATGTTCTGGATCAGCTCGGATTCCTGCCTGGCCGCTGCGACGCCTGAGGGAATCACGCACTTGATGGTCAGCGCCTTGCCGTCCTTCTTCCGCACGCTCCCGTCGAGCTTCCAGCCGGCTTCGTCCAGCAGCGAGGCTGCCTTGGCGGGATCGTACTTGCCGACTTCGCCGGAATTGTCCTGGTAGCCGTCCTGATTGCGCATGAAGATGTGATTGTTCAGCGGCTTGGGGGGCAGGTCGAGCGGGCCGAGCAGCGCGCGGGCAATGGCGCTGCGGTCAATGGCCATGGCCAGCGCGCGGCGCACGCGCACGTCGGTGAGCATTGGGCTGGTGCCGTTGAAGTCCAGGTGACGGAAGTTCGGACCACCGGCCACGCGCATCTGCACACCGGTGATGCCCTTGGCGCGCAGATACTGGTTGGCGTCAGAGCCGATGTCCATCGCATCGATCTCGCCGTTGGCCAACGCGTCCACCTGCGCGGTGGGGTCGATGACCCGGAAGACGACGCGATCCAGCTTGGCCTTGTCTCCCCACCACTTTTCGTTCCGCACCAGTGTGATGGTCTTGGCAGTCTGGTCGATGTGATCCAGCCGGAACGGGCCCCCGGACAGCAGTGGCCTTTGCTTCCATCCCTCGTTGAATGTCTTCGGATCCTTGTTCAGGGAAGCCGGAAACAGCGGGCTGAACAGGGACTGCCAGTCAGTGAACGGGATCTTGAATGTGACTATGACTTCCCGATCGTCCTTGCCGCGTGTGACCTTCTCGATGTTGGAGAAGCCGGTGGTCGTGGCGGTCGTGTAGGCCTTGTTGGTGCCATTCAAGGCCTTCCACTGCCAGTAGAAGTCCTGCCAGGTAATCGGCGTGCCGTCGGACCACACGGCCTTCGGGTTGATCTCGTAGGTCACGATCTGCTGCGGATCGGTTTGCAGCTTCGGCTCCGCGGCGAGAAGGTTGCGGTCCCAGACGGGTGCGCTGGAGGCATCGTTGTCGAAAGTCAGCGGAACCATGGCCATCATCACGTTCCACATGTCGTACTCGAGTCCGTCGAGTTCGTAGTAGTTGTAGTTGACCGGCATCGAGCTCAGTGGCCAGGTGAAGGTGCCGCCGTCTCGAACCTTGTCACGCGGCACAGGATTGATGTTGCTGGCCGAAGCCTCTGGCGCGGCGGAGTCCGTTGCGGCGGTAGCTCCTGTGTCCGCACCGCCGCTGCAGCCCGCTACGCCCAGCGCGAACAGGGTTGCGGCCATCAGGCTTGCCGCGATGGATGACTTGTAGGGAATCATGGACTTTCCTCCGGTGCGGGATGGATCTCGCGGCAGCTCACAACGCAGTGGCCGGCCTCGAGTAATGACAGGCATCCAGATGCCCCTCGCCGCCGGCGCGGGCACCGAGCGCCGGTGACTGCTCCATGCAGAGCCGGCGCTCCGCGTCGTCGAGCTCATTCTTGAATCGCGGGCAACGCGTGTGAAAGCGGCACCCCGACGGTGGGTCGAGCGGGCTGGGCAGGTCCCCCTGCAGCAGTATGCGCGATCTGGCGCGTTCCTTGCGCGGATCGGGTATCGGTACTGCCGACAGCAGCGCCTGGGTATAGGGATGCGTGGGGTGTTCGAACACTTCATCCACCTCGCCGATTTCCACGATCGCGCCCAGGTACATGACCGCGACCCGGTTGGCGATGTGGCGCACCACCGCAAGATCGTGCGCCACGAACAGATAGGCCAGGCCGAGTTCGACCTGCAGGCGTTCCAGCAGGTTGATGACCCCGGCGCGAATCGACACGTCCAGCGCCGAGACCGGCTCGTCGAGCACGACGATCTTCGGATTCAGGGCCAGTGCGCGTGCAATGCCGATGCGCTGGCGCTGGCCGCCCGAGAAGGCCTGCGGAAAGCGCTGCGCATGCTCGGGTTCGAGTCCGACCAGCCGCAGCAGTTCCGCAACCCGTGTGGCGATTGCCGCGGGCGCGAAGCCGTGCGCGGCCAGCGGCTCACCCAGAATGTCGCCAATCGGCAGTCGCGGGTCCAGCGCGGCCATCGGATCCTGGAACACGATCTGGATGTCCCGGCGCACCTGGAAGCGTTCGCGCGGGCGCATTGCGGCCGTGTCCTTGCCCAGCACGGCAATCGAGCCGCCCTGCGGGCGCACCAGATTGAGGATTTCCATGATGGTCGTGGTCTTGCCGCAACCGGACTCGCCGACCAGCCCCAGAGTTTCGCGCTCGTGCAGGGCGAAGCTCACGCCGGCCACCGCCCGCAGCGTGCCGACCCGCCTGCGCAGCACTGCGCCGCGGGTTACCGGGAATTCCTTCACCAGATCGCGCACGTCGAGCAGCACGTCGCGCGAGCCGGCGGGCGTGGCGTCTGCCAGTGCGGCGGGTGATTCGGGGATGCCGAACACGGCGGCGCTGCCCATGCCCTGATTGGCGATCTCCGCGCCGCGATGACAGGCCGCGCGGTGCGCGGCATCCGCACCCTCGAGCGCGAGCAGTTCGGGCTCGTCGCGCTGGCAGCGCTCGATGCGGATCGGGCACCTCGGGCTGAAGGGGCAGCCCGGCGGCAGGTCGATGAGCGAGGGCGGATTGCCTTCGATCGGTGTCAGCGGCTGATGCGCGCCACGATCCGGCCGGGGAATCGAGCCGAGCAGGCCCAGCGTGTACGGCATCCGCGTGCGGTAGAAAGTGTCCTCGACAGAACCGGTCTCCACCAGCTTGCCGGCGTACATCACGGCGACACGGTCGGCCACTCCGGCCACCACGCCAAGGTCGTGCGTGATCAGCAGGATCGCCGCGCCGGTGCGCTCGCGCACACTGCGCAGCACATCCAGTACCTGCGCCTGGATGGTCACGTCCAGTGCCGTGGTGGGTTCATCCGCGATGATCAGTGCCGGATCGTTGGCGATGGCCATGGCGATCATGGCGCGCTGGCGCATGCCGCCGGAAAATTCGTGCGGGAACGAGGCTGCGCGCCGGCCCGGGTTGGGTATGCCGACGCTGTCGAGCAGCTCCACGGCGCGCCTGAGTGCCGCCTCGCGGCCGATCTGGTTGTGCACCAGGATGGCCTCGGCAATCTGCTCGCCTATGGTGTACACGGGCGTGAACGCGGACAGCGGGTCCTGGAAGATCATCGAGATCCGGCGGCCGCGCAGTGCGGACAATTCCCTGTCCGTGCGGCCGATCAGCTCCTGGCCTTCAAAGCGTACCGAGCCGCTGATGCGGGCGCGGCGTGGCAGCAGGTCCATCACGGCCAGCGAGGAGACGGTCTTGCCCGACCCGGACTCGCCGACCAGGCCCAGCACTTCACCGGGTGCGATGGAATAGGACAGCGAGCGCACCGCCCGCACCGGTCCGCCGTCTCCGGGGAACGTGACGGACAGGTTTTCGACCTGGAGCAGTGGGCCGGTGTTGCCCGGTGCGGCCGCGGATGAACTCGTCGTCACGCCTGGTGCTCCGCACCCGCATTGGGATCCAGCGCATCGCGCAGTCCGTCGCCGAACAGGTTGATCGACAGGACCAGCGCGATCAGGAAGCCGGCCGGGAAGTAGAACTCCCAGGGAAACGCCAGCGCCGCGCCGGAATAGTCACCGATCAGCGTGCCCAGCGACACATCCGGCGGCTGCACGCCGAAGCCGAAGAACGACAGCCCCACTTCGGCGAGGATCAGCGAACTGACGTTGACCGTCGCGTCGATGATCAGCAGCGAGGCCATGTTCGGCAGGATGTGGCGGAAGATGATGCGCCATCCCGGCACCCCCATGAAGCGCGCCGCATGCACGAACTCGCGCTCCTTCAGCGACAACGTCATGCCGCGCACGATGCGGGCGGTGATCATCCACTGGAAGGCCGCCAGCAGCAGCACGAAGATCAGCCAGGTGTGGCCCTGGAACAGCGGCGAGAGGATCGCGATGATCAGGAACGCCGGCAACACCAGCAGCAGGTCGATCAGGCCGACCAGCACGGTGTTCAGCCACCCGCCAAAATAGCCGGCGAAGGCGCCGACCACGGCAGCCAGACCGGTGGCCGCCAGTGCGCCCAGTACGCCGATCACCAGCGACTTCTGCATGCCGCGCATGGTCAGGGCGAACATGTCGAAGCCGTTCTGCGTGGTGCCGAACCAGTGCCGCAACGTTGGCGGTGAAAGGAACGCGCGGGTGTCCAGCTGGTCGTAACGCCACGCCGTGAAATGCGGCACCACGTAGGCCATGGCGAACAGCAGTACCACCACCACCAGACCGAAGATTGCCAGGGGCTGGCGCCGGAAGCGGCGGACCGTCAGCGCAAAGCGCGATGTGGCGCGCGCGGGGGATTGCCCGCTGGCCCGATCGTCCGGAGATTCCTGCATCACGCCAGTGTCCCGCACGCTATACGCGCACCCGTGGATCGAGGATCGCGTAGGCCACGTCGGACAGGAAGCCGGCGATCAGCACCAGTACCGCCACGAACAGCGTCACCGCGGCCACCGAATTCACGTCGTTCTTGGTGACTGAGTCCACGAAGTACTCACCCATGCCATGCCAGCCGAAGATCTTTTCCGTGAAGGTCGCGCCGACGAACAGCAGCGCGAACTGGTAGGCAAAGAACGTGGCCATTGGAATCAGCGCGGTGCGCAGACCGTGTTTGACCAGGGCCGGTCCGCGACGCAGGCCCTTGGCGCGCGCGGTTCGCAGGAAATCGCTGCCGAGCACGTCGAGCATGGCATTGCGCTGGTAGCGGCCATAGAACGCCACTGCCGCGGTGATCAGCACGAGCGAGGGCAGCACCAGGTGCGCAAATCGGTTGGTCAGGCCTTCCCATGACCAGGTCGCCAGACCCGGCGTGATCTCCCCGGTGGTGTAGAGCAGCTTGGTGTCGCCGGTGAACCCGAGCAGGTTGTTGATCTCTATGCCGGTGTTCTTGTACAGGACGGCAAGCACGACCACCGGCGTCGACAGCACGACGAAGGAGAACAGGGTCAGCAACCGGTCCGGGACGCGGTACTGGTTCACCGCGCCGTAGGCGCCGGCCACCACGCCCAGCAAGGTGCCGAGAATGGACCCGATGAGCAGCAGCCTGAGGCTGACGAAGATCCGCCGCCCGAACTCGGCATTGACGGAAGTGTTGTCGATGGTGCGGCCGAAATCCCCGTGCATGACGCCGCCGGCCCAGCGCTCCAGCCTGACCAGCACGGGCGTCTTGTCATTCATGTTGATGGCATCGAGCGCGGCATCGACCACCGCCTCGGACGGCGGGGGGTTGCGACCTTCGTAACGCGAACGCGGATTGAGCTGCGTGGCGGCCAGCAGGTAGGCAACGGCGGTGGCAACGACGACCAGGACAACCAGATAGCCAAGCCTGCGCAGCAAGAATTTCAGCATCTTGTTGGTATTCCGACGGCTGCGGACCGCTCCAGGGCCGTCCGCAAGTTCACATGGCGGGCAGTCTACCTGAACTCCGCGCGGCAACGGCCCGAAGCCGGCATCGCCTTGACCCCCGCGTCGGCCGCGGCGCTAGGTTGCACGGTTGACGCCAACAACAAGCAGGGGAGGCAATTGCCATGGCGAAAGGATTCGTGCGCATCGTCGCCGGTGCTGTGCTGGTGGGATCGTTGCTGGGCGCTTCACCCGGCGCGCAGGCGGCCTCCTGCGATCGCGCCTGCCTGGACGGGTTCATGCACAAGTTCCTGGCCTCCATGCAGGCGCACGATCCGTCGCTGCTGCCGATGACCGGCGACGTGAAGTTCACCGAGAATTTCGTCACCATCAAGCCCGGGCAGGGCCTGTGGGTATCGCTCAGCGGCGTCACCCCGTACACATTCTTTCTGGCCGATCCCGCGACCAGCCAGGCCGGCTTTCTGGGTCGGGTGATGGAATACGGCAAGCCGCTGTACATTGCCGCCAGGCTCAAGGTGCGCGGCGACAAGGTCAGTGAGATCGAGCTGATCGCCGAGCGTGACGCGTCCTTCGGCAACAACGACATCACCATGCCGCGCCCGGAGTTCTCCACGCCACTGGCGCCGGATGAGCGCGTGCCGCGCCAGCAGATGATCGCCGCGGCGCTGGCGTACTTCGATTCCATCGAGCAGCACGACGGCAAGGTGGCGCCGTTCGCCGCGGACTGCGAGCGCTACGAGAACGGCGTGCGTACGGCCGGGCCGCCCGGCGGACGGGCGCCGCCCGCGGCGCCGGCAGCGGGGCAGGCGCAGCGCCCGGCCAGCCCGGCGCCGGCCGCCGGTGGACTGAATCTCGGCTCCATGGGCTGCGCCGCGCAGATGAGCACCGGCATTTTCATCGCCACGCTCACGCCGCGCCGCGTGTGGCTGGTCGACGAGGAGCGCGGCGTGGTGATGGGCGCGTTCTTCTTCAGCCACGACGGCCGGACCACGCAGATCCATCTGAGCAACGGCACGGTGCGCAAGGTGGGCAATCCGGCACCGGCAACGTATCCGGCCGGCGAGATGTTCCGCATCCGGCACGGCCAGATCAGCCGCATCGAGGCGGTGTACGGCATGAAGCTGCCGTTCGGTACGCAGACCGGCTGGGAGTAGGGCGCCGCGCCGCCGGTCTCAGGCCAGCACGACCTCTTCGGTGGCCCGGAACAGGAAGCCCTGCACGTGCTGCACGCCGAGCTGCCACAACACGGCCATCGTATTGGCATCCTCCACGCGCTCGGCGATGGTGCTGATATCGCGTTCGCGCGCGGCCTCGATCAGCGAGCCGACCTTGGATTGCAGCAGCGGATCGGTGGTCAGGCCCTGCATCAGCGAACCGTCTATCTTCACGAAGTCCAGCGGCAACGTGCCCAGCATGGCCAGCGGGTCGATGCCGGTGCCGTAGTGCTCCACCGCGAAACGAATGCCGGACTGCTTCAGGGCGTTGGCCAGGCGCAGCACTTCGGCGGGATTGCCGGCCGCGATGGATTCGGTGACCTGAATGCAGAAGCACTCCGGTTGCAGTCCGATGGTCTGCAGCATGTGCGCAATCCAGGTGGGCAGTGAGGCTTCCAGCGCGCTGTGGCGCGAGATGCGCGCGAACACGCACCCGGCTTTGGTGGACTTCGCCAGTTTCGCCGCATTGGCGATGACCCAGCGGTCGATCAGGCCGATCAGCCCGCGGCGCTCGGCGCTGGGCATGAACTGTGAAGGAAGTATCTCGTTGCCCTGGGTATCGGACATGCGTACCAGCGTATCGATGAACGAGGCGCTGCCCGACAGACTGGTAATCGGTTGCTGCGCCAGGCTGAAGCGGTTTTCGGCCAGCGCCGCACGGATCTGCTTGACCCAGTCCGCGTCGGCCGCGTTGGCACGCACCTCGCTTTCCGACTGGCCGACCTTGCTCAAGCGGTTGCCGCCCTGCGCGCGGCTGCGCCGCACCGCGTCCTCGGTATCGGAAACGATGGCGTTGAGCTTGTCGCTGTCGCCCGGCAGCGTGGCCAGGGCAATGCTGGCCGTGGCCTTGTAGTGCTGTCCGCTGGTCTCGAACTCGTGGTGTTCGATCTTGTCCAGCAGGCGCTGCGCCCACACCTCGGCGTCGCGCTGCGTGCCGCGCTCGGCCAGGATCATGATGCCGCCGCCGCTGAAGTGCCCAGCCAGATCGGTCGGCGCCAGCAGCGGCCGCAGCACCGCCGCCAGGGCCACCACGAAGTCCTCGCTGTGCAGCGCGCCCAGTTCCCGCACCAGCTTCGCGAAGCCATCCGGACGAACATAGATCAGGTAGCGGCCACCGCCCTGGACGTTGCGCGTCATGCGTTGCTGGATCGCCTCGAGCAGCGGGACACGGTTCAGCAGACCGGTGCGCGGATTGCGCTTGACCGCGTCGGTCAGATCCCTGGCCACGTCCTCCCTGGCGCGCTTCTGGCTCGGCACCATCATCCGCACGCAGGGTTCGCCATCGCGTTGTCCGAGCGTGAGCACCAGCTCCAGTGTCAGGGTGCCGCCGTCCGCCGTGCGCACGTCGGCACGCAGCGAGTGGTCCTTCCACGCGCCTTTCTGGCAGGCCACCAGCGCGCCCTTGAGCGCGGCGTGACTGGCTTCCTCGAAGAAGTCCATGACCGGTTGCCCGATCGCATCACGGTCCTCTGCCGATCCGATCAGGTCGAGCCACGACTGGTTGACCTCCACGACGATGCCTTCCTGCACCTGCAGGATGGCATCGTTGGAGCGCGTCAGGACCGTATCGAGCTGCCGGCGGTATTCCTGGGCGGATTGCAGGGTTTCGCGCAGGGCACGTTCAGCCCGGTAGGCCTGCAGTTCGCGGTTGATCACGCTGAACGCGCGCGCGTCCTCGTTGAGCGTGATGGTGTCGCGCGCACCCTGCAGGAGGTCCCATGCCATGTCCTTTTCGGACACTTCGGGGCGGATGGTCAGCAGCGGAATGTCCGGTGAATTCCTTGCCCGCACGTCGCTGACCTGCGGCAGCTGGCCACCGTCGTCCGTCACCAGCAGCAGCATCTGCGGGTTGATCTGGGTCAATGCATCGGCGAGGTCGGCAACGGCCGGTATCCAGGTGCAATGCGCCGCCACGCCGTGTCGGCGCAGCAGGCTGTTCAGTGCCTCGACGGGGTCACGGCTGCTGCTGACGACGATCAGTGGTACGGCTGAATTTTCGGACAAGCTAGGGCACTCCCCGGGGATTGCGCGATTCTGATGCCGAAGCAGCCCCTTTTATGTGAACCCGGGCACAGTGGGGCCCGTCAGGCCCGCCGGTCAAGCCGTAAGCGGCAGCTTGCCGGTGGCCCCGGCGACCTCGCGCACCAGACGCGGCACCAGGTAGCCCGGCAGACTGGCATTGAGCTGCCGATGCAGCGCCAGCGCCGTTTCATCCGCTACGGCGAAGTGCGCGGCGCCGGCGACCGCGTCGAGCTGGTGCAGGTAGTAGGGCAGTACGCCGGCCGCAAACAGCGCCTTCGACAGCCCGGCCAGCGTCCCGGCATCGTCGTTCACGCCGGCCAGCAGCACGGATTGATTCAGCACGGCCATGCATGCCGTGCCCAGCGAGCGCAGCGCGCCCGTGGTGGGCGCGTCGATCTCGTTCGGATGATTGGCGTGGATCACCACGACCAGACGCTCGCGGATCGAGCCGAGCAGCTCCAGCAGCCCTGCGTCCACTCTGGCCGGCAGCACCACCGGCGTGCGGGTGTGGATGCGGATGCGGCGGATGTGCGGCAGGGCCGCCAGCGATGCCAGCAGCTGCCCAAGCCGGGTATTGCCCAGTGACAGTGGGTCGCCGCCGGAGAGGATGATCTCTTCCAGTGCCGTGTCGGCGGCCACGCTGTCCAGCGCCGCGTTCCAGCGCGGACCGTCCGTCGCCAGGTCCGCGCCATAGTCGTAGTGGCGCCGGAAGCAGTAGCGGCAGTGCACCGCGCAAGCGCCCGTGGCAATGAGCAACGCCCGGCCCGCGTACTTGCGCAGCAGCCCGGTGCCGTCGCGTGTCGAGGCCTCTTCGAGTGGATCGGTGACGAAGCCGGAGGCCGGTTGCAGTTCGGCCGGCGCGGCGAGCACCTGGCGCAGCAGCGGGTCGGCCGGGTCGCCGCGGCGCATGCGCCCCACAAAGGCACGTGGCACGCGCAGCGGGAAACCGGCTGCGGCGGCGCTCAGCCGGGCGGCGTCCAATTCAGGCCCCAGGTCCGCCGGGGCAAGCCCGAGCATCCCCAGCAACTCCAGCGGATCGCGCACCGCTTCGGCGAGCTGCCGTTGCCAGTCCGGTATTGCCGCCGTATGGCGGGTTTGGGGATCAGCCGCTATCATTCGCCGCCCGTTTGTCCAGCGCCCGCATCGGTTCGCGGCGCGCATTACAGCAGAGAGCGCCATGGCCAGCTACTCCACCAATGAATTCAAGTCCGGATTGAAGATCCTGCTCGACAACGATCCGTACGTCATCGTGGATAACGAGATGGTCAAGCCCGGCAAGGGTCAGGCGTTCAACCGGGTGAAGGTGCGCAACCTGAAGACCGGACGCACCATCGAGCGCACCTTCAAGAGCGGCGATTCGGTCGAGGCCGCCGACGTGATGGATACCGACATGCAGTATCTGTACGCGGACGGCGATTTCTGGCATTTCATGGTTCCGGAGAACTTCGAGCAGTACGCGGCGGGCAAGGAAGCCGTGGGCGATGCCGCGCAGTGGCTGAAGGAAGGCATCACGTGCATCGTCACGCTGTGGAACGGTGTGCCGCTGGTGGTCACCGCGCCGCCGCACATCGATCTGAAGGTGGTGGAGACGGATCCGGGCATCCGCGGCGACACGGCCACCGGCGGCCAGAAGCCGGCCAAGCTGGAGACCGGCGCGGTGGTGCGTGTGCCGCTGTTCATCAACGAGGGCGAGGTGTTGAGGATCGACACCCGCACCGGCGAGTACATCTCGCGGGCCAAGTAGCGCGCCTCTCAGGCACGCTCCCAGGCAAACGCCATTACTTCGGCGATGCTCCCGGCCCCCAGGGCGAGCATCGCGACACGGTCGAATCCCATCGCGACGCCGGCGCATGCCGGAAGCCCGGCGTCCAGCGCGGCCAGCAGACGGGTGTCGGCGGCAGGCTCGGGCAGGCCGCGACGGCGTCGTTCGCCAAGATCCGCCTCGAATCTGCGTTGCTGCTCGGCCGGGTCCGCCAGTTCCACATAGCCATTGGCCAGTTCGATGCCTTCGGCGTACAGCTCGAAGCGCAGGGCAGTGCGCGGATCGGCCGCATCGATTCGCGCCAGCGCGGCCTGGGAGGCCGGGAAATGATGCAGGCAGGTCAGCCGTCCGCGGCCCAGGCCGGGACCCACCCGTTGGGCCACCAGAAAGTCCAGCAGGTCGTCCCGCGTGGCGTTGGCAAGACTGCTTTGGGCAAGTCCGTGCGCGCCCGCCAGCTGCGCCAGCTGCGCGCGCGTGGCGGACAGTGGGTCGCAGTCCAGTTCGCGCCGGAAAGCCTGTGAGTACTCGAGCAGTTCAACCGCCACCGGCGGCCTGCCGCCTGCGGCCAGCAGCACCGCGGCCAGCGCCGCCGCATCATTCATGACGGCCGGCAGATCCTGGCCCAGCCGGTACCACTCGATCATCGTGAACTCGGGATTGTGCAGGCGGCTGCGTTCGCCGGCCCGGAAGACGCGACAGACCTGGTAGATATCGCCGCTGCCCGCGGCCAGCAGGCGCTTCATCGGATACTCGGGGGAGGTTTGCAGAAAGCGCGGCCCCGGGCCGGTCACGGCGAGCGTTTCGATGTGCACGTCCGTCACGGTGGCCGACAGCACCACCGGTGTTTCCACCTCGAGTACGGCGCGTTCCCGAAAGAAGGAGCGCGCCACGTCCAGCAGTCCGGCGCGCCGACGCAGCAGCGCCGGGGTTGCGGTGGGGCGCCACTCGTCGCTGGTCAACTGCGTGACGCCTCGTCGCGCAGCGCACCCAGCGGCAGTCCGACGCGCATGGGTGTGCCGGTGGCGATCGAGTGCAGTCGGGCCGCATCCGGCCCGAACAGCACGATGACCGTGGAACCCATGTTGAAGCGGCCGATTTCCGCGCCGCGCTCCCGGAATCGCTGCGCTTGCGGGGGCAGCGGCAGTTCCGCGACCACCCGCGGCCGGCGCGGCGTCACGTCGCCGTGCCACACGGTGGCCATGCTGCCCACGTTCAGCGCGCCGACGAAGATCACGGCGAACGCTCCGGTCGTGCCCTCGAACAACAGCACCAGGCGTTCATTGCGCGCGAACAGCCCGGGGACCAGCCGCGATGCCACGGTGTTCACGCTGAACAGCCTGCCCGGCACGTACCAGGCCGCCGCCAGCGTGCCGTCCGCCGGCATGTGGATCCGGTGATAGTTATAAGGAGCCAGATAGATCGTGGCGAAGCTGCCGTCCCGAAAGGGCGCGGCCCATTGCCCGGCGGCGCCGGCCAGCAGGGCTTCGAGCGAGTACCAGTGCCCCTTGGCCTGCAGCAGGCGATTGGCGTCGAGGCGACCACAAAGGTTCATGGTTCCGTCCACGGGGCTCACGATGGTGCGCGCATCGCCGCCCAGCGGCCTTGCGCCTGGTCGCAGTGCGCGCGTGAAAAAGGCGTTGAAATCCTCGTATGCATACGGGTCGGTGAGCGCCGCGTCGGACAGGTCCGGTCTGAAGCCGCGCACAAACATCCTGATGAGCAGATTCTTGAAGGGCCGCCAGCGGATGCGCGTCAGCCACAGGACCAGGCGCGACAGCGCGTGGTGCGGCAGGATGAACTGCAGCAGGATGTTCAGCGTCGACATGCGCGGCAGGTCAGTAGTCGCTGGCCAGCAAAGCGCTCAGGTCGGTGCGCAGCTTCGCGATGGCGAAAGGCGGCGTGAATATGGCCGACAGGGCGCCGCGCGCGTTGATGTAGTACAGAGTCGAAGAGTGGTCCACGGCGTAGTCTCCGCCCGGCAATGCCTGCGTCGCATGCACCACCTTCAGATCCGCCTCCAGCGGCGCCAGGGCCGCCTCGCTGCCGGTCAGCCCAGTGATGTTGCCGTTGAACGCCTCCACGTACTGCTTCATCGTGGACTGATCGTCGCGTTCGGGGTCCACCGTGACGAACACCACGCGCAGCTTCGCGAACTGCGGCTCGCGGTGCAGCTGCGCGAGCAGCGCCAGCGTGGTGGGGCATACATCCGGGCAGTGCGTGTAACCGAAGAACATCAGGCTGGGCGTGCCGGCCAGTTCGGCGTTGCCAAAGGGCTTGCCCAGCTGATCGGTCAGCTTGAACGCGGCCACGCGGCGAGGTGCCGGCATCGCGGTGCCGCTCACCAGCGTGGGCGGCTGCACCTGCCCAAGCCAGCCTGAAACCATGTAGCCTGCCAGCGCCGCGGCGAGGACGATCGGCACCAGATAAAGAAGGAAGCGCTTGCTCGACATGAAGCAATTATCCCACACCAGGGCAAGGTCGCGGCCGGCGCTGAAGACGGTTGCGCAACTCCTGGGCAGTGGCGCGCGGCGTCTGGCGCGCGCCCGACTGCACTACGGCCACGGAACCGCCACGGCGCTGGATGATGCCGCGGCGCTGCTCGCGCACGCGCGGGGCCTTGCCCGCCCGCTTGCCGAGCGCGACCTGGCGCGGCCGGTGTCCGGGCGCGCGCAGCTTCGCTACCAGGAGCTGCTGCAGCGGCGGATACGCGAGCGCGTGCCGGTGGTCTACCTGACGCGCCGCTGCTGGTTTGCCGGCGTGCCGTTCCACGTGGACGAGCGCGTGCTGATTCCGCGCTCGCCGATCGCTGAATTGATCGAGAACCGGTTCGCGCCCTGGGTGGATGCCGGGTCGGTGCGCCGCATCGTCGATCTTGGCACCGGTTCGGGCTGCATCGCGTTGAGCGCCGCGCTGGCCTTCCCGCGTGCCCGGGTCGATGCGGTGGATGTCGACCGCGCTGCCCTGCAGGTGGCGCGGATCAACCGTGCGGCACTGGGGCTGACCCGGCGCGTGCGGCTGGTCGAATCTGACTTCTTCACGGGGCTTGCCGGGCGCCGCTACGATATCATCGTCAGCAATCCACCCTATGTTGGCGCGGCGGAGTTCCAGGGCTTGCCGCCCGAGTACGGACACGAGCCGGCGGGGGCGCTGCGCTCCGGGAGGCATGGCATGGATGCGGTTCGTGTGCTGCTGGCGCAGGCGCCGCAGCATCTGACCGACTCGGGAATTCTGGTGGTGGAAGTGGGCAATACGGAAGCGCGCGTGCGGCGCGCGTTTGCGCGACTGCCCTTCGTATGGTTGTCGTTCGCCCGGGGTGGCGGCGGCGTGTTCCTGCTCACTGCCGCGCAATTGCGCGCGGCAAAGTGAGCGATTGAGGTCGATGCGTGTCCGGTAACAGTTTCGGCAGGAGTTTCGTGGTCAGCACCTTTGGCGAAAGCCATGGCCCGGCGCTGGGCGCGATCGTGGACGGCTGTCCGCCGGGGCTGCCGCTGACCGAGGCGGATCTGCAGGCGGATGTGGACCGGCGCCGCACCGGTACATCGCAGTTCACCAGCCAGCGCAAGGAG
This sequence comes from uncultured Gammaproteobacteria bacterium, assembly GCA_963812195.1. Taxonomy (GTDB): domain Bacteria; phylum Pseudomonadota; class Gammaproteobacteria; order Steroidobacterales; family Steroidobacteraceae; genus ZC4RG30. Next base: position 35,363 of record CAWEUI010000003.1, read on the forward strand.
GCGGACCAGGTCCGCATCCTGTCGGGCGTTTTCGAGGGCGTCACCACCGGCACGCCGATCGGCCTGCTGATCGAGAATTCCGACGCGCGATCGCGCGACTACGAGAAGATCAAGGACCGCTTTCGTCCCGGTCACGCCGACTACACCTATCAGCAGAAGTACGGCCTGCGCGATTACCGCGGAGGCGGCCGTTCCTCGGCGCGCGAGACCGTCATGCGGGTGGCGGCCGGGGCCATCGCGCGCAAGTACCTGGCCCGGCAACTCGGCGTGGTGATCTGCGGTTACGTGACGCAGGTGGGCGAGCTGGTGCTCGAACCCGTCGACCCGGCCAGTGCCTGCGATAATCCGTTCTTCTGTCCGGATCCGGCGCGGCTGCAGGAGCTGGAGGACTACATCTGGAAGTTGCGCCGCGCCGGCGATTCGGTCGGCGCGAAGCTGACGGTCATCGCGCGCGGCATTCCACCAGGCCTGGGCGAACCCGTGTTCGATCGCCTGGATGCCGACATCGCTCACGCCTTGATGAGCATCCAGGCGGTCAAGGCGGTGGAAATCGGCGATGGCGTGGCTGTCGCGGCGCAGCGCGGCAGCCTTGCCCGGGACGAGCTGACCCCGGCGGGGTTTGCCGCGAATCACGCCGGCGGCATCCTGGGCGGCATTTCAACCGGGCAGGACGTGGTGGCGCATATCGCGCTGAAGCCCACGTCCAGCATCCAGGTTCCCGGCCGGACGATAGATGTGTCCGGCGAGCCGGTCGAGGTGGTCACCACCGGCCGGCATGATCCCTGCGTGGGCCTCAGGGCAACTCCCATCGCCGAGGCCATGCTGGCCATCACGCTGATGGACCATTACCTGCGGCACAGGGCGCAGAACGCGGATGTGCGATCATCCACGCCCGCCATCGGGGCGGATACACAGAAAATCTGAAGTCTTTAAGGAAGGCAATGAGCAAGGGTTGGCGAGTAGCGGTCCTCGGGGCCACGGGCCTCGTGGGCGAGACCATGATCAACGTTCTGGAGGAACGGGATTTCCCGGTCAGTGAATTGTTCCCGCTGGCGAGCAACCGCTCGCTGGGCAAGACGGTCCAGTTCAAGGGCAAGTCATGGCCTGTGCTCGACGTGGAGACGTTCGATTTCTCGAAAGCCGACATCGGGCTGTTTTCGGCCGGGGCGGAGGTATCCGCGAAGTATGCGCCTCTGGCCGCTGCCGCCGGTTGCGTGGTCATCGACAACACCTCGCAGTTCCGTTACCAGGACGACATCCCGCTGGTGGTGCCGGAGGTGAACCCGCAGGCCATCGCGCAGTACAAGACCCACGGCATCATCGCCAACCCGAACTGTTCGACCATCCAGATGCTGGTGGCGCTGAAGCCGCTGCATGACGTGGCCGGCATCGAGCGCATCAACGTGGCCACCTACCAGTCGGTGTCCGGCGCCGGCAAGGAAGCGGTTGACGAGCTGGCCACGCAAAGCGGCGAGCTGCTCAACGGCCGGACCGCGACCGCGAAGGTGATTGCCAAGCAGATCGCCTTCAACTGCATACCGCAGATCGACAAGTTCCAGGACAACGGCTACACCAAGGAAGAGATGAAGATGCTGTGGGAGACCCGCAAGATCATGGGCGATGAGTCCATCCGGGTGAATGCCACGGCGGTGCGCGTGCCGGTGTTCTACGGGCATTCCGAGGCGCTGCACATCGAGACGCGTCGCAAGCTGTCGGCCGGGCAGGCCAGGTCGCTGCTGGAGAAGGCGCCGGGCATTACTGTGATGGATGAACCGGTTCCGGGCGGCTGGCCCACCGCGGCTACCGAGGCAGCGAACCACGACACGGTGTATGTTGGCCGGATTCGCGAAGATATCTCCCATGAACGTGGCCTGGACCTGTGGGTGGTCTCCGACAACGTCCGCAAGGGAGCGGCCACCAACAGTGTGCAGATCGCCGAGATATTGGTTCGCGACTATCTGTGAGTTAAGTTATATTCCTGTGACCTGCGTCAATGTGAAGAATCGAATCCAACATTATGTTTTCCATCAGGATTCGATGTTCGAGGATCTCTTTGGGGAGTCCTGATGCGCCTTAGACTCTTGAAAGCGGCTGCGGCGGCCCTGCTGCTGGCCATGCCGGCCATTTCCTTTGGTTTGGGACTGGGCGAGATCCAGCTCAAGTCGACCCTGAATGCGCCGCTGAACGCCGAAATCGAGCTTTTCGCGACCGACGAGGAGCTGGGTACCCTGAATGCCCACCTCGCCTCGCGGGACACCTTCACCCGGTACGGGCTGGACTACCCGGCCTTCCTGTCGGGGGTGAAGGTCAGCGTCGAACGCCTCGCCGACGGGCGCAAGGCGCTGCAGCTCACCACCACGGCTCCTGTCACGGATCCCTTTGCCACTTTCCTGGTTGAAGCCAGCTGGGCGCGCGGCCGCATCCAGCGCGAATACACCGTGCTGTTCGATCCGCCGGCGTTCGCGCCGTCCCAGAGTGCCGCGGCGGCCCCAGTGGCGGCCCCGACGGCCGGTGCCGCGCCCGGAGCACAGATATCACGTCCGGCCGCGCCGCCTCGGGCCGCGGCCCCGGCCCGCGCCACGCCGGCGCCGGCTGCCCGACCGGCACCCGCCCCGGCGGCTTCCGGCGGTGGCGGCGACTACAAGGTCCCGCGCGGCGATTCGCTGTCGTCCATCGCGCTGAACAATTACGGTGAGGCCGAGCTGCAGCAGGCGATGATCGCCATCTATCGCGCCAACCCGCGTGCCTTCGGCGGCAACATCAACCAGCTGCTGGCCGGTGCCGTGCTGCGGCTGCCCAGTGAGGCGGATGTCGCGTCGCTGGATCGCAGTGAAGCCGTGGGCGAGGTGCGCCGGCAGATGGCCCAATGGTCCAGCCGCGCCGCGCCCGCTGCCGGCGGCGAGACGTCACCGCGACTGGTGCTGGTGCCGCCCGCCGGTGCTGGAACCGGCACTGAATCCGCAACCGGCACTTCGTCCGGCAAGTCCCCGGCTGCACCGGCGCAGCAACCTGGCCCGGCGGCCGCAGGCAATCGTGTACAGGTGGGCGATGCCGGTCTGGCCAACCTGCAGCAGAACGCATCCAAGCCCGGTGAAAACGCCGCGGCGCCAACCCCGGCCGGCGCTACGCCAGCCCCGGGTGAAGAAGTTTCGGCAGATGAATTGACGCCCCAGGCCGGGCAGGCGGCAACTCCGGAGGCGCAGACGGCGGTGCCGCCCAAGGCGCAGCCGCCCAAGTCGGCAGCCAGGCCTGCGAGCAAGGCGCCGCCGCCCGAGCCGACCCTGCTCGACCGGTTGCTCGGATACAAGTACGTGATCGGCGGTGCATTGGCCCTGCTGCTGGTGCTGGCGCTGGCAGTGCGCGCGGCCCGGCGCCGGCGTGAATCGGCGGATGACGGTTTCGCGCCGTTTGCCATCGAGCCGGACATGCCCGAGGAGGAGCGCGACACCAGCTCCGACACCTTCCCGCTGCGCAAGGTGTCCGAGAGCCGCGATCCGAGCATCGTCGTCGAGGAGAACGCTGCGCCATCTGCGGCTGCGCGCAAGGAAACCCCGCGCACGGTAGATCTGGAAGAGGCCCCGGCGGCCGCGCCCGGTGTCGATGCCACCGGTACTTTCGAACAGGGCGATCCGCTTGCCGAGGCGGATTTCCACATGGCGTACGGCCTGTACGACCAGGCCGCCGATCTGGTCAAGCTGGCCATTGCGCGCGAGCCGGGGCGCCGTGACCTGAAGCTCAAGCTGCTGGAGGTCTACTTCGTCTGGGGCAACAAGGACCAGTTCCTGCAGATGGCGCGCGAGCTGTCCGAGTCGCGCGACGCGGCCCAGCCGGGCGAGTGGGAAAAAGTCGTCATCATGGGCAAGCAGCTGGCTCCGGAGGATCCACTGTTCACGCAGTCCCAGGGTGGCGTCGGTCCCGGTTCGGTCGATCTGAACCTCGAGGGTGGCCAGAACCTGGTCGATTTCGACCTGCCGAGCGAGTCTTCCACGCGCCTGCCCCAGCTGGGTGGGGATGCGACGGGCGATGCGGGCAAGGATGATGGTGGGCTGGACTTCACGCTGGAAGACACGGGACAGAATACCGCCCTGCCTGCCACGGATACGGGCGCCAACGCGGCGCTGGGTGCCAATGACGACACCGGCACCAACAAGGCGCTGGAGTCCAGCGACACGACCCTCAGCACGCAGCAGCTACCCCGGCAGGGCGACACGCAGCAGCTGCCGACGCAGGAACTCCCGCAGCAGAATTACGCGATCGACGGTCCGACTGTCGAGCAGCCGGCTCTGGGCGTCGACGATACGCTGGCCGGCAAGATCGACGCGCCGCGCGCGCCGGTGGGCGGTACGGACCAGACGGCAGAGCTTGCGCTGGACGACCTGGGGCTGGATCTGGGCAAGCTCGAGGCCACCGGCTCGAATCTGCTCGAGGACTCGCAGATCAATCGCGCGCTGGATGCCGACGATGCCGGGTCGGACAACGCCGAGACGCTGGTCGCGGGCCTGGACGATACGGCGCGCCAGCAGTTGCAGCAGCATGACAATGTCGAGGCAACGGAGCTGGTACCGATGCCGGATTCGGATACCGGCGACACTTCGCGCGTGTCCGCGCTGGATCTGAATCTGGATTCCGACGACGCCAATGCCTCCACCGGCAAGCGTGACACACCTGATTTCAATCTGGATCTGGACGTCGGCGCAGCCGAGCAGTCGCCGGATGGCGAGTACCAGCGTACACAGCGACTGGAGCCGGGCGGATTCAGCGATAACGACGCGACGCAGCGCGATCTGGAGCCGGTGTCGATGAGCGAGGTCGGCACCAAGCTCGATCTGGCACGTGCCTACATGGACATGGGTGATCCCGACGGTGCCCGCAACATTCTGGGCGAGGTGCTCTCGGAAGGATCGCCGACGCAGCGCCAGGAAGCCCAGCGCCTGCTGGATTCGATTCCGGGGTAGCGCGCCATGGCGCGCGTTGCCGTCGGCGTCGAGTACGACGGCCGCGGCTTTTGCGGCTGGCAGCAGCAGGGTGATGTCCCTTCTGTGCAGCAGGCCTTGCAGGAGGCGCTCGGCAAGGTCTGCGACCACCCGGTCGAACTGACCGCGGCGGGACGCACCGATGCCGGTGTGCATGCGCGCGCCCAGGTGGCCCATTTCGAACTGGCCAGTCCGCGCACCGAGCGTGCGCTGATGCTCGGCGCGAACACCGCGCTGCCGCCAGGCGTGTCGGTTCGTTGGGCGCGCCAGGTCCCCGCACACTTTCACGCACGCTATGCGGCTCTGGCGCGCACCTACCGGTACTGCATCCTGAACCGCTCCGCGCGACCGGCACTGGCCGCGGGGCGTGTCGCGTTCGCGCATCGTCCACTGGATGCGGATGCCATGCGGGAGGCCGCCCGGCATCTGCTGGGCAGTCACGACTTCAGTGCCCTGCGCGCGGCCGAGTGCCAGGCGCGATCGCCGGTGCGCAACCTGGCCAGGCTGGAGGTCGCTCGTGTGGGTGAGTTCGTGCTGCTGGAGGTCACGGCCAATGCCTTCCTGCACCACATGGTGCGCAACATCGCCGGTCTGCTGATGCATGTGGGCATGGGCGAAGCCGGGCCGGATTTCGCCGCCGAAGTGTTGGCTGGGCGCGACCGCCGTCTCGCGCCCGCCACGGCTGCCGCCGACGGACTGTACCTGTGGCGTGTGCAGTATCCGGCGGTTTTCGGCCTGCCGGATGATTCCGATATCATGCGCGCTCCCGCCGGTTGCCCGGCGGACCTGTTGGGGTAGTAATGTCCTGGTTCGAGAAGATTGTTCCCTCCAAGATCAAGACCGAGCGCACGCGTCGTCTGCGTTCCGTGCCGGAGGGTCTGTGGGTCAAGTGCCCGGCCTGCGACTCGGTGCTGTATCGCGCCGAGATCGAGCGCAATCTGCATGTGTGCCCGAAGTGCAGCCACCACATGCGCATGCGGGCGCGCGAGCGCCTGACGAGGTTCCTCGATCCGGATTCCACCGTCGAGATCGGTGCCAACGTGCTGCCCGAGGATCCGCTCAAGTTCCGCGACAGCAAGCGCTACCGGGACCGCCTGGCGGCGGCGCAGAAGAACACCGGTGAGAAGGACGCGCTGGTGGCCATGGCCGGCCGCCTGCACGGCGAGCCGGTGATTGCGGCTGCCTTCGAGTTCAGCTTTCTCGGCGGTTCCATGGGCTCGGTGGTGGGGGAGCGCTTCTATCGCGCGGTGCAGCGCGCTATCGCGGACGGCGCGCCGCTGGTGTGCTTCTCGGCAACCGGCGGGGCGCGCATGCAGGAGGCGCTGCTGTCGCTGATGCAGATGGCCAAGACCAGCGCGGCGCTGGCGCGCCTGGCCCAGGCGCGGTTGCCCTATGTTTCGGTTCTGACCGATCCGACCACCGGTGGCGTTTCGGCAAGCCTGGCCATGCTGGGTGACATCAACATCGGCGAACCGCGCGCCTTGATCGGCTTCGCCGGTCCGCGCGTGATTGCGCAGACCGTGCGCGAGACGCTGCCTGAAGGGTTCCAGCGCAGCGAATTCCTGCTGGAGAAGGGCGCGCTGGACCTGATCATGGACCGGCGCGACCAGCGCGATCACATTGCCCGCCTGCTGCGCATGCTGACGCACAAACCGGCGCCGGAACCGGTGCCGGACGAATCCTGAAGCGGACTGCTGCCGTGAGTAGCGCCCGCAGCCTCGATGACTGGCTGCGCGTTCAGGAGACCGTCCACGGGCTGGGCATCGATCTGGGGCTCACGCGGGTTCGCGCAGTGGCCGAGCGCATGGGGCTGCTGCCTTTCGGCCCCCGCACCATCATCGTGGCCGGCACCAATGGCAAGGGATCCACCGTCGCATGTCTTGAAGCCGTGCTGCGCGGCGTGGGCGTCAAGGCGGGCGCCTTCACATCGCCGCACCTGATCCGCTACAACGAGCGCATCCGTGTCGACGGAGCCGAGGCATCCGACGCGGAGCTGATCGCGGCGTTTGAGGCCATCGATGCGGCGCGCGGCGATATCACCCTGACCTTCTTCGAGTACAACGCGCTGGCGGCAATGGCGGTGTTTCGCGCGCGCGCGGTGCAGGTGGCAGTGCTCGAAGTGGGGCTGGGCGGCCGTCTGGACGCGGTCAATATCGTCGATGCCGAGGCCGCCATCGTCTGCTCGATAGGCCTGGATCATGCCGACTGGCTGGGCACCGACATCGAGCTCATCGGGCGCGAGAAAGCCGGCGTGTTCCGCACCGGCGCGCTGGCGGTGCTGGCTGATCCGGCCATGGTTGCTTCGGTGGAACAGGAAGCGCGGCGGTTGCAGGCACGACTGCTGCGTGCCGGCCATGAATTCCAATGGCAGGCCCGCGGCGCACAGTGGCACTTCACCACGCATGAGCTGGAACTGGCGGGGTTGCCCGTGCCCGGGCTGGCCGGTGATGCGCAACTGGCCAACGCCGCAGCGGCACTGGCCACCCTGCACGCAATGGGTTTGCTGGGCGCCGGCGATGCGCCCGCGATCGCCGCCGCATTGCGGGGGCTGGTGCTGCCAGGCCGGTTCCAGCTCGTGCGCGGGGCCGTGGACTGGATACTGGATGTGGCGCACAACCCGGCCGCGGCGCGGGTGCTGGCCCGCAATCTGGCCGATCACCCCGCTGCCGGCCGGACCCTGTGCGTGGCGGCGATCCTGGGCGACAAGGACATCGCGGCGGTGGCGCAGGAACTGTCCGGTGTCATCGATCAATGGTTCCTGTGCGGCATCCAGGCGCCGCGGGGCCTGAGCGCGCAGGAGCTGGCGGCGCGCTCGCCGTTGTTTGCCGGAGCCGTGCTGGCTGTCGACGTGGCGCAGGCGATGCGTCAGGCCGCAGCAGACGCGCGGCCCGGCGATCGCATCGTGGTGTGCGGATCATTCCTGCTCGTGGCACCGGCATTGCAGTTGCTCGGCCTCTACTGAACGCGATGCGCTAACATCCGCGGCCATGATCGCACTGACCTGGCGCTGATCCGCGTGGAAACCTCCACCAAAGAACGGCTGACTGGTGCGCTGCTGGTGGTGCTGGCGCTGGTGGTGGTCGTGCCGGAGCTGCTGTCCGGTCGCCGTCCGACCCATACAGGTGATCTGCCCGCGCAGAATCCCGAGGAGGGCGCGCCGCTGCAGACCTACAACGTGCAGCTCAACGCGCCAGATACCGGGGCCGCGGCGCCTCGCGACGTGCCCGCGGCGGCGGCAGCGCAGATCGCCGCCGTGCCGCCACCGGTGACCAGCGAAACGCCACCGGTCGTGAACAAGGCCGCGGCGGCACCATCGGCCGGGCCCGCCGCGCCAGCCAGGCCGATCCAGGAGCCCGCGCCCGCGCCAGCGCCCGCGCAACCGGTGAGCAAGAAGAAGGCCGTAAAGCCCGCAGCGTCCGCAACCGGGGCGTCCGCGGGGCAGGCGGCACCGTCCGGCTGGTGGGTTCAGCTCGGCGGCTTCTCATCCGACGAAAACGCGCAGCGCCTGGCAAGGAAGATGCGCAAGGCAGGCTTCCCGATCCAGGTTTCACGAGAGCGCATAAATGGCAAGGAACTGCATATGGTTCGTGCCGGTCCCGTGGCTGATCGGGCCGCTGCCACGGCGTTGCAGGGCCGGCTGGCGGCAGCCGGCCAGAAGAAGTCGCTACTGGTCGCACCGTAGGGCGTGGTCAAAGTGTAAAATGCCTGCCATGTCGCCATCGCAATCGGGCGGCAAGGAGCGCGGTTCGCGGCAAGATGGTCACGCTCGATTACATCGTCCTGGCGATCATTCTGATTTCAGCCGTTGTCGGCGCGTTTCGCGGCTTGCTCCGGGAAGTCTTTTCCGTCATCTCCTGGGTTCTGGCAGTGTGGCTGGCGTGGAAGCTGGCGCCGCAGCTGGCACCCAAGTTCGGCGGGGCATTGCGCGACCCGGCGTACGGCCTGTGGGCGGCCCGTACCCTGATCTTCCTGCCTGTTGTCATAGCCGGGTACTACCTCGGCGCGGCGGTGAACCACTTCGTGCGCCTGTCCATGTTCAGCGGGCTGGACCGGCTGCTTGGATTCGTGCTGGGACTGGCACGTGGGCTTGTAATCATTGGTATTGGCATCATCCTGGCGCAGGCCATGCAGCTGGACAAGGAAGCCTGGTGGAAGCAGTCGCGTCTGGTGGCAGGCATCAATCCGGTGGCCGGCATCCTGCGGGCGCTGGCCGGTGATCGCCTGCCGTCGAGTCTGGTGGGCGAGGGCTGAGGCGGAGGGTTCATGTGCGCAATCGTTGGCATCGTTAGTCGCAGTCCGGTCAATCAGCAGCTCTATGACGCGCTGACCGTGCTGCAGCATCGCGGACAGGATGCCGCCGGCATCATGACCGCGGACGGCAGCGAGCTGTTCGAGGCACGCGGCAAGGGGCTGGTGCGCGACGTGTTCGGCCAGCGCGACATGGAATCGCTGCGCGGCACCATGGGCATTGCGCATGCGCGCTATCCGACGGCCGGTGGCGATACCGGTTCGGAAGTGCAGCCGTTCTACGTGAATGCACCGTACGGCATCTGCCTGGGTCACAACGGCAATCTGACCAATGCCGGCGAACTGGCCAACGTTCTCACGCGCGAGGAGCGCCGCCACCTGAACACCAGCTCCGATTCGGAGGTGCTGCTCAACGTGTTCGCCTCCGAACTGCACCGGGTCGGTACCCCGCGCGCCACGCCGGGCGACATCTTCGCCGCCTGCAACGCCGTCTACCGGCGCTGCCGGGGCGCCTACGCGGTGGTGGCGATGATCATCGGCCACGGCGTGCTCGGATTCCGCGATCCCCACGGCATCCGCCCGCTGATCCTCGGCCAGCGCCGCAGCAGCCGCGGCATGGAGTACATGCTGGCCTCCGAAAGCGTGGCGCTGACCATGGCCTCCTTCGAGGTGGTGCGCGATGTGGCGCCGGGCGAAGCGGTGTTCATCGACGAGCTGGGTCGCCTGCACACAAACCAATGCGTGCCGGTGGCGCGCCACACGCCGTGCATCTTCGAGTACGTCTACTTCGCGCGCCCGGATTCGATCATCGACAACATCTCCGTGTACCGCGCCCGCATGCGCATGGGCGAGAGGCTGGCGGAGAAGCTCAAGCGCGAGCACCCGGACCACGACATCGACGTGGTGATCCCGATCCCGGATACCAGCCGTACCTGCGCGTTGCAGCTCGCCCAGAAGCTGCGCATCAAGTATCGCGAGGGCTTCAACAAGAACCGCTACATCGGCCGCACCTTCATCATGCCCGGCCAGGAGCAGCGGCTGAAGTCCGTGCGCCGCAAGCTCTCGGCCATCGATTTCGAGTTCCGCGGCAAGAACGTGCTGCTGGTGGATGACTCGATCGTGCGCGGCACGACTTCCGCGCAGATCATCGAGCTGGCGCGCGAAGCCGGGGCCCGCAAGGTGTACTTCGCCTCTGCGGCGCCGCCGGTGCGCTACCCCTATGTGTACGGCATCGACATGCCCGCGGCCTCGGAGCTGGTGGCGGCGGGTCGGGAGGTGGACGAGATCGCCACGCAGATCGGGGCCGACTGGCTGCTCTACCAGGATCTGAAAGATCTGGTGGCTGCCTGCCAGCACGACAACGCCGCGATATCCGAATTCGATACGTCCTGCTTCTCCGGCACCTACGTGACCGGTGACGTCACGCCGGAATACCTGGAGCGACTGGAGCGTGAGCGCTCCGATGGCGCCCAGGCCAGGCGCCGCGACGGCGCGCTCAAGGTAGTCAGCTGATCGGCCGCCTGGTGCGGGGAGCGTCGACATGCGGCTGCTGCTGATCATCGACGATTCCGGCTACCAGACCCTGTTGCGCGAGCACATCGCCGGCCGCTGGCCGCAGGCCGAGGTGGTGTGCCGCGGGTCCGGTGGCCCCGGCGTCCTGCCGCCGGAATTTCTGGCGCAGGGCTACGATGCCGTGATCGTCGATCAGGCCTGGCAGGGTGACAGGGGGCTGGCCCTGCTGCGCGAACTGGTCGACCGGCGCGGGTTCGCGCCGGTGCTGTTCCTCGCCGATCGCACCGACAGCGAGGCGGCGCGCGCGGCGCGTCTGTTCGGCGCCTTCGGCGTGTTGCCCAAGCTGCGCTTTGCGCCCGAGACGCTCGAATCCGTGCTGAACGAGGCATCGCGGGTGCAGAGTCGCGCGCAGGCCTACTGGCGCGTCTCCCCGGAGGCCGAGGCGGCGCGGCGCTTCGGTGCGGTGCGGATTCCGGGCTATCGCTGCGTGCGGCGCCTCGCCGGTGGTTCGGTTTCGCAGCTTTATCTGGCCGAGAGCGAGAAGGTGGGCGACCTGATGGTCATCAAGGTGACCCCGTCCCTGCGCGATACCTCGGGCGTCGACCAGTCTTTCGAGCGCTTTCTGCTGGAGTACGAAATCGCGCACCGGTTGCACCACTCGAGCATCGTGCGCTGCCACGAACTGGGCGTGGCCGACGACCACGCGTACCTGGCCATGGAGTACTTCCCGGACGGCGATCTGCGTCGCCGCATCCGGGCCGGCATTACCCCGGCCGACGCACTGGATCTCTCCTCGCAGATTGCCGGCGCGCTGGGGACTCTGCATGAGGCCGGAGCACTGCATCGCGACCTCAAACCGGGCAACGTGTTGATGCGTGGCACCGGGCACATCGCGTTGTCGGATTTTGGCCTTGCCAAGGACGAGGGCTGGGACCTGGAGATCACCGATCCCGGACTGATCTTCGGTACACCGCATTACATGAGTCCCGAGCAGGGGCATGGCGAGCCGGTCGACGGGCGCAGCGACCTGTACAGCCTCGGTGTGATCCTGTACGAGATGTTGTCCGGCGAGAAACCATATTCGGCCGTCAACCCCATGGCCATCATCTACAAGCATCGCAACCAGCCGATCCCGCAACTGGTCGGCCACAATGCGCTGTGGCAACCGCTCATCGAACGTCTGCTCGCCAAACTCCCGGCCGATCGCTACAGCACGGCGACCGAAGCGGCCGATGCGCTGCGTGGCGCCGCCGACGCGGCGCGCGCGGCCTGAGATGATTCCCGGCGATCTGCTGCAGGCGGCAACGCCGGCCGCATGGTGTGAAGCCGCCGTGCGCCAGTGGCGCGTGTTGCTGGTCGATCATGCCAATTGCGAGAAGAAGGCGGCCTCCACGGCGCTGGCATTGATGTTCGCCTACCCGCAGGACTCGACCCTGTCCCTGGCGATGGCGCGCCTGGCGCGCGAGGAATTGCGGCATTTCGAGCAGGTGCAGAAACTCATGCAGGAACTGGACGTGCCGATGACGCGATTGTCCCCGGGCCGCTACGCCGGTGCGCTGCGCACGCGCCTGGCCACCGCAGACCCGCAGCGCAAACGCGACCTGCTGCTGGCCGGCGCGCTCATCGAGGCCCGTTCCTGTGAGCGCTTCGAGGTGCTGGCGCCGCGACTGCCCGAGCCGCTGGCAAGTTTCTACGCCGGCCTGGCAGAGTCCGAGCGCCGGCATGCGGCGCAGTACGTGGAACTGGCGGCGGCGGCAGCGCCGCTCGAGGCTGGCAACGGACAGTTGCAGCAGCGCCTGGCCGAGCTGGCATCACTGGAAGCGCGGCTGATCCTGGATCCGGATGTCGAACTGCGCTTTCACTCCGGCCCGCCCGCCGCAGCGGGCAAAGATGCCACGGACGGATTGCCGGCTTCATCAAGCGCCAGATAGCTGCCCGGCCCGTACCAGTCGCCCAGCACGATGCGTGTGCAGCCGCGACCGTCCACCTCCAGATGGTGCGTGGCCGGACGGTGAGTGTGGCCGTGGATCATGACGTCACAGCGTGTGGCGCGCAGCAGGGAGGCCACCGCCGCAGGCGTTACATCCATGATGGATCGGGGTTGTTGCCGTGTGTAGGAACGGCTGCGTCGGCGCGCCATGGAGGCCATTCGCCGCCGCAGGGCAAGCGGCAGCACGCGCCAGCAGGCCTGCACGAGGGCATTGCGCGCCACGCGACGGAAGCGCTGGTAGGCATGGTCCCCGGTGCACAGCAGGTCGCCGTGCGTGAGCACGAAGCGCCTGCCGCCGCACTCCAGCACGGCCGGATCCGGCAGCAGCCGGCAACCGGTGGCGGCCATGAAGCGCGCACCCATCAGGAAATCGCGATTGCCGTGCATGATGAAGCACGGCACGCCGCCGGCGGTCAGCCCGGCCAGCGCCGCGCGGACGCGGGCGCGTGCCGGATCATCATCGTCGTCGCCGATCCACGTCTCGAACAGATCACCCAGTATGTACAAGGCGCTGCAGTTGCTTGCCTCGGTGCGCAGGAAGGCAATGAACTGCTCGATGGCGGCCGGCAAGGAGGCATCCAGGTGCAGATCGGAAACGAACAGGATGCGGCCGCGGGGCATGCATCGAATATAGTGTAGGGATGTCAGGAAATCCCGTGGTCACGCGCTTCGCGCCCAGCCCCACCGGCGAATTGCATCTGGGCAATGCGCGTACCGCGTTGTTCAACGCGTTGCTGGCACAGCGCGAGGGCGGGCGTTTTCTGCTGCGGATCGAGGACACCGATGCGGCGCGCAGCAGTGTCGGGCACACCCACCAGCTGATGGAGGATCTGGCCTGGCTGGGGCTGGCATGGTCCGGTGAACCGCTGCATCAGTCCGCCCGCGCAGCCATCTACGACGCGCAGCTCGCGCGGCTTGCCCGAGGCCGGGTTGGTCTATCCGTGCTTCTGCACGCAGTCGGAGCTGGCGCTGTCGCGCGCCGCCCAGCTCTCCGCCGGCCGGCCGCCGCGCTACTCCGGCAAGTGCCGTGGGCTCACGGCCGGCGAGTCCGGGGCGCGCCTTGCCGCCGGCGAACCGGCGGTGATCCGCTTCAAGGTGCCCGAGCAGGGCCAGGTCAGCTACAAGGACCTGGTGCATGGCGCGAAGAGCTTTGCACTGGCCGAGATCGGCGACTTCGTGCTGCGGCGGACTGACGGGACGGCCGCATTCTTCTTCTCCAATGCCATCGACGATGCACTGTCCGGCGTCACGCACCTGCTGCGCGGCGACGATCACCTGAGCAACACACCGCGCCAGTTGCTGATCCTGCAGGCGCTGGACCTGCCGGCGCCTCGCTACGGACACCTCGCGCTGCTCACGGGCGAGGACGGGGCGCCATTGTCCAAGCGCCACGCCGCGCAGTCGCTGCGCGGCCTGCGCGAGCAGGGTTACCTGCCGCATTGCGCTGGCCAATCACCTGTTCCGTCTCGGCCACTCCACGCCATCGCATGAGCTGCTGGGAATGGCGCAGATGGCCGGCGCATTCGAAGTACAGCATCTGCAGCGCGCGCCGGCGCACTTCGATCCGGCCCAGTTGCTGGGATGGCAGCGGCAGGCCGTTCACGGGATGGACATGGAGGCTGCCCGCGCCTGGCTGGGCGCGCGGCTGCCGGCCGGGCTGGATCCGGCCGCGGCAGAACTTTTCGTGCACGCGGTGCTGCCCAACCTGGTGTTTCCCGATGACGTGCTGCCCTGGGTGGACGTGGTGTTCGGCAATGAACCGGCTATCGATGGGCAAAGCACCGCCGCCATCGAAGCGGCCGGCCCGGGCCTGTTCCGGGCGGCCGCTGCCGCGGCGGCGGGCAACGATTTCGCCGCGATCGTCGCGGCGGCGAAGGCCGCTACCGGCTTGAAGGGCCCGGCGCTGTTCAAACCATTGCGCGCGGCGCTGACCGGACGGCTGGCTGGTCCGGACCTGGGGGCGCTGCTCAAGGCAATGCCCGCGGGTTGTGCGCAGCGGCGCCTGGCCCGCTTCGCGTGACACGCCGGTAGAATCGCCCGATGCTGTGCATCCACAACTCCCTGACCGGGAAGACCGAGCCGTTCGCGCCGATCAAGCCAGGCGCCGTGCGCATGTACGTGTGCGGCATGACCGTCTACGACTACTGCCACATCGGCCACGCGCGCATGCTGGTGGCCTTCGATGTGGTGCAGCGCTGGCTGCGCTACAGCGGGCTACGCCGTCAACTACGTGCGCAACATCACCGACATCGACGACAAGATCATCCGCCGCGCGGCCGAGAACGGCGAGCCGATCGATGCGCTGACCGCGCGCTTCATTCGCGCCATGGACGAGGATTGCGCCGCGCTGGGCGTGGCGAAGCCGGATCACGAGCCGCGCGCCACGGCACACATGCCGCACATCGTGGCGCTGATCGAAAAGCTCATCGCACGCGGGCCACGCCTACGCGGCCGACAATGGCGACGTGTTGTACTCGGTGGCCAGCTTTGCCGGCTACGGGCGCCTGTCGGGCAAGAAGCTGGAGGATCTGCGCGCCGGCGCACGCGTGGAGGTGGATGCGGCCAAGCGGGACCCGCTGGACTTCGTGCTGTGGAAGGCGCGCCAAGCCGGGCGAGCCATCCTGGCCTTCGCCCTGGGGCGCAGGGCGGCCGGGCTGGCACATCGAATGCTCGGCGATGTCCATGGCGTTGCTGGGCGAGGACTTCGACATCCACGGCGGCGGCATGGACCTGAAGTTCCCGCACCACGAGAACGAGATCGCGCAGAGCGGAGGCGCCACGGGTGCGCACTTCGTGCGCGTCTGGATGCACAACGGCTTCGTCAATGTGGACAGCGAGAAGATGTCCAAGTCGCTGGGCAACTTCTTCACGGTCCGCGACGTGCTGCCACAGCTGCGCCACCCGGAGGTGCTGCGCTATTTCCTGGTGGCCAGCCATTACCGCGGCCCGATCAACTACACCCTGGAGAGCCTGATTCAGGCCGACGCGACGCTGGCCGGACTGTACAACGCGTTGCGTGGCGTGCCGGCGGGCGAGCCCGGTGCCGACGCGGATGCATGGCGGGCGGATTTCCGGGCCGCCATGGATGATGACTTCAACACGCCAAAGGCCCTGGCGGTGTTGCAGCGCCTGGCGCGCGAGATCAACGAAGCCAAGGCCGGTGGCTCGGGCACCTGCCTGCTGCGCGCGGCGGAACTGGCCGCGGTGTTTCGTGAACTCGCCGCGATACTGGGTGTGTGCCAGCTCGATCCGGAAGCCTGGTTCCGGCTGCCTGCGCCGGGGCAGGAAAGCCTGGACGACGCAGCCATCGAGGCGGCCATCGCGGCGCGGCTGGCCGCACGCAAGGCGCGCAACTTCAAGGAAGCCGACCGGCTGCGCGATGAGCTGGCGGCAGCCGGTGTGGTGCTGGAGGATGGCGCCGCCGGGACCACCTGGCGGCGCAGGTAGGGCCTACTTCGGCGGCGGCGACAGCGGCTGCTCGAGTTCGCGCACCGCGGTCCTTTCGATGCCTTCGCGGAACAGGTAGGCCTCCAGCGTGTTCTGGATCAGCATGGCGATGGTCATGGGTCCCACGCCGCCGGGTACCGGCGTGATCCAGCCGGCACGTTCGCTGGCCGCGGCAAACTCCACGTCGCCGACCACCTTGCCGGACGGCAGGCGGTTGATGCCCACGTCCAGCACCACGGCGCCCGGCTTGATCCACTCGCCCTTGACGAACTCCGGTCGGCCGACGCCGGCGACGATCAGGTCGGCTCGCTTCACGTGCCCGGGCAGATCTTTCGTCTGGCTGTGGCAGATGGTCACGGTGGCGCCGCGCATCAGCAGTTCCAGCGCGGCCGGCCGCCCCACGATGTTGGACTGGCCGAGTACCACCGCGTCCATGCCCTTCGGGTCGATGCCCGAATACTCGAGCATCTTCATGCAGCCATAGGGCGTGCAGGGCCGCAGCCGGGGAGTGCGCTGCGCCAGCAGGCCCAGGTTCTCCGGATTGAACCCGTCGACGTCCTTGTTGACGTCGATGGCATCGATCACCGCCTTGCTGTCGATCTGCTTGGGCACGGGCAGCTGCACCAGGATGCCGTCGATGGCCGGGTCGGCGTTGAGCTGGTGAACGACCTGCAGCACTTCGTCCTGGGTGGCGCTGGCAGGCAGCACCTTCTTGACCGAGAGCATGCCGGCGGCCTCGGTGGCCTGGTGCTTGTTGCGCACGTAGATCTGCGAGGCGGGGTCTTCACCGACGATGACCACGGCCAGGCCCGGCACCCGCCGGCCGGCGGCCTTCAGGGCCGCGACCTTGATCCTTATTTCCTCGCGCAGGCGCTGCGCGATCGCCTTGCCGTCAATCACTCTGGCGGTCATGTCCGTAACAATCCCCCGCTGCTTGGGTCGAACGAAAAAAGGGGCGCTAGGGTATCATTCGCCCTGTCGGGGCGTGGCGCAGTCTGGTAGCGCATCTGGTTTGGGACCAGAGGGTCGGAGGTTCGAATCCTCTCGCCCCGACCATTCCTTCGGGACGTATCTGTTGCGTACTTCTCCCTAGAGCCAGCCGGCGCGGCGGGACCTACGATGGTCGCCGTGAAATCAGCAACGATGCGGACAGTAGACGCTGTGCAGCGTCTCGATGATGCGCTGTGCCGGCAGCGAAGCCAGCCCATAGTAGATGCTTTGCCCGGAGCGGCGCGTGCGCACCATGCCTTCCTCGCGCAGCACGGCCAGGTGCTGCGACAGTGCCGACTGGGACAGGTCCAGCGATTCGTTGAGTTCGCCGACCGTCTTGTCTGCCTCGAACAGCAGGCACAGCAGCATCAGGCGATTCTCGTTGGACAGCGCGCGCAGCAGGCGCGAAGCCTGCCCGGCATTGTCGCGCATCGCCTCCAGATCCAGCGCCGGCGGCGCCTGGCGAGCCGGCGCCGCGGTGGTACGTGCCTTGCGTTTCATGCCTGCACTCTAGCACTAAATATTAGTTGACGCTAATATTAGAACAATCTAATATTCGGCCATCACCGGGAGGGACCGGAACATGACACGCATTACAGTAGTCGGAGCGGGGCTGGCAGGCATGAGCGCGGCGTTCGAGCTGCGTCAGCGCCTTGGCGATGCCCACGAGATCACGGTGGTGGGGCAGGGCCCGCGCTTCAGTTTCACGCCATCCAATCCCTGGATCGGCGTCGGCTGGCGCACGCCGGAGGAAACCGGTCTGGACGCGGCGGCTGTCCTGTGGAAGCGCAACATCGGCTTTCGCGAGTCCGAAGTGGCCAGCATCGACGCCGCCGGCAATCACGTGGTGCTGGCCGACGGTGAGCGCATCGATCATGACTACCTGATCATCTGCACCGGGCCCAAACTGGACTTTGCCGCGATTCCCGGCCTCGGGCCGGAGGGCGGCTTCAGCCAGTCGGTGTGCACCGCGCCGCATGCACAGGGCGCGCACGAGCGCTACCAGCAGTTCCTTGCCGATCCGGGGCCGATCGTGATCGGGGCCGTGCAGGGCGCGAGTTGCTTCGGTCCGGCCTACGAGTACGCATTCATCCTCGACGCGGATCTGCGCAAGCGCAAACTGCGTGATCGCGTGCCCATGACCTACGTGACCAGTGAACCGTTCATCGGCCATCTGGGCCTGGGCGGCGTCGGCGATTCCAAGGGCCTGCTGGAATCCGAGCTGCGCCAGCGGCACATACAGTGGATCACCAACGCCAAGGTGCTGGAAGTACGCAGCGATGCCATCGTCGTGCAGGCGCACGATGATGCGGGGCAGCCCAAGGGCGAACCGAAGACCCTGCCGGCGAAGTACTCGATGCTGCTGCCGGCGTTCGCCGGCGTGGCCCCGGTCGCGGCCGTGGAAGGGCTGTGCAATCCGAAGGGCTTCGTGATCGTGGACAAGCACCAGCGCAGCCCGCGCTACCCGAACATCTTCTCGGCCGGAGTCTGTGTGGCGATCGCGCCGCCGGAACCCACGCCGATTCCCACGGGCGTGCCCAAGACCGGCTTCATGATCGAATCCATGGTCACCACCATCGTGCGCAACATCGAGGCCGAACTGGCGGGCAAGCCCGCCAACTTCGAGGGCACGTGGAACGCGGTGTGCCTGGCCGACATGGGCGACACCGGCGCGGCCTTCGTGGCATTGCCGCAGATTCCGCCGCGCAATGTCACCTGGGCCAAGGTCGGCAAGTGGGTGCACGTGGCCAAGGTCGCCTTCGAAAAGTACTTCCTCTACAAGATGCGCCACGGCACGTCCGAGCCGATCTACGAGAAATACGTGATGAGCGCGCTCGGCATCGAGCGGCTCAAGGATTCCAACTCACCCAAAGGGAGCGACTCATGAACCTCGATCGGGCCGTAATGGCATTTGCCGGTTTCATGGTGCTGGCCAGCCTGGTACTCGCGCACTACGTGTCGCCGTACTGGTTGTGGCTGACCGTGTTCGTCGGACTGAACCTCATCCAGGCCAGCATCACCGGCTTCTGCCCGGCAGCGAAGCTGTTCAAGGCGATCGGTGTCGGGGAAGGCTGCGCGTTCAGATGAGGCGAACCAGGCTCCATATCGCGGCGCTGGCGGCCACCGCCACGCTGCTCGCGGCTTGCGGGCACGGCCAACCGGCTGCCACGGCGCTTGCGCCACCCGCGGTGGACGCGATCACGGTCGCGGCCGGCGACGGCGGCGGCGGCATCCAATGGGATGGCGTCGTGCAGGCGGTGGAGCAGGCCGAGTTGTCCGCCCAGACATCCGGCCGCGTGGCCCGGCTCAGCGCCGACGTGGACCAGCGCGTGGCGGCGGGCCAGGTGCTGTTGCGGCTGACCAGTGAGGATCAGGCCGCGGCAGTGGCCGCGGCGCGCGCGCAGGTGCAGGCCGCCGAGGCTCAGCTCACGGACGCGGCGGCCCGCTTCGAGCGCGCCAGCAAACTGGTGGCACGCAAACTCATCTCGCAGGACGATTTCGACCGGGTGCGCGCTGCGCATGACTCGGCCACCGCCAGCCGCGATGCCGCCAGGGCCCAACTGGCGCAGGCGCAGCAGCAGCTGGACTATACCGTCGTGCGCGCCCCTTACGCCGGCGTCATCGCGGCGCGCCAGGTCGAGCTTGGCGAGACCGTCGCCCCCGGCCGGTCGCTGTACACCATGTATGCGCCGCAGCGCCTGCGCCTGGAAGTGCTGGTGCCGCAGACCGATGCATCCGCGCTGCGCGACAAGGCCGCCGCGGCCATTACGCTGCCCGATGGCAGGCAAGTGGCGGCGGCGCAGGTCATCGTTTATCCGAGCGCCGATCCGCAGGCGCACACCACCACCGTGCGCGTGATGCTGCCGGCCATGGACAACCCGCCGCGTCCCGGGCAGACGGCCAAGGTGCGCTTCGCCGGCACCGGCGGGCCGGCCGCCATCTGGTTGCCGGCCACCGCG
This sequence comes from uncultured Gammaproteobacteria bacterium, assembly GCA_963812195.1. Taxonomy (GTDB): domain Bacteria; phylum Pseudomonadota; class Gammaproteobacteria; order Steroidobacterales; family Steroidobacteraceae; genus ZC4RG30. The sequence continues at coordinate 55,483 of CAWEUI010000003.1, forward strand.
GTGGTCGAGCGGGGCGAACTGGCCGGTGCCTATGTGGTGGGCGACGACGATATCGTGCTGCGCCAGTTGCGCCTCGGGCGCCGCAGCGCGCAGCGCGTGGAAGTGATCGCCGGCCTCGCGCCGGGTGAGCGTGTGGCCAGCGATCCGGTCGCGGCGCTGCAATGGCTGCGCTCGCGGCATGCCGGACAGGACTCGCCAGGTGAGTGAGGCGCCGGACAGCGGCGGCAAGCTGGGCGTTTCCGGACGGCTGGCGCGCCATTTCGTCTCCAATCCGATGACGCCATTGCTGGCCCTGGTGGGCCTGATACTTGGCATCGTCGCGGTGATGATCACGCCGCGCGAGGAAGAGCCGCAGATCGACGTGACCATGGCCAATGTCATCGTGCCGTTTGCCGGCGCCTCGGCGCGCGACGTGGAACAGCAGGTGGCGTCGCCGCTGGAGCAGAAGCTCTCTGAAATCGAGGGCATCAAGCACGTGTACTCGGTGTCGCGGCCTGGTGCGGCCGTGCTCACGGTGGAGTTTCAGGTTGGCGTGCCGCGCCAGAGCGCCCTGGTGCGGCTGTACAACCAGGTCTGGTCCAACATGGACCTGTTGCAGCCGGGCAGCGGAATCGGTACGCCGCTGGTGGATCCCAAGGGCATCGACGACGTGCCCATCATGGCCGTGACGCTGTGGAGTGATGATCCGAATCGCGGGCCGGCCGATCTGGCGCAGGTGGCCCACAGTCTGGAAGTCGAACTCAAGCGCGTCCCCGGCACGCGCGACGTGTATTCAATCGGAGCGCCGCAACGGCGCGTGGTGGTGACGCTGGATGCCGCGCGGCTGGCCAGCTACGGCCTGACCGTCACCGACCTGATGAACTCATTGCGCGCCGCCAATGTCGTGCAGCAGCTCGGCGAGCGCGTCGAACCCGGCGGCACGGTGCAGGAAAGCGCGGGCCGCTTCCTGGCCAGCGGCGCGGAAGTGGCGAACCTGGTCATTGGCGTCGATGGTGGCCGGCCGCTGCTGCTGTCCGATGTCGCGCAGGTGACCGACGGTGCCGACCTGCCGGACAGCTACGTGTGGTACGGCACGCCGGCAGGCAAGGCCGGCCCGGCAGCCGGCATCGCGCCGGCCGTGACCATCGCCATCGCCAAGAAGCCGGGCAGCAATGCCGCGGACATCACCACGGCAGTGGCGCGGCGGCTGGGCGACTTGCGCGGCGAGCTCATTCCGCAGGGCGTGCATGCCCAGATCACGCGCGACTATGGCAAGACCGCCACCGACAAGGCGCAGAAGCTGATCCAGAAGCTGATCTTCGCCACCTTCTCGGTGGTGTTGCTGGTGCTGTTCGCGCTGGGCTGGCGCGAGGCCATCGTGGTGGGTACGGCGGTGGTGCTGACACTGTCCGTGACCCTGTTCGCCTCGCGCGCCATGGGCTTCACGCTGAACCGCGTGTCGCTGTTCGCGCTGATCTTCTCGATCGGCATCCTGGTGGACGATGCCATCGTGGTGGTGGAGAACATCCATCGTCACATGCGGCGCGGCGGCCGCACCTTGCTGCAGGCCATTCCGGCGGCGGTCGATGAGGTCGGCGGCCCCACCATCCTGGCCACCTTCACGGTGATCGCGGCGTTGCTGCCGATGGCCTTCGTGTCGGGCTTGATGGGGCCCTACATGCGGCCCATCCCCATCAACGCGTCGGCCGGCATGCTGCTGTCGCTGGGTATCGCGCTCATCGTCACGCCGTGGCTGGCGGCACGGCTGCTCGGGCGCCATGTGGCGCACGAAATGCCCGCCGCCGAGGACATCGTCAAGGACTCATGGCTGCAGCGACTGTTCACGCGCGTGCTCGGGCCGTTCCTGCACGGCAACCATGCGGGGCGCAACCGGCGCCTGCTGATGGGCGCCATGCTGTTGCTGGTGCTGTTGTCGGCGGGTCTGGCCGTGGTTCGCGTGGTCGTGCTGAAGATGCTGCCCTTCGACAACAAGTCCGAAATGCAGATCGTGGTGGACATGCCCGAGGGCAGCGCGCTGCAAACCACCAATGCGCTGCTGATGGACGTGGCGCAGCGGGTCGCGAAGGTGCCCGAGGTCGTGGACTTCCAGGGCTATGCGGGAACCTCGGCGCCGGTGAACTTCAACGGGCTGGTGCGCCAGTACTACCTGCGCGCCGGCAACAACGTGGGCGACCTGCAGGTCAACCTGGTCGACAAGCACCAGCGCAAGCGCCAGAGCCACCAGATCGCCCGTGCCTTGCGTCCGGATCTGGCCGCGATCGCCGCACGCTACGGCGCCAGCCTGAAGGTCGTGGAAGTGCCGCCCGGCCCGCCGGTGCTGGCGCCGCTGGTGGCCGAGCTGTACGGGCCGGACTACGCGCGCAGCCGCGTGCTGGGCCGCGAGCTGGAGAAGGTGTTCACCGCCGAGGATGGCATCGTGGACGTCGATACCACGGTGGAGGCCGACGCGCCGCACGAGTCGCTGGCGGTGGATCGCGCGCGTGCCGCCAGGCTGGGCGTATCGCAGGCGGATATCGTGGCGACACTGACCGCCGCGGTGGCCGGCGCGGATGCCACGTTCGTGCAGGACGGCCGCTCGCGCTACCCGCATCCGGTGCGGCTGCGCCTGCCGGCTGCCGACCAGGCGAGTCTGTCGAAACTGCTGGCGCTGCGGGTGCGCAGCGCCGATGGCAAGCTGGTGCCGCTGGCCGAACTGGTCACCGTGCAGCGCGGCGACTGGGATGGCGCGATCTACCACAAGGACCTTCTGCCTGTGGTGTACGTGACCGGCGACGAGGCCGGTCGTTACGACAGCCCGCTCTACGGCATGTTCGGCATCGTCGGCAAGCTGGCGCACGAGGCCGTCGGCGGCGTCAACCTGAACCAGTACTTCATCCGCCAGCCTCCCGATGCGGCGAGCTTCGCGGTCAAGTGGGACGGCGAGTGGCAGATCACCTACGAGACATTCCGCGACATGGGGCTGGCCTATGCCGCGGGAATCATACTGATCTACTTCCTGGTGGTGGCGCAGTTCCGCAACTACATAGTGCCGCTGATCATCATGGCGCCGATTCCGCTCACCGTAATCGGCGTGATGCCGGGCCACGCGCTGCTGCATGCGCAGTTCACGGCCACCTCGATGATCGGCATGATCGCGCTGGCCGGCATCATCGTGCGCAATTCCATCCTGCTGGTGGATTTCATCAACCATGCGCTGGGCGAAGGACGCGAACTGGCGTGCGGCGGTGATCGACGCCTGCGCGGTTCGCGCCAAGCCCATCGTGCTGACCGCGCTGGCGGCCATGCTCGGGGCGTTCTTCATCCTGGATGACCCCATCTTCAACGGCCTGGCGGTGTCCCTGATCTTCGGCATCCTGGTCAGCACGGTGCTGACGCTGGTGGTCATTCCGTTGCTGTACTATTCCTATATCCGCCGGCGCAAACCGGCGCCGGCAAGGACGGCATGATGGATCCTCTGCTGCTCGCGCGGATACAGTTCGCGTCGAACATCAGCTTTCACATTCTCTTCCCCAGCATCTCCATCGCTCTGTCGTGGGTGCTGCTGTACTTCAAGTGGCGCTACCGGCGCACGCAGGATGAGCGCTGGATGGACGCCTACAGGCTGTGGGTGAAGATCTTCGCGCTGACCTTCGCGATGGGCGTGGTGTCCGGGGTCACGATGAGTTTCCAGTTCGGCACGAACTGGCCGGGCTTCATGGAGACCGTGGGCAACGTCGCCGGGCCGCTGCTGGCCTACGAGGTGCTGACCGCGTTCTTTCTGGAAGCCACATTCCTGGCGATCATGCTGTTCGGTATCGGCAAGGTATCCGAACGGGTGCACACGCTGGCCACGGTGCTGGTGGCGGTGGGCACGGCCGTTGTCGGCGTTCTGGATCCTGGTGCTGGATTCGTGGATGCAGACCCCGGTCGGCTTCGAACTGATCGACGGGCGCGTGCATGCCACCGACTGGCTGGCCATCCTGTTCAATCCGTCGATGCCGTGGCGCGTCATCCACATGCTGCTGGCATCGGGCCTGACGGTGGCGTTCCTGATCAGCGGCCTGTCGGCGTGGCGGGTGTTGCGTGGCGATACCCGGCCGGACGCGCCGGCCACACTGCGCACCGGGGTCACGCTGGCCGCGGTGCTATCCCCCTGCAGATCCTGGTCGGGGACTTTCACGGATTGAACACGCTGGAGCATCAGCCGGCCAAGATCGCCGCCATGGAAGGCATCTGGCATACCGAAACCGGGGCGCCACTGCTGCTGTTCGCCTGGCCCGATGCCGCCGAACAGCGCAATCACCTCCAGGTGGCCATTCCCCACGGCGCCAGCCTGATCCTGCGGCACTCCGCCGAGGGCAGGATCCAGGGCCTGGACCAGTTCCCCGACGCGCATCCGCCGGTGCGGCCGGTGTTCTTCGCCTTTCGCGTCATGGTGGGCATGGGACTGTTGATGCTGGCGGTGTCCTGGTTTGGCGCCTGGCGCCTGCGGGGTGGGCGGTCGCCGCCGCGCTGGTGGCTCAAGGCCATGGTGGGCATGACCTTCGCCGGCTGGGTGGCCACGCTGGCCGGCTGGTACGTCACCGAGATCGGGCGCCAGCCCTGGCTGGTGTATGGCCTGCTGCGCACCGCCGCCGCGGCAACCGCGCGACCCATTCCGCTGGGCACCAGCCTGACGCTGTATCTGGTGCTGTATGCGTCGCTGATCTTTGCGTACATCAGCGTCCTGTTCTACCTGGCGCGCAAGGGCGGGACGGCAGGAGTGCCCCATGCCACCTGATCTGACCACCCCAGCCGGCTGGCTGCCGGTGGTGTTCATGGCCCTGATGGGCATCGCGCTGCTGCTGTACGTGGTGCTCGATGGCTATGACCTGGGCGTCGGCATCCTGCTGCCCGGCGGCAGTGATGAGGAAAAGGACGTGATGGTCGGTTCCATCGGGCCGTTCTGGGACGCCAACGAGACCTGGCTGGTGCTGGGCATCGGCATCCTGCTGACGGCGTTTCCCATGGCGCAGGGCGTGGTGCTGTCCTCGTTGTACCTGCCGGTGGTGCTGATGCTCATCGGCCTGATGCTGCGCGGTGTGGCATTCGATTTCCGCGTGAAGGTACAGGCCGCGCACAAGCCGCTGTGGAACCGCCTGTTCTGGCTGGGTTCGGTCACCACGGCCGCGGCGCAGGGCTGGATGCTGGGCAGTTACATCACGGGTTTTTCCACCGCACTGCCCGCGCGCGGTTTTGCGTTGCTGACCGCGCTGTGCGTGCCCGCCGCCTACGCGCTGCTGGGGGCCGGCTGGTTGCTGATCAAGACCACCGGCGCCTTGCAGGCCAAGGCCGTGCACTGGGCGCGCCGCGCCTGGTGGGGCGCGCTGGCCGGGTTCCTGGCCGTGTCCATGGTCTCGCCGCTGGTAAGCGAGCGGATCTTCCAGAAGTGGTTCAGCCTGCCGTATGTGGTGCTGCTGCTGCCCCTGCCGATCGTGACGCTGTCGCTGCTGCTCATTGCGGCGCGCGCACTGCGCCGCCTGCCGGTGCGCCTGGCGCAGGGCAATGATTATGGCGCCTGGGTTCCCTTCGGCTGCACCGTCGGGGTGATCGTGCTGGGCTTTTACGGCCTGTCGTACAGCCTGTTTCCCTACCTGGTCGTGGACCGAATCACCATCTGGCAGGCGGCCAGTGCGCCGGAATCGCTGATGGTGATCCTGGTCGGGGCGCTGGTGGTGCTGCCGGCCATCCTCGGCTACACCATATATGTGTACCGGGTATTCCGCGGCAAGGCACAGCCGCTGACCTACGGCTGAGTCGCGCCGGGCGGCCTGCATTTCGCACCGATTCGTATATACTCCCGGCCCCGCTTGGTGGACCCGGCCGCTTCTTGAAGCTGGCCGGTTTCGCCCGGGCGGGGAGTAACCGGCCCTGCGTGCATGGCCCAAGTCGGACTGATTGCCCTAACATGGGCGCCGCCAGAAAAGGGCGCCCGTAGCTCAGTTGGATAGAGCATCAGCCTTCTAAGCTGAGGGTCGCAGGTTCGACTCCTGCCGGGCGCGCCAGGCACCGGTTGCTGCGAAGTGAACGATGGTGGACGTAGCTCAGCTGGTAGAGTCCCGGATTGTGATTCCGGCTGTCGCGGGTTCGAGTCCCGTCGTCCACCCCACCCATACAATGGGCCGTTAGCTCAGTTGGTAGAGCAGTTGACTCTTAATCAATTGGTCGTAGGTTCGAATCCTACACGGCCCACCATTTTCAATGATCCGCGGCGCGAAAGTGGCGGAACTGGTAGACGCACTGGATTTAGGTTCCAGCGGGGCAACCCGTGAGAGTTCGAGTCTCTCCTTTCGCACCAGTAACCACGACGTCCGCTCCCCCGCAAGTAACGAAGGATTGGCAGCAATGCAGTTCACAGTGAATACCACCTCCGGACTCGAGCGGCGCATCGAGGTGGAGATTCCACACGCCCGCGTGGCCGGCGAGGTGGAACGGCGCCTGCGCGATCTGTCGCGTACGGTCAAGGTGCAGGGCTTCCGGCCCGGCAAGGTGCCGATGACCATCATCAAGCAGAAGTACGGCAGCCAGGTGCACGGCGATGCCGTATCCGAGCTGATCCGGCAGGGCTACAGCGATGCGGTGAAGAAGGAGAACCTGCGGCCCGCGGGCAGTCCGAACATCGAGCCGATCCAGGTCGAGCCGGGCGCGGACCTGAAGTTCGCGGCAGTCATCGAAGTGATGCCCGAGGTGGCGGTGGGGCCTGTGGCGGACGTGAAGATCGAGCGTCCCAAGGCCGATATCACCGACGCGGACGTGGATGCGATGCTCGACAGCATGCGCCGCCAGCGCGTCACCTACGCGGCCGTCGAGCGCGCCGCGCAGAAGGGTGATCGGGTGGTGGTGGATTTCGCCGGGCGCACCGGTGGCGAGGCGTTCGAGGGGGGCACCGGCACCGACCTGCCCGTGGTCCTGGGCGAGGGCGGGGTGATCGAGGATTTCGAGAACGCGCTGACCGGCATGTCCGCCGGCGAGACGAAGACCGCGCCGGTGAAGTTCCCGGAGAACTACGGCTCGGCGGCGCTGGCCGGCAAGGATGCCGAGTTCGACCTCACCGTGAAATCTGTGGAGGAGCCCGTGCTGCCGGAGCTGGACGAGCAATTCGTGCGCTCCTTCGGCATCGGGGATGGAAGTCTGGCCGAGCTGCGTACCGAGGTGCGCAAGAGCATGGAGCGCGAGGTCGCCGAAGCCGTGCGCAACAAGGTCCGCACCCAGGTCTTCGAGGCATTGCAGCGCGAGAACGAGGTGGAACTGCCCAAGGCGCTGGTCGACGAGCAGATCCAGCAGCTGCAGGTCGACGTGCTGCAGCGGATGGGTCGCACCGATGTCTCGCAGATGCCGCCGCGCGACCCGTTCGTCGAGCCGGCGCGCAAGCGGGTGAAGCTCGGATTGCTCATTGGGGAGCTGATCCGGCGCGAGAACATCACCGTGGACCGTGAGCGCGTGCTGGAGCGGTTGCAGGACGTGGTGGCCGGTCAACCCGACCAGGCCGAGGCCCGGCGCGCCTGGCTGCAGAACCCGGACGCCATGCGCCAGATCGAGACTTCGGTGATGGAAGACCTGGCAGTGGACTGGGTGCTGGCCAATGCCAAAGTGACCGACGTACCGGTTTCCTTCCAGGAACTCACCGGCTTCGGCAAGCAGGGTTAGAATCGAGGCAGCAGCGACACTTGCGGCAAAAGGCGGAGACAAACGATGAATGAGCGCGCCCTGAATCTGGTCCCGATCGTGGTCGAGCAGACCTCGCGCGGCGAGCGCTCCTACGACATCTACTCGCGCCTGCTGAAGGATCGCGTGGTGTTCTGCGTTGGCCCGGTCGAGGACTACATGGCCAACGTCATCGTGGCCCAGCTGCTGTTCCTGGAGTCGGAGAATCCGGACAAGGACATCGCGCTGTACATCAACTCGCCCGGCGGCCACGTGACGGCCGGCCTGGCCATCTACGACACCATGCAGTTCATCAAGCCGGATGTGTCCACCATCTGCATCGGGCAGGCGGCCAGCATGGGCGCCGTGCTGCTGGCCGGCGGGGCCGCGGGCAAGCGTTTCGCGCTGCCGGACTCGCGCATCATGATCCACCAGCCGCTGGGCGGCATGCAGGGCCAGGCGGCCGACATGGAAATCCACGCCCGGGAAATCCTCTACACCCGCGACCGGCTCAACCAGATCCTGGCCAAGCACACCGACCAGGCGGTGGACAAGATCAAGCACGACACCGACCGCGACAACTTCATGCGGGCCGAAGAAGCGGCCACTTACGGGCTGATCGACCGCGTGCTGGCCACCCGTGGCGAGATCGGCATTACGAAATAGTTGCCCCCGGGAGCGCGGCGGGCGCGCTTTTCCCTACTGAATACAGGCACTTGGGTGTGACGCAGTGCTTTGCCCTGCGCCGCGCGCTCATGCTATATATCCTTCGGTAAAGGTCGCGCACACACCGCGACAGGCAGTGAGGTCAGGTAATGAGCGAGGATACCCGCGGGCGAAGCGACGACGGCAAGCTGCTGTACTGCTCCTTCTGCGGCAAAAGCCAGCACGAGGTCCGCAAGCTCATTGCGGGCCCCTCGGTGTTCGTCTGCGACGAATGCGTCGAGTTGTGCAATGACATCATCCGCGAGGAACTCGAGGACAAGGCCGACCGCGCGCGCGAGAAGCTGCCCAAGCCCCAGGAGATCAAGGCCGTCCTGGACGAATACGTGATCGGCCAGGAGCGCGCCAAGAAGACGCTCGCCGTGGCCGTCTACAACCACTACAAGCGCCTGCAGTCCCGCGGCACCGGCGGCGGCATCAAGGCGCGCGACGAAGTGGAAATCGCCAAGAGCAATATCCTGCTCATCGGTCCCACCGGCAGCGGCAAGACGCTGCTGGCCGAGACCCTGGCCCGGCTGCTCAACGTCCCGTTCACCATTGCCGATGCCACCACGCTGACCGAGGCCGGCTACGTCGGCGAGGATGTCGAGAACATCATCCAGAAGCTGCTGCAGAAGTGCGACTACGACGTCGAGAAGGCGCAGACGGGCATCGTCTACATCGACGAGATCGACAAGATCTCGCGCAAGTCGGATAACCCCTCCATCACCCGCGACGTTTCCGGCGAGGGCGTGCAGCAGGCGCTGCTGAAGCTGATCGAGGGAACGATGGCTTCCGTGCCGCCGCAGGGCGGGCGCAAGCATCCGCAGCAGGAATTCCTGCAGGTGGACACGGCCAACATCCTGTTCATCTGCGGCGGTGCATTCGCGGGCCTGGACCGCGTGATCCGCAATCGCACCCAGCAGGGCGGCATCGGCTTCACGTCCGAAGTGCGCAGCATCAACGACCGTCCGCACGGCGCGGACCTGTTCCACGACGTGGAACCGGAGGATCTGGTCAAGTACGGCCTGATCCCGGAATTCGTCGGCCGTCTGCCGGTGGTGGCCACGCTCGAGGAACTGGACGAGAAGGCACTGATCGCCATCCTGAAGGATCCGAAGAACGCGCTGACCAAGCAGTATCGCCGGCTGTTCGAAATGGACGGCGTCCGAACTGGAGTTCCGCGATGACGGCCTGGCCGCCATCGCCCGCCGGGCGATGGAGCGCAAGACCGGCGCGCGGGGTCTGCGCACCATCATGGAGACCATCCTGCTCGAGACCATGTACCAGCTGCCGTCCCTGAACAACGTCAGCAAGGTCGTCGTCGACGAGAGCGTGGTGCTGGGTCATGCGCCGCCCTACGTGGTCTACAAGACCGAGACGGACAAGGCCGAAGAGCCGCGACGGGCGTCGGGTATCAGTCGCTGAGCCAGGCGGGCGTCGCACGACGCTGGGCGCTTCACGCGGACGGCCGCGAGTGCGGTGGCCTGGAACTGTTTTCCCTGGAAGTCCCCGCTGCCGAGCGCGCCGCGCTCGATGCCGTCCTGTCCGCGCAGGAACGCGGGCGCGCCGGGCGCTTCCGGTCAGCCCTTCACGGTGAGCATTTTGTCGTGGCGCATGGTCGCCTGCGCCGGGTGCTGGGCGCCGTACTGGGTCTGGCCCCCGGGGACATCGAATTCGGTACCGGGCCGCATGGCAAACCGGAGCTTGCCGGTCACGCGGGCGCTGCCGGTGTGCACTTCAATCTGTCGCATTCCGGAAGCGTGGGGCTGATTGGTTGGTGCTGGCAACGGGCGATCGGCGTGGACGTCGAGATATGGCGCGCCACGCGCGATCAGGCCGCCCTGGTACGGCGCTACTTCGCGCCCGGCGAAATCGCGGCATGGGAGGCGCTGCCGCCCGAGCGGCGCCAGGAAGCGTTCTTCAATCTGTGGACCCGCAAGGAAGCCTACTTGAAGGCGCTGGGCCTGGGCCTGACGCTGGCGCTGGACAGCTTTGACGTGAGCCACGAAGCCGGTAGCGGTGCCCGCGTGCTGCGGCCGGCGGCAGATGCAGCACAAGGCGGCGTCTGGAGTCTCGCGGCGCCTGAAGTGGGCCACGGCCTGTCGGCAGCGATTGTCCTGCAGGCCGCCGTCGTGTCCGTCACGGCGTCGGGTTGAAACGCTGCGTGTCGCCCCCACGTCGGGCTAGACTGTATCCAGGAACCTTGGGCCTGACCCGGAGCCATCTGTGACCGAATCTGCCGACGCCACTCCCGTTGCCTCCTCCACCGTGCTGCCGGTCATGCCGCTGCGCGACGTCGTGCTGTACCCGCACATGGTCATTCCGCTGTTCGTCGGCCGCGAGAAGTCGATCCAGGCGCTGGACGTGGCGGTCAAGGGTGATCCGCGGCGGATCCTGGTGGTCACGCAGAAGCAGCAGGACATCGACGATCCGAAGCCCGAGGATCTGTACCAGTTCGGCACGGTGGCCACGATTCTGCAGCTGGTGAAGCTGCCCGACGGCACCGTGAAGGTGCTGGTGGAAGGCGTGGATCGTGCCCGCATCGACGAGCTCAGCGCCGATGGCGGCTACTACACCGCGCGGGTATCGGTCGAGTCGGACGTCGAGCAGTACGACGAGCGCGAGATGGACGTGCTCACGCGCTCGGTGATCTCGCAGTTCGAGCAGTACGTGAAGCTGAACAAGAAGGTGCCGCCGGAGATGCTCACCGCGCTGGCCGGCATCGAGCAGCCGGGGCGCCTGGCCGATGCCGTGGCGGCGCAGATGACCCTGAAGGTCACCGAGAAGCAGCAGGTGCTGGAAATCCTCGACGTGCGCAAGCGCCTCGAGCACGTGCTGGTGGCCATCGAGGGCGAGATGGACGTGCTGCAGATCGAGAAGCGCATCCGCGGCCGCGTCAAGTCGCAGATGGAGAAGAGCCAGCGCGAGTACTACCTCAACGAGCAGATGAAGGCCATCCAGAAGGAGCTCGGCGACATGGAGGAGGGCGGCAACGAGATCGAGGAGCTGGAGCAGAAGATCGCCAAGGCCGGCATGCCCAAGGAGGCGCGCGACAAGGCCACCACCGAGCTCAACAAGCTGAAGATGATGTCGCCCATGTCGGCCGAGGCCACCGTGGTGCGCAACTACATCGACTGGCTGGTCAAGGTGCCCTGGAAGAAGCGCAGCCGTGTGCTGAAGGACATCGCGCACGCACAGAAGGTGCTCGACCAGGACCACTACGGGCTGGACAAGGTCAAGGAGCGCATCGTCGAGTACCTGGCGGTGCAGCAGCGGGTCGAGAAGATCAAGGGCCCGATCCTGTGCCTGGTCGGGCCGCCGGGCGTGGGCAAGACCTCGCTGGGCCAGTCCATCGCCCGCGCCACGAACCGCAAGTTCGTGCGCATGAGCCTGGGCGGCGTGCGCGACGAGGCCGAGATCCGCGGTCATCGCCGCACCTACATCGGTTCGATGCCGGGCAAGGTCATCCAGAACATGGCCAAGACCGGCGTGCACAATCCGCTGTTCCTGCTCGACGAAGTCGACAAGATGGCCATGGACTTCCGTGGCGACCCGTCCTCGGCGCTGCTCGAAGTGCTGGATCCGGAGCAGAACGCCGCCTTCAGCGACCACTACCTGGAGGTGGACTTCGACCTCTCGCAGGTGATGTTCATCTGCACCGCCAACAGCATGAACATCCCGGCGCCGTTGCTGGACCGCATGGAGGTCATCCGGCTGCCCGGCTACACCGAGGACGAGAAGCTCAACATCGCCCGGCGCTATCTGCTGCCCAAGCAGGTCAAGGCCAATGGCCTGAAACCGAACGAGCTGAAGGTCTCCGACGAGGCCCTGCTGGATATCGTGCGCTACTACACGCGCGAGGCCGGTGTGCGCAACCTGGAGCGCGAGATCGCCAAGATCGCGCGCAAGGCGGTCAAGAGCCTGCTGCTTGAGAAGAAGAAGGGCGCCTCGATCAAGGTCGATGCCAAGACACTCGAGAAGTATCTGGGCGTGCGCCGCTTCCGCTACGGCGAAGCCGAGGAGACCGATCGCATCGGCCACGTCACCGGCCTGGCCTGGACCGAGGTCGGCGGCGAGCTGCTGTCCATCGAGGCCGCGGTGCTGCCGGGCAAGGGCCGGCCGGTCTTCACGGGCAAGCTCGGCGAGGTGATGAAGGAATCCATCCAGGCCGCGGTCACGGTGGTGCGCAGCCGCAGCGACGTGCTGGGCCTGGACAAGGACTTCTACTCGAACATCGACTTCCACGTGCACCTGCCCGAGGGCGCGACGCCCAAGGACGGTCCGTCGGCGGGCATCGGCATCTGCACGGCGATGGTGTCGGCGCTCACCAGGATCCCGGTGCGCTCGGACGTGGCGATGACCGGCGAGATCACCCTGCGCGGCGAGGTGCTGCCGATCGGCGGGCTGAAGGAAAAGCTGCTGGCCGCCTCGCGCGGTGGCATCAAGCGCGTGCTGATCCCGGTGGAGAACGAGAAGGACCTGGTCGAGATCCCGGACAACATCAAGGGCAACCTGGACATCAAGCCGGTGAAGTGGATCGACCAGGTGCTGGACTACGCGCTGGTACGCCAGCCCACCCCGCTGCCGGCGGCAGCCACCGCGGGACGCGGCAAGGTCGGGTCGGTCAAATCCGTGCGCCGTGCCCGCCGCCCGTCCAAGGTCGTGCGGCCGCATTGAGGCCCCTGGCGCGCGCGCGGGTGCGCTCATGAACTGGTGCAGCCGGCCGCGAGTTCCACTAGACTACGCGCCCTCGCGCCTGGGGGCCCCAACCGAACCCCAAGCGCGAGCGGACTGGACAGGGCCGTCAGGCGAGGGTGCTTAGCTCAGCTGGTAGAGCGTCGCCCTTACAAGGCGAATGTCGGGGGTTCGATCCCCTCAGCACCCACCAGTCCCGCATGGTCTGCAATGGAGCGGTAGTTCAGCTGGTTAGAATACCGGCCTGTCACGCCGGGGGTCGCGGGTTCGAGTCCCGTCCGCTCCGCCAATTGCCTGCCAGTCCCCGCGCGGTGGACGACTGCCCGAGCACGGGTACAATCGCCGTCCCTCAAGGGATCGAAGAATCATGCTACAGAACATCAGCGACAAGCTAAAAGGCACTGATGGGGGCGGACGCGGCCACCGTTGGGTCTGGTATTCCATCCTCGGCGCCTTGATCCTGGTGTTCGTCGCCTGGGGCCCGTTCTCGCGGTTCGACATGTCGATTGGCCAGAATGGCTATGCCGCGCGCGTCAACGGCGAGGAGATCCCCGCCGCCGAGATCAACCAGCAGTGGCAGCAACAGCTGCCGCAGCTGATGCAGGCCTTTGGCGGCCAGCTCACCGACCTGCAGCGCTCGCTGTACCAGGAGCAGCTGCTGGACTCGGCGGTGCGCGGGCTGGCCGTAACGCAATACGCCCGCAAGCTGGGGTACGCCGTGACGGACGCGCAGTTGTCCAAGGCGTTCCAGTCCGAGCAGGCCTTCCAGGTCGACGGCAAGTTCAACCTGCAGGCGGCCCAGGCCCGCCTGGCCGCGGCGGGGTTGTCCGAGCAGGAGTACATCCGTGACCTGCGCAACGACCAGCTCACCAACCAGCTGCTGGGCTCGGTGGGCGTTTCCGATTTCTTCACTCCGGCCGAGAGCAAGCGCATCCTGGCGCTGCTGGACGAGGAGCGCCAGGTGCGCTTCGCGATGCTCAAACCCGAGCAGTTCGCGGGCAAGGATCCGGTGAAGCCCGCGGAAATCGAGGCCTGGTACAAGTCCCACAAGGACGATTACGCAGTCCCGGAGTCGGTGCAGCTGGCCTATGCCGAGCTGTCGCTGGCGGACGTGCAGGCCGGTGTGAAGGTCACCGACGAGCAACTGCACGCGCGTTACGAGAAGGACAAGGCCAGCTACCAGACGCCGGAACAGCGTCACGCGCAGCACATTCTCATTGCCGTGGCCAAGCCCGCGGATGACGCCAAGGCCAAGGCTCAGGCCGAGGATCTGTACAAGCAGATCAAGGCCGGCGCGGATTTCGCCAAGCTGGCAAAGCAATATTCCACGGACACCACTTCAGCCGCCAAGGGCGGTGATCTGGGCTGGGCCACGCGCGATGTGTACGTCAAGGAGTTCGCCGACAAGCTGTTTTCGATGAAGCAAGGCGAGGTCAGCGAGCCGGTCAAGACACAGTTCGGCTATCACATCATCAAGCTCGACGGCATCCGCCCGGGCGTTACGCGCAGCTTCGAGGAAGTGCACGACGAGCTGGCCGCGTCGCTGCGCAAGGACCTTGCCGCCACCGAATTCGGCAAGCGGCAGGACCGGCTGCAGGAGGATCTGGAAAAGGGCAGTGCGAATCTGGACGATCTGGCCAGGCAATTCGGCATGAAGCGCGGCGAGGTCGAGCACTTCGAGCGCGGCGCCGGCGGCCTGCCGCTGGGTTCGGACGTGGACCTGAACCACGAGGTGTTCAGCGATGCCTCGCTCACGCAGCGCAAGGTGGGTGGCCCGCTGCCGCTGGGCGATGATCGCATCGTGATCTTCCAGGTCCAGGCGCACAGCCCGGCGAGCACCAAGACCCTGGATCAGGTGCGCCCGCAGATCATCACGGCCATCACGCGCGAGCGCGGCACGGAGGCGGCCTACAAGGCGGCCGAGGCCGTCGTGCCGGATCTGCAGCAGGGCGCGAATTTCGACAAGGTGGTCGGGCGCTGGAAGACCAAGGTGGATGGTCCGCGCTACGTGGGACGCGGTTCCCCGGACCTGCCCGTCGAGGTGCGCGACGCGGTGTTCGCGGCCGCCCGGCCGGCGCCCGGCAAGCCCGTGGTGCAGGCGCTGAAGGTCGATGGCGGTGGCGTGGCGCTGTTCGAGGTCACCGGCTCGCGCGTGCAGCCGCTGTCGGGCAATCCGCAGCTGGTCCAGATCCGCTCGCAGCGGGAGTTGCAGCGCTACACCCGGCGCGACATGAACGCCTATATCGCCTCGATCGTGGGGGCCGCGAAGATCACCAAGAACCCCGACGCCTTCCAGCAGTAGTGGCTGGCGGGCGCCGCGCGGGGGGCTAGGCGCCCTCGTTGCCCGGAATGCTCATGCCGACGGTGCTGAAGCCGCCGTCCACGTACAGGATCTCGCCGGTGACGCCGCTGGCCAGGTCCGAACACAGGAAAGTCGCGGCCTTGCCCACGTCCTCCTGGGTCACGTTGCGGCGTAGCGGTGCCGTCTGGGCCACGTGGGTGAGCATCTTGCGCAAGCCGGGAATGCCGGCCGCCGCCAGCGTGCGGATGGGGCCGGCGGAGATGCCGTTCACGCGCATGCCCTGCGGGCCCAGGTTCGCGGCCAGAAAGCGCACGTTGGCCTCCAGGCTGGCCTTGGCCAGCCCCATGACATTGTAGGCAGGCACCGAGCGCACCGCGCCCAGGTACGACAGCGTCAGCACCGCGCCCGCACGGCCCTGCCATCAGCGGCGCGGCGCCGCGGGTCAGTGCCGTGAGGCTGTAGCTGGACACATCGTGCGCCACCGCGAAGTTCTGCCGTGTGGTGCTGGAGACGAAATCCCCCGCCAGTGCATCGGCCGGCGCAAATGCCACCGCGTGCACGAGAATGTCCAGTGAACCCCAGTCGCGCTTCAGCGCGGCGAACACCGCGTCGATCTGCTCATCGACCGTGACATCCAGCGGCAGGATGATCTTCGAGCCCACCGATTCGGCCAGCGGCGTGACACGATCCTTGAGCCGCTCCGCGCCGTAGGTGAAGGCCAGCTCGGCGCCATGCTGGTGGAAGGCCTGGGCGATGCCCCAGGCGATGGAACGGTCAGTGGCCACGCCGACGATCAGCGCACGCTTGCCAGTCAGAATTCCCATGCACGCTCTCCGGCGTTGGATCAACAGGCGTGCATGATAGCGCAGGGCTCGATCAGCTTTTGCGGTCCACGAAGGCAACCAGGCGCTGGCCGGCGCGGATCATCGAGCCGGTGATGTTGTTCCACTCGCGCAATGCATTGACGGTCACCTGCAGGGTCTGCGGCGATGCCCGAGAGCGTATCGCCACGGCGCACCACGTACGTGACCTTGCGAGCGTCGCCATCGCCGCTCGGTACGCTGGACACGACGCCGCCTCTGCTGGCCGCTGCGCTGAGCCGCAGCCGCTGGCCGATGTGCAGGGTCGCGGTCGTGCTGATGCCATTGATGCGGGCCAGCGTGTTCACGCTCATGCCGTGGCGCCGGGCAATGGTCCACAGCGAGTCGCCGCTCCTGACCCGGTGCACGGCGCGCACGCCGCCGGGCAGGCGCGAGTCGACGCGCGCCGCGGCCAGGCGCACCTGATCGGGCAGCGCGGTCACCGCCGAGGGCACGCGCAACTCGGAGCCGATGGCCAGCTTGTTGGCATTGCCCAGCGAGTTCAGCTCCTGCAGGTGCTGCGCATTGGTGCCGAAGCGCACCGCGATGCTGGTGACGGTGTCGCCCTCGCGCACGGTGTAGCGCTCCACGCGCAGCCGCTGGTCGGGCGTGAGTTGCAGCAGGTTGGCACGGAAGGCATCGGCGGTGCCGGCCGGCACCAGCAAGCTTGTGCGGGCCCTTGGGGTCGGTCGCCCAGCGATGGTAGGCCGGGTTGAGCTCGTACATCTCGCTCGGTGGAGATCCCGGCCAGTTCGGCGGCCACTTCGATGCTGATCTGCCCGCCGGTTTCCACCTGCTCGAAGTACGGCTCGTCCGGGATGCCGTCGATGGACAGCCCGTAATCGCCCGGATTCGCCACGATGCGCTTGATGGCCAGCAGCCGCGGCACGTAGCCGCGTGTCTCGGCCGGCAGCCTCAGGTTCCAGAAGTCGGTGCGCTTGTGGGCCGCCTTGTTGCGGCGGATGGCCTTCTGCACGTTGGACTCGCCGCAGTTGTAGGCCGCGATGGCCAGCAGCCAGTCGTCGTCGAACATGTCGTGCAGGTAGGTCAGGTAATCCAGCGCCGCGCCGGTGGCCGCGACGATGTCGCGCCGGCCGTCGTACCACCAGTCCTGCTTGAGGCTGAAGCGGCTGCCGGTGGAGGCGATGAACTGCCACAGTCCGGAGGCGCTGGCGCGCGAATAGGCGTAGGGCTGGAAGGCGCTTTCAATGACGGGCAGCAGTGCCAGTTCCATCGGCAGGCCGCGCTTCTGCACCTGGTCAACGATGTATTCCAGGTACGGGGCGGCGCGGTCGAACACGCGCTCCACGTAGTCCGGGTGGCTGGCGAAGTAATCGGCCTCGCGATCAATGCGCGAGTTGTATTGCTGGCTCAGCGCCAGGCCGGCGCGAACCCGGTTCATCAGGTCGGGCGGATCGGCGCGGGCCACCGGCCCGACGGCGCCTGCCGGGGCGTCTTCGGCACGGCCGGCGCGGTGTCCGCGGCGGTGCTGTCCGGGGCAGTGGCGGATGTGGATTCGGCCGGGGAGGTGGCATCGGCCTGTGGCGGGACCTCCACCGGCACCGGCGGCGGGATGGTCGCGACAGCGGGAACCTCCACAGGCGGCGCGCCCGGGTGGCTGCCGATACTGGCGCAGCCGGCGGCCATGGCCAGCAGCATCAGGCCGCAGCCGCTACGGATTCGCGCACCCCGATCCACGCTGCTGCACCTCCGCGAGGGATTCAAAGACAAGGCAAATTGCAATGGCCCCGGAAGGCCTGATCAGCCTATGATTTTTCCGGCCGGTATTTAACCGGCGCCGTCACACAAATGCCAAGTATTTTTCATAAGTCCCCGAGCGCCGCCGGGCCCGCCCAGTGGCTTTCCTCCGAGCTGGGCCGGCAACTGCTGGCGGCCGAGAGCGAGCTGCTGCGCGGCCTGCTGGATGACGTGTTCGGCCTGGAACTGCTGCAGCTGGGTGGCTGGGGCGCCTCGCGCCAGCTGTTGTCCCAGAGCCGCACGCGGCGCCAGACATTGATCGCACCCGCCGGCGCCCTGGCGGCGGGCTTCGAGGTCGATCTGGTGGCGCAGCTGCACCAGCTGCCCATCCAGAGCGCCACGGTGGATGCCGTGCTGCTGCCGCACACGCTGGAGTTCGAGGCCGACCCGCATGCCATCGTGCGCGAAGCCGACCGCGTGCTCACCGGCGAGGGTCAGCTCATCGTGCTGGGGTTCCAGCCGGTGAGCCTGTGGGGGCTGCGCGGCCGTGCCGCCCGGCAGGGCTATCCGCCGGGCCTGCAGCAGATGCTGGGCCTGGGCCGGGTGCGCGACTGGCTGGCGCTGCTGGGCTACGAGGTGGTGCTGCAGCGTCGCTATCTGTACAGCCGCCCCTGGGAGACCGGCAGCAGCGCCGGGCGGCGCATCCTGCGCCGTGGCCTGTTCAATCCGCTGCCCGCCTCCGCCTGGCTGCTCAAGGCGCGCAAGCACGTGTACCGGATGACGCCGCTGCCGCTGCGCCTGTCCCGTGAACGGCCGCGTGTGTTCGGCGGCATGCCCGAGCCGGTCAAGCGCAATCCTTCGTGAAGGAAGTCGAGATCTACACGGACGGGGCCTGTCGGGGCAATCCGGGGCCGGGTGGCTGGGGCGCACTGCTGATTGCCGGCGAGGCGCGCCGAGAGCTCTCCGGGGCCGAGGCCGAGACCACCAACAACCGCATGGAGCTGACCGCCGCCATCGAGGCGCTCAAGGCCCTCAGGCGCCCGGTGCACGCCACCCTGTACACGGATTCGAAGTACGTGTGCACCGGCATCGAGGAGTGGTTGCCGCAATGGCAGCGGCGCGGCTGGAAGACCGCCGACCGCAAGCCGGTGAAGAACCTGGACCTGTGGCAGGCGCTGGACGCGGCGCGAACGCCGCACAAGGTCCGCTGGAAGTGGGTGAAGGGCCACGCCGGCAATCCCGGCAACGAGCGTGTCGACGAGCTGGCCAACGCCGCGATCGACGCGCTGCTTGCGCTACCATCGGGCCGTTGAAGGAGCGAGAAGCTTGCGCCAAGTCGTACTGGACACCGAAACCACCGGCCTCGAGCCGCATCTGGGCCATCGCATCATCGAGATCGGGTGCGTGGAGGTGGTCAATCGCCGCGCCACGGGCCGCCATTTCCACGAGTACCTGAATCCCGAACGGGAGATCGACGCCGGCGCGGCGGCCGTGCACGGCATGACGCGCGAGGACCTGGCCGGCAAGCCCCGTTTCGGCGAGATCGCCGAGCGCTTCCTGGAGTTCGTGGATGGCGCCGAACTGGTCATCCACAACGCGCCATTCGACCTGGCCTTCCTCGACAGCGAGCTGGCCCGCTGGGCCGGGGCCGGCGGCAGCGAAGTGCTGACCATGCGTTCGCGCTGCGGCGTGCTGGATACGCTGGCCCTGGCGCGCGAGATGCACCCCGGGCAGCGCAATGGCCTGGATGCGCTGTGCAAGCGCTACGCCATCGACAACTCGCATCGGCAGCTGCACGGCGCCCTGCTGGATGCGCGCATCCTGGCCGACGTGTACCTGGCAATGACCGGCGGACAGAACACGCTGGCGCTGGAGGAGGTCACCCGCACCGCGGGCAAGGCGGCTGCGATCGGCGCCGGCACGGATGGCACCGCCGGGGCGACGCTGCGCGTACTGGAGGCCAGCGATGCCGAACGCGCGGCGCATGAGGAGTTCATGAAGCTGGTGCACAAGGCCAGCGGCGGCAAGGCGCTGTGGCAGTGAGCTTCACATGAAGGTTCTCGTCACCGGCGCCGCCGGCTTCATCGGCTCTTCGCACTGCACGACGCTGCTCGCGCGCGGCGACGAGGTCGTCGGGCTCGACAACCTCAACGACTACTACGACCCGCGCTCAAGGAGGCGCGGCTGGCGCGATCTGACGGCGGCACGACGGCGTTCCGGTTCGTGAAGCTCGACCTCGCCGACCGCGGCGGGCATGGCGGCGCTGTTCGCGGCCGAGCAGCTTCGAGCGCGTGGTGCACCTCGCCGCCCAGGCCGGCGTGCGCTACTCGCTCGAGAATCCGCACGCCTACGTGGACAGCAACATCGTCGGCTCGCTGCAACGTGCTCGAGGGCTGCCGGCACAACGGCGTCGAGCATCTGGTCTACGCCTCGACGAGCTCCGTCTACGGCGCCAACACGAAGATGCCGTTCTCGGTGCACCAGAACGTCGACCATCCGCTGTCCCTCTATGCGGCCACCAAGAAGGCCAACGAGCTGATGGCGCACACCTACGCCATCTCTACGGCCTGCCGACGACGGGCCTGCGCTTCTTCACGGTCTACGGGCCCTGGGGCCGGCCGGACATGGCGCTGTTCCTGTTCACGAAGGAGATCCTCGCCGGCAAGCCGATCGACGTCTTCAACCACGGCCACCATCGGCGCGACTTCACCTACGTCGACGACATCGTCGAAGGCGTGGTGCGCGCGCTCGACCACGTCGCGCAGCCGAATCCGGACTGGGACAGCGATGCGCCGGATCCGGCCACCAGCAGCGCGCCGTACCGGATCTACAACATCGGCAACAACCAGCCGGTCGAGCTGATGCGCTACATCGAGGTGCTCGAAGCAGTGCCTGGGGCGCAAGGCCGAGAAGAACATGCTGCCGCTGCAGCCCGGCGACGTGCCCGACACCTACGCCGACGTCGAGGACCTGGTGCGCGACGTCGGCTATCGGCCGGCCACGCCGGTCGAGGAGGGCGTCGCGCGCTTCGTCGACTGGTACCGGAGCTACTACAAGGTCTGATCCGTGAGCGTGACGCCTCAAGCGCCCCTGGCCTGGCAACACTGCATAGACACTGGCGGCGGTGCCGCAGCCAGGCGATCGCGCGATCTGTTCGCCGCCGACACCGCAGCGCGGCGCGAACTGTCATGGCCGAGGCCGCCGGGCTCACGCTGGACTACTCGCGCCAGCGCGTGAGCCGCGAAGTGCTCTCGTGCCTTGGCGCAACTGGCCGATGAAGTGGCCCTGCGCGAGCGCATCGCCGGCATGTATCGCGGCGACATCGCCAACCCGACCGAGAACCGCCAGGTGCTGCACACCGCCCTGCGCCGCAGCGGCGCGCCCCATGCCGAGGAGGTGCAGCGCGAGCGCGAGCACATGCTGGCGCTTCGCCGAACCGGTGCGCCGCGGTGATGTGCGGGGCAGCGACGACGAGCCCTTCGAGCTGGTGGTCAACATCGGCATCGGTGGCTCGGACCTGGGGCCGGCCATGGCCGTGCAGGCCTTGCAGCCGTTCACCACGGGCGCGCCGCGGCTCGCCTTCGTTTCCAACATCGACGGCACGCGCCTGGCCGATACGCTGGCCGGCGCCAATCCGCGCCGCACGCTGTTCATCGTGTGCTCGAAGACCTTCACCACGCTGGAGACGCGCACCAATGCCGACAGCGCCCGGCGCTGGCTGGTCGGACAAGCTCGGCAAGGCGGCCGTGCCGGCGCACTTCGCGGCCGTGTCCACCAACAGCGAGGCCATGGATGCGTTCGGCATCCATCCCGACTACCGCTTCCGGATGTGGGACTGGGTGGGTGGCCGCTACTCGATCTGGTCCTCCATCGGCGTGTCGCTGGCCATCGCCATCGGCGCGTCGGCGATTTCGCGAATTCCTGGGCGGCGCCGCCGCCGTCGACGAGCACTTCCTGGCAGCGCCCTGGGAGGCGAACCTGCCGGCGCTGATGGGGCTGATCGGCGTGTGGAACATCCAGTTCCTGCAGCTGCCCACGCTGGCCGTGCTGCCCTACGACGAGCGGCTGGCGCGCTTTCCCGCCTACCTGCAGCAGCTGACCATGGAGAGCAACGGCAAGCGCGTGCGCATGGATGGCTCGCCGGTGTTCAGCCAGACCTCGCCGGTGGTCTGGGGCGAGCCGGGCAACAACGCCCAGCACTCGTTCTTCCAGATGCTGCACCAGGGCACGCCGCGCGCGGCGCTGGATTTCCTGCTGCCGGCACTGATCCTCGTGCGGTGACCAGGCCGCGCACGATCTGGCCATCGCCAACTGCCTGGCGCAGGCCGAGGCCTTTGCCTACGGGCAGCAGTCCGACAATCCGCACAAGGTGCACGAGGGCAACCGGCCTTCCAGCCTGCTGCTGTTCCAGCGCCTGGATCCGGCCACGCTGGGCGCGCTGATCGCGCTGTACGAGCACAAGGTGTTCACGCAGAGCGTGGTGTGGGGCATCAATGCCTTCGACCAGTGGGGCGTGGAGCTGGGCAAGAAGCTGGCCACGCAGCATCGCGCCGCTGGTGGCGGGGCAGGGTGAGGCCGACAGCGCCTCGCTGCGCGCCACGCTATCGGCACTGGGCCGGCTGCGCGGTTAGCGGCGCGGCAGTTCCGGTATAGTCCGCGTCCATGAAGTTCCGATCCGGCGTCGCAATGATTGCGGCCGCATTGCTCTCCCGGGGCATTGCCGCCCAGGGCTTCTTCCTCCCTTCCGATGACCTGCGGCTGCGCGAGGATCTGACGCTGCTGGCGGACCAGGGCGTGGTGAAGCTGCCGGTGAATGAGTGGCCGTTGCCGCGGCGTGATGTGGCCGAGGCGGTCGCGGCGGTCAAGCCCGAGACGCTGGCCGAACCGGCGCTGCGCGCGGCGCTGGCACGGGTGCAGGCTGCCAGCGCGGATGCGCAGGATGCCGGATCAATGGAAGATCCGGGAGGTGCAGCGTCACCGGCGGGTCAGCCCGGCCTGCTGCGCGACTTCGGCACGCTGGGTCGGGAAAACGGCGAGCTCACCACGAGCGGTGGTGCCAGCACCGACCGCTACGGCATCACCCTGTCCGCCACCGGCGTGGTCAAGCCCAGCGACGGGCAGCACATCCGCTTCGACGGCAGCGACATCAGCGTGCGCTGGGGCAACTGGCTGTTCAGCGCCAACCAGATCGGCCGCTGGTGGGGGCCGGGCTATGACGGCAGCCTGATTCTTTCCACCAACGCGCGGCCCATGCCGGCACTGTCGCTGGACCGGCTGCGCAGCCTGCCCATCAACCTCCCGGTGCTGCGCTGGCTGGGGCCGTGGCGCTTCACTACCTTCTTCGGCGTGGGCGAGAACGGTCGCGCCGACGTGAACCAGCCGCTGTTCATGGGCATGCGGCTGTCATTCAAGCCTTCGCAGTGGTTCGAGTTCGCGATGACGCGCACTGCGCAGTTCTGCGGCAAGGGTCGGCAGTGCAATTTCGGCACCTTTGGCCACATGCTGATCGGGCAGGACAACCGCGGTCTTCGCGGGCGCAGCAACGATCCGGCCAAGGAGCCGGGCAACCAGATGGCCGGCTTCGAGGCGCGCGTCGTCTCACCGTTCAAGCCGATACCCGTCGCGCTGTACGCGCAGGAGATCGGCGAAGACAACAGCAGCAGCGGCATTCCGGAGCGCTATCTGGGGCTGTTCGGCGGCGAGACGTGGTTCATGCTCGATACGGGTTCGATTTTGCGTGCGCACGTGGAGTACGCGAATACCAAGGTCAAGTGGTACAACCGCACCGCGGAATTCAATTGTGGCCTACCGGCAGTCCATCTTCTTCGCCGGCTACCGCTACCGTGGGCGCAACATCGGCCATACCACCGATGCGGATTCGGAGACCGCTTCGGTCGGGATTGTCACTGACCAATCCACAAGGCGATCGCTGGTCGGTGCTGTACCGGCACGGTGCGCTGGATCGCGACGGCAGCGTAGATCCGTACAACCTTGTGACGAGCCGGGCGCAGCACCTACAAGTCCATGCAGCTTGCCTGGGATGGTACAGTGGGTCCCGCCAACGGAATCGGCGTGCAGCTCGGGTACGAGAAGCAGAGCCCGACCAGCGCCGGTGATGCGACGCGGGCTGTTCGGGTTCATTCAATGGCGCCGGGCGCTGCCGTAATCGCGTATTCTTGGCGGCCATGCGGACACACGGATCGTTGCTGACACGCGCGCTCGGCGCATTGCTCGCTGTTACTGGTGATTGCTGTGCCGCTTGCCGGCCCAGACGCCGACGCCCGAGCAGCTGCAGATCTTCCAGAGCCTGACGCCTGAGCAGCAGCAGGCGGTATTGCAGCAATTGAGTGGCGGCCAGCCGGGCAGGGGCGGGCGGCACCAGTCAACGACTGTACGAGCAGTCCAATGGCACTGCCGGACAAGGCGGCGAACGCGGCGCGCCGTCTGGCGGCGCAGGCATCGACGCCGGCCAATGCTCCGCCATCCCCGTGTTGGCGCCCGAGGACACGGTCGTTGTGACGTCGACCTTGCAATGAGCGGGCCCGAAGGCGCGCAGGTTCCGCAGCTCACCGGCGAAGCCCTGACCCGTGCTCAGAACCTGGTGGACCTGATCCGCGCGCGCAATCCATATGTGCTGGACCACGACGGGCAATCGAATCTGCCTGGATTTCCGGCCGATGCAGCTGGGTGGGCTCACGGAGAAGCAGGCCAACGCGCGGCTGGCCGCCGAACCCGCGTTGGATGGCCTGAAGGTCACGGTTACACTGCTGCCCTGGACACGTATCGGACCGCAGGGTCTCACAGCGCTTCGGTTACGACCTGTTCAATGCGCCACCATCTACGTTCTCGCCGGTGACGGACGTGCCAGTGCCGGCCGATTACGTGGTCGGTCCGGGTGATCAATTCAATGTGCAGTTGTTTGGCAGCCAGAGCCGCAACTACGCTCTGACCGTCGATCGCGACGGTGCGATCAGTTTCCCTGAGCTGGGCCCGATCCACGTCGGCGGCCTGACCTTCAACGCCGCTCGCCGTACCATCGAGACCCGCGTTTCGCGGCAGATGATCGGTGTGCAGGCCAGTGTCACCATGGGCGATACGCGTTCGATCCGCGTGTTCGTGTTGGGCGAAGCCAAGGTGCCGGGTTCGTACACCGTCAGCGGCCTGGCCACCATGACCACCGCGCTCTTTGTCTCGGGCGGCGTGACGGATATTGGCTCGCTGCGCAACATTCAGCTCAAGCGGCAGGGCAAGGTAGTGCGGACCCTGGATCTGTACGACTTGCTCATCCGCGGCGATACCAGCAGCGACGCCAAGTTGCTGCCTGGCGATGCCATTTTCATTCCGCCTGTGGGCCCGACCGTGTCGTTAGCGGCGAGGTCAAACGGCCGGCAATCTACGAACTCCGCAACGGAGCAGAGTGGCAGATCTGCTGCGTATGGCGGGAGGGCTTACGCCGGAAGCGGACGGCAGCAGGCAAGCCTCACCCGCATCGACGCT
>CAWEUI010000004.1:0-11555 GCA_963812195.1 uncultured Gammaproteobacteria bacterium
CGGCCAGGCCCGCATAGGCCTCCGCCGGACAGGGCCGGCCCCACATGGCCGACACCCAGGCCCGATGGCGCCCGATCAGCCCATCCACGACGTCGGCGCCCGGTTCGATGCCATCGCGCTGTGCCCCGGCCAGGGCCTGCTCCACCGCGGCGTATTCCCGGCCCAGCTGCTCGCGCTCGGCCTGGCTCATATCGGCATAGGCCCGACGCGATCGCTGCAGTCCCGCGCGCAAGGGCTCCCCATACTGTTCGATCAGCCAGGCTTCGTAACCGGCCTGCTTCTCCGGGCTGAAACCCTTGTACAGATCTGCGTTCGCCATCTGTGCTGCTCCTGTCATGTCGGCGATGGTCCGGTCGATGGTGTCGATGAGCACCCGGTAGCGCTCACGCTGGGCCTCGAGCTGGTCCCGATGCCGGCGCAGCACCGCGACCTGATCCTCGCCCTCCAGCTCCAGCAGTTCGGCGATTGCGCCGAGCGGCACGCCCAGTTCGCGGTGGAACAGGATCCGTTGCAGGCGCAGCAACTCCTCGCGGCCGTAGTAGCGATAACCATTGGCGCCGATCGAGGCCGGCCGCAGCAACCCGATCTCGTCGTAGTGGTGCAAGGTACGCACTGTCACGCCGGACAGCGCTGCGAGCTGTTTGACCGTCAGTTCCTTCATGCGCAGTATTCAACTCCCTGACGCGGCGTCAGGGTCAAGGCCACTTCACAGCAAGGCAGTTCCCGTGCAGCAGACTACCGGCCAATGGCATGCGTTGGTGCCTCTGCTGATCGTGCTGGCGTTCATCGCGCTGCGCATGATCAGGATGTCGGGTACCCGCCCGATGCGACTGCAATCCCTGTGGGTGCGCCCCACGATTTTCACGCTGCTGGCCGGGACGGTGATCTTTTCGGCGCCGCCGCAGAACCTCGTGCAGTGCCTGATTCTGCTCGCCGCGCTGGGCGTCGGCGCGTTGCTCGGCTGGCACCAGGCCAAACTCATGACCATCAGCGTCGATGCCGCGACGGGAACATTGCAGGTCAAGGCATCGCTGTGGGCGACGCTGGCGTTCTTCGCCCTGATCATGCTGCGGTTGGGCGTCAGGACCTGGTTGATGGGTGCGCACTCCCCACTGCACGACTACCTGGGCGCGATCACCGACGCCTTCCTGCTGTTCATCGTAGGCTTCTATGGCGCCCGCGCCGCCGAGATGTACATCCGCGGGCGCGCGCTGCTGGCGGCCCACTCGGAGTCGGGCCAGCCCGGCTGAGCCGGGCGAAGCGGGCGCTCAGGCGCCCTGCACCGTCACCTCCACCTGCACGTTGTCGCGCGTGGCGTGTGAGTACGGGCAGATCTGCTCGTGCGCTTCCAGCGCCAGCGCGTGCAATTCGGCCTGCGGCAGGCTCTTGTCCTCGACATGGAGCTTCACTGCAATGCCGAATCCACCCGCATCGCGCGGCCCGATGGACACGCTGCAGGTGACCGCGGCGTTCTGTGCGCTCTTCTTCTTCTGCGAGGCCACGAAATCCAGCGCACCGCCGAAGCACGCGGCATAGCCCACCGCGAACAGGTCCTCGGGCGTGGTGGTGCCGGGCTTGCCGGGACCGCCCATGGCCTTGGGTACCGACAGGTCCACCGCGACCGAGCCATTCTGCGCGGCACTGTGTCCGTTGCGGCCGCCCTTTGCCGTGGCCACCGCCGTATACAGGACCTTGATGGGGGATGGACTCATGGCTCTCTCCTTGCGCTCGCGCGGCGGCTTCAGAAGTGGATGACCGAACGGATCGACTTGCCCTCGTGCATCAGCTCGAAGGCCTCATTGATGTGCTCGATTCCCATGGTGTGCGTGACGAAGGGCGCCAGCTGGATCTCGCCGCGCATGGCCTGCTCGACCATGCCGGGCAGCTGGCTGCGACCCTTCACGCCGCCGAAGGCCGTGCCCTTCCAGGTGCGCCCGGTGACCAGCTGGAACGGGCGCGTGGAAATCTCCTGACCGGCGCCGGCCACGCCGATGATGACCGACTGGCCC
Organism: uncultured Gammaproteobacteria bacterium; assembly: GCA_963812195.1. Taxonomy (GTDB): domain Bacteria; phylum Pseudomonadota; class Gammaproteobacteria; order Steroidobacterales; family Steroidobacteraceae; genus ZC4RG30. The sequence goes on from CAWEUI010000004.1 coordinate 2,010, forward strand.
CAGCCCCGATGCGCGCACTCCAGCGCCGCGCGCATCACCTGCACGTTGCCGATGCATTCGAAGGAGTGATCCACGCCCCAGCCGGTCATCTCCACGATGACCTGCTGGATGGGCTTGTCGTGGTCCCGCGGATTGACGCAATCGGTGGCGCCCATCTGCCGGGCCTTGTCGAACTTGGCCGGGTTGGTGTCGATGGCGATGATGCGACCGGCCTGCGCGTGCCGCGCGCCCTGGATCACGGCCAGGCCGATGCCGCCGAGCCCGAACACCGCGACGGTGTCGCCCGGCTGCACCTTCGCCGTGTTCTTCACCGCACCGAGCCCGGTGGTCACCCCGCAACCCAGCAGGCACACCTGCTCGTGATTGGCGCCGGGGTCGATCTTCGCCAGCGAGACCTCTGCCACCACCGTGTACTGGCTGAACGTCGAGCAGCCCATGTAGTGGTACAGCGGCTCGCCCTTGTACGAGAAGCGCTTCGAGCCGTCCGGCATCACGCCCTTGCCCTGCGTGGCCCGCACCGCCACGCACAGGTTGGTCTTGCCGGACTTGCAGAACAGGCACTGGCCGCATTCGGCCGTGTACAGCGGTATGACGTGATCGCCGGGCTTCACGCTGCTCACGCCATCGCCGACCTCGACCACGACACCGGCACCCTCGTGGCCCAGCACGCAGGGAAACAGGCCTTCGGGATCGGCCCCGGAAAGCGTAAAGGCATCGGTGTGGCATACGCCGGTGTGGCTGATCTTCACCAGCACTTCGCCCTGGCGTGGCGGCTCGACGTCGATTTCGACCACTTCCAGTGGCTTGCCGGCCGCGAAGGCCACCGCCGCGCGCGATTTCATCTGCAATCTCCCGCCCCTTGCGTGGCGCTCAACGATACGCCCGGTCGGTGCCATTGCAAGCCTGGCGGGAGGCTCCAGCCCCTTGCGCGAACATGGACAGCGCGGGGCGGCCTCTCTACCCTATGGCCTACTCATCAGAACATCGGGGGATGACATGCTCAAACCAGCAAAGTTTCTGGCTTGTGCGCTGGCTGTCGCGGGGGCCGGATGCGCATGGGCACAGGTCCCGCCGGTGGGGGTCGCCGACCAGGCCTCCCTGCTCAAGAGCAGCGACCCGCAGCTCGCGGCCAACAAGAAGCTCGTCTACGACATGTACCGCGTGATCATCAACGGCGGCCACTACGAGATGGCCGACAAGTTCTTCACGCCGGGCTACATCCAGCACAACCCGAACGTGAAGACCGGACGCGACGCGCTGGTCGCCTACATCAAGCAGACCCGCCCGCAGCGGCCGCTGCAGCCGACCATCACCTTCCCGCTGATCGCGCTGGTGGCCGAGGGCGACATGGTGGTGGTGGCCACCGTTACCCACGAGCCCGATCCGGACAAGCCCGGCAAGACCTACGACACCACGCACTTCGACATGTACCGGCTCGAGAACGGGCTGATCGCCGAGCACTGGGACCATGTGCCGAAGAGCAAGTCCGCACTGCACTTCGACCCCAACACGCTGTTCGAAAAGAAGAAGTAGGCCCATGCGCTGGCTTGCCCCACTGTTCGCGCTGGCCTGCACGGCTTCGCTGGCTGCCTCGGCGGCCGAACCCATCATCAGCGACAACCGCGTGATCACCGAGCAGCGGCGCGTGCAGCTGCTGGAAGCAAAGCTCGCCTCGCTGCAGCAGCAGATCAACCTGATCGAGGACCGCAAGGCCATCGAACGTCTGCAGCAGCAGTGGGGCTACTACGTCAGCGAGGGCATGGCCCGCGAGGCGGCCGCGCTGTTCTCGGACAGTCCGGTCGCCTCCATCGAGTACGCACAGCAGGGCGTGTACCTGGGCAAGGCGCACATCGAGGCTTTCCTGAAGGCAACCGCGCCGGCGGCGCGGGAACTGCGCGAGACACCGATGATGCAGGCGGTGATCCACGTGGCGCCGGACGGGCTTTCGGCCCGCGCGCGCTGGCGCTCGCTGGTGATGGGCGGCGTCTACGGTCAGGACGGTCGCTGGCAGGAGGGCCCCTACGAGAACGTGTACGTGAAGGAGAACGGCGCCTGGAAGATCCAGAAGCTGCACTGGTACGTGACCATGACCGGCTCCTACGACAAGGGCTGGCACCAGCAGCCCTACCCGGCCGCCGGTCCGCTCAAGACGCCGGCACCGGACCGCCCGCCATCGCAGGTGTACCAGTCCTTTCCGTCGTTCTTCCTGCCGCCCTACCACTACGTGAATCCGGTCACCGGCGATCCGGTGACCTGGGATGCACCGGGCATGGAGGCCACGCCATGAGGCGCGCAGTCACCACGCTGGCACTGCTGCTGGCAGGCGCGGCCGCGCTGGCCCAGAACGCCGCGCCGCCACCGGCACGGCGCGCCGCACCGCCCGCGCCGGACCTGGCGCCGACCCTGGCGCGGCTGGCGGACCGTGTCGCCTCCATCGATGCGCAGGCCACACGGGTGGAGGACTACAACAAGCTGCGCAACCTGCAGCGCATCTACGGCTACTACTACGACCAGGCGTTGTGGGACCAGATCGTGGATCTGTTCGCCGATGACGCCACCGTCGAGGTCGGACAGAACGGCGTCTATGTGGGTCGCGACAGCATCCGCCGTTACTACTACGGCCTGACCGGCGGGCACGCAGGGCCTCACCACCGGCGAGCTGAACATTCAGGCACAGCTCTCGCCGGTGATCACGCTGGCCGCGGACGGGCGCACCGCCAAGGCGCGCTGGCGCATCCTGGTGCAGGACGCCGTGTACGGCAAGCAGGCCAACTGGGGCGCGGGCGTCTACGAAAACGAATACGTGAAACAGGACGGCGTGTGGAAGATCAGCAAGCTGCACCTGTACCCGCGCTTCTATGCGCCCTACCAGGGCGGCTGGACTCGCACCACCGCGGAATTGAACGCGCGCTATGGGCGCTCCACCGCCAGGGCCGATCGTCCGCCATCGGCGCACTACGGCACCTGGCCGACGCGCTACACCGCGCCCATGCACTACGCCGGCGAGAAGCCCGGCAGCTATCGTCTGGCGCCCGAGAACACCGCACACGCGCCGCCGCCGCCGGCCAACGCGCCGCTGGATGCCGCACAGCTGGAAGCCAAAGTGCGCGCGCTGGAACTGAAATTGAAGCGCCTGCAGGCGGTGGACAAGGTCGAGAACCTGGAAAGCAGCTACGGCTACTACGCGGACATGTCCATGCAGGACGCCACCTCATCGCTGTTCGCGGAAAACTCCTCGCTGGAAATTCTCGGCCGCGGCGTTTTTCTCGGCAGAGATCGTGTTTACGAGTACATGCGCCGACTCGGCGCACCCGGCCCCGGGCGGCTGTTCACGCACATGCAGCTGCAACCGGTGATCGATGTTTCCGAGGACGGCACCCAGGCATGGGAACGGGCGCGGCTGTTCGAGATGTTCGGCATCTACCACAACCAGGCGCAGTGGGCCGAAGGCATCTACGAGAACCGCTTCGAGCTCGACAACGGGGTCTGGAAGTACCGGAGCCTGAATGGCTACCAGACGTTCTACACGCCCTATGAGCAGGGCTGGGGCATGAAGTCGAACCCGATGATGAACTACTTCCCGGGCTACCCGCCCGACCTGCCGCATTCCATCGAGTACCAGCCCTTTCCGGCCATCTTCGTGGCGCCCTTCCACTACCGCAATCCGGTGAGCGGCAAGTGAAGGCGCGCACTGTGCAGGTAGCCATGACGACGATACTGTCCGGCGCGCTCGCCGCAAACCTGGCCGGCTGCGTCAGCGGCTCCGCCTCCACGACCGCATCGGTGGACACGCCGGCGCTGCGCGCACGCGTGGCCCTGCTCGAAGCCCGTGCCGCGCGCATCCAGGACATCAACGACATCAAGCGCCTGCAGCGCGCGTACGGCTACTACCTCGATGAAGGCCAGTGGGACGACGTGGCGGACCTGTTCACCAGTGCCGCCACGCTGGAGATCGGCAAGGACGGCGTGTATCGCGGGCAGCAGCGGATCCGTGCGTACTTTCGCACCCTGGGCAACGGGCACGACGGCCTGGCAGCCGGACAACTCAACGAACACTTCCAGGAGATGCCGGTCATCACGCTGGGCGCGGATGGCGCGAGCGCGCAGGGCACCTGGCGCGACATCCAGCTCACCGGCCAGCTCGGCCGGGATGCCTTCTGGGGCGAAGGCCCCACCGAAGTGCGCTACGTGAAGCAGGACGGTGTGTGGAAGATCAGCGGCCTGCACTGGTTCCAGACGCTGCACGTGCCGTACGCCAGCGGCTGGGCGAAGACCGGCGATACCAACGGCGGGCATTTCGTCGGTGATCGCCTGCCGCCGGATGCCCCGCCAACGGTGCAGTACAAGACCTGGCCGGGTGCCTTCACGCCGCCGTTTCATTTCCGCGGCACGTACCCGGGACTCGAACCGATCAAATCGGTGGCGTCCCCTGACCGGCCGGTGACCGCCACGCGACTGGCGCAACTGGAACAGCAGGCTGATCGCATCACGGCCCAGGACAGGATCGAAAACCTGCAACGCATCTACGGCTTCTACCTGGACAAGGGGCTGTGGGGTGAAGCCGCCTCGCTGTTCACCGACGACGCGCAACTGGAAATCCAGGGCAAGGGGATCTATCGCGGCCGCGAACGCATCCTGCAGTACCTCAACGCCGTGGGGCCGGAAGGCACCACGCCGGGGCGCCTGTACGATCAGATGCAGCTGCAGCCGTTCACCAGTGTGGATGTCGCGCACCATACGGCCCGCGCGCGCTGGCATGTGTTCGCGCAGCTCGCAAAGCATGGTGAATTCGCCGAATGGGAAACCGGCGTCTACGAGAACGAGTACCGCGAGGAGAACGGCGTCTGGAAGATCAGCCGCCTGCATTTCTATCCGACCATGGTCACGCCGTACGCCGACGGCTGGGGCAAGCAGGCGCTGTCCTTCTCCCGCTACGAACCGGCGCTGGCGCCGGACGCGCCCTCCGGTCCGGCCAGCGACTACCGCCATGAATTCCTCACGCCCTACCACTACGCCAATCCGGTGCGCAGCCCGGCGCGGGCCGCACCGGCGCCGCGCGATTCGATGGCCAACCTGCTCAACCGGCTCGACGCGGTGGAGCACGAAATCGACATGGCCGAGGATCGCGCCTCGATCGAAAACGTGCAGAAGGCCTATGGCTACTACCTGGCCACCCTGCTGTGGGACGACCTGGCCGGACTGTTTGCCGACAATGGCACCATCGAGATCGCCATGCGCGGCGTGTACGTGGGGCGTCCGGCCGTGCGCCGGAACCTGAACCTGTACGGGCAGGCGGGTCTCGACGACGGTGTGCTGCACAACCACATGCAGTTCCAGATGGTCATCAACGTGGCGCCGGACGGCAAGACGGCGAAACTGCGCTCGCGCGCCCTGTCGATGATGGGTAACTACGGTCGCAACGCCACCTGGATGGGCGGCAACTACGAGAATGCATTCGTGAAGATCGACGGGCGCTGGATGTTCCTGCACGACCACCAGGTCAACACCTACTTCGCGCCGTACGAAACCGGCTGGCAGGACCTGCCGCAGCGCGCACCGCCCGGCGTCACCAAGTCAAATCCGCCGGACGAGCCGCCGACGCTGACCTTCGACATGTATCCGAAGAACTACCTGCTGCGCTTCCACTACCCGAATCCGGTAACGGGCGACACGCGCTACACGTCGCCCTGAGCGCCGGAGCTTTTCCGGCGCAGGCGCTTCAGCGCCTGCGCGAGTGCTGCAGCTTCTCTTCGGACACCCACCAGCCGTGTACCTGCGGACGCAGCGGCACCGGCACCTTGACGCGCGCCACCGGCGGCGCGGCGATATTGTCGGCATCGAGGATCCACAGCTCGCTCTCGTAGTCCTTCACGGCCTGGCGATCCACCACCGCCAGCAGCCAGCCATTGTGACCGGGCTTGCTGCCGGGAACATGCACCGGCTCGTTGATGGCCATGCCCGGCTCCAGCCCCAGCATCTGAGTAGCGGCCGGATTGCCCAGGTCCAGCCGCAGCAGCGCGTTGAAGCACACGCCAACCACGTTGCCGACCAGCGGCGGGCCCTTGGCCTCGGGGTTCATCGACGGCAGCCACACGATGTTGTACGGCCGCCCCTGGTCCGCATCGCGGATGCGCGGCAGGTCGCCCGGCGGGCCCACCGGCGTGGACTGGATGGTATCGCCCGGCTTGCCCATGTCGATGGTCCAGCGCGTCAACGCACTGTTCAGCTCGCGCTGGTCGCGATGGATGCCGCCCGCCTCGCGCATGAAGTAGAACGCGTTGGTGTCCGACAGGCAGGCGTCGAAGTGGATCTTCTCGCCGTCGTCGAAGCCGTTGGTCATGTGGAAGGCCGACACGCCTTTGGGTCCCTTGAACCAGCGCATCTCGGAGACCTTGCCGTAGCGGGGCATCACGCCGACCCAGCTCTCCAGATCCTGCTGGTGCGCCCAGTGCGCCCCGCCCTTCTTCAGCCGCTCCAGGTCCGACGTGGTCGGATAGATCGGGAAGATCGCGTACTTCTCGGTGATGACGAAGTCGTGGATCGACGCGCAATACGGCGCCTGGAACCACTGTTCGGACTTCAGGTTGCCGTCACGATCGACGATGATGTAGGCCACGTCGCGGGTTGCCAGGCCACCGGCCTCGTAGCCCATCGTGAACAACTCGCCGGTCACCGGATCGACGCGCGGATGCGCGGTAATGGTCAGTGACTTCAGCTTGCCCTCGTAGTCCCAGTACCCGAGCGTTTCCAGGGTATGCGGGTTCACCTCATAGGGCCGGCCATCCTCCTTGGTCATGAACAGCCGCCCGCCATGCCATACCGGCGTGGTGTTGGAAACGGTGCGCAGGTCCGGGCGCGAGGGATCGCGCACGCTGGGGTCGTCCGTGTACGGGTTGCGGTAATCGCCATACAGCGCCTTGCGTGCCTTGCGCTCGGCCGCGTAGCGGTGCGTGTTCACGTACTTGATGTCGTAGTCGACCTGGCCACCCTCGAACAGGAAGCGGCTGACCATGCCGTCGGCCGACAGGGTGATGTCGTCCTCGTGCAGGGGTGCATGGGCCGGATCGGGCACGGCCCGGAAGAAGGCGCCCTTCACTTCCGGGGGTATGGTCCCCTCCACTTCCAGGTCGCGGACCGATGCCTCCACCCGCAACGGTCTGTTCAACGCCACGAACGGCAGCGTGTTGGGAAACTTCGGCATGACAACCCCCGGGGAAGAACAGTTCTTACATGAATGGATTATTGAGAATAATGGTTTGTTCCCGGTCCGGACCAGTGGAGATGATGTCCACCGGCACCTCTACGACTTCCTGCATGCGCGCAAGGTAGGCACGCGCATTGGCCGGCAACTGATCGTAAGTCTTCAATCCCACAGTGGATTCCTGCCAGCCCGGCAGTTCCTCGTACACCGGTTCCACCGACCCGAAGTCCTCCACCAGCAAAGGCGGATGTCCGGTAGTCTGGCCGCCATAGCGATACGCGGTGCAAATGCGAACGGTTTCGAGTCCGTCAAGCACATCCAGTTTCGTCACGCACAGACCCGAGACACTCGACTGGATCACCGCGCGGCGCAATGCCACGGCATCGAACCACCCACAGCGCCGCGCGCGACCGGTCACCGAGCCGAATTCCTGCCCCACGCGCGAAAGGCGCGCGCCGACCTCATCGAACAATTCCGTCGGGAAAGGTCCGGCGCCGACGCGTGTGGCATAGGCCTTCACGATACCCAGCACGTGATCGAACGCGGCGGGCCCGAGGCCGGTGCCGGTGGCGGCCCCGCCGGCGCTGGTATTCGAGGACGTGACGAAGGGGTACGTGCCGTGATCGATGTCGAGCATCGCGCCCTGCGCGCCTTCGAACAGCACGTTGGCGCCGGCGGCACGCAGCTCGGCCAGTTCCCGCGTGACGTCCACCACCAGCGGCTTGACGTGCTCGGCCTGCGCCAGCATTTCATCGCGCGTGGCCGCCACGTCCACTGCCGGCTGCTTGAAGTACTGCGTCAACACGAAGTTGTGGAATTCCAGAACTTCGGCCAGTTGCTCCCCGAAGCGCTGCGGATTGAACAGGTCCGCAACGCGCAGGGCCCGCCGCGAGGCCTTGTCCTCGTAGGCCGGCCCGATGCCACGCCCGGTGGTGCCGATCTTCCTGGCCCCACGCGCCACCTCGCGCGCCTGGTCCAGCGCCACATGCGAGGGCAGGATCAGCGGACACCCCGGCGAGATGCGCAGGCGCTCGAACACCGGTACGCCGCGATCGATCAGCGTCCTGCTTTCCTTGAGCAGCGCCGGCAGCGAGATCACCACGCCATTGGCGATGTAGCAGCGTGTTCCTTCGCGCAGGATTCCGGAAGGGATCAGCGACAGGATGGTCTTCTCGCCGCCGATCACCAGCGTGTGGCCGGCATTGTGGCCACCCTGGAAGCGCGCCACGGCCGCGACCCGCTCGGTGAGCAGATCCACCACCTTGCCCTTGCCCTCGTCGCCCCACTGGGTACCGATCACGATGACGAAACGACCCATGAATGCGCCTTTAGTGTGAAGAGCGGACGAAGTACAGAAGCACCAGGCCGAGCATCAGGCTCAGAAAGCCGGCCACGCGCAACTCGGTGCTGGTGATGAGCGCCATCCGGGCGAACATGCGTCGCGTGGCGTTGGGATTCAGGAAGGGCAGCAGGCCCTCGAGCACGAGCACGATTGCCACGGCCGCCAGCAGATCGGACCACTCCAGCTTCACTTTACTGGTCAGCCTAGCGCGAGCCCGAGGAATGCAGGTACTTGAAGAACTCGCCGTCCGGGCTGATCACCATCACATCGCCGTCGCGCGCCAGCGCGCTGCGGTAAGACTGCAGGCTGCGGTAGAAAGCATAGAATTCGGGGTTCTTGCCGTACGCCTTCGAGTAGATCAGCGCCGCCTGGTTGTCGCCCTCGCCCTTGAGCTTCTGCGCGTCGCGCTGGGCGTCGGCCAGGATTTCCGTGCGCTGGCGATCAGCCTCGGCCTTGATGCGCTCGCGTCTGCGCCCTGCCCTCGCCGCGCAGCCGGCTGGCCGTTGCGCGGAAGTTCTCCTGCATGCGCTGATACACCGAGCCGCTCACCTCTTCCGGCAGGTCGATGGCCTGGATGCGCACGTCGATCACCTCGACGCCCAGGTCCTGCACCGTGGCGTTGGCGCGCGCCAGCATGTCGCCGGTGAAGGTGGCGCGCTCCGCGACCACGATCTCCTGCAGGGTACGGCGCGCCACCACGCCCTTGATGCCGTCCTTGACGTTCTCGCCCAGGCGCGCCGCCGCATTGCTCTCGATGCCCTGCGTGCTGGTGTAGAACCTGGCCGGATCGGTGACCCGCCACTTCACGTAGAAATCCACCAGCAGCGCCTTGTTCTCGCTGGTGAGGAAGGTTTCGCCATGGTACGGGTTCGTGACAATGCGCCGCTCGAAGCGGCGGACGGTGTCCCAGGGCCACTTGAAATGCAGGCCAGGCTGGTAGTCGGACTCGACAATCTTGCCGAATTCGGTGCGGATCGCCAGCTGTGTCTCGCTCACCTGGAAC
>CAWEUI010000005.1:0-68689 GCA_963812195.1 uncultured Gammaproteobacteria bacterium
TGCCGTGACAGCCGCTGCACTGCTGCTCGTAGACCTGCCGGCCGGTGTCGGCCTGCCGACCGGTGAAGGGAGCCTGCCGGGCGGCGGCAGCGGGCAGGGCCAGCCCCCCGACGAGAAAGACGATCGTCAGGCTGGGCAGCAGTCAGCTCTTCATGCAGGAGGTCTCCGGTCTCTGGAAAACCCGGAGCGGGCGTCCGGGACTGTCAGGCGAACGGAGAGCGGAGGCTGCCGTTCCTCGGCGAACCGGTGTCGGATTGCCGCAGCGCGGGCGGGACGGCCGCCCCGCCGGGGTCACGCGCGCCCTTCCGCGCCGCCTTCGCAGCGCTCGCCCGCGCCGTGCTATCGGTCGACAGGGGTGGCCTCGCGACCGACGATCTGGCACGACTGCCCGACCGCAAGGCGCGCCGGCCGATCTGGCCGCTGGATCCGGTCCCGGGCGCGGCCCGAGGCCGCCACCTTCCCCGCCATCCCTCCAGGAGACCCTTCATGACGCTTCCCCTCTCCAAGCTCCGCCGCGCCGGCGACACGGTCTACCTCTCCGGCGAGCTGGGCTTCGCCGCGGACGGCTCGCTGCCCGAGGGCATCGCCGCGCAGACCGAACAGACCCTGAAGAACATCGCCGCCACGCTGGCCGGCGAGGGCCTGTCGCTCTCCGACGTCGTCTCGGCCACGGTCTACCTCACCGACCGCGCCGACTTCGCCGCCTTCAACGAGGTCTACCGCAGGCACTTCGCCGAGCCCTTCCCGGTTCGCACCACCGTCGAGGCGCCGCTGATGATCGACGCCAAGATCGAGATCACCGTGATCGCCGCCCGCGGCTGACCCTTTCCGAGCGGCTCGCGGGAGGGCCGAAATGCCTGACGTCATCGTGCTCGGCGCCGGCATGGCCGGCGTCGCCGCCGCCCTGCAGCTGCAGCGGCGCGGCTGGTCGGTCGCGCTGGTCGACCGGCGCCCGCCGGGGACCGAGACCAGCTACGGCAACGCCGGGATCATCCAGACCGAGTGCGTCGAGCCCTACGCCCTGCCGCGCCACCTGCCGACGCTGCTGGCGATCGCGCTCGGGCGCAGCAACGACGTCAACTACCACCTGCGCGCCCTGCCCTCCTACGTCGCGCCGCTGCTCGCCTACTGGCGGCATTCGGCGCCGCGCAGCCACGCCGAGATCTCCGCGGCCTACGCGCCGCTGATCCGCCGGGCCGCCGAGGACCACGCGCCGCTGATCGCCGCGGCCGGCGCGGAAGCGCTGATCCGGCGCGAGGGCTTCCGCATCCTGTTCCGCAGCCCGAAGCTGATGGAGCGGGCGGCAAGCGACGCCCTGCGCATCCGGCGCGACTACGGGGTCGCCGTCGAGGTCCTGGCCCCCGAGGCCCTCGCCGCCGCCGAGCCGGCGCTGAGCCGGGGCGGCGCGGGAGGGCTGCACTGGAGCGAGCCCTGGACGGTGCGCGATCCCGGGGCGCTGGTCGCGGCCTATGCCCGCCTGCTGGTCGAGTCGGGCGCGACCTGGGCCGAGGGCGACGCCCGGAGCCTGCGCCCCGCGTCGCACGGCGGCTGGCAGGTCGAGACCGACCAGGGCCGGCTGGAGGCCGGCGCCGCGGTCGTCGCGCTCGGCCCCTGGTCGCCGGCCCTGCTGGAGCGCTTCGGCTACCGGATCCCGATGATCCGCAAGCGCGGCTACCATCGCCACTACCACGCCGCGGCCGGCAGCAACGCCGGGCTCGACCTGCCGCTGCTCGACGAGGAGTACGGCTACGTCATGGCGCCGATGGCGCGCGGCCTGCGCATCACGACCGGTGCCGAGCTCGCCCTGCCCGACGCGCCGCCGACGCCGGTGCAGCTGCGCCGTGCCGAACAGGCGGCCGGCGAGCTGCTGACGCTGGGCGCGCCGGTCGAGGCCGAGCCCTGGCTCGGCAACCGGCCCTGCATGCCGGACATGCTGCCGGTCGTCGGCCGGGCGCCGCGCCACGAGGGCCTCTGGCTGCACTTCGGCCATGGGCACCAGGGCTTCACCCTGGGACCGACCACGGGCCGCCTGCTCGCCGAGCTGATGTCGGGAGAGACGTCCTTCGCCGACCCCGCTCCCTTCCGGGCCGAGCGCTTCGGCTGAGCGGCGCGGCGCCGACGGTCAGTCGGTCGAATCGCCGCCGGCACAAGGCCAGGCGTCCGGCCGCGCGAGGCCGGCCGGCAGCTTCGTGGTCTCGTCGCCGCAGCTTTCCGCGAGCTGCTCCGCCGTCAGCCCGACGGCCTGGGACAGGTCGGTGCCGGTCACGTCGGCCAGCTGCAGGAAGGCGTCGGTCAGGTTCGCCTTGACCAGCCTGGCGTCCTTGAACCGGGCCCGCGCCAGGTAGCTGCCGCTGAGGTCGGCGCCCTCCAGGTCGGCGCCGCTGAGGTCCGCCCGGCCGAGCTCGGCCTTCTGGAGATCCGCGCCGGCGAGCTGCGCACCCGAGAGATCGGCCCGGCTGAGCTCGGCCTTCGCCAGCGTGGCCCCGGTCAGCTTGGCCCCGGCGAGGTCGCTGCGGGTGCCGTGTGCCTTGGTCAGGTCGGCACCACTGAGGTCGGCGTCCCTGAGGGTCGTATGCGACAGCTCGACCTTGACCATCGAGGCGCGCGCCAGGGTCGCCCTGGAGAGGTCGCTGCGGGCGAGGTTGGCGTCGTCCAGCTTGGCGCCGGTCAGGTCCTGGCCACGCAGGATCAGGCCGGTCTTGCGGCAGCCGCTCCAGTCCACCGCCGGCGCCGGCGATGCCTCGCAGTCGGCCCGCGCCTCCGCGGCGATCCCGGCGCCCAGCAGCAACACGGCGGCGCCTGCGAGCAGGAGGTTGCGAAGCTTCGGCATGGACGCTCCCTCGGCGTTGGTCGTCGTTGAGCGGGGCCTCGGGCGCGCGCTGCGCCAGCCGGGCTCCGGTGACGGTCGGACGCCCCCACCCTGTCACGGTCCCGGCGAGTATCGCGCCCGCACCCGCGGAACATCAAGCCCGGGCCGGCGCGGCGGCGGCTCGGCCGGGCGTCAGTCTCCCAGCCCGCCTGCTGCCGCAGCCGCCGGCCCCCGGGCCGGCCCGGTTTCGGCGGGCGCGGCTGCGAGCGGCGCCGCCTGCAGCAGCCGGAGCGCGTTCAGCACGACCAGCAGCGAGGCCCCGACGTCGGCGGCGATCGCCCCCCACAGCGTCGCGAGACCGAGCGAAGGTCAGCACCACGAAGCGGCCTTGATGGCGAGCGCGAAGACGATGTTCTGGCGGATGACGCCGAGCGTGCGCCGGGAGTGGCGCGATCAGCCAGGGCAGCCGCTCCAGGTCGTCGGTCATCAGCGCGATGTCGGCGGTCTCGATCGCCGCGTCGCTGCCGGCCGCGCCCATGGCGATGCCGAAGCCGGGCGCGGGCCATGGCCGGGGCGTCGTTGACGCCGTCGCCGACCATGGCCACCTCGCCGTACCGCTCGACCAGCGCGCTCGACCGCCGCGACCTTGTCCTCGGGCAGCAGCTCGGCGTGCACCTCGTCGATGCCGACCTCGCGCGCGATGGCCTCGGCGGTGGCTGCGGTTGTCGCCGGTCAGCATGACCAGGTGCTCGATGCCGGCGGCGCGCAGCGCCTGCAGCGTCTCCGCCGCGCTCGGGCGCACCGTGTCGGCGATCGCGAGCAGGCCGCAGACATGCCGCTCGTTGCCGATGGCGACCACCGTCCTGCCCGTCGCGCTCCAGCGCCTCCGCCCGTGCCGTGGCCTCCGCGTCCTCCTGGCCGCGCTCGAGCAGATAGCGGTGCGAGCCGAGCCAGAACGGCCTCGCCCTCGAAGCGTGCCGGTGACGCCCGCGCCCCTGCAGCACCTGCACTCCGCGGCCGGCGCCGGCTCGATGCCGCGCGCGGCGGCGCAGCCGCGCACGGCGCGGGCGAGCGGATGGGTGCTGCGCGCCTCCAGCGCGGCCGCGCGCTCGAGCAGCTGCTCCTCGGTGTGGCCGTTGAGCGGGATCACCTCGACCACGGCGGGCTCGCCGCAGGTCAGGGTGCCGGTCTTGTCGAAGGCCAGCGCGCCGCAGCCGGGCCGGCCGCTCGATGAAGACGCCGCCCTTGACCAGCACGCCCTGGCGGGCGGCGGCGGCCAGCGCGGCGACGATGCTCACCGGGCGTCGAGATCACCAGCGCGCAGGGACAGGCGATGACCAGCAGCACCAGCGCCCGGTAGAACCAGTCGGCCCAGGCCGCCGCCGGCGGCCAGCGGCGGGAGCAGGAAGACGGCGAGCGCCAGCACGATCACCGCCGGGGTGTAGACGGCGGCGAAGCTTCTCGACCCACTGCTCGACCCGGGCGCGCCGGCTGTGCGCCTCCTCGACCATGCGGATGATGCGGGCGAGCGTGGTGTCCTCCGCGGCGTCGCGTGCTCTCGACCTCCAGCGCGCCGTCGCCGTTGATGGTGCCGGCGAAGACCTCGTCGCCCGGCTGCTTCGCGGCACCGGCACGCTCTCGCCGGTGATCGGCGCCTGGTCGACGCTGCTCGCCGCCGTCGAGGACGCGGCCGTCGAGCGGGATGCGCTCGCCCGGCCTGACCACGAAGCGGGTGCCGACCGGCGACGTCGGCGGCCGGCATCTCGCGCTCCGTGCCGTCCGCGGCCTTGACCCGGACGGTCGGCGGGGCGAGGTCGAGCAGGGCGGAGATCGCGCGGCGGGCGCGGCCCGACGCTCCAGCCTTCGAGGGTCAGCGAGAGCGAGAACAGGAAGGCGACGGTGGCGGCCTCGAACAGCTCGCCGATGGCGATGGCGCCGGCGACGGCGATGACCATCAGCAGGTTCATGTCGGGCCGCAGGCGCCGGGCCGCGAACCACGCCTTGGGCAGCACGAAGCGCAGGCCGAAGGCCGATCGCCAGCGCGTAGGCGGCGACCTCGGGCCAGGGCATGGCGTGGCCGCCGTGCCCGCCGAACAGGCGCAGCGCCTCGCCGAGACCCGCCGGCGAGCCAGACGTGCAGCACGAAGCCGGCCAGCACGCCGACGCCGCTCGACGTCGTGAACGCGGACCTGCACGCCGGCGGTGGCGGTCCTCGGCGCCGCTCGTCTCGCTGCCCGGGCCGCCACTCCTCGGCCGTCATGCCGGTGCGCGCGACGGCCTGCCCGGACGTCGTCGCGGCGAGCACCGGACCGGCGCTCCGTCGAGCACCATCATGCGGCCGTTCAGCACGTCGAACGCCAGGCGGTCCTCGCCGCCGACCAGCGGGCCGACCTCGCGCTTGAGGATGGCGACCTCCTCGGCGCAGTCGAGGCCCTGGACCTTGAAGGTCAGGCGCGCGGCGCCGCGGCCGGCACCGGCGTTCCAGTCGTCGGCCTGCGAGACTCCGCCGCCGCAGCAGCCGGCCGTCTCGGCGCGGTCCTGCGCGTCGTCGCGGTCGTGTCCGTGGCAGCAGCTGCCGTCCCGGTCGGGGCGGATCGCGTCTGGCTTGCTGTCGAGCATGGTCCTCGTCCTTGCGCTGCGGCGGAAGGCCGCCCGCGCTCTCGCCGCGGACAGCCGCTCCTTCGCCTTCGACAGGAAGATGGGACCTACAGTCGCTGTAGATTCAAGCCCGGGTCGACTTGCCCGACAGACCGGACGGCCCCATCTGTCAATCGGACTCTACAAAGACTGGAGATTCGAGAATCATGGCACGCGACGGCAGGCTGACCATCGGCGATCTCTCGCGGCGCACCGGCTGCAAGGTCCAGACGATCCGCTACTACGAGCAGATCGGCCTGCTGCCGGAGCCGGAGCGCTCGGCCGGCAACCAGCGGCTCTACCGCCAGGGCCAGCCGACCGACTGGCCTTCGTCCGCCACGCGCCGCGAGCTCGGCTTCTCCCTGGAGGCGATCCGCGAGCTGCTCAGCCTGGCCGACCAGCCCTCGCAGTTCCTGCGAAGCGGCGGACGCGATCGCCCGGGCGCAGCTGCGACAGGTGGAGAACCGGATCGCCCGCCTGACCTCCCTCAAGGCCGAGCTGGAGCGCATGATCGAGCAGTGCCGCGGCGGCAGCATCGCCCACTGCCGGGTCATCGAGGTCCTGGCCGACCACTCGCAGTGCCTCGCCGAGCGCCACGCCCCGGCCGCGACGGCAGCCTAGGCGCGCGGCCCGGCCGTCGAGGTCAGAGGTTCGAGCGGCGGATGGCCTCGCAGACGGCGTCGGTGACCTGCCTGGGTGGTCGCCGTGCCGCCGATGTCGGGGGTCACGATGCCCTGCGCCGTGACCTGCTCGACGGCCGCCATCAGGCGCGCCGCGGCAGCCGCGTCTCGCCCAGGTGCTCGAGCATCTGCGCGGCGGTCCAGAAGGTCGCGACCGGGTTGGCGATGCCCTTGCCGGCGATGTCGAAGGCCGAGCCGTGGATCGGCTCGAACATCGAGGGAAAGCGCCGCTCGGGATCGATGTTGGCGGTCGGCGCGACGCCCAGGCTGCCGGCCAGCGCGCCGGCCAGGTCCGACAGGATGTCGGCGTGCAGGTTGGTCGCGACGATCGGTGTCGAGGCTCTGCGGGCTTCAGCGTCATGCGCACGGTCATGGCGTCGACCAGCATCTTGTCCCAGGTCACGTCGGGAAACTCCCGCGCGACCTCGGCGGCGATCTCGTCCCACATCACCATGCCGTGGCGCTGGGCGTTCGACTTGGTGACCACGGTCAGCAGCTTGCGCGGCCGCGACTGCGCCAGCTTGAAGGCGTAGCGCATGATCCGGGTCACGCCGACGCGGGTGAAGATCGCGACCTCGGTGCCGACCTCCTCGGGCAGGCCGCGATGGGCCCGGCCGCCGCGGCCGGCGTATTCGCCCTCGGAGTTCTCGCGCACGATCACCCAGTCGAGGTCGCCGGCGCCGACACCCGCGCAGCGGCGACGTGATGCCCGGCAGGATCTTGCGTCGGGCGCACGTTGGCGTACTGGTCGAAGCCCTGGCAGATCGGCAGGCGCAGGCCCCACAGCGTGACGTGGTCCGGCACGTCGGGGGCGCCGACCGCGCCGAAGAAGATCGCGTCGAAGGGCTTGAGCCGTTCGGTGCCGTCCTCCGGCATCATCGCGCCGTGCTTGCGGTAATAGTCCGAGCCCCAGTCGAACTGCTCGACCTCGAGGCGGAAGCCGCCGTCGCGCCGCGCCAGCGCCTCGAGCGCCTGCAGCCCGGCGGCGATGACCTCCGGGCCGATGCCGTCGGCGGGGATGGCGGCGATCTTGTAGTGCTTCATCGGCTGTTCCCTGCGGCGCTCGCTCGTATCGGCGGCCTTGATAGCGCACCCGGCACCGGCCGAGGCCATGCAAATCCCCGAACCGGGCATTGCGGCAGGCTGCCGTGAACGCACGGGAATCCGCAGGACGTCGCCGCCTCAGCCGCCGGTGATGCGCGGCAGCAGGACGATCTCCTGCTCCGGGCGGAGCGGCTTGAACCAGGAGCCGTTGTAGACCGCGCCGTCGATCGAGATCGAGACGCCGCGCGCGAGCTGCGGCCGCAGCGCCGGGTAGTCCTCGCCCAGGCGGTCGAGCAGCTCGCGGATCGTGCCGGCCCGCACCTCGACCCGCTCGCGGCCGTCCAGGGCGTTGCGCAAGGTGCCCCAGACCTGGACGGTCACCGGCTCGGCGGAGGCCATCGCCCCTCCGGCGCGCCTACTCGGCGGCCGCGGCGAGCGCGGCCAGGACCCTGGGCGGCGACATCGGCGTCTCGGTCAGGCGCACGCCGGTGCGCGTCGCGGATGGCGTTGGCGACCGCGGCCAGCGGCGGCACGATCGGCGCCTCGCCGACGCCGCGCACGCCGTAGGGATGGCCGGGGTTCGGCACCTCGACGATCACCGTGTCGATCATCGGCAGGTCCGAGGCGACCGGCATCGCGGTAGTCGAGGAAGCCCGGGTTCTGCAGCTTGCCGTTGTCGTCGTAGATGTACTCCTCGTTGAGCGCCCAGCCGATGCCCTGGGCCGACGCCGCCCTGCATCTGGCCCTCGACGTAGTCCGGGTGGATCGCCTGGCCGGCGTCCTGGATCGCGGTGTAGCGCAGGACCTTGACGTGGCCGGTCTCGCGGTCGACCTCGACGTCGCAGATGTGGGCGCCGAAGCCGGGCCGGCGCCCTCGGCGTTGACCTCGTGGTGGCCGGCGATCGGGCCGCCGGTGTTGGCGCGACTCGGCGGCGATCTCGGCGAGCGACAGCGGCTCGAACTTGCCGGCGTTCGGCGCCGGCCGGCCTGGCGCTGCGCCGTCCTCCCAGACCACCGCCTCCGCGTCGATGCCCCACATCTGCGCGGCGCGCTCGCACAGGCTCTGCGATCGCCTGCGCGGCCGCCTGGATCGTCGCCATGCCCGACGGCGAAGGTGACGCGGCTGCCGCCGGTCGACGTCGTTGTAGCCGAGCGAGGCGGTGTCGGCGATGACGGTGCGCACCTTCTCGTAGGGGATGCCGAGCACCTCGGCCGCCATCAGCGCCATCGAGGCGCGCGCTGCCGCCGATGTCGGGCGTGCCGGCGACGAGCGCCGACCGTGCCGTCCTCGTTGACGTTCAGCGCGTCGCAGGTCTCGCCGCCGAAGTTGAACCAGAAGCCGCAGGCGACGCCGCGCCCCTGGTTCGGCCCGAGCGGCGCCTTCTAGTGCGGATGCGCCTTGGCCGCCTCGAGCGTCTCGACGTAGGCCGATCGCGGCCGAAGGTCGGGCCGTAGGCGGCCTTGGTGCCCTCGCTGGGCGGCGTTCTTCAGGCGCAGCTCGAGCGGGTCCATGCCGAGCTTCTCGGCCAGCTCGTCGAGCACGCTCTCGACGGCGAAGGCCGCCATCGGCGCGCCCGGCGCGCGGTAGGCGGCGAGCTTCGGGCGGTTGGCGACGACGTCGTAGCCGACGACCTTGACGTTGGCGATGTCGTAGGGCGCGAAGGCCGCACATCGCGCCGCAGTCGGCACCGGCGAGCCGGGAAGGCGCCGCGCCTGGTATGCGAACTCGGCCTCGGCGGCGGTGATGCGTGCCGTCCTTCGTAGCGCCGATCTTGACGTCGATCGAGCCCGAGGCGGTCGGCCCGGTCGCGCGGAACACCTCGTCGCGGGTCATCACCATCTTCACCGGCCGGCCGGACTTCTTGCGACAGCACCAGCGCCACCGGCTCGAGGTAGACGTCGGTCTTGCCGCCGAAGCCGCCGCCGATCTCCGCGGCGGTGACGCGCATGCTTGCGCGGCGTCCATGCCCAGCAGGTCGCGCGCAGATGTGCGCGCACCGATGAAGTGGCCCTGGGTGGAGACCCAGATCGTCGCGCCTGCCGTCGTGCCGACAGCTGGCCGAGGCAGGCGTGCGGCTCGATATAGCCCTGGTGGACCGCTCGGTCGTGAACGCGCGCTCGACGACGACGTCGGCCTCGGCGAAGCCCGCCTCGACGTCGCCCTGGCCGAGCTCGCACGCGCATGCGCGACGTTGGACGGCTTGTCGGGCGCCGGCTCGACGCCCTTGGTGAAAGGTCGTCGTGCAGGATCGGCGCGTCCGGCTGCATCGCCTCGTCGACGTCGATGACGTGCGGCAGCACCTCGTAGTCGACCTCGATCAGCTTCAGCGCCTGCTCGGCGATGGCCGTGCTGGTCGCGGCGACCGCGGCGACGGCATGGCCGTCGTAGAGCACCTTGTCGCGCGCCATGCACGTTGCGCAGCACGTCGCGATGTCACAGTCGCTCGCCGGCTCATCGCGCGTGTCGGGGAAGTCGCGCGCCGGTGACGACCGCCTTCACGCCCGGCAGCGCCTCGGCCTTCGAGGTGTCGATCGACGGATGCGGGCGTGGGCGTGCGGGCTGCGCAGGACCGTGCCGAGAGCATGCCCGGCGCGGTCATGTCGGCGCCGAAGCTGGCGCGGCCGGTGACCTTGTCGACGCCGTCGGGCCGGACGGCCGCGTGCCGACGACCTTGAACTGGTGCGGCGCGTGCTTCGCGCTTGTCGCATCGAGCGTTCATCCCGGTCTCCTGCCTCATTTCGGCGGCGGCGTCCGAGCACGGCGCGCACGATCTTGTCGTAGCCGGTGCAGCGGCACAGGTTGCCGGCCAGCCAGTAGCGGACCTCGGTCTCGGTCGGGTCCGGGTTGCGCTCGAGCAGCGCCTTGGCGGCGACCAGGAAGCCCGGCGTGCAGATGCCGCACTGCAGGGCGGCGTGCTCGAGGAACTTCTGCTGCAGCGGGTGCAGCTCGCTCGCCCTCGGCCATGCCCTCGATGGTCTCGATCGTCTGGCCCTCGGCCTCGGCGCGCGAGCACCAGGCAGGAGCAGACCAGCCGGCCGTCGAGCATGACCGTGCAGGCGCCGCAGTCGCCGGTGCCGCAGCCTTCCTTGGTGCCGGTCAGGCCCAGGTCGTCGCGCAGCACGTCGAGCAGCGTCTCGTCCGGCTCGCAGAGGAACTCGACCGCGTCGCCGTTGATGGTGGTGGTGACGTGGATCTTGCTCATGCAGTTGCTCCCTTGCGCGCGGTCGCGGGCGATCACGGCGGCGCGGCGGGCGAGCACGCCGGCGACCTGGCGGCGGTAAGTCGATGGTGCCGCGCTTGTCGTCGATCGGCTTGCAGGCGGCGCGAGCGCGGCCTCGGCCAGCGCGTCGAGCGCGGCGTCGTCGAGCGTGCGTGCCGACCAGGGCCTCGGCGGCCTCCTCGACCAGCAGCACCGTCGGCGCCGACGGCGCCGAGGGCGACGCGCGCCGCGGTGCAGCGTGCCGTCGCCGTCGAGCGTCAGGCTGACGCCGGCGCCGACCACGGCGATGTCCATCTCGGTGCGCGGGATGAAGCGCAGGTAGGCGTCGCCCTGCCGCGGCTGCGCGCGCCGGCAGGAACAGCGAGGCGACGAACTCGCCCGGGCCGAGCGAGGTCTTGCCCGGGCCCGTCGACGACCTCCTCGACCGGCACCTCGCGGCTGCTCCCCGGTTTCCGGGCTCGTTCCAGGCCATCGATGTCTGCTTCGCCTTCAGGCGTTGGTTACCGCCATTCCCCTGAATGACGGTGCATCGTTGCCGGTGAATTCTAGGGTATCGCCGTCCGGTGGAACAAGCTCGATCCCCGGTTCGGCGAGCAACGCGGCAAGATCAGTGTCCGGAAGCTCCATTTCAAGCTCCACCGCATCGCGCACGTTGTGCTCCGTCTGCACCACACCGGCGGCATACAGTCGCGCACGCACTGCGCCGCAGGCCGCCGGCAACCGTACGCGCACCCGCCGCACGGCACGCGACAGACGTTCGGCGATCGCTCGGCCGAGCAGATCCAGGCCCTGCTCCCGCGCGGCACTGACCCACACGGCGCTCACCGCACCGTCCTCGTCCCGATCCACCCGCGGCGCCTCGTCCAGGCGATCGATCTTGTTGAACACGCGAATGCCCGGAATCGCATCCGCGCCGATCTCACCGAGCACGCGCTCCACCTCGGCGATGTGCTCGCCGCGGCGTGGGTCACTGGCATCGATCACGTGCAGCAACAACGTCGCCTCACGCGCTTCGGTGAGCGTGGACTGGAACGCGGCCACCAGCTCATGCGGCAGATCGCGGATGAACCCCACGGTATCGGCCACGACCACCTGGGTGCCGCCCGGCAGCCGCAGCCGCCGCACTGTCGGATCCAGCGTGGCGAACAACTGGTCGGCAACATATGTCTGCTGGTCACCGGACAACGACCGGAACAGGGTCGACTTGCCGGCATTGGTGTAGCCAACCAGCGCAATGGAAGGCACCGGGATCTGCTCGCGTGCGCCACGTCCGGTCTGGCGCTGGCGCTGGATCTTCTCCAGCCGCTCGGTGAGCACGCGCACGCGCTTGCCCAGCAGGCGGCGGTCGGTTTCCAGCTGCGTTTCGCCGGGGCCGCGCAGGCCGATGCCGCCACCGCGCTGCCGCTCCAGATGTGTCCAGCCGCGCACCAGCCGGCTGGCGATGTGCCGCAGCTGCGCCAGCTCCACTTCGAGCTTGCCTTCGTGGCTCTTGGCGCGTTGCGCGAAGATATCCAGAATCAGCCCGCTGCGATCCAGCACGCGCCGGGTGGTGAGCTTTTCAAGGTTGCGTTCCTGGCTGGGCGAGAGCGGGTGATCGATCAGGATCAGGTCGGCCTCGTGGGCCAGGGCCTCGAGCCGGATCTGCTCGGCCTTGCCGCTGCCGACGAAGTAACGCGGGTCGGGACGCTCGCGCCGCCCGGTGATGGTGGCGACCGGAATCGCGCCGGCGGACAATGCAAGCTGCGTGAATTCATCGAGATCTTCCGGATCGAGCGGACGCGCCGATCCCGAGCCGCACGAGCACGGCACGCTCACCACTCCTGGGGCGCTCAAACATCAGTCGGCGGCGTCCTCCGCGCTCTCCTCTTCGCTGCCCGGGATGCGCACGTTGCGGGCCGGGACAACCGTCGAGATGGCGTGTTTGTAGACCATCTGGTTGACGCTGTTCTTCAACAACACGACGAACTGATCGAACGAGTCGATGGTGCCCTGCAGCTTGATGCCGTTCACCAGGTATATGGATACCGGTACGCGCTCCTTACGCAGCGCGTTCAGGAACGGATCCTGCAACGATTGGGTCTTGGCCACGACATTCTCCTTATTGTGGTGCGCAGCATTCTAACATGGGGTTGCCGGGGCTTCGATCAAGCTCCGCGTTACGGCTGCGACAGAATCCGGATCGAAAGGTTCGGCCCGCAATACCTTGGTGCCATATGGCAACACCTTGCCGGAACGCATCCAGGTCAGTTGACGCTTGGCCAGTTGCCGCGTGGCAGCCAATGCCCTTACGGTCGCGCCCTGGAGCGATTCGCGACCGAGGCAATGCGCCACGAGCTGGCGGTAGCCGACCAGCCGCAGCACCGGGGCTTGCTCGTCCAGACCACGGTCGAGCAGCCGGCGGACCTCCTCGACGAATCCATCCCGCAGCATCTGTTCCAGCCGTCCGGCCAGCGCCGCGTGCAGCTGCTCGCGACCCGACGGCTCCAGCATGCAAACCAGCCAGTGCGCGAAGGCCGGCGCACCCGTGCCGGCCCTGTTCCAATGCGCCGATTGCGAGCGCCCCGACAACTCCAGCACTTCCAGTGCCCGCTGGATACGCTGCGCGTCATGGGGGTGAATGCGCGCCGCGCCGTCCGGGTCGCGCGCGGCCAGTTGCGCATGCAGCGCCGGCCAGCCCGCGCGCGCCGCGCGCGCATCCAGCGCCGCGCGTACCGACTGGTCCGCCACCGGCAGCTCGGCAATGCCGCCGAACAGCGCGCGGAAATAAAGCATGGTGCCGCCAACCAACAGCGGCACCCTCCCCCGCGCGGCGATGTCGCGAATCAACGCGACGCAGTCCGCGCGAAATTCACCCGCCGAATAGCTGCCTTCCGGCTCGCGGATATCGATAAGGTGATGCGCCACGGCGCGCCGTTCGGCAGCGGTGGGCTTGGCGGTACCCACGTCCAGACCGCGATATACCTGCGCCGAATCCACACTGATGATTTCCACGGGCCGGGCGGCCGCCACCTGCATGGCCAGCCGGCTCTTGCCGCTGCCGGTCGGTCCCAGGATGGCAATGCCGAAAGGCATTGCCACCGGATCTGCTGCCGAGTGCATCGCGCCCCTGGCAGCCTACCTGCCCCTGAGGAACAGGCGATCCAGATCGGCCAGCGCCACCCGCGCAAAGGTCGGCCGCCCGTGGTTGCACTGGCTGGCGCGCTCGGTCTGCTCCATCTGGCGCAGCAGCGCGTCCATCTCCGGCAATGACAGCCGCCGGCCGCCATGCACGGCACTGCGGCAGGCCAGCGTGGCCAGCAACCGGTGCTCGGCGCCCTCCACATGATGCGCACCTTCATCGTTCGCGACGGCCAGCGCGGTGTCGCGCACCAGAGCGGCCACATCGCTGCGCGCGAGCAGCGCCGGCACGCTGCGCACGGCGACCCGATCCGGTGCCAGCCGTGTGAGTTCGAAGCCGCAGCGCGTCCACTCCTGTTCTTCTTCCAGCACGCGATCCAGCACCGCTTCGGGCAAGGCCACGGTGAGCGGTTCGAGCAATTGCTGCGCATCCATGCGCCGCTCGGCGTGATCGGCCTTGAGCTTCTCGTACAGCACGCGCTCGTGGCCGGCATGCATGTCCACCAGCACCAGACCGTCGGCGTCCTGCGCCAGAATGTAGATGCCGTGCAGTTGCGCGATCGCCGTGCCCAGCGGCCGCGCATCGCGCTCCGCCTCGCCTGCTGCCGGCGGGAGCGTGCCGGGATCCGGCACCGCGCCGCCCCCTGAGGCCGCGGCATCGACTGCCTCGCGCACCGCCCAGGGACTATGCGCCTGGAAATCGAAGGCCCCGGTTTGTGGTGCGCCGGCCGCCGGACGGGTATCCACGGCGCTGGCCTGCGCACCGGGACGCGTATCGGCCAGCCGCCGCTCGATGGCACGCTGGATGAAATCGTGCACCCCGCGCGACTCGCGGAAACGCAACTCCTGCTTGGCCGGGTGCGCGTTCACGTCCACTTCGCGCGGATCGATCTGCAGGTGCAGCACGTACGCCGGATGCCGTCCGCCGTACAGCACGTCCCGATAGCCAACCTTCACCGCATTGATCAGCAGCCGGTCGCGCACCGCCCGACCGTTGACGAACCAGTGTGTGAGATCCGCCTGTGCGCGCGAGAAGGTCGGCTGGCTGATCCAGCCGGAAAGGCGCAGCGGCCCGGTCGCCACATCGATCTGCATCACCCCGGCGGCGAAGTCCTCACCCAGCACGCGCGCCAGCCGCTGGCGCGCGCCGGCGGCGTCCTCGGCAGGCTCCACACGCAACTGCTCGCGCCCGTTGCTGGTGTAGCGCAGCGCGATTTCCGGTCGCGACAGGGCCAGCCGCTCCACCATGCGCAGCACATGGGTGGCCTCGGTGGCTGCGGTACGCAGGAAGCGGCGCCGCGCCGGCACATTGAAGAACAGCTCGCGCACCTCGACCACGGTGCCTTCAGCCAGTGCGGCCGGCCGCACCTGGCCGATCACCCCGTTCGCGGCGCTGAGTTCAGCCGCGGCGGCCGCGCCGCGTTCACGCGAGAGCATCCTCAGGCGCGCCACCGCCGCGATGGACGGCAGCGCCTCACCGCGGAAACCCAGGGATTGCACCGCGGCCAGATCATCCAGGCTGGCGATCTTGCTGGTGGCGTGGCGCGTCAGGGCCAGCGGCATGTCCGCCGCCGCGAGGCCCGCACCATTGTCGCGCACCCGGATCAGGTCGGCCCCGCCCTGCTCGATGTCGATGTCGATGCGCGTGGCGCCGGCGTCCAGCGCGTTCTCGACCAGCTCCTTGATGACCGAAGCCGGGCGCTCGACCACCTCGCCGGCGGCGATCTGGTCAACCAGATGGGATGGCAGGATGCGGATGGCCATGAGGCCAGTGCATCTTAGCGGTTCAGGGGCTGCCGGCGATGATGGTTGGCGCGGCGCGGCCCGCATCGCGCTGGCGCGCATACAGCGTGCCGTCGGGCGGGCTCTGCCGGAAATACTCGCGCACACCGTTGAAGATGGCCCCTGCGATCTTCTTCTGGTAGGAGGGCGTGCGCAATTTGCGCTCCTCGCCAGGATTGGAGATATAGGCCGTCTCGACCAGCATCGAGGGAATATCCGGCGACTTCAGCACCACGAATGCGGCCTGCTGCACCTGGGTCTTGCGGATTGCGCCGACGTGGTCGAGCTGGCCGAGCACGCGCCCGGCGGCCTCCATGCTGCCCGTGATACTGGCGGACTGCGACAGATCGATCAGCACCGAGGCCAGGTCGTCGGGCTTGTCGCCCAGCGACACGCCGCCCTTCAGATCCGCGGCATTCTCCTGGGCCGCCAGCAGCCGGGCCGCCTCGCTGGAAGCACCGCGATTGGACAGCACGTACACGGAGGAGCCGGTGACGTGGCGGTTGCGGATGGCATCGGCATGCACGGAGATGAAGATGTCCGCGTGGGCGCTGCGCGCGCGCTCGATGCGGCCTCGCAACGGGATGAACACATCGGCATTGCGCGTCAGCACCGCGCGCATGCCCGGTTCGGCGTCGATGCGTTTGGCCAGCAGCCGCGCGATGTCCAGCACCACGTCCTTCTCATGCGTGCCGGAGGCGCCGGTGGCGCCGGGGTCCTGCCCGCCATGGCCGGCATCCACCGCCACGATGATGTCGCGTCCGGCATCGGCCGGCGCATGCGCGGCGCGCACCGGTACCGGCGGCCCTGCCACGGCCACCGAGCCCAGTTCGACCGTGAGCTGGCGGCCGTCCACGCTAACCTTGGGGTCCAGATCCTGATTCAGCTCCAGCACCAGACGCAACGTGCCGCCAGCGCGCCGGCCGCTGCGCAAATCGCGCACCGGTCCGCCCACCGCCGGCAATTTCACACCCCGGGCCAGCTGGGTGCGCGGCAGGTCGATCACCACGCGGTAGGGATGGTTCAGGGTAAAGATCTTCTGGCGCGGCGCGTCCGACAACTGCAGCTGCAAACGGGCCCCGTCGGCACCCGGCGCGTCCAGCGACACCGCGCGCAACAGATTGGCCGCCATGGCAACCGGCGCGGCCAGCACCAGCACACCGATCGCGAGCAGACTGGATGAGACCCGGAGCCGCATGGCCGGTACTCTAGGCTGCGATATGTCTAATTTCAATAAAAATATGGGGATAGGCCGCTTTCATCATCCCGCGTCTGCGCTGGCGGCTGTAACCCAGTGCTCGCCAAGGGGCGAGCGGGCCTGCAAATGGATGCGGCGGCCGGTGCCTTCCGGGTCCATCCTGACCTCGGCATCGGCGGGTGGCAGGCCCGCGCCGGCCGCCCGTTCCGGCCACTCGACCAGCCACAGCCGGCTGCCCGGGAAGTGATCGGCCAGCCCCAGGCTCAGCAGTTCGTCCGCTGACTGGAGGCGGTACAGATCCAGGTGCACCACACGACCGGCCGGCGGTGTGTACTCGGCCAGCAGACCATAGGTGGGGCTGCGCACCGTGCCCTGCTCGCCCAGTGCCTTCAACAACCCACGCGCCAGCGTGGTCTTGCCGGCACCCAGATCGCCATGCAGATACACCACGAACGGCGCTTCGGCCGGCGGCAGGTAGCGCGCCAGATGCGCGGCATAGGCCAGCGTCGCGGCTTCGTCCGGCAGGAAACAGCCGCTCACGGGAACTGCGCCAGCACGGCGCGCAACTCCTGCGCCACCTCCAGCGCCAGCACGCCGCGCATGCCCTGCCGTGCACAGCGGTCGCCGGCCACGGCATGCGCGTACACGGCCGCGCCGGTGGCCGCGAACACCTCGCTCGATTGCGCCAGCAGACCGGCGATGGCACCGGTGAGCACATCGCCCATGCCCGGCACCGACATGCCCGGATTGCCGCGATCACACAACCGCGCCACCTCGCCGGCATGGCCCACCAGGCTGGTGGCACCCTTGAGCACCACTGTGCCACCGCGCTGCTCGCACAATGCCCGCAATGCCGCGAGCCGGTCCGCCTGCACTTCGGCGATGCTGCTGCCCAGCAGCCGCGCGGCCTCACCCGGATGCGGCGTGAGCACCCAGTCGGATACCCGCGACGGGCCATGGCCGGCCGCGAGCAGATTCAGCGCATCGGCATCCACCACCAGGCGTTGCTCGGCGCGCCGTGCCGCAAACACCGCCGCCAGCACGCTCTTGGCCCAACCATCGCGGCCGAGCCCCGGACCGATGGCGATCACATCGGCCATGGATACCGCCGGCTGCACGTCGGTGGCCTCGCGCACCGCATGGAACATCAGTTCGGGACGCGGCCCCACCACCACCGGCAGGTGCTCGGGCAGGCTGGCCACGCTCACCAGTCCGGCGCCCACGCGCAGCGCGGCCTCGGCGGCCAGACGCACGGCGCCGGGCATGCCGGCGCCGCCGCCGACGATCAGCACCCGACCGAACTGCGACTTGTGGCTCTGGCGCGGCCGCTGCGGCAGCACGCGTTCCAGATCCTCGTTGGTCAGGCGCAGCAGCACCGGCGGGCCAACCGCGCCATTGCCGGCGACGCGCAGGCCGTCGAACAGGATCTCGCCGGCATGCTCGGGCCCGTCGCCCACGAACAGGCCGCGCTTCAATCCCAGAAAGCTCATGGTGGCCGAGGCGTGCACGGCCGGCAGCGCCTGACCCCGGTCCGGTTCCAGACCGGAGGGAACATCCAGCGAGAACACCGGGCGCGCACAGACATTGATGGCATTGATGACCCGTACCCACTCATCGCGCAGCGGCGCGCGCACGCCGATACCCAGCAGGGCATCGATCACCACATCAGCGTCGGCCAGCACATTCGCATCGAAGGCCTGCACCGGCGTGCCGGCGCTGGTGAGTTCCTCGAAAGCCTGTTTCGCCTCGCCCTTCAGCGTCGCGGCATCACCCTCCAGCAGCACCGTGACGGCAAGGCCCGCCTGCCTGGCCAGCCGCGCCAGCACCAGCCCGTCGCCGCCGTTGTTGCCGGGCCCGGCCACGACGACGATGGATCGCGCCAGCGGCCAGCGCTGGCGCATTGCGCCGAACGCCGCCGCGCCGGCGCGCTGCATCAGGGCATAGCCGGCGATGCCATCGGCCACGGCCGCGGCTTCCATCTGCCGCACCTGCGCCGCGCTGTAGATCTCTTCGGGAAGCGCCATGTTGGCCATCAGTATACTGAGTGCCGATGAACGCACCGTTGACGCGCGCGGAGCTGCAGGCGCTGGCGCAGGCTGAGGGCTTCGCCGACGTCGGTATCAGCCATATCGATCTGGCCGAAGACGAAACGCGGCTACTGCAGTGGCTGGATGCCGGCAGGCACGGCGAGATGGACTACATGGCGCGCCATGGCACGCGGCGCAGCCGCCCGGCCGAGCTGCTTCCCGGCACCCTGCGCGTGATCAGCGCGCGCATGGACTACTGGCCTGGCGATGCGGCCGACGCCGAAAGCGTACTTGCCGATCCGCGACTGGGCTATGTGTCGCGCTACGCGCTGGGCCGCGACTACCACAAGGTAATGCGCGCCGCGCTGGCACGCCTGGCCGGCTCCATCGCCGCGCGCGTGCCGCATCAATACCGCGTATTCGTGGATTCGGCGCCGGTGCTGGAGAAAGCGCTGGCGCGCAACGCAGGCCTGGGCTGGATCGGCAAGCACACCAACCTGATCACCCGGGACGCCGGCTCGTACTATTTCCTCGGCGAGATCTACACCGACCTGCCGCTGGAGGTTGATGCACCGGCATCGGCGCATTGCGGCACCTGCACGGCCTGCATGCCGGCCTGCCCGACGCAGGCCATCGTCGCGCCGTACCAGCTCGACGCGCGGCGCTGCATTTCGTACCTGACCATCGAGCTGCAAGGGCAGCATCCCGGAAGAGCTGCGTCCGGCCATCGGCAATCGCATCTACGGCTGCGACGACTGCCAGCTCGTGTGTCCGTGGAACAAGTTCGCGCGCGCGGCCGCGCAGCCGGACTTCAAGGTGCGACATCGACTCGATGCGCCGCGCCTGACCGAACTGGCGACGTGGACACGCGAAGAATTCGAGCGGCGCTTCGAAGGAAGTGCGATACGTCGTATCGGTTACGAGGCGTTCCTGCGCAATGTGATGGTGGCGCTGGGCAACGGGCCGGCCGATGAGGCTGCGCGGCGCGCGGTGGCGGCGCACGGCAATAGCCATTCAGCGTTGATCGCAGAACATGCGCGCTGGGCGATGCGGCGACTCGCCGCTGATCGGCAGATCGGCCCGGGCAGTTCTGAGGATCCTGCGTCCCGGTTTGCCGGAGAACCCAACAGTCCGAGCTAGCGGCTTGCGCGCAGGTTGTCGATCAGCCGCGCCCGCCCCAGGCGCGCGGCGGTCAGGACCACCAGCTCGCGGCTGTCCGCTCCCGGGGCCTGCAGACTCTGCGCATCACGGACCTCGAAGTAGTCCGGCTGCATCTGTGCGGCGCGCAGCTCCTGCCGGCCCCAGTCCGACAACTCGGTGTAGTCGCACTCGCCGGCGTTGATCCGTTCGGCGGCGGCCTTCAGCGTGGCGAAGATGCGCGGTGCCTGCGCGCGTTCGGCCTCGGTCAGATAGCGGTTGCGCGAACTCATCGCCAGCCCGTCGGGCGAGCGCACCGTCGGCGCACCGACGATCTCCACCGGGATCGCGAGGTCCTGCACCATGCGCCGCACGATGGCCAGCTGCTGGTAGTCCTTCTCGCCGAACACCGCGATGTCCGCCTGCACGATGCCGAACAGCTTGGCCACGATGGTGGCGACACCGTCGAAATGGCCGGGGCGCTGGGCGCCCTCCAGGATTTCCGACAACGGTTTGACGCTGATCAGCGTGGCGCTGGACTGCCCCTGCGGATAGATCTCGTCCACGGCGGGCAGGAACAGCACGTCGCAGCCGGCTTCGGACAACAGCCGGGTATCGTCCTCGGGCGTGCGCGGGTAGCGCTCGAAATCCTCGCCCGGACCGAACTGCAATGGATTGACGAACACGCTGGCGATCACCCGGTCGGCGCGGAAGCGCGCCGCCGAGAGCAGGCTCATGTGCCCCAGATGCAGCGAGCCCATGGTGGGCACGAAGCCGACCGTCAGGCCCTCGGCCCTCCAGGCACGCACTTGCTCACGCACGTCCCCGATGCGCTCCAGCGTGCGCATCAGGAGAAGCAGTGCTCCGGCGCCGGGATACTCCTGCGACTTCACCGCCGCCACGTAGGCCTTCAGCGCCGCCAGCGGCGAGTCCAGCCCCTGCTGGAAGTTGCGCACGAACTTGGGCTTGCGACCGGAGGTGATGTCCAGCACGTCGTAGATCACCTGGATCTGCCCGCTGACATGCGGACCGGCGCCGATGCCGATCACCGGCACGTCCAGCTCCTGCGTGACCGCCTGGCCGACTTCGTTCGGCACGCATTCCAGCAGCACGATGTCGGCGCCGGCGTCCTGCAGCTGCTTTGCCTCGCGCACGATGCGCTGGGCGGCTTCCTGCTGCCGGCCCTGCACACGAAAGCCGCCGGTCTTGTGCACGGACTGCGGCCGCAAGCCCAGGTGCGCGCACACCGGGATGTCGTGGTCGGCGAGGAATTCCACGATGCGCAGCTGTTCGGCACCGCTTTCCAGCTTCACCATGCGCGCCCCGCCCTCCTGCATCAACCGCACCGAGTTGCTCAGCGCCTGCTCGGCCGAGGCATAGCTCATGAACGGCAGGTCGGCCATCAGGAACGGCCGGTGCGTGCCGCGCGCCACGGCCTGCGTGTGATACACCATCTGGTCCATGGTCACCGGCACGGTGGTGTCGTGACCCTGGATGACCATGCCCAGCGAATCGCCTACCAGCACCAGGTCCGTATCGGCCTCGTCGACCAGCACCGCGTAGCTGGCGTCGTAGCAGGTCAGCGAAGCGATGGGCACGCCGTCGGCACGCATCTTCGCCAGCGTGGTCAAGGTGACCGGCGGGCGGGCTGAATCGCGCATCTGCAGCTGCGTGTACATGCCGTGGAAACCCCTATAACCCCTTGTGACGCAACGGATTGTAGTAGAGCCGGCCGCGCACCGTACCGGCGATCTGCCCCAGCAACTCCTCATAATCTGCTTCGTTGCTGACCGGGTCTATCGCTGCCGCATTGACGATCAGCAGCGGGCCGGCCTCATAGGCATGGAAGAAGCGCGCATAGGCCTCGTTCAGCCGCGTGAGGTAGGCGCGGTCGATCAGGCTCTCATGGGCGATGCCGCGTCGCGCGATGCGATCCAGCAGCACGTCCACCGGCGCCTGCAGATACACCACCAGGTCCGGCTGGGGTGCTTCGACGGCCAGGCGCTCGTACACCTGGCGGTACAGACCGTACTCCTCGGCGTCCAGGATCATGTGGGCGAACAGCTCGTCCTTGGCCATCAGGTAGTCGGCCACGCGCACGCTGCCGAACAGGTCCTGCTGCGCAAGCGACGCCTGCTGCTGCGCGCGCTGGAACAGGAAATACAGCTGCGCCGGCAACGCCCCGGCGCGCGGATTGCGATAGAAGCGCTCCAGGAAGGGATTTTCCTCGGCCAGCTCCAGCACCAGTTGTGCATTGAGCGTGGCGGCCAGCCGCCGCGCCAGGCTGGTCTTGCCCACGCCGATGGGACCTTCCACGGCGATGTAACGATGGCGGATCGAATTCACGCGGCGATGACCTCGGCGATGCCGTCGTCGGCCAGCGCACCGAGCAATCCTTCGACGCGGCCGACGCCGGGGATGTCCAGCGTCGGCGCGATCTCGGCCAGCGGCGCCAGCACGAAACCGCGCCCGGCAATGCCCGGATGCGGCACGGTCAGCTCGGGGGACTGGATCTGCTCGGTGCCATACACCAGCAGGTCCAGGTCCAGCGTGCGCGGCCCCCAGCGTTCACCACGCACCCGGCCGGCCGCCGCCTCGATGCCGCGGATGGCGGCGAGCAGGCCCGAAGCGGGCAGCTGCGTGAGCAGACCCGCCACGGCGTTGATGAAATCGTCCTGCGTCACCGGCCCCATGGGGCGTGTGCGATACAGGCGGGACCGTGCAATCAGCCGCGTCCGCGGCAAGGCGGCCAGCGACTCGAAGGCCAGGCGCACGCGAGCCTGCGGATCGCCCAGGTTGCTACCGACTCCAATGTAAGCCGGCACCCAGTTCTCCATGCTCAACTGCCTTGCGGGGGTCTTCGGCGACGCCGCCGGCGCCGCGGTCTGCCGCCCTCGCCGCCCTCGGCACCGCGCTGGCCGCGCGCGGCCTCCAGCGCCCGCACCATTTCCTGGCGCTGATCGGCATTGGCGCTCTGCAGCGCCGTCCACCAGTCCACCAGTTCCTGCTGCGCCATGCCGGCCTGCGCGCGCAGCAGCAGCAGGTCGAAGGCGGCGCGGAAGCGCGGCTGTTCGATCAGGCGCAGCACGCGGCGGCTGCGCGGATGCTCCAGCTGCGGCTGCAATGCGAACATGTCGCGCACACCCAGCGAGAAGCGCTTCGGGATGGTCACGCGCCGCGTGGCCTCACGCAGCGCCACATCACAGGCATCCAGGATGGTGCCCACGTCGCCCCATTGCTCGGCCGGCTGCTGTTCGATCTGCGCGGCGATCGGTCCGTACAGCAACAGCGTGAACAGGAAGGTGGGCGTGACGGACTTGCCGGCCAGCACGCGCGCATCGGTATTGGCCAGCCCCAGCTCGAGCAGCTTGCCGACCGGGCCATCCGGATGGCTCGTCAGGTAGCGCTCCACACCCGGGTACAACACGCCCAGCAGGCCGCGCCGGCGCAGCACTTCCAGCGACTTCACGCCATGGCCGGTGAGAAACAGCTTCAGGGTCTCGTCGAACAGGCGCGCCGCCGGCACGTCGGTGAGCAGGTCGCGCAGTTCGGCCAGCGAGCTCTCGGTGGCCGCTTCCAGCGTGAAGCCCAGCTTCGCCTCGAAGCGCGCCGCGCGCAGCATGCGCACCGGGTCCTCCCGATAGCGCTGTGCCGGATCACCAATCAGGCGCAGGCGCCGTGCCTGGATGTCCTCGACTGCGCCGACGTAGTCGCGCAGCGAGAAGTCTTCGATGCTGTAATACAGGCCATTGCAGGTGAAGTCGCGCCGCCAGACGTCCTCTTCGACAGTGCCGTAGGTGTTGTCGCGCAGGATCCGGCCCCCTTCGTCCAGCAGCCGGTCCCCGCCACCCGTACTGCCGGCGGCCGCGGGCAAATCATCCTGATCACCCACGCCGTCCTCGTCCGCGTCGGCTTCGCGCTCCCGTTCGGCGTCGAATTCGGCTTCGGCCTCCTCATCATCCTCACTGGCGCCGACCTCAAGCAGAATGTCCGGATCGTCGGCCTCTTCGGCGCCGGGCAAGGGCGCGCTGGCCGCGCGGAAGGTCGCCACTTCGATGATCTCGTGGCCGAAGAACACATGCGCCAGACGGAAGCGCCGGCCGATCAGCCGGCAATTGCGGAACAGGCGCTTGACCTCTTCCGGACGCGCGCTGGTGGCCACGTCGAAGTCCTTGGGCGTGACGCCCAGCAGCAGGTCGCGCAGGCAGCCGCCCACCAGCAGGGCCTGGTGGCCGCCTTCGCGCAAGCGGTACAGCACCCTCAGGGCGTTCTGCGAAATCTGCTGGCGGGAGATGGGGTGCTCGGCACGCGGGATGATGCGCGGCGCACCAGCCGGTGCGCCGCCGGCCTCGGAATCGGGATTCAATGCAGGTTTTCCGGCGATATTTAAAGACTTGAGGAAGGATCGAGGCCGCCTATAATACCGCGCCTTGCCCGCCTGACCGCAGCAGTTGCCCGGCTTCTTCAGGCTCAAGCCCCGCTCCCTTCGTCTAGAGGCCCAGGACATAGCCCTCTCAAGGCTAGTACACCGGTTCGAATCCGGTAGGGAGCGCCATCATCGGCGGGTCAGTGAAAGCCTCAATCCCCGCGATGCGCCCGCGAAGTGCGATCCGCGACACGGCCGCCGCGCGACGCCCCACTGCATGATCAATTCCATCATCCATGCAGCGCCGGGAATGAACATGAAGGCAGCGCCTTCCCGAACCAACGACCTGTTCCACAGACTGGGCCTGGACCAGCCCGCGCCGCTGTCCATCCGCCGTGAAGCCGCGCGCGAGCTGTGCGCGGAGATCCTGGACAACCTCACCGACACCAGCCGCGCGCTGGAATTCTCCGAACGGGCCGCGTTCATCCTGCACGGCGACAGCAGCAATGTGCTGCCGGTCCCGCTGCGCACCACCGCGCACCGGCTGTGCCAGTTCATCGCCGCCGGATTGCCGACTTAGTCCACTTTCTGGCGCGACCTGGTGTCGCGCAGCATCGGGCGCGTCTCGATCTCGGTGAGCAGGCCGCCCACCCCCATTGCCATGATGTCTTCGCGTGCGACCGCCTCGCCGGCGGCGTGGCGGCGCAACACGAAGTCGAAGCCGTTGAGCTTGGGCGAGCGCGCACAGGTCGGGATGCCAACCAGCGGCACGTTGTCCACGGCATCGGGGAGTTCACCCAGCAGCAGCAGATTGCCCGGATCCACCGGCATGCCGGCATGCAATACCCGCCCGCCGGCCGCAACCACCGCAGCCGGGACCACGTCGCCGCGATCCACCGTGGCGGCCACGCCCGAGACCAGCACCAGCTGCGGCCGCTCGGCACCCGTGAGCAGCGCACGCAAAGCGGCAGCCACAGCCTGCTCCTCATGTGGCACCACCTGCTCGGCGATCAACGCTCCGCCCAGTGGTCCCAGCCTGCCCAGCACCGCGCCGCGCATCTTGGCGAGCACGGAGTCCGCGGTACCGGCCAGTCGCGTCATCAGCAGCGCGGCACGGATGCCGCGCCACGGCGCCACGCGCAATGCCGGCCCGCCCGCCAGCACGGCCACGACCTGCTCCAGCGCACTGGCCGGCACCGCATAAGGAATGATCTTGATGGTGGCCAGCATCTGGCCCTCTTCCACGATGGCGTCGGGCAGCAGCGTGGCGATGGTCAGCCCCTCGTGCACGCGATTGGCGGCATGCACGCGCTCGGCATCCAGCCGCAGCAGGCCCGCCTGCCGCGCATACAGGTTCACGCGTCCGGTGCTGGCGCCGCCGGTTTCCACCTCGGCGCCGGCCAGCGTCACCGCGATGCGCGCCGCCGCCACGTCCTCCGGCACATCCTCGGCCGTCAGGCGTGCGGCAACCACGCGGTCGATACCGGCCACGGTGAGCCGCCTGATTTCGACCGTGCCGAGCACGGCGCCCTTCTTCAGGGTGCCACCGGGCAGCTTGATGCTGTGGGCCAGTACGGCGCCCAGCGCCTCCTCCAGTGCCAGCGTGCCGAACTTCACGCCGGCACCTGGCGCAGGCACTGGGTGATCTGCGCCAGTACGGCGATGGCGATCTCGGCCGGCGTGCGCGCCCCGATGGCCAGGCCCGCCGGCCCGTGGATGCGCGCGCGGTCCGCCTCGCTCACGCCGGCCTCGCCCAGGCGCGCCAGGCGCTTGGCGTGGGTGCGCGTGGAGCCCAGCGCGCCCACGTAGAACGCGGGCGTGGGCAATACCGCCAGCAACGCCGGATCATCGATCTTCGGATCGTGCGTGAGCAGCACCACGGCCGTGCGGGCATCGGGTTTGACCTGCGCCAAGCGCTTCCTGCGGCCATTGGTCGAGCAACGTGACGCCGGCAAAGCGCTCGGGCCTGAGGAACGCGCTGCGCGGATCGATGACGGTGACGGCGTAGCCGGCCTCGCGCGCCATCTTGCACAGTGCCTCGCTGATGTGCACCGCGCCCACCACGATCAGCCGCAGCGGCGGGTTGTGCGGCGTGACCAGCACTTCGTGGCCGAGATGTTCCACGACCTGCGCGCGATCCGTGGCCAGTGCGGTGCGGCCGGCGGCGGCGTATTCCGGTTCGGTCAGCGCCAGCAGATCCAGGCCTTCGGCATCCAGCAGACGCTGCGCCGAGCCATCCAGTGGGGTGTACAGCGCCACCGCCCGTGCCGCGCGGCGCGCCGCGAGCAGCGCATGCGCCATGCCCTGTCGCATCGGCTACTCCAGTGGCTCCACGTACACGCGGATACGCCCGCCGCAGGCCAGCCCCACGCTGAATGCCAGCTCGTCGCTGACGCCGAATTCCAGCAACTGCGGTTGGTGATCCTGCATTACCTGCGCGGCCGCTTCGATCACCGCCACTTCCACGCAGCCACCGGAGACCGAACCGGCGAATTGCCCGGCTTCGTTGCACACCAGCTGACTGCCGGCCGGGCGCGGCGCCGAGCCCCAGGTGGACACCACGGTTGCTATCGCGGCGCGCTGTCCGCTTTCGCGCCAGGCAAGCGCCTGGGCAAGCAGCTCGTCATCGGGTGACAGGGAGGTCATGGCCTGCCGATTGTAGGATACTGCGCGCCTTCACCGCGGATTCGTTATTCCCCTGCGGGAATATGGAGAGTTTCGATGATCACGCTCGACGTCAATGGCAAGCAAATGACTGTGGATGTCGCCGACGACACCCCCCTGCTGTGGGTGGTGCGCGACAGCCTGCATCTGACCGGTTCGAAGTTCGGCTGCGGCATGGCGCTGTGCGGCGCCTGCACCATGCACGTGGACGGCGTGGCCACCCGCACCTGCGTACTGCCGGTGTCCGCCGCCGTGGGCAAGAAGATCACCACCATCGAGAACGTGGCGACCGCGGCCGTGGGCAAGGCCGTGCAGGATGCATGGATCGCCGAGAACGTGCCGCAGTGCGGCTACTGCCAGTCCGGCCAGATCATGAGCGCCTCGGCACTGCTGGCGCAGAACAGCAAGCCCAGCGACGCCGACATCGACGCCGCCATGGCCGGCAACATCTGCCGCTGCGGCAGCTACGTGCGCATCCGCGCCGCCATCCACCGCGCCGCCGCCACGCTCGCCAGCTGACGCCGCCACAGCACAGGATTACCGTCATGAAACACTTCCTACGCAATGCAACGGACGGCGCCGCCACCGCCATCGTCAATGCCGACACCCTGGGCGGCCTCACGCGCCGCGATGTCCTGAAGGGCGCCGGCCTCACACTGGCCGTGATGAGCAGCGGCAGCATCCTCAACGCCTGTTCCAGCGGATCGGCCAATGCCACGCTCGCGCCCGACCAGTTCCTGAAGGTCGGCGCGGACGACACGGTCACGCTGATCTCGCCCAACTCGGAGATCGGCCAGGGCGCCTACACGGGCCTGGCCACGTTGCTGGCCGAGGAGCTGGATGCCGACTGGGGCCAGATGCACGTTGAGCCGGCGCCGGTGAACACCAAGCTGTACGGCAACCCGGCCTTCGGCGGCGCCCTGCAGGGCACCGGCGGCAGCACCACGATCAACGCGTTCTGGGAATCCATCCGCAAGGCCGGCGCCACCGCGCGGGCCATGCTGGTGGCCGCCGCCGCGGACCAGTGGGGCGTGCCGGCCGGCGAGATCACCGTCAGCAAGGGCGTGGTCAGCCATGCCGGCAAGAACAAGAGCGCGAAATTCGGTGAGCTGGCCGGCGCGGCGGCAAAGCAGCCGGTGCCCACCGACGTGAAGCTCAAGGATGCCGGCGATTACGTGCTGATCGGCAAGGACGCCGGGCGCGTCGATGCGCATGACAAGTCCAGCGGCAAGGCCGTGTTCACGCAGGACATCCAGCTGCCGGACATGCTGGTGGCGGTGGTGGCCTATCCACCGCGCTTCGGCGGCAAGGTGAAGAGCTTCGATGCCGCGGCGGCCAAGGCCATGCCCAACGTGGTGAACGTGGTGCAGTTCAAGACCAACATACGCGAAGGCGTGGCAGTGCTGGCGCGCGACACCTGGTCGGCCAAGAAGGCGCGCGATGCGCTGAAGGTGGACTGGGACGAGAGCAATGCCTTCGTGATGGGCTCGGATGCCATCTTCGCGCAGTACAAGGCGCTGGCCGAAAAGCCCGGCGTCGAAGCGCGCAAGGACGGGGATTTCGACAAGGCGGCCCGGGGTGCGCGGCTCATCGAGGGCACTTACGAGTTCCCGTTCCTGGCGCATGCCTCGATGGAACCGATGAACTGCGTGATCCAGGTCAGGCCCGATGGCGCCGAGCTGTGGAACGGCGAGCAGTTCCACACCGGCGACCAGAACACGGTCGCCGCCACGCTGGGCCTGAAGCCCGAGCAGGTGAAGATCAACATGCTGTACGCGGGCGGCAGCTTCGGCCGGCGCGGCAATGCCTGGTCGGACTACCTCACCGACGTCGCGGCCATCGCCAAGGCCGACGGCGGCGGCAAGCCGGTGAAGCTGGTGTGGACGCGCGAGGACGACATGCGCGCCGGCTTCTACCGCCCCGCGTACCTGCACAAGCTCACCGCGGCCATCGACCGCAGGGGCAACCTCGCCGGCTGGCGCCAGCGCATCGTGGGCCAGTCCATCATGGCCGGCACGTTCCTGGCCGACCCCAAGTCGCCGGTGGACAGCAGCTCGGTGGAAGGCGCGGCCACCATGCCCTACGAGATACCCGGCCTGCTGGTGGAACTGCACACCACCAAGCTGGGCGTGCCGATCCAGTGGTGGCGTTCGGTGGGCTCCACGCACACCGCCTATGCGGTGGAGGCCTTCCTCGACGAGGTCGCGCGCGCCACGCGCAAGGATCCGGTGGAACTGCGCCGCGGCCTGCTGGCCAAACATCCGCGCCATCTGGCGGTGCTGAACCTCGCGGCCGAAAAGGCCGGCTGGGGTTCACCGCTGCCCAAGGGCACGGTGCGCGGCGTTGCGCTGCATGAGTCGTTCAACACCGTGGTGGCGCAGGTCGTCGAAGTGACCAGGGCGGATGGCGGCTACAAGGTCGGCCGCGTGGTGTGCGCCGTGGACTGCGGCGTTGCCGTGAACCCGAACATCATCGCCATGCAGATGGAGTCCGGCATCATCTACGGCCTGTCGGCGATTGCCAGCGGCGAGATCAAGCTCGAGGACGGCCACGTCAAGCAGGGCAACTTCGATACCTACCCGGTGCTGCGCATCAACCAGACGCCGAAGATCGAGGTGTACATCGTGCCCTCGACCAACAAGCCCACCGGCGTCGGCGAGCCCGGCACGCCGGTGATCGGCCCGGCGGTGATGAACGCCATCGCGCAGTTCACCGGCAAGACGGTGCGCACGCTGCCCTTCAGCAAGGCGGGCGTGACGATCGTCTAGCGGTCGACTGCGCGAACCAGCGCCGGTCCCGACGCGTCAGCGTCGGTGTCCGGCCGCAGCCGCTTCACCGGCACGGGGATCAATTCACCCCCGCGGGTGCAGTCCGGTCCGTACGCCGTACCGGCCACTCTGGCCTGCGCTTCGGACTGATGTGGCGCAACGGACGTCAACGGAACGAAGTGCGGTTGCGAGGACTTCTCCGGCGGCGACAGGGGCCGCAGCGTGCGGATGAAGTAGCAGGTGCTGCCCGGAGGCCGCACCTTGATATGAAGCGGCGTGTACGGCTGGATCTCGATTGGGTCCAGTGCCAGCCGCCGCGAACTATCCGGCTGGGCCGTGACGCCCGGCGGCAACTGGATTTGCGGCAACTGGATTTGTGGAAGGGCCACGGGCGGCGCAGCGCCCTGCTGCGGCTCACCCGCCACCGCAAACACGCCGACTATCGCGACAAGGGAACAGGCAGCCAGGGCTGCGCAGATGATCGTCTTCATGGAACACCTCTCCATGGCAGACTGTTGTACGAGCGGAGTCTACGCCCGCATGCGACAACGCACCAACGTCGCGACGCGAGGCACGAATGCCGCACACTGACGCCCCATGAGTACGGTACTCGTCACCGGCGGATCCGGCTTCATCGCCGGCCACTGCATCGCGCAACTGCTGGAAGCGGGCCACGCGGTGCGCGCGACCCTGCGCAACCCACGTCGCGAAAACGAGGTACGCGCGGCGATCCGTGCCGCCAGTGCCGATGACGACGGACTGTCTTTCGTGACCGCGGATCTTGCCGACGACGCGGGCTGGCCCGAAGCCGCGCAGGGCTGCCAGTACGTGCTGCACGTGGCCTCGCCGCTGCCGGCCGGCGTGCCGCGCCACGAGGACGAGCTGATCATTCCCGCGCGCGAAGGCACGTTGCGGGTGTTGCGCGCGGCCCGCGATGCCGGCGTGCAGCGCGTGGTGCTCACCTCTTCCTTTGCCGCCATCGGCTATGGCCATGCGCCGCAGGCGGCGCCGTTCGATGAGACCTGGTGGACCAACCTGGAAGGCCGCCAACTCACCGCCTACGTGAAGTCCAAGACGCTGGCCGAGCGCGCGGCCTGGCAGTTCATGCAACGTGAAGGGGGAGCGCTCGAGCTGACCACGGTCAATCCGGTGGCGGTGTTCGGACCGGTGTGGGACGAGGATCTGTCGGCATCGACGCAGATCATCCAGCGCATGCTCGGCGGCAGCGTGCCGGCCTGCCCCAGGCTGTCCTTCGGCGTGGTGGACGTGCGCGATGTGGCCGACCTGCACCTGCGCGCCATGACCAACCCGGCGGCGCGCGGCGAACGCTTCCTCGCGGTGGCTGGCCCCAGTGTGTCGCTGCTGCAGATCGCCGAGGTGCTGCGGCAATCCATCGGCGCTGCCGCGCGACGCGTTCCCCGGCGTGAGATTCCCGACTGGGTAGTGAAGGCACTGGCCACCTGCGGCATGAAGCTGGCGCAGGCGGCGGCGCCGGAGCTGGGCAGGGTCAAGCATGCAACCAATGACAAGGCGCGGCGCCTGCTCGCCTGGCAGCCACGCCCCCCGGAGGAATGCATTCGTGCCACGGCCGAGAGCCTGCTGAAGCTCGGGCTGGTCGCCGGACAGCCCTCCCCGGGCTGATTGGCCGCGTTTCCTCGCGGGACCCGCCGCGCCTTAAGGTTCACTTAAGGACAGGCGGTGAATATGTCACGCAGTCAGACACACCAAGAGGATCAGCCCATGAAACGTCGGTATCGCACGCTTCCCCTGCTCGCTGCCGTCGCGTTCGCGGCGCAGCTTCCTGTCGCCATGGCCGCCCAGGGCGGTGGCGGTGGTGGTGGCGCTGGATCAGCCGGTGGCGCCGGCGGCATGAACAACTCGATGCGCATGCCACAGAGCCCGGCGGGCACCGTTGACCGCACGCGGGACAAGGACCGCCTGCGGGACCTGCAGCACCAGGCTGATCAGGACCGCGACCGCCTGAAGAGCCAGGATCGGCTGCACGACCAGGAGCGCGACCGCCTGAAGGATCAGCAGCAGCTGGTAACGAGGGAACGGGCGCGCCTGGAACAGCAGCAGCAACTGCTGCAGCGCGAACGCAGCGCGGCGGGTGCCGCCGGCAGTCGCGAGGCACGCGGCAAGACGATCAGCCAGGAGCAGAAGCGGCTGCAGGAGCGGCAGGAGTCGCTGGTGCGCGAACGCAACCAGTTGCAGGAGCGCGCGCAGCTGCTGGACCAGGAGCGGGCGCAGATCCAGGAGCGTCAGCAGCTTCTCGAGAAGCAGCAGCAGACGCTGCAGGAGCGCCAGCAGCTGGCCACCGGGCAGTAAGCCGGCGCAAACGCGGAATACTTTTGGGGATTGCCAGAGCTGGCGTCCCCAAGGGGATTCGAACCCCTGTCGCCGCCGTGAAAGGGCAGTGTCCTGGGCCTCTAGACGATGGGGACGTTCTGGAGGGGGCGGCATTCTAATCGGAATGCCGGCCGCCTTCCCAGCTATTGCTGCCGCTGCCGCTGTTGCGCCGGCGGCCCCTGTTTCGCGGGCGCAGCGGGCGCCTTCGATTGGGGCCCCTGCCCCCGATCCGGCTCGAAGGCCGTGCCGCGCTGGATCCGGCCCAGCGGCGGGCCCTTGTATTCCAGCGGCTGGCGGCCGGTCTTCGCGAGGATCAGCTTGCGCAGCAGGTCCATCGCGTCCTTCTGTGATCCGGCCTCGGGTTCGAGGAAGCCGCGCGGCTGACGGCCGGCGGCGTAATCGATGGGATGCAGCCCGCGGCTGTCGGCGAATTCCAGATCCGCGCCCTTGTCGGCCAGCAGTTGCATGGTCTTCACCCAGCCATGCTGGGCGGCGGCATGCAACGCGGTCTGGCCGGTGCGCTCCTGTGCGTGGTTCACGTCGGCGCCGGCCTCGATGATCAAGCGCGCGCACTCGGCGCCCTCCTCATCGGTCTTGTAACGCCCGCGCGTGGGATTGGCGCCGTGGCCCATGCCGGCCGCGGCCATCAGCGGCGTGACACCCTGATCGGTGGGGAAGTCGTAGTCGGCCTTGTACTTCAGCAGCAGTTTCACGGCCGCGATGTCGCCGCCCTTGGCCGCGCGCAGCAGCGGCGTCGCCCCGGTGGACAGCACCGTGTCGCCGCCACGGTCGAAGATGTAGTTGCGGTACGGCGGACGCAGCGTCAGCGGAATGTCCGGGTCCGCGCCCTTCTGCAGCAGATGCTCGGCCACCTGCAAGCCGCTGGTGAAATCCTCGCTCGGCAGGTCCGGCCGGCCGCCCACCGGCAGGGTGTTCATGTCGATGGCCACGTACAGCGGCGTCTGGCCGTACAGGTCCCAGCGGTTCACGTCGGCGCCGTGGTCGATCAGGAACATCGCGAAATCGAAGTGCAGGTTCATCAGGGCCACGACCAGCGGCGTGGTCTGGTCCGGATCGGCCAGGTTGATGTCCGCGCCGCCGGCCAGCAGTTCCTTCGCGCAGGGTGTGCAGCCCTCGCGCGCCGCGTACAGCAGCGGCGTGAGGCCGCCGCGGTTCATGCCCTTGGGTCGCGGCTCGGAGGTGATGCGCCTGGCCCACTCGCGGATCTTGCCGCGCGCGTTCACGTCGGCCCCGGACTTGATCAGCAGACGGATCATCTCCGGATGCTTCTCGGCGGCGGCCCACATCAGCGCGCTCTGGTCGGACCAGCCCTCGCGTGCGTTGACGTTCGCACCGGCCTTGAGCAACTCCCTGGCGGCCTCGACCTTGCCGGAGCGCGCCACCACCATCAACGCGGTCTGGCCTTCCGGATTCTTCGCCTCCACATCGGCGCCGCCCTGCAGCAGCAGCCGGATGGCCTCGGCATTGCCGGTGGTCGCGGCTTCGGCCAGTGGCTTGGAGCCGAAATTGTTCTGCACGTTCGGGTCCGCGCCGGCCGCCAGCAACGCCTTGATCAGCCGCAGGTCGGCGTAGTGCGCCGCATAGTGCAGCGGCGTGGTGCCGTCCGGCTCGTGCGCGCGCGCATCGGCGCCCTCGGACAGCGCATACAGCGCGGTTTCGGGGTCCTGCGCCTGCAGCGCCTTGAACAGCTGCTGGTTGGCCGCATCGCTCCCCGCCGCAACGGCCAGCGCCGGGGCGAGCAATGCCAGCCACAGGTATCTGCGCATGGGGGCCGTCACATCTCGGCGAAGGTGCCGGTGCTGTCACCGACCTTTTCGACCGGCACGCCGCCGCGCTCCAGCAACGTCAGCAGCAGGTTGGCGTGCGGCGTGTCCTGCGGATAGTGCAGGTGCTGGCCGCCCTTGATCCTGCCGTTGCCGCGGCCGAACACGGCCGAGGGCAGCGGATCGTTGTTGTGCTTGTCGCTGTTGGACATGTTGCTGCCGTACAGGATGATGGAGTGATCCAGCAGCGTGCCATCGCCGTCGGGCGTGGCGCGCAGCCGGTCGATGAAGGTGCTGAACACCTGCGTGTGGAAGGCCTGCACCTTGGCCAGACGTTCCATCTTCTGCGGGTTCTCCTGGTGGTGCGACAGCGGGTGGAACGCTTCGGAGATGCCCAGGTTGTTGTAGGTGCGCATGCTGACCTCGCGGGCCATCATGAACGAGGCCACGCGCGTCAGGTTGGCCTGCCAGGCCAGCGCGATCTGCTCGAACTGCAGTTTCAGGTGTTCCTCGAAGGAAGCCGGCACCCCCATCGGCGCATCCGGCAGCTGCACGCCGCCCATGCCCTCGGTCTGCACCTTCTGGATGCGGCGCTCGATCTCGCGCACCGAGTCCAGGTAGTCGTCCACCACCGCGCGATCGCGCGCGTCCAGGCGCCTGGCCAGGTCCGCCGCGTCCGCGGTCACGGCGTCCAGGATGCTGCCGTTCTCGCTGGTGATGGCCGCGCGCTCGGCGGAGGTATCGCCCTGGCCGAACAGGCGGTAGAAGATCTTGCGCGGGTTGTACTCCATCGGCAGCGGTTGCGTGGGCGAGCGGAAGGACACGGTGTAGCCGTAGCTGCAGCCGTAGCCCGGATCGCACACCGCGCCGACCTCGGTGGCCAGTTCCAGCGACGGCAGCGCGGTGTCCGCACCCAGTGCCCGGGCCGCCATCTGGTCCACCGTGGTGGCCGCATGCGGATCATGCGTGCGCGGTGGGCTTCACGCACCCCAGCCAGGTGCCGGCGATGATGGCGTGCGGCGTATTGCTCTCCCCGCCCTTGTTGCGCAGGCCGGTGACGACGGTCATCACGTCCTGATGCTTTTTGGCCGGTTCCAGGATGCGCGGCAGATCGAAGTCCGTGCCGACCTTCTCCGGCTGCCAGTACTTCTGCACCGCGCCGTGCGGGAAGTACACGAACCCCATGCGCACCTTCGGTGCGGCTGCCGTATTGGCCAGCGCGGTGGCGGCCGGAATCATGGCGTCGAGCAGCGGCAGCGCGATCGCGGCGCCGGCGCCGCGCAGCACGGTGCGGCGGTTCAGGTGTTTCCTGGTGATGAACATCGCTGTGTTCCCCTACTGGATGAGCGCCGCCTGGCGGGTGTCGGGAGTCTTCGTGTCGACCGGAATCCG
This sequence comes from uncultured Gammaproteobacteria bacterium, assembly GCA_963812195.1. Classification (GTDB taxonomy): domain Bacteria; phylum Pseudomonadota; class Gammaproteobacteria; order Steroidobacterales; family Steroidobacteraceae; genus ZC4RG30. Next base: position 34,976 of record CAWEUI010000005.1, read on the forward strand.
CTGCATGCGGAATGGCGCGCTGCGCACGATGCCGTCCAGCAGCGTGGCGAAGCGGTAGTTGTCCCTGGCGCCGGCTTCGACAATGGCGCGGATGGTCGGCATGTCCTGCCACTCGATCGGCCGGCCCACCGCATAGGTCATCAGCTTGATCACCAGGGTCTGCACGAACTGGTCGGGGTTTCTCATCAGCGCCTTGCGCAGGTCCACCGGCCCGCTCACCCGGGTGCCATCGGGCAGCACGCCGGAGGCATCGATGCGCGTGCCGGCCTGCCGGTCCTTGTCGCGCCAGCGGCCCACGCCGTCGAAGTTCTCCAGCGACAGCCCCAGCGGATCGAGCACGCCGTGGCAGGCGAAGCAGCTCTTGCTGCTGCGATGCAGGGCCATCTGCTCACGCATGGTGAGGATCTTGTCGCCGGGGATCGGATCCTTCAGCGACTTCACGTTCGGCGGCGGCGGCGTGGGCGGCGTGCCGGTGATGTTGTCCAGGATCCACTCACCGCGCAGCACCGGCGCGGTGCGGTTCGGATACGAGGACACCATCAGCACCGCGGCCTTGCCCAGCAGGCCGAAGCGGTTCGGATCCTTCAGCGTCACGCGGCGGAAGCTCGAGCCCTTCACGTCGTTGATGCCGTAGTGCACCGCCAGGCGCTCGTCCAGGTAGGTGTAGTCGCCGTTCATCAGGTCCAGCACGCTGGCATTGCCGCGGAACACGGCATCGACGAACTGGCGGATCTCCTCGCGGAAATCCTCGCGCAGGTCCCCATCCAGGTCGCGGTGATTGGCCGCGTACGGAAACACCAGCGGATCCGGCTCGATGTCCTTGAGCTTGGCCAGGCCCAGCCACTGGAATGCGAAATCCGTGGCCAGCGCGCGGGCGCGCGGATCGGCCAGCATGCGCCGCACCTGCTGGCTCAGCACCGCGTCCTCATGCAGATGGCCCGCGGCGGCCACCTGCAGCAGTTCGTCGTCCGGCAGGCTGCTCCACAGGAAGAAGGACAGGCGGGAAGCCAGCTGCAGATCCGACAGCGCGTAGGTGTCGCCGGGCCTGCCCTCGCCGGCCGGCGGTGCCTCGGCGCGAAACAGGAAATCCGGGCTGGCCAGGATGCGCGTGATCAAGCCGCGCACGCCCTCATCGAAGCTCCTGCCCGCGCGCTCGCGGGTGTAGGCCTGCAGCAGGTTGTCCACCTCACCGTCGCGCAGCGGCCGGCGGAAAGCGCGCCGCGCGATGCTGCCGGCGATCCGGCGCGCGCAGGGCAACTCCTCGGCCGCGCTGGCGGGATAACAGGTGAAGATGCGCTGGCGGCTGGCGGTTTCACTGACGCCATCGGTCTTGAACGGCCCGCGGATCTCGAAACTGTTGACCTTCAGCACGCGATCCTCGCCGCCGCCCGGCACCAGCAGTTGCAGGCGCGAATCGGATTCGGCGTAGCTGCGCGCGCGGAAGGTCACCGCCACGCGATGCTGCCCGGCACTGGCATGGAAGCGGATGTTCTTCAGGCGCCGGTTGATGGCGTCCACCGGCGCGTCGCCATGCTGGTCGATGGATTTCTGGTCGTCCTCACCGCCCAGCGTGGTCTCGTAGATCACCTCGTCGTCGACCAGCGCGATCAGGTGGTTCTGGAACTCCATGCCCTCGACCCACAGCGCGCGCGCCATGTCGTTGATGTTCAGTTCGTACTCGCCGTCGGCCGGGAAGATATGCTCCACCGCGAAGCCGCCGCGCGTGCCGAACGGCAGGCCTTCCACGTGATTGTGCTGCGGGCCCGGCTGCGGATTGGTATACGGCGCGCCCACCGGCCGCTGTGCGGGGTTGCCCACCGCGGCCACCGCGACATTGCGCGCCGCGGCCAGGTACTGGTCGAGGAAGGTCGGCGAGACCTGCAGCACCTTGGCGGTGTTGTCGAAGCCGTCGGACAGATCATCCTCCGGCAGCAGCGAGGTCGGGTCGAAATCCAGACCGAACAGATCGCGCACCGCGTAGGTGTACTCGCGGCGGTTCAGCCGATGCAGCGGCACGTAGCCGACGTGGGGCTTGCCGGCCGCATTGGTATCGATGCGGCCTTCCATCCAGTGCACGAAGGACTCCAGCTGCGCGTTGCCCGGGCGCTTCTCGCCGGGCGGCGGCATCAGGCCGCCACGCAGGCGTTTGACCACCTTCTCCCAGGTCTGCGTGTCGGCGGCCACCGCGGCGTTGTCATGCGCCCATGGCGTCCAGCGCCATCTCGCCCGCCCAGTCGGTGGTGTTGTGGCACTTGACGCAGTAATCGTCGAGCATCGCCCAATGGGCATCCGGGAGCGGCGCCGCCTGCGCGCCACCGGCCAGCAATCCCAGCATCACCCATGCCGTCGCCCGCATCAGTCCCCCGACGGTTCTGGCCGGCCCCGCTGGCCAGCCCCGTTGGCTGCCGATTCTAGGTTGTCCGGGATGTGAAGTGATCGGTTAGAGTCGCGATCCATGAGAATTCGCACATCGCGGCGAGGGTTCCTGGGTTCGTTATCCGCAGCTGCCCTGCTGCCGAGTGGCCTCATGGCCGGCTTGCCGCGCGCCGCCGCGGCGGCCGCTGGCGGTCTGTCGGCCCAGCCGCTGGCCGACGGCTTGCTCTGGATCCGCGGCGCGGGCGCCAACCTGCTGGCGCTGCGCGATGCCAACGCACTGGTGTTCGTCGATCGGCGGCCTGGAAGCCCACGCCGAACAGGTGGTGCGACTGGCGCAGCGCGAGCTGGGCAGCGCCGGCGCCCATACGCTGATCAACACGCACTGGCACCACGAGCACGTCGGGCTCAACGCCCGTTTCGGCAAGGCCGGCGCGAAGATCATCGCGCACGAGTGGACGCGCCTGTGGTTGTCCACCGAGGTGCGCTACGAACCGGACGATCCGCCCATCCTGCCGCTGCCGCAGTACGCGCGCCCCAACCAGACCACCTGGACCGAAGGTTCACTCCAGGCCGGCCAGCAGACGCTGAGCTACGGCTATCTCTCGCAGGCGCACACCGATGGCGACCTGTACGTGAAGCTCATGCCGGCCAATGTGCTGGTCACCGGCGGCGTGGTCTACGGCAACGGCTGGCCCACGGCGGACTGGGTGACCGGCGGCTCGATCAACGGCACGGTGAGTGGCTATCGCACGCTGCTGGGCCTGTGCGATGAGTCCACGCGCGTGCTCACCGCCTACGGCGAGCGGCTGTACACCCGGGCGGACCTGCAGGCCGAGCTGGACATCCTGGGCAAGCTCAGCGGCGAGCTGGGCCGCATGATGCGCGCCGGCTTCGGCCCCGGGGACATGCTGGCCGCCGAGCCCGCGAAGGACTATGCAGCCAGGCTCGGCGACCCCACCCACTTCCTGGTGGAATCCTTCAAGGGCATGTGGCCGCGGATGGCGCCGGACGCCTGAAATAGCGGCAGGTCCGCCGACACGGCGCTGTTGCGGGCATTTCCCGTCGCCCTCGCCACGGCGCGACGCGGCGACACCGGATCGGGAGACGTGACGCAGGTCCATGCCGCCTGCGCGCAAATACAGGGTGAAATGCGAACTTGCGCACGGCGGCGGAGGTCGCTGCCCAACACCATAGCGACAACACAAGCAGCAGGTCCCCCTGCGCGGGGTACATACCTCGGGAGTAGCGCTGACAGAAGAAGGGGGCAGCAGAATTCGTCACGGAGGACGTCGGTGCGGACAACCCGACTTTGCCCGAGTCGCCCGCCGAATCAACCATTGGCCTTGATCGCGAGCTGCAGGCGCTGCGCGCGTACCGGGCCGCCTTTGACCATCACGCCATTGTCGCCGTTACCGATCGCTCCGGCCGCATCATCCGCGTGAACGACCTGTTCTGCCAGATCAGCAAGTACTCGCGCGAGGAGCTGATCGGCCAGAACCACCGCATTCTCAACTCCGGATTCCACCCCAAGCGCTTCTGGGTCGAGGCCTGGCGCACCATCGCACATGGCCAGGTCTGGCACGGCGAGGTCTGCAACCGTGCCAAGGACGGCACGCTGTACTGGGTGGACACGACCATCGTGCCCATCGCGGACGATTCCGGCCGCATCGTCGAGCATGTGGCCATTCGCGCCGACATCACTTCGCGCAAGCATGCCGAAGAGGCATTGCGCGCCGCCAAGAACGCCGCCGACGCCGCCAACCGGGCCAAGAGCGAGTTCCTGGCCAACATGAGCCACGAGATCCGCACGCCGATGAACGGCCATCCTCGGCTATGCCGACCTGCTGCTCGATACCGATGGCTGATCGGCGCGAGCAGCGCGAGTACCTGCGACATGGTCCGCCGCAACGGCGAGCACCTGCTGGCGTGATCAACGACATCCTCGACTTCTCCAAGATCGAGGCCGGCAAGCTGGAGCTCGAGAGCCATCGCCTGTCGACCCGTCCGGCGTCGCTGGAGGAGGTCTGCACCGTCTGGCAGATGCCGGCGCATGAGCAAGGGTCTGCTCACGCTCGACGTGCCAGCTCGACGCCCGATGCCGCACGCAGGTGCACTCGGCGATCCCACGCGGCTGCGGCAGATCCTGATCAACCTGGTGGGCAACGCCATCAAGTTCACCGAGCGCGGCGAGGTCGCGGTGTCGATCGCCTGACGATCGACGGCGAGCAGACGGTCGAATTGCCGGTCGACGTCGCCGACACCGGCATGGGCATGCGCCGGACGCAGCTGCAGCGCCTGTTTCGACGCCTTCGAGCAGGCCGATGGCTCGACCACGCGCAAGTTCGGCGGCACCGGCCTCGGGTTGCGCATCAGCCGCCGCCTGGCCGAGATGCTGGGCGGCAGTATCGAGGTCGAGAGCATCCGGGACGCGGCAGCGTATTCCGGCTGCGGATCCGCGCGGATCGGCCCCTCGGCACGCACATGATCGACCCCAACGCGGAAGCGCGGGTGGCGGCACAACGCAAGCTCGATGAATCCGCCTCCGTTCCGGCAATGGCCGAAGACCTGGACGGCATGCGCATCCTGCTGGCCGAAGACGGCATCGACAACCAGCGGCTCATCTCGCATCTGCTGCGCAAGGCCGGCGCGGAAGTCGAGATCGCCAACAACGGCCGCCAGGCCATCGAGATGCTCTCGCAGGGCGGCGTGTTTGGCGCGCCGCTGCTGGACACTGCGCCATTCGATCTGCTGCTCACCGACATGCAGATGCCTGAACTGGATGGGTACGCCGCGGCGCGCCTGTTGCGCGCGCGCGGCTCGCGCCTGCGGATCGTGGCGTTGACCGCGCACGCCATGGACGGTGACGGCCAGAAGTGCCTGGACGCCGGCTGTGACGCCTTCGCGACCAAGCCGATCGATCGCGGCGCACTGCTGTCGCTGTGCGCCGCCGGCCGCAGCAAGCCTGCGAAGCCCTCCGGGCCGGCCTCGCTCCTGCCGCTGCAGAGCGAGTTTGCCGACGACGACGTCTATGCGCCGCTTATCGAGGCCTTCGTGCGCGACCTGCCGGCGCGCCTGAAGCAGATCAGGCGCGCCTGCACGGATCTGGACTTCCCCCGACTGACGACACTGCTGCACCAGATGAAGGGTGCAGGTGGCAGCTACGGATTCCCGAGCCTGACTGCGGTAGCGGCGCGGGGCGAGGCCATCGCACGCGAGAGCCAGGACCGCGAGGCCCTGCACGATGTCCTGTTCGATCTGGAACGGCTCTGCGAACGCGCCAGCCTGGCGACCAAGACGGTGCCGGGCTCCGGCGCCGCCCGCACGCGCGCGGGCGAGCCCGACACCACCAGTGTCGAAGCGGCATCGAAGGTGCCACAGGACGATGCGCAGAAGCTCAAGGTACTGGTCGTTGACGATGCGCCGGAGATCCACGAACTGCTCGGCGAAGAGCTCGGCCGGCTGGGCACGAAGCCGTTGCGGGCACTGCACGGGGCCGCGGCCATCGAAACCCTTCGCTCCACCACGGTGGATCTCATCCTGCTCGACCTGGACCTGCCCGATATCCACGGCATGGATCTGTTGCAGACGCTGCGTCTGCTGCCCGGCGTCGCCCAGATACCGGTGATCATCCTGACCTCGACCGGCGATTCCGGCTCGCTGGAGCGCGCCTTCGCGATGGGGGCGGTGGACTACGTGCACAAGCCCTTCCGCATGCCCGAGATGCGCGCCCGCGTGCGCAATGCACTGCGCGCGCAGATGCTGCTGCAGGACCTGCACCAGCAGGCGCACCGCGATTCGCTGACGGGCCTGCTCAATCGTGAGGCATTGTTCAGCCGCCTGGACGAAGCGATGCATCGTGGCGGCGGCGCCAGAGAGGTGCCGGGCGCGGTGCTGTATCTGGACTGCGACCGGCTCAAGCGGGTCAACGACGTGTACGGGCATTGCGCCGGCGACGAACTGCTGCGCCGGATTTCCTCGCGGCTGGTACAGGTCTGTGCCGAGCAATGCGCGCGTTACGGCAAGGACGCGCGGACCTGCGTGGGTCGGCTGGGCGGTGACGAGTTCGTGATCATTGCCGAGGGACTGCCTTCGGCCGACCACGCCCGGCAACTGGCCGGCACCTTGCTCAAGGCGATTGAAAAGGGTTTTGAAATCAGCGGTCAGCTCATGCACAGCGCGCTGAGCATCGGCATCGCGCCATTCACCAGCCCCGCCCGTGAATCATCGACGGTGCTGCTGTCCAATGCGGATGCCGCCATGTACGAAGCCAAGCGCCAGGGCGGCGCCCGCCTGCTGGTCTTCGATGAAACCATGCGGCAGCGCCTGGTGAGCCGGGTCACCCGCGAGCGCGAGCTGCGCATCGCACTGGAGCGCGAGCAGCTCGAGCTGGAGTTCCAGCCGGTCGTGTGCCTGCGTACCGGCGCGGTCATGGGCATGGAAGCACTGGTGCGCTGGAGCCATCCGCAGCTCGGGCGCCTCGGCCCGGCGGAGTTCATCCCCGTTGCGGTGGACTCCGGCCTGATCAATCCCCTGGGTGAGTGGGTACTCATGCGCGCCTGCCAGGAACTGGCGCAGCTGCGCCGCCGCCTGCCGGATGATGCCCCGCACTTCGTATGCGTGAACGTGTCCCGCCGGCAGCTCGGCGACCCGGAACTGCCGGCAATCGTGCGCGAGGCATTGCGCGCCTCCGGGCTGGAGGCAAAACGCCTGCACCTGGAGATCACCGAAAGCGAGCTGGTCCAGGATCTGCGCGGTGCGCAGGACGTGGTGCTGGCGCTGAAGCGGCTTGGCGTGATGATCGCCATCGACGACTTTGGAACCGGCTACTCATCCCTGGCCAGCCTGCACGAATTTCCCATCGACGTGATCAAGCTGGATCGCTCTTTCGTCGCGCGCGACGGCGACGCGGCACGTAATGCGCAGCTGCACACCATTGCCAGCGGCATCCTGAAACTGGCCGCGAGCCTGGGTGTGCACGTCATCGCCGAAGGTGTGGAAACGCCCGACCAGCTGGCCCTGCTGCAGGAACTGGAATGCGAACTGGCGCAGGGGTATCTGTTCACCCGGCCCATCCCGGCCGCCGCACTGCCGGACTACTGCGTGGAGGCCAGAAGCGGGGCTCCCCTGCGCAGCGCGGCCTCGGCCTAGGCCCGACCCGGCACCGCGAGCACCGCCAACCCGGCGAGCATCACCTCGCCGATACCCGAAGCCAATCCTGTCGCGCGTTTCATGTTTCTTCGGGCGACGATGGAGTAATTTTGGTGGAGCTAGACGGGATCGAACCGTCGACCTCTTGCATGCCATGCAAGCGCTCTCCCAGCTGAGCTATAGCCCCACTGCGGGAGGTGCGCGACGTTACGCGGCGCCCGGAAGGCTGTCAAGGAACTGTCCCGGTTGCGAGGTGGCGCCCGTCGTACTATTGCGTAATGGACCATTGCAGCGCGCCCTCCCCCTTCCTGCCGGGCGCGCGAACCAAGGAGGCAGCATGAACAACCCCCTGCGCGAAATCCGCGAACTCGGCCAGCGCATCTGGATCGACGACATCCACCGCGGCATGTTGACCAGTGGCGAGCTGCGTGCACTGATCCAGAACGACGGGATCAGTGGCCTGACCTCCAACCCGTCCATCTTCGAGAAGGCCATTGTCGGCAGCAAGGACTATGCCGAGGCGCTGGCCAGCTCGGCGGGTATGGCGCCGCAACAACGCTTCGAGCTGCTGGCCGTGCAGGACCTGCAGGGCGCCGCCGACCTGCTGCTGTCCGAGTTCCGTGGCAGCCAGGGGCGCGACGGCTTCGTCAGCCTGGAGGTGGCGCCCGAACTCGCCCACGACGCCGCAGCCACCGTGAAGGAGGCCCTGCGCTTGCGCGAGCAACTCGCCCGCGACAACGTGATGATCAAGGTGCCCGCCACGGACGAAGGGGTGCAGGCCTTCGAACAGCTCATCACCCAGGGCGTGAACGTGAATGTCACGCTGCTGTTCAGTGTCAGGCGCTACGAGCAGATTGCAGCCGCCCACCAGCGGGCCTTGCTGCAGCGGCTGGAGGCCGGCCAGCCGGTCAATGCCATCGCCTCGGTGGCCAGCTTCTTCCTCAGCCGCATCGACACCCTGGTGGACAAGCGCCTGGATGCCCTGCCGGCAGGCGCCGTCCGGGACCAGACCCGTCCCCTGCGCGGGGAGACCGCCTTGGCACTGGCCGCGCTGGCCCTGGACGGCTGGCGGCAGCGCATGGCCAGCCCGCCCTGGGAGCGGCTGAAGGCGGCCGGTGCGCAGCCGCAGCGGCTGCTGTGGGCTTCCACATCGACCAAGGACCCCGCCTATTCGGACGTGAAGTACGTGGAGGCGCTGATTGCCCCGGACACGGTCAATACCCTGCCCCGGGCCACGCTGGACGCCTACCGCGATCACGGCAGCCCGGCGCTGCGCCTGGGCACGGGCGACCCGGCCGATGTCCGCCAGCGGCTGGCCGGGCTCGCTGCCGCCGGCATCGACCTGAACGAGGTGGCGCAAGAGCTGGAGGTCGATGGCCTGGCCAAGTTCGCCGACGCCTACGGCGCGCTGCTGGACGCGCTCGGACAGCACGCCCGCGGCAGCCGGACCGCACATGCCTGATTGCGTCCTGGTCCTGAACAGTGGCTCCTCCAGCCTGCGCTTCGCGCTGCTGGAGAAGCAACAGGACGGCAGCTTCGAGCGGCGTCACCGTGGGCACTACGGCGACATCGCGCACACCGATGCGCTGGATCGTGTCCTGCAGTGGATGCAGGCGCTGCCCGAGGCGACGAACCTGGTGGCGGTCGGCCATCGCATCGTGCACGGCGGCAAGGAGCAGGCCACGCCGGCCGCGCTGGACGCGGCACTGATTGCCCGCCTGAAGGCCCTGATTCCACTGGCACCCTTGCACCAGCCGCAGGCGCTGGCGGCAGTGGAGCAACTGGCGGCGCGCCGTCCGGGCCTGTTGCAGGTCGCCTGCTTCGACACGGCCTTCCATCGCACCATGCCCTGGCACGAACAACGCCTGGCGGTGCCGGCCGCCCTGCATGCGGCCGGTGTGCAGCGTTTCGGTTTTCACGGACTGTCATACGAGTTCATTGCCGGCAAGCTGGAGCAACTGTGGGGCGAGCGGGCCGGAGCACGGATCGTGGTGGCACATCTGGGGCAGGGATCGAGCCTGTGCGCAATGCACGGACTGCAAAGCCAGGCCACGTCCATGGGCTTCACGCCGCTGGACGGCGTGCCGATGGCCACGCGCTCGGGTGCGCTGGATGCGGCGGTACCGTTGTATCTGCTGGATCAGGGCATGAGCGCGCCACAGATCCGCCGGGTGCTGCACGAGGAAAGCGGACTGCTCGGAATTTCCGGACGCAGCGGCGACATGCGCGAGTTGCTCGCCGATACGGGCAGCGAGGCGCGCCGGGCCGTGGATTACTACTGCCACCACGTGGGTCGGGAAGTGGCCTCGCTGGCCGGCGCCATCGGCGGGCTGGATCACATCGTCTTCACCGGCGGCATCGGACAGCATGCGCCGCTGGTGCGCGAGCGCATCGTGGAACGATGCGCGTGGCTGGGTGCCCAGCTCGAACCGGCCGCCAACCAGGTGGCCGATCCCCATGAAGACATCGCCTGCATCACCCGCGCCGGCAGCCCCGTGCATGCCTGGGTGATGGCAACCGACGAAGAAGCCGTCATTGCCCGCCACACCATCCAGTTGCTGCAAGGCAATTCCGGCGCGCCACTCCACGCGGCAGGTTGAGCCCTCCAATCCCCGAACACCTGAGCAGACATGCAGTCCCGACATTACAGCCCGCGTCCGTTGCCCGAAGCCCTGCAGGGACTGGACCAGCTGGCACTGGACCTGCGCTGGAGCTGGAACCATGCCTCGGACCGGCTGTGGCGCGGCATCGACGCGGAACTGTGGGACGCCACGCAAAACCCGTGGCTGATCCTGGAGTCGGCGTCCGAGGACCGTCTGGTGGCGCTCGCGAACGACCCGCAGTTCGTGGCCGACCTGCGCGCGCAACTCGATGCGCGCGAGCAGCACGAGCGCGCGCCGCGCTGGTTCACGCGCAGCTACGACGCCGAACTGGGCGGCGAGATCGCCTATTTCTCGATGGAATTCGGCCTGAGCGAGGCATTGCCCATCTACTCCGGCGGCCTGGGCGTGCTGGCCGCCGATCACATGAAGACAGCCTGCGATCTGGGCGTGCCGCTTACCGGCGTGGGCCTGCTGTACCAGCGTGGCTACTTCCGCCAGAAGCTGACGCCGCACGGCGAGCAGATCGAGCTGTACCCGTTGAACGATCCGACCATGCTGCCGATCGCGCCGCTGCGCGACGACGCCGGCGCCTGGGTACAGGTGCCGCTGCAATTGCCGGGGCGCAAGATCCGCCTGCGCACCTGGCACGTGCAGGTGGGCCGCCGCTCGCTGCTGCTGCTGGACAGCAACCACCTGCTCAATGATCCGGCCGACCGCGGCATCACCGGCGAACTGTACGGGGGCGGATCCGAGCTGCGGCTGCAGCAGGAACTGGTGCTCGGTCTGGGCGGCTGGCAACTGCTGGAGCAGTTGGGCATCGACTGCTCGGTCTGCCATCTGAATGAAGGGCACGCCGCGTTCGCGGTGCTGGCACGCGCGCGCCAGTACATGCGGCGCCACGGCGTGGATTTCGACGTGGCCCTGCGCGCCACGCGCGCGGCCAACCTGTTCACCTCACATACCCCCGTGGAAGCTGGATTCGACCGCTTCGAACCGGAACTGATCGAGCTGTACCTGCGCGATTTCGCCGCGTCGGTGAACGTGCCGCTGCCGCGGCTGCTGGCGCTGGGGCGCCGCGACACCGGCGCCACGCGCGAGCCGTTCAACATGGCGCTGCTGGCCACGCGTGGTTGCGGCGCCATCAATGGCGTCAGCCGCCTGCACGGAGAAGTCAGCCGCCGCATCTTCCAGCCGGCCTTCCCGCGCTGGCCGGAGGCCGAGGTGCCGGTCGGCTACATCACCAACGGCGTGCACACCCCCACCTGGGACTCGCCCGGAGCCGATGGCCTGTGGACCACCGCCTGCGGCAAGGGGCGCTGGCGCGACACCCTGGAGAATCTCGAGGCGGACTTCCGCCGCGTCGAGGACGAGGACTTGTGGCGCTTCCGCAGTGCCGGCCGCAACCGTCTGGTGCAGTTCCTGCGCGCCCGCATTGACAGCCAGCGGGCCCGCAATTCCGGCGCCCAGCACGCCTCCGGCGACGTGTTCGACAATGACGCGCTGACGCTGGGCCTGGCGCGCCGCATGACCCAGTACAAGCGCACCACCCTGCTGCTGCACGATGCCGGGCGCCTGCAGCGGCTGCTGATGAAGCGCGACCGGCCGGTGCAACTGGTCATCGCCGGCAAGGCCCACCCGCGCGACGAGCAGGGCAAACGCATGCTGGCCCAGTGGCAGGCGTTCATCGCGCGCAACGACGTGGACGGCCGCGTGGTGTTCGTCGAGGACTACGACCTGACGGTGGCTGCCGAACTCACGCGCGGCGTGGATGTGTGGATCAACACGCCGCTGCGCCCGTGGGAAGCATGTGGTACCAGCGGCATGAAGGTGCTGGTGAACGGCGGCCTGAACCTCTCGGTGCTGGATGGCTGGTGGGCCGAGGCCTGGCAGCCGGATCTGGGCTGGGCGCTGGGCGACGGTCACGAGGATGAAGACGAGCAGGCCCGTGACGCGCGCGATGCCGAACAACTCTACACACTGCTGGAAACCGCCGTCGTGCCCGAGTTCTACGCGCGCGACGCAGCCGGCATTCCGCGCGCCTGGGTGGCGCGCGTGCGCGAGAGCATGGCGCGTCTGACCGCGCAGTACTCCACCAATCGCATGCTGCGCGAGTACGTCGAGCGCTACTACCTGCCGCTGGCCCGGGCAGGCGGCGCCCGCACGCCCGCGAAGGCCGCGCAGCTGGAACAGCGCTTCCGGCAGATGGCGCAGCACTGGCCGCAACTGCATTTCGGCAACGTGTTCTGCGCGCCCGAGCAGGGCCGGCTGCACTTCAGCGTCCAGGTCTATCTGGGCGAACTGGCCGCTGCACATGTGCGGGTGGAAGCCTTTGCGCAAGGCGCGGCCGGCGAAGCGCCGTTGCGCCTGGAGCTGGCACGCGGCGCGCCGCTGGCCGGCTCGGCCAATGCGTTCACCTATGAAGGCTCGCTGTCCACCGACCGGCCGGCGGGAGATTTCACGCCACGGGCCATTCCGGCCGACGGGGAACTACTGGTACCCCTGGAGGCAGACTTCGTCACCTGGTACCGCTGAGCAGGCCGCTGCCAGGGCCGCAATCTGTCGCCACCGCGGGACTGTTGCCGGCGGGCACCGCGGTCGCATACTGCGCACTGCCTGTTCAGCGCGCTCCTGCAACGTACAACCGAACCTCCAAGGGGAATTCCCATGAACCGACTGCGTCTACTGACTGCCGGCGCCGCGCTGGCACTGCTCGCCACCACCACGCTGGCGGCCGACACGCCCGACCTCAGCGGAACCTGGACCGCCTCGTTCGACAGCCAGGTCGGCAAGCAGGATTACACGTACACATGGAAGGTCGTGGACGGCAAGCTCACCGGCCATGCCAAGTCCAACCTGGGCGAAGGCGACATCTCCGACGGCAAGGTGGACGGCAACAAGGTGAGCTTCGTCGAGCACCTGAACTACCAGGGCATGATGCTCGACATCACCTACAACGGCACCATTGTCTCGCCCGACGAGATCACGTTCATGCGCGATGTTGCCGGCCAGGGCGGCGAGTCACTCACCGCCAGGCGCGAAAAGAAGAAGATGTAGGCGGGCGCGGCCGGGCCCGCGGCTTCAGGCGCGCACCCGGTCCACGCGCTGCAGGACCCGTTCGCGACCCAGCAGCGCCAGCGTGGCATCAATGGGCGGCGAGACGGTGCCGCCGGTGACCGCCACGCGCAGCGGCTGGGCCACCTTGCCCAGGCCCAGCTCACGCCCGGCCGCGAATTCCTGCAGCAATCCATGCAGGACAGGTGCGCTCCACTGGCCGGCCCCGGCCAGCACGTCGCGCAGTTCGGCCAGCATGCTGCGGGCATCGGCAGTGAGGTGTTTGGTCACTGCCTTGTCTTCCATGACGGGCTCGCCGAAGAAGAACAGACTCGAGTGGGCCATTTCCTTCATGGTGCGGGCGCGTTCGCGCAACGCATCGGCCACTCCGCCAACCAGCTCGTCGTCATCGCAGGTCACGCCCAGCTGTGCCAGCTGCTCGCGCAGCGCCTTGACCAGCACGTCGCGCGGCGCCTTGATGATGTGCTGCTGGTTCAGCCACAGCAGCTTGTCCGGATTGAAGGCCGAGGCTGCCTTGCCCACATGGGCGATGTCGAAGGCCTCGATCATCTCCTCGCGGGTGAACACTTCCTGGTCGCCATGTGACCAGCCCAGGCGCACCAGGTAGTTGAGCAACGCATCGGGCAGGAAGCCCTCGCGCCGGTATTCCAGCACGCTGACCGCGCCGTGGCGCTTGGAAAGCTTGGCGCCGTCACTGCCCAGGATCATCGGCACGTGCGCGTACACAGGTGGCGTGGCGCCCAGCGCGCGCAGCATGTTGATCTGCCGTGGCGTGTTGTTCAGGTGGTCGTCACCGCGGATCACGTGCGTGACGCCCATGTCCCAGTCGTCCACGACCACGCAGAAGTTGTAGGTGGGATTGCCGTCGGAGCGCTGGATGATCAGGTCGTCGAGCTCGCTGTTCTGGAACACGGTGCGGCCATGCACCAGGTCATCGACCACCACCTCCCCGTCCAGCGGATTCTTGAAGCGGATCACCGGCACGACGCCCGGCGGCGCAGGCTGCCTGCTGTCGCGCCAGCGCCCGTCGTAGCGCGGCTTCTGTTTGCGCGCGAGCTGCGCCTCGCGCATCGCATCCAGCTCCTGCTTCGAGCAGTAGCAGTGATAGGCAAGCCCGGCGTCCAGCAACTGCTGGATTACCGCCCGATAGCGCTCATAGCGCTGCGTCTGGAAATACGGCCCCTCGTCGCCGTCCAGCCCCAGCCAGTGCATGCCGTCCAGGATTACCCGCACCGCGTCCTCGGTGGAGCGCTCGCGGTCGGTGTCCTCGACGCGCAGGACGAACTTGCCGCCGTGATGGCGTGCGTAAAGCCAGGAGAACAGGGCCGTGCGCACACCACCGATGTGCAGCAGGCCGGTGGGGCTGGGTGCGAATCGCGTTACGACAGTCATGGGGCGCACAGGGTAGCCGAAGCGGGCTTGCGGTGCCCGCCCGCAGGCAGCTCAGTCGACCTGGTAGAAATCCACGATCACGTAGTCCGGCTTGCGGATGCCGCGTGCCACGAACAGGAAGCGGCGCAGCCACTCGTACGGGCCGGCCTGCACCTCGAAGCGCGGCGTGGTGCGGAAGTAGTACTGGTCCGGCGCCACTTCCACACCGCGAGTGAGCCGGTCGATGACCTCGGCGCTGGCGGTGCGCACGCCGGCATTGGTCACGCCGATCACCGTGCCGTCGCTGGCCTCGATGAAGTATCGGGCCAGCACGTCGGTGAGCCCGCCGGGCAGCACGGTCTGCCAGTCGCCGCCGCCGGGCCGCACCGTCCCCTGCAGCCGCGGGCCGTACACGGTGCCGCCGGAAACGGGGATGAAGCGCCGCCGCCCGCCATCGATCTGGCCCAGCTCCACCGGCGGGGCCAGCTCGCCGCGCAGCGAGAACACATGGGTGAGACCGGGTGCGGGGGCCGACGGCCCGGAGGGTGCTTGCTGGCTCATGGCGCGCGACTGTGTCACAAGGCCGGCGGGGCCTCAACCCGGCCCGCTCAGGCCGCGCCGGCCACCGGCCGGGGGAATTTGCACCGCCCCGGGCGGCTGCGTAGACTTGCGCTCCCTCGCGTAGGACGGGCGGTTAGCTCAGCGGTAGAGCACTGCTTTCACACGGCAGGGGTCACAGGTTCAAGCCCTGTACCGCCCACCACTCCTACACTTTCGATTTGCCCGTCGATTGGCGCAGCAGCAGCCAGGCCGTAGCGGCCAGGATGGCGAATCCGGCGGTGACCAGCCAGGTCGCCAGCACCCGATGCGTATCCCAGAACGTGACCAGCAGCGAGAATGCGATGAGCGAGGCGGTACCGCACACCAGAAAAGCCAATACGACGGACAGGATTCGCACCCGCGACAGGCGCCGCAGCTCCGCGATCCAGACCAGGCGCAGCTCGCCACCGTGGTCGGCCACGATGGCCCACACATCGTCCAGCAACCGCCTCAATGCAGCGGCCAGTTTGGACACGCCGTAACTCACGCCTTCATCGATGAGACCAGACATCCTGCCGGCCCCTAATCCGACTCGTGCCGCGAGACGATCGCGCCGAGGATGAAGGCCGCCGCGGCCGCAATGCCGATGGAGCGCCAGGGATTGCTGTGCACGTAGGTGTCGGCGGCCTTGGCGCTGCGCTTGGCGGTGGTCTGCAACTCCTCGACCTTCTCCCGCGCGCGGGACAGGCCTTGCTTGAGTTGACCGCCGGCTTCGCCGAGATTCTCTACAGTGCTGTTGTTCTTGAAGGAGTCTTCAAGCTCCCGCACCAGGTTGTGCAGATCGCCAAGTATCCGTTCCGCCGCGCCTTGCATGGACTTCACTCCTGTTGGTGCCCAAGCAAGCGTGGCGGAAGCGGACCCTGGCGAACATGCGTAGTTTCCGCAATTGCTCAGTCGCCGAGCACCACGAACACCTTGGTTGCGGTGAAGGTGCCGGCGACGCCGTCGTAGTTGCCGCTGGCATACAGACTCGTCATCGCCGTGGTGCCGTCGAGGTCGGTATTCAGCGCCGCCACGAAGTCCGCGAAGGTGCTGAAGTTGTCCACCATGTGGCTGCTCCGGTGCGCGATGGCCAGCACAAGCGTGCCATCGGTTGCCGGGACCAGCTGCAGGCCGGCCAGGTTGCCCACCTTGATGAAAGCCCGGCCCAGCGAGATCCCGCCCAGCGGCATGGCCGCCAGATCCACCGTGAGCGCCGTATCGGCGGTGGTGCTGAACGGCGCCGTATCACCATCCCGGCCCCAGTTCAGCGCCAGCCCCGCCCTGCTATCCGTGAAATCCAGGTAGGACTCGGCCGTGAAGTCCGGGTGGGCCGAGCCGAACGGCGTCA
Source organism: uncultured Gammaproteobacteria bacterium (assembly GCA_963812195.1). Classification (GTDB taxonomy): domain Bacteria; phylum Pseudomonadota; class Gammaproteobacteria; order Steroidobacterales; family Steroidobacteraceae; genus ZC4RG30. The sequence goes on from CAWEUI010000005.1 coordinate 51,476, forward strand.
CGAAGCCATACAGCTTGGTGAAGGTGCCCGGCAACAGCGTGGTCACGTCCAGCGAGCCCGTGTCCACCTGGTAGTTGGCCGGATCGGCGTCCTGGTCGGCAGCAGTGCCCGTGCCGGTGAAGTCGAAGCGCGACGGATCGCGGCCGTCGATGGCCTGCAGGTTCATGGCCAACCCACCGGCCATGCTCGAGATGACCGATCCGGACACCCGCGTGTAGTTCAGGCGCACACGGCCGGCCGTGGCATCGATCGTGGCATTGCCCTGCGCATCCCGCGTGAGGTTGCCGAACACTTCCAGATGCTGCCCGACCGAGATGTCGGCAATGGTCATGGTGCCCGAGTCCTGCCCGTCACGCGTCACCAGGGTGGCGTCACCGACGTTCACGGTGACCGGGCCCATCTCGAAGCGATCGTGGTGGTCACCCTTGCGGTGCTCGATGGACGAACCGGCCACGGTCAGCGTATCCCCGGAGCGCGACAGCACGGTACCGGACATGTAATCCATCCGCAGATCCTCGGCGCTGGTGGCGGCCAGCACGCGCTGCGCCACGAAGCTGCCGTCGGCGGGGTCGATACCGCCGAAGGCGATCGTGATCGGGTTGTTGGTCAACGTGGACAACTGCGACAACCCGTCTGCGCCGTTGTAGACCATGCCGTTGATTTCGAAGCGGGTGGCGCTGGTCGTCGTGATGACCATCTGGCCGTTGGAGGTCGGAGTCCTCATGGAAAGGATGCACGTCAATGGTGTAGGTGCTGCCAGCCGTATCCACGCTGCTCAGGCGGCCACGGGCGCGCACCTGGCTGCGCTGCACCGGCTGTACCGTCGCGACGATGAGCGGGCTCACCGTCACCGTGCCCGCCGCGAGATCCACTGTATTGGAGGCCGCGAGGTTCAGGTCGAAGGCCAGATGCGAAACGCTCTTGCGCCTGATCCTGAAGTGGTTGCGGTTGTCCAGCTGCACCGTCATCTGAACGGCGCCCAGCGCGTTGCCCTGGGCGTCGACGGGCGCGACCTGCACGCCATGCGGGGTGGTGCCGGCCCCTGTGACAGTGCCGTCATCGACCACGATGTCAGCGTTGGTGAAGTCCACGCCCAGCGTGGCCGAAACATAGTCGCCCACCGGAATCTGACCGGCGCTCAGAACCTCGGAAAGATCCACGAGCTGCGTGAAGTCGATGCGCGAGGTGGCCGGCAAGGTCTGCACGACCGTCCCGTTGGCGGTCTTCAGCGTGAGCGAGGTGACGTCAACCGTGTAGCTCAGGAAGTCGCCGGCAGCATCGGTGATGGTCAGCAGCGCCGTGCCGCAGTCGCTGCAGGAACTGGGCTGGACGGTGCCGGTCGCGGCCGAGCCGCCACCGCAGGCGGCGACCACCGAGACCGCGAGGCCGAGCAATGCCAGGCGCAGCCTGGAGAACAATCCTGTGGATTCAGGTTCGGGCGCGTTCGCGTTTGACATGGCGGTTCCTCGTGAGAGTTGTACTTCTGCTCAAGGAACGCGACTGTGCACCTCCGGTTGACACGAAAGGGAGTCTCCAGACGGCGACAGGCCGCGCTAAAGCGCGGCCTGCGACGTTAAGAGTGTTTAATCCGGCCGATGCCGGCAAACGCGACTGCCTATGCCTTGTTGCGTGGAATATGTGTGGGAATCATGAAGAAGCTCACCACGGTGACGAGGCAGAACCCGGCCACGACCAGGAAGAACTTGTTGATGCCGGGCACGGGCTGCATCGCGAAGTACGCACCGGGCACGCTCGCACTGAGCACCCCACCCAGCCGCGAGAAGGTCTGCGCCATGCCGATGGCGGCACCACGGATCTCGATCGGGTAGGCATTCGCGCTGACCGCATAGAGATAGGCCTGCATGCCGTTCATGGCCGTGCCGGCAATCAGACACAGGATCAACAGCTGCGTACTGGAGGGTCCGCCGGACTGCACCAGCAGCGTGCCGATGAACACGCTGGCCACCGCGCCCACGAACACCACGGCGGAGCCGACGATGCGCGACCCCCAAAGGCCCATCAGGAAAGCGCCACCGATGGCACCGATCGCACCACCCACACTGAAGAACCGCAGGCCCAGGTTGGCGACCGACTCGCTCTGATGCGCGAAGTCCAGCAGCGTCGGCAGGTAGTTGGTGTAGATGTACAGCACCAGGGTGTTGAACGCGAACGCCACCCAGAGGAGCAGCGTCGTGCGCCAGTAGTGCTGGTTCCAGATGGTGGAGAACCAGTTGCTGGAGGTCTTGGCCATTTCAGTGGTAACAAACTGCTCGGTGCCATCGAAGCGCTTCTCACCCACCAGCCGGTTGAGCGCCTTGGCCAGCCGGCCATGCTCCTTGGGGCGCAACGCCTGGTACTTGGGCGACTCGGGCAGCCAGTACCCGAAGAGCAGCACCAGCACCAGCGGCACCACGGCACCGACCAGGAACATCGAGCGCCAGCCATAGCTCGGAATCAACCACGAGGCGATGAAGCCGGTCAGGAATCCGCCGAGCGGCACCGCAATGATCACGCAGGCCACCACGACACTGCGCACGCGCTTGGGCGCCCACTCCGAGATCAGCGAGGTGGCCAGCGGCGTGATGCCGCCGAGGCCCAGGCCGGTCACGAAGCGGAAGGTGGTCAGGGTGGTGACGCTCTGCGCATAGAAGCAGAGCACGGAACCGAAGAACAGGAACGCAAGGCAGGTGAAGTAGGCCAACTTGCGGCCCACCCGGTCTCCCAGCCAGCCAAGCGCGACGGAACCGGCCGCCATGCCCAGCATGCCCGCCGTGTTGATCGGCGTGAGCTCCGGCCGCGAAATACCCCAGTCGTGCACCAGGTGGGGACCGATGTACCCCATGGTGAACAGGTCGAACCCGTCGGTGAGCATGATGATGACCATCATCACGGCGATACCGAACGGCATCCATAGGAAGTTGGCCGAGTCGATGATCGCGCCGACGTCCACGACCTTCTTGTTGTTCTCGCTCATGCTTGCAAGCCCCGCCCTGTCTGTTTGTTGTAGGGTCCGCGGACTTTACGCGAAAAAGCCGGCTGGAACAGCCCCGGTGGAGCGGCGTATCGCGGCTCTAGGGCACGTGAGGCACGATCGCACGGATCTGCGGAACCGTGCCCGGCTTGAATTTCGCGGTGAGGTTCTCGGCATGGGCGCCGAGAGACTTCAGTAGCGCGACCGTATCGGTGTGGGGCACCGGAGCCAGCGCGTTGAACTCTTTCGGAAAGCGTCCCATCGCGAAATCAATGGGTGATAGCCCGTCCGTATCGATCACGTCGAGTTTGGCGCCATCGGCGACGAGGCGCTTGACCAGCCGGTTCCAGCCGTTGGCCGCGGCCGCATGCAGCGCCGTGCGATTCGCGGCGGTGGTCACCTTCAGGTCCGCATCGGCGATGGACAGCACCGTGCGCGCATTGACGTCCGCGCCCGCCGCATGCAGCAGGTCGTAGCACGCCAGCGCATCGTCCTCGGTGCGATAGGCGCCGCGCGTGGGATCGTGAATCATGCCGGCGCCGGCGGCGGCCATCAAAGGCGTGACACCCTGCGAATTGGCCAGGTTCGGCAATGCGCCGTGCTCCAGCAGCAGCTTGACCATGGGCACATCGCCGGCCTTCGCGGCGCGCAGCAGCGGTGTCGTTCCCCATACGATCATCGGATCGCGGTAGCGGTCGTTCGGGATGTTGCGATAGCGCGGCCGCAGCTTGAGCTGGGCGTTGGGATTGGCGCCATGCTCGAGCAGCAGCTTCGCGATCTGCTGGCCGTTGGCGAAGTCCATCGTGGGCAGCTCCACACGCCGCCCCACCGGCGGCGTGTTCATGTCCACCGCCACGTACAGCGGTGTCTGCCCGTAGATATCCCACAGGTTCACGTCGGCGCCGGCCTCGATGAGGAATTTCGCGGCGTCCCAGTGATAGTTCAGCAGCGCCATGATCAGCGCCGTGGTCTGGTCCGGGTCCGGCAGGTCGATATCCGCGCCATGCGCGAGCAGCACCTTCATGCACTGGATGCAGCCCTCGCGCGCCGCGAACAGCAGCGGCGTGAGTCCGCCCCGGTACATGTCCTTGGGGCGCCCCTCGGCCGTGACGCGGCGTTGCCAGTCGCGCACGGTGGAGCGCTCGTTGACCAGCGCGCCGTGCTTGAGCAGCAGCTCCAGCATCTGCGGCTGGCTCTGCGCGGCGGCCCACATCAACGCCGTCTGCCCGCCCCAGTGCTCGTGCGCACGGACATCGGCGCCGTGTTTGATCAGCAGTTCGGCGGCCTCGACATTGCCGGTACGCGCCACGGCCATCAACGCGGTCTGACCTTCGTCGGTGGGGGAATTCGCGTCAACACCTGCGTCCAGCAACTCGCGGATGATGGGCGCATCACCACGCGCGGCCGCCAGCATCATGGGCGTGGCGCCGAACAGATTGCCAGCGTCGGGATCAGCGCCTGCGGCGAGCAGGCGCTTTACTTGCGCTACATTGCCGGCGTAGACCGCCTGCTGCAGCGGGGTAGTACCATCCGGCGGGGCTTCCTGCCCGGCCATTGCAGCGCCGGCAAGCGCTGCAGTGACGATCAGGCAGGCCAGCACCCGTCGCACTACTTCCCTGCGGCTACCGGCGGCAGCGTGGCCGGATCCCAGTGCTCGTCGGCCTTGCCGTCAACGAAGCGCCACATGTCGAACCAGGTGCTGGTGTAAGTCTGGCCCGGCTTTCCCGGTACCGGATAGGTGCGCGGGGTCACCACAGTCACGTAGTCGCCGGTGGCGAGCACCGCCACGACCTTGGTCTTCGCAAACTTCGCCGGACACGGGATGGTCGGTTTGCGCTTGAGCACGCCAATGAAGAAATCCTTCACGCCCTGCAATCCCGACTTGGCCTGCGGGTTGTGCTGGATGTACTTGTCGGTGAGCCAGTTGCCCGCATCCGCCCAGTGGTTGCACTCCAGCAGCTCCTTCTGGATGTGGTAGGCCGACTGCATGTTGCGGTCCAGCTGCGGATCCGTGCTGTGGAACAGCGCATCCGGATCCGCCGCGCCCACCACCGGTTCGGCCAGCGACTGCGCATGCAATGCAGGCATTGCGACCACGGCCAGCAGCGCAGTGGCTGCCAGCGACCAGAGATTCTTCGTCTTCATGTGAGTCTTCTCCCCTGAGTTCAGTATCCAGCAGTGAAATGCTTGTTGATGAATTGCGGCTTTTCGATTTCGTCGAGCATCGCCGCAGCATAGTCCTCGTACGAAATCGCGCTCTTGCCGTTGGCATCCACGATCAGGTGGTCACCGCCGAAACGGTACTTGCCCGTGCGCTGTCCCGGGCGGAAGGCGCCGTTGGGGCTGAAAAACGACCACTTCACGTCCTTCACTTCGGCCTTCAGCCAGTCCACGGAATCGACCGATGACGACACCTCGCCGTTCGGCCTCGATGGACGCGTATCGATGATGCGCTTGCCGTCCGCGTTGTAGAGGCTGCTGCCACCACCCACCACCATCAGGCGCGTCTTCTTGGCTCCAGTCTGGGCCCTGAGCGCCGCCACTTCGGCCTTGACCACGCGCAACGCGAAATCCACCGTGGGCGCAGGCCGCACGACGATCGAGGACACCAGCACATCCGCGCCGGCGATGTTCTTCAGCACGTCCTGCTGATCGAACACGTCGCCGGCGATCACCTTGACGCCCGGCGGCGCGAGCTCGGGCCTGGGGTTCTTGTCCACCACCAGCACGTGGTGACCGCGCGCGGCGGCTTCATTGACGATGCGGCTGCCGACATTGCCGCTGCCGCCATACACGACGATGGTGAGGGGTTTCTCGGCCCTGGTCTGCGCCAGCGCCGGGCCACACGTGGCCAGCACGCCCAGCGCCAGGGAAATCAGCAGTTGCCGCTTCATCGCTACCCCCGTGAATGAACGTTCAGGCTGCTTTCGCGAGCCCCAGCGCCTGGATGGCGTTCTCCTTCATGATGAGCGGCTTGACCTCGGGACGGAAGCCCGCCGACTCGTAGTCCTTCATCCACCGCTCCGGCGTGATCAGCGGATAGTCCGTGCCGAACAGCATCTTGCGCTTCAACTGCGTGTTCGCATAGTGAACCAGCTGCGGCGGGAAGTACTTGGGCGACCAGCCGGACAGGTCGATGTACACATTCGGCTTGTGCAGGCACACCGACAGGGCCTCGTCCTGCCACGGCCAGGACGGGTGCGCGATGATGATGGTCATGTCGGGGAAGTCCGCCGCCACGTCATCCAGGTGCATCGGGTTGGAGTACTTCAGGCGCAGCCCGCCGCCGCCGCGCAGCCCGGTACCCATGCCCGAGTGGCCGCTGTGGAAGATCACCGGCATCTTCGCCTCGGCCATGGCCTCGTACATCGGGTAGGCCATCCGGTCGTTCGGGAAGAAGCCCTGGCAGGTGGGGTGGAACTTGAAGCCACCCACGCCCTGGTCGATCAGCCGCCGCACCTCGCGCAGGCCCATCTTGCCCTTGTGCGGGTCCACGCTGCCGAAGGCAATCATCATGTCGCTGTTGGCCTTGGCCGCCTCCAGCACTTCCTCGTTCGGAATGCGGCGCCGGCCGATCTCGAACTCGGTATCCACCGTGAACATCACCAGGCCGATCTTCTGGGAGCGGTAGAACTCCACGGTCTCGGGGATGGTCGGCGGGTTGCCCGATTTGAAATATTTCTTTTTCTGCTCCTCGATGTCCTGGGCGAAGTCATCGTCCGGCTGGCGGCAGGAGGTTTCGGCGTGGGTGTGGACGTCGATGGCGATCAGGTCTGCGGTTTTCATGGGCGCCGATTATCCCACAGGCACCCCGCCCCCGGGCAATCAGCGCGACTGCAGGTTGCCGATCACCGCCTCGTCCACGTAGGACTCGGTATCCAGCACCAGGCGCTCCTGGCGCAGCTGCAGCTCGTGGATCACGAACATCAGCACGATGCTGACGATCAGCGCCACGAACGTGGAGTTGAAGGCGATCCCCAGACCGGTGGTCACCGAGCTGGTATCCCCCCGCAGGGCCAGCTGCGCGCCCGCCAGGGCGTTGCCGATGCCGCGCACCGTGCCCACGAAGCCGATGGCCGGGATCGCCCACACGCAGAAGCGGATCAGGGCCAGCTCGGCATCCAGCCGCGCGGCCTCGGATTCGCAGTAATCGTGCACGCTGTCGGCCGCGTCCTGCACATTGGCGGTCTCCCCGAAGCGCTTCAGCGCCCGCCGCACCGTACGCGCCGGGATCAGCTCGCGCCGCGCCGCGGGCAGCTCGTCCAGCTTGTGGGAGTACTCGCGCACGTCGCCGGGCAGGATGCGGTAGCCCGGCGGCACGGACAGCAGGCCGGCATCGAGCTGGCGCCGATGGGCGCTGACCAGGCGCCCTTTCAGCGCCGCCAGCCCCAGCGCCCAGATCCCCAGGATGATGGCCACTTCCTGCTCCGGGTCCTTGACGACCAGCCACAGCGAACGTCGCGGCTTGTAGGCGGGGTCGGCGGCCTGCAGGGCCTGCTGGCGATCCTGCCAGCCCGCCGCGTGCGGCCGCACGTAGAACGTCCAGGCCACGTGAATGAGGATGGCCACGACCAGCAGCAGGCCGAAGCTCTGGATGCGATCCCGGGCGTACTGCTCCTTCATGGGGCGGCCATTCTAGCCCCCGTCAGGCCAACCCGCGCCCCACGCCGTAGTAGCTGAACCCGAGCCGGGCCATCAGTTCCGGGTTGTACAGGTTGCGGCCGTCGAAAATCACCGGCTGCTTCAGGGTGGCCTTGAGCTGATCGAAGTCCGGACTGCGGAACTCGCGCCATTCGGTGACGATGGCCAGCGCATCGGCGCCTTCCAGCGCCGCCAGGGCGCTGGGCGCGAGCGCCAGGCCCGCCCGCTCGCCGAAGATCCGTTCTGGCCTCGCCCATCGCCACCGGGTCGAAGGCCTGCACCCGCGCGCCGGCGGCCAGCAGGGCCTCGATGATGGTGATCGACGGGGCGACCCGCATGTCGTCGGTGTTGGGCTTGAAGGCCAGACCCCACAGCGCGAACACGCGCCCGGCGAGCTTGTCGCCGAAGTGCTTGCGGATCTTGCCGACCAGGAAGCCCTTCTGCGCCTCGTTGCACCGCCTCGACGGCGCCGAGCAGTTGCGGCTCGTACCCCACGCCACGCGCGGAGCGCTGCAGGGCCTGCACGTCCTTGGGGAAACACGAGCCGCCGTAGCCCGCGCCCGGGTAGATGAAGTGGTAGCCGATGCGCGGGTCCGAGCCGATCCCCAGGCGCACCTTCTCGATATCCGCCCCGACGCGCTCGGCGATGTTGGCCAGCTCGTTCATGAAGCTGATCTTGGTGGCCAGCATGGCGTTGGCCGCGTACTTGGTCAGTTCCGCCGAGCGCACGTCCATCACCACCAGGCGATCGTGGTTGCGCGTGAACGGCTCGTACAGCGCGCGCAGCAGCTCGGTGGTGCGCGGGTTGTCCGGTGCCGACCACCACCCGGTCCGGGCGCATGAAATCCTCGATGGCCGCGCCTTCCTTGAGGAATTCGGGGTTCGAGACCACGTCGAACTCCACGTTCACGCGGCGCTTGGCCAGCGCCGCGGCGACTTCGGCCTGCACCTTCTCGCCGGTGCCCACCGGCACCGTCGACTTGTCCATCACGATGGCGTAGTCGGTCGAGGTGCTCGCCAATCGTGCGCGCCACGGTCAGCACGTATTTGAGGTCGGCCGAGCCGTCCTCGTCCGGCGGCGTCCCCACCGCGATGATCTGGAACAGCCCATGCGCCACGCCCTTCGCGGCGTCGGTGGTGAACTCGATGCGCCCGGCCTCGCGATTGCGCGCGATCAGCGCATCCAGGCCCGGCTCGTGGATGGGCACCTCGCCGTTGTTCAGCCGATCGATCTTGCCCTGATCGACGTCCACGCACACGACATGATTGCCGCTGTCCGCCAGACAGGCACCGGTGACCAGTCCGACATAGCCGGAACCGAAAATCGTTACACGCATCTGAAACCCTTCTCCTCTCGGGGCACGCCGCTCAGGCGTCCATCAATGCCAGCAGCTCCTGCGTCTTCTCGTGCATCAGCGCCGCGTCGCCCCGCGACTCCACGTTGAGCCGCACCAGCGGCTCGGTATTGGAGGCGCGCAGGTTGAAGCGCCACTGGTCGAATTCCATCGACAGTCCGTCAGTATGGTCGACGGATATTGCAGATTCCTTGTACGCCGCCTCGGCCCGCGCCAGTACGTCCTTGGCGCCACCCTTGGCCGGATTGAGCTTGCGGTTGATCTCGCCGCTGGCCGGGAAGAGTCTGATGCGCTCGCCGACCAGCTGGGAAATGCGCTTGCCGGTCTGGCTCATCACCTGCAGCACCAGCAGCCACGGGATCATGCCCGAGTCGGCGTAGGAGAAGTCCCGGAAGTAGTGGTGCGCGCTCATTTCGCCGCCGTAGACGGCGTCGTTGTCGCGCATCACCTGCTTGATGAAGGCATGGCCGGACTTGGACTGCACCGCCGTGCCGCCGTAGCGGGCCACGATATCCAGCGTGTTCCAGGTCAGCCGCGGGTCGTGCACGATGCGCGCGCCCGGAAAGCGCTTCAGGAAGACCTCGGCCAGCAGGCCGACCAGGTAGTAGCCCTCGATGAAGTCCCCGTGCTCGTCGAAGAAGAAGCAGCGGTCGAAATCCCCGTCCCAGGCCAGCCCCACGTCCGCCTTGTGGGCGCGGATGGCATCGATGGTGGACTGGCGGTTCTCCTCCAGCATCGGGTTCGGCACGCCGTTGGGGAAGGTGCCGTCCGGCTCGTTGTGGATCTTGATGAACTGGAACGGCAGGTGCGGCTCGAGCCGGTCGATCACCATGCCCGCGCCGCCGTTGCCGGCGTTCACCACCACCTTCAGGGGCTTGAGCTTTGCCGCGTCCACGTAGCCCAGCAGGTGCGCGTCGTAGCGCGCGTTGATGTCGTGCTGCGTGACGCTGCCCGGCCTGGCCGCCTTCGGCGGCAGTTTGCCGGTCTCGATGAAGCGCGCCATGTCCTTCAGCCCGCTGTCGGCGCTGATCGGCCTGCTCTGCTCGCGCACGAACTTCATGCCGTTGTAGTCCGTGGGGTTATGGCTGGCCGTGACCATGATGCCGCCGTCGAAGCCGCCGTCGAAGGTGGCGAAATACACGCCCTCGGTGCCGCACAGGCCGATGTCGGAGACGTCCACGCCCGAGTCGGTGAGGCCGCGCATCAGGGCGGTGCCGAGCTGCTGGCTGGAGAGCCGGATGTCCCGGCCCACGCACACCCGTTTGGGGTTGAGGAAGGCGGCATAGGCCTGGCCGATCTGGTAGGCCAGGTCCTCGTTCAGTTCGTCGGGGATGCGGCCACGGATGTCGTAGGCCTTGAAGGCGGTCAGTTGGGTCATGCGGGGAGTCTACCGCACGGGCCCAATTGCGGCTGTGTCAGAACGCGCCGTGCCGGGTGATCACCACGATCACAGTTTTCAACAGAATCCAGCAATCCAGCACCAGGCTCTGGTGCTTCACATAGACCACGTCCATGGCCACGCGGCGGCGGTATTCCACGAAGTTGCGGCCGCTGACCTGCCACAGGCCGGTGATGCCCGGACGCACCATCTCGTAGACGACCGCATTGCGCCCGTAGCGCAGCAGTTCCTCGCGGGTGACCGGGCGCGGACCCACCAGGCTCATGTCGCCCTTGAGCACGTTCCACAGCTGCGGCAGTTCGTCGAGGCTGGTGCTGCGCAGGAATCGGCCCAGCGGCGTGACGCGCGGGTCGTCCTTGAGCTTGTGGTCGCGCTCCCATTCGGCGCGCAGGTCCGGATCCTGCGCCAGCAGGTGCCGCAGCACGACGTCCGCGTTGGGGACCATGGTCTGGAACTTCACGCAGTCGAACAGCTTGCCATCACGCCCAACGCGCTGATGGCGGAACAGCAGCTTCTGGCCATTGATCGCGGCACCGATGAAGGCAAGCAGGAACACGGGCGAGAGGATCACCGCCAGCGTGAGCGCACCGACAATGTCGCCCATGCGCTTGAGCGCGTGCTCGAAGGAGAAATCGTAGCGGGCGGGAAAGTCGTAGACCCGAATGTCGGGCAAGATCCCAGGCTGCGCATCGGGTTGACCATCAGACCGCGACTGGCGGCTGGCCGGGGACAATGGGCTTGGAATCAGGTCTGCGCGACGGCGGCTGATCCCTGCCCCCATCACCTTTTATTGGCTGTGCGCCCAATATCGAGTACTTCCTGTGTCTATTCCGCGACATCCTACGCGGAAACTAGGATGCTGCAAAGTTGAACATTATGTCGGCCATCGATGCAAGAGCCCTCAGCACGACATTGAGCCTGCGTCTGCAGCTCATCAATGGGCGAACGATGGCCATACCGCCATCGTCGGACGGATAATGGATCGCGCGCTCTGTCAGGGGTACCAAATTGACCATCCTGGTGACCGGCGGCGCGGGCTTCATCGGCAGCAACTTCGTGCTGGACTGGCTTGCCCAGAATCGACGAACCAGATCGTCAACCTCGACTTGCTGACCTACGCGGGCAATCTGGGCAACCTGGCCGCCCTGCGGAACGACCCGCGGCACGTCTTTGTCCATGGCGATATCTGCGATCGCGACGCTGGTGGACCGCCTGTTCAAGGACCATGGGCCGCGCGCGGTTGTGCACTTCGCCGCCGAGAGCCACGTGGATCGCAGCATCCACGGGCCGGGCAGCTTCATCCATACCAATGTCGTTGGCACCTACACCCTGCTCGAGGCAGCACGCGGCTTCTGGAGTACGCTCGCCGAACCCGACCGCGCGGCTTTCCGCTTCCTGCACGTCAGCACCGACGAGGTCTACGGCTCGCTGGGCCCGCATGAGCCGCCCTTCGCCGAAACCCGCGCCTACAAGCCCAACAGCCCATATTCGGCCAGCAAGGCAGCCAGCGACCATCTGGTGCGGGCTTGGGCACATACCTATGGCTTGCCGGTGCTGACCACCAATTGCAGCAACAACTATGGGCCATTCCAGTTTCCCGAAAAGCTGATCCCGGTGGTCATCGTCAATGCGCTGGCCGGCAGGCCCTGCCCGTATACGGCGATGGCCGGCAGGTGCGGGACTGGTTGTACGTGGGCGACCATTGCGCCGCCGTCCGGCGCGTACTGGAGCGGGGCCGGCCGGGGGAAACGTACAACGTGGGCGGCGGGAACGAACAGGCCAATATCGACGTCGTGCGGGCGGTCTGCACACTGCTCGACGAGCTTCGACCGGCCAGCGACGGCTCGTATGCGCGGCTCATCATGTTCGTAGCCGACCGACCCGGGCATGATCGCCGCTACGCCATCGATGCCCGCAAGATCGAGCGGGAGCTGGGCTGGCGTCCCGTCGAGACCTTTGCCAGCAGGCCTGCGAAAAACCGTGGCATGGTACCTGGAGCAAAGGAGTGGCTCGCCCAGGTGCAGTCCGGCAACTACCTCGACTGGATGGCGCTGAACTACGGGGCCAGGGAGGCCCGCTGACGCTGCGGCGACAGGAACCCAATTTTCGAGTTCGACGGCGGGCCGGATGCGCCGGGAATTACTGGAGCAGCCTTTGCATGCGAGTTGCACTACTGCCTCTGCCCTCGTCGGCGATCTGACTTGGATCAACGGGCCGCGCGAACGACCAAACGTCATGGTCAACGCCACGGCCTATCCAGTCGTTGACAGCGCCGGGCAGGAAATCGATCCGCCAATCGGAGTGAACGCCACCGAGCAGATCGCACTCGGGGCCTGAACTACTGACTAAAGGGGGGAAGCAGGTCTGAAAAGATCAGCAGGCGCCGTGCCTGACCAGCACTACCAGGACGGTCTTGAGCATGATCCAGGTATCCAGCAGCAGGCTCTGGCGCTTCACGTACAGCACATCCATTGCCACGCGGCGGCGATATTCGATGTTGTTGCGACCGCTCACTTGCCACAGCCCGGTTATGCCCGGGCGCACCATCTCGTAGATCACTGCGTTGCGGCCATAGCGCAGCAGCTCGCCCTCGCGTGACCGGCCGCGGGCCCACCAGACTCATTTCGCCCTTCAACACATTCCAGAGCTGCGGGATCTCATCCAGGCTCGTATGGCGCAGGAATCGTCCCAGGGGCGTAACACGAGGATCCTTTCTGAGCTTCTGGTGCAGCTCCCATTCGGCGCGCTGTGCCGGGTCCGACTCCAGCAACTCGTGCAGCAGCTTGTCGGCGTTCGGGACCATGGTACGGAACTTCAGACAGTCGAACAGCCTGCCGTCGCGACCCACGCGCTGATGACGGAACAGTACTTTCTGACCGCTGACCACCGACCCGATCATCGCCAGCACGATGATGGGCATGAACAGCGCTGCCAGAGCCAATGCGCCAACGATATCGCCGAGGCGTTTGACTGCGTGCTCGACCGACAGGTCGACGCGGGCGGGGTAGGAAACCTCCCACTGTGCAATTGTGGATTCTTCGCGAGCCCGCGAAGCAGCACCCGAGAATGCAACTGAGGCCAACGCGGTTGCCGGCTCAATCGACCCTTCCTGCCCCCGGTCATCCCTGGCTAGTTGGCTCCCAACGCTCAAGACGAATTTCCTGTCTGTCCGCTTGTAGAACGAGTATTGACAATGCCTCCACACCAGTGCAACCCCCGGAAGACCTCGATCTCGCCCGGACGTATCACTATTGCGACGAGGTTCACGATTACCGCCTGCGCGACCAGCGTTCAAGATTCCCGTCGATTGGCAGACACAAGGCCGCAAACCAAATCCGAGATCTTCTGCAAGTCTTCAACACCCTGCTGAGCTCACATTGGGGGGGGGGGCCAGACTTCAACCAATTCCACGCGGCCGCCAAGTGCAGACAGACTTCGACAACTACGTCACCGGTTGCCAATCTGCGCGGGGCGATTTTCGGGTGAAATTTGTGCAATCTGAGTGGCGAGCCGCGCATCCCTACCCTAAGATTCTTCTCGGCGGATGTTCTGGAAGAAGGCTCAACTCCAGACACTCTTCCAAGAGGACCTGGGAAATACTCACGTGACATCTCCCATATCCACGACGCGAAGAAATGTTCTGGCAGGACTGACCGCTGTACTCGCACGCACCGGATTCGGCGCAACCGGGTCGTCACGGACGCCTGCGGAGGTTTCCGCAAGCGTCAGCCCCATCGATCTCACCTACCCGGAAGGTCACGTACTGCGCTACGGCTCAAATAGCGTGCCGGGCACCACAGACATGACCTCCGCGATTCAGGCAGCCATTGATGTGGTGTACGCCGGCGGCGGTGGTACGGTGCGTTTCCCATCCGGCCTACTACTCACCAATTCGCTGTGGTGGAAGTTTGGAGTCTCCTTGAGCGGAGCCGGAATAGAGAGTTTCAGCGCCACGACCCCGAACGTTCACGGAACATGGCTGAAGCTCAAGAGCGGCGCCAATGCACCCATGATTCAGAATGACTTGACTACCGGCCCAACCCTAGGCGCCTTTGGATCCGGTATCGACGGACACGACAAGCGCGGCCTCATGGCCTCCGTCGAGAACATCGTCTTTGATGGAAACTTTGCCAATCAAACCACAATGGATGCTGACGTCTTTCGCTTGCGCAACTGCTGGGGAGCAGCACTACGCAAGATCGGCATTCGTGGCGCAAGAGGCTTCGGCATTCGTCTCCTGGACTGCAATGCGTTCACGCTCGCGGACTCCAACATCGTCGCGTCTTCGCTATACCTTGAAAGCATGGCTGACAGCTCCATACGCAACAACCAAATGGGCGGAGGTGTTGCGCCAATCTACCCCATCATCTGGATTTCTGGCCGAGGAGGCGCGGGTCCAGGCGGTTGGGAATCCCAGATTCGCGGCAACTTCATCTACAACAATGCAAACAACGTCGTGATTCACCAACCGACATTCCTGGTGCAATCCGGCGCAAGCACATTGAAGACATCCACAACCCACGGCTGGAGCGACGGAACACCAGTCGTTGCAACTTCCACGGGGGTACTCCCTGCTCCACTCGTTGCGGGGAAGACTTACTACTGGAAGACGTTATCGGCAACCAGCGGCGCGCTCGCTACTTCCCGGGCCTCTCTCGCGTCCGGGAGGTTTATGGATTTCTCGACAGATGGCAGCGGCACACACACCATTGGAGTGGGAGAAGACGGAGCCATCTACTGCAATGATGACGTTCACTGGATGCTCATTGCGCAGAATCGCATCGACCAGAACTACGGCGCGGGGATTTTCCTACGGAACAGCTATGAAAACGTTTTCGACGCGAACTTGATTCATGGATGCGGCATGAGCACGGAGCCAACTGCCCGAGCGGGCGTTGTCCTTCGCGCGTCCAGTCGCAACACGTTCCGTGGCAACGACGTCAATGGGACGACATATGCGAGTGCCGGAAGGACTTCACGCCAGACAATCGGCTTCGACGGCGACCTCGCTTCGAGAGACAACATCGGTGATCTCGCATCGCAAGCGCGGAATCACCTGAGCAACGACGTGCACATGCTTGCCGGTTACAAGACCGACGAATCTCATGAAACCCTCTTCCTCGACGCCACAAGATTCTCTCCCATCGATACCGGGACACAAAGCAAGCTGACAGTTGCAGGCAGCAGCCGTCAAGGCTGGCCGATGGAACCCGGGAGGGACGTAACACTCGGAACATCGTTCCGAGTACCGTCAAACTGGGCCTATTTTTCGGTACAACTACTCTGGTTGAGCACAAAGTCCTCCGCGGGAAGCGTCTACTGGACCGTCAGCTATGAAGAGACAGCTGCTGGTCAGCCCATCATGAGCGGCGCTCAGCAACAACGCGTGATTACGACAACCGGACCGGCACAACGCGACCTGTTGGCGGTGAGCAAGATCTCCACGAGCAATGTCTTCGCGACAAATCCAGCGGATTACTCAGTCCTGACCGTCCAACGATCCGGTACCAATGCCTCGGACACACTTGCGAGTGAAGTGATATTGATTGGTGCACTTCTATCCCGCTCGAATCCCAAGTAGCGCCCCTTTTCACTCGCGCTACCGCCCTATCTCAGCGAGTTCGCGCCATTGGAAATCTCGAACCTTCGTATTTCATGTCTGCCGCACGGGATCCACATCATCGACCGAGTCGGCGCTGCCGAATGAAACCCTCCTCGCAGGCGCGGAGCTGAGCCCGGCCAATGCTGCAGACCCTCCAAGCGGAGCATAGACACCAAAGCAAATGATCAACACCGCAGGGAAATAGGTGAGAAAGGTATACACGGTTAGCGATACGTCTGATGCCGCGGCAACAATGAGGTAGAGAATGTAGATCGCCACTACTCCGGAGAGCGTCGCGCCGCGCCTCACCTTTCCAACAAACCTGGAAGCACACGCCGACAGAGCAGCAATCATTGCAACGTAACCAAGCAATCCTTCATCGTATAAGATTTGCAGGAAGGAATTGTGCAGAGTGTAAAGCTCCTCCCTACCTCCTCCCAAATCCCAATTTTGGAACAGGTATGCGTAATCTGTCGACACACCTGACACGTAGTGCCCCATGTAACCATGTCCAATGATCAGCCGCACCGGGTCGTCAAACAATCTAAGTAACGCCCCACCCCATATCACCTCGCGCCCAGACAGCATCAAATCTCCACGAGAGAGACTTGCCAAATCTCCAGTGCTATAGAGCACAAGACTGACCAACAAGTACAGCAGGAATAGCAAGGAGCCCGGCAGCACCAGGTACTTCACCCACGGAAGCTTGCGAAGCATTGCAAATGCCAGAAAGCCCAGGATGGTGATCAGAGTAGCAACCATGCTCCCTCTTGCGTCCGACAACAAGAGCGCGAGCAAGGACGTTGGCACCATAAGGGCATTCCAAATTCGCTCCCTGCCCTTGAACGCAAGCGCGCCGACCAGCGCAACGCACAGCGAGCCCCCCGCCACAAGCCCAAAGGATGTAAGGCTCGGAGCAAGCGGGAACAGAGCCCGATCGACGTGAATGCCCAGCATGGCGAGCATCTTCGCATCGCCGTAATTTCCGTCATTGACCAGATCCAGACTACCCCTCATTCCCACCGCGTACGCAAACATGTTTGCCAACACATACAAGTGTCCTGAGTAGATGATTGCCTTCAGCACACTTCTCTCACCGCTCTCTGCAGATTTCCGCACGGACACCAACGCAAAGATCCAAATGCTTGAGAAGAACGTGGCAGACGTAACGATGAACTGATGCAGTTCTGGCAACGACCACGCCCGAACATAAGCAATCGCTGTCAGGGCGCCCAACGCCAGGAGG
>CAWEUI010000006.1:0-96961 GCA_963812195.1 uncultured Gammaproteobacteria bacterium
CGTCGATAAAAACGTCCAGTGGGTCCCCCGCGGGTCGCTCCAACTCCACCACAGAGCCTGTAGCCAGCTTCAGAAATTCCCTGATGGTCATTGTCGCGCGACCCACTTCCAGGGACATATTCACGCCCACGTCCAGCACCACGTCGGCAGGGCCGTCCGCAGGCGGACTCGTCGCGACATTCATGCGCTCTTCCTCACGAAGACATCCAGGGAATTGGCGATCTTGCGTGTGTTCATCTGTGAAATGCGCACGACCTGACGTCCGCGCTGCTGCCCGAGCTCACCCCAGAACAGCGGTATGGAATCGGC
The DNA here is from genome assembly GCA_963812195.1 of uncultured Gammaproteobacteria bacterium. GTDB lineage: Bacteria > Pseudomonadota > Gammaproteobacteria > Steroidobacterales > Steroidobacteraceae > ZC4RG30. Next base: position 310 of record CAWEUI010000006.1, read on the forward strand.
CAGCACGGTGGCCTGCCCGTCAAAATCGATCGGAATCACGTCTCCCGGCCGCATGTCGATGAGCTTGGCAACAGTGGTCTGCGCCGTGGCAAGCCGCGTAATGACATCCACCTGGGACTCCTCCAGCTCATTGCGAAGGATCTGGCTCCAGCGCTCCTCCCGGTCCGCGCGATCGCTCTGCATTCCGGCCCGCAGCGTGTCCTTCAGGGGCTCGAGCATGGAGTACGGCAATACGAGATGAATCTCGCCGCCGCGTCCGTCGAAATCGACCCGGAACCTGTTCACCACCACGATCTCGGTCGGGCTCACGATATTGGCAAAGTGCGGGTTCATCTCGCGATTGATGAATTCGACCTTTGCCGGGCACAACGCCAGCCAGGCCTCCTGGATCGCCGCAACCACCTGCTCGTAGAGCATGTCGATCAGGTGGTTCTCGGTCGGCGTGAAGTCTCGACCTTCGATCTTGGCATAGCGGCCGCTACCGCCGAAGAACACATCGATCAGCGCAAACACGAGTCTTGCCTCGAAGATCATCAGCCCGGTGCCGGAAAGCGGCTGAAAGCGGATCAGGTTCAGGCTGGTCGGCACGCTGAGCGTCGGAATGTATTCGGAATATTTGGGTGTCGCGATGCCCTGAACCGCAATGTCAGGCGTACGGCGCAGCAGGCTGTACAGGGACAGTCGCATGGAACGGGCCATGCGCTCGTTGATCATCTCCAGAGTCGGCATGCGCCCGCGCACGATGCGCGTCTGCGTGCTGAAGTCGTAATCCTTGGCGACACCCGGGTCCTCAACAGGCTCCGGACCGGTGTCCACGGCGCCGCTGTTCACACCATGCAGAAGGGCGTCTATTTCGTCCTGTTCGAGTATCTCACCGCTCATACGTACTGCTCACTGCCACTGCTGCCAAGCGCAATCGTGCCTGCGTCGGCCAGACGCCTCGCGATCGCGCAGATTTCCTTCTGGGCCGCCTCCACGTCGGACAGCTTGACCGGTCCGCGGCTCTCCATATCGTCCCTGAGCATCTCGGCCGCACGGCTGGACATGTTCTTCAGGAAGTGGTCAACCAGCGAGGCGTCCGCGCCCTTCAGCGCGACCACCAGACGTGCCGAGTCCACCTCGCGCAGCACTGCCTGTACTCCCTTGTCGTCAACTGCACCATGTCCTCGAAGGTGAACATAAGCTCCTGCAGTTTCACCGCGGTTCCCTCGTCCGACTTTCGCAGATCCTCCAGCGCGGCTCCGGGCAGGAAATTCAGAATGCTGGCCGCCATCTTGGGGCCGCCCAGGTTCGCCGAAACACTGCTGCCCTTGCCCGCGATCTGCTTTTCGAGCATCTCGTCGAGCTTGCCAAGCGCACTGGGTTGAACCCCGTCCAGCTGCGCAACCCGCAGCAACACCTCGGTCTGCACGCTCTGCGGCAATTCCGCGAGCACCTTGGCGGACAGATCCGCGTCGAGATATGAAATCACGATGGCCAGTACCTGCGGATGCTCGTGCTTGACCAGTTCGGCGATCGCGCGCGGTTCCATCCACTTGAGCACATCCAGACCATTGCTCTTGCGGCCTACCAGAATGCGGTCAATGATGCCGGTTGCCTTTTCGTTTCCAAGCGCATCGGTCAGCACCTTGCGGATGTAGTCGTCGGAGCCGACCTTGATGTCTGCCTGCCCCTCCATGGTCAGCACGAAGCCACCAATGACCTCGGTGACCTCCTCGCGCGATGCGCTCTTGAGCTGTGCCATGGCACTGCCCAGGCGCTGCACAACCTTGGCGTCCAGGTGCTTGAGCACAGTGGCTGCTTCGCTCTCGCCGAGCGCCAGCAGCAGCATTGCCGCATTGCGTGTGGATTGGAGTTCGCCGTTCATCAGCCTTGACGTAGCAAGAGTCATGCCGGGCTCGAAATGTGAAGGCCGTCACAGGGGAACGCCGGAAATCCGGCGCCGCGAGCCCTAGACCGCATTGCGCGTGACATCCATTTCTTCGGCGACCGTGAGAATGCGATCGCCGATCCTGGACAGGGGCAGCACCTCGGCCGCGGCTCCGATCTCGCAGGCCGCGCCCGGCATGCCCCAGACCACGCTGGTTGCCTCATCCTGCACGATGGTTGGGCTGCCGGCCTCGCGCATTTCCCGCAGTCCCTGCGCGCCGTCCTTGCCCATGCCCGTCAGCAGCACGCCGATGGCATTGTGGCCGGCCTGCCGGGACACCGAACGGAACAGTACGTCCACCGAAGGCTTGTGACGATTCACCGGCGCGCCGTCATCGAGCCGACAGACCCAGCGCGCGCCGCTGCGGACAATTGCCAGGTGCCGGTCGCCCGGCGCGATGTAGACGTGGCCGGGGCGGATCTGCTGGCCATCCCGCGCCTCGTATACCGTCATCTGGCAGCAGCGATTCATGCGTTCGGCGAACGGCGTGCTGAATGCCTTGGGGATGTGCTGCGCGATCACGATGCCGGGGGCATCCGGCGGCATCGCCTGGAGCACCGCCTTGATCGCTTCGGTGCCGCCCGTGGAGGCACCTATGGCAATCAGGTGGTCGGTGGTGCGGAAGTTCAGCGGCGCGGTCCTGTGCAGCACCGCAGCCGAGGTCCGGCGCTCGGCGACCTGCGGGCCCTGCTCCTCATCTCGTCCCTCGTAGGCATGCACGCGGGCTTTCGCGGCGACACGGATCTTTTCCAGCAGCTCGTCGCGGTAGTCCCCCAATGTCGCCGCCAGATCCACCTTCGGCTTGGGGAGGTAGTCGACGGCGCCCACGGAAAGCGCATCCAGCGTAACTTCGGCACCGTGGTCGGTAAGTGACGAGACCATGACGACAGGCATCGGCCTGAGTCGCATCAGGTTGCGCAGGAAGGTCACGCCGTCCATCTTCGGCATTTCCACATCCAGGGTCAGAACGTCCGGATTGAGCGACTTGATCTTCTCGCGCGCGATGAACGCGTCGGCCGCGCTACCGACCACCTCGATGTCCGGGCCGCTGCCCAGCAACTCGGTGAGAATCTTGCGAACCAAAGCCGAGTCGTCGACGATGAGGACCCGGATCTTTCTGGTGTGCTTCGCGTCGGCCACGGGTCAATCCTCGAACAGCTCGATGTCGTCGGTATGGGCCTGCTTCGCCACGGTGCCCAGGTACTTGCGCTCGCGGTTGGCGATCTCCTGGCTTTCAACCGCCCGCAGGTGTCTGACACGCACCTTGCCGTCTGACGGAAAATAGATGACGCGGCGTGGCGAGATGCCGCCGACATCCTCCGCCACGATCGGCAGGCCCTCGGTCTTCAGCCAACGGTGCGCGAATTCGATATTGCGCTCGCCCACCGCGAGCCCGACGTTCAGCACGTGTCCGCCACCGAACAGCTTCACTTCCAGCCGAGAGCGGCTTGCGCCCATCTTCAGCAGGGCGTTGATCAGGGTTTCCATCGCGTACGAGCCGTAGCGGGTGGCAAGGCCCGTGGCGTTGTCCAGCCAGCCGCTCCTGCCATCGGTGGTGTCTTCTGGAAGCATGAAATGATTCATGCCACCCAGCCCAAGCTTCGGATCGCGGATGCACGCGGAGATGCACGATCCAAGCACGGTGGAGATCGCCTCGTGGTGCGAGGTAATGTAGAACTCGCCCGGCTGAATCTTGACCGCCCAGCAGTTCAGCGATGGATCCCAGGCGCGCGACTGCCACGCAAAGCCGATCGAAACGTCCGGTTTGGTGGCCGCGCTGCCCGACTTCATGTGGACCCGTCCCGGCGATACACGGTCTTGCCCACCAGGCGCCAGTCCTCGGAGACCTTGAACAGTGTCTCGGAGTGGCCCAGGAACAGCAGATCACCGTTGCGCTGCAGGGGCGCCATGCGCGCGAACAGGTCGCGCTGCGTGTCCTTGTCGAAGTAGATGATCACATTGCGACAGAAGATGGCATCCAGCGGGCCGCGCATCGGCAGCTCGTGGATGAGATTGAGTTGGCGAAGGGTGACCATCTGCGCCAGTTCCGGCTTCACCTTCAGGCGCACCGCGCCACCCTCACCGATGCGCGTGAAGTACCTGGTCACCAGCGCACGCGGCATGTCGCGCACGCGGTCCTCGGTGTACAGCCCTGCCGCCGCGTGCCGCAGAACGTTCGTGTCCAGATCGGTGGCCAGAATACGGATATCCCAGCGTTGCCAGTCCGGAATTGCCTCGGCTACCGAGATTGCAATCGAATAGGGCTCCTCGCCGGTCGAGGCCGCCGCGCACCAGATGCGGATGCGCCGCACACCGTTCGGCTGCGCCGCGCGCGGTTCCAGGAAATGCTCCCGCAGGTATTCGAAATGGTGCTTCTCCCTGAAGAACGCCGTGAGATTGGTGGTCACGGCATTCATAAATTCGCCGATCTCGGCCTGCCCTTCCGGGCCTGCCAGCAGCGCCCGATAGTCGGCGAACGAGGTCAGCCGCAGCTCACGCAGGCGCCGCGACACGCGTCCGTACACCAACTCACGCTTTGCATCGGACAGGCTGATGCCAGCCAGCTCGCGGGCAAGCCGGCGCAATGAATTGAAATCGGCGTCCGTAAAGCCGAATTCACGCACTTTGACTGGAGCCGAACTCGTCATCTCATCCCCATGCGGGCAGGCGGCCGTGACACTGCCGGCCCACGCGGTCAGGCCAGCACCTTGTCAACGGTCGCCAACAATCTGTCCGGATCGAATGGTTTGACAATCCAGCCGGTTGCGCCGGCGGCCCGGCCTTCCTGCTTCTTTTCCGTGCTCGCCTCGGTTGTCAGCACCAGCAGCGGCACGCCCTGGTATTGGGGAAGCCGGCGCAGCTCACGTACCAGCGTGATCCCATCCATGTTGGGCATGTTCACATCGGTGATGACCAGGTCGACGGGTACGCCGAGGTTGGCCTTCGCCAGCCCGTCCATGCCGTCCACCGCGCTGAGGACCTCATGCCCCGCCGACTTCAGCGTCAAGCCGACCATCTGGCGCATCGACGCCGAATCATCCACTGCAAGTATCCGTGCCACGTGCGTTACTTCCTCAGAATTCCTTCCAGACAGCATCATCCAAACCCGTTGCCTCGACCGCAGCGGCGTGCGCGGCCCCGGCGGCGGGCTTGTTCACGTTGCGTACCGGCTTGCCGCGCACGGCCGCGTGCCTGGCAGCCGGCTTGACCGCCGGCGATACGTTCGCCAGGCGGCTCAGCAGCATGTCGGCGAGCTGGCTGTCGTCAACCCGGTAGCGCGCCATCGACTCGTTCAGCCCGCGCGCCTGCTCGGCCATGGACTGGCTGGCCGCGCTGGCCTCTTCCACCAGCGCCGCGTTCTGCTGCGTAAGCTCGTCCAGCTGCATCACCGCCTTGTTCACCTGCTCGATGCCCGCCGACTGCTCCTGGCTGGCCGCGGCAATCTCCGCCACGATGTCCGTGACCTTCTTCACCGCCCCCACGATCTGCTCCAGCGTGGCTCCGGACTGCGTTACCAGCGTGGAGCCCTCCTCCACCTTGCTCACGCTGTCGTGGATCAGCGCCTTGATCTCCTTGGCCGCCGTGGCCGAGCGCCCGGCCAGGTTCCTGACCTCGGTGGCCACCACCGCAAAGCCGCGGCCCTGCTCCCCGGCACGGGCCGCCTCGACGGCCGCATTCAGCGCCAGCAGGTTGGTCTGGAAGGCGATCTCGTCGATCACCCCGATGATGTTGGCGATCTTGCCGGAGGCCTCGTTGATCTCGCTCATCGCCTTGACGGCCCTGGCCACCACCGCACCACCCTTCTCGGCCTGATCGCGCGCGGCCAGGGCCAGCTGGTTGGCCTCCCCGGCGTTCTCCGCGTTCTGCTTGACCGTGCTGGTCATCTGCTCCATCGAGGAGGCGGTTTCCTCCAGTGAGCTGGCCTGCTCCTCGGTGCGCTGCGAGAGGTGCGCATTGCCCTGGCTGATCTCCTCGGCGCCGCGGTTCACCTCACCGGCCGCCACCTTCACCTGCGAGACGATCCTCGCCATCCCGTCGGTCAGCTCGTTGATGCCGGTGCCTACCTTGACCAGCAGGCCGGACTGGCCCTCGGTCTGGATGCGGGACTTCAGGTCGCCATCATTGGCCGCGTTGACCAGGTTCTGCACCTGGTCCACCACAGTGGCAATGTTGTTGGTGAGATTGTTGATGCCGGAGCCGAGCTTGACCATCAGGCCCGACTTGCCTTCCACGCGGATGCGGCGATCCAGATTGCCGTCGTTGACCGCGGACACCAGCGTCTGCACCTCGTTGACCACCGCCTCGACGTTGGCAACGAGCTCATTCAGGCCGCCCGACAGCATCCTGAAGAAGCCCGTCTTGCCCTCCTCGGCGACGCGTCCGTCCAGATTGCCATTGAGGGCCTCGGCGACGATGGTCTGCACCTCGTCTTCCACCGCCGCCTCCTGGGTGCGGTCGACCCACTCGACCACCGTGCCCAGGCGCTCGCCCTGCTCGTCGATGATCGGACTGGCGATGATCCTTATGGTCAGGCCACCCATCTTCACTTCTGTGGTGTGCGTCCCGGTCAGACCCGCCAGAAGATCGCGCTGGTGTGCCGGGTTCTTGTGGAACACGTCGATGCTGGAGCCGATCAGCTTGCCTGCGTCGAAGCCCGGCACTTCGCGACGGATCTCCGCCTGCGCATTCTTCATCAACTGCGACGCGGCGACGTTGGTATAGATGATGTTGTTGTCCGCGTCCGCCACCATCACGTTCGAAGAGGTGGCATCCAGCGACTGCTTCATGCGCGCATTGACCTTCGAGGCGCGTCGCTCGGCCTCGATATCACCGCGCAATTTCGCCTGCATCCCGTCCAGCGCGGCCAGAAGCATGCCGAGTTCGTCACCGGGCTGCTCGCCAACCTCATTGTCCAGCCGGCCGTTCGCCATGTTGGCAAATATGCTGTTGGCCTTGCTGACCTGTGAGCCCAGATATCGCGACACTGCGAGCACGATGACCAGGGCCAGGGCCAGGGCAATCAGGACAATGGCAATGTGCGTGTACAACTCCCACTCGACACTGTGCACGCGCGCCTTGAGTATTCCATCGAGGATGCCAACGCCCGCGTCCTGCATGTCGCCGAGTGCCGCGACGAGTTGCCCGGTACGCTTCGACACGGCGGAAACATCATCAGCGGACAGCCTCCCGCCTTCATTCAGCGCGCGCAGCTTCGGAGCGATTTCATGGAATTGCTGCCGGGCGGATTCCGCGGCGGCCACGGTGGCCTTGTCGGCCGGGACCGCCTCGGCATAGTCGTCTGTCAAATCGTTGAAAACGGAATCCAGCCCGACGCGGGCCAGGCCGAGCTGCTCGCCAAGATCCGCATGTCTGGACAGGCTGGTGTCGCCCGCATTGATGGCGTCGAAGTGCCGACGCGCCAGTTCCAGGGCGTTGAGCCCGCGTGGCATCTGCAGGATGCTGGCGTCAATGAGCGAGAAGCTGGCCGCTTCCGGGTCCAGGGCCAGGCCCGACTTGCCGGCCACGGAATCAACCGCCTCGAGAACATGGTTCAGCACGTCATCGTGAGCCTGGAAGAGCCGCGGCGTGTTCACTTCGGCGCTGATGACCTTCGTCACATCGCCGCGCAGGGCACTCCACCCGACCACCTTGCTGAACCCGCCCACGTCCCCGTGATCCAGATCATCGAGTACCTTGACGGACTGCTCGATGATGCCCTGACTCTCCTGCATCCCGGCGCGTTCTTGTTCACTGCCCGCGGCCACCCCTGCCGCATGATCGCGGTGCTCGCCAATTTCGCGCGCAATCACGACCAGCGGTTTGACCCACTGGTTACCCCGGTCTTCACCACGTGCAATGCTGATCGTGGATACGGCCTTGCTGACGTCGAAGTACGTCAGCATGACGACAGGAATCAGCAGCGATACGAGAATCGCCACAAGCTTCGTGCGGGTAGGCAGTCCTGCGAGCCTGCGGAACATGGAAGAGCCCTTTGAACTAGCCACCAACGGCTCCTGGCTGGCAACGAACCGCTCTTCCCGGGTACCCGCCGCCGACCATTGCGTTGACGGCATGGCGATCCTCAACGGCACTGCGAAGCGAGATCCGGATTCCCTCAGATCGGAAAGTCGGCGGCAATTTGAGAACGCTTGTCACGACCGGTATCCGGGTCACCGCGCTCATGCGGCGGCCATCACTTCTGGTCCTGTTTCCCTGGAAACCAGCTCTTGCGCATCCAGCAAGATGAGCATCTGGTCGTCGACATTGGCCAGCCCGCGGATGAAACGCGAGCGGGCCTGGTCACCGACTGCCGGGGATTCCCTGATCGAGGCCAGAGGAATATCGACCACATCGGATACGCCATCGACCACGATTCCGCATTCCCTGGCGGCGTCGCCCGCGTGGATGGACAGCACGATCACCACTGTAAGTTGCGAGTACTGCACCGACTCGAGTTCAAAGCGCAGCCGCAGATCCATGACCGGAACGATGGCGCCACGCAGATTGAGTACGCCCAGCATGTGCGGCGGCGACTGGGGAATCCTGGTGACCGGCGTCCAGCCGCGAATTTCCTTGACCCGCAGGATGTCCACGCCGAATGTTTCGGCGCCGAGCCGGAACGTGAGCATCTGGCCCCGCTCTGATCCGGCTATTGCTTCAACCCTGTCGTTGCCCATGCGGCACGTACCTCTTTGCAAGGCATCCATGCCGTCGTTATAGGCCGGCCACCCGTGGAGCCGCAGGCGCCGCTTCACAATTCACAGCGCCTGTGACAGACGCTGACTGAAACCTCTGTCCCCCGTCTGTCGCCTCGACTCAACCGCCGAGAGCGGCGTGCAGACTGGCCAGCTCATCGGCCGTTTCCTCGAGCACCTTCTCGCAGGACTCGCGGGTCAGGCCGAGGCGCCGGCTCGCGCTGACTTCGGCGAGCTGCGCCTCCATCACGTCCGGATCGTCCTGCAGTGACACCAGCTGGTTGGCAATGGTCAGTACGTCGGTCAGGTCCGGGTCCTCATCACCGTCCCGGTCGAGCTGTTCGAATTTCTCGACGGCTTCCACCACGGCCGGCGCAATCTCCCAGCTCTCCAGCACTGCCTTGGCGACCGCCGCGTGCCAGTCGGCCACGATGCGTTCATAGGCGGCAGGGTCCGCGAACAGATTCGGGAAGTTGGTGGAACGTGCCAGGATGTAGACCTTGCCCACGCAGTGCATGAGACCGGCCAGCAGCGCCTGGTCCGGGCTTACCCGGGCCCAGCGGCGCGCAGCCACGTGAGCCATCGCCGCGACCTTGACGCTGCGGTCCCACAGCTCGTTCAGCGGTTGCCGGATCGACGCCAGCTCGGGGGCCTTGCGGATCTGTTCCATGGCGTAAGCCAGTGATGCCGTGCGCACGTTGGAGAAGCCGATGCGCGCGATGGCGGCCTTCAGCTCGGTGATCTTCGAACCCATCGGATTCAGCGCAGCCGAATTTGCCATCTGCAGCAACTTGGCGGTCATACCGGGTTCGGCACCCACCACCGTGGCCACCTGGCCGGAATTGCAGTTGTCGTCGGCCAGCACCTGGCGGATGCGAACCGCCACGTCGGGAAAGGAGGGAATCTCGATCTTTCCGGCGGACATCTCCTGTGCGAGCGCCTGGACGAATGCAAATGCCTCCTGGTTGCTCGGTCCGGCAATGTTTTCCTTACGCTCGACCGCCATCTGTCTATCCCCTTGTGCAGTTCAAATCCTTCAAGCGTGGGCCGGACCGTGCAGCCGAGCCAGCAGCTGCGCCTCGTTCCTTGCCACACCGCTGGCTCTTGCGATCTCCTGTGGCGGCAACCCGTTGCGCGCCAGTTGCATCGCCAAGTCATAGCCCAGCGGGGCCTGTCCTGCGGACGCCGCAGCCAGCTCGCGGCGGTCCTCGATGTGCGCCTCCATTGCCGCCACCTGGGCGGTGAGCCGCTGCGTCAGTTCCGACAGTGCGCGCGTCTCGGCGATCACGCTCTGCAGGTCGCGGCTACCGGACCTTCGCCAGCTGTTGAAGGCCAACGCGAAACAGAGCAGCGTGACGGCAAGCAGTGCGGCACGTGCGGCGAAAAGTATCCACTCGTTCTGGTCGTACAACATGTCGAATGTCACGTATTGAGTTATTCAGTGAAACCCTTAAGGATCCTGCGCGACGACAATCCGGCGCACGACGTGAACAGAGCAGGTTCCATGCCATTGGCACGGGTTGCGGCATCCAGTCGTCATAACGTGCCGTGCGGCGTGAACTCCGTCACCCTCCGCTGCCGACGGGCGAGAGGTCCGTCGCAACAGCAGGTGCAGGCGCGACAGGCGCCGCGGTTACCGCCGAATCGCCGGCCTCAACCGACAGCACGACGCGCCGGTTCGCATTGCGCCCATCGGGCGTCGTATTGGGAACCACCGGATGAAATTCACCGAAGCCGACGGCGGACAGGCGCTCCGGCGGCACACCATCCTGGATGAGCAGGTGCACGACGCTCAGGGCGCGGGCGGCCGACAGCTCCCAGTTGCTCGGGTACTGCCCACCCGCCACCGGCACGTTGTCGGTGTGACCCTCGACGCGTATGTCCACCGGGAAGCTGGCCAGGACCTTGCCCAGCAATGTGATGACGGGCTGTGCTTCCGCGGCCAGGGATGCCGAACCGGATCCAAACAGGATGTCCGAACGGATCGCGATCGAGAGCTTGCCGTCCCCGCGTGACACATCCACCAGGCCCTGCATGATCAGCGGGGCCATCGCCTTCTCGGCCTGCTGCGCCAGCTGCCGCAACGCCATCAGCTTCTGATCCGCCGGCAGCTGCACCAGCGGAGCGGCCAGGGTCGTGGCCGCGTGGTCGCCGACCTGGATCGGCGATACCGTGGTGGGCGTGCCGCGAAAGGCCGCATTCATCGATTCCGCCAGCACGCGATACTTGCCTTCGCTGACCTGGGAGATCGAATACATCACCACGAAGAAGGCCAGCAGCAGCGTCACCAGGTCGCCATACGGAATGGCCCAGCGCTCGTGATTCTCGTGCTCTTCGTGACGTCTGCGTCGCGCCATGGGGTATGCGCCTTCAGTGCAGGTAACTTTGCAGCCGGCTGTCGATGCTGCGCGGATTCTCTCCCAGCGCGATCGCGATCATGCCCTCGATGACCATCTCGCGTACGCGCGACAGGGCCAGCGCCGCGGTCTTCAGCTTGCTGGCAATGGGGAGCAGAAACAGGTTCGCCAGGCCGATGCCGTACACGGTGGCCGTGAATGCCGCGGCGATGCCCGTGCCGAGCTTGGAAGGATCGGTGAGGTTCTGCATCACGGCCATCAGGCCCAGCACCGCGCCGATGATACCCAGAGTCGGCGCGTACACACCCATGCCCTCGAAGACTTTGGCGGCACGCAGGTCCGCGGCCTCGCGCCCGTCCAGATCCACCTCGAGGATGCCGCGGATCGCATCCGGCTCACTGCCGTCGATCACCAGCTGCAGCCCCCTGCGGATGAAATCATCGCGCTCGTGGTCGAGCGCGGGCTCCAGACCCAGCAGCCCCTGCCGGCGCGCGATCTGGCTCCACTCGACCATGCGCCGGATGATCGCCACGCTATCCGGCACTGGTGAACGGAACACCCACGGCAGGATGCCGAAGGCACGCTTCATCACGCGACCGGGCGTCTGCACCAGAATCGCGGCGAAGGTACCCACCACGACGATCATCATCGCCGCCGTGGAAAGCAGCGCATGGAGGCCGGCACCCTTCAGTACGGCGCCGGCGAGCAGCGCCACGAATGCCAGCACGATGCCTATGACGCTGAGCAGGTCCACGGCTTGCTACCTCAGGCCTCGCGCCGCCACGTTGCCAGTTTGCTGCGCAGGCGCAGCAGCGCCTGCCCGTGCAGCTGGCATGCCCTGGATTCGCTCACACCCAGCACCGAACCGATTTCCTTGAGGTTCAGCTCATCGTCGTAGTACAGGGACATGACCAGCCGCTCGCGCTCCGGCAGTGCGCCGATTGCATCGGCTACGGCCTTGCGCAGGGCCCCGTCCTGCAACTCCAGGCCGGGATCCGCGTCCGCACCCGGGATGTCGGCCAGGCCCGCCACTTCGTCGAGGCTGGACATCTGGCAGGACGCGGCGTCGCGCACGATGTCCTGGTATTCGTCCAGTGCGATGCCCATCTGGGCGGCAATCTCGGCATCACCGGCCGCACTGCCCTTGCGCCCCTCGACCTCGCGGATCGCCTCGGCGACCTCGCGCGCCTTGCGATGCACGGAACGTGGCGCCCAGTCCAGCTGCCGCAGGGCGTCGATCATGGCGCCGCGGATGCGGATCCCGGCGTAGGTCTCGAAGCTGGCGCCGCGATCGGCGGCGAAGTGATTGGCGGCCTCCAGCAGGCCGATCATGCCGGCCTGGATCAGATCCTCCACGTCCACGCTGGAGGGAAGCCTTCCCGCCAGATGATAGGCAATGCGCTTGACCAGCGCGGCGTGGCGCACAACCAGATCGTCGGCCGCCGGGCGGGCGGTCGCTATCGCGTTGTAGGCACCAACCTGGCTCATCGCACGGCTTCCAGTGGCGGCGTCGGCCGCGGCAGCAGGCGTTCCATCATGAACTCGATGTTGCCGCGCGGCCCCTGTGCCGCCGGCCACTTGCAGGCGCGTTGCGCCAGTCGCGCGAAGGCACGTGAGGAGGGTGCAGAGGGGTAGGTTGCGAACACACTTCGCTGTCCACTGATCGCGCTGCGCACAAAGCGGTCTTCGGGGATTTCACCCGCGTATTCGAGCACGACATCGAGGAAGCGGTCCGTGACACGTTGCAGTTTGCGGAACAGCGTCTCACCGCTGCCGGTGGCCGTGGACATGTTCGCCAGGACCTTGAACCGGTTCACGCCATGCGCGCGGTTCAGCACCTTGACCGTGGCGTAGGCGTCGGCAAGCGAAGCCGGCTCGTCGCGCAGCACGACCAGCACGTGCTGCGCGGCCTGGCAGAACTGGCGAACGCTGTCGGAAATCCCGGCTGCCGTGTCGATGATCAGTACGTCGAGCTGGCAGGCCAGGTTGCTGAACGCCTGCACCAGCCCAAGGTGTTCGGTGGTGGACAGCGCGGCGAGCCGCGTGACGCCCGAGGCCGCCGGGATCAGGCGGAAGCCGGCCGGCGTGTCGATGATGGCCTCCTCCAGGGTGCAGCGCCCATCCAGCACATGCTCGAGCGTATGGCGTGGCGCAAGTCCCAGCTGCACGTCGGCATTGGCAAGACCCAGATCGCCGTCGAGCAGCAGCACGCGCTTGTGCTGCGCGGCCAGCGCCGCCGCGAGATTGATCGCCACACAGGTCTTGCCCACACCGCCCTTGCCGCCGGTCACCGCGATGACCTGCACCGGATCCGGTCGCACGGCCGCACGCAGGCCCGCCGTCTGTTCCGCGGTGAAGCCGGTTTCAGCGGATGTCATGTGCCACCCCTCCGAACCGGCGCACCAGCACCTCCTCACCGACGCTGGTCTCGCTGGAGCGCGCCAGGAAGACCGCGCGCGCCACCAGCTGGTGCGCGCGGGCCGGGGACAGGTCCTCGGGGATGCGCGAGCCTCCGGCGACGTAGGCAACCGGCAGTGCCGACATCGCAAGTGCGGACAACACGCCACCCAGGCACGCGGCCTCATCGAGCTTGGTCAGCAGCAGCGCCCGCGGGTCAAAGGCCTGGAACGCCTGGACGGCGTCCTCGAGCACACCCGCCTGCGCGCCGGCGGACAGGGTCAGCCACTGATCCACATTGTTGCGGCGGGTTTCCTCACACAGGGCCGTGGCACGCTGCTGCAGGTGAGGATCGCGCGGGCTGACGCCCGCCGTGTCGATGAGCACCAGACGGTGGCGTGGCAGCCGCTTCAGCAACTGGCTCAGGTCGCTCACCTCATCGAGCGCAAAGCACTCCACACCCAGCAGCCGGCCCAGCACCCGCAACTGCTCGTGCGCGCCGAACCGGGTGCCGTCGAGCGAAACCAGCGCGATATCGCGCGAGCCGTGCCGCATTACCCAGCGCGCGGCGAGCTTGGCGATACCGGTGGTCTTGCCCACGCCGGTCGGACCGACGAATGCCACCCGTCCGCCGTGATCCAGCAATGCGTCGCCGGTGGTACGAATCCGCCGGGTCAATGTGGCCAGTGCGCGCCGGTAGGCGTCGTCCGGAGCCGATTCCCTCCGGCAGCTCGCGCAACAATTCGGCCGCCAGCGGACCGGCGATGCCCATGGCCGTCAGCTCCTTCAGCAGGGCCGCACTGGCAGGTGAGCGATGAGTCAGGTCCCGCCAGGCAAAGTGCGAGAGTTGCGATTCCAGCAGTTCGCGCATCGAGCGCAGCTCGCTGCTCAGGTGCGCATCAGTCGCGGCCGTGACCTGCGCGGCGGGCTCGGAAGTGCGGGCCAGCACGCTGGCGAAGTCCTCGCTCGTGTCATCGTGCGCATTCGCCCAGGCAGCCTCGTCCGGTTCCACGGCAATGGATACCTCCACGCCCTCTGCCAGGTGCCGCGTGGACAGGATCACCGCATCCGGCCCCTGTTCCTGGCGTACCTGGCGCAATGCGCTCTTCATGTCACGGTCGACGTAGGTCTTGATCTTCATGGACTACTTTCCTACTGCTGTTACCAGCCGCACTCTTCGGTTATCGGGAATTTCGTTCCAGGCCAGCACCTGCAATCCGGGCACACCGGCACGCACGAAGCGCGCCAGCGTCTGGCGCAGGGTCGGAGGCACCAGCAGCACGGAAGGTTCGCCCAGCATTTCCTGGCGGTGCGAAGCCTCGGCGAGATTGCGCTGCAGGCGTTCGGCCAGGCCCGGTTCCAGACCCGGCGAGGCCGCATTCGGCGCGGCGAGCGAACCCTGCAGCAATTGTTCGAGATCGTTCTCCAGCGTGATCACCGGCAGTTCGTCCCTGAGGCCGGCGATCTCCTGCACGATCTGGCGACCCAGCGCCACGCGCACCTGCGCCTGCAGCTGCGCCGGATCCTGTGTGCGCGGCGCCGTTTCGGCGAGCGTTTCGATGATCGTGCGCATGTTGCGCACCGGCACGCGCTCGGACAGCAGGCCCTGCAGGACGCGCACCACTGTGCTCATCGGCAGCAGGCGCGGCACCAGATCCTCCACCAGCTTCGGCGCGCTCTTGGCCAGGTTGTTCAGCAGATGCTGCACCTCCTCGTGACCCAGCAGTTCGTGCGCATGGGTCTGGATCAGATGCGACAGATGGGTGGCGATCACCGTGCCGGGATCGACCACCGTGTAGCCCAGTGTCTGGGCGTGATCGCGGGCGGCGGGCTCGATCCACACCGCCTCCATGCCGAAGGCCGGATCGGTGGTCTCGATGCCACTGACCTTGCCGAAAACCTTGCCGGGATTGATGGCCAGCTCCCGATCCGGATGCACCACGCCCTCGCCCACCGGCACGCCGGAGATGTTGATGCGGTAGGTGGTCGGTGCCAGTTCCAGGTTGTCGCGGATGTGCACGGCAGGCACCAGGAAGCCGAGTTCCTGCGTCAGTTTGCGGCGCACGCCGCGCACCCGACCCAGCAGTTCGCCGCCCTGGTTCGCGTCGACCAGCGGCATCAGCCGGTAGCCGACCTCCATGCCCAGCAGGTCCACCGGACGCACGTCCTCCCAGGACAGTTCGCGCGACTCCGGCTGCACCACGGGCGCGGCCGGCTGCTCGGCCTCGCGCGCGGCGCTCGCCGCCTGCCGGGCCAGCTTGCGATTCATCACACGCGCCGCGAACGCACACAGCGCCGCGACGGCCAGAAACGGAAAGTTGGGCATGCCCGGAATCAGCCCCATCACGCCGATAACGGCGGCGGCCACGTACAGCGCCTTGGGCTGGCCGAACAACTGCCGGCCGATTTCACCGCCCATGTCCTGCGAACGCGACATGCGCGTGACGATGATGGCCGCCGCGGTGGACAAGCAGCAGCGACGGGATCTGCGCGACCAGGCCGTCGCCGATGGTCAGCAGGACGTAGGTGCGCGCCGCGTCGCCGACCGCCATGTCGTGCTGCGCGTCACGCCGATGGTCAGTCCGCCGACCATGTTGATGATCAGGATGATGATGCCGGCCATGGCGTCGCCGCGCGACGAACTTGCTGGCGCCGTCCATCGAACCGTAGAAGTCCGCCTCGGCGCGCACTTCGGAGCGCCGCGTGCGCGCCTCGTCCTGCGTGATCAGGCCGGCGTTCAGATCGGCGTCGATGGCCATCTGCTTGCCGGGCATGGCATCCAGGGTGAAGCGCGCGGTCACTTCCGAGATACGGCCCGCGCCCTTGGTCACCACCACGAAGTTGATCACGGTCAGGATCACGAACACCACCAGGCCGACCGCGTAGTTGCCGCCGACCACGAACTCGCCGAAGGACTCGATCACCTTGACCGGCCGCGCCGGTGCCGGTGTGGCCATGCAGCAGCACCACGCGTGTCGAGGCCACGTTCAGCGCCAGGCGCAGCAACGTGGTCATCAGCAGCACGCTGGGGAAGACGGCGAAATCCAGCGGGCGGCGCACGTAGAACACGGCCAGCAGCACCACCAGCGACAGCGCGATGTTGAAGCTGAACAGCACGTCCAGCGCCAACGGCGGCAGCGGCAGCACCACCATGGCGAGCACGGCCAGCACGCCCAGGGGCACGCCGAGGCCGCTCTTCAGCAGATCCCGCATTGTCAGTGGCTGTGTCTGGTCCATTTTCTACGTCATGCGTCCGGCAATTCGATATGCGGCGGCGTTGGCTCCGGCTGACGGGTGGCGATCGCGGCACGGAGCTGGAAGATGTAGGTCAGCACCCTGGCCACGGCCACATACAGGCCCGTCGGAATCTCGTCACCGATCTCCACGCTGCGATGCAAGGCCCGGGCCAGAGGCGGCGCTTCGAAGATCGGAACCCTGTGTTCGTTAGCCACTTCACGGATTCGGGCTGCCATCAGGTCCGCACCCTTGGCGACCACCCGCGGCGCGCGCATGGTCTTTTCGTCATAACGCAGCGCAACCGCGAAGTGCGTCGGGTTGGTAATGACCACGTCCGCCGTGGGCACCTCATCCATCATGCGACGCTCGGCCAATTCCCGCTGCAGGTTGCGGATGCGACCCTTGACCTCCGGTGAGCCTTCGGACTCCTTGTGCTCCTGGCGGATCTCCTCACGGGTCATCCGCATTTCCTTGTGGTACTGCCAGAGCTGGAACGGCACATCGACCGCAGCGATGAACACCATGGCACCGGTCAGCGCGATCAGCGCCTGGCCGGCCATCTGGACGGCATGCACCACCGCCGCCTCCACGGGCTCCGCGCCCAGGCCCAGCAGCTTGTCCGCGTTCAGCCACAGCACCAGCGCACCGGCGCCGCCCACCACGGCGAACTTGGCCAGGGCCTTGCCCAGCTCCATCCACGAACGCGCCGAGACCATGCGCTCGAAGCCGGAAGTCAGCGACAGGCGCGAGAAGTCCGGGGTGACGGCCTTGCCGCTGAAAGACCAGCCACCCAGCGCCAGAGGTGCGCCCAGTGCCACCACCAGGGTGATGCCGAGCACCGGCGCAATGGCCCACAGCGCCGACACCGACTGCTCACCCAGCGCCCGCGTCACCGACCCGCTATCGAAGATCCGGTCGCGGGAAATGGACAGGCCGGCGCGCATCAGATCGCCCAGCTTGCCGCCCAGGGCGCGGCCGCCCATCAGCAGCAGAGTGCCGGCACTGACCATTACCGCCGCGGCCGTGAGCTCGCGCGAGCGCGGTATGCGCCCCTCCTTGCGCGCGTCATCCAGCCGCTTCTGTGTCGGGGCCTCTGTCCGATCGTGACGATCGGTGGTTTCAGCCATGGCCTCAGCGCCCTCCCATCAGCGAGACCACAAAGGCCATGGCGTCACTCATCAGGCGCACGAAGCCGCTCTGCATGGCAGGCAGGCCTGCCCAGATGATGACCAACCCCGCGAACAGCGTCGCGGGAAAGCCGATGGCGAACAGGTTCAGGGACGGTGCGGCACGGCTCACCACACCAAAAGCCAGATTCACGATGAGCAATGCGGTAACGCCCGGCAGTGCCACCATCAGCGCACCGCGGAACAGTTGCGTACCCCACATGGCGATCTGCCAGAACCCGTCCGGGTTAAGCCCGTCCGGCGAAATCGGCAAGGTGGTGAAGCCGTCGGTAAGCGCCCGCACGATGGCCACGTGGCCGTTCAATGCCAGGAAGGTCAGCGTCGCCACCAGCGTGTAGAACTGGCCGACCACCGGCGAGCCGGTGCCGCGCAGCGGATCCACATTGAAGGCAAAGGACAATCCCATGGTGTTGGCCAGCAGCTGGCCGCCCATCGCCAGCGAGTCGAACACGATCTGCAGCACGAAGCCGATGGCCAGCCCGATCAGCAGCTGCTGCACGGTGACGATCAGCCCCTGCACCGAGAACATCGCGATCGCAGGCACAGGCAGCATGGGCGCCACCAGCAACGTGATCGCCCCGGCCATGACCAGCCGCATCCGCGCCGGCACGAACGAGGCTCCGAACATCGGCGCCACCATCAGGCATGCGCCGATGCGCACGAACGGCCACAGCCAGGCGGCGATCCACGCTTCGATCTGTCCGGATGTCAGGGTGATCACGGCGCAAGCCCGTCGCGCTGCCGGCGCCGTCAGCCGATCAGGCCGGGAATGCTGTTGAACAGCTGCTGCGTGTAGCCGACGATCAGCTTGATCATCCACGGACCAGCCACTGCAATGGCCACGGCCATGGCCAGCAGCTTCGGGATGAAGGACAGCGTCATCTCGTTGATCTGTGTGGCGGCCTGGAACACGCCCACCACCAGACCGGTAACCAGCGCCACCAGCAGCAACGGTGCCGCGAGCAGCAGGGTGATCTCCAGCGCGCGCGAGCCGATGGTCATCACGGTTTCAGGTGTCATGCATCGTTCCTGTCAGCGGTAGAAGCTGGTGGCCAACGTGCCCATCACCAGCGACCAGCCGTCCACCAGCACGAACAGCATGATCTTGAATGGCAACGAAATGAGCACCGGGGAGAGCATCATCATGCCCATCGACATCAGCACGCTGGCCACGACGAGGTCGATGATCACGAACGGAATGAAGATGAGAAAGCCGATCTGAAAGGCGGTCTTGAGCTCACTGGTGGCAAACGCCGGCACGAGTATCGAAAGCGGAACGTCCTCGGGCTTGTCGAATCCCTCGCCACCGGTAATGCGCACGAACGTGGCGATGTCGCTCTCGCGGGTCTGGCCCAGCATGAACTTCTTCAGCGGGCCGACGGCCTTGTCCAGCGCCTCCGTGGTCTGGATGGTGCCTGCCATGTAGGGCTGCACGGCATCGGTATTGATCTGCTGGATCACCGGAGCCATCACGAACAGCGTCAGAAACAGCGCCAGACCGACCAGCACCTGGTTGGGCGGCGCCTGGCCCGCACCGATAGCCTGTCGCAGAATGCCCAGCACGATGACGATGCGCGTGAAGGCGGTCATCATCAGCAGGATGGACGGCAGCAACGTGACCGCCGTCATCAGCAGCAGCAATTGCAGCGTGAGGGAATAGCTCTGTCCGCCACCTGCGCCCTGCACCACCACTGCAGGAATACCCGGGGCGGCGGCAGCGGCCGCCGCATGGGCCGCCGCGGGCAGCAACAAGAGTGTCAGCGCCGCAAGAGCACTGGCGCGCAGTGGCTTCACTTGCCGATGCTCCGTCGCAACAGCGCTGCGAAGCTGGCCGCCTGCCTTCCCGTAACTGCCGGCGGCGTGGTGTCAGCTTCGGCGGACAGAGCCTTCAGCAAGGTGACCTGGCCACTGGCTACGCCCAGCAGCAGCCGCTCGCCGTCCACGCGCACGATGACCGCCTTTTCCTTGGCACCGAGCGATGCCTGGGCCAGCACTTCGATGCCGTTCGCACCGACACCGCTCGTACCGCGCAGGCGCCGCGCCACATAGGCAATGGCGAACACGGCTGCCAGTACCACCAGCAGGCCGATGAGCATCTGGCCGATTCCGCCGGCCGTACCGGGCACCGGAGCACTGGCCACAGCGGGCGCGGCAAAGCGGTGCGTGGGCGCGGCTGGCTCGGCGGCAAACAACGTGGGAGCCACGCCGATGCCGGCGAGCACCAGCCTGGTGAGCAGCGGCTTCATGGGCAGTGGGCTACTTGAGTTTGCGGATGCGTTCGGCCGGGCTGACCACGTCGGTGAGCCGGATGCCGAACTTCTCGTTGACGACTACTACCTGGCCGTGGGCGACCAGCGTGCCGTTGACGAACACGTCGAGCGGCTCGCCTGAAGCGCGCTCCAGTTCGACCACGGAACCCTGATTGAGCTGCAGCAGACTGCGAATCGGCAGGCGCGTGTGCCCCACTTCCAGCGACAGCGTGACGGGCACGTCCAGGACGACATCCAGATTGACGTCCTTGCTCTGGCCTTCGTCCCTGGCCTGGGCCTCGGGCGTGGCTTCCGGTTCGACCGTGGCTTCTTCGTTCGACATGGTAGGGTCCTACTGCATTACGAAGCTGGTGAAGTAGACGGCCTCGAGTTCCTCGGGCTTGCCGCCTTCCTGGGTGATGATCTTGCGCACCGCGTCGAGCGCCGCGGCTCGCAGTGCTTCCTTTTCTTCCTGGGTCGCGACGTCCTCGGGGCGCTTGTTGCCGAACAGCAGCAGCAGATCGTTGCGGATGATGGGCGTGTTGCGCTTCAGGAACTCCACCATCTCCGGACTGCGGGTCATCAGCTGGACCGCGATCTGCAGAAAGCGCGAAGAAGAACCCGGCTCGAAGTTCACGACGAAGGGCGGATCCATGGCCACGAATTGCGCAGGCAGCTTCGGGGCTGCCTCCTCCTTCTTGGCGGTTTCGGCCTTGTCGTCCTTGCCCTTGTGCAGGAAGCCGAAATACGCCGCCGCGCCACCACCGGCCAGCACGACGACGGAAATGATGATGATCAGCAGGCCCTTTCTGGACTTGCGCGGAGCGGCAGTGCTTTCCTCGGACATCGAAACTCTCGGGCCTCGCGGCGTTGACTCTTGACGCCCAGGGAGGAAAGCAAGGCCTGTGCCATAACTCCTGATTAGAGCCTAATTATCTGAATTCACGGGGATTTTCACCGAACTGAAGTGTGTGACACAGCACACACTCGTCGGAATTCAGGCGTACGTGTCGACCAGTCCGAGCGCGACCCGGCGCACGCTCGCGCGCGCTGCCGGGTCCAGGCCATCCACGGCATTGGCCGCCTGCGCGGCGGCAACCGGTGCCGGCGCACCTTCCCGTGCGCCCTGGCGCGGCGCCTGGTGCGAGACGCCGGCCTGGCCCAGCATGAGCCCGGCACTGCCCAGCAGTTCGCGCAGCCGCGGCATCGCATCGGCCAGCGCGGCGCGCGTGTCCGCGTGCTGTGCGCCAAACCACACATTGGCGGTGTTCTGGTTCACGCTGACATGCACTTGCAGCGGTCCCAGGTGCTCGGGAGTGAGATTGAGCGAACCCTCGTGCTGGCCCGTGAGACTCATCAGCATCAGGCGGGAGCCGAGCTCGTCGGCCCAACGCGGCGTGCCCACCGCGGCATGCAGCGTGGGATCGGGTGTCGGCACCGCGGACTGTGCCTGATGGGCGGGCGCCGGCGTGGCCAGGTTCGCAGACGCGAGCGTGGCGTCGGCCGCCTGCGTGGTCGCATTGGCGGGCAGCGGCTTCTGATTGGTGGCTTGCGCAGGGTCCGCTTGCAGCATGGTCAGCGCCGGTGCCGCGGCGGCGATCTGCGCCGCATCGCCGCTGAGCGCGACTGAAGCCGCGGCAGCCCCCAGGGTCTGCCCGACGAGCTGCGCCTGCTTGAGGTCTGACTTCTCGATGCCCGCAGCTTGCGCTGTCTGCGCGGATGGCGTCGGCGACATCATCTGCAGCAGCTGCCGCAATCCCCCCGCGTACATGGCGTTCTGCGCACTCTGGGACACCGGTTTCGCATTGACGGCCATGTCCGCAGCGGCCGGTGCCTGGCTGGCGCCCGGATCCTGCGTCGCCACGGACGCCGCCGGATCCGCATTGCGCAGATTGGCCAGCAGGTTCTTGCCCGCGGCGGCAGTTGCAGCGGCGTTGCCCGCCGCCTGTGCATCAGGGTCGACGACTGCGCCAGAGTGCTTGCTCGCCGCCTGCGTGGCAGCCGCCGCAGTGGCCGTGGGCAGCACAGTCTGCAGCATCGCGGCCAGCACCGCCGCCATGTCCGGCGGTGCGTCTTTGGAGTCCGGGTCGCCGGCATGCGGCTTCGCCTTCGCCACATCTGCAGCCCAGGTCGAACCCGAAGACTGCGTGGCGCCCATTGCCGCCAGGAAACCGGCTGCATCCCCGGTGTGTGCGTCGCCCTGCCCGGCTGCCGCCGCGCCCTGTTGTGCAACGCCGGTGAGCATCGCTGTCGCCGATCCCATCATCGTGCCTCCGCAGGCCCGTCGGTGCGCAAAGCCACGCGCTGGGCCCGTTCATCTGATTCTTTCTGTTCGCGCCGTTCGCCGTCGCGTGCTTCGACGCCGCGCCAGCGATCCACCACTGATGCGACCGCCTTCACCTCGCGCGCGGCACCCTGCCAGTTGCTGCGCCGGCTCTGCACTGTTTCGCGCGCCTGGGTCACGACCTTTTCCTGTTGACTCAAGGCCTGCTCGAGTCTTGCCAGGAAGGCCTGGAAATCGCGCAAGGCGGTGACACTGGTACCGTCTTCGGCCCGCTTGCGGTACGCCTGCAGATAGTCGCCGTGATAGCTGCTCAATTCGGCCAGCTTCGCCTCTGCCTCGGTGAGCCGCCGCTGGGCCTCGCCGAGCTCACGCGCGCGTGCCTGCTCGCTATGGCCCAGCACCCGCTGTACCGGCGCAAGTCGTTCCGAGCGCGTCACTGGGCCACTCCGATCAGCTGCTCGAGCTGCGACACGCTCTCGGCAAAGCCCACGCGCTGTCCCAGGTCCTGGCGCAGGAACTCCTCGATGGCCGGATGTGCCGCTATGGCGGCGTCGATGCGCGGATCACTACCGGCGCGGTAGGCGCCGATGGCCACCAGATCGCGGTTGTGTTCGTATGTCGACAACAGGCGCTTCAGTTCCCGCGCCTGCAGCATCTGCCCGGGCGGCACGATGTCGTGCATGGCCCGGCTGATCGATGCCTCGACGTCGATGGCCGGATAGTGGCCGGCCTCGGCGATGCGGCGCGACAGCACGATATGGCCATCGAGAATGGCGCGCGCGGCATCGGCGATCGGGTCCTGTTGATCGTCGCCTTCGGTAAGCACCGTGTAGAACGCGGTGATCGAGCCCTGCTGCGCACCTGCGTTGCCGGCGCGCTCCACCAGCTGCGGCAGGCGGGCGAACACCGAAGGCGGATAACCCTTGGTGGCCGGTGCCTCGCCGATGGCCAGCCCGATCTCGCGCTGCGCCTGCGCGAAGCGCGTCAGCGAGTCCATGATCAGCAGCACGTTGCGCCCCTGATCGCGGAAGTACTCGGCGATGGCCGTGGCAGTCCAGGCGCCGTGCAGGCGCAGCAGCGGCGGGCTGTCGGCCGGCGCCGCCACCACGACCGAACGCGCGCGGCCCTCATCGCCCAGGATCTTCTCGATGAATTCCTTCACTTCGCGGCCGCGCTCGCCGATCAGGCCCACGACGATCACGTCGGCCTCGGTGTAGCGGGCCATCATGCCCAGCAGCACGCTCTTGCCCACGCCACTGCCGGCGAACAGACCGATGCGCTGACCGCGACCCACCGTCAGCAGGGCATTGATGGCCCGCACGCCGACGTCAAGCGTGCGCTCGATGGGTGCGCGAGCCAGCGGATTCAGACGGGTGCCGGTCAGGCGCACCCGCTCATCCAGATGCAGCGGTCCGCGGCCGTCCAGTGGCTCGCCGCCGCCGTCGATCACACGACCGAGCAATTCCGGACCAACGCGCACCTGACCGGCACCATGGCGCGGAATCACGCGGGCACCGGGCCTGATGCCGTGCACGTCTCCGGTGGGCATCAGATACAGTCGTTCCCCGGCGAAGCCCACGACCTCGGCTTCAATGGAGGGCCGACCCGCCGTCAGGATTTCACAGCGATCGCCAACCGCGGCCTGGCAACCCAGCGCCTCCAGGGTCAGCCCGACCATGCGCGTGAGATGACCTTCCACCGGCGGAGGTGGCACGTTCTGCGCCGCGCGCAACGAACGTTCCAGCTGCTCGCGCCAGGGCAATGACTGATGCGCCACGCTCACGGCGCCTGTCCTGTCTTCGGTGCCGCCGCGTCGGGCGCGACGTCTGCATCCGGACCGCGCGGCGCGGTGCGTTCGTCGCCGAGCAGCGCCGCCAGCGATTCCTTGAGCCGGGTCTCGATGCGCGCATCGATCTGTGCGTAGTCGGTGTAGACGCGGCAGTCACCACGCGCCAGCGCCGGATCATCAATGATGCTCCAGCCGGATTCCGGTCCGGATACCACGACTCTTTCGCGCACCACCGCTGCGTCTTCGGGATGCAGGGCCACACGCACGCCATGCGTGCTGGCCGGCAAGAGCGCCACTGTCTCGCGCACGATGCCGATGATCTGGGTTGGATCGGCACGCAGTTCGCGCCGAATCAGGCCTCGCGCCACCAGCATGGCCAGCTGCGCAATCTGCTGGTGAACCACGTCGTCGACCTGTGCCAGCGGGCGCGCCAGTGCACCGAGCGCTGCCTGCAGGGCCCGCGTGCGTTCATCCAGTTCCCTGCCCTTCTCCTCCAGCACCTTGTTGGCCGCGGCCAGCCCGGAAGAACGCCCGGCCGCCTCGGCCTGTGCCAGCACGCGACGCTGCTCTTCGCGCAACTGCTCGCCGGTCAGACGCCGGCCACCCGGCTGGGAGTCGAGACCGTCAATGACCGGCGCCTGCCAGGCAGGCGCCTCGGTCACGGAAAAACCCTGTACGTGTTCGCTAGGCATCATCGCAACTACCCTGTGCCCTATTCATCCTTCTGGACCCAGTCCTTCACCACCTGCGCCACGCGGGCCGGGTCCTTGGCCACCAGAGAGCGTGCCTGGGCGATCTGCTGTTCGTAGGCGATGGCCGAACCCGAGCGGTTTGCCGCGGCAGGTGCCGGCGCGAACTCGCCCTGCGGAGCCGCTTCCTGCGGTCCCGCCGGCACCAGCAGTGGCCGCGATGCGCTCATCAGGTTGCGGATCAGCGGCTTGATCACCAGCAACAGCAGCAGCACCACGATGATCAGGCCGGCCAGAATCTTGGCGACGTCCCGCAGCAACGGGTTCTGCCAGATGGGCGGCTTGTCGATCTCCGGCACGGCTACGTTCTCGGGCTGGAAGCTCTGGTTGACCACCGACACGCTGTCGCCACGCCTGGCATCGAAGCCCACCGCGTCGCGCACCAGTGTGGTGATGCGGTCGAGCTGTTCCTTGGTCAGCGGTGTTTCGGTCACCTTGCCGCTGGCATCCGTGGTGCGCAGGTTGTCGATGACCACTGCCACCGACAGGCGCGTGACGCGTCCCGCCGGCGTACGCGTGTAGGCCACCGTGCGGTCGATCTCGTAATTGCGGGTCTCCTGCTTGGAGCTGTTCTCCGGCTCGGCAGTGGTCGCAGTGCTCGCCTGAGCGCCGGCATTCTTCGCCGCGGCCGCCGGCTTGGCGCCGGGAGGCAGTGCCTTGCCACCGGCCGGCGGCTGGTTGCTCAGCGCGCCCGGCACACCCTGCGCTCCGGAGCCGTCGCGCGTGACCTCCTGGCTGGTCTGTTCGCTGCGCACGATCTGGCTGTTGGGCGCGTACTGCTCGCTGGCCTGCTCGGTGCTGGCGCTTTCGATCTGCGCCACCACCTGGGCACGCACGCGATCCGGACCCAGCAGCGGGGTCAGCAATGACACGATGCGCTGCGAGTATTCATCCTCGATGCGCCGGGCGATCTCCAGCTGCTGCTCACGCGCCGCGAAGTCGCCGTCCTTCTCGGGCGAGGACAACAGACGGCCCTGACTGTCCACCACGGTCACGTGATTGGCATCCAGTTCCGGAATGCTCGATGCAACCAGATTGACGACCGCGTCCACCTGCTCGCGATCCAGCCGCTGGCCGCCGCGCAGCTGCAGGAATACCGAAGCACTCACCGGTTTGCGGTCGCGCACGAAGGCGGATTGCTGCGGCACCGCCAGGTGCACGCGCGCACCCGCCACGCTCCTGAGGCTGGCGATGGTGCGCGCCAGCTCGGTCTCCAGCGCATGCTGGTAGCGCGCGTTCTCCATGAACTGGCTGACGCCGAAGCCCGGGTCCTTCTCCATGATCGAGAAGCCGCTGCTGGCCGGCAGCCCCTTGGCAGCCAGGTTCATGCGCGCCTCGGTGACGCGCTCGGCCGGCACCAGCACCGCGCCGTTCTGGACCTTGTACGGAATGCCTGACTGGTCCAGCGACTGGGCCAGCTGCGCCGCATCGGCATCAGCCAGGTTGCCGAACAGCAGGCTGTAGGTCGGACCCTGCGACCACAGGGCGATCCCCACCCCGACCGCAACGGCTGCCGCCAGGCCTATCAGCAGCAGCAACGGCCGAAGACCCGCCGGGGACAGCCTGAACTGGGATGGGTTGGCAGCGACCGCCTGATTCTCACTCATTGCAGATGGCTCTCATCAAATGGGCATGTTCATGATTTCCTGGTACGCATTGACCAGGCGGTTGCGCACCTCTACCGTGGCGCGGAAGGACACGTCGGCCTTCTGGGCCTGCAGCATCACCTGCGACAGCGAAAGGTTCTGATCGCCACGCTCGAAGCGCGCGGCATAGTCGGCCGCCTTGGCCTGGGTGGCGTTCACGGCGTCCAGGCCCTGCTTCAGCACGTTCGAGAAGGTGACGCGATCGGCGGCCGGTGCATTTGCCGCCGCGGCGTCCGGCGCGGCCGGCCTGGCCACACCCGACGTGCCCAGCTTGGTCTGCGCCTGCAGGGTGCGAATCTGCGCCAGCACGCTGTCTATGGTCATGTTGCTCATCAGATTGTCTCCAGCCAGTGCCTTCAGGCCGCCGGCACGTCGACGCCGGCAGAACGCAACTGCGCGAGCTTGTGGCGCAAGGTGCGCGGGCTGATTCCAAGCTTCTCGGCGACCTCGCGGCGCGTGGCACCGGCGCGCAGTGCCGACAGCAGTATCTGGCTCTCGGCGGCACGCAGTGACGTGCGCAGCGGCCGCCCGTTGAGGTCGACCACTGCGGCGCTCTTGCGCGGTGCTGCCGGTCTCGCGCACCGTCTCGAAGTGGATATGTGCGGCGTCGATCAGCGCGCCGCTGGCGAGAATCATGGCCCGCTGCAACAGGTTGTCCAGCTCGCGGATATTGCCCGGCCAGTCATAGCCCAGCAGCAGTTGCGCGGCGTCCGCCGACAGCGCCGGAATCCGTCCACCGCGCGGGCTGCGCAACTCCAGCAGGCGCATGGCCAGCGGCAGCACATCATCGCGCCGCTCACGCAATGCCGGAATGGTCATCGGAAACACGCACAGCCGGTAGAACAGGTCCTCGCGGAAGGCTCCATCGCGCACCTGGGCGCGCAGATCGCGATTCGTGGTGGCAATGACCCTTACATCCAGGCTCATCATGGCGCGGGCCCCGAGGCGCTCGACCTCGCGCTCCTGCAGTACACGCAGCAGTTTCGCCTGCAGCGGCAGCGGCATCTCGCTGATCTCGTCCAGCAGCAGCGTGCCGCCCTGTGCCTGTTCGAACTTGCCGGCATGCGCGTTCAGCGCGCCGGTAAAGGCACCGCGCTCATACCCGAACAGCATCGCCTCGAGCATGTTCTCCGGGATGGCGGCGCAGTTGATCGCCACGAAGGGCTGCCTGGCACGCAATGAGCGGTCGTGGATGTAGCGGGCAAGGATCTCCTTGCCGGTTCCGGACTCGCCGTTGATCAGAACCGTACAGTCGGTGACCGCCACGCGCGTGGCCAGCGCGTACAGGGCGCGTGAGAGGCGGTCCACGACCACCGGTTCGCGATCCAGCACGGGGGAATCAGTATTCGTCTGCATGCCCGTATAGAGAGCAAGTTCCGTGCCGGCATCCGGCTGCCTGACCGGTGACGCGCGTCACAGAATCCGGCCGTCGCGACGTCAATCCTCCGACGATTCGTCGCAGGCCGTGATTTCGAACTTGCGCAACCGCTCCACCAGCGTGGTCCGGCGCAGGTTCAACAGCCGCGCTGCCTGCGCGACCACGCCCCCGGAGCGCTCCAGCGCCTGGCGGATCAGGGATTCCTCGATGGAGGCCACATGCGCGCGCAGGTCGATGCCGCCCGGCGGCAAACTCGTGCCGCTGGCTGCCTCTGGTTCCTCCAGCAGCATCAGCGCCTCGCGTTCGGAAATCCCGGTCTCCGCGTCCGCGCTCTGTTCAGGCTGCGGTAGCGCCGGCGCCTCGACCGGCTGCAGGGCCGGCACCAGGTCCGCACCGGGTTCCGGAGTCCAGTCGCGGGGGCGGTAGCGCGGCGGCAGATCGGCAGCCGACACCAGCCGGCCGGCGCTCAGGATCGACAGGCGCTCGATCAGATTGCCCAGTTCGCGCACATTGCCCGGCCAGGGATGGCGCCGCAGGCATTCCAGCGCCGAAACGGACAGGCGTACCGCGGAGCGGCCCGCCGCCACGTTCATGCGCGGAGAAATCGTTGATCAGAGTCGGCAGGTCCTCGAGGCGCGAACGCAGTGCCGGCATGTCGATCGGAAATACGTTGAGGCGGTAGTACAGATCCTCGCGGAAGCTTCCGGCCGTGATTGCCTCTTCCAGATTGCGGTGCGTGGCGGCGATGATGCGCACGTTGCAGCGGTACTGCAGCGCGCTGCCCACGCGCTCGAACACGCGTTCCTGCAGCACGCGCAGCAGCTTGACCTGCATCGGCAGGCTCATGTCGCCGATTTCGTCCAGGAACAGCGTGCCGCCGTCGGCCAGTTCGAAGCGGCCCTTGCGCGTGGCCACGGCGCCGGTGAAGGCGCCCTTCTCGTGGCCGAACAGTTCGCTTTCCAGCAGGTCGGCGGGAATGGCGCCGCAATTCACCGCGATGAACGGGCGGTTGCGGCGCGGGCTGGCGTTGTGGATGGCGCGTGCCACCACCTCCTTGCCGGTCCCGGATTCACCCAGGATCAGCACGCTGGAGTCGTGCACGGCGACCTGGCGGATCAGTGCATGGATCTGCCGAATGGTGGGCGAATCGCCCGTGGGCCCCTGCCGGATGAGGAGGTCGTCTTGTACTTCTCGTTCTGCTGTGGCCATCGGACTCGTGCTCACCCTGATCAATCGACAGGGTGGCATTGTCACCGCATGGCGACGCCAAAAAAGTGACGCGATGCGTCAACTATCGGAGCGTGCGTGTGATTCCGGTCTCACTTCCGGGACGACGCGGCTGGCGAACGCCGGCCACATGGCGCCGGTGACGGCGGAACGCCAGCTTTTCGATGAGGTCGGCGGTCGCCTCGCCGGGCGGCTCCACCGTCGCCTTCACCAGCCCGTCATTCAGGATGTTCGTGACGTTGACGGCCAGGCCGAGCGACTGGGGCAGACTGTCGCGCAGCCAGATCTCCAGCACCCCATGTGTCCCGATACGCACGGGCTCCAGCGATTTCCATTGCGCATCTGTGCGCATTGAAGCGGATCAGCGTCGGGCGCGGCCGCGGCGTCTGGGCGGCAAGCAATTGCCCCATCAGATCCAGCAGCAGGTTCACCTTCACTTCCAGGCGCAGCAGATCCGCCGAATGGGGCGAGGCCTCGTCCTTGCGCTCCACCGCGCCCTGCTCCTCGATCGCCGCGCACACCTGCAGCAGGCGCACATTGCGATCGGCCAGGGCGGTGGCATCGGCCGGAGCGAGCGGCCTGGACAGCGGCTTGAACGCCACGGGCAGCACGTCCTCGTAGGCCAGCTCGTTGTTCAGGATGACAGTATCGACGCCTTCGTACATGGGCCCTCGCCAGCGCGCCCAGGAACACGCCGACCGATTATGCGATCAGCGCTCCAAGCGTGCGATCCGATTCGGCCACCGCGGCCTCGAGGGCCGCCAGCGATCCGACGTGTGCAGGATCATTCACTTTCCGTGCCAGCTCGCCCAGCAGGCGCCGCCGTTCGCTCATCAGCCCGCGCACATTGACCTCAGAATCCCCGTCGTTCAATGCCCGCACCAGTCGCAGGGTGGAAGCCACCACGCCCAGCGCCAGCATGCGTCCGGTCGCACTTGTGACCTCGTTCACGGATGGGCTCCGGCCTGCGCCGGGATCTGGATCCAGGCGCCGCGGATCTGCCGCAGCAGGTTGCCGACCTCCTCCAGCAGTTCGGGGCGGCTTTCCAGGTTGGCCCGCACCAGCTGCCGGCCCATGTAGTCGTACAGATCCGCCAGATTGGCTGCGATCTGTCCGCCAGCCTCCAGATTCAGGCAGCCGTGCAGTTCCTGGGTGATCTCCACCGCCTTGTGGATGAGATGGTTTCTGCTCGAGGCGTCGCCGTGCTCCATCGCGCCGCGCGCCGCGCCGATCTTTTCCAGCGCGCCGTCCATCAGCATCATGATCAGGCGATGCGGATCCGCCGCCGCGACGCCGCTGTGCGCGGCCACCGAGCGATACGCTGCCAGACTGGAATTTCCCGAATAAGCCGCCATGAGGTCTCCTTGCCCTGCATGTGACTTAACGGCTGCCGCCGCCGGAACTTGAGGAAAATC
This sequence comes from uncultured Gammaproteobacteria bacterium, assembly GCA_963812195.1. Taxonomy (GTDB): domain Bacteria; phylum Pseudomonadota; class Gammaproteobacteria; order Steroidobacterales; family Steroidobacteraceae; genus ZC4RG30. The sequence continues at coordinate 30,850 of CAWEUI010000006.1, forward strand.
CGCCCTGCGGCGCGCGCCGCGCGGTGGATTACCTGCCCCTGTTCGAGGTGGCGTAGTTGGCCAGGTTCGACAGGCCCTGCAACTGCTGCGTCAGGTACGTGGAAGTCGACTGCATCTGGGACAGCAGCGTATCCAGGGCCGTGAACTGCTGCAGATAGCGGTCCTGGAGCACCTGCATGCGCGCATCCAGTGCGTCACGCTGGTCCTGCAGGTCCTGCTGCTGCGCGGCGAGGCTGGTATTGCGGGCCGCGATGTTGCCCGTCGAGGACAACTGGTCCGTCAGGTACGTATTGAGCTGCGAGGCAATGCCGTCGCTGGAAGCGAAAATCTGATTGACTGCCTGCGGGTCCGCATTCAGGGCAGTCTGGAACTTGGCCGAGTCCAGGCTCAGCGTGCCGTCCGCGTTCGTGGTGATACCCACGCTTGCCAGCGTCGTGTAGTTCCCTGAAATGCCCGCGACCGGGGTGCTCAGGATGCGGCGCAGCTGCGAGTCGATGCCGATCAGCAGCGAGTCGCCAAGCAACGGCGCGCCGGACTTGGTGGCGGCATTGTAGCTGCTCAGGCTGGTGATCTTGGCGGCCAGGTTGTTGAATACGCTGACCAGGCCCTGCGCCTTGGATTCAATGCCTGCGTTGTCACGCGCCACGTCCAGGGATGTGGTCTCGCCGGTTGCATTGGCCTTCAGCAGCACCATCTTCACGCCCTGAATGGCGCCGTCGATGGTGTTGGTGTCGTTGTGGATTTCGAATCCGCCCACCTTGACGATCGCATCCTTGGCGACGTCCTTGACCGGATCCTGGGCCGCCATGCCGAACAGCTGCGACAAACCGCTGCCATCGCCCGTATTGCCGTCGGCATCCACCGAATCGGTGGTATTGACCGACACCGCATTGGCCAGTCCGGTGTTGTTTCCGGTGAGCACCAGGTGCGCGCCGTTCTGGTCGGTAATCAGGGTGGCGGTCACTCCCGGGTTGTCCGCCGCGTTGTTGATCGCGTCCCGGATCTGCGCCAGCGTGCTGTGCTGGGAATCGATCGCGACCTTCAGCTCGGCGCTGCCCACGTTGATCGCCAGGGTGCCGGTGCCGATCGTGGTATCGGCGCCGCCGCCGGCGGTTGGAAATCCGGTCGAGGAAATTCGCCCGGCCGTGGCCAGCTGCACCACCTCGACATCATAGTGTCCGGCCACCGCATCAGAGGTAGCCGAAGCACTGAGGAACGAGCTATCACCCACCGTCGCGGTGCGCAGATCGAATGAGCTCGTGCCCGTCATGCCGGCGGCCGCGCCCTGCAGGGAGGCCAGCGCGCCCTTCAACGAGGCGACGGCCGAGACTTCCGCGGTGAGCGTCGCGTCCTGGTTGGTCAGGCGTGTGTCGGCTGGCGTCCGCTCAGCGGCAACCAGCTGGCTGACCAGCGAATTGACGTCCAGGCCGGAACCGATGCCGGCGGACGACAGGGTGCCTGTGACGGAAGAGCTGATGCCTGAAGTCGTGGCCATTGGCCGATCTTCTCAGGCAAGCGCATGCACGAATGTGCCGGACTCGACAGTAATACGGCGCAGCATCTGCAAGGCGTCCTCGCCGGGAATGGTGCGTACCACGTTGCCGGCGCCGTCACGCACGGTGACCACGGCTCGCCCGGACTGCGAATCGACCTGGAATTCCAGGTCCCGGACATTGGAACTGAGGAACTGGCTCATCTGTTGGGCCAGGGCGGCCTTCTTCTGACTGAGTTCCTGCAGCAGCTGCGCATCCAGATGCGCGGCCGGTGGTGGAGGCGGCAAATCCTTGCCGCTGCCTGCCGGGGAAACAGCCACCCCTCCCTGGCCGGTCGGGGACGTGACGACACTGGAAACAGGCTTTATTGCCGGAAAGTCCATGTTGCCTCACTTATGTGGTCGCGGCGGAGGGCTTTCGACCCCCGCCGCAACCGGCTCAACAAGTGCTTGCCACTGAAGGTTACTTCAGCAGGGTCAGCACGTTCTGCGGGATCGAGTTGGCCTGGGCCACCATCGCCGTGCCGGCCTGCTGCAGGATCTGCGCGCGGGTCAGCGCGGCAGTTTCAGCAGCGAAGTCGGTGTCCAGAATGCGGCTGCGCGAGGCAGTCAGGTTCTCGGACACGCCCTGCAGGCTGTTGATGGTCGACTCGAAACGGTTCTGGATGGCGCCCAGGTTGCCGCGCAGGCTGCTGACCGAAGTCAGGGCCGAGTCCACGCGCTGGATGGCATCGTTCGCCTTGGCCACCGTGGTCACGCCAACCGCAGACAGCGTGCTGGTATCGAGCGCGATCGTGTTGTTGGCCGCGGCGAAGCCGTAGGCCACGCCGTCACCCGTCAACACGATGTTCTGGGTCGCGGAGAAGGTCAGCGTGCCACCGTTGGTCGACGTTGCGGTCACGCCGTTCGCCACGGTGTCGAGGCTGCCGGCGGTATAGGCGGTGCCATTCACCGTCTGTGCCGTACCGGCCGCCAGGCCGCCCGTCACGCCCGTGCCGGCCGTCTGGTTGACGACGATGTCACGGCCGTCCGTCGCGCTCAGCAGCAGCTTGGTGCCCGACAGCGCGGCCGAGACACCGGTCGTGCTGCTCTGGGCATTGATGGCGTCGGAGATCTGCTGCGTCGACAGCGTCGCACCCGTGGTCGCGTCGAAGCCGGCAAAGACGTCCTTGCCGTTGATCTGCAGGCTGTAGAGGGCGGTGGACACCGGCGTACCGACCGTACCGGTCGAGGTCGTGGCGGCGATCGCAAACTCCACGTTGTTCGTCGCCGAGACCGTCAGTCCCGGCACGCTGGCGGCGTTGATGGCCTGCGCCTTTGCCCAGGCGCTGCCGGCGGTCTGGCCGGACTGGGTGCCCGCCTTGGAGGCGCCGACAGTCACTGCGGCAGCCGAGCCCACCTGGATGGTGCTCGAGCCCGACAGTGCATTGTTGTCCACTTCCACCGAGGAAGTCGCCTGGGCGATCTGGCCGATCTGCGTGGCCTTGACACCCGTGGACAGGTTCACGCCGATGGTCTCGCCGACGTTTGCACCGACCTGGAAGGTCGCGCTGCCGAACGTGCCGTCCAGCACCTTGCGGCCGTTGAACGAGGTCTGCGAGGCGATACGATCGATCTCGGCGATACGCTGCTGGACTTCCTGGTCCAGAGCGGCGCGGTCGCTGTCGCTGTTCGACGCGTTGGCCGACTGCACGGCCAGTTCGCGGATGCGCTGCAGGTTGTTCGTCACCTCCTGCAGGGCGCCTTCCGTGGTCTGCGCCAGGGAGATACCATCGTTGGCGTTGCGCACGGCCTGGTTCAATCCGTTGATCTGGGTGGTCATGCGAGTCGAAATCGCAAGACCCGCGGCGTCGTCCTTCGCGCTGTTGATGCGCAGGCCTGAGGACAGGCGCTGCAGCGAAGTCGCCAGCGCGCTGCCGGAAGTCGACAGATTGCGCTGCGCGTTCAGCGACATGACGTTGGTATTGATGACGAGTGACATTTTCTTCGAAGCTCCTGTTGCAAACCCATCTGTTTCGACGCTTCCGGCTTCCCGGCCGGCGGTGCCCTGGTCGGTTCCCGCGGCCAGTGCGCTCTTCACGAGGGTTAACGGCGGGAGTCGTCGTTACTTGAAGACGTGGTTCTCATAATTTCCGGCGGAACGCGACCTGGTTCACACCTGCGCACGAACCGGCGGCGCGGTTCACGGCAATTGACTTAACGCAGGTAGTCGAACAGCGAGAGCTGGCCGATGCGTGTGTAGGCCGCCTGCGCCGCCTGCAATCCGACCATCTGCTGGTTCAACTGGCTGATGGCCTGCGCGTAGTCCACGTCCTGCAGCCCGGACAGGGAGGTCGTGAGCTGGGATTTCAGGTCATCGCGCAGGCTGGCGGCCGTGTCGAGCGCGCTGAGCCGGGTGCCGTAGGCCGTACGCACGGTGATGGTGTTGTCCAGCCCGTTTGTCAGCTGGGCCAGAGCCTTGTTGATACTGGTGCCCAGCCGCGCCCTGGACACGGGCGTGGACGAGGCCGTATCCAGCGCACCGATCAGGTCATTGACGGTCTTGAAGAGGCTTTCGGTACCTGCCGGCCGCACCTGGAAGGTGTCACCCACTGCCGGCTGTCCGGTCACGATGAACTGCACCCCGTTGAAGCCGATCGCCCCGCCGTCCTGGTAGGCGCCGGTGGCGATGACCGCGGGTGGCACATTGGTATCCGCGTTGTCGGTAATGTTCCAGGTATCGACCACGCCGTCACCGCTGGTGTCGGCGAAGGTCACGGTGTAGTTGCCGGGCACCCACGCTGCCTGGTCGGTCACCTGTTGCGGGCCGATCACGGCCGTGCCGGCCTGCACGCCATTGTCCACGGCAAAGGTACCGTTACCCTCCGTGATATCCATGAAGACCCGCTGGCCCGGAACGCCGTCGGCGATCTTCTGCGAGGGGCTGACCTGCAGCAGACGCACACCCTGGTCACCGGAATAGACCACACCGCTGCCGGTATCGGCAAACGGCTGCGTGCCCGTGGAGTAGCCCGCGAAGAGGTATTCGCCATTGCTGTCCTGGCGATTGGCGATGGCCTGCAGGTCCTGCGCGCGCGATTTGAGCTCCGCGGATATGGAACGCAGCGACTGGTCGTCGAGCGAGCCGTTGTTGGCCTGTGAAGTGAGCTCCTGGATCCGCTGCAGCAGCGTGGACAGGTCGGCCATCGCCGTCTCGCCCATGCTCAGCCTGTCGGAGGCAATGCCTGCATTGGTGCCGTACTGCCCCAGTTGCGACTGCGCACGCTGCAGATCCAGGATGCGCGTGGTGGCCACCGGATCGTCGGCCGGCGACTGCAGACGCTTGCCCGTGGACACCTGGGCCTGTGTCTTCGACAGCGCCAGTTGCTGCTGCTGCATCAGGGAGATCGCAGCCGCATGCATCCCCGCCGTGGATATGCGGTTCGTGCTCATCGGCCCACCGAGGAGATGATGGTGTCGAAGATCGTCTGCGCCACACGAATGACCTGCGCCGCGGCCTGGTATGCCTGCTGGTACTTCAGCATGTTGGCGGCTTCTTCGTCGAGATTCACGCCCGAGAGTCCGTCGACTGCCGACTTGGCTGTCCTTGTAGACGATCTGCTGCGCGTCACGGTTGGCATTGGCACTGTTGGTGGCAATCCCAATCGTGCTCACCATGCGGCTCGCCGCCGAGTTGAGCGATTCGGTGCCATTGGTCAGCACACCCTGGGACAGCGCTGCGGAGAGCTTCAGCGCATTGCGGTTGTCGCCAATGCCGCCCACGTTGCTGCCGATCGTGAAGGAATCACCGGTGGCCGCCGTACCGCTGACCTGCACCCGCCAGCCGTTGATGTCGATATTGCCGCCGGAGGTATAGGCCCCGCTGGCGAGCACCGTATTGGTGCTGTCCACGGCCTGCCAGGAGCCCGGTGCCGTGAACTGGATCGTGATCGAGTCGCGCAACGCCGGATTGGAGGCATCCAGCACATCGCCGGCCGAGATGGTGGCCGAGCCGGCATTGCCCGAAGTGGCAGCCGTGCGGATCGGCACCGCGGCGGCGACTTTCGCCGGATCGGTGATCAGCACCTGCATGCCGTCGATGGCATTGCCGGTGGGGCGCACCAGGAAGCGATCGCCGGATTGCGCGGCGCCGCTGACGCTGACGGACATGCCGTCGAACTGCAGTTCCCCGCCCCCTCCCACCGTGAATGCCACGGCCTGGCCGTTGTCGGCGCGCTGTACGCGCCAGCTTCCGCCGTCATAGCGCAGGACATAATCGCTGGTGGTCAGTGCGCCGGCGTCGGTGCGCGTGGCGGTCAACGTGGCGCTGCCGGCATTGGTGCTGGCACCCAGAGCCTGCGCACCACCCGCGACGAACAAGTCCCCGCCCAGGTCGCCGTTGAGGTCCTGACCGGCCCGGTGCTGGGCATTGATGGCATCGGTGATGCCCACCGCCATGCGGCCCAGCTCATTGCGGGCCGGATCGAGCATCTCGCGGCGGAAATCCAGCAAACCGCCGACGCTGCCGCCGGAGAGCGAACTGGTGATGTCCATGGTGCCGGCCGGCGACTGGAACGCCAGAGTGAGCCGGTTCGGCTGGATATGCATCGGGCGTGGCGACCATCTGCGAGGCCTGGCCGCCCAGCACCAGCGGCTGGCCCTTGCCGATGAATACGTTTATCGCGCCATTGTCCTGTTTGACCACGCTGGTATCGACCAGCGCGGACAGGTCGGCCAGCTGCTTGTCGCGTGCGTCCAGCAGGTCATTGGGCGGCGAGGCGCCATTGACGCCGACGGTGGCAATCTGCTGATTGAGCTGCGCGATGTTCTGCGCGATCGAATTGATCGACGCGGCATCGCCCCGCAACTGCTGGTTGATGCTGTTGTCGATGTCGTTGAGCCGCGACTGGTAGCTCTGCAGGCGCGTCACCAGGTTGCCGGCCTGCGACAACAGCACCTGCCGGGTCGGAATCGAGGACGGCGTATTGGCCACCCCCTGCAGGGCATTGGTGAAGTCCTGCAGCGAGGCCGACAGACCCGGTGGAGCTGTCGGCGAACAGATTGTTCAGGTCGCCGGCCTGGCTGGCATAGGTATCCAGCCGCGAATAGCCGCTCGAGGCGGTGCGCATCTGCAGTGACAGCAGATCGTCGCTGTAGCGGTTGACACCGGAAACCGCGACGCCACTGCCCGTGAAGATGCCCGCCGTGCCCTGCGGCGGCAGCGTGACCTGATCCACACGCTGCCGGCTGTAGCCGGGCGTGCTCGACATTGGCGATATTGTGGCTTGTCGTGTCGAGCGCGGTCTGGGAGGCCCTGAGGCCCGACAGCGCGACGTTGAGCATGTCAGCCACCTGGATTCTACCTCTCTAGACAGCGTTCGTGTTGTTTATCGGCAGCAAGTTGCCGCCCTTGAGACTTGCAGCCACGGCGCTGAGCTTGGCTGCATATTGCGGATCGGTGGCGTAGCCGCCGCGTGCCAGGCCGCGGGCGAATGCCTGCACGTCACTGCCCGTGCCGAGTGCCGCCGCATAGCGCGCGTTGGACTTCAGCAGGCTGACATAATCACTCACCGACTGCTCCGGTGAGGCGTAGGCGCGAAATCCCGCCTGCACGGAGCGCATGCGACCGTCGACGAATTCGTGCGTGGCGCTCTCGGCCGTGGCGCCGCTCCAGCCGCCGCCGGCCTTGATGCCGAACAGGTTGAAGCTCGGCTGACCGTTCGCAGCCGGTTGGCATGGAGCGGCCCCAGCCGGTCTCCAGCGCCGCATGCGCAATGATGGTGTCCGGATCCACGCCCAGCTCGCGTGCCGCGGCCGTGGCCGCCGGCCGCAAGGCGTCGACGAAGTCCTGCTGGGTCTGCGGCGGCCAGTTCAGCGCCGTATTGCCCGCGCCCGTGGCGGGCTTCGCCCCACCGGCGGAGCTGGCGCCCGCGGCGGCTCCCGGGCCACCGCCCATCAGCTGCCGCACCAGCATGTCGGCCAGTCCCAGTCCCTTGCCCCGTGAGAGTTGCGTGGCCATCTGTTCGTCGAACATGTCCTGGTACATGTCGGCCTGGTCGCTGCCGAACAGGGGATCGCCCATGGATGCCGAGCGCATGCTCTTGAGCATCATGTTGGTGAACAGGCTCTCGAACTGGCGCGCGGCCTCGCGGATGGCATCCGGAGAGTGCGAGGCGGCCTCCCGCTTCAGCCCGTTGAGGCTGGCCGGATCCGCATAGAAGGACGTGTCGACTGGGGCGATGGCCATCGGTTTGCCTAGATGACGATCAGCTCCGCGTGCAATGCACCGGCTTCCTTGAGCGCCTCGAGAATGGCCACCAGGTCGCTGGGCGCGGCGCCCACCTGGTTCACCGCGCGCACGATCTCGTTGAGGTCGACGCCGGCATCGAACAGGAACATGCGCGCCTGATTCTCACCCGCGGAGATTTCGCTGCGCGGCGTGGTCACGGTCTGGCCCTGCGAGAACGGCTGCGGCTGGCTCACATCCTGGCGCTCGGTGATGGTCACCTGCAACGAACCATGCGCCACCGCGGCCGGCGACACGCGCACACGCGAACCGATGACCACCGTGCCGGTGCGCGAATTGATGATCACCCGCGCCGGCGCATCACCGGGCTCTACCTGGATGCCTTCCAGCGTGGACAGGTAGGCAATGCGCTGGTTCGGATCCACCGGAGCGCTCACCTTGACCGACACCGCATCCATGGCCTGCGCGGTGTCCGGCGCCCAGCATCGTGTTGACCGCCGAGGCCAGGCGCGCCGCGGTGGTGAAATCCGGCGTGTTCAGGTTCAGCACCACGTAAGGCTGCTGGGAGAAGTTGTTCGGGCACCTCGCGCTCCACCGTGGCGCCGTTGGGAATCCGGCCGGCCGAAGGCACGTTGAGCGAGAGCTTGGAGCCGTCGCTGCCCTTGATGCCGAAGCCGCTGACGATCAGGCTGCCCTGCGCCATGCCGTACACCTCGCCGTCGACGCCGCGCAGCGGCGTCATCAGCAATGTGCCGCCGCGCAGCGAGGCCGCATTGCCGATGGAGGAGACCGTCACGTCGATGGTCTGCCCCGACTTGGAGAACGGCGGCAGGTCGGCGGTGACCACCACCGCGGCCACGTTCTTCAGCTGCGGGTTCACATTGCTCGGCACCGTTACGCCGAACTGCGCCAGCATGTTCTTGATGCTCTGCACGGTGAATGGCGCCTGGCTGGTCTGGTCGCCGGTTCCATCCAGGCCGACCACCAGGCCGTAGCCGACCAGCTGGTTGCCACGCACACCCGACACCGAGGCGAGGTCCTTCACGCGCTCGGCGTGGGTGGCGGGGGAAACCAGCGACATTGCCAGCGCGGCAACGACGAACAGATCCCGGAGGCGATGTTGTGTTCATAGCGGATTGAAGATCGAATTGAAGAAGCGGGACAGCAGGCCCGGCCGGTTGGCGTCGGCCAGGGCGCCGCGCTGGCCGTAGGCAATGCTTGCGTCGGCCACCTTGTAGGAGGGAATGGTGTTGTCGGGCTGGATGTCGATGGGACGGATCACGCCCTGGATGCGCACGTACTCGCGACCCTGGTTGATCTCGATCCACTTCTGGCCGCGCACCACGAGATTGCCGTTGGACAGCCGCTTGGCCACCGTCACCGTGATGTTGCCCTGCAGCTTGTTGGACAGGCTGCTGTCGCCGGCGCCGGCGAACTTGTTGGCGCTGTCCACGCCCGCGGAAATCTCCTTGCCACCGATGTTCAACGGCGTGCCGCCGAACACCGGCGCGGAAATGTTCGCCGTCGTCGCCTTCGAGGTATTGGTGCTGGAGCTCTTCTGCGCCGCCGTGCTTTCCAGCAGATTGATGGTGACCGTGTCGCCGACGCGGTGAGCGACCGGGTTCTCGAACAATGGCACGTCGTAGCCGGTCTGGAAGATGGCGCCATTGTCCGGGGCCACGCGCTGCACTTCGTCGGGCCAGGTGGCCGCAAAGTCCGCATCGGACCTGGAGTGCATCATCGAGCAGCCGGAAGCCAGCAGCGATGCCGCGGCCGTTGTCGTCAAGAGGGCGTGCTTCACAGGTTGTTGCTCACGTACTGCAGCATCTGGTCGGTGGTGGAAATCGCCTTCGAGTTCATCTCGTAGGCACGCTGGGTCTCGATCATGTTCACCAGCTCCTCGACCACATTGACGTTGGAGCCTTCCAGAAAGCCCTGCTGCAGCGTGCCCAGGCCATTGAGGCCGGGATTTCCGGTCTGCGCCGGTCCGCTGGCGGCGGACTCGACCACCAGGTTGTCACCGCGCGGCTGCAGACCGGCCGGGTTCACGAAGTCGGTGAGCTGCAGGGTGCCGATCTGCGTCGGGGCGGCCTGACCGGCAGCTGCGCGCTGACGGTGCCGTCGGCGGCAATGGTGATGCTCTGCGCGCCCTGCGGGATCGAGATCCCCGGCTGGATGTGGTAGCCGTTGGCGTTGACCAGTTCGCCTTCCGGGCTCAGCTTGAAGCGAGCCGTCGCGCGTGTAGGCCAGGCTGCCGTCCGGCATCAGCACCTGGAAGAAGCCGCGGCCGTTGATGGCCACGTCCAGCGCGTTGCCGGTGTTGTCGAGCTGCCCTGCGTGTAGTTCTTCTCGGTGGCCACGATGCGCACGCCGGTACCGATGTTGGTGCCGGTGGGCGAGACCGTGTCCTGCGAGGTCTGCCGCGCCCACCTGCCCCTGGTTCTGGTACAGCAGGTCCTCGAACACCGCGCGGTCCTTCTTGAACCCGGTGGTGTTGGCGTTGGCCAGGTTGTGCGAAATGGTGGTCATGCGCGTGTTCTGCGCATCCAGCCCGGTCTTGGCGGCCCACAATGCTGAATTCATGGTCTTTACCTCAGTGAAAGCAGCCGCGCGGAGGCGGCTCCGTTGTCGTCGGCGGATTTCATCGCGCGCACCTGCATGTCGAAGCGCCGCTGCAGTTCGATCATGTTGACCAGCGCGTCGGCCACGTTGACGTTGCTCGACTCCAGCACGCCGGAGGCGACGCTGGTGGAGGCATCGGCGGGCGCGTCGCTGCCATCCTTCATGCGCAGCAGGCCGTCGCCGCCCTTTTCCAGTTCGCCGTCGGCCGGGTTGACCAGCTTGATGCGGCCCACGTCGGCGCGCGTCTCCGGTCCCTGTCCCTGCGGCACGACGGAAACCGTGCCATCGCCACCGATGGCGATCGAAGCATAGGGTGGCACCGAGATCGGTCCGCCGTCTCCCAGCACCTGCAGGCCGGTTCCGGTCAGCAACTGCCCGTTGGTATCGACTCGCAGGTCGCCGGCCCGCGTGTAGGCCTCGCGACCGTCCAGGCCCTGAACGGCAATGTAGCCTGTTCCCTGCACAGCAATGTCCAGTTCGCGGCCAGTCGGCATCATCGTTCCGGTCGTATGGTCGAAGCCCGTGTTCGACACGGTTGCATATGCACGTGACGGATAACCCGCGCCAGCGACATCCCGCGTCTGGAATGCCGTCATGTCGGCCCGGAAGCCGACCGTCGAGGCATTGGCGAGGTTGTTGTTGTTCGCTGTCTGTGCCCGCAGCGTTTCGCGGGCACCGGTCATCGCGACGTACAGCATGCGATCCATGATGCTGTACCTGATGTTGATGATCGTCTGGGTGACCTGGTCGGCCGTCTGGATCATCTGCGCATTGGCCTGGAAGTTGCGCTGCGCGGTGATCATGTTGACCAGCTGCTCGGTGATGTCCACGTTGGAGGCCTCCAGCGATCCGGACTGGATCAGGCCGAAGCCCGTGCCGCCGGCCTGGCCACGCAGCGGCGTCACCCGAGGTGAAGGTCTCGGCCCAGTTGGTGTCGGCCAGCTGCTGCAGGCCGTTGGGGTTGGCGAAATTGGTCAGCGCCACCTGGCCCAGCACCTGCGAGCGACCGTTGGTGTAACGCGCCTCGACCACACCGGTCTTGTCGATGTTCATGCCGATGAGCTGGCCGGTCGTATAGCCGTCCTGCACGATCGAGGTCACACCGAAAGTACTGCCGTACTGGGTGGCACCGCTGAAGTTCAGGGTCATGTTCATGGGCGCGGCGCCCGTGGCAGGCGTGTATGAGGGGAAGGTGAGCATGCCGTTGGACGGCAGCAGCATGTTGCCCATGTTGTCGAAACTCAGGGTGTTGGCCAGCGGAGCGCCGGCCGGCACCTGCGGACTGACCGCGGTCAGCGAACCGAAGACGTTGGCGGCGTCGGAACCGCCCAGATTCAGCTGCACATTGCTGTTGTTGGTGATCACGATCTGGTTGACCCATTGAGCGAAACCACTGCGTCACCGGCCGCACCGCCACCTGCCACGACCGCGGCATCCACCGCCGTCTGCAGGTCCGTGGCCAGCGCGCCGGAATTGGCGGCGCCTGTCCCCACGGCAGTTCCATTTACAGACAGCGCATAGCTGGACGGATAGGTCAGTGAAGTCGCATCAACCGTGCCGGTACCTGTTCCGGCCGTCGCGGCCCCGGTGGCGCCCACCGAAGTGCCGTCGACGAACAGGTAGGAGTTCCACTGACCCGGTGCGGTCTTCTGAAAATACACCGTGCCGGTGTGCGCGGCGCCGAGCGAGTCGTACACCGTCAGCGACGTGGCACGGTTGTAGGTATCCGTGTTGGTCGGATCGAAAGGCATAGTGGCCGGCAATGCGGCGTCGGCCGGCAGGTTGACCATCATCTGCACGTTCGATGTGGCGTTGGGCGCGCTGGTGCCGGTCTGCAACTGCAGATCGGTCAGCGCACCGGTATTGAAGCCGCCACCCGAGGCCGGCGGAAACACCTGCAGTCGCTGGCCGCGGAATTGATCACATAGCCGTCGCCATCTGTATGAAAGGCACCGGCCCGCGTATACAGCAGGGCACCGTTGTCGCTCAAAGTGAAGAAGCCCTGGCCGCTGAGCGCCAAGATCCAGGCTGTTGCCGGTGTTGTCGATGTTGCCCTGCGAGAACTGCTGGCTGACAGAGGCAACCCGCACACCGTTGCCGATTGCAGTGGATGAGACACCCTGCGGTGAGACGGCGAACATCTCTGCAAACTCGGCCCGCGACCCCTTGAAGCCGTTGGTGCCGACGTTGGCGATGTTGTTGGCCGTGACCGTCAGGTCCTGCGATGCCGCATTCAGGCCGGAGAGCGCGAGACGAAAAGGCATGGTAGATTCTCCTTAGATCACTTGCCGCACGTCGGCAAGTGCAATGGGTCCGATGTCCGTGTTGAGAGTGAGCTCGTTAGTTGTCGGATCGATGCTGACGCTGTTGCACGTAGCTGGCGAGCTGCGTTTCCAGCTGCTGGGTGGCGCCGCCGACGTTGGCGACGGCAGTGAACGTGTAGGTACCCGGCGGGGCACGCTCGCCGAGGCCGTTGGACCGTCCCAGGTGAAGTCCACCTCGCCCTGCTGCGGTGGACAGCGGAATCTGCGCGATCTGCTGGCCGCTGGCATCGGTAACCAGAATGGCCGCCTCGCTGGCGCCGGCCGGAATGGTCGTCGAGCCGTACACGGCGCCGTCTCGCCCAGCGCGGCGGTGTCGCCCGCGGCCAGCACGGCATGGCCGACCAGCGACGTACCGCTCAGTACCTGCGAGCCGCGCAACGCGTCCGACAGGCTGCTGATCGAATCCTGCATGTTCTGGATGCCGGATGACGGTGCTGAACTGCGCCAGCTGACCAAGGAACTGGGTGGGATCGGCCGGCTTGGTCGGATCCTGGTTCTTGATCTGCGCGATCATCAGCTTCAGGAACGCATCCTGACCGAGCTGGTCCTTCCTCGCGGTTGCCGGCGACCGCGCTGGCTGCTGCACCCGATGCTCCGCTTACTGCGTCGACTGACATGAGTGTTTCAAGCCTCCGTATGTGCTTACTGGCCGAGCTTCAGCGTCGCCAGCAGCAGCTCCTTCGACGTATTCATCACGTCGACGTTGTTCTGGTAGGAGCGGGAGGCGCTGATCATGTCGACCATCTCCTCCACCACATTGACGTTGGGCGAATACACGTAGCCGTCGGCGTTGGCCAGCGGATTGCCCGGCTGGTAGCGCATCTCCGGGGCGCGGCTGTCTTCGACGATGTCCGGTGACACGCACCGCAACGTTTGGATCCACCCCACCCTGACCGGCCTGCATGCCGGCCTTCACCGCCTGGAACACCGGGTGGCGCGCCTTGTAGGCGCCATCGGCGGTGCCGCTGACGCTCTCCGCGTTGGCGAGGTTGCTGGCCACCGTGTTCAGGCGCACGGACTGCGCGGCCATGCCGGAACCCGCGATGTCGAAGATCTTGAATGAAGACATGGATTACTCCTTGCTCGGCCGGCCTACTGACCGGTTATCGCCGTCATCAGGGACTTGAACTTCGAGGTCAGGAAGGTAAGCGTCGCCTGGTATCGCACGGCGTTGTCGGCGAATGCCGCCTGCTCGAGCTGCGCATCGACGGTGTTGCCGTCCAGCGAGGGCGCCAGCGGCGTGCGGTACTTCAGGAACGCTTCGGTATTGCCGGGCTGCAGCGCATTGCCGCCATGCGGCGCCGATATGACCCGGCTCCGTTGTGCGCAATGTGCCAGCCGGGTTGTGCCCTTCCGCGCTGGCCAGTGCCGCGCGGAAGTCCAGATCCTGCGCCTTGTACCCCGGCGTATCGGCATTGGCGAGATTACGCGCCAGCAACTCGGTGCGCTTTTCGCGCAAACCGAGCGCCTTCGCGTGCACGCCCAGATACGAATCGAGATTGAAAGCCACGCAATGCTCCGTCAATAAGCCGTCCTGCGGACAGACAGAGCAACCGGCGTGCCATACGGGCCCAAAGCGCCGGATCGGCGCTGAAGCGGGGTCGCGGCGCACACGGCGCGTGACGGCGTTCACGGAATGGCGGCAAGGGATTGCCGCCCGCGGCATGATCGGCGCCGCGCGGAAGGCCGCGCTTCACTTGATGTATCGGCAGCTGTCCGCCACAACTTGAACATCCATGGCGTGGCACGCGACTTGCTCACCTACACGGCATGAAGCGACAACATGCCCAAAGCGCCTTGATTCTGACGCTGCTGCTGTGGCCCCTGGGCGCCCTCGCCCAGGCGACGCAGGCTCCCGATGACATCCGGGCGGCCGCGGAAGCCTTTGTGACCGCGCGGCTCGGGTCGGGTGGCGACGACGTGACGCTGCACGCCACGGCCGGCCAGCTCGACGCGCGGCTGCGCCTGCCTGCCTGCCCCCGGCCACTGAGCGCCGCATTGCCGCCGTCGGCTCGCATGGCCGCGCGGGTAACGGTGGGTGTCAGCTGCGGCGCGCCGCGCTGGAGGGTCTATGTTCCGGTGAGCGTCGAGACCGAACTGCCGGTTCTGGTCTTGCGGGAAGCCGCTGCGCGCGGCGCCAAACTGACGGCGGATGACGTGGAAGTTCGCCGCATGCGGGTACCGGGCCTGGCCGACACATATATAAGAGACGTGGCGCAGCTGGCCAACCGGCACCTGAAGGTCTCTGCCGCGCCCGGCACTGCTCTGGACGTAAGCCTGCTGGCGGCAGACATTCTGGTGAAGCGTGGCCAGCGCGTCACACTGGTCGCCCGGGTGGCGGCATCGAAGTGCGCGCCCTGGGCGAGGCCATCATGGATGCCACGCCCACCGGCCGGGTTCGGGTGCTGAATCTGGACTCCCGGCGCGTGGTCGAGGGTCAGGTCGAGTCCCGTGACATCGTCAGAGTGAGCCTCTAGATGCGCGCCTTTGCGACATATTCCACGGATTTGCCCGTCACCGGGAAATATCGTGCCGGTACTCTCAAGTTCCGCCTGCAGCCGCCGTTATCACTCACGAAGGGTCTGGAATGAAGTTACCGGGAGACATTCTCGTGGCGAACAAGATCAACGGCGTGGAGGCCAAGACCGCACGTGTTGCACCCGCCTCCGCCGTCAATCGGCGCAGCGATGCGCCCGCCCAGTCGGCGGGACCAGCGGCGCAGTCCGAAGCCGACGTCCAGCTGACCGGCGCTGCGCGCGGGCTGGCTGCTCTGGAGAGCGCGGTGCGTGCCATGCCTTCCGTCGACGAGGCGCGCGTGGCCGCGGTCAAGCAGCGCATGAACAGCGGCAACTACCGGGTCGATCCCCAGCGTGTTGCCGACCGGTTGCTGCGTCTGGAGAGCGATCTGCAGCAGGCCACACCGCTGGACAAGAGCGCGCAGAAGTAGCCCGTGTCCATGGATCCGAACGCATGCCGGGAACAGTTCACCCGCCTGCTGGCCGATGAGACCGAACTGCTTGGCGTTCTGGAACAGCAGCTGCTGAACGAGCACGAATTGCTTGTGGCCAACGACATCGAGAAGCTGGAAAGCGCGAGCGTCGTGCGCCAGCAGACCATTGCGCGGCTGCTGCGCGTGCACGAGGAGCGCGGCCGGCTGTGCAAGGCACGCGATCTGGCGCCCGGACGCCGAAGGGTTTTCCGAACTGCTGGCATGGTGCGACCCGCAAGGCACCCTGGCCACTGCCCAGGGCAATTGCGCCGCGCACGCCGAACGCTGCCGTGCGCAGAACGAGCGCAATGGCGCTCTGGTTACCGCGAGACTGAAGCGGGTCGGGGGCATGCTGGGCATGATCTGCGGAGAATCGGCAACGGACACTTATCGGCCGCGTGCCACTGCACAGGCATCGGCTTTCGCCGCAGCTGGTCGCATGGTTTCGATCAGCGCCTGACGCCAACTTTCGGGCGCTCTTTTGCGGGATCCCCCTGGCGCCAACCGTGACGCGCTCCCTTAGGTCGATGGGCCTGCTGCCGATAACCTTGTGGCGGGGCATGCGCAGCCCCCGAGGTTCTGGATTTTGTTTGCAATTATCGGAACGTCTGGTCGTCCTGGGATCCGTGCTCGGCGGGTATCTGCTCGGCGGCAGCAGCACTGTTGCTGCTCTGGCACCCCTTTGAAATTCTGGTGATCTGCGGCGGCGCCATGGGTGCCTTCCTGATCAGCAATCCGCTGAAAGTCGTGAAGCGGGCGTTTTCCGGCGCCCTGGGGCTGTTCGGCAAGCCCCGCTATGGACGCGATGAGTACATCAGGCTGCTCAAGCTCATCTACGACATCCTGGTGATGGCGCGCAAGGACGGTGTGCTGGCGATCGAGCGCCACATCGAGGAGCCGGGAAAGAGCGACATCTTCAAGAAGTATCCGACCGTCACGGCCGACCATCACATGATGGAGTTCATCACCGACTGCCTGCGGCTGATCTCCGGCGGCAATCTGGACCCGCATGAACTGGAAAGCCTGCTCGAATACGAGCTGGAGACCCACCACAAGGAAGCGGCCGAACCCGCGCATGCGGTCCAGAAGGTGGCTGACGCCCTGCCCGGCTTCGGCATCGTGGCCGCGGTGCTCGGCATCGTGGCGACCATGGCCGCCATCGATGGCGCCAGCACCACCGAGATCGGCGAGCGCGTTGGCGCGGCACTGGTGGGCACCTTCCTGGGCATCCTGGTGGCATACGGATTCGTCGGCCCGATCGCCGCGGCAATGGAACATCGCGCGCACGAGGAAGCCAAGTCCTTCGAGGTGGTGAAGATGGCTCTCGTGGCCAGCGTGCGTGGTTATCCACCACCGGTGGCCGTGGAGTTCGCGCGCAAGCTGCTGTTCACCGACGTGCGCCCGAATTTCCGCGACCTCGAGCAGGAACTGCGCGGCAAGAAGCAACCGGCGCGGTAGGGCCGCCACCGACATGGCCGCCACCAAGGAACGCCCGATCATCATCGTCAAGCGCAAGCGCGGCGGCGAGGGCGGTCATCATGGCGGCGCCTGGAAGGTGGCCTACGCCGACTTCGTCACCGCGCTGATGGCGTTCTTTCTGGTGATGTGGCTGGTGACGGCCGTGTCCAAGGACCAGCGCGCCGCCATCTTCGAGTACTTCAAGAATCCGAGCATGGAATCCGGCAAGAGCGTGAAGGCGGCGCCCGGCCAGGCCGGACCCGGGGGCGCCAGCACCAGTCCGATAGACCTGGGCGGAGGCCTGGATGCCCCGAAGTCCAACCCCGTCAATGCGGATGGGCTGGGCCAGCCGGTCAATTCACAGGTGACCGAGGATCAGGTCAAGAATCTGGCCAATGAGGCCGAGAAGCGCCAGCTCGAATCACTGATGGACGAGCTCAAGGAAGCCATCGACAAGAGCCAGGCATTGCAGCCGTTCAAGGATCAGCTGCTGCTGGACATCACACCTGAGGGGCTGCGCATCCAGATCGTGGACAAACAGAACCGGCCCATGTTCGACCTGGGCGGCACGCGGTTGAAGGACTACACCACCAACATCCTGCACGAAGTCGCGAAGTACCTGAACACCGTGCCCAATCGCATCAGCCTCAGCGGCCATACCGATGCCAAGCCGTACACCGGCGTACGCGGCTATTCGAACTGGGAACTGTCTGCCGACCGGGCCAATGCCGCGCGCCGGGCACTGCTCGACGGCGGCCTGAAGGCCGACAAGATCGCGCGCGTGGTGGGCCTGGCCTCCTCCGTGCTGTTCGACCGGCAGAATCCCTACAACCCGATCAACCGGCGCATCAGCATCATCGTGATGACCAAGACCGCCGAGGCCAAGGCCCTGTCAACCGACGCGGCCGATGTCGATGCCACGCGTGAACGCATCGAATCGAGCCCGACGCCGCCGACCGCAGGGGCGCCACCTTTGCCAGCCGCCACTCCCACGGCGCCCGCCGCAACCTCGCCCGGCGCGGCAACGGCAAAGCCCGAAGACGTGGGCGCGGCGGCACAGGCGGCGGAAGCCGCGCTGGCCAAGGCCGGCGCAGCGACGATCCAGTAGTTGATCAAGGGGCCAGTACGGCCAGGAATTTCGCGATGCCGGTGTCCGCGGCGCGGGCGCGCTCAACCAGACCGGGCGTGAGCTTCAGGGCCTCGCAGGCGGCTTCCACCAGACCAGGCGTGCAGGTATTGGCGTGGACCAGTTCCGTGGTCAAAGCCTGAGCCATCATCAGCATCGTCACGCAATCCGGCCGTCGCAGGCTTTCCTGTTCCTCATGCCACCGGATGATGGCCAGCCGCATTCCGCCGGGCAGGCCCCAGCTGCGAGTGACGCGCGAGGCCAGTTCGTCATCGTTGGCATCGAAGATCTCCTGCATGACCGAGCCGACCAGGCGCTCGCCCGTTTCGCGCTCGGCGCTTGCCAGCGCGCGCAATGCAGCGATCTCACCGGCACGATGCAGCAATCCGACACCGGTCAGCAGCGGCGCGTCACAGCGGGCCTCCGGCGCCAGCACCCGCGCATAGCAGGCCGTGGCCAGGGCTTCGCGCCAGAGCAGGGTCATTTCCGCTTCCCGACCCGGCGCCACGAACAGACTTTCCCGCAGTGACTGAAAGGCGCGCAATGCAATCTGCTGGGTGCAGATCTCGGCCGGCGGCTCCTGCAGCCAGGCCACGCAGGCGGCAACGCCGGTGGGCTTGGGCGGGTAGCGTGTCAGGGCAGCGCTGAAGGCGCGGATCACCCGCGCGTCGCGGGGCGAGGAATCCTGGAGCTGGCGGGGGTGGAAGTGCAGCACGTTGGAGCGGGGCATTGCCCGATAATGCATTGCCGATTTGACGCTTGTCCGGACATGGCGCACGAATTACCGCACGCAGCGAGCGTGCGGGGTTTAGGTCAAATGACGCCAGTCTGGCTCTAGTACTCGAACAAGGGGTGGTTGTGCGCCCGCCTCGGTGCCCAAGGGTTCTCGTAGCGCGCATGGGAACAGATGGGATGGCCGTGAAACATCCCGTAGTTCAGGTGATCGCTGGATACCTCGCCTTCCGAGATGTAATCGATCACCAGCCATTTCCATGCCGGGCACTTGCTGGCATCGGGGTCCAGCTCGTCCCGCACCGTGGCTTCTGTCGGCAGCAGCACGTCGCTGTGATATCTGGCCGAGTACACGCGCCCGTCATAGTCCTCCGGGATGTGGTTGGGCCGGTGGCTGAGCTCGCGCCGCGGTGCGCGCCGCGCGGATTCGCAGGAGGTGTTGTGCCAGCTGCAACTGGTCATGCCCTCATGGCCGATGCCGCCATTGCCCACCGAGAACATGGCAATGTCATAGATCCACTGCACGGCTTGCGGCAATGACGGCACCACGCCGCGCATGACAAGCGAGTTCGCGAGATGGCCGGGAGAATTCACCGAGATCAGCAACCCGCCCGGAACGCGCCGGTCATGGTTCAGCGTGCGGTGAGCGCCGGGATAGAAGATGTTGATGCCCGCCCGGTACAGGCCGTAGCTGCCGTCCCGGCACAGCGGGATCGCCTCGTTATAGATGGTCTCGCGTTGCAGCGGAGCATGCTCGACGATATACAGCTCCGCGGCACGCTGACAGGCCTCGAGGAGTCGCTGCCCGGGTTTCGCCCGGGCCAGGCGCGCATCGTGGAACATGATGAGAAAGCCGCTGGTCAGTCCCATGGCGGCACGATCCTTCCAGGCCCTTCTGGCAGTCTGGATCTTCTCGATCACATGCCAGTCTCCCGCCCTGATGTCCTCGCTGTCGATCCAGCAAATATCGAATGCCACGCCCTTGGACCCCTTCGCGCCAAGACGCCCGAACAGGCACGGTTGATAGCGCGCAACCCAATCCAGAAATGCCTTCTGGCAAACCTGCTGGTCCACCCCACTCTGGAACATGACCTGATGCGCCCCGTCGATATCGCGACCAAAGCTCATTTCTTCGGGATAGACCTCCAGAGCGTCGATGATTTCTTCCAGCGACCCAGATTCAAGTGCAACCTGCTGCAATGCTGCGGACATGACTGTCTCCTCCGTGACGACGACAAATGGGTGTCATGGCCGACCCGCGCAGCGTCACCAATCTTCCGGAGGTGTCTGGGAGCACAGGCGGCGGGACCGATCAGGCGTCGGCCTGCGCCACCCCCGGTCCTTCGGGTTGCCGGCCGAGCCGGCTGATGGGACTTTCCTGGCCAGCTTGCGTGGCCTTCAAGTTCTTCGTGTTCTCGGGCCGCCGGTCGAATGGGCGATCGGGATCGTCCCATTGACATGTATGCAGCATGCAACTAAATTATCGTTCACACAATGCGTAAGCAAAGACTCGAGAACCTGCTGGGGGCACTTTCACTTTCGATTACCGACGCAGTGGCACGCAGTATTGAAGAGGCCGAAGGAGCATACGGATCGGACACGTTTGCCCTTGTTCTGCTTCAGCACGCCCAGACGCTGCGCTCCGACGTGCTGTCGAGGCAGCTGCGGCTTGCGCAGTCGTCGACCGTGCGCCTGGTAGACCGATTGGAGCGAGAGGGCCTGGTCAGGCGGTCTTCAGGAGCTGACAGGCGAACGGTGTGGTTGAGTCTGACCTCACGCGGGGACCGCGCGGCGCAACGGGTGCTCTCCGTACGGCAGAACGTCTTGCGGGAACTGCTGGAGAAGCTATCAGAAGGTGAAAAGAAGGCCCTTCATTCGATATCCGAGAAGCTGCTGACCGAATTGACCGTGGATCTGGCCAGTGGCGAACAGAATTGCCGCCTGTGCGACGAGGATGCATGTTGCCTGGCGGATTGTCCGGTGGAGGCCCGCTATCAGACATTCGAAGGCGCCCTACTTCCCCCGAGAAACAGGGATCGTTCACAAGCGCGCAGATAGGATTTGTGCAGGGGACGTAGAGCGCCTTCGAATGTCTGATGGCGCCGACAGCCGCCGCCAAAGACCGGGCCCGGGATCGGGCTTCTAGACGCCGTCGAGTGCCTGCTCGATGTCGGCGATCAGATCTTCCGGGTCCTCGAGGCCAAGGGACAACCTTACCGTGCCCGGTGCCACTCCGGACTGACCAGCCAGTTCGCTCGGCAGGTCCGGCGGTCCCATCAGCCCGGGCGG
The DNA here is from genome assembly GCA_963812195.1 of uncultured Gammaproteobacteria bacterium. Classification (GTDB taxonomy): domain Bacteria; phylum Pseudomonadota; class Gammaproteobacteria; order Steroidobacterales; family Steroidobacteraceae; genus ZC4RG30. Next base: position 52,108 of record CAWEUI010000006.1, read on the forward strand.
GATGATCAGCGATTCCGGGGAACCCATGCTGGCCGCGATGGCGAACAGCCGGAGCCGATCCGCGAAGCGGTCTCCGGCCGCCGCACCCGCGTGCAGGTCGAAGCTGACGACTGTCCCGAAGTGCCGCATCTGCATCTTCGCCATCTCATGCCGGGCATGGCGCGGCAAGCCCGGGTAGTGCACTCGTGCCACATTGCCGTGCTGCTCCAGGTACTGCGCCACTGCCAGCGCCGCCGCGCATTGCGCCTCGTAACGCAGCAGATAGGTCTTCAGTCCGCGCTGTATCAACCACGCGGCATGCGGATCCAGAACACCTCCGAGCAGACTGAACTCGGGACGCAAGCGCCGGATCAGATCCTTGCTGCCGATCACCGCGCCGCCCATCACGTCCCCGTGGCCGGAGGCGTACTTGGTCAGGCTGTGCAGGAACAGGTCGATATCCGTCCCGCCGTGCTGATGCAGGCCGGCCAGCGTGTTGTCCAGCAACGTCAGCGCACCGGTGGCGCGGGCCTGGCTGGTGATGTGCCCGATATTGGCGATCCGGTTGATCGGATTGGTCGGACTCTCGAAGATCACCAGGCGCGTCGGCGTCTGCCGCAATACACGCTCGATGCCGGCGTCATCGAGAATGGACAGCATCGTGTAGCGCACGCCATAGCGGGCCAGCACACGGCGTATCAGGGCGCGGGTCGGGCCATAGATCTCGGCAAAACACAGCACATGGTCGTCGGCCTTCAACAGACCTACCAGCGCCTGGGCAATGGCCCCGACGCCGGACGCGCAGACGATGGCCTCCTCGCGGCCCTGCAGGTCGGCCAGTGATACTTCCAGCTGCCGCGTGGTCGGGTTGCCGGAGCGCGAATAGAAGAACCCGGGCTTGTCGCCACGCAGGCTGGCCAGGGTTTCGGCCACGGTATCGTGCTCGAACTTGACACTCTGATAGATCGGTGCGACCAGCGGCTGGTTTTCCGGCGGCACCGCCACCTCTGGCGGATGCACCAGTCTCGTCTTTTCTTTCATGGCGCTAGCCTATCACTGCAGCGCGCGTAACCTCTGGATCGCGGTATCCAGCGTCGAATCCTGCTTGGCAAAACACAGCCTGAGCAGGGCATGCCGGACGGGTTCGCGATAGAACGGGGCCAGCGGAATCGCCGCCACCCCGCCTCGTTCCAGCAGACGGTCGGCGGCTGTCATGTCATCCAGCCCCGCCAGCAGCTCGCAACCAGAATAGTCGACCAGGGTGAAATACGTACCCTGCGCCGGCAGGACGCGCAATGCGCCACCTGCCAGGCCTTCAGTGAGCAAGGCACGTTTGCGCGCAAAGAAGCCGCCGAGCGCATCGAAAACCCCGGGCTTCTCTTCAAGATAGGCGGCAATGGCGTGTTGAAAGGCCGTGGCGATGGAAAAGGTGTTGAACTGATGCACCTTGCGCAGCTCGGTGGTCAGCGGCGCTGCCGCCACGCAGTAGCCCACTCGCAGCCCCGTGGCATGCAGGGACTTGCCGAATGAATAGACGGCCAGCGCACGCTGGCGCAGCGAGGGATGTGTCAGCACGCCGTGGTGACGCGCACCGTCGTAGACGATGTGCTCATAGACCTCGTCCGAGAGCACGATCAGCTCGTACTGCTCGGCCAGCCCCGCCAGCTCGTCCAGATCCTGTTCGCGCAGCACGGTACAGGCGGGATTTTGAGGGCTGTTGATGATGATCATCCGGGTGCGCGACGTCACCGCCGAGCGCACCCGCTCCCAGTCATAGGAAAAGGCCGGCGGCAGCAGCGGCAGGTGCACGCAGCGCCCGCCCGCCACCCGCACCGCCGGATCGTAGGAATCGTAGGCCGGGTCGAATACCAGGACTTCATCTCCCTGCCCCACCAGCGCGGCGATCGCCGAGAAGATCGCCTCCGTCGCACCGAGAGTTATGGTGATCTCGCCCTCCGGATCCGCCGTCACGCCACGGCGCCCGGCAAGATCCCGGGCTATGCGCTCGCGCAGCAGCGGCACGCCGGCCATCGGTGCGTACTGGTTGTGCCCGGCGAGCATTGCTTCACCGACCAGGTGCGTCAGCAGCGGATCAATCGGGTAGTCGGGGAAACCCTGCCCGAGATTCACGGCATCGAGTTCGGCGGCGCGGCGCGACATCACCGTGAAGATGGTGGTGCCTACGTCGGGCAGCTTGCTCTTCAAGCCAGGCGACCCGCCGCGGCCAATGCCGCACCCACCGCCCCGGCCGCCGCACCGAAATGCGCGGCACGCAGTTCGGCGCGCGAACGCAGCAACGGTGCGAAGCTCGCGTATTCCTCGCTCACGCCACCGCCAATTACAATCAGCTCCGGCCAGAACAGGCGATTGATGGCGTCCAGGTATTCATTCACGCGCGCTGCCCAGGCCGGCCAGTCCAGGTGCTCTTCGGTGCGCACACGTGCCGAGGCGCGTTGTTCGCCCTCTGCGCCACCCACCTCCATGTGACCAAGCTCGGTATTGGGCACCAGCCTGCCGTCGATGAACAACGCCGAGCCGATACCGGTACCGAACGTGAGCAGCATCACCGTACCGCTCACTTCACGCGCCGCGCCGGCGTGAACCTCGGCCACGCCCGCCGCGTCCGCGTCATTGAGCAGTACCACCTCACGACCGAGCCGCTGCTGGAGCTGCTTTCCGGCGTCACAACCGACCAGCGAGGAATGCAGGTTGGCGGCAGTGCGGATCACGCCGCGCCGGATCACCGAGGGCAGCGCGATGCCCACCGGCATGGTCTTCGGTTGGGCACTGGCCAGCTCCACCAGTGCATCGAGAAGATGCCCGGCGTCGGCCGGACGCGGCGTCGGAGTGCTTGCCAGCTCTTCCACCAGCTGTCCGGTCTTCGTATCGACGGGTGCGTGCTTGATCGACGATCCGCCGACATCCAGTCCAAGTGCCACGTCCCGAGCTGCCATAGACACCTTCAGGGCTGGTTCAGCCCCGCCTCGGCCATGCGCATCTCGCGCTCACGCTTCTTCTCGGCACGCTTCATGAATACGGCAGAAAATACCACACCCGTCGCGACAATCAGAACCATCAAGGTGGCCAGCGCGTTGATGCTGGGATTCACGCCCAGACGCACCTTGGAGTAGATCAGCATCGGCAAAGTATTGGACCCGGGCCCGGCAACGAATTGCGCCACCACCACGTCGTCCCACGATAGCGTGAAGGCCAGCAGCCAGCCCGACAGGATGGCCGGCATGATCAGCGGCAAGGTAACCCTGAAAAACACCTTGGCCGGCCGGGCACCCAGGTCCAGCGCGGCCTCCTCCAGCGAATCGTCGAATGTCGAAAGCCGCGACTGCACGATCACCGTGACATAGGCCATCGTGAACGTGATATGGGCAATTGTGATGGTCGCCATGCCGTTGCCGAACTGAATATTGAACAACACCTTGCACAGCTGCTCCACCGATACGAACAGCAGCAGCATGGAAAGGCCCGTGATGATGTCCGGCATCACAAGCGGCGCGGTGGTCAGGCCCTGCAGCAAGGCGCGCCCCCGGAACGGCCCGAACCGGGCCAGTACCAGACCAGCCATCGTGCCCAGAATCACCGCGCCGGTGGCGGTCATCGCCGCTACCCGGATCGACAACCAGGCGGCCTGCAGGGTCGGACGGTCGTGCATCAGCGCCACGTACCACTTCAGGGTGGGCGAATCCGCGGCATCCCACACCGTAACCAGGCGCGAGTTGTTGAACGAGAAGATGATCATCGAGATGATCGGCGCGTACAGGAACACCAGGCCGAGCCCAAGCACGATGTTGGGGAAGCTCAGATACTTCCTCATCGCCGATTGCCTCTCAATTCCCGATTCTGGAAGTGCTGGAAGATCATGATGGGCACCACGAGAATCAGCAGCAGCACGATCGCCACGGCGCTGGCGCGCGGCCAGTCGCGATTACGGAAGAACTCGTCCCAAAGCAGGCTCGCCACCATCAGCTGGTTACTGCTTCCCAGCAGCGTGGGGATCACGAACTCGCCCACGGCCGGAATGAACACCAGCAGGCTTCCGGCGACGATTCCCGGATAGGACAGCGGCATCGTGATGCGGAAGAAGGATCGTACGGGACTGGCGCCCAGGTCGTGGGCAGCCTCCAGCAAGGTCAGATCGTGCTTCTCCAGGTTCGAGTACAGCGGCAGGATCATGAACGGCAGGTAGGAATACACGATGCCGACGATAGACGGCGAAACTGGTGTTCATCATGACCAATGGGTCGTGGATGATCCCCAGCGCGATCAACACGTTGTTGATGACACCGTCGGTCTTCAGCAGGCCTATCCACGCATATACGCGCAGCAGGAAAGACGTCCAGAACGGCAGGATGATCAGCATCAGCAGTACGTTGCGCGCGGTCGCCGATGAACGGGCGATGGCGTATGCCATCGGATACGCCACCAGCAGGCACAGCAGCGTCGAGAACGCCGCCACCTTGACCGAATAGATCCAGCCGCTGACGTAGAGTGGTTCGTGCAGCAGATACTTGTAGCTGCCGAAAAGCAGCCGCAGCTGCAACGCACCGTCCTGCATCCAGCGCAGGATGGGTTCGAATGGCGGTCGACCCAGCGGCGCGAACTCCGAAAAGGAGATCTTCAGCACGATCAGGAACGGCACCAGGAAGAACAGCACCAGCCACAGGTAGGGAACGCCGATGACCAGGCGCTGACCGGCCCAGTGCCGCCTGATGTACTGCGACCAGCGCGGCGGGCCGAAACGGAAGAACAGCGCCCACAGCGGCCCTACCCTGCCCCTGCGCAACGACGCTCCGACTGGCGCGTGGTGAGCCATTACTGCGTGACGATCACCGGGCTGCTCTCGTGCCAGCTCAGATAGACGGTCTCATCCCACAGGATGCGCTCCTCGTCGGACAGGCGCTCCACGTTGGGCAATGTCACCCGCACCATCTTGCCGCTGTCGATCTTCACCAGATAGATGGACATGTCGCCCATGTAGGCGATCTCCTTCACCGCTCCGCGAACGCAGTTCTCGGTGGCACGCGCCGGCGGCTGGCGCGTGATTTCCATCTTCTCCGGCCGGATCGCCGCCCAGACCGTGGCCCCCGGCGCCGCGCTGATACCATGATCGACGAACACCACGCCACCGAGTTCATCCGACTGGATGCGCACGCGGTCGGGCAGGTCCTCGACAAGCCGTCCCTCGAACATGTTGACCGAGCCGATGAAATCCGCGACGAAGCGCGTGGTCGGGAATTCGTAGATCTCGGTGGGCGTGCCGATCTGCACGATCTCGCCCCGGTTCATCACACCGACGCGCGACGCCAGCGTCATGGCCTCCTCCTGATCGTGCGTGACGACGATGAATGTCACGCCCAGCTGCTCCTGGATGTTGATCAGCTCGAACTGCGTGTGTTCACGCAATTTCCGGTCAAGCGCGCCGAGCGGTTCATCCAGCAGCAGCAGCTTGGGCCGCTTCACCAGCGAGCGCGCCAGCGCCACACGCTGGCGCTGGCCGCCGGAGAGCTGGTGAGGCTTGCGCCTGGCGAATTCGGTCAGCTTCACGATGGCCAGCATTTCCTCCACGCGGGCGGCGATTTCGCGCCTCGGCAGGCGCTCCTGCTCCAGGCCGAAGGAGACGTTCCGCTCCACGGTCATGTGGGGAAACAGCGCGTACGACTGGAACATCATGTTCACCGGCCGCTGATAGGGCGGAATGTCGGCCATGTCCTCGCCATCCAGCCGGAAGTCGCCGGAAGTCGGCTTCTCGAAGCCCGCCAGCATACGCAGCAGGGTGGACTTGCCGCAGCCCGAAGCCGCCCAGCAGGCAGAAGATCTCGCCCTTGTAGATCTTCAGCGAAACGTTGTTGACGGCGACGAAATCGCCGAACTTCTTGGTGATGTTGTCGATCTGGACGTAAGGCTTTGCCAATGGGTCGCGCCACGGCTCGACCTTTTCCTTCTCATTGCGCCGTTGTTCGGTCATGCACTTGTCCCTCGAGGCGCACCTCGAACGAAGCGCGCCGCCCACCGGAGCGGCACGCCCACGGGTTCCACGAAGGCTATTGACCGGTGCGGAATCGCGTCCAGACGCGCGTCAGCTCCTTGGTGAACTCGGCGCTCTCGGGCATGTCCGGAACCAGCTTTGCCATCAGATCCGGCGGCGGGAAGATGTCCGGATTGTCCCGCACCTCCGGGTCGATCATCGGCCAGGAAGCCGAATTACCGTTGGCGTAGCTGATGTAGTTGCTGTTCTTCGCCGCGACTTCCGGACGGTTCAGGAAGTCGATGAACTTGTACGCATTGTCCACGTGCGCGGCATCGGCTGGAATGGCCAGGTTGTCGAAGAACTGGACGGCGCCTTCCTTGGGGATGTGGTACTTGATGTGGTAGGTCTTGCCGGCCTCCTCGGCACGATCGGCGGCCTGCAGCACGTCACCCGACCAGCCCAGCGACAGGCACCATTCGCCATTGGCGAGGTTGTCGATGTAAGCCGAGGACTCGACCTTGCGGACGTAGGGCCGGATCGCCATCAGCACCTTCTCGGCGGCCTTGAGGTCTTCCGGGTCTTCGCTGTTGGCGTCCTTGCCCAGCCAGATGAGTACGGTACCGATGACCTCACTGGGCGCGTCCAGGATGCTCACGCCGCACTTGGCGAACTTCTTGACCTCGTTCGGGTCGTACAGGATCGCAAAGCTGTTGACCGGCGCGTTCGGGTCGATCTCCTTGATCTTCTCCTCGTTGTAGCCGATACCCGAGGTGCCCCACATGTAGTTGACGGCGTACTGGTTGCCCGGATCGAAGGCTTCCAGCTTCTTCAGGATGCCCTTGTCCAGATTGCCGTAATTCGGTGATCTTGGACTTGTCGAGCTTCTGGTAGATGCCGGCCTTGATCTGGCGCGCCAGGAAGTTGGCCGAGGGCACCACGATGTCGTAACCGGTGTTCCCGGCCAGCAGCTTGGTTTCCAGCAGCTCGTTGGAGTCCATCACCTCGTAATTGACCTTGATGCCGGTTTCCTTGGTGAACTGGTCGAGCAGGGTGGGCTCGATGTAGTCGGACCAGTTGTAGACATTGAGCACCTTCTCATCGGCGGACTTGCCACTGCATGCAGACAGCAGCACACCAATCGCAATCACGGCGGTACAGGTACGCAAATGAGCAGACATGGCGGACTCCCTATCTTTTCGAGCTCTTGCCGAGCTGTTGCTACAAGTTGGATGCGACAACCAGCCCGCTGCCAACACCGGCGGACGGATCTTTGTCCCGACTATAGCCAACCGTCCTGTTTCAGGCCAGCCAGTGTCATGTCCAGCGTACGCCGGGCCTTTTCCACCAGTTCGTCGATCTCGGAGTTCGTGATCACCAGCGGCGGGGCGACGATCATCGTATCGCGCGTGGCGCGCATCACGAGGCCGTTGGCGATGGCATTGTCCCGGCAACGCTCGCCGACCTTGCCCGCCGGCTCGAACAACGTGCGCGGGCTCCCGGGCCTTGACCAGCTCCAGGGCCCCCAGCAAGCCCAGGCCACGTACCTCGCCGACCAGCGGATGCGCCCCGAGCTCGGCCCAGCGGCGTGCAGGTAGGGCCCGGCCGTCGTCGCGCACGCGCTCGACCAGCTTTTCGCGCTGCGATGATGTCCAGGTTCGCCAACGCAACCGCGCTGCACACGGGATGCGCCGAATAGGTGAACCCATGTGCGAATTCGCCGCCATTTTCGATGAGCCGCCTGGCCACCCGGTCGCCAACCATGACGCCACCGATCGGCAGGTAGCCGGAGGACAAAGCCCTTCGCGATGGTCATCAGATCGGGTCGGGTACCGTAGTACTCGCAGCCGAACCACTGCCCGGTGCGGCCGAAGCCGCAGATCACCTCGTCGGAGACCAGCAGGATGCCGTACTCGTCGCAGATGCGCTGGATCTCCGGCCAGTAGCTCTCGGGAGGGATGATCACGCCGCCGGCGCCCTGCACCGGCTCGCCGATGAAGGCGGCCACGCGGTCGGCGCCCAGCTGCAGAATCTTTGCCTCCAGCTCGCGCGCCGCCGCGCAGTCCGAATTCGTCGGGGCGTCGATCCGGCGCCGCGCTCGAACCAGTAGGGCTGGTCGATGTGCTCGAAGCCCGGGGATGGCAGCACGCCCTGCTCGTGCATCGCACTTCATGCCGCCGAGGCTGGCGCCGGCGATGGTGCTGCCGTGGTAGGCGTTGCAGCGGCTGATGATGATGTTGCGTTCCGGCTGCCCCTCGAGCTGCCAGTAGCGGCGCACCAGGCGGATCGCCGTGTCGTTCGCATTCGCTGCCCGAGCCGGTGAAGAACACATGCTGGAACTGCGCGGGCGTGACCTCGGCAAGCCTGGCGGCCAGCTCGATGGCCGGTGGCGTCGCGCACTGGAAGAAAGCGTTGTAGTACGGCAGTTCTGCATCTGCCGGGCTGCGGCATCGACGAGTTCCTGCCGGCCATATCCCACGCCACGCACCACAGGCCGGACATGCCGTCCAGCAGCTTGCGGCCTTGCGCATCGTAGAGGTAGACGCCCTCGCCACGGGTAATCACCCGTGTGCCGCGCTCCGCGATCTGCCTGGAGTCCGAGAATGGGTGCAGGAAATGCGCTGCGTCCTCGGCCTGCCAGGTGCGGAACTGCTGTTTGCCGTCCATATCCGGCCCTCACACGTTCAGCAGCAGATGCTCGCGCTCCCAGGAGCTGATCACCTGCAGGAACACCTCGTGCTCGGCTTCCTTCACCAGGGTATACGCCTGCACGAAAGGCAGCCCCAGCACCTGCGTCAGCGCCGTGCTCTCGCGCAGACGCCGCACCGCCGTGTCCAGCGAACGCGGCAATCCGAACGGCAGCTCGTGCGCGCTGCCGGTCACCGGTTCGCTGGGCTGCAGGTTCTCGGTCATGCCCAGGTAGCCGCAGGCCAGCGAGGCCGCAATGGCGACATATGGATTCGCGTCGGCGCCTCCAATGCGATTCTCGATGCGGCGCGCCTCCGGCGGTGACACCGGCACGCGCAGGCCGGCAGTGCGATTGTCGTAACCCCATTGCACATTGATCGGCGCTACCTGCGTACGCGTGATTCGCCGGTAGGAGTTCACGTTCGGTGCGAACAATACCATCGCGGCCGGCAGGTACTTCTGCAGGCCTCCGATATAGGCAAAGAACAGTTGCGAAGGCGTGCCGTCTGCGTTGCTGAAGACATTCTTCCGGGTCTTCTTGTCCACCACGCTCTGGTGGACGTGCATGGCGCTGCCCGGTTCGGAAGCGTGCGGCTTGGCCATGAAGGTCGTGTACATCTTGTGGCGCAACGCCGCCTCACGCGCCGTGCGCTTGAACAGGAAGGCCTGGTCTGCAAGATCCAGCGGATCGCCGTGCAGCAGGTTGATTTCCATCTGCGCCGGCCCGTCCTCGTGGATCAGCGTGTCGATCTCGATGTCCTGGCGCTCGCAGAAGGCGTAGATGTCATCGAACAGGGGATCGAACTCGTTTACCGCGGCAATGCTGTAGCTCTGCCTGCCGGGCTCGGCGCGGCCCGAGCGACCCACCGGAGGCTTCAGCGGATAGTCTGCGTCGATATTGGGCTCGATGAGGATAGAACTCCAGCTCCGGTGCCACTACCGGCTCCCAGCCACGCTGCGCGTAAAGCTCCAGCACCCGTCGCAGCACATGGCGCGGTGCCATGGTCACGCGGCGGCCGTCGGCATAGAAGCAGTCGTGAATCACCTGCGCCGTGGGCTCGGCGGTCCAGGGCACCTCCCGCACCGTCCTGGTATCCGGCTTCAGCACGATGTCGATTTCGGCCGGGCTCATGGTATCGCCGGTATCGGCCGGGTAATCGCCGGTCACGGTCTGCAGGAATACGCTCTCGGGCAGCTTCATGCCCTCGTCGGCCGTGAACTTCTCGGCGGGCATGATCTTGCCGCGTGCGATGCCGGCCATGTCCGGAATGATGGCCTCCACTTCGGAAATGCCGCGCTCACGGAAGAATTGATGGATATCGTTGGTCATGGATCACCTGTTGATGTCTTGCGCGGCGCGCTCGCGGGCCGCCGCGCCAAATGCCTGAAAGATCGCACTGGAGAAGGCGTCTTCGTCCGCCTTCCATTCCGGATGCCACTGCACGGCCAGGGCAAGGCGCTTGCTGTCCGCCACGCGGAAGGCCTCGATCAGTCCGTCCCGGGCTCGGGCCTCGACAACGAGCCCGGTACCCAGCGTACGCACGCCCTGATGGTGCAACGAATTCACGCGAAAGCGTTGCTGTGCCCCTGCAATGCCTGCCAACAGGCCGCCGGGCTCGAGCAGCACGTCGTGCGACGGACCGTACTGCACGTCCAGCGGCTGCGTCGGGTCTTCGTGATGCACGACGTGGCCCGGCACCTCCTCGACGTGCTGCCACAGCGTGCCACCGAACGCCACGTTCATCTCCTGGAAGCCGCGGCAGATGCCCAGCACCGGCACCCCCGCCGCGATCGCCCGCGGAATCAGTGCCAGCGTGGTGGCATCGCGCTGCGGGTCGTGCAGGGTGCCGGGGCGGCTGGCCTCGCCGCCATAGTGCTGCGGCTCGACGTTCGATGGGCTGCCGGTGAACACCAACCCATCGAGCCGATCGAGCAACGCGTCCAGCACGAGTTCATCGCCCAGCGCTGGAATGAGCAGCGGCAGCGCACCGGACAGGCGCAGCAACGGGGTGATGTACTTCTCGCCGACCATGTGGAAGGGGTGGGGCGCGATGAAGCGCCGGTCGGCTGGAATTCCGATGACGGGTCGGGCAGACATGGCTGCAAGGGGTTGTAGAATCGTCCCTACGGTCACGCCCTGGCGGGTCCTGGGACAGGGCAGCCATTAGACCACATGGGCCCCCGGGCCGCCCCGGAATCGCTCCGGGACATTCGTAACTCATTGAATATATTGGGTACTTTTGCATGCCCCAGGAGTTCCTGGACTTCCTCGCCGCGCGCCCGGGTCTGCGCTTCATCGATCTGCTGTTGCATGACCTGAACGGCGTGGATCGCGGCAAGCGGGTGGACGTGACTGGCAGCCGGACAGCCTTCGACACGGGCCTGCTGCTGCCCGGATCCATGTTCGCGCTGGACGTGCCGGGGCACACGGTCGAAGCCACCGGCCTGGGCTTTGACGAGGGCGACGCGGACCGACCCTGCCTGCCCGTACCCGGCACGCTGGTGGACGTACCGTGGCTCGACCACGGCGTCGCACAGGCCCAGATCACCATGTACGAGCGCGACGGCCAGCCATTCGTGTGCGACCCGCGCCATCTGCTGGCCCGTGTCCTGGAACGATTTCGCGCGCTGCAGCTCACGCCGGTGGTGGCAGTGGAACTGGAGTTCTACCTGATCGACCGGGAACTGGCTGCGTCGGGGCTGCCGCGGCCACCCGCCTCACCACTGACCGGCCGACGCGAACATCGCACGCAGATCAACTCGATGATCGATCTGGACGCGTGTTCGAAGGTGCTGGCCGACATCGACGCGGCCTGCGGCGTGCAAGGCGTGCCGGCAACCAGCGCCCTGGCCGAATACGGGCCGGGCCAGTTTGAAGTCAACCTGGCGCACTGCGCGGATGCACTGGCAGCCTGTGACCAGGCCGTGCGCTTCAAGCGCCTGGTCAAGTGCGTGGCCCGGCACCACGGCATGGATGCGACGTTCCTGCCCAAACCCTATGCCGACATGGCCGGTAGCGGACTGCACATCCACGTGAGCCTGAACGATACCGACGGGCGCAACATCTTCGCCGCGGAGAATCCGCAGGGCAGCGCGCCCATGCGCCATGCCGCCGCCGGCCTGCTGGCGACGATGGCAGAGGGCATGGCCATCTTCGCGCCGCTCGCCAATTCGTGGCGGCGCTTCCTGCCAGAAGCCTATGTGCCGCTCACCGCCGACTGGTCCGTGAACAATCGCGGCGCGGCCCTGCGCGTGCCCGCCAGCGATGCCGCAAACCGACGACTGGAACATCGCGTGGCCGGCGCCGATGCCAACGTGTACCTGGTGATGAGCTGGGTACTGGGCGGGATTCTCAAAGGCCTTGCCGAACAACGCGAAGCGCGCGCACCGGTCCAGGGCAACGTGTACAAGGGTCCACATGAACCCGGCGAAGCCCTGCCCCGCTACTGGCCAACGGCGCTGGATCGCTTCGAAGCCAGTGAGTTCGCACGCGCGCTGCTCGGATCCGACCTGCACCGGCTGTTCGCAACCGTGAAGCGACATGAACTGGACGAGTTCAACCGGCAGCCCACGGCGCTGGAATTCGCACTGTACCTGCCGGCCTTGTGAGCATGAGCAGACGCCACGACAACCTGTCCTGGTACTGGGCCTCGCTCCCCGAGGTAGCGCCGCGCCCCGCGCTGACCGGCTCGGCCGAGTGCGACGTGGGCGTGGTCGGTGGCGGCATCGCCGGGCTGTCTGCCGCCTTGCACCTGGCCGAACGCGGTTACCGGGTGCGCCTGCTGGAAGCCGAGCAGGTCGGCTGGGGCGCATCGGGCCGCAGCGGCGCGCAGGCCATCTTCGGGCTCGCCGCCGGGCAGGACAAACTCACTGCGCTGCTCGGCACGGCCGACGCGCGCCGCATCTGGGACATGTCGCTCGAAGCGCTGGCGCTGATGCGCGAATTGATCGAACGGCATCGCATCGAGTGCGACTACGTGGCCGGCCAGATGCACGTTGCCATCAAGCAGCGGCAGGCATCCGAGCTGCGTCAGTGGCACGAGGACCTGGCGACCAACTACGGCTACCGCAGCGTGTCATTGCTCGATGCTGCGGCCACACGGCGCCTGGTGGCCAGTGAGCGCTACATCGCCGGACTGCTCGACACCAACAGCGGGCACCTCCAGCCACTGAAATACGTGCGTGGCCTGGCCCTGGCTGCCGAACGCGCCGGCGCCGTGCTGCATGAAGGCAGCCGCGTGCTGCGCCATCAGCGCCGCGACGGCCGGCTGCAGCTGGTGACCGCCGCCGGTGTGCTGGGCTGCCGCCAAGTCGTTTACGCCGGCAATGCCTGGCTGGGCGACACCGTGCCCGCGCTGGCCCGGCGCATCATGCCGGTGGGCACCTACATCGTGGCCACCGAGCCGCTGGGCCAGGCGCTGGCGGCGAAGCTGCTGCCGCACAACACAGCCGTCACCGACATCAACTGGGTGCTGGACTATTTCCGGCGCAGCGCCGACCACCGCCTGCTGTTCGGTGGGCGCGTGAGCTATTCCGGACTGGACCCGTTCAACACCGCCAACGCAACGCGCACGCGCATGCTGCAGGTCTTCCCGGAACTGCGCGACGTGCGCATCGAGTATTCCTGGGGTGGTTACGTGGACATCACGCTCAATCGCGCGCCGGATTTCGGCCGGCTGGAAGACGGTGTGTACTACCTGCAGGGATTCTCCGGACATGGCATCGCGCTCACCGGACTGGCGGGCAAGCTTGTCGCGGAGGCCATAGCCGGCGACGCCGGACGCTTCGACGTGTTTGCGCGCATTCCCCACCGGGAGTTTCCCGGCGGCGCCGTGCTGCGCCGGCCAGCGCTGGTGCTGGCGATGATGTACTACCGGCTCAGGGACCTGCTCTAGGGCGTCGCGGCGGAACTGCCCTGCCCGCCCAACACCTGGTTGAGCACTGCCGCGAGCCGGATCGCCGCGACTTCGATGCGCCGTTCAGCCAGCGGCCGCATCTGCGTCAGATAGGCGTGATCCATCGAATGTCTGGCCGGATAGATCCGCCAGGCGTCAATCAGCGCACACGATTCCTTCGCCCAGTCCAGCGCGCTGCCGAGCTGCGAGGCCTTGAGTTTCGGCATGCGCGGTTGCAGGCGGGCCACGTACTGCAGTGGTGTCAGTCGGGCCGACGCCAGCACGTAGTAGTCCCACACGGCGTGCAGATTGGTGCGCATGACGCCGTTGACGTAGTTCCTGCGTGCGTATGCCTCCGGCTGCAGTTCCGTGCGCAGGCTGATCTGGAACCGATTGCCGCCCGCATCGCGACGATAATCGGCGTGCAATGGCTGGTGGACGTCTGCAACCAGATGCACGAGGAACTTCAGCGCATCCCGGCGCGCGGCCCGCGACCGGGCGGGATCGGCCAGGATCCGGCGCTGGGCATCGATGGCCGCCACGACGCAATTGCCGTCCGGGCAATCACGCGGCAGCACGAAACCGCAGCCGCCATCGCGCGAATCGATGTAGTGCCAGGCCGCGGTGTCCTTGAAGCGCGCCGGATCGGAATTGCGCAGATCATCCGCCCAGTCCGACACACCGCCCAGCGAGGCGTCGGCTTCGCCGGCCAGCAGCTGCGCGACCTGGGTCCGCGCCTGCGGTGTCAGTCGGGTGGACGCCAGTTCACCCACCAGCCGGTGACCCAGGGCCGACCACGCGAGCGCGGGCACGGGCGCGAGCAGCAGCAGCAGAACGCAAAGGCGCGGCGCTTTCATGCCGGGAATCTACTACCGCCGTGGTTCCCGGCCCAGCAGCAGCAGGCCGCACAGCGCCAGTGCCGCCACCAGCGCACCGGCCAGGAACATGTCGCGCGCGCCCACGTGATCCCAGATCACGCCGGCCACGATGCTGGCCACCAGCAACGCCAGACCGGACACCAGATTGAACAGCCCGAACGCCGTACCACGCAGATCCTCGGGTGCCGTATCCGCGACCCAGGCCGAAAGCAGACCCTGGGTAAACGCCAGGTGCAGCCCCCACAGCGCCACGCCACCGGCCACCGCCCACAAGCCGGGCAACGCCGCCAGCACCAGATCAGCCACGATCAGCAGCCCGATGCCAACGACCAGCATTGCGCGCCGGCCCAGCCGGTCACTGGCCGCACCGGCCGGGTACGCCGCAACGGAATAGAACACATTCATGACCACCAGAACGAGCGGCACCAGCGTCACGGACAAACCCTCGGCCTGTGCCCGGAGCACCAGAAACGCCTCACTGAATCGCGCCAGCGTGAACACGGCCGCGACACCAATGACGATCCAGAAGCGCCGGTCCAGCCGCGCCAGCTGCTCGCGCCGCAATGGCACGCGCCGCCTGACACTGGCGTCCCGGCGCGCCGGTTCGCGCACGAAGAAGATCATCACGCCCAGCGACAGGAACGCCGGCAGCACGGCGATCCAGAAGACCCGTCGATAGTCATTGGACAACAGCCACATGCCGGCTATGGCCAGCAGTGGCCCGATGAACGCGCCCACGGTATCCAGCGACTGGCGCAATCCGAAACTGGCGCCGCGCAACTGCGGCGGTGCGATATCGGCAACCAGTGCGTCCCGCGGAGCACCGCGAATGCCCTTGCCCACCCGATCGATGAAACGCGCCGCGACCAGCGAACCGACGGTGCTCGCCAGCGCGAACACGGGCTTGGTGAAGGCGGCCAGTCCGTAACCCAGCACCGCCAGCAACTTGCGCCGGCCCAGCCAGTCCGACAGCGCACCGGAGAACACCTTGGTGGTCGACGCAGTGGCCTCGGCAATGCCCTCGATCACGCCCACGGTGGTCGCCGAGGTGCCCAGCACCGTCACCAGATAGACCGGCAACAGCGCATGGATCATCTCGGAGGAAATGTCCATGAACATGGAAACGAAACCGAGCGCCCAGATCCCGCCCGGCAATGCAAACAGCCCGCGCGGATTCCCGCGCGGGCTGTCTGGCTTGCGCTCTTCAGCCAACCGCTTAGGCGATGGAGAAGCCCTCGCGGGTTATCGGCAAAGTCCGAATGCGGTGCTTCGTCGCCGCGTAGATCGCGTTGGTTAGCGCCGGGATCGCCGGCGGATAAGCCGGCTCGCCGCAGCCGGTCGGGCTGTAGTCCGTATCCAGGAACAGCACATCGATGAGCTTGGGTACGACCGCCATGCGCGCGATCCTGTAGGTATCGAAGTTGCTCTCCTTGATGCGGCCATTCTCGATGTTGACCTCGATCCCCAGCGTGGACAGGCCTTCCACCACGGAGCCCTGCACCTGGTTCTCGGCGGCCGACAGGTTCACGACGGGCCCGATGTCACCCACCACCCACATCTTGTGCAGCGTGACCTTCTTCTTTGCATCCACGCTCACTTCGGCGATCTCCGCGAAATGCCCCTGGTGCGAATAGTGGAAAGCCAGACCCTGGTAGTGGCCCTTCGGCAGCGGCTTGCCCCAGCCGGCGCGCTCGGTAACGGCCTTGATCACCGCAACCGCGCGCTCGGGACTGACGCCACCGCCGCCGAAACCACCGAATCCGCCGCGTGCCGGCGGCGCCGGCTGCTTCTGGCCGAACACCTCGATCAGGAACTCGGCATGGTCGCGGTTGGCGGCCGTCGACAGTTCGTGCATGAAGGACTGCACCAGCCACGCGGCCGTGTTGTTGCCCGGCGCGCGCATCGGACCGCAGGGGATCTTCAGCGGGAACAGCGTCTGGGTGAGGCGGTAGTTCGGGATGTACTCGGCGGGGAAATCTCCCGCACCGGGCCAGCCGCCGCCCTGCACGGCCTGCGGTCCGCGTCCACGTCCACCGGCCGGAGTCGGTTCGCCGCCACCCGGCGCGCCGACGGCCCAGGCGTCGGAGAAGGAGATGACGTGACCACTCCAGCCGACCAGCTTGCCGTTCGTGTCCAGCGCGCCCTTGAAATCGTGGAAGCCGCCGGAGCGGTAGAAGTCATGTGCGATATCGTCCTCGCGCGTCCACATCAGCTTCACGGGAATGCCGCCGGCCTGCTTGGAGATGGCCGCCGCCTCACAGGCGTACTCGTGCATCAGGCGCCGGCCGAAGCCGCCACCGACGCGATTCTGGTGCAGCACCGCACGATCGGCGGCCACGTCCACGACGCGCGCGGCCGTGGTGCGCGCACCATCGGGGATCTGCACCGAGCCCCAGATCTCCAGCTTGTCGCCGGCCGGATCCTTCTGGTACCAGGCCGTGGTGGTCTGCGGTTCCATCGGCTGGTGCGAGATGAAGTTGAAGGTGTAGAAGGCCTCGACCTTGTGGGCCGCGGCATTGAACGCCGCGTCGAAATCACCGGCAGTGCGCAGCGACTGCGCGCCCGGACCCTTCGCGGCGGTCTTCTTGGCCTCGGCGTTGAACGCGGTCCAGCTGTCCCTGGAGGCTTCGCTCTCGTCCCAGCTGATCTTCAGCTTCTTCTTGGCCGAGAAGGCGGCCCAGGTGTTGTCCGCGACAATCGCCACGCCGGGCATCACCTCTGCCACCTTGCCGGTGCCTTCCAGGATGAAGGCGTCGACCACGCCGGGGAGCTTGCGGATCTCCTCCAGGTTCGCGCTCTTGACCTTGCCGCCCACGGCCGGGCACTTGGTGTACGAGGCCACCTTCATGTTCGGCAGCTGGATGTCCACGCCGAACAGCGGCTGGCCGGTGACCAGCTTGAGGTTGTCCACGCCCGTATAGCGCTTGCCGAACAGCTTCCAGTCCTTCTTGTCCTTGAGCTTCAGCGAAGCCGCTTCGGGCACCGGCAGGGCCGCCGCGGCCGTCGCGAACGAGCCGTAGCCGGCCTTGCGACCGGAGCCGGCATGCATCAGCGTGCTGTCGGAAGTGGTGATCTCACCCTCCGGCACACCCCACTCCTTCGCGGCGGCCGACACCAGCATGGCGCGTGCCGCGGCGCCGACCTGGCGCATCAGGGTGAAGGCCAGCGGCGTGGACATCGAGCCACCGGCAAACTGGGTGGGATACAGGGCCGCGTTGATCGGCGCCTGCTCGACGGTGACATCGTCCCACCTGGCATCCAGCTCCTCGGCGATGATCAGCGGCAGGCCGGTCTTGATGCCCTGGCCGATCTCGGGGTTCTTGGACTGCAGCGTGATCTTGCCGTCCGGCGCGACGTGCACATAGGCTTCCGGATGCAGCGGCCCCGGCGCACCGCCGAAGCGGCGTCCCTGTGCCGCGGCCTTCTCGCCGAGACCGAAACCTCCGGCCAGCATCAGGCCACCGCCGACGACGGCCGATGCCTTCATGAAGCCACGGCGTGAGACCGGGCCAGTGATCCCCGGCAGGACCGACGCCTCGCGCTCGATCTTGTCGAATTCGGCGCGCAGGACGTCCGGGTAGTACTCGTTCTGTGTGAGGCTGCTCATGAGTTGCTCCCGTTCAGGGCCTGGGCCGCGGACTTGATGGCGGCGCGGATGCGCACGTAGGTACCGCAGCGGCACAGGTTGCCCTGCATGTGGGTATCGATGTCCTCGTCGGTCGGATTGGGCTTGTCACGCAGCAACGCCGATGCCGTCATGATCTGCCCTGCCTGGCAGTATCCGCATTGCGGCACGTCGTGGTCGATCCAGGCCTTCTGCACGGCGGTGAGCACACCACCATTGGCAATGCCCTCGATGGTGGTGATCTTCTGCCCGGCAACCGCGACCGCGGGCGTCTGGCAGGAACGGATCGGGGCCCCGTTCATGTGCACGGTGCATGCGCCGCATTGCGCTATGCCGCAGCCGAATTTGGTGCCGACGAGCTTGAGCTCATCGCGCAGCACCCACAGCAGCGGCTGGTCTTCAGGAATGTCGACCGTATGGTCGGTCCCGTTTACGTTCAAAGTGACTTTGGCCATGGCATTTGCCCGTCCGATCTGTAATTAAGTAGTTGTAACCCCACCAATCCCGCCGAGCATAACTGGCTCATACACCCTGTTCAATGCGGGCTAGCGCGTAGCAGTGATGGATGCGCGGGTTGTCTTTGAAATCGAATGGCAGTGTTGCCGCCGAGATGTCCGATACCCGAAATCCCTGCAGCGTTGTATCTAGCTGGAAATACCGCGCGTTGGTCGAGAACAGCAGCATGCCGTCCGGCGCGAGGATGCGCATACAGTGCCCGATCAACTTCGCATGGTCGCGTTGAATGTCCAGTACGCCGTGCATGCGGGCCGAATTGGAGAAGGTGGGCGGGTCCAGAAAGATGAGGTCGAATGACGGCGCGGTGGGCTGCCCGGCAAGCCAGCCGATGACGTCCGCCTGCTCGAGCCGGTGCTGCGCGCCCGCCAGGCCGTTGAGCTCGAGATTGGCGGCCGCCCAGTCCAGATAGGTGCGCGACATGTCGATGCTCAGCGTTTCGGCCGCACCTCCCGCCGCAGCATGCACTGTCGCCGCGCCGGTGTAACAGAACAGATTCAGGAACCGCTTGCCGGCAGCCTGGTTGCCGATGCGCATGCGTGTCAGCCGATGATCGAGGAACAACCCGGTATCCAGATAGTCGTCCAGGTTCACGCGCAGTTTCAGGCCCGCCTCCTCCACCACATGAAACTGCTGGCTGCCGCCGCGCTTCGCGTACTGCCCGCCGTCCTTGTGTTGCCGGCGTACGCGCAGGCGGATGTCGGCCAGCGGCACACCAGTGACTTGCGGCAGTACCGCCAACGCCTCCTCGCGCCGGCGGCGCGCGGCAGCCGGGTCGATGGATCGCGGCGGTGCGTATTCCTGCACGTACAGCCAGCGCCGCTCCGCGTCCGGCCCGGCACCCGTGTACAGGTCCACCGCCAGTGCGTATTCGGGCATGTCCGCGTCGTACAGGCGCCAGCAGCTCACCTGCTCGCGGCGCGCGATCCTGCCCAGCCGCGACAGGTTCTTGCGCAACCGGTTCGCGAACATCTGCGCACCGGGGGATGCGGCGACGGCCGGGTCGTCGATGACGACACCGCGCGTGGGTTCGCGCCGGGTCCGGCGCTCGCCCGGGGCAAAGCGCAGCAGGCGACATTCGATCGCGCCATTCCACACCGTATGCACGCGGCTGGCCTCGCAGCCGATCAGCTGCCCCAGCGCCGGTTCGCCGGTGAGCACCGCCGCGTGCCAGTTGGCGAACGGACCGCGCAGCGCCTCACCAATCGCACGATGCGCGACGGCCGCATCCTCCTCTCCGGCAATGCGCGCGCCGTAGGGCGGATTCACGCACAACAATCCGGGTGGCGCCTCAGCCCCGACGTTGCGCGGCCGAGTCGCGGCGATGTCCTGCTGCTCGAACACAACGTCGCGGCCGACGCCGGCACGCCTTGCATTGGCCTGCGCGGTGGCAATGGCGCCGCGATGGCGATCCGAACCGCGGATCTGCACCGGCACCTGCTGCAACATGCGCGCGCGGGCCTGCGCCACGATGCCCTGCCACAGCGCGGCATCATGTCCGCGCCAACCCAGGAAACCCCAGAAATCGCGCAGCAGACCGGGCGCGGTGTCGGTGGCGATCCAGGCCGCTTCGATCGCAAATGTTCCCGACCCGCACATGGGATCGAGAAACTCCCCGCCCTCGCGCGCAATGCGCGGCCAGCCGGCGCGCAGCAGGATGCCGGCGGCAAGGTTCTCGCGCAGCGGCGCCTCGCCGCCGGCCAGGCGGTAACCGCGGCGCGACAAGGCGTCACCGGCCAGATCGATCAGCAGCGTGATGGCGCCGCGGGCGGCATGCGCGTGCACGCGCAGGTCCGGCCGCTGCGTTTCGATCGACGGGCGCAGCCGCGTGGTATCGCGCAGCTGATCCACGATGGCGTCCTTGAGCTTCAGCGCGCCGAAGTGCGTGTTCTGGATGGCCGGATGTTTGCCCGTGAACTCGCAGGCCAGCGTGCCGCGCGGATCCAGATGCTCGCGCCAGTCGATGCCGCGCGCGAAGGCGTAGAAGTCCTCCACGGTGGCTGCCGGCGCCTGGCCGATCTCCAGCAACACGCGGCTGGCCAGGCGCGACTCCAGCAATGCGCGATAGCCGGTTTCCAGGGAACCCTCGAAGTGCACGCCACCACTGGTCTCGCGCACGGCGCCGCCACCCAACGCCGTGATCTCGCCGGCCAGCAGGTCGGCAAATCCGCGCGGCACCGTCGCCACGAACCGCATTGCGGTCACGTCAGGTCGATCCAGGTCGTCTTGAGCTCGGTGAACTTGTCGAAGGCATGCAGCGACTTGTCGCGGCCCGTGCCGGATTGCTTGAAGCCGCCGAACGGCACGGTGATGTCGTCGGCGTCGTAGCAGTTCACGTAAACCACGCCGGCGCGGATCGCGCGCGCCATGCGATGCGCGGTGGTCAGATCCCGCGTCCACACGGCCGCGGCCAGCCCGTAGCTGGTGTCATTGGCGATGGCCAGTGCCTCGGCCTCGTCGCGGAAAGTGATCGTGGCCAGGACGGGCCCGAAGATCTCCTCGCGCGCGATGCGCATGCCGCGCGTCACGCCATCGAACACCGTGGGTTCGACGAAGCAACCGCCGCTGTCGCGGCGCACCTGTGCGCCGCCCAGCGCCAGCCGCGCACCATCCTGCGTGCCGGCGTCGATGTAGCCCAGCACCCGCTGCAACTGCTGCGCATCGACGATGGCGCCGAGCTTCGTCGCCGGATCCAGCGGATCGCCCGGCGCAAGCTCCCGGCCAACCTTTGCCACCTGCTCCAGCACCGCGTCCTTGATGCTCTCGTGCACCACCAGGCGCGAGCCGGCCGAACACATCTCGCCCTGATTGAAGAAGATGCCGTAGGCCGCCGCGCGCGCGGCGCGTTCCACGTCCCGGTAATCGGCCATCACGATGTTGGGTGACTTGCCGCCACACTCGAGCGACACGCGCTTGAGGTTGGACTGCGCCGCGAAACCCATGATGAGCTTGCCGGTGGCCGTGGAACCGGTGAAACCAATGCCATCCACGTCCATGTGCAGCGCCAGCGCCTTGCCGGCGGTGTGGCCGAATCCGGGCACCACATTGAATACCCCCGGCGGCAGCCCGGCTTCGACCGCCAGCTCGGCCAGGCGCAGGGCGCTCAGCGGGGATTTCTCCGAAGGCTTCAGCACCACCGAATTGCCGGACGCCAGGATGGGGCCGAGCTTCCAGGCCGCCATGATCATCGGGAAGTTCCAGGGCACCACCGCGCCGACCACGCCCAGCGGCTCGCGCGTGACCAGCGCCAGCGCGGCCGGACCGGTGGGCGCCACCTCGTCGTAGATCTTGTCGATGGCTTCGGCGAACCACTGGATGCAGCTGGCCGTCGAGGGCACGTCCACCGCCAGCGCATCGGCGATGGGCTTGCCCATGTCCAGCGTTTCGGTCAGTGCCAGCTCCTCAGCGTGGGCGCGGATGGCATCGGCGAAGCGCAGCAGGATGCGCTTGCGCTCCTTTGGCGCCAGGCGCGACCAGTCACCACGTTCGAAGGCCGCGCGGGCGCTGGCCACCGCGGCGTCGACATCCGGCGCATCGCCGGCCGCCACCCGGGCCAGGATGCGCCCGTCCACGGGGCTGATGCACTCGAAGGTCGCCCCGGATGCGGACGGGCGGCTGGCACCGTCGATGAAGATTCCGGTGCGGGGTTGCAGCCCGCGGGCGCGGGCATGCCAATCAATAGGGGTGCTGGCGTTCATGGCAGGCAATCGGGTACGGGCAGGCCACGCCAGTATCGCCGCCGCGGCCCGGTTTTCCTATCATGGGAGCTCTCCCAAGGAGTTCCCATGAGTACCCGTCCCGAGGGTTTCACGACCCGTACCTTCTCCAGGGAGGAGCTCGAGGCGTTCTGGATGCCCTTCACCGCCAACCGGCAGTACAAGGACGCCCCGCGCCTGCTCGCCCATGCCAAAGGCATGCATTTCTGGACCGCCGATGGCCGGCAGATCCTGGATGGCACGGCCGGCCTGTGGTGCGTGAACGCCGGGCATGGCCGCGAGCAGATCAGCCAGGCCGTGGCGCGCCAGTTGCAGACACTGGATTACGCCCCGGCGTTCCAGATGGGTCATCCGCCCGGGTTCGACCTGGCCAACCGGCTGGTGCGCATCGCACCCGCCGGCCTGGACCACGTGTTCTTCACCAACTCGGGTTCCGAGTCGGTGGATACGGCGCTGAAGATCGCCCTGCAGTACCAGCGCCTGAAGGGCGAGGCCAGCCGCACGCGGCTGATCGGCCGCGAGCGCGGCTACCACGGCGTGAATCTGGGCGGCACCTCGCTGGGCGGCATGGTGGGCAATCGCAAGGCCTGGGCGCCGGCCATGGTGCCGGGCATCGATCACCTGCCGCATACCCACATGCCTTCCCGCAACGCCTTCAGCAGGGGTCAGCCGGCGCACGGCGCGGAACTGGCCGATGCGCTGGAGAGCCTGGTGGCGTTGCACGATGCCTCCACCATTGCCGCGGTCATCGTCGAACCCATCGCCGGTTCCACCGGCGTGCTGATACCGCCGCAGGGTTACCTGCAGCGGCTGCGCGAGCTGACCACCAAATACGGCATCCTGCTGATCTTCGACGAGGTGATCACCGGCTTCGGGCGCACCGGCTCGGCATTCGCCGCGCAGCAGTTCGGCGTGACGCCGGACATCATCACCTGTGCCAAGGGCCTGACCAACGGCACCGTGCCCATGGGCGCGGTGCTGGTAAAGAAGGAGATCTACGACGCGTTCATGAACGCCCCGCCCGGGGCGATCGAGCTGTACCACGGCTACACCTATTCGGCGCATCCGGTGGCATGTGCGGCGGGCATCGCCGCGCTGGATATTTACGAGAATGAGGGCCTGTTGCAGCGGGCCGGCAGAGCTGGCGCCCTACTGGGAGGACGCCGTGCACAGTCTCAAGGGCCTGCCGAACGTGATCGACATCCGCACCTACGGCCTGGTGGCCTGCGTCGAATACGAGCCGATTCCCGGCGCGCCCGGCAGGCGCGGCTACGAAACCTTCGTGCGCTGCTTCGAGGCCGGATGCCTGGTGCGGGCAGCGGCGGACGGCACGGCCATGTCGCCGCCGCTGATCGTGGAGAACGGCCAGATCGACCAGCTCGTCGATACCCTGGCCGGAGCCATCCGCGCGCAGTAGGCGCTGCGCCCGCCTCTACTGCGCCCAGGGCAGCGTGGTGCTGATCGAGCCGATCACCCGGCTCTGGATGTCCTTGGTGCCATCCACGTACTTCACGGCGAAGTCCAGGTTGCCCACCGATAGCCCACGCCGAGCGAAAAATCCATGCGCTCGTTGTAGGCCTGGCCGAACACCTCGCCCGCATGGCCCAGCAGCGACAAACCAGTGGCGCCCATCGGGTAGTTCGCGTTCACCTCGGCGTAGAAGCCGCTGTCGCCCGAGCTCGCCACATCCGGCGAGTACCACAGCTTGGCCGAGTAGAAGTCCCGCGAGACATTGATGTAGCCCTCTACTGTGTTGGCATCGCTGAATCCCGGATATGAGTACAGGATGAGCCCGGCATCGTAGGCAAAGGAGGTGGACGCATCGCCCCAGGCATAGCCGCCGTAGAAATCCAGCTCGATGTTGTCGCCGTCGATACCCAGCGACTGGATGCTGTCGTCCACGTTGCTGCCCCAGGCCCCGGCATAGAAGCCCTGATCGAAGGTATACGTGCCGCCCAGCTGGAAGGCCGGCTTGCCGTTCTGGTCGATCGGGTCGGTCTGGGATACACCGCGGAAGTCATAGTCGGTCGCGATGGTCGGCGTGATCGTATAGCTGCCGGCCTGAGCCGCGCCGGCGATGAGCGCCAGACCAGCGACAACTGCGAACCTGTACTTTTTCATGGATGGGGATTCCTCGGTTGGTTGCAGACAGGCGCCAAGGATACGCCTTACCGCACAATGAAGAAGGCCGGGCACTCGCGTGTCCGGCCTTGCCTGATCTCAACCGCTTATCGGCCGGATCGAGCCGCTCAGCTGCCCCAGGGCAGAGAGGTGCTGATGCCGAACGCGAAGCGCTTTGCCTTGTCGTCGAGGGCGTCGTTCTTGCTGCCGTCGATGTACTTCACAAACGTGCTGAAGTTGCCGATGTCATAGCCGAAGCCGGCCGACCAGTCCATGTAGTGCTTCTGGCCCATGCCGTAGCCGTACTTGATGCCATCGCCGCTGCTGTAGCCCACATGCGCCAGAAAGCTCACGCCGGTCATCGAGGGGATCGGGAAGGTGCCGTTGCCCTCGAGGTAGAACGCAGAGGTGTGCCCGGAGGTGCCCTTGCCGAAGAAGTCCGGCGAGTACCACAGCTTCGCCCCGACCGGACCGTAGCTGACGCCGGCGTACAGCTCGCCGAAATTCCAGTCCTTGGTATTCGGATAGCTGTAGTAGTTGACACCCACGTCGTAGCCGATCATGTCGCCACCGGAGAAGCCGACGAACTCATCGATCTCGGTATTGCCAAGACCCGAGCTGGAATCCAGGGTGCTGCCCCACAATCCCGCATAGAAGCCCGAATCGGCCGTGTAGGTACCGCCGAGCTGGAACGCTCCCGAGTAGTTGCTCTGGGTTACGCCACGCCAGTCGTAGTCGCTGACCCACGCGGCCGAGACCGAGGCACCGGCGCTCGCCGCGCCGGCCACCACCAGAAGAGCCGCTGCCGTCGCAATTCGAGACTTGATCATCTTGAGTGTCACTCCGTGTTGGAAAGTTTCGGCGTTGTTGTAGGCGCCCGACGCCAAAGCGTGGAAGTGAGCGTATCAGCAACAAATCATCCTGTAAAAGCTCTTTGTGACGGAAATGCTTCCGTCATGCGGGCTCGAGGCCCAATAGGGGGCCCCAATAGGTGTCTAATACTATGTTTTATATACCTAATTACTGTCATTGTCAGGTTGATTCAGATCCACTCAGGGCCTGCACAAGAGGCCCCCACATGCGATGGATCATCATCTTCTTGTATTATCGAAATTTCCTGTATTGTTCTTACGACATTAATAGTTGCACAGTCAACCAAAATCAGTGTCGAATTAGCCACGCGCGAGAAGCAAAAAAAAGGCCCGGCGCTGACGCGCCGGGCCTGTGCTCAAACCCCGACCCGGGACGGATAGAGGGCTGATCAGCTCCAGGGCAGGTCTGTGGAGACCCCGAAGATGAAGCGCCCCAGACTCTTGATGTCGCCCGGCGCCGCCTTGAAGTTGCTGCCGTCCACGTACTTCAGGGACAGCGAGAAATTGCTGACGTCATAGCCGAAGCCGGCCGACCAGTCGTAATAGTGGTCGCCGTTGGCGCCGTTGATGAAGGCGTCGCTCTTGCTGTAGCCGACGTGGCCCAGCAGGCTGAAACCCTCGGCCATAGGAATGGTCAGATTCCCTTCGACGTACGTCTCGTTGGGGCCACCCTTGCCGCCCCAGCGCGGCGAGAACCACACCTTTGCGCTGACCGGACCCTTGCTGATGCCCGCATAGACTTCCGGCGTGTTGATGTCACCCGCGTTCGGGTAGGTGTAGTAGATGACGCCGATGTCGTACCCGACCACGTCCCCGCCGGAGTATCCGAGGAAGACATCCATTTCGGTCGAAGGACGGTCAATGGCCGCGTCTGCCTGGAAGTCGACGTTGCTGCCCCACAGGCCGAAGTAGGCACCGCTGTCCCCTGTATAGGTGAGGCCCAACTGGAAGGCCGGGTCATTCTGGGTCTGTGTGAAGCCGCGGAAATCGTAGTCCGACACCAATGCCACGTTGGCCGAGACATTTCCGCCAACCGCGGCTCCGGCGACAGCCAGCAAGGCCGCTGCGGCGGCCAATCGAAGCTTGATCATTTAGCTTTCTCCCTTCTCTGCTAACGGAAAAACTGCACAGGACGCCCGCGGCCGGGCTCCCTGGAAAAATACCGAATTAGCCTGCCAATGACCATAACCCTGATTGGCGGGTATCTGAACCGGCCGGCTGCGAATCACGCCCGTTGCTCAAGCCATCACTGCAAGCCGTTCAGCGCACTCCAGTTCCCGGCTGCCAGCGCGAGCGCGGAGCGCGCACGCCAATAGTCGCGCAACAGGTTCACGTGGTCGACATCGGTGGACAGGATATTCACCTGCAGTCGCAACCGATCCGTATCGTTGGGATCACCACCGGCCGGCGTAGCCTGGCGTTGCCGTTGCGCCGGCTGGATCTGCTGCTCGATCTGCTCGAGCAGCTTGCGGGCGGCAACCATTTCCGCGGCCTGCGTACGGATTTCGTTGCGCGCGGTAAGCCGATCGGCCTCCAGCGTCTGCATTGCAGTGCGCAATCCGGAATCGGCACTCAACAGTTCGGCCTTGTGCTGGTCGAACACCGGCAGCTCGATGACGGCATTGGGGCCGGTGAAGCCCGTGCCGCCTGTCACCTGGTCGCGAAACACGCCCAGATCCACTTCGTTGAGCCACCGGAAGCGGCGCTGGTGCGCCAGCGACTTCAAGCGGGTCAGCACGGCTTCGTTGGCGGCCTGCAGATCCAGGCGCCGCTTCATGGCGGCCTGTTCCTCCGTCGCCGGATCCGGATCCGCCGCGGGCAGAGGCGGCAGCGTCTGCTGCACGCTCCAGTCATCGCGCCAGCCGGCGATGCCCAGACGATCGCCCAGGTCCGCGCGTGCCCGGGCCACATCCAGCCTGGCGCGAATCAAGTCGCCCTGACGGGAAAGCAGCCCGCTGCGTTCGTTCTCTATGGTTGCGGCGGCAACGTCGCCGCGCTGCGCCCGCCGGGCTTGCAGGTTGTCGTATGAGACCTGGTAAACAGCCACCATGCGTTCGCGCAGTTTCTCGACCTGCAGCGCTGCGCAGTAGTCGATCCATGCCTGCGCCACCTGGGCCGCCTGGCGTACCGCGCTGTTGGCGGCCTCGAAGCGCGCGCGCTGCAGATCCTGGCGCGCCACTGCCCGCCGGCCGGGAATGTTGATCAGGCCGATCACGTTCTGCAGCACGCCGAAGCTGACGGTGCGCTGCGGATAGAACGCCGCCAGATCGCCATTGGGCTGGCGTGTGCCGGCCAGGGCGACCGGATTGGGCGGCGGTGCTGGCCGCAACCAGATCCGCCCGCGAGATCTCCAGCTTCTCCAGCGTCAGCTGCAGCTCGGGGCTGGCCAGAAAGGAAACCGCGATGGCTTCGGGCAGGGTGAGTCCGCCGTCGAGCATGGCTGCGGCGTGCTGGCGGGCCGCGGTGTCGGCCTTCTCGTCCAGGCGCCACTGCAGCGGCGCGGCGACCTGCCCGGCCACCAGCCGCGCGGTGGCATCCACGTTCTCGCGCTGGGTCGGCACCGCGCAACCGCCGGCTGCCAGCAGCAATCCCAGGGCAAGCGGCAGTCGCGATGCGTGGCGGTACCTCTGCATGGGCGGCCACTATATAGTGCCGCGACCTGCAAGGGCACCAATTGGAGACGATGAATCCGCCACCTCGCATTCTGCTGACCCGCCGCTGGACCGACGAGGTCGAGCGCCATCTCACCGCACGCTACGACGTGACCCTGAACACCGGCGACGAGCCGCTGAGCGCGGCGCAGCTGCGCGCGGCCATGACCGAATACGATGCGCTGTGCCCGACCGTGACGGACCGCATCGATGCCTCGGTGCTGGACGTGCCCGGGCGGCGCGTGCGGCTGATCGGCAATTTCGGCGTTGGCTACAACCACATCGACGTGGCGGCGGCAAAGCGGCTGGGCATCCACATATCCAATACTCCGGACGTGCTGACCGACACCACGGCCGAACTGACCCTGCTGCTGTTGCTGATGGTCACGCGCCGCGCCAGCGAGGGTGAGCGCGAACTGCGTGCCGGCAAGTGGACCGGCTGGCGCCCCACGCACATGATGGGCACCAGCCTGGACGGCAAGTGCCTGGCGCTCATCGGGTTCGGACGCATTGCGCAGGCCATGGCGCGCAAGGCGCACGCAGCCTTCGGCATGCGCATCGCATACAACAGCCGCCGCCGTGTCGACGCGCAGATCGAAGCGCAGACCGGCGCACAGTACTTCGAATCTGTCGATGAGCTGCTTGCCGGCGCGGATGCCGTCTCGCTGCATTGCCCGGGCGGGCAGGAGACCTTCCACCTCATCGACGCCGCGCGACTGGCGCACATGAAACCCTCGGCCGTGCTGATCAACACGGCACGCGGACCGGTGGTGGACGAGGCCGCGCTCGCCGACGCGCTGTTGCAGCGGCGCATCGCGGCCGCGGGGCTCGATGTGTATGAGCAGGAGCCACGTGTGCACCCGGGCCTGCTGCAGCTGGAGAACGTCGTGCTGCTGCCCCACCTGGGCAGCGCCACCACGGAAACCCGCACGGCCATGGGAATGCGGGTCGCCGCCAATCTCGACGCATTCTTCGACGGCAGGCCGTTGCGCGATCCGGTGGCCTGAGCATCGCGGGTATTGCCATCCATGAGCGGCTGGATCGAGGACTTCCTGGCGCGCGAGAAGCTGTCCGACGGCTACCGGCGCACCATCGACAATGCCCTGCGACCCCTCGCCGAAAAGCTCGCGGAACAGGCGCGAAACAGCCCGCAGCCGCTGGTGGTGGGCCTGTGCGGCACGCAGGGCAGCGGCAAGACCACCGCGACCAGCGCGTTGCTGGAACTGCTGTCATCGCTGGACGCACGCGCGGTAGCCGTCTCGATCGATGACTTCTACCTGCCGCGCGCCGAGCGTGCCGGGCTCGCCCGCCGCGTGCATCCGCTGCTGGCAACTCGTGGCGTGCCCGGCACCCACGACGTGGAACTGGCCGAGGCGACCATCGAGTCGCTGGCCGGCGGCGAACCGACGTTCATCCCCGTGTTCGACAAGGCCCGTGACGATCGACTGCCGCGCAAGGCCTGGCGCCACACCGAAGGACCGCACCGGCTGGTGATCCTGGAAGGCTGGTGTGTCGGCGCGCGGCCGCAGACTGCCGCCGAGCTGGCCACGGCGACCAATGCGCTGGAACGTGAGGAGGATGCCGCGGGGATATGGCGCGGCTACGTGAATGATGCGCTGGCCGGGCCCTACCGCCGCTTGTTCGACCGGCTCACGCCGCTGGTCCTGCTGGCCGCGCCGTCATTCGACGTGGTGCGCGACTGGCGCGGTGAGCAGGAGCGCAAACTGCGCGCGCGGATCCTGCGCGAGGGCGGCGACACCAGCCGTGTGCTGGACGACGCCGGGCTGGAACGCTTCATCAGCCATTACGAGCGCGTGACAAGGCACATCCTGGCGGAAATGCCCGCGCGCGCCGATCACCTCATTTCGCTTGATCGGCTTCGAAACGCGCGATTGCTTCGCTGATCAACCGCTTCGCCTCGGCCGCATCGCCCCAGCCGGTCACCTTGACCCACTTGCCGGGCTCCAGATCCTTGTAGTGCTCGAAGAAATGCTGGATCTGCTGACGGGTGATCAGCGGCAGGTCGGTGTAGTCGCGCACGTGCTCATAGCGGCGTGACAGCCGCGGCGCCGGCACCGCCACGATCTTCTCGTCGCCGCCGGCCTCGTCCTGCATTTTGAGGACTCCGACCGGCTGCACCGCGATCACGCAGCCGGGCAGCAAGCCGCGCTGGTTGGCGATGACC
This sequence comes from uncultured Gammaproteobacteria bacterium, assembly GCA_963812195.1. Lineage (GTDB taxonomy): Bacteria > Pseudomonadota > Gammaproteobacteria > Steroidobacterales > Steroidobacteraceae > ZC4RG30. Next base: position 82,211 of record CAWEUI010000006.1, read on the forward strand.
ACGTCACAGGGATCGCCGTCCTCCGACAATGTGTGCGGAATGAATCCGTAATTGCCCGGATAGCGCATGGCCGTATAGAGGAAACGGTCCACCACCAGGGCCCCGGACTGCTTGTCGATCTCGTACTTGATCGGCTCGCCGCCTACCGGCACTTCTACCACTACGTTCACTTCATCAGGTGGATTCCTGCCGATGGACAGCTTGTCGAGAAGCATTCTTCAGGCGCCTGTATCTATGACATGAAACCGGATGTGCAAAGTATACAAGGCCTGATGCATCATCCCGCCATGAATCCGGCTGCCACTGCCGCTTCGCCGGTTTACCGGCTGGAAGACATCCAGAAGCGCTACGGCAGTGGCGAGGCCACGGTCCACGCGCTGCGCGGCGTGGATTTCACCGTCGAACCCGGTGAGCTGATCGTCCTGCTGGGCCCGTCGGGTTCGGGCAAATCCACGCTGCTCAACATACTGGGTGGACTGGACCGCCCCACTGCCGGTCATGCCTGGTTCCATGACCTTGATCTGGCCACCGCGAGCGATGCGGCAATCACCCGGTTTCGCCGCGAGAGCGTCGGCTTCGTGTTCCAGTTCTACAACCTCATCGCCAGCCTGACTGCCGAGGAGAACGTCGAACTGGTGACCGAAGTCGCCAGCAATCCGATGCCCGCGCGGCAGGCACTGGGGCTGGTGGGGCTGACCGAGCGGTCCGATCACTTCCCCTCGCAGCTCTCCGGCGGCGAGCAGCAGCGCGTGGCCATCGCGCGGGCCATTGCCAAGCAGCCGCAGGTGCTGCTGTGCGACGAACCCACCGGCGCGCTGGATGTTGCCACCGGCATTCGCGTCCTCGAGGCGCTGGTGCAGGTCAACCGGGAACTGGCCACCACGACACTGCTGATCACCCACAACGCCGACATCGCGCAGATCGGTGACCGCGTCGTGCACTTCGCCGACGGCTCGATCCGCAACATCGAGCGCAACACCACGCGCCGCGATCCAAAGGATCTGCACTGGTGATCCGCGTTCTTGGCAAGCTGGATCGCAAGCTGGTGCGCGACCTGTCGCGCATGAAGATGCAGGTGGCCGCGGTCGGCGGCGTGCTCGCCTGCGGCGTGGTGCTGTGGGTGATGGCCAACGGCATGTACGATTCGCTGCAACGCGCCCGCGACGGCTACTACGACAGCCAGCACATGGCCGACATGGCCGCCAGCGTGGTACGGGCGCCGCTGGAGCTGGTACCCAGCCTGCAGGCGGTACCCGGCATCAGTGCGCTGGAGGCGCGGGTGTCGGGCGTCGGCCTGCTGGATCTGCCCGACCGCGTCGCGCCGGTCTCCGCGCGCCTGGTATCGTTGCCGCCGGGCCGGGCACCCCGGGTCAACCAGATCGTGCTGCGCCAGGGGCACATGCCCGATCCCACCCATCACGGCGAGGTACTGATCAACGAGGCGTTCGCTGCGGCCAACCAGCTCGGGCCCGGCGACAAGCTCGGTGCCATCATTTACGGCAAGCGGCTCGAGGTCACGATCGTCGGCGTCGCCAGCAGCCCCGAATTCGTGTTCGCGGTGGCACCCGGTGCGCTGCTGCCGGAGCCGGAGCGCTTCGGGGTGCTATGGATGGATCGTGAGTCGCTGGCGCGCGCTTTCGATCTGTACGGCGCGTTCAACGATCTGGTGCTGCGCCTCGAGCCGGACACCAATCCGGCGCAGGTGGCCGCGCGCATCGATCGCATACTGGCCCGCTACGGCGGCCATGGGGCTTACGGGCGCGACCGGATGCTCTCGGCGCAGTTCATGGCCGACGAGCTGTCCTCGCTGGAGACGCTGGCCTCGGTGCTGCCGCCCGTGTTCCTGCTGGTGGCCGCGTTCCTGCTGAATGTCTCGCTGTCGCGGCTGGTCGCCACCGAGCGCTCCAACATCGGGCTGATGAAGTCCTTCGGCTACGGCAATGTGCCGATCGCCCTGCACTACGCCAAGTTCGCACTGGCCTTCGGAATGCTGGGCGCCGTAGTGGGCATGATCGGCGGCTGGCTGGTCGGTGTGTACGTGGGCGGTATCTACGCCACGGTGTACCAGATTCCCGGCCTGCACTTCGACGCCGGGCCAGGCGTGTACATCAGCGCATTGATCATCGCCCTGCTCTCGGCGCTGGCCGGCGCGGCGCAGGCCGTGTGGCGCGCGACGCACCTGGCGCCGGCCGCGGCGCTGGCGCCACCGGCACCGACGGCCTATGGCGCGCTGAGCGGCGCAATGGAAGGCCTGGCCGCGCGCCTGGACGGCAAGACGCGCATGGTGGCGCGGCGCATCCTGCGCTTTCCGCGCCGCTCGGCCACCACCGTGGCGGGCATTGCCATGGCCATGGGGCTGATGATCACCGCGCAGCATTTTCCGCTGTCGATGTATCGGATCATCGACGTGACCTTTGGCCTCGCGCAGCGCGAGGACGTCATGGTGAGCTTCTCCGAAGCCAGCGACGAGCGCATCCTGCAGGACGTCGCCCGGCTGCCCGGCGTGCTGAAGGTCGAGCCGCTGCGCGGCGCCGAGGTGATATTCCAGGCCGGCAGCCGCACGCGGCGCAGCGCGCTGACCGGCGTGCCCGCGGACGTTTCGCTGAACCGGATTCTCGATGAGCACCTCGAGCCGGTGGTGCCGCGCGCCGATGGCCTGACGTTGTCCGAGAACCTGGCCAACAAGCTCGATGTGAAGCTCGGCGACAAGGTGCACGTGCAGGCCACGGACGGCCACCTGGCCAGCGCGGACCTGCCGGTCGTGGCCATCGTCAGACCCTACCTGGCGGCCTCGGCCTACATGGGCCTGGATGCGATGAACCGCATGCTGCGCGAACCGGGGCGGGTGACCTCCGCCTATCTGCTGCTGGATCCGCGGCAACGCGCCGCGTTCAGTGCGCGCACCAAGCAGCTGCCGCGCATCGTGGCGGTGAGTTTCAAGGACAACGCGCGGGCCTCGATGACCAAACTGCTCTCCCAGGGCAGCGGCTTCTTCGCCTGGCTGTTCGTGCTGTTCTCCTCGCTGATGGCGGCCGGCGTGGCCTTCTCGGCGGCGCGCGTCACGCTGGCCGAACAGCAACGCGACCTGGCCACGCTGCGCGTGCTGGGGTTCGGCAGGCGCGAGGCGTCCTACGTGCTGGTCGCCGAGCTGGGCGCGCTGCTGCTGGTGGCATTGCCGCTGGGCGCCGTGCTCGGGCGACTGCTGTCGCGCTGGCTGATGGCGCAGTTCGAGACCGACCTGTTCACCTTTCCGTATGTCACCAGCGCGGCAGCCTACGCCAAGCCCGCGCTGTTCGTGGCCGCCTCGGTAGTGGTAGCCACACTATTGGTCAGGCGCGGCATTGATCGACTGGACCTTGTTGGCGTGCTCAAATCGAGGGAGTGATGGCAAACGAGCAATTCGTGAAGCGACGCCGCCGCGTGCGCTGGGTGTGGGCCGTGGCTGTTGCGGTAACCCTGCTGCTGATCGGCTGGGGGCTGTGGCCGCGCCCGCTGGAAGTGGACACCACCAAGGTGGACCACGGGGACGTCAGCGTGGATCTGGTGGACCAGGGCAAGACCCGGATGCACGATGTCTATGTGGTTTCGGCACCGTTCTCGGGCCGCGTATTGCGGGTGGAGGTCGAACCCGGCGACCACGTTGCCGCCGGCAGCGTCGTGGCGCGCATGACGCGCACCGCGGCCGGCTTTCTGGATACCCGCAGCGACGCACAGGCACGCGCCGCCGTCAATGCGGCCGAGGCGCAGTTGCGCGCCGCGCAGACGGAGCTGGACCTGGCAGCTCGCGACGACGCGCGCACACGCGATCTGGCCGCGCGTCACCTGGCTCCCGTGGCTTCGCAGGACGCCAGCCAGGCGCGACTGAAGGCCGCGCAGGCCTCCCGCGATGCGGCCAGCGCGGAGCTGCAACGCGCGCGTGGGGCGTTGCAGCCGGCAGACCGCACCGAGGGCGGCAGCGTGGCGGTCAAGTCACCGGTAAAGGGCGACGTACTGAGCATCCCGCAGAAGAGCGAGAGCGTGATTGGCGCCGGTGCGCCGCTGGTGCAGATCGGCGACCCCTCGCACATCGAGGTGGTCGCCGAGTACCTGTCGCAGGATGCGGTGCGCATGCGTCCCGGACAGCATGCCTTCATCGAGAACTGGGGCGGTCCACCGCTGGCCGCGACGGTGGATCGCATCGAGCCCGTCGCGCACCTGAAGATCTCGGCGCTGGGCGTCGAGGAGCAGCGCACCAACGTCATCCTGCAATTCAACGATCCGCAGGACGCGCAGCGTTTCGGCCATGATTTCCGCGTCGACGCGCGCGTGTCCGTGGCCGAAGCACCCAACGCGTTGCGCGTGCCGCTGGGCGCACTGTTCCGCTACCAGGACGGCTGGGCCACCTACAAGGTGGTGGACGGCCGCGCCGTGCTCACGCCGGTGGTCACCGGCATAGCCAGCGACGCCTACCGTGAGGTCAAATCGGGCCTTGCGGCCGGCGACACGGTGATCCTGTTCCCCGACCCCAAGGTCGGCGACGGTGTGCGCGTAGCGGCGCGGCCGGCCGCCTGAGAGTCCTTTGACCCAAGCCTGGAGGAGTTGCTCATGCAGATAGGAATGATCGGCCTCGGGCGCATGGGCGCCAACATGGTGCGCCGCCTGATGACGCGGCGGCCATGAATGCGTGGTCTTCGACGTTCCGGCGACGCCGTCGCGGCATCAGCGGCGCGCATGGGTCAGGGCGCCGCCGGCTCTGGCGGACTTTGCCGGCAAACTGGCCACGCCGCGCCACACTGGCTGATGGTGCCGGCCGCCGCGGTGGATGCCACCATCGCGGACCTGCTGCCGCACCTGGAGTCGGGCGACACCATCATCGACGGCGGCAACTCCTACTACATCGATGACATTCGCCGCTCCGAGCGAACTGCGCGAGCGCGGGCATCAACTACCTGGACGTTGGCACCAGCGGCGGCGTCTGGGGCCTGGAACGCGGCTACTGCATGATGATCGGCGGTCACACGAGGCGTGCAGGCACTGGATCCGATCTTCGCGGACATTGCGTCCGGGCGATCGGCGAATCGGGCGTACGCCCGGACGCGGAAGGCACCGCCGGCACCGCCGAACACGGCTACCTGCATTGCGGCCCCGGCGGCGCCGGCCACTTCGTGAAGATGGTGCACAACGGCATCGAATACGGCCTGATGGCGGCCTATGCCGAGGGCATGAGCATTCTGCAGACACGCCAACATCGGCGCGCAGCGAGCACGACATCGACGCCGAGACCACGCCGCTGCGCGACCCGGAGCACTACCGTTACGAGCTGAACCTGCGCCGACATCGCCGAAGTCGTGGCGCCGGGGCAGCGTGATTTCCTCCTGGCTGCTGGACCTGACCGCCACGGCGCTGGTCAAGGATCCGGCGCTGGCCAGCTTCAGCGGGCGGGTCTCGGATTCCGGCGAAGGCCGCTGGACCATCAAGGCCGCCATCGACGAGGCCGTGCCGGCACCGGTGCTGACCACCGCCCTGTACGAGCGCTTCAGCTCACGCGGTGCCGCCGAATTCCAGAACAAGCTCCTGTCGGCGATGCGCCTGGGTTTCGGCGGTCATCTGGAAGTCGCGGACAAGAAGTGATCAGCGGGGGAAGTCGATCCGCACGCGCGTGCCACGACCCTGTTCACCCGCCCCGATGCCGAGCGCCGCGTCGTGCTGGCGCGCCACTTCCGCGACGATACTCAATCCGAGTCCGCTGCCGCTGCCGCGCGACAGGCTGCCCCGGTAGAAGCGTGACAACACCTTCTCGCGCTCGGCTGGCGGAATGCCGACACCGGAGTCCACGACCTCCACAAAGGCATGGTCGTCCTGCATGCCGGTCCTGACGGTAACCATGCCGCCGGCGGGCGTGTAGATCAGCGCATTGTCGATGAGATTGCCCAGCGCTTCGGTCAGCAGCCAGGAAACGCCCACCACCTGCGCGCTGTGCAGCTCGGCACCCAGATCGATGCCGGCCGCCGCGGCCCTTTGCACCTGACCCGATACCACCGACTGCGCCAGCGCCACCAGATCCACGCTCTCGCGGGGCGAGAACCTGTGCCCGAGTTCGCCGGACCTGGCCAGTGCCAGCAGCTGCTGGGCGGTGTGCGAGAGACGCAATGCCGCTGCACGAATGGAATCGAGACGCGCGCGCCGCGCCGCGTCCTGTTCATCGCCAGCCAGCAGATCCAGCTGCGCCAGCATGCCTGCCAGCGGCGTGCGCAGCTGGTGCGCCGCGCTGTCCAGAAAATCGCGCTGGGCGCGCGTGCTCGTCTCGATCTCGGCCAGCAGTGAATTCAGCTTTTCGACCACACTGCGCAGCTCCAGTGGCACCGCGCTGGTGGGCAGTGGCGCCAGGTCCTCCGGCGACCTGCGGGCAATCTGCTCGCCGATTTCCCCGACCGGCTTCAGGGCGGCACGCACCGCCAGCCACACGCAAGCCAGCACCGCGATGAGCTCCGCGGCGCTGGTCCAGAATGCCGTCGACCAGATCCTGGAGCGGACCATGGCGCGCTTGTTGAGCGTCTCGGCCACCGTGATCATCACCGGACCGGCCCGCGATACCCTGCGGTAGGTGACCAGGCGAATGGGGCGGTCCCGATAGAAAGCCGACAGGAATGCCGGATTGCCGGACGCAACGTTCGCGCTGGGCAGGTCCTGATTGCCGGCCACCACGGATCCGTCCGGCGCCCTGATCTGGAAGAAGACCTTGTCCGCGCTGTCGGTCAGCAGGACATTGAGCGTTTCCTGCGACACGCGCGCATCGATCCTGCCGCTGTTTCGCACGCGCACGTTCAGCGACAGCGCCAGCGCCGCGTCGGCGATATCACGATCGTATGCCTGGCGGACCGGCTCGGCACTGGAGAAGATCTGCGCCGCTGTCCCGATCACCAGCACCGCGGCGATCGGCGCGGCCAGCAGTTGCAGCAGGCGCCGCCGCACGGACTGGCGCCGATCAGGTTTCGTCATCATCCAGGCGGTAACCCAGCCCGCGCACCGCGTGGATCACCACCCGGCCCAGCAGCTTCTGGCGCAACCGTGAGACATAGACTTCCACGGCATTCGGCGTGATCTCCCCGCCCCAGCCGGACACGGCCGACAGCAGCTTGTCCTTGGGCACGATGTGCCCGGCATTGAGCGCCAGGCATTCCAGAATGCCCCATTCCCTGGAAGTCAGATCCAGCGGTTGCCCATCCAGACGGCATTCCTTGCGTGCCAGATCCAGCGCCAGCGGTCCGATCCGCATTTCGGAGCTGGCCTGTCCGCCGGCGCGCCGCAGCAAGGCCCGGCAGCGGGCCTGCAGCTCCGGCACCTCGAATGGCTTGGTGAGGTAGTCGTCCGCGCCGGTATCCAGCGCCGACACCCGATCATTGATGCCGTCGCGCGCCGTGAGGATCAGCACCGGCATGTTCTGCCCCGCGCGCCGCATGCCCTTGAGCAGTTGCATGCCGTTCTCGTCCGGCAAACCGATGTCCAGAACCACCAGATCGAAGGACTCCGCCTGCAACGCCGCGCGGGCCTGCTCGGCGCTGCCAACGATGTCCGCCGCGTGCTTGTCCAGTTCCAGCGCACGCCGGATGGCATCCGCAATCAGCGAATCATCTTCGACTATCAGAATTCGCATCATTGCATGTTACACCTGCAGCCTGATTTACCCTGCGGGTGCAACGCGTTGCCTGCGCGGCAGGTGCCACCTTTGCGCGCCGTCAGGCTGTCGTCAGCCAGTGCGCGCAACCTGCATCCGCATGACACGATCTGGAGCACCCCAATGACGCTTCCCGATATTGACCACCGCTGTGGACCTCGCGTCGCCATCGACGTCCCCATTCGTCTGATCGCCCCGCGAGGACTTTCAATGAACGGCCGGATGCGTGAACTGAGCGTCAGCGGTGCATTGGTCGAGGCGCGTGGCTCGCTGCCCGAATTGACCTGCGTGGCGGTGCGGTTCATCACGCCGGGCACGCCCAGTCGCATCTCGAACGCGCTGCGTGGCTACGTGACGCGCTGCATGCCCGGGCGCCTTGCCCTGAGCTGGATGGAACTGGCGCCGGCACATGTCCTGGACCTGATAGAGAGCAAGCTGGCGTTGCGTCCGCGCACGAAGCGGCTACTGCCATCCCACAACTATTTCCAGTACTGAGCGTCGGACAGGCGGCGCTATGGCCGGCTTCTCGTCGCAACGGCGACCGACATCGTGCCGATCGCCGTTGCAAGCTGCGCTCCAAGGCATCTACGTCCCGACAGCCGGTTATCCGACCGCGATCGGCCCGACTTTCACCGAACCCAGCGGCTGCTTGTAGTGCCGGTAATAGGCGGCAGTCAGCGGTTGCGTATCGATCTTCACCACTGCAGGGGCGATCGCATTCTGCTCGCAGCCATGCAATGCCACGATCGTCTGCAGGGGTACCGTCTGCGCCGGGTCATATCCACACACCCACTCGGACGCGCGTTGCAGACGCCAGAATATCCGCCTGGCGCCTGCCGGCGTACGTGCGTTGAGATCTCCGATGTGCACGGTGACCGAGCGGGTACGCGCACCGTCGGCATAACTGCCCACCGGCTGCGCGGCCGAGGCGCCCATTGCCATCGCCCCGGCCACCACTGCTGTTGCCAGCACTGATTTGCTGATTGCGTTCATGACGTTCTCCTTACGATTCCTTGAAATGAACCAGTTGCCCGACTCTCCGGGCCGATGGAGAACATCATCCCCCGTGAGGCTGACGCAGCGCTGACGGGACCAAGCCCGTCTGATCAGCGACACTCTGGACTGGAGGGCGCCACTCCTCAAGATTTGGGCGTGCAGAAGCGATATGCGACATCACGCGCAGCTTCACGTCACGACGCGTAGCAGCGTCAGGCCCTCCCCGACCGGCAGCATCGCGATCTCCACGCGCGGGTCGCGGTGAACGTGGCGGTTGAAATCCTTGATCGCCTGCGCGTGATCCGAATCCATCCGGATGACCGGAGTGTGAGACAGACCCAGCGTGTTATCGACAGCGATGAGTCCGCCAGGACGGATCAGGGTCAGCAGCTTCTCGTAATATGCAATGTAGCTCGGCTTGTCGGCGTCAATAAAGGCAAAGTCGAAACCGCGCCGCCCGCTCTCTGCAAGGGCCAGTTCGTCGAGCGTCTGCAACGCCGGCTGGATCTTCAGCCTGATCCGGTCCACGACGCCCGCTTCGCGCCAGAACGGCTCACCCACGTCGGTGAACGTGCGGCTGACGTCGCAGGCGATCAGTTCACCATCGTCCGGCAGGGCCTGTGCGACCGCGAGGGCCGAATAGCCGGTGTACGTGCCGATCTCGATGCATCGTCGCGCACCAATCAGGCGGACCAGCAGCGCCATGAGCTGGCCCTGGTCGGGCCCGATCTGCATCTCGGCCTCCGGCCGCGGCGCCGTCGCGGCGCGCAGGCGCGCCATTACCTCGGTTTCGCGTGAGGACACCTCGAGCAGGTATCGATACACGTCTTCGTCATAAATGGGACTGCGGGCGGCTGACATCGCGACCTCGGCGCTGCGGGAGGATCGACAGCATAGCCGGGGACGCGACACCGCGAAAACGCGGCCAACTGTTGGGCTGCTGCACTCCTTTCGCTGCGAAAGTCGTCCAGGGTGAAATTCGAGCTGTCCCGGACTCTGTGCAATTGCGCCCGCTCCAGGCGAGCCGGCGTGAGATCAGGGGTTGGTGGAAAGGGAGGGACTCGAACGCCGCTCCAACCCTCTGATCTGTGAGGAAGTTTCCCGTCACGCGTTCAGATACCCTCAAAAGTACCCTCGGTTCGCGCGACAGGTGGCTGCTCGACGCTTCGCCGGCTCAGGAGCGCTCCCGGGCCGGGACGGATCATAGATAATTTGAGCCAAGCCACGAGGAAGAATGCCGACCCACGCTTCACTTCTGTTATCCGCTGGTTCAATGGCAGTCGACGAGTGTTCGTCGATCTTGGCTTTGATCCTGTCGAAGCCAAGGTCATGGTATTTCGCGCTGACGTGATGCTCCGATTGGAGCAGGACCAGAAGGCGCAAGGACGGACTCAGGCAGAGGCGGCAAAGCGCCTCGGCATTACCGAGCAGCGCAAATCGCCGCCTGAGGTCCCACATCACATGCGCAATAGGGGTGCCTCAAGCAATCACGCGTCACCTGAACATCACTCAGTGCTCAATTGTGCCGCTGTCGAAATGAATGGCTTCTTTTTCCGTTCCATATGCCGTGATCACTGAAGAATACACGGCATGATCTTTGAAATTGAGCACTAGCGTTACAAAATCTGGCTTCGTTGGTTCATGCCAATTCACGAGATAGGTGGCCTCGCCGATTTTTCTAGATTGATAGGGCAGATCTATCTCGGCATGGCCTTTGCGGGGTCCCGCCGTCCACGTGTATTTCAGATGGCCACTGTAAAACTCGAAATGGATCCCCCATCCGTTTTCATAGGAGTATTGAAGGCTCCTTCCGTCCAAGAGATGCGCGGCCCTTGCGTACAACTGCGTCTCTGTGGCGGCAGACGAATCGTCGATTGTTTGTGCGCTGCTGAACGAGGCACTTCCAAGCAGCGCCAAGAGCGTAGCGCCGACCATAGTTGTTCTGAAGTTACGTTTCATGGTTCACCCTCAAGTAAGAAGGAACTCTGCATCTGGCACAGGGCCTGTCATTGCGGGGCTCCGCCTTGCGGCGCACTTTTTGCCTCGTCTCGTAGTGCGTTGGCCACCGTCAGATAGTAGTTGCGAGCCAGCGCGTTGACCGAAGCGCTGGCAAGCATTGTCAAGGCGTCGGCCTTGACCATTTTCGCTTGCGTATCATCTACATCCAGTGCCAGCAGGTAATCTGCCAATTCGGCCGCCCATTGAGCGTCGCCCTCCTGCATTGCCTTGCGTGCCCGTCCGGCCAACACATCCCTGCCGCCCGCCAGGTCAGCAATTCGCTGCGCCTCGGCAGCTGGCGGCAATCTGGAAAGACTCGTCGGATTGCCGTCGAACCAGCCGAGATACCCGGTAAAGATCGCGCGCACGGCCCAGTCCACCCGACCGTAGTACTCACCCAGATCCGGGTCCGCTGCAAGTTCTGGCGGCAAGCGCACGGTCTCGACCAGCTGATCCGGCGTCAGGCCCCGATTCATGCCCTCCACTGTCTTGTCGTGTACATAGCGAATGGCGTCGCGATGCTTGCGCAATGCTTCCTGGGCCAACTTCGCACCGATCAGGGGCCGCGTATGACCTGGCACCACTGCAACGGGATTCTCCTTAAGCATCAGGTCCAGACTCTGCGCCCATGCCAAGACATCACGGTACGGCGTTCCGCGAATTGCATAGAGGTTCGGGAAGGACTTGTAGAAGTTGTCGCCAGCGAAAAGCACGCGTTGCTGCGGCCGAGCCCACACGTAAAGCTGATCGCTGGTCTCTCCTGGCGCCGCCACCAGTTCCATCCGAATGCCGGCGACTTCCACCTTCTGGCGGCCGGATGCGAAGGTCCTGGTTGGCACCGTGTCGGCACTTCCGGCCACAAACGGGTCGGCACGACTAGGCCGCATGGCCGGCGCTATCCCGTTGTTGATGCGCTGGCTATCCGGCAAGGTGAAGCCCCCCTGGCGCGCACCGCGGACCTGCTGAATCCTCAGACCTGCTGCCGAAAGTGGTCGGTCTTCGGAGCCAAAATTCTCGAGCGCCCAGATCTGCGGCTTCTTCGCGCCGATGAAGACCGCTGCACCGCCAGTGTGGTCACCGTGACCATGCGTATACACGATCGCCTTTACTGGCTTATCGGTGATCTGTCGGAACGCTTCGGCGACGGGCTGCGCCTGCACTACATCCATACCCGTATCGACAATGACAGCTCCGTCAGATCCCACAATCATCGAGATATTCGCAGGGCTGTAACCCACCGCCGTGTAGAACACCTGGCGCAACGTTGACGATTTCGGGCCGATCTTGCGAATTCGACGTTCCTGGAGCGCAGCTGTGCCGTTTCCGCGGTCTCATCCGGCGCCGCCGCAGGAACGGCGGCGGAAGCAGCAATGGCAAAGATCCCCAAAATAACGGCGACGCGCTGGCGCGCACTGCTGAAAATACTCATGCCGATCTCCTTGGTCCCGTGTTGCCAACCATCTTGCGCCCTGCATCCAGATCGTTCGAGGTACATTCACTCCCATGAATGGTCGAACACGGACATCCGCCCGACTTCTCGAGCCCGTCAGCTACCAGCCCCAATCTGCGTATCGGTTCGATATCGAGGTTACCCGCGCCGCGGAGCTCAGGAAGCGCGTATCCGCAGAGCACTGGAAAACCCCTCAGCGTCCCGACTTTCATCTGATCATTTGTGTCGACAAGGGCTCCTTTACCCATTCCATCGACTTCGAGCCGGTAGACTGCAATCCGGGCTCAGTCCTTCTGATCCGTCCCGGACAAGTTCATGTCTGGGACATGCGCCACCCGTGGAATGGATGGATCGTGGTGTTTCGGCCGAGTCTGCAACCACGTGTGGGCACCCGTGCCATGAGCACGAACAGCAACCAGCCGAACCTGGACGACTTTCCAAGATTGCTGCGACTGGCGAGCCCGGAGCACGAGGCAATAGCGGAAGCCATTTCTCGCATCCGGGCAGATTCGGGGGTACCGGAGACGCTCAGGACCTGCGCATATTGCTGCGCGCGGAGTTGCGGACGTTGATCATCAGGTTGGGCTTGCACTGCCAGCCGGACCGCGATCCCTCGACCCACTCCAGCGCTTCGGCGCGAAGATTCGATAAGTTCAGGATTGCAGTGAACCGCAATTTTGCACGGATGCACACCGTTGCCGCCTACGCGGCCATGCTTGGCCTTACCGAAAAAAGTCTCCAACGAGCTGCCATGGCCATCCGGAATATGCCTGCCAAGACCGTGATTGTGCAGAGAATTGCACTGGAGGCAAAGCGGCTGCTGGTTCATGGTGACCTGTCGGTATCACAGATATCCGAGGAACTCGGCTTCAGCGAGCCCACAAATTTCGTGAAGTTCTTCAGTAGGGAAGCCGGAATGACGCCCGGCCGCTTCCGCGGCAGGCACCGACATCACCCCCGCATTGAGTAGGGTCAGTTATTTGAGCCCAACCCTGGCCCGGAGGTCCGTTGCCCCTCGTAGTGCCACCGTGCTCGTCAGCGCGCAGAAGACTCTTTGACTCGCTGAAGCCGCGAATGTTCCACTACTCGCTTTGCAAATTGCTCCTTCTCTGTCAGCGGCGGCAGCATGTTTGCGACAAACCGACTGACTTGCGTGGCAAGCTCTGGATGCCCTTCCTTCACCAGCAAACCTTCCAGCGCTCGCCAGCCTTTCTCCACCTCGAGTCGAGTGGCGATCAGTCTGGACTTGCCCGACTCCGCATGGCCTCTTCCAATCCCCGCCTCAATTAGCTGCAGCGCGGACACGCTCGCGCATGTGGCTCGAATCGCCACGACGCATCGCCCGATAGATCCCATCCTTCTTTGGCGTCCTGGTCTCACCTCGAACCACACGCTCCGTAGCATTGGCTGCCACGCCCTGCTCCCGCAGATGACGCGCGAACTCCCTTCGCCATTCACGCAAGGTGGCCTTTCGGATGTTCAGTCGCACGCCCTGCTCACTGACAGCCTTCACGACCATGTGAACATGCGGATGCGGCTCATCGGTATGCAGCACCATCACGTACCGGTGCTTGAGCGCAAATTCCTCGCGAGCCAGATTGCGAACCGCAGCCTGGAGCTTGTCCGGCGGCGTGCCCGGCGGCATGGAGAACATCAACTTGTGAACCAGCTTTGGCGGCTGCCTGCCGTTGGCCGATGACAGGTCAGCCTGACGCCGGTCGGTATCCAGGTCGAGATCCCAATTCTCCAGCAGCGCCTTCTCCGTTCCCTTTCCCTGCAGCCGCTCCCCGTCATCGGTCTCCAATTCGAGTTCCCCGGCCCGGCCCAGGTAGTCCAGGTGGCGTCCCACCGCACCAAGGTCCTGTCCTCCCCCGCTCAATACTTTGACCATCACCTCCGGCGTACGGCCAACCGTTCGGGCGATCTGTTGCACCTCCGCAGGCGACAGTCGGTCACGCCGCCCGGGTCCACGCCGGGCGTAACTGGCGATGTCGAACAGGGGGCGGTGCGCATCAGTCATTCGTTTCGGCATGCCCGCTCTCCCAGCTTCGGTGGTTCGCCTTGATCAGGGCCTTCACGTGATCGCGCAGCCCCTCACAGACCCTGATGATCGATCGCAGATCGTCGCGGCCTGGCGCGGCAACCCGACCGCCCTGATTGGCCGCCCGCGCAATCTGATTGATGTTCCGGCCGATGGCGCCGAGCTCCGCGACCGAGCGCTTCAGCTCCAAGAGCTCATGCTTGGGCAGCGGTGGCAGTGACCTCAGATGTGCCCGGACCAGGACGCCCGCATACGTGGCGGCCGCCATCTGGCGCGCACCCGCCCGCTCCTGAAGCAGGAGCTGATCTTCGGCTCTGAGCCGAATGCACACCCGACTGCCCACGGACCTGCGCCGGTTGGGCTTGAGCGCTTCGCCACCCGCCCCGCTGACGCTTTGAATAGTCAGGGTGATGAGCCGCTTCAGGAGCGCGGATTCGGTCAGCTGCTGCCGATCCGCGAGCGCATGGAATTGCGCCTTCGTATCAGGTGTAACCCGAGCAGCGATGAGTTGCGTGGCAGCCATGGATGCCAAGTGTTTAACAACAGTCGCCGCGAGGCTATCCTGCAATCACTCCAAATCAGCCCAATACCCCACTCTCCAAGATTCCGACG
>CAWEUI010000007.1:0-163074 GCA_963812195.1 uncultured Gammaproteobacteria bacterium
GCCTGCCCGCTTCAGTTCAATGATCGCTTCGCGGATCGGGGTCTGCGAGGCGCCGATACGGGCGAGCAGTCCTTTCAGGGAATCGGCGCCGGCTGGTAGGGTCCGCGCAACAGCTCCGGATACCTCCCCCGACGGAATTCTTCGATAGCCTTCTCGGTCGACTTCCACGTATCGCCCCGGATTCTCACAATGAGATCTCTCCACACTCGCTCGAAAGCCTGCAACGCATCGTCGTCATTGAAACGAATGCCAGCGGGCAACAGCGGCGCAATATCTTCTGTCAGGCTGCGAGTGAGCTTTTCCAGCATGCGCTGCTCGGCTGTGGCGCGCGTGATCGGATTGCCCTCCAGCGCAAGATAATGATCGAAACACGCAATGAGCTTGTCGGGATCAAGCGCGAGCTGCTCCAGACCATGATACAGATCAAAAGATCACGGTTCCTGCGTCGCTGCAGCAACGCCCGCAACTTGGTACCGAACAACTCTTCTGGCTCAAAGGAAGCGATTTCGGCTTTGCCCTGATACCAGTCACTGTCCACCGCAAATGGATAGGGCTTGATGCCAAACAGATGCGCGTGTTCGCGCGTGTTGATTTTCGACCTTAAGCTTCAGGGTCGTTTGCAGGTCAGCTTCTGGCGCGAACCTGAATACCAGATGCATTGAATGCCCAGCTTGGTCACTGCGACACTTTCCAAGCCATGAAAGAGCTTCGCGGATCGCATTGACGGTTCTGCCGATCGGTTCAGCTTCCGGCTGTTACAATCAATGTCTGCTGAATAGCGCAATGGCTGCTTCAACAGAAGCTTGTTGATGGCTGTGCCACCAGAAAAGCAATCTTCACTTCAACGCCGGCGCGTTGAAAAGGTCGCACAACGTGCGGCAGATGATCAGATCCTGCTCGACCTGACGCGCATCCGGCCATGGCGCCTTCGCGCTCCACGCCTGAATGTAGGCAGCAGGAATCAAAAATCGGCCTCTACTGTTTCGTTGATGATCAACTTCCATTTCGATGCTCTCTCATGAAGACATGCGCCCTTCGAGCAATGGCTTCACGGAGGGATCAAGCAGCACGGCTGTCTTGGCCTGCTTTACAAATGCCTGCAAGGCCTTGGCCTGGCGCGCGTGCTGCATCTGTTCAGACCAGGTAGCCCAGGCGCCGTACGACGAGTTTTCGTAGTGAACGGCAGCTTTGGCGAGGCTCGCCGGTGTCGCTCGGCCACCTAGATCCTTGACGATCTGTGCCAACCCATTGAGGCCGCCAGCCTTGTGGAAATAACGGGCGCAGTCAGCAGAGTCAATTCCACGCCTGCAACCTTGGCAAAGCCAGCATCGCTCTTCATTGAGTCGAGCCAATTGCCACGGTTCACCCGCTGAAGTCCGCCCGGACTTGATAGATGAATTCCAGACGATGTCGGCCTATCTCGAAATCGCGCATCTGCTTTGGCACGATGACCTGGAAGACCATTGCCGCTTGGTGTGTGGCCCCATGGAATGCCGCTGCGCGCAGCAGCGAGATCCGGTAGTCCATCTTCAGGTACTTCATCAGGGGATCGATCCAGCGGACGGGATCAGGAGCACCCGCGGCCTTATCTTTCGGATCGTAGAATCAGATAGAAGCCCTGCCGTGGACTGGCCAGACGGCCCTTTTTGATCTGCCGCGTCAGGGCCGCGCTGAGCGCAACTGGCGTCGAGGCGAGCGCGGAAAGCGCGTCTTTACGCGAGAAGTAGGCGCGACCCTGCGCCAGTCAATCACTGAAGAATTGCTCTAAGGTCGCCATTCCCAGATCATACGCATAAATCGACAATTGATGTTCGTTTTTGCATATGATCTGGGAAGCGCCCGGAGACCCGATATGGCGGGTAATACGTGCGCGTTCGCATGGAATGCGGTCATGCCATCTCGGCTACTCAGAAAACAACCTCAACGCAGCGCGATGCAGGCGCGGCAACAGGCCGCAGCTTCCGAAGAGCAGCAGCGCGCCCCAGAACGGAAATGCGGCGCGCTACCCGAGAACTCAAGGAAGACAGCGGAGACGATCCCCAGCACCGCTAGCGTCGTGAATCCAATCCGGACGAGGGGTTCGCATATCAACAGCAACCAGTAGATCGGGAGACGGATCACTATCCAGATCAACGCCCCGATGGCACCCAGCGCAGAAGGCTGTCGCTGGCCGTTCATGCTTCTTGCTCAGGACACAGGTTCGGCTTCTGCAAGCCAGCTCTTCCAGATGATTCGCCCATGCCTGCATCATCTCGGCGCGCGGCTTCAAATAGGTGCGTAGTTGTAAGCCGCGCTGGTGTCGTCACGCTCCTCATGCGCCAACTGCAGCTCGATGTGCTCGTGCGCGAAGCCCTGCTCGTGAAGAATCGTGGAGGCTACGCCTCGGAATCCGTGTCCAGTCATCCGGCTCCGGTATCCCATCCGGTACAGCGCGAACAGCAGCGTGTTGTTGCTCATGGGCTTCTGCGGATTTACGTCACCCGGAAATACCAACTCCCGGCTCAATGAGATCTCCTTCAGCCTCTCCAGGACCTCGATCGCCTGCGTGCTCAGCGCGACGATGTGAGGCGTCTTCATCTTCATTCTTTCGGCCGGGATATCCCAACGCGCGTCTTCGAAGTTGAACTCCGGCCAGCGCGCGCCAATCAGCTCCGAGGTTCGGACGAACGTCAGCGCCATGAGTTTCAGCGCCAACACCGTGTGCTCACTGCCGGCATACGAATTGATTGCCTGCAGGAGTGCCGGAAGTTCCTTCGCAGTGACCCGCGGGTGATTGCGCTTCTTGCGGGCCTTAAGGATGTCGGCGGGCCTGACGTCCGCCACGGGATTGCGCTCGGCCAAATCGTTTGCCACCGCGTAGCGCATGATCTGCGCGCAGTTCTGCAGCACCCGCTTGGCGATCTCGGCCGCACCCCGCTGCTCGATCTTCTGAACCGCCTCGCGGAATGCGGATGCGGGGACCTCTGCAACAGGCTGCGACCCTATTGAAGGGAAGATGTCGGTTTCCAGGCGCTTGAGAACATAGAAGGCGTATTGGTGATGTCGTCCCACTTTCCAGCGCTCGTACCACGCCCGAGCGACTGACTCGAAAGTCCTGACGGCGATCTGCTTCTGGGCGGCCGGATCGATCCCCGCACTGAGTTCCCGCCTGGCATCCTGGTGACGTGCTCTCGCGGTAGCCAGCAGCACGTCGGGATAGGTACCCAGAGCAAGAGTTTTGCGCTTGCCCTGGAACCGGTAGTCGAATCGCCAGTAGCGTCCGCCATTGGGCATCACGGCCAAATACAGGCCTCCGCCGTCGGCAATCTTCACCGGACGGCCGGAGGGCTTCGCGTTACGAACCCGAGCTTCATTCAACATCTGACGGTATCTCCGCATGTCGGCGGATCCGATACCGTCAAAAGTACCGTCACCGCGTTGAGACGTGCCGAGAGCCTATGAGACAGCTTGAGACCGGAAAACCCTTAGTTTCCCGGCATTTATGGCTGTTTCTAGGACCGCCTGAGCTGGCGTAAATCGGTAATTGGTGGAAAGGGAGGGACTCGAACCCTCGACCCCGGCATTATGAGTGCCGTGCTCTAACCAGCTGAGCTACCTTTCCATAAGGCCCCTGGCCTGCCGCCCAGGGCCGCAAGCAGGTGCGACCCCCAACGAAAGCGGGGGCCGCGGATTCTCCGGACGGCCCCCGAGGGTGTCAAGCGGACCGTGGCCGGGCCGCCCTGACGGACGGCCAGACCCCGGCTGAATAGCGGCTAGAACCTCTTCTTCAGCGTCACGGCCCACTCGCGCGGGTGGCCCGGCGAACCGGAGATGATGCCGGCGCGGTCGTAGGCATCGTAGACCGTGGTGTAGTAGTACTTGTCGAAGATGTTGGTCACTTCCAGCGCAGCCTCGAGGTTGTTCTGGTCGTTACGCCACGTCAGGCGCGCGTTGGCGATCGAGTGCGAGTCGATGGCGCTGCGCTCCAGGTTGTTCGTGTTCGTGTACTGCTTGCCCGTGTAGGAGAAGTCCACGCGCGGGGTAAGCGACTGCGATCCGCCCAGCTGCAGCGTGTACTGCGCGCCGGCGCTCCACTTCCACTTCGGCGTGTACGGTGCGGTGCTGCCCGGTGCGATGGCGCCACCCTGGGCCAGGGCACTGACATCCTTGATCTTGAAGTCGATGTAGCTCAGTGAGCTGTCGAGCATGAAGCCACGGGACTCGTAGCTGCCCTCCAGTTCCGCGCCCTTCACGTGGGCGGTTCCGACGTTGAGGACCAGCGAGCAGATCGGAGGTGCCCCCGCCGGAATGTACCCCGGCGGACAGGTCACGGCGCCGCCCTGAATGTCCTTGTAGTTCGAATAGAACACATCGCCATTCAGGCGCAGGTGGTGGTTGAGCCACTCGGTCTTGGCGCCGACTTCATAGGAAGTCTCGGTCTCCGGATTGAACGGTGCGGCCTGCGCCGGATAGAACGGCCGCGGGTTGATGCCGCCGCCCTTGAAGCCGGTGGCAACCTGACCATAGGTCATGACCGAGTCGGTCACCTGGTACTGCAGGCCGGCACGCCAGTCGACCTTGCTGCCCGAATAGCTGCCCACCTTGCCATCCAGACCGGCAAGGATGTTGTTGAGCACGCTGCCGTCCGGATTACGGCGCGAGAACGTGTAGTCCTTGGACTCCTTCGTGTAGCGCAGGCCACCGATTGCCGTGAGCTGGTCGGTCACCTTGAAGCTCACGTTCGCGAAGGCCGCCTTGGCGTCGGAGTGGATCGGGTCGTTCTGCTGGAAGGCCGGCAGCGAGGAGTAGCGCAGGTCCTGGTAGGAGGGATACCAGGTGGTCTCCTTCATGTAGAAACCGCCCAGCGTCCAATCCAGACGGCTGTCCAGGGCGTTGCCGTTGAGGCGCAGTTCCTGGGTGAAGGCCCACAGCGGCTGAGTGCCGTCACCGAGCTGCTGGTTCAGCGGCGACAGGTCGTTGTCGTTCTGGAACCCGGACCGGAAGTCCCTGTAGGACGAAATCGAATCCAGGGACACGCCATCGTTGATTTTCCAGTTGATGTTGCTGGATACACCCCAGCTGCGGAAATAGCTGCGGCCGGCGGTGGTGCGGGCCGGTCGATTCGCCGTGCCCTCCATCGTGTACGTGCCGTAGTTGTAGTACGAACCCGGCGGCGGCACGAAGGCATCCAGTCCATAGATGTGATTGCCGACGTGCCAGGGATCGACATCGTCATTGGGCGTATAGCCGCCCGCTCCCAACGGCTTCGCCGCGATCAGCACCGAAGGCGTGGTAGTGCGGTCATCATTTGTGAAGTCGCCAATCACCGTGACGGTAACGGGGCTGCCGTTGTCAAAGCGCAGGACGCCGCGCAGGGCCTGGTAATTGATCTCGCCTTCCCGGGCCAGAACGCAATCGGTGTTGTACGACAGGCTGCGCGGGAAGCCACTGTTCGGGTACACGCAGCCGTAGTCCAGACGATCCACGTAGCCGGCCTGCCGCTTGGACACACCGGAAAGCCGTGCCGACAGGCTGTCGGTGATGGCGAAGTCGGCGCTGCCGCGCAGGTCGACGCGGTTGCGAATGCCGTAGGTGGCGGACACATAGCCCGTGTTGTCACCCTTGGGCATCTTCGAATACAGCTTCACCGCGCCACCGATGGAGTTACGGCCGGCCAGCGTGCCCTGCGGGCCGCGCAGGATCTCCACCCGGTCCAGGTCCAGCAGGTCCAGCATGGACCCGGTCAGCGTCGGGAAGTACACGTCGTCGATGTAGATGCCCACGCCCGGCTCGAAGGCCGGGTTGAAGTCGGCCTGACCCACACCGCGCAGGTAGATGGCCATGGACGGGCCATAGGGTCCGCCCTGCTGGGCCAGCGTGACGCTGGGCGCCTGGGCCGCGATCTCGTTCAGGCTGGTCTGGCTGCGCGCCTCCATCATCTCGCCGTTGACCGCCGTGATGGCGATGGGCGTCTGCTGCAGGTTCTGCTGGCGGAACTGCGCGGTGACGACCACCTCGGCCAGTTCGGTATCGTCGTCGGCGGCCATGGCCGGCACGGCCACGGCGGCCAGCAGCCCGCAGCCCATGGCAAGGCGGACTGCTGCGGAAACGTTGCGGCGAGCGGCAATGGCCCGCGGTTGAGCATGTGACACTTGAACACCCCCTAGTGCTCTCGAGATCTGAACCGCGCCGGCGGCGCGGAGCTTGAGGGGGCAGACTCTAGTCGGGTTGTTCCTGATCAGCTATCAGTGCTGATACGGTCATATCCTGTAGGTTATACCCTCGCGGCGAGCTAGACATTGAAGCGGAAGTGCATGACGTCGCCTTCCCGCACCACGTACTCCTTGCCTTCCAGCCGCAGCTTGCCGGCTTCCCTGGCGCCGCCCTCGCCGCGGCAGGCAATGTAGTCCTCGTAGCCGATTACCTCGGCGCGGATGAAGCCGCGTTCGAAGTCCGTGTGAATGACGCCGGCCGCCTGCGGGGCGGTGGAGCCGGCCCGTACCGTCCAGGCGCGGACCTCCTTCTCCCCCGCGGTGAAATAGGTGGCCAGCCCCAGCAGCTCATAGGCCGCGCGAATGACCCGGTCCAGTCCCGGCTCGCTCAAGCCCATGTCCTTCAGGAACTCGCCCTTCTCGGCATCGTCGAGCTGGGCGATCTCGGCCTCCATGGCCGCGCACACCGCGACCACCACGGCGCCCTCCTGCGCGGCACGCGCGCGCACCGTATCCAGGTAGGGGTTGTCGGTGAAGCCCGCCTCACCGACGTTGGCCACGTACATGATGGGCTTGAGCGTGAGCAGGTGCAGATCACGCAGTTCGACGCGCTCCTCCGGCGACAGCGACATGGACCGCGCCGGCTTGCCCTGGTTCAGGTGCTCGCGCAGGCGCGCCAGCAGATCGCGCCTGCGGATCGCTTCCTTGTCGCCGGCCTTGGCGGCCTTGGCGGCACGATCCACAGCCTTCTCCACGCTGGCCAGGTCCGCCAGGCCCAGCTCGGTATCGATCACGTCGATATCGGAGATCGGATCCACCTTGCCGGCCACGTGCACCACGTCGGCACTGGCGAAGCAGCGCACCACATGGGCGATGGCATCGGTCTCGCGGATGTGCGCCAGGAACTGGTTGCCCAGCCCCTCGCCTTTCGACGCGCCCGCGACGAGGCCGGCGATGTCCACGAATTCCACGCGGTCGGCAGCACCCTTCCGGTTTGGCGATGTCCGCCAGGGCATCCAGGCGCGGTCGGGCACGCCGACCACGCCCACGTTCGGGTCGATGGTGCAGAAGGGGTAGTTCTCCGCCGCGATCTGCGCCTTGGTCAGCGCGTTGAACAGGGTCGACTTGCCCACGTTGGGCAGCCCGACGATGCCGCATTTGATTCCCATCTATCGCAACCTTGTCGTTCAGATCAGCGGCGTATGCAGCTTCTTCATGGCGTATTCGGGGCCGTGTCGATCAGCTCCGGCACGATGTCGGCGGCCGGCGGGATGGCCACTTCGATCGCCGCGCGCTCGTTGGCGCGCAGGCCGCTCAGCAGCCAGGGCGTCACCAGCTCCTGGAGCCCGGATGCCCCACCCCGATGCGCAGACGCCAGAAGTCCGGACCGAGGTGAGCTATGAGGCTCTTCAAGCCATTGTGCCCACCAGCGCCGCCCCCGCTCTTGAGTCGCACCTCGCCGGGCGGCAGATCCAGCTCGTCGTGGACCACCAGGATCGACGGCGTTTCGATCTTGTAGAACGACGCCACCGCGCCCGTCACCCGGCCGCTGTTGTTCATGTAGTCCTGCGGCTTGACCAGCCAGCACTCGGCGCCGCCCAGTCGCGTACGGGCCAGCTCCGCGTTGAAGCGCGATTCCAGCCGGAACGTGCCGCCATGGCGCACCACCAGCTCCTCGACCAGCCAGAAGCCGGCGTTGTGGCGGGTGGCCTCGTACTCGCGCCCGGGATTGCCCAGACCCACGATGAGCTGTATCGGGAGTCCGGGCATCTCGATGGCGGCGCCTTGCGGCTGGCGAGCGGTGGCAACCCCTGGAGAGGGTTACTTCTTGCCGCCTTCCTTCTTGGCCTCGGCAGCCGGCGCGGCCGCCTCGCCGGGCTTGGCCTCGCCGGCCGCCGGCGCGGCCGCAGCAGCCGCTTCGGCAGCAGCCGGCTCCGGCTCCTCGGCGCGCGGCGCGTGGATGGACACCACCGGCGCATTGCGACCCTGGTTCAGCTCCGGGACGCTCACCCCGTCAGGCAGCTTCAGGTCCTTCATGAAGATGGTGTCGTGCAGGTTCATCTCCGCCATGTCCACTTCTATGGCCTCAGGCAGATCCTTGGGCAGGCAGGTGATCTCGATATCGGTCTTCAGGTGCGAGACCAGGCCCCCCTGCAGCTTCACGCCCGGGCAGGTGGCCGCGTTCAGGAAGTGCAACGGAATGTGGATGCGGATGGCCTGGTCGGCCAGCACGCGCTGCAGGTCCACATGCACCACGAGGTTCTTCGCCGGGTGCATCTGGATGTCCTTGATGATGGCCTGGGTTTGCTGGCCGTCCAGGCTGAGGTTGATGATGCTCGAGTAGAACTTCTCGTCGCCCACCATCGTCAACAGGTTCTGCTGGTCCAGTGTGACGTTCTGCGGCTCGCCCGTGCCACCGTACAGGATGGCCGGCACCTTGCCCGCGCGACGCAGGCGGCGGCTCGCACCCTTGCCCTGGTCGTTGCGCGAGTCGGCGCCAACGTTGAATGACTTCTTCATTTCTCTCTCCGGTTGTTGCAACTGGCGGGCGCCGCGACCAGCACCCACCCCATACGCCTGCCCGATGTCATCAATCGATGTACATCGAGCTGACAGATTCCTCGTCACGGATGCGGCGGATTGTTTCCGCCAGCAGCTCCGCCACGCTCAGGACCCTGATCCGCCCGCAGTCGCGCGCGGCCGGCGCCAGCGGAATGGTGTCGGTGACCACCAGCTCGTCCAGCGCGGAGCCGGCGATGCGCTCCACGGCCTTGCCGGACAACACCGGATGCGTGATGTAGGCCACCACCTTCAGCGCGCCCTGCTCCTTCAACGCCTCGGCCGCCTGGCACAGGGTGCCGGCCGTGTCGACCAGGTCGTCGATCAGCACGCAGCTGCGGTCCCGCACGTCACCGATGATGTTCATCACCTTGACTTCATTGGCGCGCGGGCGGCGCTTGTCGATGATGGCCAGGTCCACGTCGTCGAGCTGCTTGGCCAGGGCGCGGGCGCGCACCACGCCGCCCACGTCGGGCGACACCACCACCATGTTCTTGTAGCGCTGGCGCCAGGCATCGCCCAGCAGCACCGGCGAACCATAGACATTGTCCACCGGGATATCGAAGAACCCGGTGATCTGGTCGGCGTGCAGATCCACGGTCAGCACGCGATCCGCGCCGGCCATGGTGATCATGTTGGCCACCAGCTTGGCCGTGATCGGTGCGCGCGCGCCGCGCGGACGGCGGTCCTGGCGGGCGTAACCGAAATACGGGATAACCGCCGTGATGCTGGTTGCCGACGCGCGCCGTGCCGCATCGATCATCACCAGCAGTTCCATCAGTCGGTCGTTGGTTGGCGGGCAGGTGGATTGCAGGATGAACACGTCGCGACCGCGTACGTTCTCCATCAGCTCGACGTTGACCTCGCCGTCGCTGAAGCGGCCCACGGAGGCGCGACCCAGCGGCACCATCAGGTGCCGGGCGATGTCATGGGCCAGCGCCTCGTTGGCGTTGCCCGTGAAAAGCGCCATCGACTGGCCGTCCACTTGCTAACCTCTTGAATTTACAGGATATGCGCCGGGGGGCGCGATTATAGCGACAGACCCCGGCCGGCGGGGGGCAATTTGGCCCTCTGGCGCCCGGTCCCACCCCGCAATCGCGCACCGTACCAGGAAAGGGCCGGGCGGCGGCGGGCGGACCTCCTCGGGAACTCGCCCCGTACGGGACGGCGGGCGCGGCACTGAAGATCGGCCTTTGCCGCAGAGCGGTACGCTGGTTGCATCACCGCTCGACCTGCTCAGGCACATCGCCACATGCAAGCGCATGCAGAACTGACGCGGCTCGAGATTGCACCAACGAGCACTCGCTTGCTGTGCGCAAACACTCCTGCGCATAGCGCAAGACCAATACATATCGGGCGATGTGACGATATGCGAACGCATGCGCGGATGGGCAGCGGGCCAAATGAATCTCAAGATCTGTATCATTCAGTGACGATGAATCAAGGACGGACGCCCATGAAGATTGCGATTTGGCCAGGATTGGCGGCGCTGTGTATCTGCAGCATTCCTCTACATGTCCACGCCGCCGCGGATGGCGCCACGGCAGACCGGCCAGCGGTGCAGACGAAGAGTCTGCGCGCGTTGCGCAAGGACATGAACAAGGCCCAGCGGCGCTTTCTCTCTCTTTACAACAGGGTCAACCGCGATACCGATCAGCGGCTGTCCTGCACCGACAGCGCTCCCACTGGTTCACGCCTGACCAAGCGCTCGTGCTCGACACGGGCGCAGACCCGCGCGCAGGAGGAAGAGGCACGCAACTACCTCGGCGCCATGGACACGATCAGCGCCGACCAGTCGCAGCGCGCCGCCGCCGCGGCGGATGCGCAGGCCACGGCGCAGCGGGGCGGAGCACTGACCAGCGAGCAATCCGCGGCAATGGCGGGGGCACAGAACCCGGACTCGGCCATCGACACCAGGAGCGGTGAAGCGGCCAGCAAGGTCTCGAATCGGGCGTTGGAGTTCCAGCAGAACCTGCAGAAGCTTTTCGAGAAGCACCCGGATCTGCGCGAGCGCTACGATGAGTTCGTGACGGCCCGCAAGCGCTACCTGGATGCGGGTGGGAGTCCGTAAGCAGCTAATGGCGCGGTAGCGCCGCCGCTGGCGGCAATCGCCGCAGCCGCTTCCCGGGCTGCGGCTATCTACTTCTCGAAGCGGAACCACTCGTGGTTCGTGACCATCTGCGCGTGCCGCTTGTCGTATCGCTTCCCGAGCTCCTCACGTTCACGCACCAGCTTCAGCAGGCGCGGATCGCTGTTGACCACCTGCAGGAAGTGCTTCTCGAAGTCGAGCTCCCGCGCCTGCGCCACCATGTCGGCCGGCGGGGCGGTATGGCCATCCAGCAGTGACTGCGCCTCCAGCGCCTGGGCGTCTTCGATGAACTCCACCCGGCACACGCGCTCCTTGATGATGCGGCCGGTGGGCTTCTCGATGTGGCAGTTCACATTGAAGTCCTTGTCCTTGTTCACCTTGTTGTAGAGCGCGTAGAACTGGTCCTCGACCTTGACCATCTTCTTGCGCAGCTTCCACAGCGGCGAACCCTCGACCAGCACCTCATTCAGGATCTGCTGATGTCCGTTCTGCGACATGGCGACACCGGACGCGGCGGACGCCGCGGATGCACCATTTGCGTCCGCCGTTCCCGACGCCGCCGTTGCCGCCACTGGCAGCCCCGAGACAAGCAGCACTGCAAGGGTTACGCGTTTGTTCATCGATCCCGGTCCAACAGTCCCCGCGCGGCGCGATCCGCTTTGATCTCTCCCTGCGTTTCCTTGATCTTGTCGTAGGTGGCGTTGACTTCGTCGCGCGCCTGTTTCAGTTGCGCGGCGTAGGTGTCCTTGGACGTGAAGTTGTTCGGGTGCTTCTCGTCCCAATCCAGCGCGTTCCTGATCTGCTGGAGCCAGACGCGGATGTTGCCACCGGCCCAGTCACTGATTCCTGGTCCGAAAGCCTTCTTGGCCTGCTCGAACAGCGCCGGATCACCCTTCTCGGGCATCTCGGGGTGAGCCAGCAGATGCTGCCTGAAGCGGATCTCTCCCACGTAATACCAGAGCGTGGCTTCATCGCGCTTGCCGGCCCTGAACAACTTTGCCGAGTAGAGAAAGTAGAACATGGGATGGGAATCGGGCAGTTTCGCCTCGATCTCATCGTTCGGGAGCTTCTTGTTGGGAACCGCCTCGAGCTCCTTCTGCGTCAGTGGCGTTGCGCTGACTGCGACGGCGACCGCGAGCAGTGCGGCGGCAAGGAAAGACCTGCGCATGATTACACCTCCTTCAATATCCAAGGGCGGGTGTCTCCACCCGCCCTGGACAATCGATCATGTTTTGGCGGAACGGGCGGCGCCATGCCGCCCTTCCCTTCAGCCGCTTACAGGGACCACTTGACGCCCACGAAGTAGCTGCGTCCCAGCCGGTCATACACACCATTGGCAATGGTGCCCTCGCTGTAGCCCTGGCCAAAGCCCTGCGCATTGATGTTGTTCTGGTCACCCGGGTCCCTGTTCTGCAGGGGCGGATTCACATCAAGCAGGTTGTCCACGCCGGCGCGCACCCGGATGTTGCGGCCCACCGAGTAACCCAGCGACAGACCAAGCACGTCGTAGGCGCCGATACCCGTCTGCCGGTAGTTCGTTACCCACGAAGTTGCCGAAGCTGGTCAGCGGCGCATAGTGGCGCCAGTTGATCGACGCATTGAACGGGCCATTGAAGTAGCCGAAGTTGTTGGTGAAGCTCCAGCGCACACCACCGTAGCCGGCGACGCCCGTGTAGTCGTCGAACGGCGCGCCCTGGATGCTCTGGCGCTTGTCGTGAATCATGTAGCTGGCGTTGGCGCCATACGAGACACGACCCGGAACCATCAGACCGAAGTCGGACAGCGACGCGCTCCAGTTGAAGGAGAAGTCCACGCCCGAGCTGACGATCGAGCCGACGTTCTCGTACGGCTGATCCTGGTTGGTGACCACGTTGCCGGTCGCCGGGTCGCGCACGATCAGCGAGCAGGCGTCCGGCGCGGCAGCCGCGGCAAGCGCCGCGTCACTGTCGGTGCCATCACCCTTCAAGGCGGCCAGAGCCGAGTTGAACGACGTATCGAAGCAACCCTGCAACGGCGAACCCGTGGCGGTAGCCAGCTGCGGCGTGAAGATCGCATTGGCGACATTGATCTTGAACCAGTCCACCGTGGTGGTGAAACGCGCCAGCGGATGCTCGAACGGCGAACGCCACACCAGGCCCAGGGTCCAGGTATCCGACTTCTCGTTCTTCAGGTTCGGGTTGCCGACCGCATTGACGCCCACGAACCAGTAGCTGAACGACTTGAAGGCGTTGTCACTGGTGTAGTAGGCCGAGGCGCCCGTTGCTCCCATCTGGTACTCGCACAATGCCCGGACCTTGGCGGCATCGGGATTGAGGGTGGGATTGGCGCTGTAGGCGGCGCCACGCAGGGTGGGCCAGAACTGCGGCGGAACACACGTCGCCCGGCCCGATCTGCACCGCAGAGGTACCCGGGTCGAACAGTTCCACCAGGTTGGGCGCACGGTTGGCGCGCTGGAAGCCACCGCGCAGGCGGAAGTCCGGCGTAAGGGCCCAGTCCGCCAGCGCCTTCCAGGTCGAAACCGGTCCGGCGTACTTGTAGTCCGAATAGCGATAGCCCAGTTCCAGATTCAGGTGCGTGACCAACGGCAGGTCCCGCAGCACCGGCACCAGCAGTTCGGTGAAGCCTTCCTTCACGTTGTCCTGCGCATCGTTCGGCGGGCTGGTGTGGGTGCTGGCTCTGTGCGTCGCCGATGTAGTCGATGCTGATGATGTCCGGCGGGGCGAACTTGAACCGGTTCTGGCGCCAGCCCGCACCAAGGGCAAAGCGCAGGTCGCCGGCAGGCAGCTCGAACAGGCCGCCCTGGATCGAGCCCTCGGCCGCATCCTGCATCATGGTGGTGATGCCGACCGGGCTGACCGTTACACCGTCGATGCAGTCCTGCGACACCGACTGCCCCGGGTACAGCGAGGGATACAGCGCCGGGCCCAGGCCGCTGGTGCAGTTCAGGGTGGCATGCGGAAAGATCGTGCTGCTCGGGGGAGCCACGTTGCTGTCGATGGCTGCACCGGCGCCATAGTTCGGCAGGGCCATCAGCGCGCGCAGCGCATCCAGGGAATACGCGTTCACACCGATGGTCGTGGTGCGCGATTGGCCGTAGGAGTTATAGACGTCGTAGGACCAGTCGCGGAAAGGCAGGTCGCCGCTGAAACCATTGATGATCTGGAAATTCAGCTGATCGCTTTCCGAACCGGCTTGCGGGGTCAGGTGGCCGTCGGGAAGGCGACGGCGTAGGGCGCAGTCCGAGCCGCATCGGCGCGACTATCCAGCAATTGCTTCACTTCCGCAGGTACCGGGTAGTTCACGCCGCGATCGTAAGGAATCGCGAGCGCCGAGTTGAACTGGATCAAGGCCGGCGTCGACAGATACTCGCTTTTCGACTTCGCGAAGGTGGCCTGCGTGTAGAAGCGGATGCTGTCGGTGAAGTCGTAGTGCGCCGAGGTGAACAGCGAGTAGCGGGTCAGCGGGTTCGACATGCGGGTCGTCATGTCGTTCTGGCCCCAGGTCCCGGTCACGGCGTTGATCTTGTAGTTGTAGCCGTCGTTCAACTGGGCCAGCAACGCGCCTTCCGGATCGCCCGGCACGAAGATCGGTGCCGTTCGGGTTGACCTGGATGCCCGAGTTGACCGGCACAGTGCCGGCCACGCAAGTGGAAATATGCGACTGGCAGATCGCGTCCATGACCGCCTGGACGGGTTGGCGGGGGCCGGTCCGGGCTGAGCCGCGGTAGTGGGCAGGATCTCGACCATGGGTGCGCTCGCGCCCGCGCCAATGTTCGGGTTGGCGTACTGCCACTTGTAGATGTCGCGCTTGCTCTGGTAGGCGGGGCCGCGGACATGAATACTCCAGCCCGACCAGCGCATTGCCGCGACCATCGCCGAAGTTGCCGCCCATCAGGCCGGACAACCGGAAGTTCTTGTTGTCGCCCACCTCGGCGATGCCGTACTGCGCGTCGAGCTCGGCACCCTGGTAGTTGTCCTTCAGGATGAAGTTCACCACGCCGGACACGGCGTCCGCGCCGTAGGTCGAGGAAGCGCCACCGGTGACGATCTCCACGCGCTGCAGGGCGGACGAGGGGATCGAGGAGGTATCCACCGAATAGCTGGCGTTGACCGGCACCAGACGCCGGCCATTCATCAGCACCAGCGTACGGTTGGCACCCAGACCGCGCAGGCTCACCGCGGTCGCGCCGACTGTCTGGCTGGCGCTGTAGGTGTTGTTCGGATCCAGCCCCAGGCTGACCAGGCCGCCAGCAGTGAACTGGTCGGCCGCCTGGCCCTGCTGGGCGAGGCGCGCGCGGTCACCGGTTGGACCACCGAAACCCAGGCTCTGCGCAAACTGCGGCATCTGGTTCAGCGTGTCCTCCACCGAAATGTTGGCGCGGTTGTCGAACGCCTCGGAACTGACGACCACCGTCGGCGAGTTGGACTCCAGGTCCTTGCGTTTGATGCGCGAGCCGGTGACTTGCACCTCGGCAAGCTGCGTTTCCTTCTTGTCTTTGGCTTTCGCATCATCGGACTGGCCGCTGTCGGCGGCGCGAACAGTCGGAATCGATGACAACTGCAGGATGAAACCCAGCGCAGCAGCAATAGCTACGCGCGTACTCCAAGACGCTGACTCAGCGTTGAATCTGACCACGGACGCCCCCCTCCATTTCTTGTTTCTATAGCCCTAAGCAGGATGGTTCCACGCCATCCAGCGGCTGGATACTACAGCAACATCCAGCAAGCGACAGTGTGAATTCTGTGCTGCGCAACAAGACTGGTGATGCGATTGACGATTGTTCATGAGGCTTCGCAGAACGGCAATTACCAACCTTCTATCCGTGCTTCGACTCACAGCAGTTGCACGCAACTGCTGTGTCCGAAAATTTTCTTCGAATGCCGACGCATGCTGGCTTGGCGCGGAAGATGAATCCGGGCGCGGACACACTCATTTTATTGGTTGGGGTGGGAGGATTCGAACCTCCGGATGGCGGGATCAAAACCCGCTGCCTTACCTCTTGGCTACACCCCAAAACATTCAGCAATCCAGACCCTGCACGACCCAGCACCGCCAGTGTCCGGCCAGCTCGGCGGCCAGTTCCTCGGCCGCGCCGCGTGTCTCGAAGGCAGTAAACACAGCGGCTCCGGTGCCCGTCAATCGCGGCTGCCAGCGCGCCAGTCGTTCGAACACAGCCTGCACCTGCGGGTAGCGCGCGCGCACCACCGGTTCAAACGCATTGTGGCCACCGCCGGCCGGCTGGGCGCGCATGGTGAGGCGCGGCGTATTCCGCGTCAATTCTGCCGCGGCAAACAATTCGCCGGTGGAAATGGAGATAGCCGGGTCGACGATCACAAACCAGCGCTTTGGCAATTGCAGCGGCGTGAGCTGCTCGCCTCGCCCGCTGGCAAACGCGTTGCGGCCGCGCACGAACACCGGCACATCCGAACCCAGGGCCAGGCCCAGCTGGGCCAGCCGCTCGAGCGGCCATTGCAGCCCCCATTGATCGTTCAATGCGCGCAGCACACAGGCCGCATCCGAGCTGCCTCCCCCAAGGCCTGCACCCGCCGGAATCCGCTTCCCGACGTGAATGCTGGCGCCCAGCGCTGATCCGCTGGCCTGCTGCAGCAATCGCGCCGCGCGCACTGTCAGGTCCTGCTCATCGCTCAAGCCGGACAGCACGGGGTCGCTCGGCGCCGGCTCGCGCACGATGCGGCCATCGGCCCGGCTCTTGATATCGAGTTCGTCCTGCAGATCCACCAGCTGGAACACCGTCTCGATGTCGTGATACCCGTCCGGCCGCCGTCCCGTGACGTGCAGGAACAGGTTCAGCTTGGCCGGCGCCCGATAGCGCATGTTCAGCCGGCAGCCTGCAGCTGCCAGCGGTCGACCACCACGATGAGCCGCAGGTCCGGACGCGTCACCGTGACCTTGCGTGGCACGCGCAACTCGCCGGCCGGTGTGGCGACGACTGACCAGCTGTTGTAGCGGATGTGCCAGTCGTGTTGGGTCATTTCGGTGATGCGGCCATCGGGGTCCGTCGACTGTTCGGTGATCGGCGCGTCCGGGGCCGCCAGTCCCAGCACCCAGTAGCGCAGCGCGGCGAACGGGGGCACGAAACCCAGCTGGCGTACCACGGCCTCCTCGGCCTGGCTGCCCTGGAGTCTTTCCCCGTGGCTGTTGGTCACGACCAGTGATTCCGGGCTGTACGTGACCTTCACGCCGCCGGCACCCAGCGGACCACTCAACTTCAGATCCGCCACGGTGCCGCGCTGGCGCCACGACAGGGATGCGTTGAAGCCGTCCTCGCCCGCTTTGACGCCGGCGCGTCCCTTGAGTCGGAAGCCGGGAAGGTTCTGCAGCAGCTGGATCTGCGCGGGACCGCTCAGCGGTACATGGGAAACCCGCGTGGTGACGCAGCCGGCCACCAGCAGCAATGCGCAGCCGGCGAGCGGCAGCCGGCGCGCGAAATCAGTGGGACGCCACATCCTCGCCGGTAAGCCGCTTCATGGTCTCCAGCAGGTGCTTGCGCTCCGGATCGTTGTTCAGGGCTTCCTGCCAGATATAGCGGGCCTTGCCCTCGTCACCGCTCTTCCACAGCACTTCGCCGTAGTGCGCGGCGATCTCCGCGTCGCCACTGTTCTGCCAGGCCCGCGCCAGAACCGGCAATGCCTGCTTCATCCTGCCGCGCCGGTACAGCACCCAGCCCAGGCTGTCCTGGATGGCCGGGCTGTCGGGCGATACGGCCAGCGCGGCCCGGACCAGCTCCTCGGCACGGCCCAGGCGTTGCTTGTGATCGGCCATCGTGAAACCCAGCGCGTTCTGCAGTTGCGGGTCGTCAGGGCGCCGCTGCAATTCGTGCTCGAACGCGGTGATGGCATCATGGGTGCGGCCGCCGGTCTCCAGCACCGTGGCGCGCGTGTACGCCAGGTCGGGATAGCCGGGATACTCCTTGTCCAGCGTGTCCAATGTAGCCAGTGCCGATTTCAGGTCGCCGGCGTTCGCCAGCAAGGTCGCCCGCGCCGTTCCCACGTCCAGAACATCGTCCGCATGCTTGCTGGCGTACTCGTCCAGCAACGCCATCGCCCCGGCCTTGTCGCCGTGCTTGAGCATCAGGCGCGCGGCGGACGTGCGCGCGACCAGCCCCATGCTGCTGTCACCCAGCAGTCGATAGCTCTGCACGGCGCGGGCGTCATCGCCACGCCGCTCCGCCAGTTGCGCGAAGAACAGGATGGCCAGGGCGGAACTGCGGCGATCATTCAGCAGCGGCGCCAGGCGCTTCTCGGCCTCGTCCAGGTCGCCATTGCGCAGCGCCATCGCAATGAGTCGGCGCTGGGCGCCCATGGCGTAGTCGGGCAGCATCGCCAGCCGCTGCAATTCCTTGGTGGCCTCGTCCTCACGATCGGCCGCGTCCAGCAGGTCAGCCAGCAGGAACACGTCCTCGCCCTTCAGGCTGGCCGGATCCAGCTTGCGCGCGCCGGCAATGGCGGCATCGTGCTCGCCCATGATCGACTCCGCGCGCAATTGCAGGATGCGTGCCTCGGTGATGCTGTCGTCCACTTTCAGCGCCTGCTGTGCGGCCTTGCTGGCCGCCTGCATGTTCTGCGCGGCAAAGGCCAGCCGCGCCTGCGCGAGCAACACCTCTGCAGAGGGGTCGTCACCGACCAGCACTTGCGTGAACACGCGGTACAGCGCCGTGGCATCGGCTTCCTGGCTCAGCGCCGCGGCGAACTGCAGCGGATCGGAAGTTCCGGCCGCCCCGGAGTCCCGCCACGCGGTGAGCGCCTCGCGCGCGCCAGCCAGGTCGTAGCGCTTCAGCGCGATCAGTGCCGCGGCCAGGTCCGCTTCACCATTCCACTTGTCGAGCGCGCGCCAGCGCGCCGCCGCCGTGCGTGCCGCGTCCAGCTGGTGACAGCCCAGGGCGATCTGGGTGGCGCGCGAGGCCACCTTCGATTCGGCGGTCAGCTGGGCGGCCGCCACGTAGTTCTCGGTGGCCTCGCGGCACTGGCCGGCGCGCAGCGCCATCTCCCCGGACACCAGCAGTTCGGATTCACCCTTGGGAGGGGCCGCCTCTGCGGCCGCCGCGACAGGCTGCGCCGGCTGTTCGGGTGCCGCCTTGCTGGGCACTTGTGCGCAGGCGGCCAGCAGCAGAACGGGAAGAAACGGGAACGCGCGGGAGCTATGCGGCATCATCGCCGCACTATAGCCTGTGCCGCCCATGAAAGCCTCGATCCGACAAAAACTTGAGAAAACTTCAGATCGTTTTGAAGAGGTGGGCAGATTGCTGGCGGACCCTTCGCTTGCCGGAGGTTCGCAGGAATTCCGCGATCTTTCCGTGGAGTACGCGCGGCTGGAGCCGATCGCCGCCGGCTTCCGCGCTTTTGTGCAGCTGGAGGCGCAACAGGCAGCGGCCCGGGAACTGGCCGCGGACCCCGACGCCGACATGCGGCAGATGGGGCAGGAGGAGGTGGCGCGCCTGAGCACCCTGCTGGAGGAAGGCGAGCGCAACCTGTCCCTGCTGCTGCTGCCCAGGGACCCGCGAGACGAACGCAATATCTATCTGGAGATACGCGCCGGTACCGGCGGCGACGAGGCGGCGATCTTCGCCGGCGACCTGTACCGCATGTATGCGCGTTACGCGGAAGGACGTGGCTGGCAGGTGGAGATCCTGTCGGAAAGTCCCGGCGAACATGGCGGATACCGGGAGGTCATCAGCCGCGTCGTGGGGCGCGGTGCCTTTTCCGCCTTCAAGTTCGAATCCGGCACGCACCGCGTGCAGCGCGTGCCGGAAACCGAGGCGCAGGGTCGCATCCACACCTCGGCGTGCACCGTCGCGGTGCTGCCTGAACTGGACGAGGTCGAAGACATCG
Source organism: uncultured Gammaproteobacteria bacterium (assembly GCA_963812195.1). Taxonomy (GTDB): domain Bacteria; phylum Pseudomonadota; class Gammaproteobacteria; order Steroidobacterales; family Steroidobacteraceae; genus ZC4RG30. Next base: position 19,689 of record CAWEUI010000007.1, read on the forward strand.
ACATCAACCCGGCCGACCTGCGTATCGACACGTTTCGTGCCTCGGGCGCCGGCGGCCAGCATGTCAACAAGACCGATTCGGCCATCCGCATCACCTACCTGCCCACCGGGCTGGTGGTCGAGTGCCAGGACGAGCGCTCCCAGCACAAGAACCGCTCGCGCGCGATGGCACTGCTGAAGGCGCGGCTGCTGGCCGCCGAACAGCAAAAGCAGCAAAGCGCCCAGGCCGCCTCGCGCAAACTGCAGGTCGGCAGCGGCGATCGTTCCGAACGCATCCGCACCTACAATTTCCCGCAGGGCCGCGTCACCGACCATCGCATCAACCTGACCCTCTACAAGCTCGCCGACGTCATGAACGGGCAGCTCGGGGAATTGCTCGGCGCCTTGCAGACCGAGTTCCAGGCCGAGGAGCTGGCCGCCGCAACCGGGGATTGACCCTGCGCCGGGCGCCGTGGCCCTGCTGGTGCTGGCCACGGCGGTATGGATTCTGTTGTGATCGAAACCATGGAGTGCGAGCCATGAACGCCGTCCCGACCAGCGCCCCGCGTGAGGTGCCGCTGGGCCGCCCGGCCCGCGCGCTGTGGAGCCTCACCGAGAATGCCAGCCTGCTCAACCACGGCTCCTTCGGCGCAGTGCCGCGTGTCGTGCAGCTCGAACAGCAGCGCCTGCGCGCGCAGATGGAAGCGCATCCGGATGAATTCATGGCGCGCATCGAGCCGGCCGGTACCGTGCGCGCACCGCGCGCGGTCGCCGCCGCGGTGGCGCAACTGGTGGGCACGCGCGGCGAGAGCCTGGCGCTGGTGGAAAACGCGTCGAGCGGCGTGCAGGCGGTGCTGAACTCGCTGCCGCTGGGCCAGGGCGATTGCATCCTGATCACCGACCACCAGTACAACGCCGTGCGGCTTGCCGTGGAGGCACGCTGCCGGGAAACCGGCGCAACACCAAAGCTCGTGCGCCTGCCGCTGCCGCTGACTGACGATGAGATCATCGAGCGTGTGCTGGATGCGGCCGGGCCGCAGGTCAGGCTGGCCCTGCTGGACCACATCACTTCCACCACGGCGCTGCGTTTCCCCATCGAACGCATCGCGCCGGAACTGCGCCGGCGCGGGATCCCGGTATTCATCGATGGCGCGCACGCCGTCGGGCAGATCGAGCTGGACCTGGACGCGCTGGCGGTGGACTGGTACGTCAGCAACCTGCACAAATGGGCTTATGCGCCGCGCGGCAGTGCCTTCCTCCACGCGGCCCACGGCGCCGCGTCACTTACGCGGCCGCTGGTGGTCAGTCACTTCATCGACATGGGGTTTCCGCACTCTTTCGATTACACCGGCACGCGCGACTACACGGCGTGGCTGACAGTGCCACGCGCACTGCAATTCCTCGATGAGCTGGGCATGGCGCGGCTGCATGCGCATCAGGCCGAACTGGTACGGGCAGGCAGCCTCGCGCTGCTGGGCATCGGGGCCGAGGCGATCGCGCCGGCATCGGCGGGCCTGGCCATGCGCGCCCTGCGCCTGCCCCAGTCGCGTCCGGCCACGGACGCCGACGCCGTCACCGTGAACCGCGAGCTGTGGCAGCGCGAGCGCATCCAGATCCGTTGTGCGCGCCACGGCCCGGACCTGCTGCTGCGCTTTTCCGCGCAGGCCTATGTGGCGGCCGAGGAACTCACGGCGCTGGCGGCGGCGCTGGATCGGCTGGGCTGGCCGGCACGTCGCTGAGGGCCGTGCGCCAGGCCGCCACGCTGACCGCGCTCACATAGACCACCGGCGCCGACAACAGGGCGGCCATCAGCCAGCGCGAAACCGACAGGCCGGTGTGGCTGGTCTGCGCGCCAGGGCCTGCCAGGCTCATCACCACCGCCAGCAGGATGCCGCTGAGCAGCACGAATACCAGCACGGCCGCCAGCGTGGCGCCGGCGATGCCGGCAACGGCCAGAAACCGGCCGCGCACCAGGCCGATGCTGCGACGCAGGGCCGGCAGCGGACCCAGGCGCTCATCGATCTGGGCCGGCCACGCGAAGAACAGCCACACCAGCGCCGCGCATCCCGGCAGCAGCAGCAGGACGCCACCACCCAGCACTGCCGCCAGCACCACCAGCAGCACGACGATCGTGCCGGGCAATCCTGCAACGCTGTCGCGCATCGAGTCCAGAACACCCAGACGCGCGCCGGAGGACAACGCCAGCTGCTGTCGCAGGATGCCGCCATAACAGATCAGCATCAGCACGGTGCTGGCCACGTACAGCCCCCACCACTGGCCGCTATGCAGCAATCCGCGACCCTCGCCGCTGGCCAGAGCCTGCGCACCCGGCGTGCCGCTGGCCGCCACGCCCACCAGCGCAAGCGGCAGGCACCCGGGCAACGAGACCTGAAATAATGGCCATGCGGCGGCCAGCACTTCGCGCGCGGCGAGCCGCGTGGCAACGCCGGGTGGCCGCGCACCGGAAGGAGCGGGTTGGGTGGTCGACAAGGGAACAACCAGTCCTGCACAGGATGAAGGGGCCGGCAATGTAGCAGAGCCGCCGCGGGTCGCCACGTTGCTTGCCGCGGCCGTGGCGCAGGGCATCGCGCGTCTGGATGCCCAGGTGCTGCTGGCGGCGCTGGCACGGGAGCCGCGGGCGCAACTGATTGCTTTTCCCGAGGCGCTGGTGGACCCGATCACGGCGGCAATGTTCCAGGCCGGCCTCACGCGCCTGGTCGCCGGCGAACCGCTGGCCTACGTGACGGGCGTGCGCGAGTTCTGGTCCCTGCCGCTGGTGGTCGCACCGGCGGTACTGGTGCCGCGCCCGGAGACCGAGTTGCTGGTGGAACTGACGCTGGCGCGCTTCGATGCCGCGCCGCGCCGCGTGGCGGATCTGGGCACCGGTTCCGGCGCCATCGCGCTGGCGCTGGCCAGGGAAAGGCCCGACTGGTGGATCATCGCCACCGACTACTCCGCCGATGCCCTGCAGATCGCGCAGATCAATCGCGACCGGCTGAAACTGGGCAACGTGGAACTGCGCCAGGGTCGCTGGTGCGATGCGCTGGGCGGCGAGCCCTACGACGCCATCGTCAGCAATCCACCCTACGTGGCACCCGATCATCCGGCCCTGGCCGCGCTGCGTCACGAGCCGCGCGAAGCACTGGTGGCACAGGATGCGGGCTACGCGGACCTGCTGACCATCGCAGCCGGTGCGCGCAAGCGCCTGAAACAGGGCGGACTGCTGCTGCTGGAACATGGCGCCGGGCAGCGCGCGCGACTGATGCGGGAACTGGCCGCACTGGGTTACCGGGAAATCACCTGCCACCAGGACCTGGCCGGACTGGACCGTGTCACCACGGCTGTCTGGCCCTGAGGCCCGGGCCGCTGTACTGTTCGACCCCGCAACCGAAACGGGAGAGAAGACGGATGGTCCGATTCGAAACCTCGCAGGGCGAATTCACGCTCGAACTGGATGCCGAGAAGGCGCCGCTCACGGTCCAGAATTTCCTCGAATATGTCGACGAGGGTTTCTTCGACGGACTGATCTTCCACCGGGTGATTCCCGGCTTCATGATCCAGGGCGGCGGCTTCACGCCCGACATGAAGCAGAAGCAGAACCGCGCGCCGATCAAGAACGAGGCGAAGAACGGGCTGAAGAACGAACGCGGCACCATTGCCATGGCGCGTACCGGCGTGGTGGATTCGGCCACCTCGCAGTTCTTCATCAATCTGGCCGACAACGAGTTCCTCAACCACAGCGGACCGGCCAACTTCGGCTACGCGGTATTCGGCCGGGTGGTCGACGGTCTGGACACCATCGACCGCATCGCCAAGGGGCGCACCGCTCGCAAGGCCGGTCACGATGACGTGCCGGTCGAGGACGTGGTGATTCACTCGGCCAAGCGCGTCGAAACCGGGAAGTAGCCGGACGCTCATGGCGCGCGGACGCAGCTGGCGCCGGCGTCTGCTGCGCTACGCCGCGCTGGCGATCGGGGCGGCTGTGCTGCTGTCCGTGCTGGCGGTGGGCACGCTGCGCTGGGTCAATCCCCGGACCAGCGCGTTCATGCTCGATGCGCGCGTCGAGTCATGGTTCGACGGCGATTCGCGCCCTTTGCGGTTGCGCCACGAATGGCGCGACTACGGGCAGATCTCGCGCGAGCTGGCGATGGCGGTCGTGACCTCCGAGGACCAGCGTTTCCTCGAGCATCACGGTTTCGATTTCACGCAGATCCACAAGGCCCTGGACGAGGCCGATCGCGGTGGCCGCCTGCGTGGTGCCAGCACCATCTCGCAGCAGGTGGCCAAGAACCTGTTCCTGTGGAACGGACACAGCTGGGTGCGCAAGGGCCTGGAGGCATGGTTCACGGTGCTGATCGAGGCCATGTGGTCCAAACGGCGCATCCTGGAGGTCTACCTCAACACGGCCCAGTTCGGGCGGGGCATCTACGGGGCCGAAGCCGCCGCGCAGAGTTTCTTCCACAAGCCGGCCGCGCGGCTGGACCGGGACGAGGCGGCGTTGCTCGCCGCAGTGCTGCCCAATCCGCTGCGCTTGCGCGCCGGCGCACCCGGCCCATACGTGCAGCGCCGCCAGCTGCAGATCGAAGAGCAGATGGAATCCCTTGGCGGCCCGTACTACCTGCACCGGCTGGAGCGCCGGTAGCGGACTGCTTCGGGCAGCGCGTCACCAGCGGCGCGTGAGCTGCAGCACGAGCGTGCGCGGCTGCTGCGGCGTGTGCTGCGATTCAGTGCGCACCGAGAACTGGTTGCCGAACGCGAATGTATCGGTATGGGAGTTCAGCAGATTGCTGGCGTTGAGCTGCCACTGCCAGGCGCCGCGGCTGAGCATGGCGGCGGCGCTAAGCTCGAAGGCGGCCGGCGTCTGGCGATCCAGGTCGGGGTCGAAGCTCAGGCGCGAGCGTCCGGAATAATCGGCGCGCAGCTGGGCGCGCATCTGCCAGCTGCCGAGCGCGAATTCGCGCGCCTGCAGGGCGTACACCCGCACGTCAGGCACCACCGGCATGCGCGGATCCTCGCCGGCCACCGCTATCGTCGGGTGGTCCAGGCGTGCCCGCTGCAATACCGCGCCCAGCTCCCAGCTCCAGCCGCCAAGCGGGGTGAGTCGCACCTGGGCTTCCACACCGAAATTGCTGGCATTGCCGACATTGCGCGTGCCGATCAGATCATTGGATCGCAGGTAATCGGACTGGACATGCCGCCAACGGGTGGCGAACAACGCCATCTGCGCGGCCAGCGAGTTGTCGGTGGCACGCCAGCGCAAGCCGGTATCCACGCTGGTCAACCGATCCGCATCGAAGCGCGGATCAGCGCCATTGTTGCTGCCGGGGTTGAGTCCGCCGGGCCGGATCGCCTGCGCGAAGCGCACGTAGGCCAGCGAGTGCCGGTCGGCCGAGCGCCAGTCCAGCGAAACGCTGGGCGTCGCCGTGTGCACGATCGAGGAACCCAGCGCCGGGTTCAGCACCTCGCGCGTCTCGTCCTCGTCCGAATCCCGCGCCAGGCGCAACCCGGCCGTCAGGCGCAGGCTGCGCGGCAGCAGCATGCCCGCCTCGCCGAACACCGCGATGTCCGTATTGTGCTGACGCAGGTTCTGTACCTGGGCACCGCTTGCCGGCGCCGGATCAAGCAGGCCGGCAATGCTGTTGCGGGCGATCTGGTGCGACACGCCGAGCAACCAGGTCAGCGGCCGTCCCGAGGCACTGGTGTAGCGCAGTTCGTTGCCCAGCAGATGGTAGGAACGGTCGTCGTAGTAGCGGGTCGGCGCGCTGACCGCGAACTGGGAAGCCGCGGCACTGGCATCCTGGATGCCGTTCACCTCGTGGTTGACGTAGCTGCTGCTGAACACCAGCTCTCCATCGCCGAGCGGCCGGTGCAGCACGGCGGAGATCATGTGCAGATCGTGGTCGCGTGGTTCGGGCAGCACTGCGCTCCTGGACAGCGTGTTGGCATCACCGAGCACGTACTGGGAGTCATCGACACGCTGATGCTGGGCGATGCCTTCCAGATCGAACAGCCAGCCGGCACCCTGCGCGCGCAATGCCAGCCGGCCTCCGGTAATCCGCATGCTGTTGGCGTTGTCGCGACCGTCCAGGTTCTGGATCCAGCCACCCTGGTGCTCCACGTAGCCCACCGCGCGCATTCCCAGCTTGTCTTCAACCAGCGGCAGGTTGAGGATCCCGGAGCCGCCGCCGGAGGTGGCCCCGTCCTGCGTCGTGCCGACGAAGCCGGACGCCTGTACGGTGCGCACGACCAGTTCGGGGCGCTTGGGCAGGATGTGCAATACACCACCCAGCGCGCCGGTTCCGTACAACGGTCCCTGCGGCCCCTTGAGCACTTCCACGCGATCCACGTCCAGCAGGCGCAGGTCCGGATCCGGCGCGCTGTAGTTGAGCCGGGCCTCGTCGAACTGGATGCTCACCGTCGCCTGGCTCGGTCCCAGAAAGGGGCTGTCGGCGACGCCGCGGATGAACTGGCGGTCGCGCCCCGGACCCAGATTGGTGCTGCTGGTGGTGGCGTCGAAATCCAGCGCGGCGCGCGTGCCACCCAGCGGAGAAACCGAAGCGATCTGGTCCGCGCCGATCACGGTGACCGGCAGCGGCAGATCCGACAACGCCTGGCTGCGCTTGGTGGCGGTGACCAGGATTTCGGACAACTCTCCGGCCGACTCATCACCATTCGCCGGGCCAGCCGGCCCGGTGCGGCGCAGCCGGAAAGATGCCGCTCCCTTTGCCTGCACCTCGATGCCGCTGCCCTCCAGCATGCGCTGCAATGCCTGCATCGCCGTAAGGCGACCGGAGACAGGTCTGGTTTCGATGTCTGGAATGGCGCCGACCATGCCCGCTGAGGCACCACTTTGAGAATTGAAGCGCTGCAACGCCAGTTCAAGGCGTTCGGCGGGCAGGTTGAAATCGATGAGCCGCGGCGCCGCGGCTTCAGCGCCCGGCAGGCTTGCCGTCAGCAGACAGCAGATGCACAACAGAGCCTTCGCGCCGGGTACGCAGGTCCATGATCTGCGCCAGCTGCGCAACCAGCCGCGAACCATCGCCAATCGTGAAGACACCAGAGAAGCGTCGTTGCGCAACAGAAGGATCCACCGTAACCGTCAAACCCGCATGGCGGCCGAGCTGCAGTGCCACCAGGGACAGCGGTTCGTTGCGGAACACCAGGCGCCCCTCGCGCCAACCGGCCACATCCGCGGCCGCCACCTTGCCATATTCGGCGATGGAAGGATCGCCCGCAACCAGCAGCCGCTGACCAGCCCGCACCGGAACCGGCCCGGCATTACCCGGCAGCACGACACCCACTTCGCCCTCGGCCACCGCTACCTTCAGCAGCGACCCGGCGCCCACCACCTCGAAGCGCGTACCAACGTCGCGCACCTGGAAGGGACCAACCGAGATCGTGAGCTGACGGTCCGGATCGTGCGGCACGTCGAACCAGGCATCCCCGTCCAGACGCAGGTGGGAGTCCTGCCGGCCGGAAACATTCAGTGCACTGCCGGGAGCCAGCACCACCTTCACTCCGCCGGCCAGCGCCAGGGATGTGGATCCACCGGCCTGCGCCGTGAAGCTGCGCGGATTACCGGCCTGCCACAGCGGCACGGCAAAGTAGGCTGTCAGCCCCAGCAATGCGATGCCGGCGGCAACGGCGACACCCCGCCAGTGACGGCGCGCGCGGGGTCGGTACGCCGACATCGACGTGCCGGCTCGCAGGGCACCTGCATGACGGGCAATACGCTCTTCCAGCATTGCGGCATCGGCATAGGCCTGGCGGTGGCGCGGCGAGGCCTCGAGCCACGCAGTGAATTCCTGCCAGTCGCAGTCCTCGTGCGCGGTGCCCGCATGCCAGTGCAGGGCCTGCTCCAGCAGTTCGTCGTCCGAACGGTGTTCTGAGTGGGTCATGGCTGCCACGACCTCGAATGTGATGTGTTTCTTAATGACGACACGGACAGCGCCCCGCCTCAGCCCAGCAGGTTGCGGCGCAGGTGCCGCATGGCCAGGGCAATGTGCTTTTCGACTCCGCTGCGGCTGATGCCCAGCCGGGAGGCCACCTCGGCGTGGCTCCAGCCCTCGATCTTGTGCAGCCAGAACGCGCGCCGCGCGCCTTCCGGCAGTGCCGCCACAGCGGCGGCCAGCTGCTGAAGTTCCTCCTGGTCGATCAGCTCGTCGGCAGGCTCGCGGCCCGGGGCCGCCACTTCGCCTTGCGCGGCACCTTCAAGCTGCACCGATTCGGTCCACAGCCGATCACGCCGTGCCCGGCGCGCGCGTTCGCGCACGCGATCCAGCGCCAGGTTGTTGGCCATCTGGAACAGGTAGGCACGCCCATTGGAGACCGGCCCGACGCGCTGCGTGCGCAGACGCAACCACAGCTCCTGGACGATGTCCTCGGCCTCGGCCGAATCGCCGGTGCGCGCGCACAGGAAACGCAGCAGCTGCGCACGGTGCTGCGTGTACAGCTGCACCAGCCCGGCCCGCGCGCCGGCATCGCCCTGCCCGCCCCGCGACGCGCCGTCGTTCACCGGCCTGCCACCTCGCAACTGCGCCGCAAGATTCCCATCATGGAGCGAGTCTAGCGCGGCGGACACCGTGACACCTGGCACAGCGCGTGTTGGGCGGTTTTGCTTCCATCCATGCCCTGTAGACGGCGTGTTCGGTGGCAAACCGCAGCGCCCGAGGCGGCCTGCGGGCGCCGCGACACCCGTCCGGATCCGGATTCGGTCACATCCTGCCTTATGATTGGCGCCTCATCGGGCAGTTGCGCACGGCCCGCCTCCCGCAAGGAGAACCCATGCCATTGACCAGAATACTGATATGCGCCCTGCTGTTCGCAGCGGGCCCGCTGGCCAGCGCGGCCGACCAGCCGCTGAGTGCCGCCGGGCAGGTGCAGCAGATGCAGCGCGGCGTGAACATCGTCGGCTACGACCCGTTGTGGCAGGACCCGGCAAAGGCCCGCTTCCAGCAACGGCATTTCCGGATCATCCGCCAGGGTGGCTTCGATTCGGTGCGCATGGTGTTGCCGGCGTTCCGCTTCATGAACCAGGACAACGAGCTGCCGGCAAGCTGGTTCGCCACGCTCGACCGGCTGGTGAAGGGGGCCCTGGCGCAGAACCTGACCGTGATCATCGACGAGCACGATTACAACGCCTGCGGCACGAACGTGGTGGCCTGCCGGCCGAAGCTGATGGCGTTCTGGACACAGGTCGCCGCGCACTTCAAGGATGCCCCGAACAAGGTGGTGTTCGAGATACTCAACGAACCGAACAAGGCCGCCGACCCGGTGTGGAACGACCTGCACGCCCAGGCACTGGCCATCATCCGCAGGACCAACCCGACGCGCAACGTGATCATCGGGCCGGCGTTCTGGAACAACGTGGGCTGGCTCGACAAGCTGGTGCTGCCAAAGGATGACCGGCACATCATCGTCACGGTGCACTACTACCTGCCGATGAGATTCACGCATCAGGGAGCGAAATGGACGCCGGAGTACACCGGGCTCAGTGGTGTGACCTGGGGCAGCGACGCGGACTACGCCGAACTGGAGAAGAATTTCGATGGCGTGCAGGCCTGGGCGAAGGCGCACGACCGGCCCATCCTGCTGGGCGAATTCGGCGCCTACGACAAGGCGCCCATGGAGTCACGCGTGAAGTACACGGCCGCGGTGGCGCGGGCGGCCGAAGCGCGCGGCTGGGCCTGGGCCTACTGGCAGTTCGACAGCGACTTCATCGTTTACGACATCGACAAGGACCAGTGGGTGGAACCGATACACCGCGCCTTGATTCCGGCGCAGTAGCCTGGCGGCCGGGCCGACAATGAAAGTCGCGGTGATGGGTGCCGGCGCAGTGGGTTGCTATTACGGCGCAATGCTGGCGCGCGCCGGACACTGCGTTGTCCTGATCGGGCGACCCGCCTTTGCCGAGGCCGCATCCCGGGAAGGCTTGCTGCTCGAGTCCCCGCACTTCACCGGGCGCGTCGCGGTCGAGGCCGATACTTCGCCGTCCGCGGCAAGGGATGCCGAGCTGGTGCTCTTCTGCGTGAAGTCCGGTGATACCGAAAGCGCGGGGGCCGCCCTGGCGCCGTACCTGGCGCCGCATGCATCGATCCTCAGCATGCAGAACGGTGTCGACAATGCGGCGCGACTTGCTGCCGCCTGCGGGCGCGCCGCCATTCCCGTAGTGGTCTATGTCGCATGTGAAATGGCCGGGCCCGCGCACGTGCGCCACCACGGTCGCGGAGATCTGGCAATCGGGCCCGCGCCATCCAGCGCAGCCATCGCCGCGCTGCTGTCGGCGGCGGGAATTCCCAGCGAAGTCTCGGATCACGTCGCCGACGCGCTTTGGTGCAAGCTGATCATCAACTGCGCATACAATGCGCTGTCGGCCATCTCACAACTCGCGTACGGCGAGCTCATGCGCCAACCGCAAGTTCTGGAGACCATGCGCTCGGTCTTTGACGAATGCGTCGGCGTCGCGGCGCAAGACGGCATCACTGTTCCGGACACCCTGTGGCAAAGCCTGCTGGATATCGGCACCAGCATGGCCGGCCAGCGCTCCTCCACCGCCCAGGATCTGGCGCGGGGCAGGAAGAGCGAGATCGATCACCTCAACGGGTATGTCGTGCGCAGAGGCCGGCAGCTGGGCCTTGCCACGCCGGTCAACCGGACATTGCTGTGCGTGGTGCAACTGCTGGAACGCACCCGGAAGTTTCAACCCGTAGCCGGTGCCGGCGCGTGATCCGCTCGGCTGGCGCCGCTCGCCTAGTTGAGCGTCGGCGGCCCGTCGGCGGTCGATGACACGAACAGTTGCGCCGCGTCCACCGCGTCGAAGCGATAGGGTTTGCGGCAGAACTCGCAGGTCACCGTCACCGCACCCTGCTCGGCCAGAATCGAATCGATCTCTGCCTGACCCAGGCCGCGCAGCAACCCCGCCACGCGCTCGCGATCGCAGCGGCAGGCGAACTTCACTGGTTCGGCGGCAAACAGCCTGAGGTCATGGGCGGCGAACAACCGGCGCAGCAGGCTCTGCGGATCAAGGCCCAGCAGTTCATCGCGACCCAGCGTCGCCAGCAGCGCAGTCGCCTCCTCCCACAGGTCCTGTGTGCCGGCGCCCGCGGCTTCGCCCTGGGCTTCAGGCGCGGGCAATTTCTGCAACAGCAGACCGGCCGCGCTGTGGGTGTCTGCGGCGAGCACCAGGACAGTGGGTAGCTGCTCGGAGACCTCGAAGTAATGGCCCAGGCAGGCGGCAAGCGAATCGCCATCCAGGGGCACGATGCCCTGCCACGGCGCGGCACCGGCACCCTGCTCCACACTCACCACCAGCCGACCGCCTTCGATCTGGTCGCGAAAAGTGCTGCCACGGTCGGCCGCATCCGGCGTGAGGTGCACGACGCCGCGCATGGTGCGCTCGTCCGTGGCCTGTGCCACCAGCATGTTCACCGCGCCGGTGCTGCCCAGCAACTGCAAGGTCAACGTACCCTTGAACTTCAGCGAGGCCGACACCAGCGTCGCGGCGGCCAGCGACTCGCCCAGCAGTTCCAGCGCGGGTTCGGGCAGCGCCTGATGCTGGCGCGCTTCCAGCCAGGATCGCGACAGCCGCACCCAATGGCCACGCAGTGGCGCTTCCTCGAACAGGAAACGCCGCAGGCAATCCATCTCGCTCACGAAGCGGGCGAGCCGAACCGCTCGTTGCGGTTCGGCTCTGTCACGGCGCGAGCTTCTGCTTCAGCAGCTCGTTGAGGAGTTTTGGATTGGCCTTGCCACCGGTGGCCTTCATGGCCTGGCCGACGAAGAAGCCGAACAACTTGTCCTTGCCGGAGCGGTAGTCGGCGAGCTGCTTCGGGTTGGCCGCCATGATCTCGTCGATGATCTTGCCGATGGCGCCGCTGTCGGTGATCTGCTTCAGGCCGCGCGCCTCGATCACCTTGTCCGCGTCGGCGCCTTCGGCCCACATCACCTCGAACACTTCCTTGGCCAGTTTGCCGGAGATGGTGTTGTCGACGATGCGCACGAGCAGTCCGCCCAACTGCCCGGCACTGAGCCTGGATGCGGTGACTTCCAGCCCGTCCTTGTTCAGCGCCCCGGAGAAATCTCCCATCACCCAGTTGGCGGCCAGCTTGGCCTCGCCGGGCACCGCCGCAGCCACCTCTTCATAGAAGGCAGCCAGCTCGCGACTGGCGGTCAGCACCTGCGCATCGTAGGCAGGGATGCCGTACTGTTCCACGAAGCGCGCCGCCTTCTGGTCCGGCAATTCCGGCAGGGATTTGCGCAACTCTTCGATGAAGGCCTCCTCCAGCACCACCGGCAGCAGATCCGGATCGGGGAAGTAGCGGTAATCGTTGGCCTCCTCCTTGGTGCGCATCGAGCGCGTCTCGTCCCTGGCGGAGTCGTACAGCCGTGTTTCCTGCACCACCTTGCCGCCGGACTCGATCAGCTCGATCTGCCGCTCGACCTCATGGTTGATGGCCTTTTCCACGAAGCGGAACGAGTTCAGGTTCTTCAGCTCCGCGCGCGTGCCGTACTTCGTCTCGCCCTTCCTGCGCACCGACACGTTGGCGTCGCAGCGGAACGAGCCTTCCTGCATGTTGCCGTCGCAGATGCCCAGGTAGCGCACCAGCGTGTGCACCTTCTTCATGTAGGCGATGGCTTGCTTCGCCGAGCGCATGTCCGGCTCGGAGACGATTTCCACCAGCGGCGTCCCGGCCCGGTTCAGGTCGATGGCCGACACACCCACATGCCCCTCGTGCATGCTCTTGCCGGCGTCCTCTTCCAGATGCGCGCGCGTGATGCCGACGCGCTTGACCGTGCCGTCCTCCAGCATGACGTCCAGATGCCCGTTGGCGACGATGGGCAGCTCGTACTGGCTGATCTGGTAGCCCTTGGGCAGATCCGGGTAGAAGTAGTTCTTGCGCGCAAACACCGAGCGGCGCGCGATGGTGGCGCCCACGGCCAGCCCGAACTGCACCGCCATGCGCACGGCATCGCCATTGAGCACCGGCAGCACGCCCGGGTAACCCAGGTCCACCAGGTCCGCCTGCGTGTTCGGCTCGGCGCCGTAGGCGGTCGGCGAACCGGAAAAGATCTTGGACTTCGTGGCGAGCTGGGCGTGGATCTCCAGGCCGATCACGGTCTCCCATTCGCCGCTCATGCGAAGCCCTCCGCGAAACCGGCCGGCGATTTCAGGTGCCAGTCGGTCTCCTGCTGGTAGCGGTGGGCCGCGGCAAGCAGTCTCGCCTCCCCGAAATGCGGGCCGATGAGCTGCACGCCCACCGGCAACCGGCCGGCGAAGCCGCAGGGCAGCGAGATCGCCGGCAGTCCGGCGAGGTTGGCACCGATGGTGTAGATGTCGTTCAGGTACATGGTGATCGGGTCCGAGGTCTTGTCGCCCAGGCCGAAGGCCGGCGTCGGCGCGGTCGGTCCCAGCAGCAGGTCCACTTCGCCGAACGCGCGGCGGAAATCCTCGGTGATCAGCGCGCGCACCTTCTGCGCCTTGAGGTAGTAGGCGTCGTAGTAGCCGGCCGACAGCACGTAGGTGCCGGTCATGATGCGGCGCTTGACCTCGGCGCCGAAGCCTTCGGCCCGCGAGCGCTTGTAAAGATCCTGCAGGTCCTTCGGCTTCTCGCAGCGGTGCCCGAAGCGCACGCCGTCGAAGCGGGCCAGGTTGGAGGAGCATTCGGCCGGTGCCACCACGTAATAGGTGGGCACCGACAGCGGCAGGCTGGGCAGGCTCACCTCCTTCACGATGGCGCCCATCTTCTGGAACTGGCCGAGCGCGGCGCGCACGGGCGCCTCCACTTCCGGAGCCAGTCCGCCACCGAAGAACTCCGTCAGGATGCCGATCTTCAGGCCCTTGAGCGGCGCGTCGAGCGCGGCGTGGTAGTCCGGCACCGGCTCGTCCACGCTGGTCGAATCGCGCGGATCGAAACCGGCCATGGCCTGCAGGGCCAGCGCCGCGTCCTCGGCGCTGACCGTGATGGTGCCCGCCTGGTCCAGACTCGAGGCAAAGGCAATCATGCCGTAGCGCGACACCCGCCCGTACGTGGGCTTGAACCCCGTTACGCCGCACAGGGAAGCCGGCTGGCGGATCGACCCGCCCGTGTCGGTGGCCGTGGCCAGCGGCGCCAGCCTGGCCGCGACCGCCGCGGCCGAACCGCCCGAGGAGCCGCCCGGCACGCGGCCCACATCCCAGGGGTTCTTCACCGGCCCGTACCAGCTGGTCTCGTTGGAGGAGCCCATCGCGAACTCGTCCATGTTGGCCTTGCCGATCATCACCGTGCCGGCTGCTTGAGCCGCGCCACGACGGTGGCGTCGTAGGGCGAGACGAAATTGGCCAGCATGCGTGAGCCGCAGGTGGTCAGCACGCCGGCCGTGCAGAAAATATCCTTGTGGATCAACGGTACGCCGGTCAGCGGCCCGGCCTTGCCCGCCTTGCGGCGCGCATCAGCGGCCGCGGCGTCGGCCAGCGCGCCCTCCGCGGTGATGCTGATCATCACGTTGAGCTCAGGCTGCGCCCGCTCCACCCGCTCCAGCGCGGCGCGGGTGAGTTCCACCGAGGAGTACTTGCCGGCGGCAAGGCCCGCCGACAGTGCCGCCAGGGTCGCGGCCATTATTCGATTACCCGCGGGACCAGGTACATCCCGGCCTCCACCTGTGGTGCATTGCACTGGTACAGGTCACGCTCGTTGCCGGAAGTCACCGCATCGGGGCGCAGACGCTGGATCTGGCCGGTCAGAGGGTGGGCCAGCGGCTCGACGGCCGAAGTTTCGGCCCGTTCGAGCTGGCCGACCATCTCCAGGATGTTGGACAGGCTGCTGGCATAGGCCGCTGCCTCGTCGGGCGTGAGGTCGAGGCGCGCGAGGTGCGCGATGCTCTGGATCTGCTGGGGCGTCAAGCTCATCGGGTGGGGTCGTCCGAACGGGGGAGAGCGCGGATGATACACCGCGGAACCAGCGGGACGGATCGGCGCCCTGGCCAGCGGCCTGCGGCGTGCCCGCTCGGATGCATCCGTGAAGCCGGTTCCGGCTTCGCAAACGAGCCGCCGTCAACCGCCAACGGAGCGCCAAAAAGCGGCGCTGGATCACGTGGCTTGCCTTGCTAGTAATAGGAGTGGTTGTTATGTTACCCGCCGCTTTTCCCCGCCTTTCCTACCCTTAGGTCTGCAGCTTCATGTTCAAGCGCCTGCGCGGCTATTTTTCCAGCGACCTTTCGATCGACCTCGGTACGGCCAACACACTGATCTACGTTCGCGGCAAGGGCATCGTCCTCAACGAGCCCTCGGTGGTTGCGGTGCAGGACGAACCCGGCGGGCAGCGGCAAGCGCATCGTGGCGGTGGGCGCCGAGGCCAAGAGCATGCTGGGCCGCACGCCGGGCCACATCAACGCGGTGCGCCCGATGAAGGACGGCGTGATCGCCGACTTCACCTACACCGAGAAGATGCTGCAGTACTTCATCAAGAAGGTGCATGGCAACCGCTTCCTGCAACCCAGCCCGCGCGTGCTGGTGTGCGTGCCGTTCGGGTCGACGCAGGTCGAGCGCCGCGCCATCCGCGAATCGGCCGAAGGCGCCGGCGCCCGCAACGTGGCCGATCGTCAGCGAACCGATGGCCGCGGCGGTGGGCGCCGGACTGCCGACGCACGAAGCGCGCGGCTCGATGGTGCTGGACATCGGCGGCGGCACCTCGGAAGTCGCGGTGCTGTCGTTGAACGGCATCGTGTACGCCAACTCCGCGCGCATCGGCGGTGATCGCTTCGACGAGGCCATCATGGGCTACGTGCGACGCAACTACGGCATCCTGATCGGCGAGGCCACGGCCGAGCGCATCAAGATCGAGATCGGCTCCGCTTATCCGGGGCAGCAGGTGAAGGAAATTTCGGTGAAGGGCCGCAACCTTTCCGAAGGCGTGCCGCGCAGCTTCACGCTGAACAGCAACGAGATCCTGGAAGCCCTGCAGGAACCACTGCAGGGCATCGTCGGTGCGGTGAAGGCGGCACTGGAGCAGACGCCGCCCGAACTGGGCGCGGACGTGGCCGAGCGCGGCATAGTGCTCACCGGCGGCGGCGCGCTGCTGCGTGATATCGACAAGCTGCTCATGGAAGAGACCGGATTGCCGGTCGTCATCGCCGAGGATCCGCTGACCTGCGTCGCGCGCGGCGGTGGTCGCATTCTCGAACTGATGGACGAGCTCGGGCCCGGGCACTTCGGACTCGAATAGCGGGGCCCCGCATGGCATTCGCCGGCGGTGGCATAGGCACTTCCTCCTCGCGCGAAACCGCGCCCGGTGGCAGGTTCTTCGTCTGTGCGGTGCTGTCGCTGGTACTGATGTACTTCGATCAGCGCGACGGCTGGAGCGAACGCATCAGCTACGTGCTGCAGGCCGTGGCCTACCCCATCCAGGTTACCGTCGGCTCGCCGGGGCGGCTGGTATCGGCAACCCGCGAGTTCTTCCGCAGCCGCGACAGCCTGCGCGCGCAGAATGCGGAGCTTGAGAAGCAGGTGCAGGATCTGTCCCTGCGCACCGAACGCTACGAGGCCCTTGAACAGGAAAACGCGCAGCTGCGCGGACTCACCTCCGCGTTGCCGCCACTGGTGTCGAAGAGCGTACTGGCCGACGTGGTCGACGCGGATCTGGGGCGCCTGCGCCAGCGTCTGGTGATCGATCAGGGTCAGAGCAAGGGCCTGTTCCGCTCGCAATCGGTGGTCGATGCCACGGGCCTGGTCGGCCAGCTCGTGCGCGTCGGCCCCTGGAGCGCGGAAGTGATGCTGATCACCGATCCGGAGGCCGCGGTGCCGGTGGAGATCATGCGCAGTGGCGAACGCACCATCGCCGTGGGCACCGGTGATTCACAGGAACTGGAACTGCCCTACCTGCCGGCCACGGCCGATGTGAAGGCAGGCGATGAGATCGTGACCTCCGGTCTGGGCGGCGTGTTCCCGGCCGGCATTCCGGTCGGCAAGGTCACCGAGACCAGCCGCAGTCCGGACGACCTGCTGGCGCATGTACGCGCCGCGCCGAGCGCGCGCCTGGACCGCACGCGCCATGTACTGGCGCTGTGGTTCGACCCTGCGAATCCGGCCGCGCCGCGCCGGCCGGAACTGCTGGACACGCTGCCACCGGCGCGCGTGGCCGATCCGGTAATTCACGAACCGGAGCCTCCCGGCCAGGCAACGCAGAACGCCGCGCCGGCCACCAGACCGCCGCCGGCGCAAAAGCCCCCGCCGAAGGCCACGGTGCCGTTCGGGCCGCGCCCCGGGTTCTCCCGCCCGGCGGCCGCAACCCGCAAAGTCCGAACCGGCGCAACGCCAGCCGCACCGCAACCCGCGCAACCGGGGCCTGAGCAATGATCTTCTCCGGCACGCGCGAATCGCGGCTGCTGGTCTACATCAGTGCGCTTATCGCACTGGTACTCACGCTCTTGCCGATGCCGCAGGTCTTGTCCATCCTGTGGCCCAACCTGCTGGTATTGACGGTGCTGTACTGGTCAACCATGGCGCCGCTGACAGGCGGCATGCTGCTCGGCTTCCTGGCCGGGCTCGCCCTCGACGTGCTCGGCGGCACGCAGCTCGGCCAGCACGCCTTCGCGCTGTCGCTGCTCACTTACCTGGCGATCAAGCTGCACCTGCTCACGCGCGCCAAGCCGCTGTTCGAGCAGGCCATCTTCGTGTTCATCGCACTGCTGCTGTACGAGGCCACGCTGTGGGCCATCGACGGCTTCAGCGGTCACAGCATGGGCGGATGGACGCGCTGGGTGCACATTCCGGTCGGCGCGCTGTTGTGGCCGGTGGTGGCGGGCCTGCTCGGCCGCCTGCATTCACCCTTGTAGGAGGACACAGTTGCTAGGCGGCGTGCGCATCAAGGATCACCTGCGGGAACAGCGCTCGTTCTTCCGGCGCATCGCGGTGGCGGCGTTCGCAATCGTCGCGCTGGTGCTGCTGCTGCTCGGCAGACTGGTTCTGCTGCAGGTGGTGCGCTACGACTACTACACCGACCAGGCCGAAGGTAATCGTTCCCGCGTCGAACCCATCCCGGCCAACCGCGGCCTGATTCTGGATCGCAATGGCAATGTGCTGGCCGAGAACCGGCCCTCCTACCAGCTCGAAGTGATTCGCGAGCAGGTGGGCGACCGCAAGGCGCTGGATCGCACACTGGCCGGGCTGGTCAGTATCGGCGTGCTGCGCAAGGAAAACGTGGACAGTGCGCGCCGCGACATACTGGGCGGCCGCGCGTTCGAGTCGGTACCCATCGCATTGCGCATGTCCGACCAGCAGATCGGTGTGTTCGCCGTGCATCGCCACGAATTCCCCGGCGTGGACATTCGCGCGCGCTCCACCCGGTACTACCCGTACGGGGCGCTGGCCGTACACGCATTGGGATACGTGGGCCGCATCAATGCGCAGGACGAGGAAGAAGATCGACCAGGACGCCTACAGCGGCACCAATTTCATCGGCAAACTGGGCATCGAGCAGGCGCGCGAGACCGAGCTGCACGGAGTGAACGGTTTTCGCGAAATCCTCGTCAATGCACAGGGCCGTTCGGTGCAGGGCCAGGCCGACCTGGAGGCCAGCCTGCGCAGCGAGAAGCCGCATGCCGGGGAGGACGTGATCACCTCGCTGGACCTGCCCACGCAGCAGGCCGCCGAGCAGGCCTTCGGCGACCGCGCCGGCGCGGCGGTAGCCATCGATCCGCACAATGGCGACGTACTGGCGTTCGTGAGCCTGCCGGGTTTCGACCCGAGCATGTTCGGACGCGGCATCACGCCGGCCGAATACGCCGAACTGAACAACGACACCAAGCCGCTGTTCGACCGGGCGATCCGCGGCCAGTATCCGGCCGGCTCCACCATCAAGCCGGTGATGGCCATGGCCGGCCTCGCCGACGGCGTCATCACGCCGCAGGAGACGCACTACTGCCCCGGCGTATTCCATCTTCCGGGCAGTCAGGCGCGCCTGGCGTGAGGGCCGCGGCGGCGTGCACGGCGCGGGTTGCGATGCGCGAGGCAATCGCCAAGTCCTGCGACGTGTACTTCTATGCGCTCGGTGCGACACTGGGCATCGACAGGATCCACGATTTCCTGGCGCCGTTCGGCTACGGCGCGAAGACCGGCATCGACATCGCCGGCGAGGAAGCGGGCCTGCTGCCATCGCGCGAGCAGAAGCGGCGCAAGTACCGCAACGCGCGCGATCCCAGCGAAGGCGTCTGGTATCCCGGCGATTCGGTCAATGTCGCGGTGGGTCAGGGTGATCTGCTGGTCACACCCATCCAGCAGGCGCACATCGCCGCCGTGCTGGCCTCGCGCGGTACCGTGTTTCAGCCGCGCCTGGTAACGGCGCTGCGCGATCCGGCAACCGGAAAGACCATGCCGATCGCACCCATCGAATTGCCACACGTGAAGGGCGGTACCCCGCGCAGTGGGAAGTCGTCGTGGAAGGCATGCGCGAGACGATGACCATCGGGACCGGCGAAACACCTCGCCAAATCGCCCGAGTACCATATGGCCGGCAAGACCGGCACGGCGCAGGCGTACTCGGTGGCGCAGAACCAGCGGCTGAGTCGCGAGGTGGCCGAGAACCTGCGCGACCACGCCTGGTTCATCGCCTTCGCGCCTGCCGAGAATCCGCAGATCGCGGTGGCTGTTCTGGTCGAACACGGCGGCTTCGGCGCCAGTGCCGCGGCGCCCATCGCGCGCAAGATCATGGATGCCTACCTGTTGCCGCGCATCAAGGAAGGCAAGATCCCGGCCGCAAAGCCACCGGCCAACGAACCCGCCACACCGCCCGCATGATCAGCATCAGCACCAGTTCCGCCAACACCACGCGCCGCACGCTGGGCACGGCCGCGCGGCTGCTGTCGGCGTTGCGGCTGGATGGGCCGCTGGTGGTGGGCCTGGGCCTGCTGTGCCTGTACGGACTGTTCGTGCTGTACAGCGCCTCGGGCCAGGACTGGGGCACGATCTGGCGCACGCTGATCCGGCTCGGCATGGGCACGGTGGCAATGGTGGTACTGGCGCAGCTCAAGCCGCAGCAATTGCGCAAGGCGGCGATCTTCGTTTATGTGATCGGCATCGTGCTGCTGCTGGTGGTCGACGGGCTGGGCGTTATCGGCAAGGGCGCGCAGCGCTGGCTCGATCTGGGCTTCATCCGCTTCCAGCCCTCCGAGATCATGAAGATCGCCGTGCCCATGACCTGCGCCTGGTATCTGCACGAACGGCCATTGCCGCCCTCGCCGGCCTCGCTGGGCGTGCTGGCCGCGATCATCCTGGTCCCTGCGGCGCTCACCGCCGCACAGCCCGACCTGGGAACAGCCATCCTGATCGTGATAGCCGGTGCATTGCTGGTGATCATGGCCGGCCTGTCGCTGTGGTTCATGGCCGGCGCGGCCGCATTGAGCGGCGTGGGCGCGTGGCTGGCCTGGGTCTACGTGCTGCACGACTACCAGCGCAAGCGCATTCTCACCTTCATCGATCCGACCACGGATCCGCAGGGCGCGGGCTACCACATCATCCAGTCGCAGATCGCCATCGGCTCGGGCGGCCTGTTCGGCAAGGGCTGGCTGCACGGTACGCAGTCGCAGCTCGCCTACCTGCCGGAGCGGCACACCGATTTCATCTTCGCGGTGATCGGCGAGGAATTCGGCCTGTTCGGTATCAGCATTCTGCTGGCGCTGTACATCTTCGTGGTGGCGCGCGCGCTGTATCTGTCCTCACAGACCCAGGACACGTTCGCGCGATTGCTCTCGGCAAGCCTTGCGCTGACCTTTTTCGTATACGTGTTCATCAATACCGGGATGGTCAGCGGCCTGCTGCCGGTGGTCGGCGTGCCGCTGCCGCTGGTCAGTTACGGCGGCACTTCGATGGTGACCCTGCTGGCCGGCTTCGGTATCCTCATGGCGTTGTACTCGCATCGCAAACTCATCGGCTCCTGAACCGGAGTCCTGGATGCAATGAATCGACTGCTGCCGCGCGCGGGCCTGCTCGCGCTCATCGCCGTTTTCGCCAGCAGCCCGGCCCCTGGCGCCGGGCTCAACATTGCGCGCCCGGATGTCCAGAAATTCGTCGCGCGCATGCACAAGCAGTACGACTTCGACCCGCAGGACACGGTGTGGATCCTTGCCGACGCCGAACTGCAGCCTCGCATCATCGACATCATGGAGCGCCCGGCCGAACAGGCACTGCCCTGGTGGAAGTACCGGGCGCGCTTTCTCACCGACGAGCGGATCGCCGCCGGCGTCAGCGTCTGGCAGGACAACCGCGAAGCACTGGCCACCATCGAACACGACACCGGCGTGCCCGCGCAGTATCTGGTCGCCATCACGGGCGTCGAGACGTTCTACGGCCGCCAGAGCGGTGGCTACCGGGTACTGGACGTGCTCACCACGCTGGCCTTCGACTATCCGCGCCGCGCCGACTTCTTCCAGAGCGAGCTCGCGCAGTTCCTGGTGCTGACCAAAGAAGAACACCTCAACCCGCGCAAACCCAAGGGCTCCTACGCCGGCGCGATGGGCATACCCCAATTCATGCCATCCAGCTTCCGGCACTATGCGGTTGACGGCAGCGGCGACGGACGCCGCGATCTGTGGACGTTCGGCCCGGACGTGTTTGCCAGCATCGCCAATTACCTGCAGGAACATGGCTGGCATCCCGGAGAACCGGTGCTGGTCGATGCCAGCAACGACGCGCCACCGGACGACCCGGACAAGGCCACGGCCAAACTCGCCGACACCGTCGACAGCCTCAAACAGCGCGGTTACCGGTTCGACACCACCATGCCCGGCGATGCGCCGGCGATGCTGGTGCCGGCGGAGCTGGAGAGCAGCATCAACTGGCGCGTCGGCTTCCAGAACTTCTTCGTCATCACGCGATACAACCGCAGCCTGCTGTATGCAATGGCCGTGACGGATCTGGCGCACGCCATCGAAAAGGCCTACCGGGCGGCACCAGCCGGGGCGCCTGGCCAGTGATGCGGCTGGCCTGCCTGGCGCTGTGCGCTGTGCTGCTTGCCGCGTGCAGCGCCACCCCGCGGCGGGCCCGAATGCCCGAGCACTCCAGACCGCCGCCGCCACCGGCCAACATCGATTCCATCCCCGACGCCGTGCCGCGCGTGGAGCCGCGCAGCAGCCAGGGCAATCCGGTGTCCTACGTGGTGTTCGGCAAGCGCTACTATGTACTGCCCACCGCGAAGGGCTACAAGGAACGCGGTGTTGCCTCCTGGTACGGACCGGATTTCCACGCCAGGGCGACTTCCAGCGGTGAGCCCTACGACATGTATGCGATGACCGCCGCGCACAAGACATTGCCGATCCCCTGTTATGCGCGCGTCACGAATCTGTCCAACGGGCGCAGCGTGGTGGTCCGCATCAACGACCGGGGCCCGTTCGTGGCCAATCGCATCATCGATCTGTCCTACACGGCCGCCCACAAGCTGGACATGACGCGTGCCGGCACCGCCTTCGTCGAGGTGGAAACCATCACGCCCGGCGAGCCCGCCCAGATCGCGCGCGACATCGCGCCGCCGACCGCGCCGACGCTGACCCCGCCGCGGCTGTACCTGCAGGCCGGTGCCTTCGGGGTCCAAAGCAATGCCACGCAGATGGCGGCGCGCCTGCGCGCTGCCGGCATGAGCAACGTCGTAATCCTGCCGCCGGATGCCGGCGTCGGCCTGTATCGTGTACGCGTAGGCCCGATTGCCGATGTTTCAGCATACGATGCGCTCTCCGCGCAGCTGGGCCGCCTCGGCATCGAAACCCTGCTGGTCACGCAATAGTCCGCCTGTCCGCCTGAAGGAGAAATCCCCACGATGAAGAAGATCCTGGCCACCTTGTCACTCGCGCTGTTCAGCACCGTCGGCCTCGCCGCCGCGCCCACCATCCCTTCGCCGCCGCCAGTACCAGCCAAGGGCTACATCCTCATCGACAACGACAGCGGCCGTGTGCTGGCCGAAAAGAACAGCGACGAACGCATGGAGCCGGCCAGCATCACCAAACTGATGACCGCCTACGTCGTGTTTGACGCACTGGAACACAAGCGCCTGTCTCTCACCGACAAGGTGCACGTGAGCGTTCACGCCTGGCGCACCGGCGGCGCCGTTACCGACGGGTCGACCAGCTTTCTGGAGGTAAACTCCGATGTTCCGGTGGAGGCGCTGATCCAGGGCATGATCGTGCAATCCGGCAACGATGCAACCATCGCGCTGGCCGAGAAGATTGGTGGTACCGAAGACGGCTTCGTCCAGATCATGAACGAGTACGCGAAGCGGCTGGGCATGACGGGCACGCACTACGTCAACAGCTGGGGCGGCCCGGATCCGGACCACTATTCGACGCCGCGCGACATCGCCACGCTGTCCCGTGCCCTGATCCGCGATTTCCCCGAATACTACAAGTGGTACTCGGAGCGCGAATTCACCTGGAACAAGCACCGCCAGTTCAACCGCAACGGCCTGCTGCGCACGGACCCGACGGTCGACGGCATCAAGACCGGCCATACGAAAAGCGCCAAGTACTGCCTGGTTGCCTCGGCCAAGCGCAAGGGCATGCGCCTGATCTCGGTCGTGCTCGGCTCACCCACGCAGCAGGGCCGTGAGGATGCCAGCGCCGCATTGCTGAACTACGGCTACACGTTCTACCAGACCCTGCAACTGCAGCAAGCCGGCGCCGTGCTGCTCAAGCCGGACGTCTACAAGGGCGACGCCTCTTCGGTGGCCGTCGGCAGCCGCACGCCGATAAGCGTCACCGTGGCGCGCGGCAGCGCGGACCAGATCACCAAGGAAGCCACCGTCAACGGGCCGCTGGTTGCCCCCATTGCCAGCGGCCAGGTGGTCGGCCAGTACACCGTCAAACTCGGCGACGAGGTGGTTGCGCGCGTGCCGCTGGTCGCGCTCGGCAAGGTGGGCGAAGGCGGTATCTGGCGCTCGGCCGTGGATACCGTGAAGCTGTGGTTCGAATAGGCGCAGGGCTGCATGGCTGACCCGCTGCCCTGGTGCCATCTCAACGGCGAGTGCATTGCGCTCGCCGAGGCACGCATCTCGCCGCTGGATCGCAGCTTCCTGTTCGGCGACGGCGTCTACGAAGTGCTGCGCGTGTACGGCGGGCGGCTGTTCCGGCCGGAGTCGCACCTTGACCGCCTGGATCGCAGCACGGCCGCCATCCGCCTGAGGAATCCGCATTCGCATGCCAAGTGGACCGCGTTGCTCGCGGAACTGGTGGCAGCCAATGGCGGCGGCGACCAGTACGTGTACCTGCAGATATCGCGCGGCGCCGAATTCGCTCGCAACCACGCGCCATTGCCGGACATTGCCCCGACGGTCTTCGCATACTGCTCACCGTGGCCGCAGGTGAGCGAGAGTACCCTGCGCGACGGCCTGGCCTGCATCACCGCCGGGGACACGCGCTGGGCGCGCTGTGACATCAAGTCCGTGGCCCTGCTGGCCAATGTGCTGCTGCGGCAACTGGCCTGCGACGCCGGCGCATCCGAAACCATTCTGCTGCGCGACGGTGAGCTGACCGAAGGCAGCGCCTCCACCGTGCACGTGGTGAAGCACGGTGAGTTGTACACGCCGGTCAACTCCACGCGCATCCTGCCCGGCACCACGCGCGGCGTCATCGAGGAAATCGCCGATGGTCTCGGCATTACGCGGCACGACGCACCCATCAGTGAGGCCGAACTGCGCGACGGCGGACGAGATCTGGCTCGCCGCGGCCACTCGCGAGGTGCAGCCGGTGACGAAGCTCGACGGGACGCCGGTCGGCAGCGGCAAACCCGGACCGGTGTGGCGGGCAGTCTACGACGCCTACCAGCAGCTCAAGCGCGCGGCTCCGTAGTCACGGGTATTCCCAGCAACCGGCCAACCGCGGGCCGCTGCTGCTTCAGATCATCGAGCGTGTAGCGGTCCAGCACCTGCAGGAACTCGTTGGTGGCCCGGGCCAGCACGCCCTTCAGGCCGCACGCCGGCGTGATCACGCAGTGGCCACCGTCCGCTTCCAGGCATTCAACCACCCCCAGCTCGCTTTCCATCTCGCGCACCACCGTGCCGACCACGATCTCCACGGGTGCCCGGGCCAGGCGCATGCCACCGCCCTTGCCGCGCTGGGTTTCCACATAGCCGCGCTCGGCCAGACCCGCCACCACCTTGACCAGGTGATGACGCGAAATGCCATAGGCACCGGCGACCTCGGTGACCGTCAGCCACTGGCCCGGATTCAGTGCCAGTGCCAGCAACGTTCGCAGACTGTAGTCCGTATATTGCGTGAGTTTCATCCGTCGGCCCGCATTGAATCAAAGAACCCCGAGAGCATCGTGCCGCACTCCTGTTCCAGCACCCCGCCAAACACGTCGACGCGGTGGTTCAGACCCTTGAGCGCAAAGGCATCGATCATGCCGCCGGCCGCGCCGGCCCTGGGATCGAAGGCGCCGAACACGACGCGCCGCACACGTGCGTGCACGATGGCCGCGGCGCACATCAGGCAAGGTTCCAGCGTGACATACAGCACCGTGTCGTCCAGGCGATAGTTGTTCAGCGCCGCCCCTGCCGCGCGCAATGCCGCCACTTCGGCGTGCGCCGTGGGATCGTGCGTTGCGATCGGCGCATTGCAGCCGGTGGCGATGACGCGCTCGTCCTTCACCAGTACCGCGCCCACCGGCACCTCGCCGCGTTCCCGGGCGCGGCTTGCCTCCTCGATCGCCAGGCGCATGAACTCCACGTCACTCGGCATGGTGCGACCGGCCAGGCATATCCATGGGGACAAGTCTAGCCTCAAGGAAGCCGACCGGGCACCGCAGTCCCTGCAAATGCCATCGGGCGCGCTCCAATTCACGCCCAACCATCGCTACAATTCTTCAATGCATGGAATGCCGGGGACGCCGGCCTGACGCCGCGAATCAGGATCAGATCGGGAGCCAAATCGAATGAAGAGAGTCACGGGAATTGGCGGCATTTTCTTTCAGGCAAGCGACCCGGCGGCGCTACGCGCCTGGTACAGCACCCACCTTGGCATCGATGTCCAGGATTGGGGAGGTGCTGCCTTTTCCTGGGAGGACGAGAGCGGCAAACCCATCCAGGGAGCCACTATCTGGTCGGTCGGCTCCGCCGGGTCCGAGCAGTTCGCGCCGGGCAAGGCGCCATTCGTGATCAACTACCGGGTGGATGACCTGACGGCGCTGCTGGCCGCGCTGCGCGCGGAAGGCTGCAATGTGCTGGACAAGATCGACGACTCCGGATACGGCAAGTTCGGCTGGGTAATCGACCCGGAAGGCAACAAGGTCGAGCTCTGGGAACCGCCATCGGACCGGTGAGTCCGCTGCGCTGGCATGCGGAGCAGGAGCGGCCATGAGTAGCGCCGACTTGTACACCGATCGCACCCGTGCCGAGGGTTTTGGCGCGCAGGCTGCCGGTTACGACGCGACTCGCCCTTCGTATCCACCGGAGCTGGTCGCGTGGTTGGCCAGAGGCCGCCCGGGCGT
This sequence comes from uncultured Gammaproteobacteria bacterium, assembly GCA_963812195.1. Lineage (GTDB taxonomy): Bacteria > Pseudomonadota > Gammaproteobacteria > Steroidobacterales > Steroidobacteraceae > ZC4RG30. The sequence goes on from CAWEUI010000007.1 coordinate 46,107, forward strand.
GGCGGTCGATGTCGGCAGCGGCACTGGCCGGGTGGCGCGGCTGTTGATCGACGCGGGGTGGTCGGTAACCGCCATTGAGCCCGACGCGCGCATGGCCGATGTCGCCCGCTCCCACGGGGTGCAGGTCATCAATACGCCGTTCGAGCGATGCCCATTGCCGGCCGGCACCTGCGATCTGGTGTGTTCCGGTACCGCCTGGCACTGGATCGACCCGGCCGTCGGCTACCGCATGGCCGCTACACTGTTGCGGCCCGGCGGGCGCCTCGCCGTATTCCGCAACACCTATTTCTACGCCGAGGACCTCGCCGCCGCGTTCGACCGGGTGCTGGAAGAGCACGCGCCCCATCTCCACGACGACTGCATCCCGCTCGGCACGGCAACCCATGGGTCCCTGGAGTCCGAAGTCCAGGCGCTGATGGAACGCTCCGGCCTTTTCGCCGATGTGGCGCACCGCACCTTCGTGCATCAACGACAGATCGACGTGCACGACTGGCTCACCGAACTGGGCACGTTTTCGCAGTTCGCGCTGCTGGACGATGCCACGCGCGAACGGCTGCTCGCCGCTCTGGTGCGCGCCGTCCGGAGCAAAGCCGGCGGGCGGCTGCATATCCGGCACGAGTCGCGCTACGTGGAGGGCACCCGGGTCCCCGACGCTCAGGGCTGAGCGCCGCCCTGCGGCCGGCGCCACACCAGCACATTGGCGATCAGCACCTGCACCACCTCGCCATGCTGATTGCTGGTCTCGCAGCGCAGGACCGCGATGCCGCGCTCCGGGCGCGAGCGCGAGGGCTTCAGTTCAGTGAATTCTCCGCGCACGGTCAGCGTGTCGCCCGCATACACCGGCTTGTTCCAGGTGATGCTGCCCCCGCCACCGATGTAGCCGGCGGCCAGTTTCGGACCGCTGGTGGTCATTGCACGCATGGCCAGCGCGGCGGTGTGCCAGCCGGACGCGGCAAAGCCCTTGAAGAAGCTGGCTTCGCCCGCCGCCTCATCCAGATGGAAGGGCTGCGGATCGAACTGCCTCGCGAACGCCTTGATGTCATCGGCCGTGAGCGTAACGGGCTCACCGGTGAAGCTCATGCCGGGCGCCAGATCCTCGAAGTAAACCAGATCGCTCATGTGGCGATTATGCAGGCGGCGTCAGTGCCGCGCTGCCATCGCATCGCGCGGCAGCAGCAACAACGCGGCGAGCGTGATCAGCGCAGCGCCGGACAGATACCAGCCCACCGCCACGAGACCGAACTGACCGGCCAGCCACCGGGCAGCATAGGGCGTGAGCGAACCGCCGAGGATGCCTGCCAGATTGAAGGTGAGCGACACACCTGTGTAGCGCAGGGCCGTAGGGAACAGCGATCCCAGCGCGGCGCCCAGCGGACCATAGGTCAGGCCCATCAATACCAGGCCGATGGACAGGCATGCCAGTACGCCGAGCGCGCTGTTCGCGCCCAGCAATGGCGCGAACACGAATCCGAACACCACCATGCCCACGCTCGCCCAGATCAGCACCGAGCGCGGATCGTACCGGTCGGCCAGCCTCGCAGACAGCGGAATGGCGATCGCGAAGAACACCATCGCGACCATCTGCAGCCACAGGAACTGCTCGCGGCTCCAGCCATTGTCCGTACCCCAGGCCAGCGTGAACACGGTGATGAGATAGAACACCAGGAAGGTGGCCACCGTGGCGAAGATGCCGAGCACCAGCCGTCCGGCGTGGGAGCGAAGCACGGCCGCAATCGGCACGTTCACGCGCTCGTTGTTGTGCAGCGCGCGACGGAAAGATGCCGTCTCCACGATGCGCAGCCGCACGTACAGCCCCACCATTACCAGCATCGCACTGGCCAGGAACGGTACGCGCCAGCCCCAGGCCAGGAACTGCGCATCGGTCAGGAAGTGCGTCAACAGCAGGAACACGCCCGATGAAAGAATGAAGCCGACCGGAGCACCGAGCTGCGGAAACATGCCGTACCAGGCCTGCTCACCAGGTGGTGCGTTCTCCGTGGCCAGCAGCACCGCCCCGCCCCATTCGCCGCCCAGGCCGAAGCCCTGACCGAAGCGGAACAGCGACAGCAGCGCAGGGGCAGCGATTCCCGCCGTGTCGTATGACGGCAGCAAGCCAATGGCCACCGTCGATACGCCCATGGTGAGCAATGCCGCCACCAGCGTGGCCTTGCGCCCGATGCGATCGCCGAAGTGCCCAAACACCGCCGAGCCGATGGGCCGGGCATAGAACGCAATCGCGAAGGTGGCCAGCGAAGCAAACACCGCCGTGTTCGGATCGGAGGCGGGAAAGAACAGCTTCGGGAACACCAGAACTGCTGCAGTCGCGTAGATGTAGAAATCGAAGAACTCGATCGTGGTGCCCGCGAGACTCGCGAGCAGCACCCGGCGCGGCGAATTCGGCTGCATGCTCTCCCTTCTTTTCCGCGTCTGGCGCGGCTATTTTTCTACGAAGGCGCGCTCGATCACGTAGTCCCCCGGCTCGCCGATGTGCGGCGAGATGGTGAAGCCGCGCTCGTCGAGCAACCGGCGCGTATCCGCCAGCATATGCGCAGAGCCGCACAACATGAAGCGGTCGGTCGCCGGATCGATCGGGGGCAGTCCCACGAGCTTTGCCAGGCGGCCATCGGCGAGCTGGTCGGTGAGCCGCCCCTCGATATGGAACGGTTCGCGCGTGGCGGTGGGATGGTAGATGAGGCGGCCGCGGATCACGTCGCCCAGCACCTCGTGCTTTGGCAGCTGGTTCTCGATGAAGTCACGATAGGCCAGATCGGCCACCTTGCGCACGCCATGCGCCAGCACGACCTTGTCGAAGCGCTCCCAGACCTCCGGATCCTGCACGATGGACAGGAACGGGGCGAGCCCGGTGCCCGTGCCCATCAGGTACAGGTGCTTGCCGGGTTTCAGGTCGTGGATCACCAGCGTACCGGTGGGCTTGCGGCTCATCAGCACCTCGTCGTCGACCTTCAGGTGCTGCAGGCGCGAGGTGAGCGGTCCGTTGGCCACCTTGATGCTGAAGAACTCCAGGTGCTCTTCCCAGTTGGGGCTCGCGATCGAATAGGCGCGCATCAACGGCTTGCCCTCGACCGGCAGGCCCAGCATCACGAAGTGGCCATTCTCGAAACGGAATCCGGGGTCACGGGTGGTACGGAACGAAAACAGGCTGTCGTTCCAGTGATGGACGGACAGGACGCGTTCAGGAGAGATGGCTGCCATAAGGATCGCAAGGCTAATGCCTTACTGCCCATGGAAAAATATCAGCGATGGGTATCCCTATAACGGAAACGAATAGGTCTACTGGACCCGGTGCACGTCGACCCAGCCGCTCCTGCCACCGCTGATCCGGGCCATGCGGTAACTGCCCAGCGCACCTTTCACGATGCGCACCGTATCGCCCTCGCTGACCTGAAACAGGCTGCTGTACTCCTTCTGGTCCCAGACCTGCCCGTTGGCCAGCGTGATCCGGTACCTCTGGCCAGGCAGGTCATGCAGCGCGGTGACCCGGGCATCCGCGCTGCGCGGCTCCTCTGCTTGCTGCTTGTCCGGCTTCTGCACCTGCTCGTCACCGAGCGCGGGGGCAGCGGCCACTACCGGCGGCGCCGGCACCGGTGCTGCCGCGGGCACGGGCGCCGGTGGTGGCGTCGGGGCGGCGGCGACTGGCGGCGGTGCCGGGGCTGGCGCCGGCGTTTCAGCCGATGCGAATGCCTGGTCGAAACACACCAGGCGCTTCAGGCTGTCCTTGATTTGAGTACAGCGGTGCGCGGCTTCCAGCTGCGAATCGGCGGCCAATGCGGAACTGCTCACAAGTACCGCCAGGACACACCCGGCCATCTTCAGAACCATTGAACACCCCCTCACGCCGGCCATCGGTGGTGAATCGCTCACGCCCGCGCCGCCGGCTTCTCCGGCTTCTTGTCCCACTCGGTCTTGCCTTCATCCGTGCCAGCCACCGAGTACAGCACCTGGGCATTGCGCGTCTTCTGGAAATCCTCCAGCGACTGGCCGCGCATGGCCGCGTAGATGTGCAGGTTGGTGGTACCGACCACCGCGCCGAGCTTTTCCAGCAGGAAGAAGATCACGCCGTAGTGGATCATGCCGCGCCAGTCGCGCTTCGTCACCAGATCGCGCTCCTCCTGTGTGAGCTTGTGCTGCTCATACAGGGGCGTAGGGTCCTTCAGGAACTGCTTGCGGAATTCCGGATGCACCAGCTCGTGCAGGAAGCGGTTCAGGCGGAACGCCTTGACGCTGCGTTCGATAGTGTACGGATACGTTCCGGCCAGCTTCTCCAGGCCCTCGTACTGCTCGGTCATGCGCTTGCGGTAGGACTCCACCGGCTCATCCAGCGGATCTTCCGATGCGTTCTCGAAAATCACGCTGGCGATCGGCGTCATCGATGGCAGGTAGTAGGTCTGGTGGGTCTTGGTAACCTTCTTTGCCAGCGCCGCACGCATCATCAGCCACATCACCACCTCGGCACCTTCCATGCCGCCGAGTTCCGCGTACTCGGCGATGGTGACCCTGGTCAGGCCTTCCGGATCCTTCTCCAGCCGCTCCAGGAACTCCATGTCCCACGGCGTGTTGTTGAAGCCGCAGCGCTCGCCGTGCACCTGATGCGACAGTCCACCCGTGCCGACGATGGCCACCTTGATGTCCTCGGGGTAGCTGAGGATGGCGCGGCGCAATGCCAGGCCGAGCTTGTAGAAGCGCAGCGGCGTCGGCACCGGCGGATTCAGCACGCCACACTGGAACGGAACGATCCGGCAAGGCCAGCCGTGCTCGTGCGGCAGCAGCAACGACAATGGCGAGAACACGCCGTGGTCCAGGTCCTTGCCCTGGAAGTACGACAGATCGAACTCATCGGCCACCAGGCCCGCGGCGATGTGCGCGGCCAGTTTCGGATCACCCTTGAACGGTGGCAGCTTGCGCGGGCCACCGCCCTCATCGGCTGGGAAATACTCCTCGCCCACGCCCAGCGCGAAGTGCGAGTAGTGGTCCAGGAAGAAAGAGGTGATGTGATCGTTGAAGATATAGAGGAGCACGTCCGGCTTGCGATCGGCCAACCACTGCTGCACGGGCTTGTAGCCCTCGAAGATGGGCTTCCACACCGGGTCCTCGTGCTTCTTCGCGTCCAGCGCGAAGCCGATCGTGGGGGTGTGTGAAGTCGCGATTCCGCCGATGATCTGGGCCATGCTGCCTCTACCTCTGCCTACTTGCCTTCAGCCTGCCTGCGTACTTCTTCACCGACGCGCGCCGCGTCGCCCGAGTTGCGGGGCTTCATGCCGAAGAACTCGCCGTTGGACAGCTGCACGCCGATCACGTAGCCGCCCTCGGTGCCGTTCTTGTAGGGCGCGCAGCTCACCGTGACGGTGTCACCGATCTTCACCATGCCCTTGCGGTAGCCCGTGCGGTACATGTTGTTGAGGCTGTGGCCCTCGAACTTCACTTCGTGGGTGCCCTTGCCGTCGGCGTTCTTCAGGTCGATGGTCAGGCGCATGTGCGGGTTGATCGCGGTGAATTCCTTCACTACGCCCGTGTACTTGACGTTCTTGGTGAAATCGAACTGTACGGCCGAATGGTGCGCGCCCGCCGTGACGGCGAGCAGCGAGGCGGCCGCCAGGGTGGTAAGTCTGCGGATAATCTTGGTCATGTCATTCACCTCGTAATTTGCTCGTCTCTCAAGGCACCGGGACGCCGGCCTTCTGCGCCATTTCCGCGATGCGGTCCAGCCACTTCGCTTCCGTGCATTCGTAGGGCAGCGAGTGGCCGTTGGGCATCTCGGCCCAGCGCTTCTCCCTCACCAGCGGTTTGGTATAGAAGACCGGATCGGTCATGGTCATCTCCACGGCGAGGATGCGACGCCCCTGCGCGTCCTTGCCATCCAGGTGGTAGCGCTCGACGATCTTCGCCTGATCCGAATGCGAAGTGCCGCGCTGGTCCACCTGGTCATCCAGGTTGTCGGTTTCCACGACCAGCGTATCGCCTTCCCAGTGCCCACTGGAATAACCATTGCGGCCCGGCACGCGATCCGCCTCGGGAATGTTGCGGTCGCCAAAATACACGCGCCGGATCTCGGTCATCGCCTCGTAGACGATCATGATCTCCTCCGGGCGCTGCATGATTTCCATGGGGTAGCCGCCGGAGCTGAGCATGGAACTGGGCATTCCCAGGCCGGTGCACCAGGCATAGGGTGAGTCGTCGGTCCCTGCGGTGAGCTTCTGGTAGGCCTCGATTCGCGCCTTGCCCACCGGCGTCAGGGCCGGTGGCTCGCCGCCCCTGCCGCGGGTCGCCCCGCCAATGCCCGGACGGCCGGCATTGGTCCATACGCCCGTGAAATCCGGGTGCTCCGCAGCGGCGGCCGCTGCACAGAAAAGGAGTGCCCCGATGGCACACACGCCGGCTCTGATCTGATAACGCATCTCTACCCCCTGTGGGTCGGTCTATTCGCCGAGTCCGGCAAGCCTAGGGCCGGCTCAGGGGCCGCGCAAGAGAGCGGCCAAGGGCTGCCTCAGGCAGGCTTCCGGCCAGCGAAATCAGGGGTCCGACGCGGCCTCGCCCCGGTCGAAAACAATATGCCAGATACCCGGCTGGTCCTGGCGCCAGATCGAGGCGAACCGCCCGATCAGTTTGCCGTCCGGATCGTGCACCGGCCCGGTGCTCAGCGCCAGCGTACCCGAAGCGAGCACCTGCACCTGGTCCGGCTCCCACGAAAACGGCGCCGCGGGATCCTTGAAATAGCGCGACCACCATTGCACCACGGCATCCCGACCATGCAGCGGCTCCGCCCCGGAAAAGAATATCGCCTCGTCGGATACGAACCCGCCGAAAGCAGCCAGATCGCGCCTGGCCATGGTGCCGGCAAAAGCCCGTTCGGTGGCCTCGACCTGCGCGCGGGCGGCATCGCCCGTGGCCAGTGCCGGCGGCCGCTCGCACCCGGCCAGACCGAGAATGACTATCAGTGGCACAAACCGCCTGCATCCCATGAGCGCGAGCATAGACCGCAATGTGCAGCGATGGTGTAAATCCAGGAACCGACAATCAACCTGACCGGTCCAGCGTGAGCAGACTGGCGTTGCCGCCCACCGCGGCGGTGTTGGTCGAAACGGTGCGTTCGGTGGCGAAACGCTGCAGGTAGTGCGGCCCACCGGCCTTGGGGCCGGTACCGGACAATCCGCACCCGCCGAAGGGTTGCGCGCCGACCACCGCGCCGATCATGTTGCGGTTCACATAGACGTTGCCGACGCGGGCCCGCGCGGCGATGCGTCGCGCGGTGGCCTCGACGCGTGTCTGCACACCCAGGGTCAGGCCATAGCCCAGCGCATTGACCTGCGCGATGAGCGCATCGAGCCCGGCCGCGCGGTAGCGCACCACATGCAACACCGGGCCGAACACCTCGCGGGTCAAAGGTGCCAGCGAGTCGATTTCCAGTGCCACCGGTGCGAAATAGTGGCCATGCGGCAGGCCATCGGGAATCGCGGCGCGGTGCACCCAGCGCGCGGCCGGCGCGAGTTGTGCCACATGCGCTTCCAGCCTGGCGTGTGCCTCGGCATCGATCACCGGTCCCACGTCGGTTTCCAGCAAGTCCGGATCGCCGATCAGCAGGGTATCCATGTACCCGCACAGCAGCTCGACGGTGCGATCGGCGATCTCCTCCTGCAGCAGCAACACGCGCGCGGCCGAGCAGCGTTGGCCGGCGCTGTCGAACGCCGAAACCGCGGCATCCAGCACCACCTGTTCGGGCAGCGCGGAGCTGTCCACGATCAGCACATTCTGTCCACCGGTCTCGGCCACCAGCACGGCCAGCGCGCCGGCGCGCGCGGCAAGCTGCCGATTGATCAGCTGCGCCACGTCGGTGGAACCGGTGAACGCCACGCCGGCCACGCGTGTATCAGACAGCAGTGCGCGCGCCCAGCTGCGCGCCATCGCCCGGCAGCAAGGACAGCACCTCGCGCGGCACACCAGCCTCGTGCAGCAGGCTCACCGCGCGCGCGGCAATCAACGGCGTCTGCTCGGCCGGCTTGGCGATCACGGTATTGCCGGCGGCCAGCGCCGCGCCAACCTGCCCGGTGAAGATGGCCAGCGGAAAATTCCACGGACTGATGCACACGAACACGCCGCGTCCATGCAACGTGAGCTCGTTGCGCTCGCCGGTGGGACCGGGCAGCGGCGCCGCGCCGGCGAAGTCGCCTTCCGCGCATGCGGCGTAGTAGCGCAGGAAATCCACCGCCTCGCGTACTTCGGCCAGCGCATTGGGCCAGCTCTTGCCGGCTTCGCGCACAGCCAGGCTCATCAGTTCCAGGCGCTGCGCCTCGAAGGCATCCGCCGCGCGGCGCAGCGCCTGCGCGCGTGCGGCGGCCGGTGTCGCCTCCCAGGCGGCAAACGCATCCGCGGCATTGGCCAGCGCCGCCTGCGCGTCCAGCGCACCGGCTTCGATGACAGTGCCGACCACATCATCAAGTCGCGCCGGGTTGCGCACCGCCCGCGCCGCGCCCGGGCACTTGCGGCCTGCGATCAGCGGCCCGGCCTGATGGGTGCGCGTGGCCAGCACGGCCGCTTGCGCACGCATCGCCGCAACAGCGGCGGATCGGCGAAGTTCAAGCCATTGGAATTGCGACGCCCGGCGCCAAACAGTTCCGCGGGCAACGGGATGGAGGGGTGCGGGATGAGCTCCAGGCCCTGCACTTCGTCCATCGGGTCGCGCACCACATCGGCCACCGGCAGGCGCTCATCGACCAGACGATGCACAAAGGAAGTATTGGCGCCATTCTCCAGCAGCCGGCGCACCAGATAGGGCAGCAGTTGCTCGTGCGAGCCCACCGGCGCGTACACGCGGCAGGGGCGCATCCACCGCCGCATACAGCTCACGACCCATGCCGTGCAGGCGCTGGAATTCGAACTCGCGGCCGGCCTCACCGGCCACCGTCAGCACCCATGCCACGGTGTGCGCGTTGTGGGTGGCGAACTGCGGATGGATGAGCACGTCATTGGCCCGCAGCAGGGTGCGCGCACAGGCCAGCCAGGCCACGTCCGTATTGGCCTTGCGCGTGTACACCGGATAGCCGGCCAGCCCGCGCTCCTGGGCGCGTTTGATCTCGGTGTCCCAATACGCGCCCTTCACCAGGCGGATGTGCAGATGCCGTCGGCGTTGCACGGCCAGCTCGATCAGCCAGTCCAGAACTGCCGGTGCGCGCCGCTGGTATGCCTGCACCGCCAGACCCAGACCCTGCCAGCCGTTCAGGCCAGCCGTTTCCAGCAACGCGCGTGTCACCGCGAGCTGCAGCTCCAGACGGTCCGCCTCTTCGGCGTCTATGGTCAGCGGCACGTCCCGGTCCGCGGCCAGCCGCGCGAGCTGCTGCATGCGCGGCACCAGCTCGGCCAGCACGCGCGGCATGCGCCCCGGCTCGTAGCGCGGATGCAGGGCCGACAGCTTTACGGAAACGCCGGGCCGACCGGCGGCATCTTCGGTCCGGTCCGCCGCCGCAATCGCCTCGATGGCATGGGCGTAGTCCTGGTAGTGGCGCTGCGCATCAGCCCAGGTAAGCGCGGCTTCACCCAGCATGTCGAAGGAGTACCGCCAGGGCCGCACGTCCGCGGACTGTGCGCGGCGCAGGGCCTCGCCGATGGTGCGCCCCATCACGAACTGCGTACCCAGGATGCGCATCGCCTGTCCCAGTGCCGCGCGCACCACCGGTTCGCCCAGCCTTGCCACCAGGCGCTCCACGAAGGGCGCGGCCGCGCCCTGCGGCTGCTCCCCGGCGCGCACGATGTGGCCGGTGAGCATCAGGCTCCAGGTGGAGGCGTTCACGAACAGCGAGGAGGATTCGCCGGCATGCGCGCTCCAGTCGCCGGCGCGGATCTTCTCGGCGATCAGGCGGTCCGCGGTCTCGGTATCCGGAATGCGCAGCAGCGACTCGGCCAGGCACAACAGGATCACGCCCTCGCGGGAGCTGAGCGAGTACTGCAGCATGAAGGCGTCGAGCCCGGACTGGTGGCCATGTTCGGCACGAATGTCGCGCACCAGGGATTCGGCCAGCTCGCGCACCTGCCCGGACTGCGCCGCCGGCAGGCACGCGCGGCTGGCCGCGGCACGCACCAGCCGCGTTTCGTCCCCCAGGTAGTCCGCGCTGAACGCTCGCGGGAAACCAGGGGTCATCGCGGACTACCTGCGCGGCCCGGAAACGCCGAACTCCGCGCCCTGCGGATCGAAAGCCACCGCCGCCCACGCACCACCTGGCACCTGCTGCGCTTCGCCGCGCAGCTTGCCACCACCGGTGGCGATGGCCCGGGTGGCGCGATCGATATCGTCCACGCCGAAGTAGTGACGCCAGATGGGCGGGCCTTCGCTGCGCTTCATCGCGGCACCGAAACGCTGCCCGCCACCGATGAGGAACTGGTACTCACCCATCGGGCCCATGTTCATCACATCGCCCTTTTGCCAGCCCAGGTTCTTCACGTAGAACTCCACGCCCGCCACCGGATCCGGGGTGAGCAGTTCATTCCACTGGCAGTGCCCCACCCGTGCCGCAAAGGACTGGCTCTGCCCGCCCTGCGACAGCGGCGTCATCACGTACACGGGCGCGCCCTGCGGATCCATGATCATGGCGAAGCGTCCAACGCCGGGGATGTCCGTCGGCGGCACGCATTGCCGCGCGCCGCTCTGCAGCGCCGCGGCCACCACCACGTCCACGTTGGCGACATGCACGTAGCCCAGCCAGATCGCCCCCGGGATGCCGAGCTCGCCCGGCATCGCCATGCTGCCACCGATGGGGATCTCGCCGGCCGAGAACATGGCATAGCCCGTGGCCGGGTCCGCCGCCGCCCAGTTCCAGCCGACCACCTCGGCGTAGAACCTGCGCGCCGCCACCACGTCCGGACTGAGCAGCTCGTACCAGATCCATCCGCCCGTGCTCATTGGACTCTCCTTGTGGGGGTCAGGAATTTACCAGCACCGCCGCGCCGCGCACTCGTCCGTCACGCAATGCGGCCAGCGCGAGATTGGCGTCCTGCAGCGCAAACGTCTGCACCGCGGGCCGCAGGTCCATCTCGCCTGCCAGCCGCATGAACTCGACTCCGTCGCGCCGCGTCAGGTTGGCCACCGACGCAATGCTGCGCTCTGCCCACAGCAGTGCATAGGGAAACGATGGAATGTCGCTCATGTGAATGCCGGCGCACACCACCCGGCCGCCCTTGCGCGTGGCGGCCAGCGCGGCCGGCACCAGTGCGCCGACCGGCGCGAACAGGATGGCCGCATCCAGCGGCTGCGGCGGTTGCTCGTCCGAACCGCCAGCCCAGAGCGCGCCGAGTTCGCGCGCGAAGGATTGTGCCGCCGTGTCGCCCGGTCGGGTAAAGGCGAGGATGCGGCGCCCTTGCGCGACCGCCACCTGTGCAATCAGGTGCGCGGCAGCCCCGAAGCCATACAGGCCCAGCACCGTACCCTCGCCTGCCGCACGATAGGCGCGATAGCCGATCAGTCCCGCGCACAGCAAGGGCGCGGCTTCGGCGTCGCTGTAGCGATCCGGAACCGGCAGACAGTAGCGCGCATCGGCCAGCGCGTACTCGGCGTAGCCGCCGTCCATGCTGCAGCCGGTGAAGCGCGCCGCATCACACAGGTTCTCGCGGCCGGTCCGGCAGTACTCGCACTGGCCACAACTGCCCCCCAGCCAGGGCACGCCAACCCGGTCGCCCTCGTTGAATGCCGCAACGGCACTGCCGCGCGCCGCCACTCGCCCAACCACTTCATGCCCGGGCGTGACCGGATAGCGCGCCTGCGGCAGCTCGCCATCCAGCAGGTGCAGGTCCGTACGGCACACGCCGCAGGCGCACACCTTGAGCAGCACCTGCTGCGGCCCGGGTTGCGGCACCGGTTGCTCCCGGCATTCCAGTGCAGTGGCCGCAGCGTGCAACCGCATGGCACGGTAGCTGGGCGGCATGGGAAACTAGATCAGCGGCACGCCGATCAGCCAGAGGTGCAGCCACGCCAGCACAGCCGCGTACAGCGCGAGGCCGGCCACCATGGCCAGCACGTCGTACGTGATCTTCGGCACCGTGTGGATGTTGGGCTCGGGCTGGCGGCGCTTCAGGGAAATGCGGTCGGCCACCGCCCAGGCGAGAAAGCCGCCGAACAGCAGCACGTCGGCGAGCGTGCCGTTGGACAGCAGATGCGCGAACGCCCAGATCTTCACTGCCGTGAGCATCGGGTGCTTGAGCCAGACTTTGGTCCAGCATGGCAGGTAGGCGGCGAACATCAGCGGAAACACCGGCAGCATCAGCAGGAACGTGACGTGATGCATCCAGACCGGCGGCGAGTACAGCACGATGGGCGCGTGGCGCGCCTGGCCGAAACCGATGACTATCAGTACCAGCCCGGCGATTGCGAACAGCGAGTGCACACCGCGCCAGCCATTGCGACCGAGCGACGCCACCAACCTGTCGTGCGTGGCAAGCGCGAAGATCGGCACCGAGTGGATGCCCAGGAACAGCACGAGGCCGAGGATCAGCAGCGCCATGGGCGCAACTTAGCACAGCCGGACGTGTCAGGCGCGTTGCAGATTCCCGTCGATGGGCAAGACCTGGCCGGAAATGGACTTGGCCGCATCGCCAGCCAGGTAAAGCGCGAGGCGCGCGATGTCGTCCGGGTCCACGAACAGCTTCAGCGACTGGTTGACGAGCTGCAGCCGCTTCTCCTCCTCGATGCTGCGGCCCGAGGCCTGCGCCCGACCCTGAAACACGCGCTCGACCCGCTCACCCGCCACCGCGCCCGGCGCAATGGCGTTGACACGGATGCCGTGCTCGCCCAGTTCCATGGCCAGCGTCTTGGTAAGCCCGATCAATGCCCACTTCGAAGCGGAATAGGGACTGCGGTTCGGATACCCGAATCGTCCCGCCGCCGAGGACATGTTGATGATCACGCCACTGCCATTGCGGATCAGGTGCGGAATCGCCACCCGCGAGACGTTGAACGCACCGGTCAGGTTCACGCGCAGCACGGCATCCCAGTCGTCCGGATCCAGCTCGTGCACCGGCAGCGTGGGCCCGCCGATGCCGGCGTTGTTGACCAGCACATCGAGGCCGCCGAGCCCACGCGCGGCCTCGGCCACCATGGCCTCGACCGCGGCGCGATCCCCCACGTCGCAACGCGCAGTGAGGAGGCCCGGCATCGCGGCAGCCGCGCGCTCCAGCGCGGCCGCGTCGATGTCGCAGACGAAGACACGCGCGCCATCGGCGTGAAAGGCGCGCGCAATCGCCAGGCCAATTCCGCCGGCGCCCGCGCTAATCAGGACGCGGTTCACGGCTGCCCGCGGGTTACTACTGCGCCGGCGGCGCGGCAGCAGGACCCCCGCCACCAGGGCCGCCCGTCATGTTCGCCAACCCCTTGGTCAGCTCTTCGCGGGTCACCTTGCCGTCCTTGTTCAGGTCGAAGGTGTCCCAGGACTGGATCAGCTGCTTGCCGGCCTTGGTCGCCTCTTCCTTGGTGATGACGCCGTCCTTGTTCAGATCATTGTTGCCCAGCACGAAGTCGGGCGTGATTCCGCCTGGCGGCATGCCTGCACCGGGGCCGCCCGGGGGCGGACCGCCCGGAGCCTGGGCACTGGCGGCGGCTGCGACCAGCATCGCGGCGACTGCGAGGGACATAACTTTGGACTTGTTGTTCATGCAGCACTCCATCGCTTGGTGAATCGGCGAGCGACAGTTTGTCCGAAAGACTTCGCGCAGGCGAGGTTATCGCTGCATGAAAATCTCTTTATTGTTCGCGCCGCACGGTAAGGATCTTCACCGGCTGGGCCAGCATCTGCCCCTTCATCACCGGATTGTGCGCATCCTCGCTTCTGGGCAGCTCGAGAATCGCATGCACGACGTCCATGCCCGCGGTAACCCGCCCGAAAACCGCATAACCCGGATCGCTGCCGTCGGCCTTGCCATCCATGGTGGTCAGATCGCCGATCACGATGAAGAAGTCGGCATCCGCCGTACCCGGTGCCTCACGCGCCATGGATATCGCACCGTCGACATGCGAAAGGCCGGTGGCAAGCGGCGACTCGTGCGCAATCGGCTTGAACAGCTTCTTGCGGTTGCCCTGCAGTCCGCCCTGCACCAGGCCGTACTTGCCATCCTCGGTGACCTTCATCGCGCGATAGAAGGTGATGCCGTCGAAGCGTCTGGTGTCGACGTAGTGCAGGAAATTGCCGGCCGTGACCGGGGCGCGCTCGACTTCCAGCGCCAGATGGATATCGCCCATGGTGGTGTGCATGACCACCGGCACGGTGGCCGGCTGCGGGGGAGCCGGCGGCTGTGGCACGGCCGGTGCGGGCGGGGTTTCACCGGCATCCGGAGCAGGTGGCGGCGCCTGCTGCGCCATGCACCACATGGCAATGGTGGCCAGAACAACTGTGGCGAGACCGCGGCGCAGCGGATGGATACGATTGCTCATGATGGAGAATCCTAGCCGAATGAATCGCTCCCTGCTGCGCGCCCGTGACACGGCCGGCGGGGACCGGGTCGAGAACATCGAGCTGTTCTTCGATCTGGTATTCGTGTTCGCCGTCACGCGGCTGTCGCACACGCTGCTGGAGGACCTGAGCCTGGCCGGGGCCTCGCGGGTGGCGTTGCTGCTGGTCGCGGTGTGGTGGGTGTGGATCTACACGAGCTGGGTCACCAACTGGCTGGCGCCGGAGCGCCTGCCGGTGCGGCTGTGCCTGTTCGCGTTGATGGGCGCGGGGCTGTTGCTGGCGGTGTCGATCCCGCACGCCTTCGCCGAGTACGCCATGGTATTTGCGGCCTGCTACGTGAGCATGCAGCTCGGCCGGACCGCATTCTTCCTGTGGGCTGCGCGCGATGGCGCGCCGGCAGTAACGCACAGCTTCCAGCGCATGCTGGCCTGGTTCGTTGTCTCCGGCGTGTTCTGGTTCGGCGGCGCGCAGTGGCAACGCGTGCAGCCACTGGCCTGGTCGATTGCTCTTGGCCTGGAACTGCTTGCTCCGGCTCTCTCGTATCGCTTCCCGGGACTGGGTCGCTCGCATACGCGCGACTGGAACATCGCCGGCGGACATCTGGCCGAACGCTGCGGGCTGTTCGTCATCATTGCGCTGGGTGAATCGCTGCTGATGACCGGCACGGCCTACGCCGATCTGCCGTGGAGCAGGCATGATGCGGCCGCGCTGGTCGCGCTGGCCAGTGCCGCGCTGGGCTGCGTGCTGATGTGGTGGATCTACTTCGACACCGGCGCCGGCCGCGCGCACCACCGCATTGCCCATTCGACCGATCCGGGCAGCCAGGGACGCCTCGCCTACACGTACCTGCACATTCCCATCGTGGCCGGCATCATCGTGTGTGCGGTGGCCGACGAGCTGGTGTTCGCGCGCGATGCCCATGACGCTCACGCGGCGGGCTGGGTCGTGATGCTCGCCGGACCGCTCATCTACATCATCGGCACGGCATCGTTCAAGTGGGCCATGAACGAGCGCGCCGGTCCGCCGTTTTCGCACCTGGCCGGATTCGTGCTGCTGCTGGCGCTGATATGGCCGGCACGGACCGGCATGCTGTCCGTGCCCGGACTGGGCATCGCAACTACCGTTGTACTGCTCGTGGTGGCAATCTGGGAGTCCATCGCGCTGCGCCGGCCGCCGCGCATCTCCACCAACGACGCAAGGAGCACGCCATGAACGGCGAAGAAGAGCTGTTGCTGGGCATCACCACCGGCACCCTGGGCGCCAGCCTGCTGACCGTCGTGCTGGTGGGCGCCGCGCACCTGGGGCTGAAGTGGTGGGTGCGCAGACGCTACCGCCATGCCGCGGCGATGGCCGACGGGGACGCCGGCCGCGACGCCACCATCCGTCATTGGGTCATGCGCACCCTGATGAAGGTCGTGGGTCCCATCGCGCTGCTGCTGTGGGTGTACGGACTGCACTACGCGCTGACGAGTCTGCTCGCCGAACTGCCCTACCCCACGGTGAAGCACTACAGCCTCGCGATCCTCGACGGCCTGCGCGGCATCGGTGCATTGCTGGCATTGATGTGGCTGCTCTCACGCATCGGCCGCGGCATCGAGGATGCGCTGAAGAACCTGACCGGGCGCATCGAAGGGCACGTGGACGACCTGCTGCTGCCCATCGTCGGCACCGGCATCCGCCTGATCCTGCCGCTGCTGGCGATCATTCTTGGCGCACCGATGCTGGATGTGCCGCAACGCATGCAGGCGCTGTTCAGCAACGTGGTCAGCATGGTGCTGATCGGCGCCTTCTCGTACATCCTGTATCGTCTGGTGGACGCGGCCTGTGAGCTGATCCTGTCCAGATACCGCCTGGACGTGGCCGACAACCGCGAAGCGCGCGGTATCTACACGCAGGTCACCGTACTGCGCAAGGCCGCGCTGGCAGTCATCGGCCTGATCGCATTCGCCTCGATGCTGATGGTGTTCGACTCCGTGCGGCAGGTCGGCACCACCATTCTGGCTTCGGCCGGCGTGGCCGGCATCGTGGTGGGCTTCGCCGCACAGCGCAGCCTCGCCACATTGCTGGCCGGCTTTCAGATCGCACTGACCCAGCCCATCCGGCTGGACGACGTGGTGATCGTCGAGGGTGAATGGGGGCGCATCGAGGAGATCACGCTTACCTATGTGGTCATCAACATCTGGGACCTGCGCCGTTTGATCGTGCCGATCACCTACTTTCTGGACAAACCCTTCCAGAACTGGACGCGCAGCTCGGCCGACCTGCTGGCCTACGTGTATCTGTACGTCGACTATCGCGTGCCTCTCGAGCGGGTCCGCGAGAAATTCACCCGGCTTCTGGAAGGCTCGCCGCAGTGGGACCACAAGGTCAACAGCGTGCAGGTCACCGACATCACCGAGCATTCGGTGCAGATCCGCCTGCTTGCCAGTGCGTCCGATGCCTCCAGGGCCTGGGATCTGCGCTGTAATGTGCGCGAGAAGATGCTGGCATTCCTGCAGCAGGAATACCCGCAGAGCCTGCCCCAGGTGCGGCTGCTGCAGCAGATGGATACCGCGGCGGGCTGATTCAACGCCGCAGGAACAGGTATCCCCAGGCAAGCCCCAGCACCGCGGCCACGGCGGAGCCGAGCAATACGCCGAGCTTCGCGGCACTCAGCAGGTTCTCGTCCGCAAAGGCAAGCGTGGCGATGAAGATGGACATGGTAAAGCCCACTCCGGTGAGCAGGCCGATCAGCCCGACTCCACGCCAGCTCACGCCGGCGGGCAGCTGACACCAGCCCAGTCGCACCACCAGCCAGCTCATCGCCACCACACCCAGCGGCTTGCCGACCACCAGCGCCAGCGCCACACCCAGCATCAGCCAGACAGATCCGCCGACGGACAAGTCCACGCCATGCAGATCGACGCCGGCGTTGGCCAGCGCAAACAGCGGCATCACCCCGTAGGCCACCCACGGGTGCAGCGCCATCTGTACGCGAATCGCCGGCGGCAGCAGCTCGCGCTCGGCGTGACGCAACTGTCGCAACGGCCCGGCCAGCTGCCTGGCGTCGCGCACCGGATCGATCTCGCGCTGCTGCAGATCGCCGGCCACTCGCGAAATCACGTGTTTGGGCCGTTCGCGCATCGGCTTCAGCGTCATCGGCGTCAGCAGCCCCAATGCCACGCCGGACAGCGTCGGATGCATGCCCGTCTGCACCATGCCCACCCAGGTGATCGCGCCGGGCAGCACGTACAGCCAGGCGCTGCCCACGCCGATCCGCTGCATCGCCAGCGCCAGCACGATTCCGGCGCCCGCGACCACGAACCCGATGGGCTGCAGCCCCCCGGAATGGAAGAACGCGATGATCAGCACGGCAATGATGTCGTCGATGATGGCCAGCGCCAGCAGGATCACCCGCACATTGGCCGGAATGGAGCGGCCCAGCAGCGCCAGCACTCCCACGGCGAAGGCGATGTCGGTGGCCGCGCCCACTGCCCAGCCGTCGCTGCGCGGCGCCTGGCTGTTGAACGCGAAGAACACCAGTGCCGGAACGATCACGCCGGCCACGGCCGCGGCCAGTGGCAGCGCGGCCTGGCGCAAGCTGCTCAGCGCCCCTTCGCTGATCTCGCGACGAATCTCCATGCCCACGACCAGGAAGAACACGCTCATCAGCGCGTCGTTGATCCAGAAGTGCAGCGGCCGCGCGAAGACGAACTCCCCGAATCCGATCGTCAGCGGCGCATGCCACAGGTCGTGGTAGCTGTGGCCCAGCGGCGAATTGGCCCATAGCAGTGCACCCAGCGCGGCAGCCAGCAGCACGATGCCGCTGACCGCCTCGATATGCAGGAAGCTCTCCAGCGTCGCGAATGCACGCTCGGCCAGGTGCTGGGCACGCGGCACTTCGTTCGGCGGCGGCGTTGAATTCATCTTCCGCGCTCCAGTGAGATCACAGCGAAACCAGACGTCGACCAGACGGCGAATCGTCCCATACCCGTCTCGCCCCGCCGTGCCGGGCCCGACGATACGCGAGACCCGGCCTGTTGTGAACGCGGCCGGACCGGGTGCAGTATCATGCGCACCGGTCCGCCGGCCGCTGCAATTCGGCGCCGATTGATCACGACCATGCCGAAGCGCCGCCTGCTCACCATTGCCGCCGTCTGCCTGGTGCTCGCCGCCGCCGCACTGTATGTGCTGTGGCAGGCGCTGCGACCGCTGCCCCCGCCTGCATATGTGGGCACCAACCAGTGTGCGGTCTGCCACCAGAGCGAATTTCACAACTGGGAGCGCAGCGACCATCGCCACGCGATGGAGCATGCCTCCGGTGAAACCGTGCTGGGTGATTTCAGCGACGTCACGTTCAACTACTTCGGCACCAGCTCGCGTTTCTTCAAGCGCGACGGCAAGTTCTTCGTGGAGACCGACAACGCGAAAGGCCAACTGCAGACTTTCCAGGTCTCCTACACCTTCGGCCATTACCCGCTGCAGCAGTATCTGATCGCATTTGCCGACGGGCGGCTGCAGGCGCTGTCCATCGCCTGGGACAGTCGGCCGGTTGCCCTGGGCGGCCAGCGCTGGTTCGACCTGTATCCGGATCAACCCGTCACGCACGACGATCCGCTGCACTGGACCGGCGCCTTCCAGAACTGGAACTCACGCTGTGCGAGCTGCCACTCCACCAACCTGGTGAAGAATTACTCGCCGCAGACCAATACCTACGACACGCACTGGCAGGAGATCAACGTGGGCTGCGAGGCCTGCCATGGACCGGGGTCGCACCACGTAGCCTGGGCACATGGCAAGCACTCGTTGCCGAACAAGGGGCTGGTCACCGATGTGCGCAAGGTGTGGGAACCGCACGACGGCACCCTGCCCATCCCGAGGCGCAGCGACACGCCGCTGCCCGGCCAGCTGCAGGTCTGCGCGGACTGCCACTCACGGCGCTCGGAGCTGCAGCAGCCCGACCCGTCACACGGCTTCTTCGATGATTTCTCGCTCAGCCCGCTGCTGGAAGGCCGCTACTTCGATGATGGGCAGATGCGCGAGGAGGTCTACGTTGCCGGCTCCTTCCTGCAAAGCCGCATGCATGCCAACCACGTCACCTGCACGAACTGCCATGAACCGCACAGCGGCAAGCTGCGCGCCACCGGCAACAGGCTGTGCCTGCAGTGCCACCAGGCGGCGAAGTATCAGACCGAACAGCACATGTTCCACAAGCTGGACTCAGCGGGCGCGCAATGCGTGAACTGCCACATGCCGCAGCGAACCTACATGGGCGTGGACATCCGGCGCGATCATTCCTTCCGCGTGCCGGATCCGGTGGCCAGCGTGAAGTACGGCGTGCCGAACACCTGCACGCAGTGCCACCGGGACAAGAGCGACCAGTGGGCGGCGGACTTCATCGTCAGGCGCACCGGCCGCAAGCAGCCTTACTATCCGCAAACGGCATTGCTCAGCGCGGCGCGCCGCAACGATGCCGCGGTGGCACCGGAGTTGCTCGCCTACGCCGGCAACCCGGACCGGCCGGCGATCCTGCGCGCCACTGCCCTGCTGGAGAGCGGCCGTTTCCCGTCCACGGCACAGCTGTCCGCCCTGGACAGCGCCATGCGCTCGCCCGATCCGCTGATTCGTGCCGGTGCGGTCGCCGCGCTGGGCAATGTGGACATCCGGCTACGCCTGCAACACCTGCAGCCGCTGCTCGCGGATCCGGTCAAATCGGTGCGCATGGCGGTTGCGCAGCAGTTGGCCACCTTGCCACTGGCTTCGGCACCGGCCGCGCAACGCGATGCGCTCGGCAAGCTTTTCGATGAATACCGGCAGAGCCTCATGTACAACGCGGACATGCCCGAGTCCCTGAGCAACCTGGCGCTGTTCCAGGCAGCCCAGAGTGGTCCGGCCGTCGCCGAGCAGACCCTGCGCAAGGCGCTGCTGCTGGCACCGCGCTACCTGCCGGCCATGCTCAATCTGGCCGATGTCTACCGCGCGGAGAATCGCGACGACCTGGGCGAGACGTTGCTGCGCGACGCCGTGGCCGACTACCCCGAATCGGCCGACGCGCACCACATGCTGGGTCTGCTCTATGTGCGCACCGGGCGCAAGGCACAGTCGGTGACGCTGCTCGCGCAGGCCAGCCAGCTCGCACCAGACAATGCCCGGTACATGCTGGTGTATGCGCTTTCGCTGATCGACACCGGACAGCGAACCCGTGGAATACAGGAGTTGCGAGCCGCGGCGCGCCGCTTTCCGAACAACGCGCAGATACGCCAGGCCGTTGCCAGCTATCGCTGACGTCTTCTTCAATTGACTGCCAGGTCCCTACGGGTTATCCGTAAGGACCTCTTTCAAGCAGCCACCCCGGCAAATTGTCGGGGTATCAGTACCGGGGGGATCCCATGCTTCGTTCTGTCGCCTCGAAGGCCATGCTCGGCCTGTTTGCTCTCGGCTCGCTCGTGTTGGCAACCGCACCGGCAATTGCCGCCGGGGCGAGGAAGCCGAACATCCTGCTCATCATCGGC
Organism: uncultured Gammaproteobacteria bacterium; assembly: GCA_963812195.1. GTDB lineage: Bacteria > Pseudomonadota > Gammaproteobacteria > Steroidobacterales > Steroidobacteraceae > ZC4RG30. The sequence goes on from CAWEUI010000007.1 coordinate 67,039, forward strand.
GACGACATCGGTTTCGATGTGACCACCGACATGTACCCGGGTGTCATCGACAACCTGCTCAAGCAGTACGGGCCATCCGGGCACAACCATCCGGACTACAAGCTGATCCAGGGCCACCCTGCCGACACGCCCACGCTGGATGCCTTTGCGCAGGCCGGCATGCGCTTCACGCATGCCTGGGCCCAGCCGTTCTGCGCCAACACCCGCACCTCGCTGATCACCGGCTTGTTTCCGACCAACACCGGCGTGCTGGACTACACCGGATGGCTGCCGCAGTACCACTACTCCTTCGTGAAGGACCTGCACGACAAGGCCGGCTATGCCACCGCCGTGTTCGGCAAGTGGCATATCGCGGGGCTGGCCGGCCGTCCCGCCCGGGGCGGCACCCCGTATCCGGGCATGAAGCCCAAGCAGGCCGGCTTCGACCTGTTCGAAGGCAACCTGAATGGCGGCATCCGCACCTACTGGAAGTATGACTACCAGGTGCAGGACGCCTCCACGCCGGCCGACAAGTGGCGCAACGAACCGGCCCCCACGCGCTCGTTGCCGGGTGTCGCGCCGACCACCTACGCACCGGTGGTGAAGGTGGCCGATGCGGTCAAATGGATTACCGACCAGCACACGAAGAACCCGGACAAACCATGGTTCGTGTGGTTCGCGTTCAATCTCTCGCACATCACCGGCCAGCAGAACCCCAACCCGATGGCGGTACCGAACAAGGACACCCTGGATGCCACGGCGATCAGGGAGATGCAATCCTGCGGCGGCACCTTTGGTTCGGCCAATACCGGCGACTGCACCGACAAGCAGCTCATGCGGGCCATGACCAACGCCGCCGATACGCTCATCGGCAAGTTGCTGAAGACGGTCGACTCGCTGGACCCGAACACCTACGTGATCTACATGGGCGACAACGGCACCTGGATGTTCGGCAAGCGCCGCGAATTCATCGACAACATGTACATCACGCGCAAGGGACGCGGCAAGGGAACTTCCACCGAGGCCGGCGCGCGCGTGGAGTTTGCCATCCGTGGACCGGGCATCAAGCCCGGCTCGGTCAGCGACACCGCGATCTCGACCACCGACCTGACACCGACCATTCTGGAAATGGCCGGACTCAAGGCCCCGAAACTGGTGCCGGGGCTGACGAAAGGCACCATGGTGCCGATGGACGGCGTGACGCTCTCTCCCATCCTGTTCCATGGCGCCACGCACATCCGCGACCCGAACACCGGCTACCTGCTCGCCGAGACCACCAATCCGATAAAGAACAACATCCGCGAGGCCGGCGCCCGCAACGACCAGTACAAGATCATCTGCGACGAGAACGCGGACACCAGCAGCTGCACCTTCTACGATCTGCTGGACGATCCGATCGAGGAGTACCCGCTGCCCAAGCCTGCAAGCTGTGCGGCCTACAAGAACGGCAAGCTCATGCCGACGGACCGCGACTGGAACTTCTGCCGCTTGCAGGAAGTGATCGCCACCAGGTCGTTCCTGGGCTGGAAGAAGCAGCCCTCCTCCTAGACTCGGCCAACCCCTCCGCAAGCTGGTAGTCTTTGCGGACTGAACGCCAGCCGGGAGGGGGTACCGTGTTCAAGAGAATAGCGATTGGATTGGTGGCCCTGGCGGGCCTGCTGCCCGCACTGGCTTGCGCGGCCGACTGCGACCGCGCCTGCCTGACCGGCCTGGTCACGAGCTACGTCGACGCACTGCTGGCCCACAAGCCCGCGCAACTGCCGGTGACGCCGGACGTACGCTTCACCGAGAACTCCGCCGAGCTCGCCCTGGGCGATGGCCTGTGGAAGACCGTCACGGGCAACAGCGGCTTCCGACAGGACTACATCGACGTGCGCGACCAGATCGCCGCCGCGCATCTGATGCTGCTGCAAGGCAAGCAGCCAGTGTTGTACTCGCTGGTGCTGCACGTGCGGGACCGCAGGATCGCCGGCATCGAAACGCTGGTGGAGATCGTCAAGCCGGATTCGCACTTCCAGCCGCAGGAGCTGGGCAAGCCATTGCCGCATTTCAACGACCCCGTGCCGGCGGCCCGGAAGGATTCGCGCGGCGGCCATGATCCGCACCGCGCTGGGGTACCCGGAAGGCCTGCGCATCGGCAACTTCACGGATGCGCCGACACGTTTCAGCAAGGAAGCCTACCGCATCGAGAACGGCGCATATACGGCCGGCGTGGGCTGCCCGCGCCCGAACTGCGCGGGCATGTACACGCAGAAGATCATGCTGCATCCGGACGTGCAGGCCAGCGTCGCCGCGGTGGACGAGGACAACGACACCGTACTGCTGTGGCTGAATTTCGGCGACACTGGATCATATGGACCGGGCAACGCGCTGATCGCCCTGGAAGCCTTCAAGGTGTGGGGCGGCGAGATCCATGCCGTCAATGCGTTCTTCAGCTTTCCTGCCCGCGACCACGCAGCGCGGCTGGGCATCCCTGGACGCGCGCGATGGGCCCTCGCCGGTCAGCGTGGAGATGAAGTTCCGGCGCGTCGACGACGAACAGGCCATCAAGCACCTGCTGGTCGAATACGGCCGCACGCTCGATGCCCGCGACTTCGCGGCCTACGCGGCGCTGTTCGCCAGGGACGGCGTGTGGAAGGGCGCCCAGGGCAGCTACAAGGGCCCGAAGCAAATCCAGGCGGCCATGGAAAAGATGTTCAACGACGCCGCCGCCGATGTCCCGAAGGGGAAGAACTTCCACGTGATGTCGAACTTCCAGATCGAGGTGCAGGGCGATCACGCCAGGGCGAGTTCACGGTTCATCTTCTACAAGATGGACGGCAACACGCCGCAGGCCGCGGTGGCCGGCCGCTACGAGGACGAACTGGTGCGCGTCGGCGGCGTGTGGAAATTCCAGCAGCGCACGGCGTTGCCGCCGGGGTAATTCAAGCGCCGGCGGCGCCTTCCAGGGGATAGTGCGCCTCGCGCCACGCCTTCATGCCGCCGTCCAGCGCCACGGCGCGCTGGAAACCCAGCTCGCGCAATGTGGCGGCGGCCAGCGTGGAGATACGGCCGAATTCGCACACCGCGATGATCCGCATGGTCGGGTCGGGCAGCTCCTCGTTGACGCGCAGCTCGAGCTGGCCGCGCGGCAGATGGCGTGCGCCGGGTATGTGACCGGCCTCGTACAGGTCGCGCTCGCGCACGTCCAGCACCACCAGGCCCGGCTCGTCGCGCTCCACACGCGAGCGCAGTTCATCGAGCGCCATGAACGGCACGCTGTCAGCGGCCTCGGCCAGCAGCTGCCCGACCGTCTTGCCGCCGGACAGGTTGGTGCGCAATGACTCGGTCAGGTGCGTGGGCATGGACAGGTTCAGGTTGTTCATCAGCGCGACGAATGTGTCGCGATCTCTTGCCTGCAGGCGCGGATTGCCGGCGATTTCGGCACCAATGGTGGAATGGCTCCGGCCCTTGTAGTCGTGCGCCGGGTACACGAGCAGCGCCGGGTCGAGCTTCAGCAACTTGCCGAACAGACTGTCGTACAGCTGCTGCGGATCGCCACTGGGCAGGTCGGTCCGCCCGGTGGCGCCGATCAGCAATGTGTCGCCGGTGAACACGCGATCCTCGGTCACAATGCACATGGAATCCACCGTGTGGCCCGGCGTATACAGCACGCGCAGCCGCAACTTGCCCACCACGATCATCTCGCCGTCATCCACCAGCATGTCCACGCCGCGCGCCGGCGTCCGGCGATGCATGACCACCGGCACACCCAGCTGCTTCGCGAGCCGGCGCGTGGCCGAGAAATGATCGGCATGCGTGTGTGTGTCGATCACGTAGTGCAAACGCAGACCGTCGCGCGACAACAGCGCCAGGTAGCGATCGATCTTCGACAGCTCCGGGTCGATCAACGCGGCGGCGCAGGTGTCACTGCAGCCGACCAGGTAGGACAGGCAGCCGCCGGATACGATTTGCTCGAAGATCACGTGCCGCCCTCACAGTTGCGAGTGTAGGGCGCCGAGTATGACCGAAACCCTACAGGCCGCGCATCAGGTCTACCAGCCCGTTGACGATGCCGGCCTCGGCGCAGCCGGGCTTCAGGCGCGAGGACAGCACCGTGAACACATTGCGCCCGAAGGCGTCCTCGCTGGGAATGTAGCCGGTGGGCGCCGAGCCGTTGGTCAGCGTCACCATCAGCGTGTGCTTGAAGGGGGATTCGCGCTTGAGCCGCAGGGCGATGGCGTTGTAGACCTCCGCGTTCACGGCCCCGATGTAGACATCGCCGATGCGCAATGCGCCCAGCCCTGATCGGCACTTCACCCGCATCGACATAGGTGCCGGGGTAGCCGGCGCGGCCCGAATCGGTGCGCCGCCGCGCCGGGCAGTTGAACTCGGCCTGCATGCCCTGGATCGTGGCGTCGAGCGGCGACTTGTCCAGCGATTCGCGCATCACGTGCAGGATCTCCTCGCCCAGCATCTGGCCCATGGTGAGCGTCATCTGCTTCTGCTGCTCCATCAGCAGCTGCACGCGCGGATTGCTGCGATCCAGCCCCTGCCCGCCCGGCGGCATGGAATTGCTGATGTCCTGCCCGCGTTTGGCGTAGTCCTTGATGCGGATGTCGCGCAGCTCGTAGGTCTGGTTGAAGTAGATCGGGTTCTGGTCACCGGCCGCGCCGCTGGTCCACAGCGCCACGGCATTGCCGCCCAGCGATTGCTCCACATAGCGCGAGGTGGCGCCGGGAATGTCGCCGCTGATCAGGTCCAGTGTGCCGGTCAGCACGCCGTGCACCGCGTAGTTCGCGTACACGGCGATGGGCTCGCCGGACAGCGTCTCGAAGCGCACCACCGCCACGGTCTTGTCGGAAGTGCCGTCGTAGTTCGGCCCTTCCCACCAGCGGTGGGTGGCCGGATCGACCCGAGTCGCGGTTCACGTTGATGTACGAGACGCCCGTGCCCCAGGCCACGCGGGCCGGCTGCAGGCGCGCCACCGCCTCGCGCAGGCTCTGCATGATCTTCGCCTCGACGTCGCCGCCGAGCCGAAACGGCACGCTGTGCGTGTGCGTGGCCGACAGCAGCAGTTGCGCGGCCGGAATATCCAGCTCCTGCGCCGCGCGCGCGCTGACCTTGGCATACAGGTCGGTCGGGATCGCGCCGGCATCCACCGACACCAGCGCGGCGCGCGTCTGGCCGTTGTCCACGACCACGCGAGCGCACGTAGATGTCGTCCAGCACGCCGTTGAAATTCGCGGGCAGGTGATCTTTGGCGGGTGTGTAGTCGATGCGCGAGGCGCCGGCGCGCAATGGCGCGTCGTGCCGATGCCTGGGCGGCAAATGCCCCGGAGGCGGCACACAAGACCAGCGACGCGGCGATGACTTGCAGTTTCATGGGCAGCCCCTCAGCTGGAACAGCTTCAGGTCGATGGCCCCGGCCATGGCCTTGTTGCCGGCATCGTTGGGATGGATGTGATCGCCCGAATCGTATGCCGCGCGCAGTTTGGTGGGCGCCGCGGGATCACGCGTCGCCGCGTCCAGGTCCACCACGGCGTCGAAGGCGCCGCTGTCGCGGATCCAGCGATTCACGTCCTGGCGCATCTGCTCGCCGGCCGCGGTGTAGGTCGGCGTGCCCTCGAAGGCGGTCAGGGTGCAGCCGATGATGGCCAGTCCGTGCAGGTGCGCGCGCTCGATGAGCAGCCGGTAGCCGGTGATGATCTGCGCGGCCGTCACCTTCTCGCTGGCAGGCAGACCCGGGATCGCGCTGAAGCCGATGTCATTGATGCCCTCCAGCAGCACGATCCACTTCGCGCCCGGACGCGACAGCACGTCGCGATCGAAGCGCGCCAGCGCGCTGGAGCCGGCGCCCTCCTTCAGTACCCGATTGCCGGAAATGCCCATGTTGATGACCGCGCGCGGCGCCATGCGCCGCTGCGCCGTCAGGCGTCGCGCCAGCACCGAGGGCCACGCCATGTCCGAATCCATGGTGACGCCGAAGCCGTCGGTGATCGAATCGCCGAAGGCGATGACCGTGGCCGCGTTGTCCGCGGCGAGCACGTCCAGGCCGGCCAGCCACAGGTAGGAATGAAACTGCGTCGCGCCATCCAGCTTGTCGGCGGCCGCCTGATTGCCGGGCAGCCAGCCAGGCGGTGCGCATGCCGATGGGATGCGCGGTGGTCGGGCCGCTGTCATCGGCGACATACAGCGAAACGGCCAGATCGGTCTGCGCCGGCACGTCGTATTCGATCGGATCGCTGTAGATCTGCGCGCCCGGGGCCAGCACCACCCACGCGTTGCCGCCGAAGCTCAGCGCCCGGCTGCTGCCCGGCTGGATCGCCCCGGACGAGCCGGCGTACTTCGCGATCTGCACCGCGTCGATGCGCACCGGCGCATAGCCGAACGAGTTGGACAGGGCCACGCGCACGGCACGGCCGGCAAGGGTGGTGCGGACCAGCATGCGCACGGTCTGCGCGGCGACCTTGGGCGGCGGCGTCTCGCGCGCGGGAATGGCGCGCGCCGGCACCACCAGCTGCTGCGCGGTTCCCCAGGCCGCCACCCAGTTGCCGCGACAGGCCTTGCCGCAGCCATCCTGCGCGGCAACCGATGCGCTCGCGATGAACAACAACGCCGCGAACAGGAATGCCTTGCGGACTGACTGCTTGCGCATCCGGCTACCCCCTTGCGCGACCGCCGCGCGCCAACTCCCGGCGCGCGGGACGACACCATTGATTTGTGCGCAGCATACCGCTGGCGCTGCCGTATGCAAACGATTGCGGCCCCGTGCTAGAGTCGGCCGCACAAGGAGCGGGCCGCCGTTGGCATGCAGGTCCGCTTGGATAAAGGGGGACGAATGCTTTCCTACGCAAGAGTGCTGGGCTGCGCGTTGCTGTTGTCCGTTACGGTTGCCGGCCATGCGGCCGGCCCGCCCGGACCAGGCGGGCCGCCGCCGGGGCGCGGCCCCATGGGTCTCGGCGCCGGACCGATCCGCGACGACGTGCCGCGCATCAAGCTCTATGCGCACACGCCGGGCGTGGTGCAGGGACGGGAAACCGAGCTCGACCCCACCGAACCGACGCTCGACATCTATCTGCCGTATGCCGACCAGGCCACCGGCGCCGGTGTGCTCATCCTGCCCGGCGGTGGCTACCAGATCCTCACCGTGCCGGGCGAAGGTCCGGCGCCGGCACGCTTCTTCCGCTCGCACAACGTCGCGGCCTTCGTGCTGCGCTATCGCCACGCGCCGCGCTATCACTACCCCACCACGCTGGAGGATGCGCAGCGCGCGCTGCGGCTGATCAAGGCACACGCGAAGGAATACCGCGTCGATCCGGACCGGGTCGGCGTGCTCGGCGCCTCCGCCGGCGGCCACCTGGCGGCGCTGCTGTCCACGCTGTACGACAACAAGCTGCTGCCGGCCGCGCCCTACGTGCCCGATGCCATCGACACGGAGAACGCCCGGCCGGCATTCACGCTGCTGGAGTATCCGGTGATCGACCTCACCGACGATGCCGTGACCCATCGCGGCTCGCGCACCAACCTGACGCAGGACAACCCCGCGCTGTATGCGCCGCTGTCGCCGCAATTGCATGTCACCGGCGCCACGCCGCCGGCATTCCTGGTCCAGGGCACCAACGATCAACTGGTGCCGGTCATGAATTCACTGCTGTACTACGAAGCCTGCATCAAGGCCGGCGTCCCGGCGGAGATGCACATTCTGGACAACGGACCGCACGGCTTCGGCATGGGCGACAGCGTCGATGACGCCACCGTGCGCGAATGGCCCATGCAGGCGCTGCGCTTCATGGCGCGCCATCAGTTCATTCCACCTCTGTCCCCGTAGCGACCGCCCCGAACGGACTCCAGGAGACCCGCCATGAAACAGCTTGCAAGATTCTGCGCCGCGCTGGCACTGCTGGCCGCGCTGTATCTGCCGTGCGGGGTGGCGCTGGCCCAGGCTGGCCCGCCCCCGCAGGTGTATCCGCCAGGCATACGCGGCGGCTCCGAGGTGGTGCCCGAAAAGGGCGTCGAGATTCGCCACTACCTGTTCAAGGAAACGGGCGAAGAGCTGCCCTACTCCGTGTTCGTGTCCTCGAAGATCCGCAAGGGCCGGAAGGCGCCGCTGATCATCGCGCTGCGCGGCTATACCGGCACCACGCTCACCTTCGTGCGCGGCACCGCGGTGGATCTGGCCGAGACCGGCGGCTACATCCTGGTCGGCGCGATCGGCTACAACAACCGCGCCTGGTTCGGCGTGCAGCCACCTGCCCGTCCGGTCGGTCCGCCGCCGGCCGCACCCGGCGGCCCGGCGGCTGCGGCCACGCCGCGCCCGCAGCCGCCGCTGGTGGGCGGCTCGAAGCAGACCGATCCGCAGAAGCAAACCGCGTACAGCGAACAGGACGTGATGAACGTGCTCGCGCTGGTGCGCAAGGAATACAACATCGATGATCGGCGCATCTACCTGATGGGCCACTCACAGGGCGGCGGCGGCGCCTTGCACATCGCCGAGAAGTATCCGGACATCTGGGCCGGCGTCGCGCTGCTCGCGCCCGCGCTGTTCAACGTGCAGCCGACCAGCGCATCCCCCATCACGAAGATTCCGCTGCTGCTGGCGGTGGGCGACCAGGACTCGCTGATGGGCCCGGTGAAGAACTACAGCGCGCAGCTCGACGCATTGCACGTAGCGCACGAGCTGGTGATCAAGCCCGGCCTGAACCACGGCACGATCATCATGGGCGCCATGCCCGAGGTGTTCGCGTTCTTCCCGAAGCACGTGAAGGCGGCGCGCTAGCACCACCCGCCCCGGCGCGACGGGCCGCTTCAGCCAACCTTGTCGCGCTTGCCGCTGCGCGCCTCGCCGCGGCGCCTGCCACGGATCGACGGCAGCGCGCGATACTGCTGGCGCATGCTCGAGGCGCGCACCACCAGCACGGCGGGCATCACCACCGATTCGGCTGCCTCGCCGCGCAGCAAGTGCAGCAGGTTCCCGACCAGCACGCGCGCGCCCCGCTGATAGTCCTGGTGCACCGTGGTGAGCGGCGGCGTGGTGATGGACGCGAAGGGAATATCATCGAAGCCCACGATGGCGACGTCGGCCGGCACCTTGCGCTCGCGCTCGGCCAGCGCGCGCATGGCATTGATGGCGAACACGTCCGAACACGCGACGACGCCGTCAAACTCGACGCCGGTGTCGAGCAGCGCGGCCACCGCCTGATACGCCGCGTCGCTGCCGAAGCGCACCGCAATCTCCAGCGCCGCGTCGCGCCTGATGCCGGCTTCGCGCAGCGCACGCTGGTAGCCGTCGCGTCGCGCGGCCACTTCCGGGGCCGCCGGGTCACCGAGGAACACGATGCGCCGGCATCCCTGCTGCTGCAGGTGCGTGGTGGCGGCATGGCCACCGGCCTCGTTGTCCGACCCGACGGTCGGATAGCGCTGGCCCGCCAGCCGCGCGCCCCAGGCCACCAGCGGATAGCCGGCGTCGGCCAGGCGATTCAGCGAATCGTGGTGCAGGCTCTGGCCGACGACAATGATGCCGTCAGCGCGCCGGCCACGCGCGATCGCCTCGATCCACCCGGCCGGATCGGCCATCACCTTGTGCAGCAGCATGCTGTAACCGCTGGCCGCCAGCTCCTCGGCCAGCGCGCCGAGGATCTCCAGGAAGAACGGATCGGACAGACTCTGGTTGGCCGCATGCGCCAGCGGAATGACCACGCCGACGGTGCGCGTCAGGCCGGTGCGCAGGCTGCTGCCCGCCGCATCGACCTGGTAGCCGAGCTTGCGCGCGGTGCGCTGCACCTGCTCGCGCGTGCGCTCGGAGATCAACGGACTGCCGGCCAGCGCACGCGATACCGTGGACAGCGACACCCCGGCGTGCCGGGCCACCTCGGCCATGCGATTGGCGGACTTGTGCTTGCGCCGGCTCACGAGGATGTCACCGCCCCGGCGACATCCAACAGGCTGAATTGCACTTCACGTTCTCCGGTGAACGACAGATGGTGCTGGCCGGATCCGAGATCCACGCGCAGCGTGGCAGCCGCGTCACCGGCCGACCAGCGCAATTCCAGCACTTCCCCGGCGGTGTCCGCAATCTGGAAGGTGCCGCCGAAGGCCGGATGCGTATTGCGCAGCCGGATCAGTTCGCACAGGTCCCGCACCACCGGCCGCTGCATGGCCTCGTCGATCTCGCCGCGCGTGTAGTAACGGCGGTTGATGTCGCGCCCGACGTGCGTGCGGCCCAGCAGCTCCATGTCGTTGCGACCGGCCAGCAGGCCCACGTAGTACACCTGCGGGATGCCCGGCAGGAAGAACTGGATCGCGCGCGCCAGCAGGTAGCGACGCGCGTCGCGCGCCATCGCGTCGTAGAACGTGCAATTGACCTGGTACAGGTCAAGGTTGGAGGCGGCGGCGCCGGTGGCGCGCAGGCTCTGGCCATGGCTGTTGCGGTGGATGGTCTCCACCAGCGCGTCAATCTCCGGTTCGGGCAGCAGCCCGGGCCGTGCTGCCGGATCGGCCGCATCCGCGCCCGCGTCGATCATCCCGATGCCATCATGCGTATCGAGCACGGTCAGTGCGTTGCGCGGGCGGATCGCGATCCACTGCTTCAGGTGCCGCGCGGTGCCGGTGAAGAACGCGTGCAACACCAGCGGCGGCAACGCGAAGTCGTACACGCGATCCACCTGCTGCGCGATGCGGATCTGCTGCGCGTAGTGGGCGTGGATCTCCACCAGCACCTCCAGCCCCAGTCGCGCCGGCGCGAGCGGAAAAATCGCGGATGAATCCGAACGTCTCCGGCATCATGAAGCAGCTCTGGCCCGGCGCGCTTGATGGCATAGCCCACCGCATCGAGCCGGATCGAGCGCACGCCGCTGCGCGCAAGCTGCGCGAGCACCGAGTCCAGGTAGCGCGCGCCGGCCGGGTGCTGCACGTCGATGTCGATCTGCTCGGCAGTGAAGGTGGTCCACAGGATGCGCCGCGAGCCGTCGGCCAGCGTCATCGCCGTGAACGGCAGACCCGGCCGCGGCCGGTAGATGGCCAGCAGGTCCTGCTCGGATGCGCCGTGCGGGAACACGCTGTCGAGCGTCAGGAACAGGCCGTCGTACGGGCTGTGCCGGCCGCGCGCCGAGTAGTCCAGGAACTGCGGCGAACGGCACGACATGTGGTTCACGATGACGTCGGCCATCACTTCCACGTCGCCGGCCAGCGCCCGCACGTCCTGCCAGGAGCCCAGGCGCGCATCCACCTGCGTATGGTCGATCGGATCGAAGCCGGCGTCGGCGCCATCGATGGGATGAAAGAACGGCAGCACGTGCACACCGCCGAACAGTCCCGCGAACGGGCCCGCCAGCAGCTCGCGCAGACCGGGCAAGGTGCCGCCGAGTCGATCGGCGTAGCAGATGAGCTGGACGGCGTTCCTCACGCGGCGCCGTCCGACAGTCCCAGGCGGTGCCGGGCCGGGTTCGCCACCCAGTTACCCGCCAGTCCCACCAGCATCAGCAACGCGTACACCGTGGCGAGCACGAACCCGGCGCTTGCACTGCCCCAGGCATCGCTGACGCGCGCCCATGGCCAGCGGCCCGCCGGCGGCCGCGACCGCCGTGAAGAACAGGATCACGCCGGCAATGGCGCCGTGCCGGTCCTTCGGGAAGCAGCTGATGGCCTTGGAGTTCAGGGTCGGATACACGATGGACATGAACAACCCGGAAAGCGGCAGCAGCCACGCCGCGGCGGCGACACCACCCACCAGCGCGCCGGCGAAACAGGCGAAGATCGCCAGTGCCATGATCAGCAGCGCCGCGGTCCACGACACGCGGCCCAGCAGCCAGGCGCCGACGAAGCGGCCCAGCGCGCGCAGCACGAAGAACAATGTCAGCGCCGCGGCCGCCAGCCATGCGAAGGAGCCGTGGTAGTCCTGCAGCAGCGTGGGCATCCACACATAGATCGCACATTCGGTGGCCACGTACAGCATCACCAGCAACGCGAAACCCAGCGCCAGTGGATCCTTCAGCATGCCCAGCATCTGCCGCAGGTCCGCGCGCTGCACCGGCACCTGGCGCTGCGGGTATCGTGCCGATGCCGCCATCACCACCAGCAAGCCGCAGATCAGCGCCGCGATGGCATACAGCCACTTCCACGACATCTCGGCCTTGAGCAGCACGCCGACGATGGCCGGCCCGACGATGGCGCCCACCGCGAAGAAGCCTTCGACCGTGTTCATGAAGCGGGTGTGCGAGGTGGTCGACGGGCTGATGTCGCCGATCAGCGCGAGCGCGCCGGTCTTGAACACGCTGATGCCCAGTCCCGACACCGCGAGCAACGCCACCAGCAAGGCATACTGCCCGCTGGCCGCCACCAGCAACGAAGCCAGGCCGTACAGGGAAAGCCCGAGGATCACCGTCAGCTTGCGGCCGATGCGGTCGGCCAGAAAGCCCAGCAGCAGCGCGCCCACCGCGATGCCGCCCATGTTCGCGTACTGGAACGCACCCGCGGCGGTCATCGACAGGCCGTGCTCGGCAATCAGTTGCGGAATGACGCTGCCGACCGCGTCGGTGGTCATCGCAAAGGTGAAGAACATCAGGCATGTCAGCAACCGGACGAGCTGGACGTTGCCGGAGCTGCCGGCTGCGCGGTCATTCATCTGCCGTCTCCCCCCTGCGGCATGCCTGCGCCGCGTGCGTGCGGCGACTGTAGCAAACGTTTGCATAGCCGACTATGCTGCGCGCAATGAAGCAGCCGCCCGTACTGCTGGGGGCCATCGAAGGCGGCGGAACCAAGTTTCTGTGCGCCGTGGGCTATCCCGGCAGGGATTTGCTCGACAGCACCAGCGTGCCGACCGGAACGGCCGCGGCCACGCTCGCCGCCTGCGTGCATTTCTTCGAGCAGGCGCAGCGCCGGCATGGCCGCATCGCGGCGTTGGGTATGGCCTGCTTCGGACCACTGCAACTGCAGCGCGATGCCGCGAACTACGGCTGCCTGCTGGACACCCCGAAGGCGGGTTGGTCGGGCGTGGACGTGATCGCGCCATTGCGCGCGGCGCTGGACATTCCCGTCGCGCTGGATACCGACGTGGGCGCCGCGGCGCTGGCCGAGTGGAAGCTCGGCGCCGGCCGTGGCGCGGGCAGCCTCGTATATGTAACCGCGGGCACCGGCATCGGCGGCGCGCTCGTGCCGCAGCCACGCGGCGCGCGGCTCATGCATGCCGAGATGGGACACATACCGCTGCGCGTGGATCCACGCGATGCGCACTTCGCCGGCATCTGCCCCTTCCACGACAACTGCGCCGAAGGCCTGGCCAGCGGCCCGGCCATCCGCGCGCGATGGGGCCGGGAGCTGGAATCACTGCCCGTCGGGCATGACGGACCGGACTTGATCGCCGGCTATCTGGGCCAGCTCGTGAGCGCGATCACATTGCTGCTGTCCCCGCAGCGCCTCGTGCTGGGTGGCGGCGTGATGAGCGATCCATCGATGCTGGCGCGCGTGCGCACCGCGGCGCACGAATACCTGCATGGTTATCTGCCCCCGTTGCGGCAGCGTGCGAGCTTCGACAGCTTTCTGTGCGCGCCGCGGCTGGCCACCCGCAGCGGCCTGACCGGCGCGCTGCTGCTGGCGCGCGCGGCCGTCCGGGCACGCGCGCGCTAGACACGCCTGGCGCTACTGCTTCGGAAACGGCTCGGCCCAGGCCGGCAGTTCGCTCAGGCGCTTGTGCCAGCGATCGATGTTGGGGAATTCCGCCAGCGGCACGCCGGAGGCCGGTGCTTCGGGCAGGTGCGAGGCCAGCGCGATGTCCGCCACCGTCAGGGTATCGCCCAGCACCCAGGTCTTGCCGGCCAGATGCTCCTCGAGCACCCGCGCATTGTTGCGGAACATCTGCAGCGCGTCCTTCAGGATGTCCTGGTTCGGCTCGCCCATCCCGATCTGCGGCTTCACCACTCCCTCGAAGAACAGCGTGTTGGTGTGACGGGTGAAATGCGCCTGGTCCCAGCTCAGCCAGCGGATGACGTCCACCTCGCGTTCATCGCGCGGCCACATGTCCGAACCGGCCTTGCGCGCCAGGTAGAACATGATGGCATTGGCCTCCCAGACGTGCCTGCCGTCATCGTCCAGCGCCGGAATGCGGCCGTTCGGGTTGACCGCCAGGAACTCCGGCGAGCGCTGTTCGCCCTTGCCCAGGTCGACGAACCGGTATTCCGGATTCAACCCCAGGTGCCTGGCCACCGCGCAGACTTTGCGTGCGTTCGGGGTGATGTAGTAGTACAGCTTCATGCACGAATCCCCTCGTGTTCGAGTTCTTCAGAAGGTGCCGCTTACCTCCAGCCGGTAGGTCCAGCCGTAGGAGAGCGAGTAATCGCGCGTGTAGTCTACCGGACCATCGCGTCGCGCGACGTACGACACGGAGCGGGAGCGGTCGCGGGACCTGAAGAAATTGCCTATTTCCAGGTGCACCTTCATGCCGAACACGTTCTTGTGTTCGAAATACAGTTTCCCGGAAGGCCGCGACGACCAGTTCTTCTTCTGGTAGTCGAGTCGGTAGAAGTAGTCCGGGCTGGATCCCTCGGCGTACAGGCCGAAGGTCAGCGGCGTGTCGGGCACGTCGTAGCGGAACTCGGCGTTCCATTTGCAGCAATTGCCGTTCAGACGGCGGTTCTGCCCGGTAAGCGGGTCGCGCACCCGCGAAGTTCTCAACACCACCTCGCTGTCGAATCGGCCACCGGGCAGGCCGACCCCGTCCAGCAGGAGCGTGGTGTCCACGGTGGCACTGAGTCTGCGCGCCTTGGGAATGTTGCCCGGCGCCTCCGTGGTCGGGCTGAGCGGCACCTGCTCGACCAGATCGTGAATCTCCTCACCCTCCACGAAGAGGCGGATCTTGCCGGCCGCTCCAAGACTGCGAATGGCCTCGACCTGCAACAGCCAGCTTTGCGGCGGCACCAGTTCCGGATTGCCGCCGTTGGCGTTGTTGTTTTCCAGGTCCACCGACGCCAGGAAGTCGAAGAAATTGAGCTGCCCGACCTTGCGCTGCAGCCGGAAATTCATTTCCCAGGGCGACGGCGGATTCCACGCCAGCGATACCGCACCCTTGGGCCGCCAGAAGCGCCGCGTCTGGCCTCCGGCACCGTCCTGCTTCAACCGACTGTACTCGGCGCCACCACTGAGCTGCAGCGACCAGTCCAGTGCCACGGGCCGGCTGAAGCTCAGAATGCTCTCGCCGCGCCGCTCCGCGACACGCGAACTGGCGCCCGGCAGGTCCAGCGGCTGAAAACTGCCCGCACCGTTCAGCCCATCGAGTGCGCCGATCACGTTGATGAAGTTGTAGGCCGCCTCGCCGGACAGCGTCCAATCCGCGTCCAGTGCATTCCACCGGTATTCGCCACGGACCACGCGCTCGCCCTGCCTGGAGTCCTGCGAAAAGCGCGAGCCCGTGGCCACCGCCGCGCCGGCGGCCAGGCTGGTCAGCGTGTCCACGCTTGATCCGTGGCGGGCCGAGTAGAACCCGATGAGCTTGAGCCGCCCCGCACCCAGGCCAAACTCGTAGTCGCTGCCAATTTCCGTGCTGTATCGGAGGTTATCGCCGTAGCTGTCTTCCAGCGTCGCGGGTCCACCGGGTTCCTGGTAGTTCGTGACTACGCTGCGGTGAAACTGATTGCGGTCGACGCTGCCATTGAGATTCCAGACCGAACCAGAGGCGCCGAGGTGATTCAGCGATGCCGACACCTGGGGAGAGTCACGGGAGAATCGGCGCTGCTGATCGCGGAAGAAGGTAATGTCCGTCGCCGGGTGGGACTCGATCTCGCCGCCCCAGCCACCACCGCGAAAGCCGTCCATGCGCACACCCGCGGTGAAGTCGCCGATTGCGGATTTGCCCGACAAGTTCACCTCCGCGCCGGGCCAGAAGTTGCCGACGCGCTTGCGAAACTGGGGCCGCCAGACGAAGTTCCCCTGCACGCTGCCCTGATCGGTGATCACATTCAGGACGTGACCGGACAGACCGCTGATATTGAGCATGGCGCCATCCAGCACCTCCAGCCGCCGCACCGCGGAGACCGGAATACGCCGCAAAACGGTCATTGCATCATTGCCCTTGCCGGTGATGCGCTGGCCATTGATCAGCACATTCTGCGAGGCCTCGCCCAGGCCACGATCCGAGCTGACGCCGGTGACCGAGAAGCCGGGAATCTCGTTCGCCAGATCGGCCGCCGTCTGCGGCGCGAAACGCGCGAACTGATCGACCGTATAGATGCGCTTGCCGTCTTCAATCTGCGGAACAATGCCGTCGGATTGCGCCATCGATGCCGCAGCAGTCATCAGCAGGGCGAGAAACAACAACGAAGCGGGCAGCCCACGGCTGGATCTTCCAATAGACACTATGTACGAGGCTCCCCTGGGACTGGATGCCGTTCGCGCGGCTTTGCAATTGTGACAGCCCAGCGCCCGAGGCGTTCCCGCAAATTCACGATTCGGGCCGGTGAATACGCTCCCTCTTCCTCCAGTCGAAGCGCGCGCAACTGGCCGGTATCCATGCGCGTACGGGCCGTATCCACTGCGTGGATATAGTTGCGGCCGGCGTTCTTGGCCGCATAGCACGCCGCATCCGCCAGGCGCAGCAGGGAGGGCCCGTCATCGATGGACCGGGAAGACACGATGCCGATGCTGGCGCCGACTCCGTATTCCGCGCCGGACCACGTGATCCGGTGATCGTGGATCCGGTCCTTGATGCGCGTGGCGATCTGCATGCCAAGCGTCATGGGGCAGTCGCGCAGGAACACGCAGATCTCGTCGCCGCCCATGCGCCCGCAGATGTCCTCGGCACGCACCGATTCGCGCACGATGTGCGACACGTCCACCAGCAGGCGATCCCCGGCCGCATGTCCTGCCGCATCGTTGACGGCCTTGAAGCGATCCAGGTCGATGAAGATGAGCACCTGGTCCGCAGCTCCCGGCACGATCAGCTCCTCGAGCTGCTGCTCGAATCCGGCACGGTTCATCAATCCGGTGAGCGAATCGTGCGTGGCGCGCCGTTCCAGGTCCAGCCGGGCCTGCTGGCGGGCCTTGATCAGCCGGTACATGTAGGCCGGCACCACCGTCAGAACCAGCACGGTGTTGATGCTGAGCGCAACGTTCTGCTCCCAGTACGGGTTGAACGCGTGCACCAGCGCGAAACACGCCAGCGAACAAAGCGCAGCATAGCCGAGATAGCCCGAACCGAAGCGCACGCCGCTGGCGAGAATGACGACCACGTAGATGACGGCGAAGAACGCCGTAGCCGCTCCTCCCAGGAACATCGCGATCGAGATCGCAAGGATGTCGTGGGTGATACCGATTGCACGGCGCACCACCGACTTGCCGGGTCGGCGCACAATCGAAACCAGCAGCAGCAAGGCAATCGTGCTGGCGATCAGCGCCGCCCATCGTCCGACGAGGACCGAAGTCGCGTCCGGCGCATGGCGGATGTAGAAGCCGGAGAACGCGAACCACAACGCGCCGGCCACGATGACCATCCTGGCCAGCGCCTGGCGCAGATCCGGGTCATTGCGACGCCAGAAGCGACTGCCAGGCAACGTTGATTGCGCGTGTCGTTGCATGTCCGGCGGGAAGATGCTGCGGGCACCCCGATGCCCTGCAACGAGCGTACCACGGACCCGAGGCAACCGAACTGTTGCTAGTATTCGCGCGCGGGAGCCCCCATGCACCAGCGCATCGAACAGCTCGAAATCAAGATTGCCTTCCTGGAGCAGGCCAATGGCCAGCTCAGCGAGGAGCTGTACCGACAACGCCGCGAACTTGAAGCATTGCGTGCGCAGCTGGCGGTGCTCCAGCAACGGCTCGAGGCCGCTCAATCGCAATCCACCACTTATTCGCCGGAGCAGGAAAAGCCGCCACACTATTGAGTGTGCATTGCGCATCCGGGCCCGCAGCGCTGATCCAGCGCGCTGCGTTGCACGTATATGTGTACATGACTACCCGGCAATCCACGCCCCGCCCGCCTGCCTTGAGGCAATACGTGCTGTTGTTCTGCGTGGCAATCCCTGTGTTTCTGGCGCTGGACAGCCTGTGGCTGACCTTCGCGGCGCAGCGACTGTACCGCCCGGCCATCGGCCACCTGATGCGCGATGGCTTCGACCTGGGCGCCGCGGCTCTCTTCTACCTGCTCTACGGTTGCGGAATGGTGTACTTCGCGATAGCGCCGGCACGCCATATGCGCCAGGCGCTGGCGCGCGGCGCCTGCTTCGGCCTCGTTGCCTATGCCACATACGATCTGACCAACCAGGCGACCCTGCGCGGCTGGCCATGGCGGGTGACGCTGGCAGATCTTGCCTGGGGCGCGTTCGTCACCGCGGCAAGCTGCGCCGTGGCTTACCGGCTGACGAGCCGGTCCCTTCGCGCCTGAGCCGGGCTCACAATCCAACCATCCCGCCGACCAGGCCGGCAATGCGGCCGTCGAACCGCAGCGGCGCGTCCAGCCAGGCCAGGCAGATACATTCATCTGCGGCGCGCACCACCGGTTGGTGATGCACATCACCATCCGCCGCATCGAAATCACCGGCACCAAAAACGGC
The DNA here is from genome assembly GCA_963812195.1 of uncultured Gammaproteobacteria bacterium. Taxonomy (GTDB): domain Bacteria; phylum Pseudomonadota; class Gammaproteobacteria; order Steroidobacterales; family Steroidobacteraceae; genus ZC4RG30. The sequence continues at coordinate 85,533 of CAWEUI010000007.1, forward strand.
GCGCCCATCATCGAAGCTGCCGCACAGCACCTGAGTCAGCTCGGTGCCCCGATGCGTGTGTCGTGGCAGGCTGCGCCCCGCACCGATGCGCAGCAGGAACACCGAGCCCGCATCCTGCGGCACACGCACCCGCGCGAAGCGCATGTCCGGCCCCATCCAGCGCCACTTCGAAACAGCGCAGCCGCGCAGGCTCGCCGGCCATTGCACCCCGGCAGGCCACGCCGCCGGCACGGACTGGGGCGCGCCACTGTGCGGCGCTGTCGCCACCGGTGCCGGCGCGTCAATGCGCGCCAGAGTGCGCTCCCACGACCCGGGAGCCGCCGCAATCGGCGTGACCTGTTCGAGCAGCGCCCCGCCTGCGGCCTGCAATGTGTGCAGTCGTGCGCGACATTCACTGCAACCTTCCACATGCACGGCAACGACCAAACCCGCACCGGGCGGCAGCCGCCCGGCGGCCAGACCCAGCAGCAGATCCTCCTGCGGATGGTGCAGGCTCATGGCTCCAGCCCCGCGAGCCGGCGGCGCAGTTGTGCCACAGCCAGCCGGATGCGCGACTTGACCGTACCGAGCGGAATGCCCAGCGCGGCGGCAATGCGCGCATGCGGCTGCTCCTCGAAATACGAGAGCATCAGCACTTGTACCTGGTCGGGCGGCAGGCTCGCCAGCGCTTCGCGCACATTGCGCTCACGCTCGGCCGCCTGCGCCTGCTCGTGCGGCGTGAGTTCCAGTTCGGCCGGGAGCTGGTCGGCATCCCAGGGTCGCCGCGGTGCCGGAATCCGCGGCAGACCCGCGCCTGCGATAGTGGTCGATGCGCAGGTTGCGCGCGATGGTGAAGATCCACGTGGAAAGCCGCGCGCGCGAGGGGTCGAAGCTCGCGGCGCGGCGCCACAAGGCCACCATCGTCTCCTGTGTCAGCTCCTCGGCCAGTTCTTCCGTGCAACCCGAACGCGCCAGATAGCCCTTGATACGTGGCGCGTAATGACGAAACAGCGCGGCAAATGCGGGGCGATCGGCTGGCCGGCAACCGCCTGCATCCACGCGTTGAGCTCTTCCTGACTGGGCATGCATACGATCCCGGACTGCCTCGGCACGACGCCCGCATGAGCCGTCAGCTGCACTGGCGACCGTCGGGACGGGGCTGCCGCCATGGATATCGCATGCTCCATGTACGGTGATACGCAGCGCCGGGGACATTAGATCATGTATGCATGCCGCCGGTGATCCATGTGGCGCGCAACCGCGTATCAGTTGCCAGCGCTTTCACCGGGAGAGTCCACGTGCCCAATCTCGCCAGCCTGGCCCTGGCCTGCACCGAACGAGGCATGGTCCCGGATCGCCTGGTTCGCGACCGGCATCCGCCGCCTGCTTGCGGACCGCCTCGAGAGAATTCGTGCCGGCGACGCCGAAGCTGCGGCCGCACGCGGCCGAGCAGTTCATGGCAGCGATGCGTGAATCACCCGTGGCGCTGCTGCCCGAAAAGGCCAACGAGCAGCACTATGAGTTGCCGGCCGCGTTTTTCGGCGCGGTGCTCGGCCCGCGGCGCAAGTACAGCTCCGCCTGGTGGCCCAGGGAGTAAGCACCTGGCCGCGGCCGAGGAGGCGGCGCTGCAATGCACCGTGCGCAATGCCTTGCTGGCCGACGGCCAGCGCATCCTCGAACTGGGTTGCGGCTGGGGCTCGCTGACGCTGTGGATGGCCGAGAAGCTGCCGGCGCAGCCGCATCACGGCCGTGTCGAATTCGCAGTCGCAGCGCGAATACATCACAGGCCGAGGCGATGCGGCGCGGGCTCACCAACGTCGAAGTCATCACCGCCGACATCAACGAGTTCGAGTCCGGCCGCGCGCTTCGACCGCGTGGTCTCGGTGGAGATGTTCGAGCACCTGCGCAACTGGCCGGAGGTCTTCCGGCGCGTTGCGCAGCTGGCTCGCGCCCGATGGTCGCTTCTTCATGCACGTATTCGCCCATCGCAGCACGCCCTATGCATTCGAGGAGCGCGATTCCTCGGACTGGATGTCGCGCCATTTCTTCTCGGGCGGCATGATGCCCAGCACCGATCTCGCGCTGCGCTGCCAGGACGACCTGGCCCTGCACGACCGCTGGCGCTGGGACGGTACGCACTACGCGCGCACCGCCGAGGCCTGGCTCGCCAACATGGAGCGCCAGCCGCCACACCGTGTGGCCGCTGCTGAGCAGGACCTACGGCGCCGGGCAGGCCGGCCTGTGGTGGACGCGATGGCGCCTGTTCTTCCTTGCCTGCGCCGAGCTTTTTGGCTACGACCGCGGACAGGAGTGGGGCGTATCCCATTACCTGTTCGCGCCGCGCTACACAGCATGTACGCGACCCTGAAACTGCACCGCGTGCGCTTGCCCCGCCTGCTGATCAGCCTGGTCATCTTCGAGGCTGCCTGGTTCGCCTGCGTGGCCGGTGCCGCGCATGACCAGGTCGGTTGGGGTATCGCGGCAGTGGCCGCCGCCATTGCCGCACAGCTCACCTTCAGCAAAGCGCGCGCCGCGGACCTGAAGCTGATTGCGGCGGCATTGCTGTGCGGCCTCGTGTGGGATTCGGCTCTGCTCAACAGCCATGTCGTGGCCTACGCCTCGCCGGGACCGGTTCACCTGCTGGCGCCGGCATGGATCCTTGCCCTGTGGGCGCAGTTCGGCAGCGTGCTGCGCGAACTGTTGCGCTGGCTGCATACCCGTCCGCGGCTGGCAACAGCACTGGGCGCCGTGGGCGGGGCGGCCTCGTACGCCGCCGCGCAAAGGCTGGGCGCCTGCACGCTGCCTGCTCCCGGCATTGCCCTGCCGATACTGGCCGCCGGCTGGGGCCTGCTCGTGCCGCTGCTGTTGTGGCTGGCCCGCCGGGTCGAGGCGGACAAGTCGTGAGCATCTGGCTGGTCATGCTCATCGGCCTTGCGGCCAGTGTCGCGCTGGCCTTCTGTACCTGGCTGGTGAGCCTGGCGCGGTGGGATGTGAGCATCGTGGACAGCGTATGGCCCTGGCTGATCGTCGTACCGGCTGCCATGGCGGCCCTGCTGTGGCCGATCGGCACCTGGCGTGGCGCGGTGGTGCTGGGCCTCGCGGGTGTGTGGGCGATGCGCCTCAGCGCGCACATCACACTGCGTCACCACGGCCAGCCCGAGGACCACCGCTACCAGGCCATCCGCCAGTCGCAATGAACCACACTTCGCGTGGAAGAGCCTGTACCTGGTGTTCGGATTGCAGACACTTCTTGCGTGGATCGTCGCATTGCCGCTGGTGGCCGTCGTGACCGCAGCGGCACCCTGGAGCGCCCTTGATCTGCTCGGCATTGCCCTGTTCGTGTTCGGCTTTGCATTCGAGGCCATCGCCGACCGGCAGCTGGACGCTTCAAGGCCGAACCGGATAACCGCGGCAAAGTGCTGGACAGCGGACTGTGGCGCTACAGCCGCCACCCCAATTACTTCGGCGAATGCTGCGTATGGTGGGGCCTGTGGCTGCCGGCCGCCGCGGCCGGCGCCTGGTGGACGGTGGTCTCGCCGCTGCTGATGAGCGTGCTGCTGCTGAAAGTCTCGGGCGTCGCGCTGCTCGAGGCCGACATCGCCGAACGCCGCCCGGCCTACGCCGGCTACATCCGGCGCACCAGTGCCTTCCTGCCGTGGCGCCCGCGCCCACTGCAGGCAAGCGGTGCCAGCGCGAGGCCTGGCCAGCCATGAGCCGCCTGAAGATAGCCATCGTCGGTACCGGCATCGCCGGCAACGTTGCGGCGCACCGACTGCATGCCGCCGGGCATGAGCTGACCGTGTTCGAGGCCGGCGATCACATCGGCGGCCACACCCACACCCACGACATCGAGCTCAACGGCACAAGGCTGGCCATGGACACCGGCTTCATCGTGTTCAACGAGCGCACCTATCCGCGCTTCTGCGCACTGCTCACCGAGCTGGGCGTGGCCTCGCAGGACAGCTCGATGAGCTTTTCCGTGCGCAGCGACGCCACGGGGCTGGAATACAACGGCACTTCGCTCAACGGCCTGTTCGCGCAGCGTCGCAACCTGTTGCGGCCGCGTTTCCTGCACATGCTGGGCCAGATCCTGCGCTTCAACCGCATCGCGACCGCTCTGGTGCGCGAACCGGGCCCGGAGATCACGCTGCAGGAACTGCTGGCCGCGCATCGCTTCGGCGGCGCCTTCGTGCGCGACTACCTGGTGCCGATGGGCGCGGCCATCTGGTCCACGGACCCGGCGCGCATGTTCGGTTTTCCGGCCCGCTTCTTCGCGCGCTTCCTGCACAATCACGGCATGCTCACGGTCAACCAGCGTCCGGTTTGGCGCGTGATCCGTGGCGGCTCGGCCCGCTACGTGGAGCCTCTGGCCGCGCCCTGGCGCGACCGCGTGCGCCTGCACACTCCGGTGACGCAGATACGCCGCCTGCCCGATGGCGTGCTGCTCACCGCGCGCGGCCATGCGGCGGAGCGCTTCGACCATGTCTTCCTGGCCTGCCACGCCGACCAGGCGCTGGCCATGCTGGCCGATCCCACGCCGGAGGAACTCGCGGTGCTGGGCGCATTGCCCTGCCAGCCCAATGAGGCGATCCTGCATACGGATACCTCGGTCCTGCCGCGCAACCGCCGCGCATGGGCCGCCTGGAATTATCATCGCCAGACGGGCGACGGGCAGGCCGTGACGCTGACCTACAACATGAACATCCTGCAGGGGCTGCGCACGCCCGACACGCTGTGCGTGACCCTGAACAGCAGTGCCCATATTGATCCGGCCCGGGTGCTCAAGCGGCTGCACTATGAACACCCTGTGTTCACGCCGGCCGGCGTGGCTGCGCAGGCACGCCATCACGAGATCAGTGGCGCGGCAGGCACATATTTCCGTACCCACTACTGCGGTGCGTGGTGGCGCTTCGGCTTCCACGAGGACGGCGTGGTCAGCGCCGAATCCGCCCTGCACCGATTCAATGAGGTCCGCGATGCACAGCGCGCTCTATCACGGGTGGCTTGAACATCGCCGCCACGCGCCGCGGCGGCATGTGTTCCGCTACCGGCTGTTCATGGTGTATCTGGACCTGGCCGAGCAGGACATGGCGTTTGCCGGGCGCTGGTGCTGGTCCGCGAAGCGCCGCGCGCTGGCCAGGTTCGACCGCCGCGATCACTTCGGCGATCCGGCCGAACCGCTCGAAGCATCCGTCCGTGAGCTGGTATGCGCGCGTACCGGCACACGACCCACCGGCCCGATCCGTCTGCTCACGCATCTGCGCTACTTCGGCTACTGCTTCAACCCGGTGAGCTTCTACTACTGCTTCGATGCGGCGGACCGGCACGTGCAGACCATCGTCGCCGAGGTGAACAACACGCCCTGGGGCGAGCGCCACTGCTACGTGCTGCCGCAGACCCGGCCCGGCGCACAGGGATTGCGCGCATCGAGCACCAAAGCCATGCATGTCTCGCCCTTTCACCCCATGGAGATGAACTACCACTGGCGCTTTGCGGCCCCGGCGCAGCGGCTTACCGTGCATATGGCGCTGCACGGCGCCGGCACGGCCGCACCGGAAGTGCCCATGTTCGATGCCACGCTGGCACTTCGCCGCCAGCCCATCACGGCGCGCAGCCTGGCGATGATATTGCTGCGCTTTCCATTCATGACCCTGCGCGTGATGGCCGGCATCCACTGGCAGGCATTGCGGCTGTGGCTGAAGCGGGTGCCGGTCCACAACCACCCTGCCGCTCGTACACAGGGCACTGCATGAACAACGACACATTGCAACGAAGCGCTCCCGGCGCCGGTCTGCTGGACGGCGTGCTCTCGGGCCTGGGCGAACGCCTGCTGCGCGCCCGTCTGGCGCAGCTCGAACACGGCTGCGTCACGCTGGTGGATGGCGCGCACAGCCATACCTTCGGACGGCTCACCGCGCGTTGCCAGCTGGCATGTACGGTGCGCATACACCATGCGCGCAGCTACACCGAGATTGCCTTTGGGGGCTCGGTGGGCGCCGGCGAATCGTTCATGACCGGAGACTGGAGCACCGATGATCTGACGGCGCTGGCCCGGATCTTCGTGGTGAATCGCCACGTGCTGGACGGCATGGATGGCGGGCTGGCGCGCCTGGCGAACCCCGCGCGACGCCTGCTGCACGCGCTCTCGCGCAACACGCGACGCGGCAGCCGCCGCAACATCGCCGCGCACTACGACCTGGGCAACGACTTCTTCGAGCTGTTTCTGGACCCGAGCATGATGTACTCGTGCGCGGTGTACGAGCGGCCGGACATGACGCTGCAGCAGGCCCAGCAGGCCAAACTGGACCGGTTGTGCCGCAAGCTGGACCTGCAGCCCGGCGATCACCTGCTGGAGATCGGTACCGGCTGGGGTGCGCTGGCCGTGCACGCCGCCCGGCACTACGGCTGCCGCGTAACCACCACCACCATTTCACGACAGCAGCACGCACTGGCGCGCGAGCGCATCGATGCGGCGGGCCTGGCCGACCGCATCACCTTGCTGCTCGATGACTACCGCGACCTTGACGGCCAATACGACAAGATCGTCTCGGTGGAAATGATCGAGGCCGTTGGCCACCAGTATTTCGACACCTTCTTTGAATGCTGCAGCCGACTGCTCGCACCCGGCGGAACCATGGTGCTGCAATCCATCACCATCGATGACCGGCTGTACGCCAGTGCGCGCGATTCGGTGGATTTCATCAAGCGCCATATCTTTCCTGGCTGCTGCATCCCCTCGGTGGGGGCGCTTGCCGCCTCGATCGCCAGGGCCTCTACCTTGCGTCTGGTGGATCTGGAGGACATCGGCCCCCACTACGTCACCACGCTGGCCCAGTGGCGGCGCAACCTGCTGGCACAGGCCGCGCAGGTGCGCGAGCGCGGCTACCCGGACGAACTGCTGCGCATGTGGCTCTTCTACCTGAGCTACTGCGAGGGTGGATTCGCCGAACGCACGCTTGGCAACGTGCAGTTCGTGCTGCAGGACACGCGCGCGGGTTCTGTCGTAGCATTGCCCGCCCGGACCTGAACGGGCATGGAGAGGGGATTGCTACATGAGACGACTCGCGTTGCTGGCCGCTGGCCTTGCGATCTGTGCCATCGGAAGCGCTGCGGAGCCAAAGACCGGCTATGAGCTCACGCTGGTCGACGTGCAGGGCCACAAGAAGGTTCTGGGCACGGTACCCGACAGCGTAGTCGCACCACGCGTGTCTCCGGACGGCACCCGGGTGGCCTTCGAGCAGACCGATCCGCCGGTGGCCAAGGGCGCGCCGTCGCTCACCAACGTCTACGTTGGCGAGCTCGACGCCATCGACAAGCGCAAGATCATGCGCAATACGGTCATCGCCACAAAGGACATTTCTCCCGTGTGGGCCGCGGACAGCCAGTGGGTGGCGTTCGTCGCCACCGGCAATGCCGCCAATGCCATCTTCTGGGAACGCGCCAATGGCTCCGAGCAGCCGCGCTACCTGCTGGACGGTCAGGCCCCGGAAGGCATGTACCCGGGCTGGCGCATGACCTTCCTCACGCTCAAGGGCGACAAGGACTACGGCATCTCGATGGTCAATGTGCACACGAAGCAGGTCACGCCGCTGGTGGACCTGCCCGGCTCGGCGCAGCACAGCAGCGCCATTTCCCCGGACGGCAAGTGGCTGGCCTACACCTCCGACGAAACCGGCCGCGAGGAGCTGTGGATCCAGGCGCTGCCGGCCAACGGCAAGCGCGTACAGCTCACGAACAGCGGCGGCAGCCACCCGCAGTGGTCACCGGATGGCAGCAGGCTCTATTTCGACAAGGGCGACCAGCTGTACTGGCTGCCGGTCAGCACCACGGGCGGCTCGCCCAAAGGTGGCGACCCGGTGGCCCTGCCGATCAAGGGCTTCCAGCAGCAGGGCATGCGGCGGCAGTACGACCTGACGCCGGCCGGTGACGGATTCGTAATGCTGTTCCCGGCGGCAGCGTCCGGCGGCGGATAGCGAAGCCTTCAGCTTGATTTCAGGGTCATGGTCCCAAACTAGCTCCACATGACCCGGAGGTGCGCCATGAGCGAAACCGATCGCAAAAAGCTGGTGGTGGAGCTGGAAGCAGAGCTGCGCCGCACGTCGACCGCGCTCGCCGTCGCCCAGGCCGATTACGAAAAGGCCTACACGGCGATGTACGAGTACATGAACGAGTACACGGACGGGCCGCAGCGGATGCTGGTGTTTTCCGACGGCATCACCGTCCACTAACCGCCCGGCCGGAACGACTCCTGCCAGATGATGTCCCGCGACGACAGCCCGAGCGCCACGGTGTAGTTGCCCGTGGCCTGGCGCCAGCCGTTGCCGGCCCCGTCCCAGTATCTGAACGCCGACGGCGCCAGCATGATTTCCGCCTTGCCCTTGTGGCCCGGATCCAGTGACAGCTTGGCCACGCCCTTCAACTGCCGTGGCGGTTCGCCCGCGCCCGGCGGGAAGCTCACGTAGGCCTGTAGCACCTGCGTCCCGGAGCGCTTGCCCGTGTTGAGCACATTCACGGTGATGCGCGCGCCACCGTCCGGAGTACGAACCAGCGCGGGGCCGTCGATCGCGAACCTCGCATAGCTCAGGCCGTAGCCGAAAGGAAACAGCGGCTGCTGGTCATGTGCGTCCCACCAGCGATAGCCGATGAAGATGCCCTCATCGAACCAGGCGGTGTCGAGCCTTCCCGCGCTGTCCTGCGTGCCCGGGTATTCGAATGGCCGGGTCGCCGGTCCCTGGGATTCATCCGCCGGGAACGTCACCGGCAGCCGTCCGCCCGGATCGGCATCGCCGAACAACAGCTTCGCCGCAGCCGGACCGTAGGCATCGCCCGGCAGCCACATCTCCAGCACCGCGGCCACCTTGTCCAGCCACGGCATGGTCACGCCGCCGCCGGTGTTGAGCACCACCACCGTGTGCGGATTGGCCTGCGCGACAGCCTCGATCAGCGCGTCCTGGTCGTTGGGCAACGCCAGACTGGTGCGGTCCATGCCCTCGCCTACCTTGTGGCCGACGAACACCAGCGCGACGTCGGCCCTGGCCGCGGCGCGCGCGGCGTCGGCGATCATGTCATCGGGCGGCGCGTAGCCGAACCTGATCTGCGTGCCGCCGAATGCGCCGAACATGTTGTTGGGCGTGGGTCGCAGCGCGGCGCGCGGCGTGTACTCGATGCGGATATCAAGCGGCTGACCGGCGGTGCCCGGTACGTTGGCGAACACCGCGTCGCCGAAGTCCGAGCGCTCGATGGTGCCGATGAGCCGGTCATCGATATACAGGCGCAGGGTGCCGCAGGCATACACCGAGAACTTCTGCGTGCCGGATTTGCGCGGCGTGAAGCGCGTGGTGTAGCGCACCGACCATTGCTGCAGCGCCGGCAGGCCCAGCCCGGGCGGCACGCCGGCAAGATCCGGTGTGGGCTGCGTCGCGACAGCCAGCGGCCGCCCCGTGAAATCCAGATCCGCATTGGCGAAGTACTCGGCCCGCACGCCCGGCTTGCCATCCGCGGTGGAGAACCAGGCCGGTGGCACCGCCGACAGCGGCTCGAGCCCATAGGTACCCTGCGCGAAACTCACCTTCACCCGTCGCCCGGCGCGCGCGCGGATGGCCGGCAGCACCGGCTGCAGATGCTGCACGTTCACGATGGCGCTGCCCTGCTCCACCACTTGCGCCCGCTCGGTGGCCTGCGCACCGATCACGGCGATGGATCTGACCTTCGGCCCCAGCGGCAGCACGTCACCGGCGTTCTTCAGCAGCACCGAACCGGCGGTGATGATGTCCACCACCTGCGCGCGACGCTGCGGTGTGGAGACGTCGGCCGCGGTCCGCTTCGCCGGATACTCGAACACACCGCCCTGGAACTGCGGAATCAACGTGCGCAGGATGATGTCGTCGAGCCGCGCTTCGGGCACGATGCCCTGCGCCACGCCTTCGGCGAGCCCGATCTGCCCCTTGAACGTGCCGTTGTTGGGCACGAAGGTACCGCTGTCCAGGCCGGCGATGATGGCCGGCACGATGGAGCGCTGCGCCGACGGGAAATCCGGACCGACCGTGCCCTGGAAGCCGAAATCGTTCTTCAGGATGTCGAACAGATGTGTGTTCTCGCAGGCATAGATGCCGTTGACGCGCGGAAACGAGCACATCACGCGACCGGCACGACCCACACGCACCGCCGCCGCGAACCCCGGCAGATAGATCTCGCGCAACGCGCGTTCGCTGACCTCGTTGTTGCCGGCAGGCTGCTGCCCCGAGGGCTGGTCGCCGACGCGACCCTGCTCCTGGGTGTAGACCGCGTAGTGCTTCATCTGGCTGACCACGTGGTTGGCGCCGATGGCGCGGACCTCGGGCCCGACGATCATGGCGGTGAGGAATGGATCCTCGCCGAAGCTCTCGGTGGAACGGCCGAAGCGCCAGGTCCGCGTCAGGTCCATCGCCGGGCCGAGCTGGAAGTTGTAGCCGGCGTCGTGGAAATCCTGGCCGATCAGATCACCGTACTTCGCGGCCATCTGCGGATCGAAGGTCGCCGCCACGGACAGCGGCGTATTGAACGCCGTGACGCAATCCGCGCCGCGCACGCCGGCGGGCCCGTCCGTCCCGCCGCCCGTTTCGGGCAGTGCCAGCACCTTGTTCATGTCGCGCACCACCGGCTGAGGTGCGGGGCTCGCCGGTGGGCTGGCTGACGGTGGCGGACCGGCAGGACGCGGCGCGGCGGCAGGTGGCTGGTCAGGCGGCTTGACCAGCAACGGCGGCGGCGTGAACACCGGATCCACACGCGGCGCAAACTGGCAACCCTTCGGCTTATCGCCCGGAGGCTGGAACGTGAACGAGAAGGAGCCGCGTGGCGGGGCGATGTAGTTGAGCTTCTCCTCGACGGTCTTGAAGGCATCCAGCGCGTAGCGCGCGCGGCACACCGCCGAGTAGGCCGGATTGAGCCAGGGCTTCGCCTCGTCGGCTGGCGCTGCCGCGCAGGACCTGCCCTGCGTGCCCCAGTGGGCGGCCTGACCGTTGACCTGGGCCTGCGAAGGCGCGCAATAGCCGAGTGCGACCACCGCCAGGCTGGCCAGCGTACACGTTGCTGCCGACGGCCGAACAACCGTCGAGTTCCTGTTGCTGCTGTTCATTTCACCCCCGCGCGGCCAAAGATAACACTGAGGTTGTTGGCCGGCATTGCCACGACCTCCTGCAATGCCAGGCCGGCAGCGCCGGCGGCGCGTTCGACCTCTTCCAGATCGCGCACGCCCCACAGCCGATTGCGACGGCGCAGGTCTGCGTCGAAATCCGCGTTGCTGGGCGACGTGTCGCGCCCCTCGCGGCGATAGGGGCCGTAGAGATACAGCACGCCATGCGGTGGCAGCAGGCGCCCCGCCTCGGCCAGCAACGCCAGCGCCGCCTCCCACGGCGCGATGTGGATCATGTTGATGCACACGATGGCATCCATGGCCGGCACCGGCCACGGCCGTTCGCGCACGTCCAGCGCCAGTGCGGGCGCCACGTTGCCCAGACCTGCCTGTGCCACCCGCGCCGCGATGGAAATCCTGTGGGTTTGTTCCGGATCGCTTGGCAGCCAGGTCAGCTGCGGCAGGCTGGCCGCGAAGTGCACGATGTGCTGGCCGGTGCCGCTGGCCACTTCCAGCACCGTGCCACGCGCCGGCAGCACACGTCGCAACACCTCGAGAATCGGCGCCTTGTTGCGCTCCGGCGCCGGATAGGTCAGTACCTGGGATGGATTGTGCATGGATGCCCCGTGCCGTGCGGCCTCAATTGCGCATACACTGACACTCTTACAGGAGATCAACGTGCAGATACAGATTCACAGCCGCCACGGCGGCGAGGCGCTGGCCGCCACCCTCACGGACATGCTCGAACACGCCCTGGGCCGGTTCAGCGGACACGTCACCCGGCTGGACGTGCACCTGAGCGACGAGAACGCCGCGAAGGGCGGCAACGACGACAAGCGCTGCGTGCTGGAGGTCCGCATGGAGGGACGCAAACCCGTGGCCGTCACGGAAAACGCGCCCACCGTGAAACAGGCCGTGCAGGGCGCCATCGAGAAACTGGTGCGCATGCTCAACAGCACCGTCGGCAAGCAGCACGAGCATCGTCGCAACATGCCGGCACCTGAAGAGGAATGATCATGATCAATGCAAGAGCATTGCGCGGCCTTCTGGTCGCGGGCCTGCTCGGCATGGCGGGATTCGCGTCCGTGGCAACGGCCGCCGAACCGCCCGTCACCGCCGCCACACTGGTGGATCGCGCAGTGATCCACGACATGCTCGTCGACTACTACGCCAAGCTGGGCAACAACGAGGACGACTTCTACCGCTGGTACACGGCCGACGGACGGATCGACGTCAACGGCCTGACCGGCCAGGGCAAGGACGGCATCGCCAGTGTCTACAAGCAGATTGCCGCCATGGGCGGCACGCAGGGTGGCACGTTCCGGATGGTGCTCTCCAACGTGAAGATCAGCGTCGATGGCGACACCGCCACGGCCCACTGCATCTGGACCGGGCTTCTTTCAAAGGAAGTCACCGCGAAGCCGGAAGTGGTCGAACAGGGGCGCGAGGACGACGAACTGGTGAAGCAGAACGGCAAATGGCTGTTCCGCAACCGCATCATCACCAGCGATGGCGGCTTGCAGCACCAGTTGCTGAAGTCCTACAAGAAGCGCTGAATCGGGCCGGTCACCGCCTGCTGCAATTCGGCGCAGTCCTGGCACGGGACACAATCCGCAAATTCCGATCCAGTTCAGCGACCATTAATCACTGCGGCGGCAAGCTGGCCGTCATGCGCTGGATACCCCTCCTCGGAGCGCTGCTGGCAACTGCTGCTGCCGTGGCGCGCGATGCCTCACCCGTCAGTTCGCTGCCGGCCGCGCGGGTGCAGCAACAGGTACTGGAGCGCGTGAACCAGGCGCGCGCGCAGGGCAGAACCTGTGGCCGCGTGCACTTCGGGCCCACCGCGCCGTTGAGGGTCTCCGACAAGCTGTATCGCGCTGCGCGGATTCACGCCGGCGACATGGCGCGTCACGGCTACTTCGAGCACGAGGGTCGGGATGGCAGCTCACCGAAGACCCGCGTGCAGCGCCAGAAGTACCGGCTGCGATTGATCGGCGAGAACATCGCCTTCGGACCGGAATCGGCCGCGGAGGTGGTCAGCGGCTGGCTGGGCAGTCCCGGCCACTGCGCCAACATCATGGATCCGCGCTTCCGCGACATGGGCGTTGCGGTGGCGCTGGGCCGCAAGCCGGGGCATTTCTACTGGTCGCAGGAACTGGGCGAACCGGCACGTTAGCGCTCGATTTGAGTGCGGCAGCTCACACCCATGGCTGCAGTATGACCAACCAGTCGGCAGCGTACCTGCCCCCCGGTCCCTAAATTGGGGGTTGGTCTCCCTGGATATCCATTGACGCTAGTGAACCGCAAGTGGCGCCTGGAGCTGGTCCTCGCGGGGATGGTGCTGCTCACCATCGGCGCGCTGCTGGGCGAACATTACATATTGCGGACCAGCGTCGTCATCACCCCCGAGGACCATCACGCAGTCGAAGTTCTGGCAGACAGGGCCAACGGTGGCAACAGCACGGCCACGGCACTGTCCCGAAAAGGCTTCCAATGGGAGTGCACGCTGGGCAAGGGCTTCGCCTACCCATATTGCGAGATGGACCTGTTCCTGGGCAGCAGCCGCATCCGGGGACTCAATCTGCGCAACTTCCGCACGCTGCGCATCTGGCTCGACTACCAGGGTCCGGGCAAGTCTGTTCGCCTGTACCTCAGGAACTACGATCCGCGCTACAGCAACGCCAGGAGGCCGGAGACGACCAAGTACAACCAGGTCGAGATCCCCGCGAAGGCGCTGCGCGCAGGTCCCGTGGATGTACCGCTGAGCGACTTCTTCGTGGCGGACTGGTGGATTGCCAGCAATACACTCGCACCCGGACTGCGCCAGCCGCAGTTCGACAACATCGTGATCTTCGAGGTCCAGACCGGCAGTTCGGCCCCGCTCGGGACGCATCGATTCAAGCTGGATCGCGTCGAGCTGATCGGACAGAACATTCCCACGGAACGCTGGTACCTGATGATCGTGATCTTCTGGGTGCTGGCGGTGATGCTGTACCTGGGCTTCCGCGTGGCGTCGCTGCGCACCGAGGTGCGGGTGCGGCGCGCACAGGCGCTGGAACTTTCCGAAGTGAATGCACTGCTTGACCGCCACAGCCGCGCGCTGGAAGAGAGGGCCAAGCACGATCACCTGACGGGCGCCTTCAACCGGCACGGCATCGAGGAGGTTCTCCAGGCGGCCCTGCGCGACTGGCGCCGCGCGAGAAAGCCGACGTCCCTGGTGTTGATGGACATCGATCACTTCAAGCTGATCAATGACCAGCACGGACATGGCTTCGGCGACTACGTACTGGCTGAAGTCTCGCGCATCGTGAAGGACTTCGTGCGCGAGAGCGACCTGTTCGCGCGCTGGGGCGGCGAGGAGTTCCTGCTGGTGTGCCGCAACACTTCACTGCACGATGCGCGGTCGGTGGCCGAGAAGATCCGCCTGCTGATCGCGGCGCACGGATTCGACCGCGGCGTGAAGGTCACCGCCAGCTTCGGCGTGGCGACACTGACCGGCAACGACACGCTGGAGCAACTGTTTCAGGCGGCCGATCAGGCCCTCTACATGGCCAAGAACGGCGGCCGCAACCGGGTGGTCACCGGCCTGACTGAAACCAGCAAGCTGCGCATCGCGTCATGGATACAGCCACGCAAGGACGCGCCTGCCAGCGCCGGAAACTCCGGACCGGGCGAGTCCGGACCTCCACCTCCGGCAACCGGCTCCAAATAGCCATCGCCCGGCGCAGCTACCGGGCCAGTTCACCGACGACGTAGTTGCTCACCGCCCGGATCTGCTCGGCAGAAAGCGCTGTGCCGAACGGCGGCATGTTCTTCCTGCCCTGCGTCACCGTGCGCACCACCAGCGAGAGGTCACTTTCCTTGTTCAGCGGCGCGCCGCCGCCGTGTCCGCCCTTGCCGTCGGCGCCGTGGCAAGGCAGGCAGGCCTGCTGGAAGATCTGCGCACCCGAAACCGGACCACTGGTGCTGGTCACCGCCGCCACAGGCGCCGCGGCGGGCCGCGCTTCGGTGTCACGCTCCTCCGCCGGCGGCAATGTGCCATCCAGTCCAAACAGCCAGACACTGTCGCCCTTGGCGGTGCCCGCCAGCACATTGCCCGCTGAAAACGCGACCACGTACTGCGCGCCGCCCTGCTCGAACACACTCGGGGTCGCGTTCATGCCGGCGCCAGTCTGGAATTCCCACAGCTTGTTGCCGCTGTCGGAATCGAGCGCAGTGAGCCGGCCGTCATTGCGCCCCACGAACACCAGGCCACCCGCCGTTGCCACCGAGCCGCTGTAGCACTGGTCGAGCCAGCGCTGGCGCCAGACGAGCGTGTTCGTATTCACGTCCACCGCGGCGAAGATGCCGGTACGCGGCAACGAAGCAAAACCCACCGCGCCTCCCAGGTAGCTCTTGCCGACCGGTGGCGGCGTGTTATCCGTATTGCCGCCGGTGAAATGCCCGGGCACGTCCGAGGCGCAGACAAACAGCCGGTGACGCGCGGGATCGTACGAGCTGGGCGGCCAGTTGGCGCCACCGAACAGGCTGGGGCTCGCGATCACGCCCTTGTCGCCATAGAACGGCGTGAAGATGCGCCCGCCATTGACCAGTTCGTAGCCTTCCGGCGCAATGTCCACCGAGTGCGGCACGATGGCATCACCGCGCGGATAGGGTTGCGTGGCCGCGGTCGCCTGCCGCGGCTCCTGCGGCACCGGGCGTTCGTCGATGCCCAGCAGCGGTTTGCCGGTGGCGCGGTCGAGCAGATACGCCCAGCCCGTCTTGCTCACCTGCGCAATCCCCTTGCGCGGCACGCCATCGATGGTCGTGTCGAAGAGGATGACCGGATTGGGCGAGTCGTAGTCCCAGATGTCGTGATGCACCTGCTGGAAGTACCAGCGCAACTTGCCGGTGCGCGCCTCGAGCGCGAGGATCGAAGCCGTGAACAGATTGTCGCCGGGGCGCACGCCGCCGTTGAAATCCGGGCTGGCATTGCCGGTGGAAAAGTAGAGCAGGCCCAGCTCTGGGTCGACCGCCGGCGTCTGCCACACCGTGGCGCCGCCGCGCTTCCAGGCATCGCTGTTCGCGGGCCAGGTGTCGTGGCCGGTTTCGCCCGGACCGGGAATCGTGTGGAACGTCCACAACGGCTTGCCGTCGCGCGCGTCGAAGGCCTTCACCTCGCCGCGCACGCCGTTCTCCGCGCCGGCAAAGCCGGTGACTACCATGCCGTCGTAGTACAGCGGCGCGCCGGTGATGGAATAGCCGTCCTGCCAGCGCTCAGCCTGCACCGACCACACTTGCTTGCCGGTCTTCTCATCCAGCGCCACCAGACGCCCATCGAGTGCACCAACGAACAGCATGCCCTCGCCCAGGCCGGCACCGCGACTGGTCCAGCCGCAGCACACCGTGGAGATCTTCGGATCCAGATGGGCCGCGTACTCCCACACGATGGCGCCGGTCGCCACGTCCAGCGCAAACACGTCATCGGCGCCGGTGACGATGAAGATCCTGCCGTCGTGCACGATGGGCTGCGCGGCGCCCGAATACTGCGTTCCGACGCCAGATCCCTTCAGGTGGGTCCGCCACACGCCCTTGAGCTTTGCCACGTTGCCGCGATCGATTTGCGTCAGCGGGGAATAGCGCTGGTTGTAAAGATTGCCGCCATTGGTCGGCCACCCCCCGCGCGGCGGCTGTATCAACGCCGCGGAAGAGGAGGCATCTGGCTGGCGTTCCGCCGCCGCCACCCATTTCAGGCTCGTGAACACGAGCGTCGGCACCGCACAGATCACAAGGCATCGAGACAGCCAGGCAGTCTTGTCCATCCATCCCCCCCAATCAGTTGCGCCATCTTCTCACGATCCGCTCAGTCCAGATCACGCGACACACGGCCAGCCACCGCGTCTATCCTGCCGCACTCTACTGCTCGGTGTGCGATGCCGCCGCACCACCGAGCGCGATTTCGCTGACCATCTGGCCGGAGCCGATCTGCGGCTGCGCGACGACGAAAGGCCCCTTCTGGTCGGCCGGGACAGGAGCGCGGCGCGTCTTTCGATACAGGCCATATATCGCCAGCATCCCGGTCATGGCTGCCATGAACGTGAAATAGCTTGCCGGGCCGAACCACTGCATGAATGCGGCCACCAGGAACGGACCGGCGATCGAGCCGGCACCATTGAGCAGCATGACCGTTGCACTGGCACCCACCATCTGCAATGGCTGCAGCTGGTCATTGATATGCGATACCGACAGCGAATACAGCGTCAATGCGATACCGCCAAAGCAGGCCATCAACACAAACAGCAGCAGCTCGGAGCGGTGCCCGAACAGGGCGGCCAGCGACGCGCTTATGCAGCCCAGCATGCAGATCGTCACCAGTACCGTACGACGGTCGATCCGGTCGGACCAGCGGCCGATGGGCAGCTGGGTCGCCACCGTGGCCAGGATGCCGCAGCCCATGAAGGCAGCAATGCTGGATGAAGTGAGCCCGATCAGATGCCCGTACACCGGGCCCATCGAGAACATCGAACTGGTGACGATTCCCGACAGGCACACGCCGACCACGCCCAGCGGCGAGGCATGCAGCAATTCCCGGTAGCCGATCCGATGGGGCACGTCATGCCGGGGCACATGCTGCACGCTCAGGCTCATGGGCACCATCGCCAGCGAGATGGCAACGGAGATGATGATGAACAGACGGGAACCGAGCGGATCGGCGATGTTGAGCAGGAACTGGCCGCCGCCGAGCCCGATGTAGAGCACCATCATGTAGACAGCGAGCAGCGAGCCACGGTTTGCGTTGGTGGCGCGGTCGTTGAGCCAGCTCTCGGCAACCACATAGATGCCGGCGAAGCAGAAGCCGGTGATCAGGCGCAGGATGGCCCACGGAGCCGGCGCAATGTAAATCGCCTGCAGCAGGATGGTGACCGACGCCACCGCCGTGAGCGCCGCGAAGACCCTGATGTGACCGACGCGCTGGATGAGCCGCGGCGCGCCCAGCGAGCCGCCGATGTAGCCCACGTAGTAGCACGACATGACCACGCCGATGACGATCGTCGCGAAGCCTTCCAGGGAGGCGCGCACGCTGAGCAGCGTGCCCTGCAGCCCGCCCCCCAGCATCAGCATGCCCATGCCCAGCAGTAGCGGCCAATTGGCGGCCACGGCAGTCGAGCCCGGTCGCTTCTCTTGATCCGGGGTGGGGGTCAGGTTAAGAAGCCCTCAGATTCATCACAGGCGGTGGTACTTTGGTCCAGAATCCACAAGTCAACAAGCAGAACGCGATCGAATTCTACCGCATGGCATTCCTGGGAGATCCGGCCAGGGCAGTGGAATCCTACTTGGGCGATGTCTACATCCAGCACAATCCGCTGGTCGCCAACGGCAAGCAGGCGTTCATCGACTACTTCTCCACGATGGCGCGCGACTATCCCGGCAAGACCATCGAGTTCGTTCGGGCGGTGGCCGAGGGCGACCTGGTGGCATTACACACCCACCAGTGCTGGCCTGGAGGTGAAGAGTACGTCACGATGGACTTCTTCAGGTTTGACGAAAACGGCAAGATCGTCGAACACTGGGATTCGCTTCAGCTCATTCCCGCACAGACAAGAAACGGCAACCGGATGTACTGACAATGGCCGCGCTTGATCGCGCGAGCGGCATTGGTTACGGTACTTCGCTCTCCAGGCCAGAACAGGTGGGCGGGTTGTCACCGGAGAATAGAGCTGCCGCAGCTGTCGCTGCGACTTGCGCGCAAATGCCTGTGCTGTCTGCCCGATTTGCCCGGTGTCGCCAGGAGTCACTGGATCGTTGCCGCGGCATGCAGATCGAAGACCATGCCCTGCAGGCGGAAGTCTTTACCAGCCCGCCGAAGTGGCATCTGGCTCATACCACCTGGTTTTTCGAGACCTTCATCCTGAAGCCACACCTGGCGACATACCGGGAATTCAACCCGCAATTCACTCTTCTGTTCAATTCCTACTACAACGGCATAGGCAGGCAGTTTTCCCGTGAGCGCCGCGGCCTGCTGTCGCGCCCCACCCTCGATGAGGTCATGGGCTACCGCGACCATGTGAACGCGTATGTCGGCGACCTGCTGGACGAACGCAACGGTCCCGCCAGCGCGGACGTCGCCCGACTTGTGGAACTGGGCATTGAGCATGAACAGCAGCATCAGGAATTGATCTGGACCGATATCAAGTGGTCACTGCATGAAAATCCCATGCTGCCGGCATTGCCCGAAACAATGCCGGAACACAGGTACCAGGCCCCCGGGCATGAATGGGTCACTTATCCGGGAGGGGAAGCGGATATCGGCTACCAGCCCGAAATCGAGCATCAGGCTGCCCCGTTCTGCTTCGACAACGAACTGCCCCGCCACAAGGTGCTCGTCAGTCCGTTTGCACTGCAGTCGCATCTGGTCACGAATCGTGAGTACCAGGAATTTGTCGAGGACGGCGGCTACCGGCGGCCGGAGCTGTGGCTGGCGGACGGCTGGGCCCTGGTGCAGCAGCAACAGTGGTCAGCGCCCTGGTACTGGCATGGCGGGCAGGAATACACGTTGAACGGCCTGCGTCCGCGCGACCCGCACGCCCCGGCATGCCACCTGAGCGGCTACGAAGCGGACGCCTACAGCACCTGGGCCGGTGCCAGGCTGCCCACCGAATTCGAATGGGAGCTGGCCGCCCGCACCCTGCCCCTGCCGCAGCTGTTCGGCGAGCGCTGGCAGTGGACCGGCAGCGCCTACCGCCCCTACCCCGGCTACAAGGCGCCGGCCGGCGCCATCGGCGAATACAACGGCAAGTTCATGAGCAACCAATGGGTACTGCGCGGCAGCTCCATCGCGACGCCGGCCGGCCACAGCCGCGCCAGTTACCGCAATTTCTTCTATCCCCACGACCGCTGGCAGTTTTCCGGAATCCGCCTGGCCAAGGACGCAGAGACAACTTGATGAACAGCTGTTTGAAGACAAAGCAAAGCTCCAACGTCTGGGTCTACGATGCCCTGCCCGACGAAACCGACGATCTCGACGAGATACTGGCCGGACTGCGCCAGCCGCAGAAGAACATCAATCCGCGCTTTCTCTACGACACGCGCGGCTCGGAACTGTTCGAGGCAATCACCGCCACACCCGAGTACTACCCGACCCGCACCGAGAGGAAGCTGCTGAGTGGCTTCGCCGCCGAAATCGCCGCGCACTGCGGTGAGAACTTCACGCTGATCGAGCCGGGCAGCGGCAGTTGCGAGAAGGTGCGGCTGCTGCTGGACGAGATGAGGCCCGGCACCTATGTGCCGATCGACATTGCCGGCGATTTTCTTGCCCGCACCGCGTTCAAGCTGGGCGATGACTACCCGGCCATGGACATCAAGGCCTTGTGTGCGGACTTCAGCGCGGTGAATCTCGAGGAACTGGATCTGCCCGACGACAAGCGGGTTGTCTTCTATCCCGGCTCCACGATCGGCAACATGCGGCCCGAGCAGGCCGTCGAGTTCCTGGCACAGCTCAACACCTGGGTCGGTGCCGGCGGCGGCGTGATCCTTGGCATCGACCTGCACAAGGACCGCGGCATCCTCAACGCGGCGTACAACGACGCGACCGGCATCACCGCGGCGTTCAACCTGAACTGCCTGGAGAACATCAACAATCTTGTCGATGCCGATTTCGACACTTCCAGGTTTTCCCACCGCGCCTTCTACAATGAAGCCCTCAGGCGCATCGAAATGCACCTGGACTGCCGTGAAGATCATGTCGTCTCGGTATCCGGTCACCAGATCGGCTTCCAGCGCGGCGAGTCCATCCACACCGAGAGCAGCTACAAGTACACCGACGACATGGTTGCCCAGATGGCGCGGGACTCCGGCTTTTCGCTGCGCAAGAGCTGGCACGACGAGAACCACTACTTCGGCGTGTACTTCCTGCAGCAGGAGCCTGCCTCGCGCAACTGATCCACCCGGCCTGCGCATGCGTATACGCATGCATGTCTTGCCACCCAGATCTCAGCAGGGGACGTCGGCGGCTCCGGACGGGCGCAGCGGCACTGTGCGTGCTGGCCGCCGTGCTGGCTGCGGCCACACCGTCGCCGGCCGGTGCCGCCACCACGGACTGGAACTTCACGGTGCGGCTGGATGGTCGCCCCATCGGTGCGCATCGATTCGAACTGGATTCATCCGCGGATGGAAGCCGCACCGTAGTGAGCTCTGCCCGCTTCGCGGTGAAGCTCCTGGGCCTTACGGTCTACCGCTACCAGCACAGCGCGCAGGAGCGCTGGGAGGGCGAGTGCCTGAACTCATTGAGCGCACGCACCGACGATGACGGTGACGTCACGGAAGTAACAGGCAGGCGCGTCGCCGGTGAATTCAAGGTGTTGGCCCGCCATGCCAGCAATCCCGTGCACGCCGAAGTGCAAGGCTGCCTGATGAGTTTCGCCTACTGGGATCCGGCGCAACTGGCCCGACAGCAGCGCCTGCTGGACCCGGGCACCGGTCGCATCGAGGCGGTGAGCGTAACCGCCATGCCCGCCACCACCATCATGGTTCGCGGCATGTCGACGGCCGTAACCGGCCTGCGCATCAGCGGCCTGAAGCATCCGATCGACGCCTGGTACGCCGACGGCCGCTGGGTAGGACTTGATTCAGCCGCCGATGGCGGCCGCAAACTGACCTACCGGCTGCAATGAATGGCGATCGCCCCGCCATGGCACCCGTTACCGCAAAAGGCACGTCCTGACTCGCCTATTGCGCCGCCACGAATGTCATGGCAGTGGGCCGCCCGCTGGAAATCTGCAGGGAACCGGCTGCTCTCAACAATCCACTTGAGTCAATGATGTAGCGATCAACTTGCCCGCCAGCCTGCGATCCGGAGGCAGCACCGAGCCAATTGGCGCTCAGCGCGTACAGATTGCCGTCCCCGGTACTCTCCGCGATGGCGCCCGAGGCAAGATCGAACGAAGCGGGCGAGCCTGGTGTGAGCGCACCGGTGCCGCCGACGCTGTACTGGTACACGGCACCCTGATTGGTATCGACGCCCATGAGATTGGTGAGCAGATACGCTCCCGATCCGGCGCCGTCGGCCACGATTGTCACCGGATTCACGTGACTGCCAGTGAGCGTGAGGTTGCCGGTCGACGTCAACGCCCCATCGGTGCCGATCGCAAACTGCTCCACCTGGCCATTGCATGCGCTGTCCACACAGGAACTGAGAACGTACGCGGTCTGGCCATCCGCCGCCAGTTGTACGGCGATCGGCGCGGACGTTGCCGCCACCGAATCCGGCGTCATGGCTGCAAGCGTACCGTTGCTGTTGATGGAGAACTGGAAGACCAGCGAGCCGACGCCCGCCGCTGTGCCGGCGATGTATGCGTGCTGCCCACCGGCGTCGATGGCGAGCGGTCCGGCCAGGGCTGAAGACACACTGATGTAGGCCGGCACCAGCGACGTCAGGGTGCCGTCGCTGCCGATGGAATACTGCGCGATGTTCGTCGATGCAACGAAGGACGACGATCCCTGTGCCGTGAAGACTGCATCTCTATTGACGACATAGAGAAAGCGGCCGGCCGGATCGATGCTCGCGCTCAGACCCGCGACACCGCCCTGCCCCGCAATCGCGACGGTGGCCGGCGAAAGAGCCATCAGCCCGCCGCCGGAGCCCACCGCGTACTGCGATATCGTGCCGTCGTACCCGTTCACGACGTAGACGTGGTGACCGCCGGGATCGGCAACGATCGAATTCGGGTTGTTGCCGGCGCCAACCGAGGCCGTACGCAACGGATTCCTCATGACAGCCTCCTGCCGTTCCATGGTGAGGTATCGGTGCAGTACGAGAGCGCCGGGAATCTGTCGTGGTGAATCTACCGCCGCGCACCCCCGACCGGCAAATGACGATTCGCAATTCCTGCAACACGGGCCTGGCGCGAGTAGCCCATGCTTGTCTGGACATCTGGCAATGGAGCGTGCACATGCGCCTACCGAAACAGGAAATAATGGCCGCAGCACTGGCCGCCCTGACGTGCCTGTGCACGGCAGCGCGGGCGGCGGACCGTCCCGCGTCCTGCAACGATCCGCAGTACTCGCAGTTCGACTTCTGGCTGGGCCAATGGGAAGTGACCGCGGGCGGCAAGCTGGCCGGCCACAACCAGCATCATCAAGGCACTGGGCAATTGCGTGCTGTACGAGTCCTGGACCGGTACGGGCGGCGTCGCCGGCCACAGCTTCAGCATCTACGACAGTTCGCGCCGGCGCTGGCACCAGACCTGGGTGGACAACTCCGGCGGCCTGCTGTTGCTGGACGGCGGCATGGTGGGCAAGTCCATGGTGCTGGAGGGCACGCAGGCCGGCGACAAGCCCGGCAGCAGCACGCGCGAGCGCATCACCTGGACGCCGCTCAGCGACGGCAGTGTGCGCCAGCTCTGGGAGTACTCGGCGGACGACGCAAAGACCTGGAAGCCGCGTTTCGACGGGCACTATCGTCGGCAGGCGGATTAGCGGCAGCGCCAGCCACCGTTGCATCGAAGATCGCTTCCGCATCCAGCGATCCACCGCGGCGCATGGCGCGCCACAATGAAGCCCGCGATATCCCGGTCTCCACGGCGATGTCCTGCAATGACAGCGCGCGATCGCATCGCAGTCGCAGCGCGCGCTGGGTGCGCAGCCGGCGCAGCCAGATGGCAGGCGTCGTGCCGTGCAGTTCGCGGAACCGGCGCAGCAGATGCCACGGCGAAAGACAGGCCTGCCGCGCGATGACGCGCAGGGTCAGCGGCTGTGCCAGGTGTTCACGCATGAAGGCCTCGGCGGCCAGCAGGCGCCGCGACAGCTCGCCGCGCACTGCCGGACGCAGGTGCGCAAACGCCGCCTCGCGGGACTCCTGCTGGCGATGTTCCGCGCGGATCAACGCGCCGGCCAGCAGCGTCAGGCGTTCTTCGAGCCATGGCCCTTCGCACTCGCCCAATGCCACCGCGCGCTGAATGCGCCGGATGGCCGGGGTCAGCATCCGGTCGTGCGGCCGCAGTTGTTCGTGGAATGCCACCGGCATCCGGGCGGCCTCACTGCCGTTGTCCAGCGCCCTGCCCAGGTCGTACCGGCATGCCGCGGCGACTTCCTCGGCAAGACCGGGCCGGAAGAACAGCGAGAACGTGTAGGCCGATCTGTCGGTCTGCAGCAGGCTGCCGTATTCGCGGCCGCTGTTCAGCACCAGCCAGGTGCTGTCGCTCACGGGCACGTCGCGCCTGCCGACGAAATAGCGCTCCGAACCACCGCAGACGCACTTGATGGACAGCGCCTGACGCACCACCGCGAATTCCACGCCGCGCGAGCGGCCCGATATGACGCTGTTCTCGGTGCCCCAGCGCGCGTAGAAGCGCCGCCGGAATGCGGCGTTGGCGCCGGTTTGCGGGCGGGGCGGCAGATCGGGCAATTCGGTGAAGATCACGGCGCCGGAAAGTATCGGCGCAACCGGCAGGCCGCACAAATCCACGACGCCCGCCCGGCGGCGCGCGCACAGCGCGCGCTCGCTAGAACTTCACCGCCCGGGCGTCGTTCATGATGATTTCGTGATACACGGGCAACGACCAGCCCTCCTTCTCGAGCTGATCCAGCCGCTTCTCCACCATGCGCACGTAGTTGGCCGGCGTCCCGTACTTCTTCTTCACGATGGCCGGGTCGATTGGCGTCTGGTAGGCGGACAGGTAGCACAACAACGGAGTCTGCATCCGGCCCGAGCCGGCACCGGTGCTGGCCGGGTTGGGCGGATTGTGCATGGTGTACTTGTACAGCGGCACGTCCACCCAGGTGGTCCGGATGCCGCCATTGGGGTTGCCGTACTGGTCGAGCTGCATCAGCGAGCCGTCGTTGTCGGTGTACATGTCCATGATCACCCGCGGCGCATGCGGCGGGCTGATGCCCTGGTCCACCCACCGAAACAGGTGATACAGCGCCACGGAGGCCAGCGGATCGAGCGGCATGTCGGACAGCGGCTTGAGGCAGTCCTCCGGCATCAGGCGCTTGCGGGTGTTGCGCGAGTCCAGGTGCGCCATGCCGGCGAACTCGTAGACGCGCAACTGCTTGCCGGGCTCGTCGCTGTCCTGCGCGGTGGTAGCCACCTCCTGGTATTCATTCATGGTGGGCACCACGATCACCGGCACATCGACCGGCGTGAGCGTCTTGCCATTGTTCATGGTGGGCAGGAAGCCGTCGTAGATGTCGCTCATGTCGGCCTGCTTGAACTTCCGGTGCGCCGGGAAGTAATTGACCACCATCGCCGAACTGGCCGACGTGCCCCACAGGATCATCTTGCGCAGCTTGAGCTTCGCGATGGGGCTCCCCGGGCTTTTGATCAGCGCGCCGGCCTGGGCCAGGATCTCGCTGACCTGCTTCTGGTCGGCGTGCAGGCTGCCGTACCGATCGGGATTGAACTTCGCGATCTGCTCCACGCCGGTGGTGTCGATCTCCACCGCGATGTGCCCGGAGCTCATGATGTACAGCGAGTTGTATTCGAAGGCATGCGCCGCGGCGGCGGCCGGGTGCATCGGCTCGGCGACGACCAGGCCGCTGAACTTGCTGTCGTCCCTGGGCTTGCGGATCACCAGGCGTGTCTCGTAGGGCTCGCCGGCGGCGGTGCCGGAGATCACGTATTCGTCGGCTTCGTAGTTGTAGCGGTCCAGGCCCCTGCCCGGCCACAGCGCCGAGGCGGAGTCGTAGACCTTGCCCGGCCCGGTGAGCGGCTTGATGGCGGGAATGGGCGCCACGACGGGCGTGGGCGGCGGTTCGGGCGGCGCCTGGCGCCGCCCCGGAAAGCCCGGCGGCACCTGCGCCAGAGCGAGGCCCGTCACGGCCAGCAAGGCCGCCATGGTCCATGGAATGCGAGAGTTCCAGGCATTGCTTGTTCTCATGGCCGGCTGCCCCCTTTGTTCGCCCAGCGCCATGCAG
The DNA here is from genome assembly GCA_963812195.1 of uncultured Gammaproteobacteria bacterium. Lineage (GTDB taxonomy): Bacteria > Pseudomonadota > Gammaproteobacteria > Steroidobacterales > Steroidobacteraceae > ZC4RG30. The sequence goes on from CAWEUI010000007.1 coordinate 111,514, forward strand.
ATAGTACTGGTGAGTGCGCCTGGAAGGCAGCCCCTCGCACCGACTCCCGATCCGTGCCCGGCGGCAGCCGCGATGCGAAATCCACCGGTGCTAGACTGCCACGCGGAGCAGTCGCGCACACAGCGGCAGCTTGCCTGCTCGAGGAAACCACACAAGCACCGGGGGTCCGTGATGAAGACGCATGTTCGCCTGCTCGGTCTTGGCGCGTTGGCGGTGCTGCTGGGTCAATCGATCCCGGCCATGGCCCAGTCCTACCACGTAGCCAGTACGTTTACGCTCGGTGGCGACGGCTTCTGGGACTATCTGTATCTCGACCCGGCATCGCACCGCCTCTATATCGGCCGCAACGATCGCATCATGGTCGTCGATCCGGCCAACGGGAAACTGATCGGCGAGGTAAAGGGGCTGCAGCGCGCACACGGCGTTGCCGTGGATGATGCCGCGGGTCGCGGCTTTGCCACCTCCGGCGGCGACGCGATGCTCGTCACGTTCGACCTGAAGACCCTGAAGGTTCTGGGCAGGACCAAGGTCGGCGATGATGACGATGCCATCCAGTTCGATCCCGCCAGTGGCCACATCTTCACTTTCAACGGCGATGCGCACAGCGTCAGCGTCGTCGATCCGGCCTCGGGCAAACTGCTGGGCACGATCGCCCTGGGCGCAAAGCCCGAATTCGGCGTACCGGATGGCCGGGGCAAGCTCTACGTGAACCTGGAGAGCAGCTCGAAGATCGCGGAAATCGACACAAAGTCGCTGCAGGTTACCCGCACCTGGCCGCTTGCACCGTGCCAGTCCCCGAGCGGCCTGGCGATCGACACGGCGCATCATGTGCTGTTCAGCGTCTGCCGCAACCAGCTCATGACCATGTCTGATACGCAATCAGGCAAGGTCGTGGCAAGCGTCCCCATAGGCAGCGGCGCGGATGCCGCGCGCTACGACGCCGGCACCGGCGATGCGTTTGCCTCCACGGGCGGTGACGGTGCCATCACCGTCGTGCACGAGGACAGCCCGACGCAGTTCAAAGTCGTCCAGACCGTCACGACCCAGCGCGGGGCACGGACCATGGAAATCGATCCGGGGACGCATCGCCTGTACACCGTGACCGCGGACTTCAAGCCGGCGCCACCGGGCCAGCGGCGACGTCCCGAGCTCGTGCCGGGCAGTTTCAAGTTGTTCGTACTGGATCGGTAAGAGGCCTCATGACCATCAAACTCCTGCATCACCCGTTCTCCCGCTCCGGCAACATCGTGTGGGCACTCGAGGAAGTCGGCTGCCCCTATGAGCTGGAGTTCGTGGATCTGATGAGCGGCGCACACAAGGCGGATTCGGTGCGCGCACTGAACCCCATGGGCAAATTGCCCACGCTCATCGATGGTGACGTCGTCGTCAGCGAGGCCGCCGCCGTCGCGCTGTACCTGGCCGACCGCTACGCGCCGGGCCGGCTGGCACCGGCGCTCGATGCGCCGCAGCGCGGGGCGTACCTGCGCTGGTCGTTCTATGCGCCATCGGTGATCGAGCCGGGATGCATGGCACACGCCGGCAAGTGGGAATTCCGCGCCAGCGCCGCCGGCTTCGGAACGTATGAGGAGATGCTCGCCACCATCTCCTTCGCAATCGGCAAGGGGCCGTGGCTGCTGGGCGAGCAGTTCACGATGGCGGACCTGGTCTTCGGTGGAACAATTCGCTACATGCTGATGTTCGACATGCTCGACAAGAGGCCCGAATACCAGGCCTACGTGGAACGCCTCAATGCCCGCCCTGCCGCCCGCAAGGCCAACGAGATCAACGAGCGCATCACTGCGGAACACGGGTTGAACAAGAGCTGACGGCCCGCTGCGACGCGGGCTCTTTTGAGCGCATCATGTGTACTGTCCCGAACCAATTCCATGAGGGGAGGAGACCAGATGGCGACTTACAAAGGCGGTTGTGCCCACGTCCACGTTACGGCCACGGCGGAGCCCGTCGATAACCACATATGCCACTGCAATGTCTGCAAGGCGGTGACCGGCCAGCAGACCACACACGTGGCATTCTTCAGGTACGGTGATGTACAGGCCGATCATCCCGGGAAGATGAAGCGGGTGCCCTTCAACAAGGACAACCCGGACGGGCCGCTGGAGATCTGCCTGTGCACCGATTGCGGTGCGGTGCTGATGCTGGACGACAAGCAGAAGCGCATCCGGGTGGCGGTGCCGAATGTCATGGGCTATGACGATGCGGCGTTTCCGACGGCCACCTATCACGCCTTCTGGGACGAGAGCAAAGGCTATCCGGCCCCGGATGACGGCCGACCGGTGTACAGCGGTCTGCGTCCCGAATTCGCCTGGCCGCGGCCCGCCAGCTGACACGCGACGCGGACAAGCTCCGGCAACCACGTCGAGGCTGTCTTGGATGTCTCGGCAGGATCGTGTTCGTGCTGGCTTTGCTGGTCGTGGCGGCTGCGGTGCTGGATGCGGTGCTGGCGCCGTACAACCACTTCCTGGGCGGTCACTTCCACTGGAAGCCCGGCTGGCAGGGATTGGCGCGAATCCACACGGCCAGCTCCGGCGGCGACTACGTGATGGAGATTGCGTTTCAACCCACCACACCCGGCTACCGGAAGTCCCCGCTCAAGGGCACGGTGTACCTGTGCACGCCCCACAATGAACGCTTCACGCTCGACATGGCCGGCTCCATGCCACGCCACCATGGCACGGACCTCACTGGCGTGCCGCTGCACCTGTACATGGACAACTACACGTTCTCCAGGCCGCTGAGCAACGACCGTCGCCCCAGGCTCGATCTGTACGGTTCATTCGGGGACCGGATTCTTGCGGTCGACGACCACGCCTCGATCGCGCACGCGTTCAACCCGGATGGCACGCTTGGCAGCGGCGACTGGCAGCCTTCCCGCGCCGAGGCGCTACACTTCGTATTTCACGAAGGCGTACCCTGGATCCTCAGGCCGTCGTGTGCGCAGATGTTCAAAGCTGCACCGCGAATGCACTGACCGAAGGGGGACTGGAGAACGAACATGAGCACGCTGCCAACATCCACACTGGGCCGCACCGGCCTGACCGTCACCAGACTCGGCTACGGCGGCATGGAGCTGCGCGGCACCGATCACTTCCCACGGCTGTCTGCGACCCAGGCGAGCACGATTCTCAATGGCGTACTCGATGCCGGCATCAACTACATCGACACTTCCCCGGACTACGGTTACTCCGAGGAGTTGATCGGCCAGCACCTGGCGCAGCGGCGCGGGGAGTTCTACCTGGCCAGCAAGTGCGGCTGCCCGGTCGAGCCCGTGGAAGTACCGCACGCGCAACGCAAGCCCCATTCATTCACGCGTGCGAACATCCGCGCCGGCGTCGAGCAGAGCCTCAAGCGCATGCGCACGGATTACCTGGACGTGGTCCAGTTCCACATCAGCCCGTCGCGCGCGGTGCTCGAGGAGAACGATTCCGTGGCCGAGCTCGAGGCGCTGCGCAAGGAGGGCCTGGTGCGCTTCATCGGCATCTCGGGCACGATTCCGGACCTGGCCGACCACATCGCGATGGGCGTCTTCGACGTCATCCAGACGCCCTATTCACTGGTTGAACGCGAGCACGAACAGCTCATTCACGCCGCCGCGCAAGCCGGCGCCGGCGTGGTGATCCGCGGCGGCGTGGCGCGCGGCATCATCGTGAAGGATGAGTCCGTCATCGACGAGTATCCGCAGTTCCTGCAGTCCGAATTCCGCGCCCGGCGGCGCCACTGGCGCGAGACCGAGGTCAGGGACCTGCTGGGCGACATGACGCCGATGGAGTTCATGCTGCGCTTCACGATCTCCAATCCCGACATGTCCACGACGATTGTCGGGACGGCCAATCCCGCGCACTTGCAGGACAACGTGCGGGCAGCGGCCAAAGGGCCGCTGCCTGGGGACGTGTACGAGGCCGCCAGGAAGCGCTTCAGCTAGCCAACACCTGCCGCCTGGCAGGCCGGTCTACAGCGGCCTGCGTCCGCAGTTCAGCTGGCCGAATCCGGCCAGCTGACAACCGGCTTCAGCGCGGCGGCCCGAACGCCGGCGGCGGATTCTTCTTCAGCTCGTTGGCCCGGTACGTCAGGTACGAACGGATCGCCTCGACGTCCTGCTCGGACAACGACTTGTTGAACGGCATCATGCCGTTCTCGCGCAGCGCGCCGTCGAGCACGACGCTCTTGAACAACGCCGGATTGTTCAGCGCTATGGTGTAGTTCAGGTCCGGGTAGCCGGTGAACATGCGGCCGCCCTCGTGACAACCCGTGCAGCTGTTCTCGTACAGCTCCTTGCCGTGGTTGTGCTCGGCCTCATCACCGAAGTTCGGCGGCGGATTGAGCACCTGCGCGACCACCGGCGGCGCCGGCGGCAGTTCGACTTTGCCGCCGAGCTTGTATACCAGCAGGTGATTGGTGCCGGCGGCGGCCGCGAAGCCGGTGCTGGCCGAGGAGATCACCGCAATGTATTGCACGCCGTCGATGGCGTAGCTCACCGGACCGGGCACCACATTGCCTTGAGTCGGTGTGGACCAGATGATCTGGCCGGTATCGGCGCGCATCGCGGAGAGCTTCTTGCCGGGCGTGCCCTGGAACACCAGGTTGCCGGCGGTGGTCAGCGTGCCGGCGCTGCCGCTGGCCTGACGCTGCGTCCAGGCCACCTTGCGCTTCACCGGATCCCAGGCTTCCAGGTACGAGCCGGGATTCTCGATCACCGGCCGCTTCAATGACGGGTCCGGCCGCTTCGACATGCTGATGTCCACCAGCTGGTTGCCCAGGATCCGCCCGCCCTTCTCGGCAACGTAGGAGCCGACGCTGTAGTTCGTGGGGAGGTACAGCAGCCCGGTATTCGGGTTGTAGGACTGCGACGACCACGCATGCGCCCGCCCCGGCACCATGTAGAACCCCTTGCCGGTCTTGCCGTAGTCCGAAGCCGGATTGAGGATGGGCGCCCAGTTGTTCTTCTTGTCGAAGCCCGTGGCCCAGTTGATGCTGGGCACGAACGGATCGGCCGACACCACCTTGCCGGTGGCCACCTCGATCACGTACATCACGCCGTTCTTCGGCGCCTGCATCACCACGTGCTTCTTCTGGCCGCCCACCACGATATCCGCCACCGTGAGCGGCGAGGTGCTGTCGAAGTCGAAGCCCTCGTGCGGCGTGGTCTGGTAGTGCCACCTGTAGTGACCGGTCTTCGCGTCCAACGCGACGATGGAGGCGATGAACAGGTTGTCGCCGCCGCCCGGCGAGCGGATCGCCGCCGGCCACGGAATGCCGTTGCCGGTGCCGAAGATCACTGAATCAGTCTGCGGGTCGTACAGGATGCCGTCCCAGACGGTGCCGCCGCCGCCCGTCTTCCACCACTGACCGCTCCACGTCCTGGCGGCCATGGCCATGACGCTGTCGGAGGCCGCGTGGTCGGGACCCCTGGCCGGATCGCCCGGCACCGTCCAGAAGCGCCAGCGCTGCTTGCCGGTGTCGGCGTCATACGCGGCGAGGAAGCCGCGTGTGTAGAACTCGCCGCCGCCCTCGCCGATGAACACGATGCCATCGCCGATGCGCGGCGCGCCGGTGATGGAATACGCCATGTCCGGATCGGTGACCCGCACCTCCCAGATCTTCTTGCCGGTGGTGGCATTTACCGCCACCAGGCGGCCATCCAGCGTCGCCCAGATGATCCTGCCCCGCCAGTAGGCCACGCCGCGGTTGGAGATATTGCAGCACAGTGAGCTGCCGGCGATTTCACGCGGCACGTCCGGGTCGTACTTCCAAAGCGCCTTGCCGGTCTTCGCGTCGAACGCGTAAACCTTGCTCCAGGGCGTGGTCACGTACAGCCGGCCATCCACCACCAGCGGCGTGCTCTGGTAGCCGCCGCGTTCCTGCAGGGGAACGAACCAGGCCAGGCCGAGCTGGCCGACGTTGTCAGTGTTGACCTGCGTGAGCGGGCTGAAACGCTGCTCGGCGGCGTCGCGGCCGTGGCTGGCCCATTCGTTGCCGGAGTCCGCGGGCGCCGCACCCGCTGCCATGGCCAGTGATGCGCTGAGCGACAGCACGACGGCCGACATCATCGATACGAAACGTCCCATGAGACCCCTCCCCCCGGGAAAACGATATGCGTCTTGCGAATGGCCTGAAGATTAGCCGATTGCGCGCCGCGATGTATCGATCCGCTGGAGTGGGCCTGCAATCGACGGGACTGGCGGGTGTTGCCCCGGAATTCGCGTGGCAGGAGCGCACCATTGATCGGCACCGGACAGCAGGTTAGCGTAGCCCCATGCCATGCGGGGGAGCCATGATGCGGGCGCTGTGGAATGTCGGACACTGACGTCGAGGCGCCGCTGACCGGCGCCGCCAGCCTGCTGCGCACCATGGCCGCTGCCGGCATCGAGGTGTGCTTCGCCAATCCCGGCACGTCCGAAATGCATTTCGTCGCGGCACTGGGCACATTGCCGCAGATCCGCCCGGTGCTGGGATTGTTCGAGGGCGTGGTCAGCGGCATGGCCGACGGCTACGCGCGCGTGGCCGGCAAGCCGGCCATGACGCTGTATCACCTGGGCACGGGCTTCACCAACGCCGCGGCCAACCTGCACAACGCGCGGCGTGCGAAGAGTCCGATCGTGAACGTCGTTGGCGATCACTCCACCACGCACAAGCGCTGGGACAGCCCCCTGAAGTCCGACATCGAGGCCATCGCGCGCCCGATGTCGGACTGGCTGCGCATGGCGCAGTCGACGCACACGTTGTCTGCCGATGGCGCCGCCGCCGTGGCTGCCGCGCGCACGCATCCGGGGCGGATCGCCACGCTGATCCTGCCGGCGGACATCGCCTGGGGTACGACACATGGCCACGCGTCGCCACAGCCCGTGCCATCACCACCACCGCCGGACCCGTCCGCGATCTCCCGCGTCGCGAAGATATTGCGCGAACGCGGTTCCACCAGCGCACTGCTGGTGCGCGCCGCAGCCGGCGAACCGCGCGGCCTCGCGGCCCTGCAACGCATCTGCGCGGCCACCGGCGCGAAACCGCTGCACGACCTCGTCGCGCCACGCGTGCTGCGCGGCGCGGGCCAGTTCCCGGTGACGCGCGTGGCGTATCGCGCCGAGGAGGCAGTGGCGCTGCTCACCGGCGTGCGCGAGCTGATCCTCGTCGGCGCGCCGGCACCCGTGGCGCCCTTCGGCTATCCGCAGTTCCCGAGCTGGCTCACACCCGACAACACCACGCAGACCTGGCTGGCCCAGGAGCACGAAGATGAGGTACAGGCGCTGGAGGCGCTGGCCGACGCGCTGGGCGCACCGTCCTTGACCGCATCGGGCAATGCGCACGCGTCCGCGCAGACGGCACGCGACACAACCGTGGCGAGCACCCCGCGAGGTGTCCTGGACGCTACCGCGCTCGGTCGATCGCTCGCCCGACACCTGCCCGAAGGCGCCGTCCTGTCCGAAGAAGCCATCAGCATGGGGCCGGCGCTCGCCGCGCAGACCGCACTGGCCGCGCCGCACTGGCACCTGACCAACACCGGCGGGGCGCTGGGGCAAGGCATTCCGGTGGCCACCGGCGCGGCGGTCGCGGCGCCGGATCGCAAGGTGGTGAACCTGCAGGCCGACGGCAGCGCGATGTTCACCTTGCAGGGCCTGTGGACGCAGGCACGGGAGAAGCTCGACGTGCTGACCATCGTGCTCGCCAATCGCAGCTATGCGGTGCTGCGCGCCGAGATCAGCCGCGTCGGCGCCCACGTCGAGGACGCGCTGGCCGGCAGCCTGCTGGATATCGATCGCCCCGACATCGACTGGGTCGCCCTGGCGCGCGGCCTGGGCGTGGAGGCCGTGCGCGTCAGCTCGGCGCAGGGCTTCGATGACGCGCTGATCGCCGCACTGCGCGAGCGCGGCCCAAGATTGATCGAAGCCGTAATGGTGTCCCCATGAACAAACCCGGCACGCCGGACTGGTCACGCGCCGCGCAGGTCGCCGTGGCAATGATCGCCATCGCATTGGTGCTGGACGGGCTGGACGCGCAGGCGCTGGGCCTGGCCATCCCGTCGCTGATGAACGAATGGGGCCTCACGCGCGCGGCCTTCTCCCCGATTGCGGCCGGCAGCCTCATCGGCATGACCATCGGTGCCACCTTCGGCGGCGTCATCGGCGATCGCATCGGGCGGCGCACGACGCTGATCGGCAGCATTGTCCTGTTCGGAGTCGCCACCGGCCTAGCCACACTCGCGCACGGCACCCTGGGCTTCGGCGCGTTGCGCGCCGTGGCCGGTCTCGGCCTCGGCGCCACGCTGCCCAACGCCAGCGCGCTGATCGCCGAGTTCACCCCGGTGCGCCTGCGCAGTATCGGCATGTCCATCGCGATGTTCAGCCAGCCGCTGGGGTCGATGAGCGCCGGTCTGCTGGCCGCGGTGCTGCTGGAAACTCACGGCTGGCGCAGCCTGTTCATGATCGGCTGCGTGACACCGCTGGTGCTCGCGCTGTTGTTCCTGTGGCGCCTGCCCGAGTCGCCGGGTTTCGTGGCCCGCGATGCCACGTCCACCGCAGGCAAGGCCTCGCTGCGTGCGGTGCTGACACCCGAACACCGGCGCGACACGCTGATCGCGAGCCTTGCCGCCTTCCTGTCGCTGCTCGCGCTGTACAGCATGCTCAGCTGGGCGCCGGCGATGCTGGCCGCCGAGCACATGCCGTTGGGCTTCACCGGCACCGCGATCGCCAGCTTCAGCGTTGGCGGCATCGTCGGCAGCCTCGCGTGCGGCGTGATGATCAAGCGGTTCGGCTCACGACCCGCGCAGATCGTCATCGGCGCCGTCGGCATCGCGGCCGGTGTGCTGCTGATCGCGCTGTTTCGCTCAGGGCTTGCCACAACGACCACGGTCGGCGCGTTGATGGCCTTCGTCGGGGTCGCCGCCGCCGGCACGCAGACCACGCTGTATGCACTCGGCGCCCACCTGTACCCCACGGCGCTGCGCGCCACCGGCCTCGGCGCGATACTCGGCGTGGGCAGGCTGGGTGCGGTGGCCAGTTCGTGGGTGGGCGCGCAGGCGGTGGACGCGGGCGGCGCGGTGGGATTCTTCACGCTGTTCGCCGTGGCGATCGGCGCATCCACGGTGGCGTGTATCGTGATACGGCGCTCGATTCCGCCCGTACCCTAGCGACCGGCCGGCTACTACGCGTCCCGGCCGAACCCCACCAGTCGCTTGGAGGACTCATCCCACAGCCGCAGGCTCAGGGTCCTCAGGCTGTCGGCCAGCGTCAGTGGCTTGACCTCGCGGAACATCGGGTCGGCGCGGTGACAGCGTTCCAGGTTGTAGTTGGGGATCCGCGGGCTGAGGTGATGGATGTGGTGGAAGCCGATGTTGCCGGAGAACCACTGCAGGATCCGCGGCAGCTTGAAGAACGAGCTGCCCTTGAGCGCCGCCGCCGTGTAGTCCCAGCTGCTGGCCGCGCTCCCAGTAGGCATCCTCGAACTGGTGCTGCACGTAGAACAGCCACAGGCCGGCACTGCCCGACAGTCAGGATGGCGAGCTGGAGCACCAGGTAGGGCCAGAACCCCATGACCATCGACACCGCCGCGCCCACCAGCAGCAGCGCGGCGTTCATCCACCACACGGAATGGCGCTCGCGTATGCCGCCTTTGCGATCCGGCATGCGCTGCAGGACCAGGAACAGCACCAGCGGCGCGATGACGAACAGCACGAACGGGTTGCGCGCCAGCCGATAGGCCAGGCGCTTCCAGCGGGACGCGCGACCGATACTCCGGGACCGTCATCGTCCAGACGTCGCCGATGCCGCGCCGGTCCAGGTCGCCCGTCGCTCCATGATGGATCGCGTGCTCGCCACGCCACTGGTAGTAGGGCGTGAAGGTCAGCACGCCGGTGACGCAGCCCCAGAAGTCGTTGGCGAAGCGCGACGCGAAGAACGAGCCGTGGCCGCAGTCGTGGAAGATGATGAACACGCGGACCAGCAGGCCGCCGGCGAGCACGATCAGCGGCACGGTCAGCCACCAGGAAATGGCAATACAGTAGTAGAGCAGCACCCACACCAGCAGGTACGACCCCAGGCTGTTGAGAAGCTGCCAGGAAGCCTTCCAGGCATTGGGCGCGCGATGCCTGGCAACGATTGACTGCCAGACCGCCGGCTCGGCAGGCCGCTTGGAACTGCCCGGGCTCAAACCGTCCACGCCGCCCATACCGACACGGATGAATCGGGCCCGGTATCGGAACTCACCGCGCGCACGGACCAGATCGGGTCTATGTAGATGAGGCAGGACTGATCACGCTTGCCGCCGATGTCCGCCCATGGGGCTTCCTTGTGCATCCGGCCCTGGATCTGCACCTTGGCCTGCCCGGTGATGGCGACCTGAATGGACATTTTCGCCGGTGGAATCTGCGTGCCGATGACGCGTAGCGATACGCCGGCACCCACGGTGTCGGCACGAACATTCGACATCAGTACATCTGCGCCCATGGGTTCAGCGCTTGCGCCGGCCGCGGGCGGGGGTTACCGGTTCCTGCGCCGGCAGCCGCACGAAGTCCACGCTGTAGGCATCGCCGTCGAACTCGGCAACGCTGCCCACCAGATCGGCGCGCATGTGGATCCTGCCCGGGGCTCCGCCCACGCTGGGCGTCTGGATGATCAACCGCACCGGCGTGCGCGCCGAAGTGGCTGCGTCCAGCCCCAGACGCAGTGCGTCGACCTTGGATCGCCCGCCGGTAACCTGCGAGAGTTTCGCCGAGTAGCGCAGCACGCCCGTTCCCGGTCTGCTGAAGCCCGAGGAGCGGCACACCAGCACCAGGCTGCCGTCCTGCGCAGTGGCGCACAACGGACGCTGCTGGCCTGCGATATTCGCACCGAGGCGCGAAAATGCCAGATCGAGGGAGAGAGTTTCCATGCAAGCTGCCTTCCGTGTCGGACGTGGCATAGGCCACGGTTACGTTCGCAGACCCTTGAAGGCTGGCTGACTGGAGTACGCCAGGATGGCGCGAATGCGCCGACGGCCCGGGAAGACATGCGATGAAGATCAGCGAACAGCTTCCATCGTACCCGAATGAGCAGGATGCCGTCGGGAATTCCATCTGGTGGTCCGCGGGAGCCTCTACGCCGTATCGCCATCCACAGCGGCATCCGGTCGCGCGAGAAACCCGTACGATCCGAACGGAGTACTGCTAGGCTTCCAATGGTTCGTTTCCATCGTCCGTACCGGACAGCGCGTTCCCTCTTCCAATGAATTCACACGACCCGCTTCTCGACCATCGCGCCCGCATGGAGCGCGCGCAACTCGAGGCCGGCGAACGGCGCGCGCAGGCCATGCTCGAACAGCGCTCGCCGGAAAATTCCCACGACGCGCGCGTGCGTGCCTGGGAAAAGCTGCACCAGGTGCGGCTGCCCCGGGATCCGGAGCACAACGTGCTCGTGATCATCGCGCAGCAGACTGGACTTACGCTGGACGCCGTGCAGGAAGTACAGCGGCAGCGCAATTGGCTCGCCGACGCGGCCAAGTCCTGAAGGTTGCCCGCACCGGCGGGCACCGTGAGCGGCATTTCGCGGCGCTCGCGCCCTGTTCAGCCTTGACGTTGCGCCGAGTGTGACTGCGCGAGCGTCGTCAGCACATCCGCATACCAGGCGCAGTTCAAACCCAGCGATTCATCGGCCACCACGTCGCGCGTGCGCATGTCCATGCGCGTCGAGTGGACCCCCAGCAACTGCCAGGATTGCGGCGAATCATCGCCGGGCTGTGCGTACCTGCGCCGGCGCAACACCGGCGATCCACTGCTGCCACGGTGGGTTCGCGCGTCGGTCAGGAAATAACCCTGCTGCTGGAAGCGCACGCCATAGGCCGATGCAATCGAGGCGCTGCGCGCAACGGCCAGGTGATGAACGGTGTCGTGGAACCCCAGCGGAAAGCCGATCACCGCCAGGACATCCCCGACGGTGACGCATTCCCTCCCCGCCTCAAGGTGCGAGGGCTCGAAAGCCTGCAATACCGTCGGGTCGGGCAGGCGCTCGGTCTCGATTTCGATCATTGCGACATCCACGGCGCCGCTGGTGTCCGTTGCCTGCCGCCACAACCCCACCCCGCTGCCGTAGAGCGGTATCGAGAAGACGGCGCAGCGCGTCAGATCGCGCCCGTCGGTGTGCAGATCGATTTCGATGCGGTCGGGGAAGTGCCCGCTCGGCACGTCGGCAAAGACATGCCGGTTCGAGACCAGGAACAGTCGCGCACCGGTGCGGAAGAAGAAGCCGCTGGCACTGGAAAGGCAGCGCGCACCCAGCCAGGTATTGATGCGGGTGGTGGTGAGCAGTATCGCCACACCCGGGTTGTGCTCAAGAAGGGAGCCGCCTAACTTGTCGATGCGCCCTGCGATCCCCGGCACGTCCTTCATCGGGACAGCACCAGCCGCGCTGCCTCCGCGGATCGTTCCAGCTGGTATTGCACCGCTACGATGTACTGCAAGCCCAGCCCGCATTGCGGACCGTGTCCGGCGCGACGTGCCCTGTGCCCGGTGCAATGCTGCGAACCCGTCGCCCGTGAGACACCCGCGCGCAGCATGCCGAAGATCTCCTCGTCGAGGTCGTACGTTCCATCGCAATCGCCGAACGGACACACATACACGAAGTGCGCCTGCGCCGGCGGGTAGACGGTGGACTTGACGGGCGCCTGCGCCAGACACGTGTCCACGTCGAATGCCAGTTCCACCGAGACCTGGGTTGCGGAGGGCAGCAACGTGCGCAGGGTTGGTGCATCGATGCGCGCCTTGCGTCGCCGATTCCTCTCGAGCTCTTCGGGACTGACCTTCTTGCGTCGCAGTCCGTTCATCAGGAGCTCGCCAACGCGCCCGCAGCCATCTGGCCCGCCTTGATCTCCACGGTAATGGATAATCCGATGCGGCCCAGCAGCGCAGCTTCTTCCGGCAACATTTCCATCCGGAAATCCCCGCGCGCAAATACCGTTACGAACAGCTCCGTGGCGCCTCCCCCATGATGCAGTTTCTGCAGGAAGACGATGGAATTGCGCAGCATACGCAGGACCCGCGACATCTCGCTTTCCACACTGATGCGCTCGCCGGAGAATTTCGGACGGACCGCGATCTCGCACAGCCAGTAGCTGTCGCGATAGCTGCCGCCCACCGCCATGCCTGCCGGATCCGTGCGCTGCTCACCCTTGCACCAGACATGCCCGGGTTGCAGACCCAGCTCGCGCGTGATGCGCGCCGGATCGATGTCTGGATGGCGAATGCCAAGCGACATCGTGAACTCGTGGTCATTCACGTCCGAAGTCTCCAAGGTGGGCCGGAGCCGGGTGCGACCCGCGAGGGCCACGAGAGGCACTTCCGGGAATTGCAGCGGGAGAAAGATGGAACGAGCGGAACAGCTCTCACCATACACCTATTTGGAGGCCGCGCTTGCATATTGGCGCGGCGCCCGGCTCAACGGCTGAGCTGGATCGTGGTTGTGTTCGCGACTGGACCGCGGCCAGCCGGGCCACCTGCGCCGGCGCTACAGGGATTGCAGGACTCTGTGCAATTTTTCGCTCACTTCGCTTGCCAGTGGCTTGACCTGCTCGCGTCCCACCAGATTCATGACCGCCTCCGGATCCATGAATTCCACGTGCACACGCTGCTGATCGTCCTGCCGTACAACCACATTGCAGGGCAGGAGCAGGCCGATCGAGGGCTCTGCACAAATTGCCTGGTACGCCAGGGCCGGATTGCAGGCGCCGAGAATGCGGTACGGCTGTGTGTCCTTGCCCAGCTTCTTCTTCAATGTCGCCGCCACATCGATCTGCGTCAGCACCCCGAACCCCTCCTTCTTCAGCTCCTCTTCGACGCGAGTGAGCACCTGCTCAAACGGCGCTTCAACGACTTTTCCGAATCCGTAGCTCAGCGTCATTTCCCAGCCTCCTGTCGGTATCCCGCCTCCGCAACCCAGCCATGGATTCTCGCGCCTCTTCACGGCATTGCGCCACTCATCGGCGCCGCACCATGACCCCCGGCCGCGCTGCGGCGCAGGATCCACCTTCAGATGCGTATACACTTGGGGCTCAAACACAAACAGGGGCGGCGGCGGCGGCAGGCAATGCGATCTGGAAGCGCGCATGGACCGCCGGACTGAGGCCGGCTGACCCCAACGCATGAGGATCATCATCATGTTCAAACCCGCATCAATGCGCGGCATGCTCGCCGCCAGTGTTCTTGGCATTGCAGGCATGGTCGCGATAGTCAGGGCCGCCGATGCACCGCCCAACAGCGCGTCGGCGCAGCAGGCCGATCCACGCGATTCGGCCAACTCCGACATTCCTGCCACGACGCCGATGGGCTCAGGCCCCTACCCCGCCATCATGGAGGTGGACCCCGGCCTGCCGACCCATACGCTGTACCGGCCCGCGGACCTGTCCAGGGCCGGCAAGCTGCCCGTGGTGGTCTGGGGTAATGGCGCCTGCTGGAATGTCGGCAACAGCTTCCGCTGGTTCCTCAGCGACATCGCATCGTACGGCTACCTGGTCGTCGCGGTGGGGCCCATTGAAAAGCGCGTGTTGCGTACCGGCATGGATCCGATGACGCCGATCCCGCCCGCCGGGCCGCCGCCGGCCAACGTGGACATCCCACCCTCATCGAGCAAGTCCAGCCAGCTCATCGATGCGATGAACTGGGCGCTGCCGCAGAACGATCGCAAAGGCAGCCGGTTCTACCACCACCTGGATGCCAGCGGCGTGGCGGTGATGGGCCAGTCCTGTGGCGGCGCGCAGGCCCTGGAGGTATCGGTGGATCCGCGCGTGCGTACCACTGTGCTGTGGAACAGCGGCCTGTTCCCCGAGCCGACCTCCATGGGCGGCGGCGCACCGCTGGCCCGCAGCGACCTGAAGCGCCTGCTGCACGCACCCACGGCGTTCATCAGCGGGGATGCGGAGGACATCGCGTTCGCCAATGCCAACGCGAACTACGAGCTGGTCTCGCACGTCCCGGTGCTGCGCGCCTACGAACGCGGCGTGCTGCACTCGGGCACCTACAGCGAGCGCAATGGCGGTGAGTTCGCCGGCGTCGCCGTGGCCTGGCTCGACTGGCAGATGAAGCACGATACGCGCGCGGCGAAGATGTTCGTGGGCAAGGACTGCGGCCTGTGCGTGAATCCGCGCTGGGTGGTCCGCAGCAAGAACCTGCATTGAACCCGGGCGCGGCGACGCCTGTTGCAGAACGAGGGGGAGCTCCAATGAAGAAGATGATGCTCGCAATGGTGCTGGCGGTCCTGCCCTGCGCGGCGGTGCAGGCCGCCGGGGCGTTGGCGAAAGTCGAGCAGGGTGAACTGCGCGGCACCATGGAAAACGGCCTTGCCGTGTATCGCGGCGTCCCGTTCGCAGCGCCGCCGGTGGGCGCGTTGCGCTGGCGCGCGCCGCAGCCCGCGGCAAGATGGAGCGGCACGCGGGCGGCGGAGAAGTTCGCGCCGCAGTGCATGCAGGGCGCCGGCGGCCCGCCGCGGCGCACGGGCGCCGGCCATGAGCGAGGACTGCCTGTACCTGAACGTGTGGACCCCGGCTAAGTCTTCAAGGGACCGCGTGCCGGTGCTGGTATGGATCTACGGCGGCGGCTTCACCGGCGGTTCGGCCTCGAGCCCGAACACCAGCGGCGAAGTGCTGGCCCGCAAGGGCGTGGTGCTGGTCAGCATAGGCTATCGCGTCGGACCGCTGGGGTTCCTGGCCCATCCGGAATTGTCGGCGGAATGCCGCGCACAAGGTCTCGGGCAACTACGGCCTGCTGGACATGATCGCGGCACTGCAGTGGATCCGCAGCAACATCGCGGCCTTCGGCGGCGACCCCGACAAGGTGACAATCTTCGGTCAGTCCGCCGGCGCCATTGCAGTGAGCCAGCTGTGTGCCTCGCCGCTGGCCAAAGGCCTGTTTCGACGGCGCGATCTCCGAGAGCGGTGGTTCGTTCTCCGCGCCGCGTCCCACCGGCCAGCCCGGCGAGAACATGCGCCGGCTGGCCGACGCGGAACGCGAGGGCATCGCCATCCAGCGCAGCGCCGGCGTGGAATCGCTGGCCGAATGCGCGCCTTGCCGGCGCAGCAGGTGCTGGCCGCCGCGCGCGGCAATGGAGTGTCGTGGCCGGTGGTGGATGGCTGGGTGCTGCCGACGGATCAATACCCGATGTACGAGGCGGGGAACTTCAATGACGTACCCGTGCTGGTCGGCTACAACTCGGACGAAGGCGCCAGCTTCTCCGCGTGAGCAGAACTCGGCGGACTTCATCACAACACCCACCGGCGTTACGGCAAGTTCGCTGACCGCCTGCTGCCGCGTATCCGCCCGGCGACGGCGTGCTGCCCAAATCCTCGCGCGACCTGGTGCGCGATGCCGCCTTCGGCTGGCACACCTGGACCTGGGCAAGGCTGCAGTCGCAACACGGCAAGTCCCGGGCGTGGCTGTACTTCTTCAACCAGCATCCGGACTACCCAGCCGATTCGCCGCAGGCAGGCTACGGCGCGCCGCATGGCCGCGAATCGCCTACGTGTTCGGCCACCTAAACAGCCTGCGCAACGAGAGCCCAGCCGCAGCGATCACGTGATCTCCGATGCCATGCTCACCTACTGGACCAACTTCGCCAAGCATGGCGATCCCAATGGCCGGGGCGTACCTTCGTGGCCGGCTTTTCCGATGCGACGCCAGGTAATGTACTTCAACGGAAACCGCAGACCGGCCCGGTACCCGACGCAGCGGGCCTGAAGATACTCGACGAATACTTCGCCTAGCGTCGCACGCCGGCTGGCAGCCACGCGGCCGAGTCCAGGACGCGCCGCCGGCCTCCACCAACGTGCTGGGTGCCAAGTTCCGCGCGTACTGCCGGATCAACAGCGCGTGTTCGAATCCGGCACCGCAGGCGCAGAAAGTGGCGGTGCCATCGGCGGCAAGACCGATTCCCATGACAGCGCGGCGCCGACGGCACCTGGCGCGTGGTCACGCCGCCGCTGGTCGTGGGCTTCCACTACTACCAATGCTGGTCGACGGCCTGCAGTGAACGACCCCGGCAGCCATGCGTTCTTCGGCACCGGCATCGATTCGAGCGGCATCGAAGTGCCCGACGACAGCACGGACTACTACTTGCCGCGAGATGTGCCGCACGGCGACGTGCGTATCCGCAGCTACTTTCCAAGGTCACCGGACAGTGGCGCCGCGCCTTCATCTATACACCGCCCGGCTACGACAACAACCTCAAACGCCCGCTATCCGGTGCTGTACCTGCAGCACGGCATGGGCGAGGACGAGACCGGCTGGATCTTCCAGGGACACGCCAACCTGATCCTCGACAACCTGATCGCCGCAGGGCAAAGCCGTGCCGATGATCATCGTGATGGATAACGGATATGCTTCACGGCCGCCGGGCGGGGCCCGGTGGCGCCGCTGGCGGCGGGCGCCAGCGGCGGCTACCACGTTTGAAGACGTGATGATGCGCGACGTGATTCCGATGATCGACGCCAGCCTGCGCACGCTTGCCGACCGCGATCATCGCGCCATGGCAGGGCTGTCAATGGGCGCCAACGAGGCCCTGCAGCTCGGCACGCGTCATCTGGACCTGATTCGCCTACATTGGCGGCTTCAGCGGCACCATGAATGGCCTGAGCACCGACCCTCTCGATCGCGGCGACTGCTTTCGGCGGCATCTTCAAGGATGGTGCGGCGTTCAACGACAAGGTGAAGCTGCTGTGGCTGGGCATGGGCACAGAAGAGCCAAATGCCGTTTCCGCGCTCGATCGGTGCATTCCGCGCCATGCTGGACAAGGCCGGGGTCAAGTACGCGTTCTACTCTTCGCCCGGCACCGCGCATGAGTGGCTCACCTGGCGGCGCGACCTCAGGCAATTCGCGCCCCTGCTGTTCCGCTAGGACACGGCCTGATGAAATACCTCGGGCATGCACGCCACGGCAAACAACGCAGCGCGGCAAGCGCGCGGAATCAGAAATTCAAACCAGGGAGCTCGACATGAAAACAACCCACCTGGCGCGTGCCGGCGCGATGGCACTTCTTCTGCTTGTGGCGGCCTGCGGCTCCGCGCCGGACGCGCAGACGAGCGCCGTGCAGAACTACGTCGACCGGCAGGCGATCGAAACGACGCTGGTGCGTTACTCGACCGGCCTGGATACCTTCGATCCCGACCTGTACGCCTCGGCCTTCACCGAGGACGCCGAGTTCACCATGGAGAACAAGGTGTATCGCGGCCGGGACGAGATCCGCAAGATCATCGCCGACATGAAGGCCAGCCGCGCCGCGCGACGGGCCGATGCCGACCCGTCCAACGATCCACCGCCGATCATGCACCACGTGATGACCAATGCCGTCATCGACATCACCAGCGCGGACACGGCCCGCCATCACTGCTACTGGATGACGGTGGCGGGCGGCCCGGCGTTGAACAGCTTCCGCGTGGCCGCCGAAGGCCGCTATGAGGACGAACTCGTCAAACGCGACGGCAAATGGCTGATCCATCGCCGCAAGATCCTGGAGTAGCACCCCGGACGCGGACATTGGATGCGCATGAGGATCGCTAGTGGGCGCGCCGCTTCGCCTCGTCGCGCCGCCACGCGTAGTACGCATCCAGTGCCTGCAGCTGCGGCAGGTTGGGAAGCGGCCGCGCACCCGGCTTGGTGTCGAAGACCATCGCGTTCTGTGCATTGACGGAAAACGCGGGCCAGTGCGGCAACCCGGGACCATTGGGGTCGCCGTTCTTCGCGAAGTTCACCCAGTAGCTGCTCATCAGGTCCGACATCGCGATGTCCGCGGGCGATGGCGGCCCTGCCAGGCCCGCCGGGCCGGCGCCCGGGCCGCCCAGGTTGCCGAACACATAGCCGATTTCCGAACCGTGGGTGGCCCCGTTCGGGGACTTGGGATTGCGCACGTCGAAGTAGTACACAAAGGCCTTCGACTTGCCCTGCTGCGACTGCAGCCTCGCCCACGCCCAGGTCGGCCAGGCAAAGGCGGTGTCGCGGAAGATGTTCTTCGCAGCCTGCGCGGCTTCGGCGGCGGTCCGGTGCGGATTTGCCGCCAGGATGAGATCGGCCTTGGCGCCGTAACCGGCGCGGATCTGCGCCTCGTATGAGGCCGGAGTCGTGCCGGGCTGCGCAAACAGCGCGCCTTCGTCGGAGTTCGTGCCGATCAGCACCGGGGTGTCGTTGAAGCGCCCCTGTTGATAGAGCAGGTACTGGTCGCCCGGCAACACATAGCCGTCGAATACCGGCCAGAAGCCCGTGCCCATGCCCGGACCGACCGCCTTCTGGATGGCCGCGGCGCTCAGTGCGCGCGCCGCCTTGATATCCGCCGCGCCGAGCCTGGCCAGGAAGGCCTTGCCGTTGGCCTCGGCCACCTGCAGCGGCGGCACGTTCAGGCCACCCTCGTTCGCGAACTTGGGCGATCCGAAATTGCCACCGCTCTCGGAGATCGCACGCTGGAACAGGCCTTTCGCCGGCGGTGAGGCCGCCAGCATGCTCACCGCGATCCCGCCCGCCGACTCACCGAAGATGGTCACGCGCGCGGGGTCGCCGCCGAACTTGGCGATGTTCGCGTGGACCCACTTGAGGCCGGCGATCATGTCCTGCAACCCGTAGTTGCCCGATCCCCTGCCGCTCTCGCGCGTCAGTTCGGGATGCGCGAGGAATCCGAACGCGCCGAGCCGATAGGCAATGCTCACCAGTACCACGCCCTTGTTCGCGAAGTGCGTGCCGTCATACGCCGGAATGCTGGTCATGCCGCCGGCGAAGCCACCGCCATAGATCCACACCATCACGGGCAACTTGTCCGACGCGGTCCTGGCCGGAGTCCACACGTTCAGGTAGAGGCAATCCTCTCCCATGGCATCCGAGGCGCCGAAGGTGCGCGCGAAACTCGCGTCCTGCATGCAGTTGGGTCCGAACTTGTCGGCCCGCTTCACGCCGCTCCAGGGCTTCACGGGTTGCGGCGCCTTCCAGCGCAGCTCGCCCACGGGCGGCGCCGCGAAGGGAATTCCCTTGAAGATCGAGATGCCGCCTGCGACGACGCCACTGACCGCGCCCCCGGTAACCCTGGCCTGGGTGATGTCCGCCAGTGCGGCGTTGACCGGCAACAGGGCCAGCAGGATCAGAGCTATGCCGCGCATACGCACCCCCCTCTTCTTGTATTTCGCCCCAGGAGTCGAACCCCGGGGAGTCTACATCCTGAGGCGCGGCCGTCGAGATGAACCGGACCTGCCCGCTGACAAGCGGGGTGAGGCCATCCATCCCGGGCCCATCGGGCCCTAAAGAATCCGGGGGATCTGCCGATAACCCGGGTATCCGGGGTTCCGGCCAGAGACCCAGTGAACAACCGCCGCGTCATAGAGCTATCGCAGTTTCCCGACTCTTCCTCTGCCGAGGAACTGCGTGCCGGCGTCTCCAGGCTGCGCTTCGCGCCTGCCCTGGAAGCCGCATACCGCAGGCAGCACCTGGAACGCGCGCACATCCGGACCAGGACCTGGGGCATCGTGACCATCCTGTTCGCGCTGGTCTTCACCATCCAGCAAGTGGGCACGGGAGGGCTGCTTCACCCCCTCAGCCTGCTCGATTGTGTCTTCCTGCCGCTGGCACTGCTGGTGGGGTGGCTGCCCTGGAGCCGCTTCTACCCGACCCACTACCTGCCGGTGGCGAGAATCGCGACACCGGTCATGTGCGCGTTGACCGCGCCGTTCTCGGCGCTGGCGGCCGCCCAGGGCCACTACGAGGTGCTGATCCTGTTCGCGCTGCAGATCGTGGGCATCTTCGAGTTCACTGGCCTGCTGTACCGCATGGCGCTGGTCACGTGCATCGCCATGGTGGTCGGCTTCGCCGCGGGCGCTGAATTCTGGCTGCCCGCGGATGCCGCGATCAAATATGTCTTCACGATGAGCCTGGCCACGTTCCTCGGTGCCGTGGCGTTTCGCAGCGAGGAGGTCATCGCGCGCACGCAGTTTCTGGAGCGCAGGCTGCTGGACGAACTGCTGGAGCGCGATCCGCTCACCGGACTGAAGAACCGCCGCAGCTTCGACGAGCACCTGCAGCGCATCTGGCTGCAGGCGCAGCGCGACAATCGCACGGTAGCGGTGCTGATGGTGGATGCCGACGACTTCAAGGCCTACAACGACACCTACGGCCATCAGGCCGGCGACGAGGTGTTGCGTCGCATCGGCGGCGTGTTGCGTGAGTTCGGGCGCCGCCCGCTGGATCTCACCGCCCGTTACGGCGGCGAGGAGTTCGCGCTGATCATGAGTGACGTGACGGCCGACCACGCCGGCAAGGTGGCCGAGCAGCTGCGCGAGGCCGTGGCCGGACTCGGCATCGCGCATTCCGGCGCACGTGCCGCCACCACCGTGACGCTCAGCGTGGGCGTTGCCGTCGGGGCACCCGTTCTGGGACGCACGGCGCACGGTCTGGTGCAGCTGGCCGACGAAGCGCTCTACGAAGCCAAGGCGGCCGGTCGCAACCGCGTGGTGGTGAAGGGGCCGGACGCCTACAACGCGCTAGACAGCGGCGTGTTTGCCGCTCCCGCTGGACGCAGGCGCGATCGCGCAGCCGGTTGAGCTGCGCTCCACGGCGATCGGCGTGGCACCCCTGGCCCCGGTCTTGTTCATGCCGCCCTCAGGACTTGCGGGCCTGGATCATTTTCCAGCCATTGCCGGATGGATCGCGAAACCCCGCGTCGACGGTGCCGTAGCGCTCCACCGGCTCCTGGGTGATCTCCACGCCTTTGGCGCGGATCGTCTCGCACATGGCCCGGCAGTCGTCCACGCTGAACACCAGCGCCGGCATCGCGCCCTTGGCCACCAGCGCACGCAGTGCCTCGCCGGTTGCCTCGTCCAGCACCGGCGGCCCCGGCGCGAACAGGCCGAGCTGGAACGTCGGCTGCTCCGGGTGCTGCACCGTGAGCCAGCGGTAGTTGCCGTTCTTCACGTCCGTGTGCACCCGAAAGCCGAGCTTCTCGTAGAAAGCGACCGCCTCGTCCTGGTCCCGCACATACAGTCCCGCCACCTGAACACCCTGGGTCATTGGACCTCCTTTGGTTTGCGACGGCCCTTTGTATCGCCAGTGCCGCGGCGGCGCTTCTCCAAAACTGAGATCGTGAGCTGCGGCCGTTCGATGGCGCTGACGATGCAGGCCGGCACACCGGCGCGCGCCAGCCCGGCCTGGATCTCGGCCCGGGCGCGCAGCTGGCCGGGACTCTCGCCCGTGACATCGCGAAACTGCCGGCCGAAGGTGCCGAGACTGCCCCAGCCTGTCCGGAACGCGATCTCGGTAATGGGCAGGTCCGTGTCACGCAGCAGCGCTGCCGCGCGCTCGATGCGCCGCGTGAGCAGGTAGCGATGCGGCGGCACGCCGAAGGCGTCGCGGAACGAGCGCGCGAAATGCGCTTCGGACACACGGCTCACGCGGGCGAGCCGGCGCACCGGCCAGTGCTCATGCGATGCCGCGTCCATGCGGTCCTTCGCGCGCAGCAGACGCCGCAGTAGTTCGGGGTCGGGTGTGGCGTGATCCGGCTTCATGAGCGCAAGCCTTCAATGGTTCGGGCGATTATGACGCAACCACCAGCGAAGGCTTGCATCGGGTCATTCCAGTCGGCACAGTGGCGCCATCCAGGGGGGTTGCCAGCGGTGCACAGCACATGAAGATCATCTCGAAGCGGATCGCCGTATTGCTTGCCGTCATGGCGGCGTGGGCACCCTTGCCGGCGCCTGCGCATCACTCCTTTTCGATGTTCGACCGCGAGCGCACGATCATCATCGAGGGCGAGGTCAGGGAATTCCAGTGGACCAATCCGCATTCGTGGATCCAGCTCGTGGTGACAGACGAGACCGGCAAGCAGACCGAGTGGAGCCTGGAAGGCGGCAGCCCGGGCATTCTCAGCCGCAATGGCTGGAAGCGCACCTCGCTGAAGGCAGGCGAGAAGATCAAGGTGGAAATCTATCCGCTCAAGGACGGCACGCCAGGCGGCAGCTTCATCGAGATCACCAAGGCCGACGGCTCCAAGCTCTACTACCATGGGTAGAATCCTGCTCCCCTGCATGGCCGCGGCGGCACTGACCGCGCTGTGCGCCGCGTCGCGCGGCGCCGCCCCGCAGGCCCCGGTTGCCGCACCCTTCGACCTGTCCGGCGTGTGGATGAACGACAACACGCTGGATGAGCGCATGAAGCGCGAGGGGCGCAAGCGCCAGACCGAGGCGGAACTGCACGGCCCCACTTCCACGACCGCGCCGGCCGCACCGCCGCTCACGCCCAAGTACCAGCAGATCTACCAGCGGATGCAGGCCGACGCGGCGAAGCTGGCCGAAGGCGCCGCGAGCTGCGAGTGGCCGGGCATGCCCACCATCATGACCTACCCCTACCCGTTCGAGGTGCTCAGCACGCCCGGACGGCTTACCTTCCTGTTCGAAGTGGAAAGCCAGGTCCGCCGTGTATTCCTGGACCGCAAGACGCACCTGGATCCGGATGACCTGGACCCCACCTACAACGGGGATTCGATCGGCCACTGGGAAGGCACGACACTGGTCATCGACACGATCGGGTTCAATACCCACCGCCCCGTGCGCGGTCTGCCGCACAGCGAGCAGTTGCACATCGTCGAGCGCATCACGCCGATGAACAAGGATACGATCACGGACCAGATGACGATCACCGATGCCGAGGCGTTCACCAGGCCCATCGTGATCAACGTGCAGTATTCGCGGCGCCCGGACTGGCGCATCCGCGAATACTCCTGCGAAGAGAACAATCGCGACGCGCCCAATGCCGCGGGCCAGCGCAGCGGCGCGATCGTCCAGTAGGACCAGGGCGGCCGCAGGGACCGCTCGCCGCAGCGCAGACCATGCCGCTCAAGACTCAAGGGGGAAGACCATGAAGACTCTCATTGCAGGACTCGGCCTGATGGCCGTGCTCACACTGCCCGGCATCGCGACCGCCGGGGATTACGCCGTGGAGCGCGCAGCCATCGAGAATCTGTCCAACCGCTACATGATTGCGGTGGACGCCGGCGACCTGGAAACCGTCATGTCGACCTGGGACGAAAACGGCGTCATGAAGTGGGCCGGGGGCGAGGATCGGGGCAAGGCCGCCATTCGCAAATCCATGGCCGCCTTCGTGGGTCCGCCCAAGGTAAAGCTCGGCAAGGACGCCACCTCGCGCCCGCGCACACGCCACAACATCCTGAACCACGTGATCACCATCGATGGCGACCATGCCACCGACATCGCCTACTGGTTCGAGCTTTCCAACAACACGCCGCAGCACAACGTGCAGGTCATCAATTTCGGCCATTACGAGGACTCGTTGGAAAAGAAAGGCGGTCAGTGGTATTTCACCAAACGCCTCATCTATAACGAGCAGGCCGATAACCGGATGCTGTTCTATCCGGCTCTTGGGGAGACCGATCCCCGCAAGTAATCGCGCGTACCCTTCGTCCGAAAGCCCCCGGCTTCGAGGCCGGGGGCTCTTGCTCAGACAACAGGTTTCAGCTCAGCGGCTGACCTGCAGGGTGACTCCGCCGCCCGGGCCCTTGCCGGGGCCGCTGCCAAGGATGTCACCATCGGATACCAGCTTGACCCACAACGCATCCTTGCCCTTGTAGTACGAGGTGGTACTGGCCTGGCGCAGTGCATCCAGGCTGTTCTCCTGCTTGCCCGACGCCGCAGTGGTGAATCCCGGCAGCTCGAACATGACCCAGGAACCCTTGTCCAGTTCCTTCACGTTGAGGTTCATGGACGGCCGTTCGGTGGTCACCTTGAACTGGCTGCCCGCCAGCACGTTGGTTTCTCCGCTCACGCTGTAGTCCTTGCCATCGCGACTGAGCACGACGGGCGGCTGGGTCGGCCGGGCACCACCGCGGGTGAACGTTCCCGGAGGGAAGCCGCCACCCGGAGGACCACCCGCCGCGCCTGGGCGCGCTGCGCCGCCCGGAGCGCCGCCAGGCCCACCAGCACGGGGAGGTCCACCGGCGCCCGGAGCACCGCCAGGCCCACCGGCACGGGGAGGCCCACCGGCGCCCGGAGGTCCGCCAGGCCCGCCACCGGCGCGACGACCACCACCGAAGCCACCGCCGCCGAATCCAGCCTGACCGCCACCGCCAACGGTCATGCGCCCGACATCGCCCTTGCACACCGCCGCGTTCCAGGTGGGTTTGACCTGACAGGCATTCGCGTCGATGGCGACCTTGTTGTTTTCATCGTCGATGAGCACGAAGGAATCCGGGACGCCGGTGACCGAGCCGTCCACGTCGTGGAACACCGAGGTCTTGTAGCTCCCGTTGCCGTAATCATCGTTGCTCCACTTGTGCTCCATCGGCGGGAAATACACCGGCTTGGCGTTGACGAATTTCGCGCGCTCGATGGTGTTGTTGGAGCTCATGCCGAAGCTGGTGAACAGCAGGTAGGAGATCGCGCCGGTCTTGCGGGTGGCGTTGTCCTCGTAGTTCACGAAGGTGTCGTTGACCAGTTCATGATGGTAGTCGTAGAACTCGTAGGCGCGGATCGGGAAATCCGGCACCTTGGGCTCCGGCAGGCTGCGGCCATAGGCCTTTTCCGCCGGCGTCTCGGGGTTGCCGACGTTGCCGGATTCGCCCACGAACAGCGAGTCGACCACCCGCGAGGTATAGGCGGATTGACCGAAGTTGCCGGAGGCATGCGTATAGCCGATGGCGTTGTCGGCCATCTTCAGTCCCTTGAACAGGTGCATCTCGCCGCGGGCCCAGATGCCGCTGTTGCGGTTCTTGTAGCTGGTGAAATCCTCGACGACCGACACCGCCTGCGGGCTGTTCGGATCAGCCGGATTGGTATTGGCTACATAGCCGCCGACGGCGAAATGGCCATCGGCCCTGGGACCGCGGTCCATCATGAAGCCATCGAAGTTCGAATGGGAGACGTTGCCCTTGAACTCCTTGATCGGCATGCGGCGCGGCCAGGTGTTCTTGCTGATATCCGAGCCTTCGAACGCGCCCGTCGGATGCTCCGGCAAGGCGTACCAGAATCCGGTGGCGTCGGAGCCCGCGGCCACGTTATCCACGTAGATATTGTCCGGGTTGGTGATCCAGAACGTCGACACGTTGTTGTCGGACGGGATCAGGATGTCCTTGGCGTTCTGGCCGTCCGTCTTGAAGTTCTTGCCGTCCGCCGTCGATCCGAACGGGGCGAGGTCGGTCGGCTCGCAGGGCGCGTCCGGATGGCACTTGGTCAGGATGCCCAGGTTGTGCACGAAGCGGTTGTCGTGCTCGACGGCGTCCTCCAGGAAGAAGCAGTGACCGATGTTGTTGTAGGTCACGTTGTTCTCCACGGTCACGTAGTTCGTGCCATGCACGGTCACGCAGCGGCTGTAGGTGTCGTGGATCGCCGAGTTCTTGATGTACTGGCCCTTGGCGTCGCCGACCAGATGCCAGTGGATCGGATAGCGGGCCAGATGCATGTTCTGGCCCATGCGGTTGAGCTCGACGCCCTCCACATACATGTGGCTGGTGACCATCGCCATGATGTGCCCGCCAAACAGCGTCTGGTCCGCGTCCGGCGAAGCCTGGATCAGGATGTTGCGGGTCAGCATGCCGACTTCGCCGCGTTCATCCACACCGTCGGTGATCTTGCCGAAGTGCATGTACTGCAGCGGCTTGTCCAGCGTGAGCGTATTGCCACTCATGGCGGCAATGGTGCGCCGCTCGGCCTGGTGGGGATCGTAATCGGTCGACGCGAGCACGATCACGTCGCCCTCCTTCCAGTCCGCGGCGTTCAGGACCTGGATCGAGGTGCTGCCGGCCTCGGCGGTGTCGGCCAGCTTGGTCCAGGAGTTGGTCGTGTCGCCGTGCAGGTTCAGGGTGCCGCCGGAGAGCATGATCCCGCGGTCACCCATGCCCATCATCTGTTCATCCTTGATCTTGTCGGTGAGGGTGATGGTGGCCTTGTGCTGGTAGGGTCTGGCTTCGGTGCCGATGGCCAGTTCCCCGTGCACCATGACCCACTCGGTGGTCAGCTGCAGGTCGGACTTGTCGGCAAAGGTGAGTTTGCCGTTGACCGTCACACCGTCCAGCGCAGGCGGACTGACATCCAGGACCACTTCCTTGCCACTGGGAATGGTGACCTTGTCGCCTGCCGCCGGCACCTTGTGGTCCGGCCAGGTGGCCGGATTCGACCAGTTCATCGGCCTGGCCGCCGATCCCGCATTCTGGGCCTGCACGGCCGCGAATACGCCGGCGAGAGCCAGTGCCGGAACGAGCGGCACGAGAAGGAACGAGCGATTTCTCTTGCTCATGAACTGAAGCCCCCTGCATGAATACGACCCGTACTTAGGCGGCAGAGGATAGCGCGATTACCCGGCCTCCAGCACATCGCATGCCACCCCGCAATCCGCGGCTTTCGGATACAGCAAGGAACGTCGCGCGAGGCGGCATTAGACAAAAGAAAAGCCCCCAGCCAGCGGCTGGGGGCTGTTGCTCAAGCAGCGGGATTGCCGCTTACCGGCTGACCTCGACGCTGGTTCCGCCCGCAAAGGGGTTGCCGCCACCGGCAACGGGGCCGGTCGAGACCACCTTGACCCACAGGGCGTCCTTGTCCTTGTAGTAGGCGGTGCCGCTGGCCTTGCGCAGCGCATCCAGGCTGTTTTCCTGCTGTCCTGAGGCCGCTTTGGTGAAGCCGGGCAGCTGGAAGAGGACCCAGGAGCCCTTGTCCAGCTCCGTCAGCCGCAGGGACACGCTGGGCCTTTCGGTGGTCACCTTGATCTCGGTACCAGCGCGGACGTTGGTGTTGGTGACGTTGAAGTCCTTGCCATCGCGGCTGAGCACGACGGGCGGCTGCGGGGGCCCACCGCCACCGAAGCCACCGAAGCCGCCACGGCGCGCGGGCGCTGCGCCCGGGGCCGCCGGCGCGCCCGGACCACCAGGTCCGCCGGCACGGGGTGCGGCGCCCGGGGGGCCGCCAGGTCCGCCAGGACCGGCGCCCGGGGGGCCACCCGCCCTGCCAGGACCACCGGGGCCGCCGGGACCACCCGGCCCGCCACCGCCACCGGGGCGACGCGCGCCGAAGCCGCCGAACCCGCGACCACCGCCGGGGCCGCCAACGGTCAGGCGGCCGATATCACCCCTGCACACCGTGGCGTTCCACGTCGGCTTGGCCACACAGTCCTGTGCGTCGGCCGCGATGCTGTCGTTGGGCCCGTCGTTGATCAGGATGTAGCCATTGGGGATGCCGCCGACCGAGCCGTCCTTGTCGTGGATCACCGCGGTCTTGTAGGCCGTGCTGCTGCCATTGTCGTTGCCCCACTTGCGCACCATCGGCGGGAAATACACCGGCTTGGCGTTGACGAACTTCAGGTCGTCCACGGCGTTCTCGGGGCTGACGCCGAAGCTGGTGTACATGAGGTAGGAGATCGCGCCGGTCTTGCGGGTGGCGTTGTCCTGATAGTTGACGAAGGTGTCGTGCACCACGTCATGCCGGTAGTCGTAGTACTCGTAGCCGCGGATCGGATAATCCGGCATCTCCGGCTTCGGCAGGCTGCGCCCGTAGGCCTTCTCCTCCGGTGTCTGGGGATTGCCGACGTTGTCGGTTTCGCCCACGAACAGCGAGTCGACGACCTCCGAGGTGAAGGCGTAACGACCGAATTCGCCCGACGCATGCGTGAAGCCGATGGCGTTGTCGGCCGACTTCAGGTTCTTGAACAGGTGCAGCTCACCGCGACCCCACACGCCGCCATTGCGGTTCTTGTAGGTGGTGAGATTCGCGAACAGCGAGATCAGCGCCTGGCTGTTCGGATCGGCGGGATCTTCATGCGCGGTATGCGAGCTGCCGGTCACACCGACGTGGTTGTTCTTGTCGGGATTGCGGTCGAACATGAAGCCGTCGAAATTCGAGTGGGCGACGTTGTCCTGGAAGATCAGCAGCGGCGTCCGACGTGGCCAGACTTTCGCGGCCGCGTCCGTGCCGGCAAACGCACCTTGCGGGTGTTCCGGCAATGACATCCAGAAGCCTGTCGACTCGGAACCCGCCGCCACGTTGTCCACGTAGGTGTTGTGCGGATTGGTGATCCAGAAGGTCGACGCCGTGTTGTCGGAGGGGATCAGGATGTCCTTGGCATTCTGGCCGTTGGTTCCGTTGCGCGGCTCGCCGGCCGCGGCGAGGTTGGTCGGGATGCACGGCGCTTCCGGATGACACTTGGTCAGGATGCCCAGGTTGTGCACGAACTTGTTGTCGTGCTCGATGCCGTCTTCCAGGAAGAAGCAGTGACCGATGTTGTTGTAGGTCACGTTGTTTTCCACGTCCACGTAGTTCGTGCCGTGCACCGTCACGCAGCGGCTGTAGGTGTCGTGGATCGCCGAGTTCTTCACGTACTGGCCCTTCGCGTCGCCGACCAGATGCCAGTGGATCGGGTAGCGGGCCAGGTGCATGTTCTGGCCCATGTGGTACAGCTCGACGCCCTCCACATACATGTGGCTGGTGACCATCGCCATGATGTGCCCGCCGAACAGGGTCTTCTCCGAGTCCGGCGAGGACTGGATCAGGATGTTGCGCGACAGCATGCCGACTTCGCCACGCTCGTCCACGTTGTAGGTGATCTTGCCGAAGTGCATGTACTGCAGCGGCTTGTCGAGCGTGATCGAATTGCCGTTGATGGCGGCAATGGTGCGCTTCTCGGCCTGATGGGGATCGTAATCGGTCGACGCGAGAACGATCACGTCGCCCTTCTTCCAGCCCGCGGCGTCCAGCACCTGGATCGAGTCGCTGCCGGCCGCGGCCGTGTCGGCCAGCTTGGTCCAGGAGTTGGTCGTATCACCGTGCAGGTTCAGGGTGCCGCCCGACATCATGATGCCGCGGTCGCCCATGCCGGAGATTTCCTCGTTCGGCACGTTGTCCGTCAGCGTGATCGTCGCCTTGTGCGTGTAGGGCTTGGCCTCGGTGCCGATGGCCAGTTCGCCGTGCACCAGGATCCACTCGGTGGTCAGCGCCAGGTCGGACTTGTCCGAGAAGCTGAGTTTGCCGTTGATGGTCAGGCCGTTCAGCGCCGGCGGAGTGACGTCGAGCACCACATCCTTGCCGCTGGGAATGGTGACCTTGTCGCCTGCGGCGGGCACCTTGTGGTCGGGCCACGTGGCCGGATTGGACCAGAGCGCCTGCTGGACCGTCTGCGCCCTGCCTTCCCTAGCTCCGATGACAGCCAGTGCGCTGACTACCAGGAATGCTGGTAGGAGCGAAACCAGCAGAAACGAGCGATATCGGTTTTTCATGGCTTTGAACCCCCTTGCCCGAAGGCGACCCCGTGTGCTTGATCGCCGAGAATAGCGCGATTGCCGGTGCATGCAATTCGCTACCTTGGAAAAGCTGGGCGAGTGATAGCCCGCGATGGCTGCATAGCGAAAACCCCCGACATAATCGCGCTACCGCGCGGATTTTCCGCGCACGCACCAAAACGAAACGGGCCTCGACCGGCACCACCGATCGAGGCCCGCGCACCGGGATTGTCCGACGTTCAGCTCAACGGCTGACCTTCAGGCTGGTTCCACCACCAGGACCGCCGCCACGGGGACCACGCGCGCCCTCGCCGTTGGAGACCACCTTGACCCACAGCGCATCCTTGTCCTTGAAGTACGAGGTGTCGCCGGCCTTGCGCAGCGCATCCAGGCTGCTCTGCGCAGTGCCCGCAGCCGCGGTGGTGAATCCCGGCAGCTCGAAGATCACCCACGAACCGGCATCCATTTCCGTCAGCGTGAGATCCAGTGTCGGCCTTTCGGTGGTCACCTTGATCTGGGTACCGGCGCGTACGTTGCCTGCGTTGAAGCTGTAATCCCTGCCATTGCGGCTGAGAACAACTGGCGGTTGAGGCGGAGGCCGACGGAAAGGCACAGTGATGGGGACCACTGCGCCGGGACGGGCTGGTGCTCCTGCACCAAGACTCGAGGGGCGATCACGACCAGCAGCCGGGCGACGCCGGCCGAAACCGCCGGGGCGGCCAAAACTCAGGCGCCCGACATCGCCCCTGCACACGGCGGCGTTCCAGTCGGGCTTGATCTCACAGGCCTGCGCATCGGTTGCGATCTGGTCATTGGGCCCGTCGTTGAGCAGGATGTACGAATTCGCAATTCCGCTGACCGAACCGTCCAGGTCGTGGATTGCCGCCGCCTTCCAGGCCACACCGTTCAGGTTGTCGTTGCCCCACTTGCGTTCCATCGGCGGGAAATACACCGGCTTGGCGTTGATGAAATGCGCGCGCTCGATGGAGTTTTCGGTGCTCACTCCCGCGCTGGTGTACATCAGGTAGGAGAGCGCGCCGGTCTTGCGGGTGGCGTTGTCCTGGTAATTCACGAACGTGTCGTTCACCACGTCATGGCGATAGTCGTAGTACTCGTAACCACGGATCGGGAAATCCGGCATCATGGGCTTCGGCAGGCTGCGGCCGTAGGCCTTTTCCGCCGTCAGTCGTGGGGTTGCCGATGTTCTCGGTCTCGCCCACGAACAGCGAGTCGACCACCCGTGACGTAAAGGGATCGCGGCCGGCCGAACCGGAGGCATGTGTATAGCCCATGGCATTGTCGGCCACCTTCACGTTGCGGAACACGTGCATCTCGCCGCGGCCCCAGATGCCGCCATTGCGGTTCTTGTAGCTGGTGAGATTCTCGAAGTCCGTTTCCACCGTCTTGCTGGTGGGATCGGCGGGATTTTCCTTGGGCATGTGCGCGTTGCCGGTAACCCCGAACGTGTTGTCAGGGTTGATGTTCCGGTCGAACATGAAACCATCGTAGTTCGAGTGGGCGACGTTGCCCTTGAACTCGCGGAATGGTGTGCGCCGCGGCCAGGTGTTCTTGCTGATGTCCGAATCCGCAAACGCACCGTTCGGGTGCTCCGGCAAGGACATCCAGAAGCCGTTGGAGTCCGAACCCGCGGCCACGTTGTCCACGTAGGTGTTGTCCGGATTGGTGATCCAGTAGGCCGACACCGTGTTGTCGGAAGGGATCAGCACATCTTTGGATCGCTGGCCGTTCTGCCGCACGGCCTGGCGATTGTCGAAGTTCGGCATCTCTCCGGCCGCCGCGAGCCTGGTCGGCACGCACGGCTTGGTCGGATGGCACTTGATCTGGATCGCCAGGTTGTGCGCGAACACATTGCCGTGCTCGATGCCGTCCTCGAGGAAGAAGCAGTGACCGACGATGTTGTAGGTCACGTTGTTCTGCACGTGCACGTCGTTGGTGCCATGCACCGTCACGCAGCGGTTGTAGGTGTCGTGGATCGCCGAGTCCTTGATGTACTGGCCATCGGCGTCGCCCACCAGATGCCAGTGGATCGGATAGCGGGCCAGCTCCAGGTGCTGGCCCATGCGATTGAGCTCGACCCCGTCCACATACATGTGGCTGGTGACCATCGCCATGATGTGGCCGCCGAAGTAGGACTGCGCCGCATCCTCCGAGGCCTGGATCTTGATGTTGCGCGTCAGCAGCCCGACTTCGCCGCGCTCGTCCACGCCGAAGGTGATCTTGCCGAAGTGCATGTACTGCAGCGGCTTGTCCAGCGTGATGGTGTTGCCGCTGATGGCGGCGATGGTGCGCCGCTCGGCCTGGCGTGGATTGAAGTCCGTGGAGGCCAGCACGATCTGATCGCCGGCCTGCCACTGGGCCGCGTTCAGCACCTCGATGGCGTTGCTGCCCGCCTCGGCGGTCTTGGCCAGCTTGGTCCAGGCGTTGGTGCGGTTGCCGTGCAGGTTCAGCGTGCCGCCCGAGAGCATGATGCCCCGATCGCCCATGCCCATCAGCTGCTCACCCTTGACGTCGTCGGTCAGCGTGATGGTGGCCTTGTGCTGTAGGGCTTGGCTTCGGTGCCGATCTGCAGCTCCCCGTGCACCATGACCCACTCGGTGGTCAGGGCCAGGTCGGCCTGGTCCGAGAAGCTCAGCTTGCCGTTGATCGTCAGGCCGTGCAGCGCCGGTGGACTCACGTCCAGCACCACGTCCTGGCCACGTGCGATCTCCACCTTGTCGCCGGCGGCCGGCACCTTGTGGTCCGGCCAGGTGGCCGGATCCGACCAGCGCATCACCTTCGTCGTTGGCGTTGCCGCCTGAACGACCGCGCATACGCCGACCAGCAGCAATGCCGGAACAAACGATACGACACGGATCGAGCGATTCTTGTTGCTCATGGACCCAGCCCCCTTGATGGATATAAGAAAGCCCCCGGCCTTGCGGCCAGGGGCTCTTGCTCAAACAACAGGCATGCTGCCTACCGGCTGACCTGGAGGCTGGTTTCACCACCCAGGCCGAGCGGACCGCTGTCGGGGGAAACCACTTTCACCCACAGCGCATCCTTGTCCTTGAAGTAGGACGTGCCGCTGGCCTTGCGCAGCGCAGCCAGGCTGTTCTCCGGCGTCCCTGCAGCGGCCTTGGTGAACCCCGGCAACTGGAAGATCACCCAGGAGCCCTTGTCCAGCTCCGTCAGCCGCAGCGTCACCTCCGGCCGTTCGGTCGTCAGCTTGATCTCGGTACCTGCCCGTACGTTCGACCCGCCGGCGGTGATGGTGTCTTTCCGGCCATCGCGGCTGAGGATGATCGGAGGCTGCGGCGGTCCGCCGAACCCACGGAAGCCGCCCGGGCGACCGGGACCTGCGCCGGGACGACCGGGACCACCCGGACCACCGGCCGCGGCTCTTGCGGGCCCTGCGCCCGGACCACCGGGACCACCCGGTCCGCCCGGACCGGCACCACCGGGTCGCGGCGCGCCTGCACGCGGAGGACCACCCGCACCCGGGCCGGGACCCGGCCTGCGGATTCTCAGGGGGCCGGCAAAGCTCAGGCGTCCGACATCACCCTTGCACACCGCAGCGTTCCAGTCGGGCTTGATCACACAGTCCTGGGCGTCTGCCGCGATGCTGTCGTTCACGCCGTCGTTGATGAGAATGTAGGAATCCGGGATGCCGCTGGCCGAGCCGTCCTTGTCGCGGATCGCCGCGGTCTTGTAGGCCGAGCTGTTGCCATTGTCGTTGGCCCACCTGGCGTTGCCCTGCATCGGCGGGAAGTACACCGGCTTGGCGTTGACGAACTTCACGTGCTCGATGGCGTTGTTGGAGCTGACGCCGAAGCTGGTGAACAGCAGGTAGGAGAGTGCTCCGGTCTTGCGCGTGGCGTTGTCCTGGAAGTTCACGAAGGTGGTATTCACCACGTCATGGCGCAGGTCGTAGTACTCGAAGCCGCGAATCGGGAAGTCCGGCAACATGGGCTTCGGCAGGCTGCGGCCGTAAGCCTTTTCCTCCGGAGTCGTGGGGTTGCCGACGTTCTCGGTTTCGCCCACGAACAGCGAATCAAGGACCCGTGACGTATAGGGGTCGGCAAGGCTGGACCCACCGGCCAGGCCGGACGCCTGCGTATAGCCGATGGCGTTGTCGGCCGACTTGATGTTCCGGTACGTACGCATCTCGCCGCGGCCCCAGAAGCCGCCATTGCGGTTCTTGTAGGCGGTGAGATCCTGGAACAGCGTTTCCACGATCTTGCTGCGCGGGTCCGCGGGATTCTCGCGGGCAATGTGCATGTTGCCGGTCACGCCGAAGGTGTTGTTGGCGTTGATGTTGCGGTCCATCATGAACCCGTCGTAGTTCGAGTGGGCGACGTTGCCCTTGAACTCGCGCAGCCGCATGTTGCGCGGCCAGGTGTTCTTGCTGATGTCCGAGTCCTCAAACGCGCCGTTCGGGTGCTCCGGCAAGGACATCCAGAAGCCGTTCTCGTCCGAACCCGCGGCCACGTTGTCCACGTAGGTGTTGTCCGGGTTGGTGATCCAGAACGCCGCCACGGTGTTGTCGGAGGGGATCAGCACATCCTTGGACTGCTGGCCATTCTGCCGGACGGCATTGCGATCTTCGTAGGCCGACTTGTTCTCGCCGGATGCGGCGAGGTTGGTCGGCACGCAGGGCTTGGTCGGATGGCACTTGATCTGGATCGCCAGGTTGTGCGCGAACTCGTTGCCGTGCTCGATGCCGTCCTCGAGGAAGAAGCAGTGACCGACGATGTTGTAGGTCACGTTGTTCTCGCACGTGCACGTCGTTGGTGCCATGCACCGTCACGCAGCGGTTGTAGGTGTCGTGGATCGCCGAGTCCTTGATGTACTGGCCCTCGGCGTCGCCGACCAGATGCCAGTGGATCGGATAGCGGGCCAGCTCCAGGTGCTGGCCCATGCGATTGAGCTCGACCCCGTCGACATACATGTGGCTGGTGACCATCGCCATGATGTGGCCGCCGAAGTAGGACTGCGCCGCATCCTCCGAGGCCTGGATCTTGATGTTGCGCGTCAGCAGCCCGACTTCGCCGCGCTCGTCCACGCCGAAGGTGATCTTGCCGAAGTGCATGTACTCCAGCGGCTTGTCCAGCGTGATGGTGTTGCCGCTGATGGCGGCGATGGTGCGCCGCTCGGCCTGGCGTGGATTGAAGTCCGTGGAGGCCAGCACGATCTCGATCGCCGGCCTGCCACTGGGCCGCGTTCAGCACCTCGATGGCGTTGCTGCCCGCCTCGGCGGTCTTGGCCAGCTTGGTCCAGGCGTTGGTGCGGTTGCCGTGCAGGTTCAGCGTGCCGCCCGAGAGCATGATGCCCCGATCGCCCATGCCCATCAGCTGCTCACCCTTGACGTCGTCGGTCAGCGTGATGGTGGCCTTGTGCTGGTAGGGCTTGGCTTCGGTGCCGATCTGCAGCTCGCCGTGCACCATGACCCACTCGGTGGTCAGGGCCAGGTCGGCCTGGTCCGAGAAGCTCAGCTTGCCGTTGATCGTCAGGCCGTGCAGCGCCGGTGGACTCACGTCCAGCACCACGTCCTGGCCACGTGCGATCTCCACCTTGTCGCCGGCGACCGGCACCTTGTGGTCCGGCCAGGTGGCCGGATCCGACCAGCGCATCACCTTCGTCGTTGGCGTTGCCGCCTGAACGACCGCGCATACGCCGACCAGCAGCAATGCCGGAACAAACGATACGACACGGATCGAGCGATTCTTATTGCTCATGGACCCAGCCCCCTGATTGAAAAAGATCCAGTACTTAAGCCGTGCAGGATAGCGCGAGTCTCTGGCGCCGGGCTACATCGGACAAACGCGCGGAATACGAAAAACCAAGGCGCAATCGCCGCCTTTCGAAAAGTCCGGGCTATCGCTCACACCCAGCAGGCTCGCACCCGGCAGGCCAGCGCGCCGGCCACCAGGCGGTGGCCGGGACCGGAGGGTGTCGGGCGCATCCGTGACGCCAGCCGCGACACCCTTACGGGAATGATGCGAGCGAGGGCCGCGCTACATACAATGCACTATGGGTTTATTGATGCAGGCCTCGAGCCTTGCGGGAGTCAACTGTCCATGAGCGAATTTCGCCGAATCCTTGTAGTAGCCGCCGCCATGGCGGTCCCCGCCCTGTGTCTTGCGGGCTCCAAGCCGGATATCGAGAACGGCAAGGCGACATTCAACACCATGTGCGGCGTCTGCCACTCCGTGAAGGAGACCGGAGGCCCCAACCAGGGTCCCAATCTGGTCGGAGTGGTCGGCCGCAAGGCCGGCAGCGTACCCGGGTTCCCCCTGTACTCGTCGGCCCTGAAGACCTCCGGGATCAAGTGGAGCAAGAAGACCCTCAACAAGTTCCTGCTCAACCCCATGGACATGGTGCCGGGCACCGTCATGCCGATGCTCATCCCGGACGACAAGACCCGCGCGGATGTGGTCGGCTATCTGTCTACGCTGAAGAAGAAATAGAGCCGCGGGTTCGCAAACGTTGCGATCACACCGTGGCCTTCAACTGGTCGTAGATCGCCAGGTTGTAGCCGTCCGGAAGCAGGTGCTCGATCGAGCGGGCGTAATTGCGCGTCTCATCGAGCATCCGGTGCGTGAACCGCTTTCCCGACGCCTCGCTGAGTCCCGGGTCGAACCCCATGCTCAGCGGATCGAACGGCACCGCGGAGCCCTTTGCCGGCAGGTACTGCGCGATCGACATCAGCGGCCCCAGCATCATGGTCTGCGCCAGTGCGATGTCGACCTTGGACTTGTGCCGGTAGCCGGCATCCAGCAGTAGCAACAGGCACCAGTAGTTCAGATTGCCGAGCCACGCCAGCGCGCGCAGGTCCGGGTCCTTGATGGTGTTCTCGCGTCCCTCATAGGCGGTCGGATTCACGGGCACCGGGTAGCACGGATGACGCTCATCCGTGGCGGGAAGGTCCCAGACGCCGGGAATATCCTTGATCAGCGGATGGGACTCCTCATAGAGGGAATGGAAGAACTGAAAGTGGCCGAACTCGCCTTCGGCCTTCACATTGCCGACGATCTCGTACCAGGCGCCGAAATCGATATCCACGCCGCCGGCTTCCTTGACCAGGCCCAGCGTCTCGATAACGGCATCGTAGAGCTTGCCGACGTGATTCACGGCGATGGTGCCGCCAAGGGTGGCCTTGATCTTGTCCAGCAGGAACATCGAGTCGCCCCGGACCGACCTCACATGCCCGAGGCGGACCGGATCGGCTTCGCAATATGTGAATTTGGCCAGGCTGACCGTACTCAGCGGCGCCGTTTCGAACGGGAACGGGTAGATGTCGGTCTCGTAGGGGTAGTCCTGGCGCGTCAGCACCGGCCGGGCATCGAGCTCCACGAGCAGCCGGTTGATCTTTCCGAGGTGCTGCATCTCCTGGATGATGACCCCCATCAGCGACGTCGAATTCGGCGTGGGGCCGCCGACCAGACCCGCGTACGCGGGCCGGATTGAAAACGCAGCGTAGAGGTACTGGATCAGCAGGTCCTGTTCGATCTCGGCGGCTTCCTTCAGGAGCCGGATGAGCTCCAGATAGGGGTCGGAAAAATCCTGCTCCACCGGGGAAAACCGGTGGGTCTTTGCGAACACCGAGCCAGAACCCGTGGCGACTCCCAGCAAGGCGAGCCTTCCAAGCAGCGTGCGGCGCGTGATGCCGTTGCCCTTCATATGATGCATTTCCCCCTGAATTTTGTGCGGCGAGAGAATAGCGCGATTGCCCAACGCCTCGCACGACTCAGGCACATATCCCATCCGTATTTCGAAAAAGATCAGGGCCGATGTGCTCGGCAGGAGGTCCGGCTGGCTATACTGCCGGCCAGTGCAACGTAGACCGATTCGCATTTAACAGCTGTGGCTTCGTTCAGGGGGTAGTTCATGAGAAACCGATTCAGCAAGGCAGCCTTGGCCATGGCCTTTGGCGCGTTGTGCGCAACGGCGGCCTTAGCGCAGGCTCCTGGCGCGGCGCGGGCCACCAGCATCGAGGCAGTGGCCAATCCGACCTACACATCGCTGGTGATGAGCGTGGACGTCAATCGTCCCGCGGCCGAAGTCTGGCAGCGCGTCGGCAAGTTCTGCGACATCGGTGAGTGGCTGCAGTTTCCGTGCAAGATCAAGTCCGGCAAGGATGGCGAACTCGGCGCCGTGCGTTCCATCGGCAACGAGGTGCTGGTGGGCAAGACCGACCTCTCGTATACCTATACGCAACCGGTGGTGGCAGGCCGGCCGTACATTCTTTATCACGGCACGCTGGAAGCGAAGCCGGTGACCGCGACCACCTCGAAGCTCATCTACAGCCTGCTGTGGGACAACTCCACCTGCGCGGACGAAGCCGCCCGCGAGCACGACCGGGCCCAGCGCCAGCAGACCTTCGAGAACGCGCTCAAGAACATGAAGATTCTGGCCGAAGGCGGCAAGTTGGCACCGGGACGGCCGGGTGGCCCGGGCGGTTGCGCTCCTCCTGGCCGCGGCGGTCCTCCGGGCGGCGGACAGCGGCATTAGGCAACACTGCGGGGGCCGCATCTGTGCGCCGAGACGGCGCAGATCATGGCCCTCGATCAGATTCGAGTTGCGACAGACTGGAAGATTCTGCGGGCAACTCCGCCACCAGCTCGCGCGACAGGCCATTGAGCATGGCCCGGACCTCCTCGTGATGCTCCGGGTCCCAGCGTTCGACGATCTGCGTCAACCGCGCCTGATAGCCGGTGACGATCTGCTCGTACATCTGGCGCCCGGCAGCCGCGGCCACGTATCGGTTGCCGGCTTCGCGCAGCAGCAGGCCCTGCTGCAGCAAACGACCGGCGATTGACTGCAACGCCGGATCGGTGAGCTCCCCGGACATCGGCGTCGTCCGGCACAGCTGCACCAGCAACCACATCTCGTCCGGCGCGAGCGACACGCCAACCCGCCTGGCAATGAGGCGAAACGTCTCCCAGCGATGTTCGCGCCGGCCCAGACGGGTGATGATCTGCTCCAGCTCCTCGAGCGAGGTGGCGTCATGCGGCATGGCGAAGCTCTCGCCGATGGATTCGGATCGCTGCCCGCCCTGCAAGGGCACTTCCTTCAGGAACCAGGAGAACACGAACGCCAGTGCCGCGATCACGGCGGCCCACAGGAACACCGGATGCAGCGCCGCGGTGAACACTTCGAGGTAGCGCTGCGGACTTCCGGCGACAGGGCCGCCACGGCGGCCGCATCACTGGCCGTGGGCAGCCTGATGCCGGCGGGCATGCGGCTGGCCAGTCCGCTGGCCAGGTGCGCGGCGAATATGGCACCGAACAGCGCCACGCCCACCGAGCCACCGGTTGAACGGAACAGCGTGGTACCCGAAGTGGCTACACCCAGGTTGCGGTAGTCGACGGAGTTCTGCACCGCCAGCACCAGCACCTGCATGACCATGCCCAGCCCGAAGCCGAGCACCAGCATGTAGGCCGGCGCCGCCCACACGTTGCTCATCGTGTCCAGGGAGGCAAGCAGCGCAAGACCGAGCGTCATCACCGCGGTACCCATGATGGGAAACATGCGATAGCGGCCGATCCGCGCGATGATCTGCCCACTGGTGATCGAGGTGATGAGCACGCCGCCCATCATTGGCGTCAGTTGCAGCCCGGCGGTGGACGGGCTCATCCCCTTCACGACCTGCAGGTACACGGGCATGTACGTGACCGAACCGAACATGGCCAGCGCCCACGATGAACCCGACCGCGCAGGCGACCAGGAAGGTCGGGTTCGCAAACAGCGGCAAAGGCAGGATGGGCTCCGCCGCCCTGCGCTCCACCATGATGAAGCCGGCGAGCGCCAGCAGCGCCAGTGCCACCAGCCCCAGGATGAGTGGCGAATCCCAGGCGAACGTATGACCGCCCAGGCTGGTGAACAGCACCAGCGAGGTCAACAGCACCGCCATCAGCACTGCACCCGGTACGTCGATCACCGGCCGCTGCCGCCTGGCCGGCGAGGTGAAGGCCACGGCAATCACGCCCAGCGCGACCAGGCCCAGCGGCAGATTGATGTAGAAGATCCAGCGCCAGCTCAGATGCTCAACGAAGAAGCCGCCGATCAGCGGCCCGAGCACCGTCGCCAGGCCGAACACGCCGCCGAAGAACCCCTGGTAGCGGCCGCGTTCGCGCGGCGGAATGATGTCGCCGATCACCGCCATGGTGGTGACGATCAGGCCGCCGCCGCCCAGCCCCTGCAGCGCGCGGAACACGATCAATGCGCCCATCGAACGGCTCAGCCCGCACAGTGCCGACCCGGCGAGGAACAGCAGGATGGCCCCCTGCAGGACGATCTTGCGGCCGAACAGGTCGCCGAGCTTGCCGTAGATGGGCGTGACGATGGTGGTGGCCAGCATGTAGGCGGTGACGATCCACGACAGGTGCGCCAGGCCTCCGAACTCGCCCACGATGGTCGGCAGCGCCGTCGATACGATGGTCTGGTCGAGCGAGGCCAGCAGCAGCACCAGCATCAGTGCCCCGAAAATGGCGCGGATGGATTGCGGCCTGGACGCTGTCGACACTCGATATTCTCCGCAATCCCGCCAGCGAAGATCTTAACCTCCACACTGGCCGGCCTGCAGGGGCCGAATCCACGGCGCCGGCGCCGCCGATGATCCGTTCCTCACCTTCATCGAGCAGCTCGGGAATCCCACGCTCGCGGCGGGCGTCGGGCTGCTAGACGAACCGCGTCGCCACCTCGTCGCCGAGTGCCATCGCGCCAAGCTCTTCCAGCACACCGTCGTTGAACAGCAGGTGCTGCTTGATCGTGACCGCGTCGCGCAGCAGCCGGTCGAGCGGCGAGCTGGCGTACACCGCTGCGGGGCCGGCCGCGTCGTACATGAGCTGCGCCACCTCGGCTGCCATGCGATGCGCGTGAATCCGCGAGAGCCCCACGTCGCGCCGCGCCGTGAGCGAGGCGGTACCGGTATCCTCGACCTCGCGCCACAACCGGTGCACGGTCTCGTACACGTAGGCGCGCGATGCGCCGAACATGCTCTCGGCCTGCGCAACGGCGAGCCGCACCCGCGGCAGATTCTTGATCAGCACGGGCGGCGGCGGAATGGCCACGATCTTGCTGCCCGCCAGCGCGATCAGCTCGTCGATCGCCCGGCGCGCGAGACCCAGCGGCGTGCCGGCCATCGGAATCGACACCACCGCCGTGATCGGCAGGCGATACAGCGGCTCATCGCGCACCGCAGGCGCGAACAAATCCAGCACGTGGCCGTCGGGCACGAACAGGTCCTGCACCGAGTAATGAAAGCTGCCGCTGCCGGCCAGGCCCGTGGAGAACCACGTGTCCTCGATCTGCCAACCGGCCGCCGGCGCCAGCACGTGAATCACGGGCGGCGGTGCGCCGGGCGGCGGCGATGCGCCCTCGACCAGGCAGCCGCCAAGCATCACGTCCGCGTGCGTGCAGCCGGAGCCGAACCCCCAGCGGCCGGTCACCCGGTAGCCGCCGTCGACCTTCGTGGCGCGGCCGTTCGGCGGCGCCTGCCCCGCGGTGACAAAGTCGAGGTCCGGATAGAGCTCGCGCGCGCCGGACTCCGCAAGCCGCGCGGCGAACTGGCCGCTGTCGCTGCCGATCTTCACGCACCACGCAACGGCCGTGTCGGCGTGGGCAAGCACCTCGATCATCTCGAGCTGCATCGGCAGCGGCATCTCGGGCCCGCCCCAGGTCTTCGGGAACATCACGCGGAAGCAGCCGGCGACTTTCAGCGCGTCGACGAGGTCGCGCGGCAGCCGGCGCAGCGCCGCGGTCTCGGCGGCGCGCGCGGCGATCCGGGGCGCGAGCGCGCGGACGTTCGCCAGAATCTGCTCGGCAGTCAGGGGCTCGGTCACTCTCCAGGTCAGCCGGTAGACTCGACCCGGACATATGGGCTGCTCTCGCCCTGCCCTCTTGCGATGCCACCCCACAGGGCGAAGCCGACGAAGGCAATCAGCGCAGCCCAGGGCACTGCGGTATCGAGCTGGGCGCCGAAGCTCAGGCGCTGCGCCCAGATGAGCATGGCGGCCACGGTCAGCAGCGCGGGAATCAGCGTCCACCAGCCGCTGCGACCCATGTCGTGCAGCCGCCGCACATGCAGCACCACCGCCGGATACAACAGGGTCAACACGCCCCAGCACGCGTAGTCGATCTTCGGGCCCTTGTACGCGTACCACAGCACGGCCAGCGCCAGCGGCAGCAGTGCGCCCAGGAAATGCCCGCGCGAGGTACGCCCGCCGCCCTGCACGAACAGCGCATTGAAGGACGTGTGCGGATCCGCTTCGCCCAGCGTCAGCGGCGCGCGCTGCAGGACACTCTTGTAGTACGGCAGGTAGGCCAGCATCAGCAGGCCATTCACGGCAAAGGCCAGGACTCCCAGGGCCAGCGTCAGCGGCTGATGATCCAGGAACGACCAGTACAGCGCGCTGGTCGACACCGCAAACACCGTGCACAGCGCCGCCGGGACGAAGACGCCCAGCAGGATCAGCGCGCCTGCCACCAGCTCGATCAGCATGCACAGATCCAGAAGGTTCGAGTGGACCAGCGCGTTCATGAGCTCTGTGGACAGCGCCGTCTGGCCGGCGGGCGTCGCCCAGAAGTGGAAGAGGAAATGGTTGAGGCCATTCAGCAGCATCCACGCGCCGAAGATCACGCGACCGGCCAGAACCAGTTGCTTGCGGCCCGGGGCCTGCTCCGTACCGGCAACACTCGCGCGCACGGGGAACATGGACTTCATGCTGGCGATGTACGCGAAGCTCAGCAGGAAATTGCTGGCCAGTACCCTTCCGCCGGCGATCATGCTGCCGTAGCTCCATTCGGACAGGGGCGCATCCCACCAGAACACGCAGATCACGATCGGCATGCCGATCAGCAGCGCCAGCGGCGTGAAGTAGCCAGCCAGGACGGCGAGACCGACAATCAGCTCGACCGCCTTGACGACGTCGAACAGGTGAGTGTTCAGCAGCGCCGTGAGCATCTCGGCCGCCAGTGGGTGGGGGCTGCTGGCGCCCGGCTGTGCATAGATGTGATAGAAGTGCTCGATACCGGCCGGAATCATCCAGCCCGCATACCAGAATCGCACGAACCAGATCGCGTACTTCATGGTTCCCCCGCCAATTCTTGTGTGCGGTCTTATGGCCGCCTGGACGCCTTTATAGTCTGATTTGCTGGTCGCAGTACAGTCCTTTGCCAATCCCTCACCGCCACCGGCCGAGGGACCCATCAACAGATTTGTCAGAACTGAGTCCGGGCCTTCAGCGCACTTCGAAGATGCGGTTGTGGTCTCCGCGCGCGCTCCGGGGCGCTCCTCAGCGGCTGGTCAGCAGCGGCGGATGCGCGGCGAGATAGTCGTCCAGTTCCTGCTGCTGTTGCGCGAGGTCCTGTTCCAGCCCGCGGATCTCGGTCTTCACCTGGCCCATGCGCTCTGCGATCTTCGCGGTGTCGAGCACGGCGTCGACCCGAGCGTCCTTGGTCGTCTTCTCATCGACGGCCGCGGCGGCGTTCTGGGCCACACTCTTCTGCAGGCGATCCAGTTCGCGGCGCCTTGCGCCAAGCTGTGAACTGGTTGCGCTGACCCGGCTGCGCAGGACGTGCACCTCGTGACCTTCCGACCAGGCCATCAGGAAGTCCTCTTCACGCTCGGCCGGGCAGACGCCGCCGTACTGTCCGCCGGATGCACCGACACGATAGCCGTTGGCCGCGGTGCAGAATTCGAGCAGGCCCTCATTACGGCCCTTCTGGTACGCATCGAAATCGGGCGTCACGCCGTATTCACCGCAGGCCTTGCGGTGCACGCCGATGCGGCTGCCGGGGTAACCGTGGGCCCCGTCTTCGTAGCCGATGGTTCGCCAGTCCATGGCCAGGCACTCGTTCTTGCTGAGGGTCGTGGCGCAGGAAGAAAGACCCAGGCAGGCCATCGCGAGGCCTGCCAGGAGGAAACGGTTCAGGGTGACGCGCTGCATGAGGCGGCCTCGCTGTCGACAGGTAACGGCAACCTATCAGCCCCGGCCCGTGCAGCCCGTGACGGAAGTCACGTGATGACCTCAAGCCCGCGGGGCGATCCAGGTAATGGGTTGTTCGCACCGCGCCGGCCTTTGATGCCGCCGGGCTGTATCAGACACCCAGCAATTCCACTTCGAACACCAGCGTTGCATTGGGCGGGATCACACCGCCGGCACCGCGCGCGCCGTAGCCGAGTTCCGGCGGGAATGGTCAGCACGCGGGTGCCACCGACCTTCATGCCCTGTACACCTTCATCCCAGCCGCGGATCACCATGCCGTCACCGAGGGGGAAGTCGAAGGGGTCGTTGCGATCCTTGCTGGAGTCGAACTTCGGGCCGCGGGATGGGGGGCGTCGGGGTCGTGGAGCCAGCCGGTGTAGTGAACGGTGACGTGGTGGCCGGCCTGGGCGGTTTCGCCGGTGCCGGGGATAGTGTCTTCGTACTGAAGGCCAGAGGCGGTGGTGGTCATGCGCAGGTTCCTGATCTCGCGGGAAAGCGACGGTAACCGATCCCAACGCGACTGATCCACACCTCGTTTCTGGGTTCATCGAGCCTCCTGGCCATTCCCGACCAATCATTGGCCTGGCGAGGTCGAAAGTGGGGCCGGTATCTGCCACAAGCGTGCAATAACGACCGATGTCTCGACTCGCTCGCGCAGAGATCGCGCCGTTGCAAGCCCCTGCGATCACCGGGTGCGGGGTTACCATTGCGCAATGCACTCGGTTGCGAGCATCTCCGTATCGCGGGCAAGTC
Source organism: uncultured Gammaproteobacteria bacterium (assembly GCA_963812195.1). Classification (GTDB taxonomy): domain Bacteria; phylum Pseudomonadota; class Gammaproteobacteria; order Steroidobacterales; family Steroidobacteraceae; genus ZC4RG30. The sequence continues at coordinate 156,459 of CAWEUI010000007.1, forward strand.
ATAGCTGACGCGGAGATGCCGACTTATTCCATCGCCATCTGCGGGGCGGGGCCGGCCGGCCTGGCCGCGGCGTTGCTGCTGCATCGTGACGGACATCGCGTCAGGCTGTTCGAGCGGTTCGCGAGTCCGCAACCAGTCGGATCCGGATTGCTGCTGCAACCCACGGGTCTCGCGGTCCTGCAGGAGCTGGGCCTTGCCGAGGGTCTGCTGCTCCTGGGATCGCCCATCCGTCAACTCCAGGGCCTCACCGTGCCGGGCGGACATCGGGCGCTGGATGTACGCTACGCGGCAATCGGCCCCGAATGGTGCGCGGTGGGCATCCATCGGGCGGCACTGTTCGACGCCCTGCACAGCGCCGTGGTTGCAGCCGGGATACCGATCGAATGTGGCGTGACGATCGGCACGGATGATCCCCGCCTCAACGGCCATGACCTCGTGGTCGATGCGATGGGCGCCAATTCACCATTGTGGACGCGACAGGATGCGCGCCGCTCACTGGAATACGGCGCGTTGTGGATCAACCTGCCATGGCCCGGCGCGCCATTCCGGCCAGACTGCCTGGACCAGCGCTATCGGGCGGCCTCCTGCATGGCCGGTGTGATGCCCATCGGTTGCGTCGAACCCGCAAGCACACCGCAGGCCGCGTTCTTCTGGAGCCTGCGGCGCCGCGATCTGACCGACTGGTTGCGCGCGCCATTCCCGCAATGGGTCGAGCAGGTACAGGCGACCTGGCCGGATGTCGCACCACTGCTGCATCACATCCCTGGACATGGCGCCTGCACCTTTGCGACCTACGACCACTTCACGCGGCGGCGCCCCTACCAGGGGCGATATGTGCACATCGGCGATTCCGCCCATGCCACGAGCCCGCAGCTGGGCCAGGGCGCCAACATGGCATTGCTGGATGCGCTGGCCTTGGCCATTGCACTTCAGGAAGCCACCGACCTGGCAGGTGCCATGCAACGCTACGCGGCCATGCGACGCTGGCACGTGCGGCTGTTCCAGTGGTCCAGCGCCGTGTTTACCCCGTTCTATCAATCGGACAGCCGCCTGCTGCCAATGCTGCGCGACCACCTGTTGGCACCACTCACGCGTGTGCCGCCGCTGGACCGGTTCGTGGCTCGCCTGGTGGCTGGGATGACGGTGGCGCCACTGCGCGGCCGGACGTTTGAGCCGCTGCGCGCCGAGGCCGGCGATCGGACCCTCTTCCTCTTATAGGTCCAGAAACCCGAACAACGGAGCGTACAGTGCCGTGCATCAGCCTGCACGCAGCGCGGCGATCTACCGATGCCGCGCTTCACCGAGCCGCAGCCACCAGATCGCGCGTTGCCCCATGCCAAACGAGCTGCTCACCGTGATCTTCGCAGCAGCAGATCCGTCATCAAGCGAACTCAAGGCGTCCATTGCCATTCATGCGTAAGGATCGGATACCGCACCAACCGGTCGATGAAAGTCGCGCGCCGATTTCACGAACCGGGTACGCATGAGTGTTCGAGCTGGTAACAGATGTCGTTCGCACAGATTGTGCAGGTTTACACAGGTGGCAATCGCTTCCAGCGCCAACGCCGATGTTCTTCTGGGAATTGCGAAAGGTGCCGGCCCACCGCCAGGTCTTGCCCAGCATCTGGCGATGCAGATCGAGCATGAATTCAAATGAGAGGATATCCGCCGTGCGACGGCCGGCGGCCCACTGTGCGCCTTCGATGATGTTCTGCAGTTCCCACTCGTTCAGCTCACCCTGCGTCGTGATGTGGCGGGGAATCAGCGCGGCAGCTTCGTCGGGATCGAGCGGCGTGGCGCCGGGCGCGTACGTTGGATTCAATCCCACAGCCGCCTCGGACTGCCAACCAGCACATTCTTGGCTACGAGCCGCTCGAGTGCACGTTGTTCGGCTGCCTCACCCACACGCCCTGGGCTTCGAGCTTCATTGAATGCGTGCTACGCGCCAGCGTCTTGCGCGCCAGCTCGAGCGCGCGCGCGCGGCGCACCTCTTCCAAGGGTTTGTCCGGAACGACGGCGTACACAAGCTTGCAACCCATGGCCTCGGCCAGCTCACGCAGCGTGTCGAGCTGAATCGTCCCGGTGGCCTCACGGCGCTGCATACCCTCGAACGAGTATGCTGCGTCTTGCCCAGGCGTTGGCCGAGCTGCGCGTGGGTCATGCCCAACGCCTCGCGGATGGCCCTGACCGGCCACCGGGTGGTGCGGGCTGGTCCAGCACAGCTCGGAAGGGTCCGACAGCCGCCTCAACCTGTTGAATTTTCAAGATATCCTGATCTTTCACGGCATCACCATACAGCCTTTGGGCTGATTTTCTGGACTATTTATCAGCTTCACAAGCTGTATTGCAAGAAACTTTGTCAGCTTGTGAGCTGTATTTCGAAGTGACCCGCGATTTGCGGCTGAGGCCGGACGTCGCCGGGTACGCTCCCCCCAGCATGGACGCCGCCCGCCCCAGCCCTCGCCTGCCCCGCGCCTGGTACTCGGCGCCGATCGCAGCCTTCCTCGCGCAATCGACCGAAGAGATTCTGGGCATCCTCACCAAGGCCAGCTCGCTCGAGATCGATACCAGGCAGCGCGACGCCTGGGTCAGCGAAATCGCCCTGCTGAAGCAGCACCTCGCCGGCCGCACCGGCCACCTGCTGCTGGAATTCAACATCCCCCGCATGGGCCTGCGCGTGGATGCCGTGCTGCTGGTGGGTGGCTGCGTGGTGATGCTGGAGTTCAAGGTCAACGAACGCGCGGTTAGCACCGAGGCGCGCAACCAGGCATGGGAATACGCGCTGGACACCAAGAACTTCCACGAACCCAGCCACGCCTTGCCCATCGTGCCGGTGCTCATCCCCACCGCGTACCACACCGATGCGCTGCCACCGGTGCGCCTGGCCGCCGACGGCGTGGCCGCGCCCATCGCCATGGGCCCGGACCTGCTGCCGCAGCTGCTCGATACACTCGCCACCCAATACCCCGGACCGCTGGATGCCGCCGCGTGGATCGCCGGCCGTTACAAGCCCACGCCCACCATTATCGAGGCGGCCCGTCACCTCTACGCCAACCACAGCGTGGCGGACATCGTGCGCACCGAGGCCGACGAGCGGAATCTCTCCGATACCGCCCGGCGCGTGGAATCGCTGATCGAGCGCGCCCGCGCGCAGGGCGAGAAGATCATCATCTTCGTCACCGGCGTACCCGGCGCCGGCAAGACGCTGGTGGGCCTGAACATCGCCACGTCCCACCGCGAGCAGACCGACACCCATGCCGTATTCCTCTCGGGTAACGGCCCGCTGGTGACGGTGCTGCGCGAAGCGCTGACCCGCGATGACGTGGCCCGCCGCAAGCAGCGCGGCGAGCGGATCAGCAAGGCCACTGCCAGCAAGCCGATAAAGGCGTTCATCCAGAACGTCCACCACTTCCGCGATGAGGGGTTGCGCGACCGGGAGAAGCCGCCGGTCGATCGGATCGTCATCTTTGACGAGGCCCAGCGCGCGTGGAACCGCGAGAAGGCCGAACGGTGGATGCGAGCACGCAAGGGCGTTGCGGACTTTCAGATGTCCGAGCCGGAGTTTCTGATCGAATGCATGAATCGGCACCAGGGGTGGGCGGTGGTGGTCTGTCTGGTTGGCGGCGGGCAGGAGATTGGTTCAGGTGAAGCCGGCATCGGCTCGTGGATCGAGGCCTGTACCCGTCGCTTCCAGAATTGGCGCCTCTGCGTATCGGACCGCCTGCAGGACATCGAGTATGGCGCCGGCGAACCCATCAAGCAGGCCGCCGCCCACCAACGCACCGAATTCTTTGATGACCTGCACCTGACGGTATCCATCCGTTCATTCCGTGCGGAGAAGGTCTCCGCGTTCGTTAAGGCACTGCTGGATTGCGAAGTCGAAGAAGCGCAGCGACTCCTTGCTACCTTTCGCGACCGCTACCCCATCGTCATCACGCGAGATCTGGATGCAGCCAAGCGCTGGGTACGCGAACAGGCCCGCGGGACAGAGCGCTACGGATTGCTCGCCTCGTCCAAGGCCATGCGGCTGAAGCCCCATGCCGTCGATGTACGAGTGGAGACCGACCCCGCCAAGTACTTCCTGGGCGACCGGGACGACATTCGCTCCAGCTACTACCTGGAGGATTGCGCTACGGAGTTTCAGGTACAGGGACTGGAACTGGATTGGGCTGTCCTTACGTGGGACGCTGACCTAAGGCGATCCGCCGATGCCTGGTCATACCATGACTTTCGAGGGAAGAATTGGACGAATATTCAGAGTGAGGAGAATCGGAGGAATCTGAAGAATGCGTATCGAGTGCTCCTAACGCGGGCCAGGCAAGGGATGGCGATATTCGTACCGATAGGAGCGACTGAAGACTCAACTCGCATCCCAAGCTTCTATGGTGAGCTCTATAGATATCTCACACACCTAGGTGTTCGCGAAATATGGCAACAGACCCTGCAAGATCAGTGTAAGAGCCAGTCAACGCTTCCCTAGCCCACAAACATCGAGAACGAAGGCAACATTCCGACAGATAGGCGAAAGCTGAATTCGTTTCCACTCAGGGAAGAGACCATGAGCACAGCCGATCTGATTATTCACGTTGGTCGAGAGGAAGTTGCGCCATTCGTCACCGCAGCGATATCTCACGCAGACTTGAACAAAGACGCATTGGGATTCTTTCCAGAAGGGGTATTCCACGAATTTGCCGCACGAGAGCAGCTCTTCATTGCAACCACCACTGTCAAGAACGGAGACCCGCAGTACGCCGGCCACATACTCTTCGACTGCAAGTATCCTAGCTGCAGCATCTTGCAGGTAAATGTCTCAGACCATCAGCGCCGCATGGGCATCGGGCGAGCTCTAATTCGGACTCTTCGAGATCACCTCGCTCCAGTTGGATTCACATCCATGACGGCTCGGGTTGCAGAGGACCTCGCCGAGGCCAATCACTTCTACCAGTCGGAGGGATTCTATGTTCAAAGGGTCTTGCGGGGCGGCGCCTCGCGCGGGCGAATCATCCTCCGTCGAGTCCTTGAATTGGCCACCCCTCAGCTTTTCGCTCCATCCGGCATAACCGACACAGACCCATTGGGCCTCAAGTCCACTCTCCCGGTCGATAGACCAGTATTCCTACTAGACCTGAATGTAATCCGTGATATTGGGCCTCGCCGACCCCGCAATGCCGTTGTTGTCGACCTGTTCAAAGGAGAGAAGCGCGGTCTATATCTTCTGGGGGTTAGCTCGGAGGCTCGCGCTGAACTCAAGCGAACGGCGAAGGAAAGAACTGATCCGCTTCAAGACTTCGTCCGCGTATTTCCAGAATTCCTATTGCCTGATACCGACGACATTCGCGCCCTATGTATGACACTAAGAAATGTCATCTTTCCGGGTCTACGGGATGAAGTCGCGTTGACGCCCCAGCAACGCTCGGATTTGCGACACGTGGCAACTGTCATCCATCACAGACTCACTGGACTTGTCACGAGCGATGAGGAAATTCTGACCGGCTCCCATTCCCTAGAAAATCAATTTGGCATCAAGATCGTGTCTCCCGCCGCCCTCGCTGCATCGCTTCAAGAGACTTCAGATATTCCCGGAGTTGCTCTCGGGCCGGCTTATCCATGCACCTGAATAGGCTCCGGGGAACCGATTTGAGAGAACTGCATGACTTCTTGTCACATCGGATGAATGGAGACTCTTTTCTTCTTCAGGAATGGCTTAGATGGGATATCGATGACTGCGGCCATCACTATGCGGCCGATATTGAAGGCACATGTGTGGGGTACATCGGATTGAGAGCGACTTCTATGCCACACGTACTCCACGCCCGACTTGCCGTCGACGAGGGCTGCAATTCTCCGGAACAGATCTGCTCCGGCCTGCTGCGCCGCATGGAGGATCATCTAACAGACGGAGGAATTCGAACAGTTCATATCGAACTCCCTCCTCGACAGACGACAACTCGGGAAACCGCCCTCTCGTGGGGCTTCAGAGGCCCAGCAAATAGCGGCAACCTAGTTAAGACCTACTCAGCACAAGTAGTAACCGCCGGCATGTGGGACCGCTTTCGACAGGCCCTCGCTGAGCGCTCCAGGATCAGATTGCCTGACAGGGCACCTAAGTATTCGCACTTTGATCAACAGATCCCATTGGTAACCCCTCGCGGCGAACGCACCTTCCAGACCCTAGAGGCCCTTGAGACCCTATTGCGGCCAGTCATCTTCGCATTGCCAGATCGGCCGGCAGTAATCACGCCGATCCGACGAGCGTACTCTTCAGGACTCCTAGAACACTCTCCGCAGTGGTCCCTTTTGGGTCGTGATCGTTCATCTATTTTCCCAATCAAGCACTACGTCGGGGGAGCCCAAATAATTCGGCACGTCGACCGAGGAACATTGATGCTCTTCTACGAATCTTCCAAGGGCGGCGGCTGCGCTGCGGTAGTTGCCATCGCGAGAGTAAGGCAGGCCTACGTCAAGCCGAAACATCTCCTAGACGACAGCGATCTTGACCCATCAATCTTGGATGAATCAACCCTTGTGGGAATAGGAAGTGGAAGTCATAAGACTGTGATCACTTTTGATAATATCCTCGCCTTGAAGAAGCCTGTCTCACTCACTTTCCTGCGGT
>CAWEUI010000008.1:0-157957 GCA_963812195.1 uncultured Gammaproteobacteria bacterium
TGTATGCACTGCTCCTTGCAGCAGAGCTGCCGTATTGCTGGCCTGCGGCGCGCGCCGCGGGGAGGGGTGGAGGAGGACCCCTCGCCGCCGTGGAGGTCCAGGAAGCTATGACGACACTGTCGTCAACGCCGCCCGTGAAGCCGGCGCCGCCGCGGCCGCCCTGCAACAGGCCGGCCAGCAGCGCGTGCAGCGCGAACAGCAGCTCAGCGCCGCGCGCGCCATGAGCGTCACCGCCAGGGCGCGCCTCGACAGCCAGCTCACGCATGCCGGCCCGCTGCTTGCAGCCCAGCTGGCGCAGGTGAACCAACAACAGCAGCTGATCGGCGTGAATCTCGCCGCGGTGCTGGCAGACGTGCAACTGAAGCAGGCGCTGGCCGGAGATCCGGCGCCACAGGAAAGCAAACCATGAGCGATACCACGCCCCCCCGACCAGCGAGAACGGCAACGGCAAGCGCCGCCGCATCCTGCTGACCCTCGCCGCCATATTCGTGACGGTGGGCATTGGCTGGGTGCTGCTGGAGCATTTCGTGTTCTCGCTGCGCGAGAAGACCGACGACGCCTACATCGTCGGCAACCAGGTCGGCGTCTCCTCCGAAGTCCCCGGCACGGTGGTCGAAGTTTTCGCGCGCAACACTTCACGGGTCGAGGCCGGCCAGATACTTGTCAGGCTGGACGACACGGACGCGAAGCAGGCACTGGCACGCGCCGCCGCGCAGCTGGGCGAGACCGTGCGACAGGTGCGCATGCAGCAGGCGCAGGCCGTGCAGTACGACGCCAGCGTGGCCGAGCGCGAACTGCAGCTGACCCGCGCCCAGGCGGATCTGGCCAAGCGCGAACCGCTGCTCGCCGAGCAGGCCGTGGCCGGCGAGGAAGTGCGCCACGCGCGCGAAGCCGTGCAGATGGCCGAAGCCGCCCTCAGGCAGGCCCGCCAGCAGGCCGCTGCCGCGCACGCGCTGGTGGCCGGCGTATCGCTGGAGCAGAACCCCACCGTGCAGGCCGCCAGCACCGCCTATCAGGATGCCTGGCTGGCCCTGCGCCGCACGCAGGTGGTCGCGCCGGTGGGCGGCTTCGTTGCACTGCGCAGCGTGCAGCTCGGCCAGCGGGTCGCTCCCGGCGAGCGCCTGCTGACCATCATCCCGTTGTCCGACGTGTGGCTGGAAGCCAATTTCAAGGAAGCCCAGGTGCGCAATCTGCGCCTGGGCCAACCGGTGAAGATCACCTCCGACCTGTACGGCGGCAGCGTCGTGTTCCACGGCCATGTCATCGGCCTGTCTGCGGGCACCGGATCGGCTTTCTCGCTGCTGCCGCCACAGAACGCCTCGGGCAACTGGATCAAGATCGTGCAGCGCCTGCCGGTGAAGGTCGCGCTCGACCCGCAGGAACTCAAGGAGCATCCGCTGCGTATCGGCCTGTCCATCACGGCCACCGTGGATACGCACGACCGCAGCGGCGCGGTGCTGGCGCCGGAGCCGGTGTCAAACGTGCACGAGCAGACCAGCTCCTATGCGCAGGATCTGGCCATAGCAGCGAGCCAGGCGCAGAAGATCATCCGCGCCAACGCGCACTGAGCGCGGCGTAGTCGCGCCCATGGCCCAGGAGGACAAGTCGGACAAGGTGGCGCCGGGCGAGTACCCGCCGCTGCATGGAGCGCTGCTGGTCTTCCTGACCATCGCGATCGGCCTGTCGAGCTTCATGGAAATCCTCGACATGACCATCGTGAACGTGTCGATCCCCTCCATCGCCGGCAGCATGGGCGTCTCCCCATCCGAAGGCACCTGGACCATCAGCTCCTACCTGCTGGCTGCCGCGGTGGTGCAACCGCTGGCCGGCTGGATCGGCCGGCGCTTCGGCGAAGTGCGCACTTTTGTAGTTTCAAACCTGCTGTTCATCGTGTTCAGCGCGATCTGCGGCATGGCCACCAGCATGCCCATGCTGGTGGCCATGCGCCTGATGCAGGGCGTGGTTTCCGGTCCGATGATGTCGGTGGCGCAGGCACTGCTGCTGCGCAACTATCCGGTATACCTGCGCGGACTGGCGCTGGGCCTGTGGGCGATGGTGGTCATCGTGGCGCCCATCGTGGGCCCGGTGCTGGGCGGCTGGATCACCGACAACCTCTCCTGGCCGTGGCTGTTCTACATCAATGTACCCGGCGGACTGTTCGCGGCCGGAGTCACCTGGACGCTGCTGCGCAAGCGCGAGTCAAAGCGCGTGAAGGTACCGGTGGACATCGTGGGCCTGCTGCTGCTGGTCGTCGGTGTGGGCGCGTTGCAGTTCATGCTGGACAACGGCAATGAACTGGACTGGTTCCACTCCGGCAAGATCCTCGCGGCGGCAGTCATCGGCGTGGTCGCGATCTCGTTCCTGATTCCCTGGGAGCTTACCGACAAGCACCCCATCATCGACCTGCATCTGTTCTCGCGCACCAACTTCAGGGTCGGCGCCATATCAGTGGCCGTCGCCTACTTTGCCTTCACCGGCGTCAACGTGATCTATCCGCTGTGGCTGCAGACCGCGCTGGGCTACACCAGTACCTGGGCCGGTTGGGCCATGGCGCCCGTGGGCATCATGGCCCTGGTGCTGGCGCCGTTGATCGGCCGCAACCTGTACCGGATCAACCTGCGGGCCGCCCCGACCCTCGCCTTCTGTATCCAGTGCGTGGCCATGCTGTGGTTCGCCTCGGAGACCAATCAGGTCTCGTTCGAACAGATGGCTTTGCCGCGCTTCATCATGGGTTTCGGCCTGCCGCTGTTCTTCCTGCCGCTGAACCAGATCATCATGTCGGGAATCCCCGCCGGGGAGATCGCCTCGGCGGCCGGACTGTCGAACTTCGTGCGCACCTTCTCGGGCAGCATTGCCACAGCGGTGACGGTGTTCTTCTGGAACAACCGCGCGGAATTCCACTACGCGACCATGACCGAACACATCAGGCCGGACGCACCGGCCTGGACGGCTTACCAGTCGCAGCTGCATGCGCTGGGCATGCACGGCGACGCGGCGTACGCCGCCACCGCCCAGGTCATCAACACGCAGGCGCTGACCATGGGCGCCAACGACCTGTTCCGGCTGCTGGCCGCCCTGTTCGTGATGCTGGTACCGCTGGTGTGGCTGGCCCGGCCGCCGTTCCGCGCCATCGGCATGGGTGGCGCGCACTGAGGCGGCGACTCAGCCGCCGGTGGCCGCCTTCAGCCTGGCGCGCTCCTGCTGCACGTAGTTCTTGCAGGCGCCTTCATCCTTCAGCGCGTCTTCCTTGCCGCCGGCCTGCTCGAGCCGCGCCAGTCCACCCGAATCATCGGGATGCGGCGTCAGCAGCAATTCGCAGGGCGCATCCTCCAGCCGCTTGAAACTGGCCTCGTAGGCCTTGAGCACATCGGGATGGCCCTTGTAGAACCTGCGCCCGGCCAACGGTGCCAGGTTGCTGGCGTAGACCGCCGGGAGGCACTTGCTGCCATCACAGGCGTCCCAGCTCCAGCTCGTGCCACCGGGCGTACCGCCCGGGGTCGCCACCACGCGCAGCCGTACATTGCCCACGCCCAGCAGCTGGTCGTCCTGCACGATCCACACCCGCTGCAGCTTCGGGAATGACGCCGATTTCATCCCGTAGCGCGGATCGCCCTTGGGCGGTCCGCCCTTCAACAGGGCTTCCTGCGATGCGCGCATCGCATAGACCTGCGCGCCGGTCAGCTTCTGCAGTTCGGCGATGCCGCCGGCCTGATCCACGTTGGGATCGCTGCTGAGGATGGCCTTGACTTCCATCGGGTCGAAGCCGAGCGCCTTGATGTTCGCCACGATCTGCGCGGCGGATTCAGGCAGACCGCCATCGATCAGCACCGAACCGTAGTCGGAAACGACCAGGATGGACGCCAGGCCCGACGTGCCCACGTAGTAGGTGTTGCCGTAGATCTGGAAGGGCTTGTGCGGCTGGTTCAACGCCGCGCGATCGGGACCACCCGCCGTTTCGCCCGTGGTCGCGCATCCTGAGAGCAGTACGGCAACGCTCGCGACTGCGGCGGCTGCCTGCCTGAATCGAGTCATTCCCTGCGTCCCCCGTATGATGGTTCGTAAAGGCGCGTCAGTTTACCCAAACACGGGCATTGCGGAACATGCGCATCCAGCCGCTGAATTCGCCGTCCAGGCGCGGATGCCAGGAGTTCTGCACGATGCGGAAGGAGCGCTCGGGGTGCGGCATCGTGATCAGCACGCGCCCGTCACGGCTGGTGACGGCGGCAATGCCCAGCGGCGAACCATTCGGATTGGCCGGATAGGCGGTAGCGGCGGCGCCGTGATTGTCCACATAGCGAAACGCGATCTGCCGCGCCGCCGCCAGCGTTTCCTGCTCGGCGGCAGCCGTGAACTCGGCCCGCCCTTCGCCATGGGCCACCGCGACCGGCAACCGTGAACCGGCCATGCCGGCAAGCAGCACCGCAGGTGAGTCCAGTATCTCCACCAGCGAGAAGCGACCCTCGAACTGCTCGCCGCGATTGCGCACGAAGCGCGGCCAGTGCCCGGCTCCGGGCACGAGCTGGCGCAAGGCAGCCAGCATCTGGCAGCCGTTGCACACGCCCAGTGTGAAGGTATCGGTCCGCTCGAAGTAGCGTGCAAACTGCTCGCGGGTGGCATCGTGGAACAGGATGGACTTGGCCCATCCCTCACCGGCGCCGAGCACGTCGCCGTAGGAGAATCCGCCGCAGGCCACCAGGCCACGGAATTCGCGCAGGTTCCGGGATCCGGCCAGCAGGTCGCTCATGTGGATGTCGTGCGCCTCGAATCCGGCCAGATCCAGCGCCGCGGCCATTTCGGCCTGGCTGTTTACGCCCTGCTCACGCAGCACGGCAACCGCCGGACGAACACCTCGATTCACGTAGGGCGCGGCCACATCCTCGCGTGGATCGAAGGCCAGACGGACCTGCAGCCCCGGATCGGTCGCGTCGAGCTGGGCGGCGAATTCCTCGCGCGCGCAGTCTGGATCATCGCGCAGCAATCGCAGCCGGTGCGAAGTCTCGCTCCAGGCGCGCCGCGCATCACGCCAGTCCAGCTCCAGGCTGGCATCTGCGCCGCTGAAGCGCAGCCGCATCTGCGCGGCCGGCGCGCCGATGTCATGCACACACCGGGCAAGGCCGGCGGCCGCGAAGATTCCCTGCACGGTGGCCGCGTCGGCGACGCGCACCTGCACTACCGCACCGGCTTCCTCCGCGAACAATTGCGCGCCCAGGCCGGCACCGCCGGGCGGCATGCTGATCTGCAGCCCGCAGCGCGACGCAAAAGCCATCTCCGCAAGGGCGGCGAACACGCCGCCGTCGGACACGTCGTGGTACGCCAGCAGCAGATCGCGCTGCCGGGCGGTACGCAAACCTTCGGCAAACCCCTTGAGCAACTCCGGCGCATCCAGGTCAGGCACGGAATCGCCCAGTGCGCCGTACACCTGCGCCAGGATCGAGGCGCCCAGACGCGCGCGTCCCGCGCCCAGATCGATCCACAGCAGGCGCGTATCGCCCGCGTCCATTGCCAGTTGCGGCGTCAGCGTGCGCCGCGCGTCGGCCACCGGCGCGAAGGCCGAGACGATCAGCGATACCGGCGCCACCACGGACTTGCTGGCGGCGCCGTCATGCCACACCGTCTTCATGGACAGGGAATCCTTGCCCACCGGAATCGCGATTTCCAGTGCCGGGCACAGCTCCATGCCGACGGCGCGCACCGCGTCGTAGAGCGCCGCGTCCTCACCCGGTTCGCCGCAGGCCGCCATCCAGTTGGCGGACAGTCGTATGTCGGACAACGCGCGGATGTCCGCGGCGAGGATGTTGGTCAGCGCCTCGGTCACCGCCATGCGCGCACTGGCCGCCGCGTCCAGCAATGCGGCCGGCGTCCGCTCGCCCATGGCCATGGCCTCGCCCGTATATTGAAAATAGTCGCTGAGCGTTACCGCGACATCGGCCACCGGAACCTGCCACGGGCCCACCATCTGGTCGCGATGGATCTGACCGCCCACCGTGCGATCGCCGATGGTGATCAGGAAGGTCTTGTCGGCCACCGCCGGATGGGACAACACACGCAGGGCGGCTTCGTGCAGATCCAGGCCGGTGGTCCGGAAGCCCTGGCTGACGGGTGCCACGTGCGTGGCATCGCGCCGCATGCGCGGCGGCTTGCCCAGCAGCACGTCGATGGGCATGTCCACCGGGTAGTTGCCGAATTGATTGTCGTGGACCGACAGCACGCCATCATCCGTGAGGCGCCCGATTACGCCGAAAGGGCAACGTTCGCGCCGCGCGATCTGCTCGAAGCGATCCAGCCCGGCTTCGGAGATCACCAGAACGTAGCGCTCCTGCGCCTCGTTGCACCAGATCTCCAGCGGCGACATGCCACTCTCGGCATTGGGAACCTCGCGCAATTCGATCCTCGCGCCGCGATGGCTGTGCGCCACCGCCTCCGGCACGGCATTGGAAAGCCCGCCCGCGCCGACGTCGTGGATGAGCTGGATGGGATTGCGATCCCCCAGTGCCCAGCAGCGGTCGATGACTTCCTGGGCGCGGCGCTGGATCTCCGGATTGCCGCGCTGGACCGAGGCAAAGTCCAGTTCGGCCTCGGACTGGCCGCTGCCCATCGAGGATGCCGCGCCACCGCCAAGACCGATCAGCATCGCCGGACCACCGAGCACGACCAGATGCGCGCCCACGGGGACTTCCTTCTTCAATGCCTGCGCCCGGCGCACGTTGCCCAGTCCGCCGGCGATCATGATCGGCTTGTGATAGCCGCGGGCGAGCCCGGCATCCAGGGTCTGCTCGAAGGTGCGGAAGTAGCCGGCGATGCACGGCCGGCCAAACTCGTTGTTGAAAGCGGCGGCGCCCAGCGGACCGTCGATCATGATGTCGAGCGCGCTCACGATGCGCCCGGGCTTGCCGAAACCCTGCTCCCAGGGCCGCTCGAACCCCGGTATGTGCAGGTTCGAGACCGAGTAACCCACCAGACCAGCCTTGGGCTTGGCGCCCAGCCCGGTGGCACCCTCGTCGCGGATCTCGCCACCGGATCCGGTGGCGGCTCCGGGAAACGGCGATATCGCCGTGGGATGATTGTGCGTCTCCACCTTCATCAGGATGTCGATGGGCTCGGCATGCGCGGCATACACCCCGCTCGACGGATCCGGAAACCAGCGCCGCCCCTGCCAGCCCTCCATCACCGCGGCATTGTCCTGGTAAGCCGACAACACACCATGCGGCGCATGGCGGTAGGTGTTGCGGATCATCGCGAACAGGGACTGCGGCTGGGCAACGCCGTCCAGGCTGAACTCGGCGTTGAAGATCTTGTGGCGGCAGTGCTCGGAGTTGGCCTGCGCGAACATCATCAGCTCGACATCGTTGGGATCGCGTCCCAGTGTTTCGAAGCTCTCGAGCAGGTACCGGATCTCGTCAGCCGACAGCGCCAGGCCCAGCTCGACATTCGCGCGGTTCAGGGATTGCAGCGACCGCGGCACCGTGCCGAGCGCGCGTGGTTCGCCATCCGCGAACAGGCACGCGGGGTCGTCGGCGGACCGCAGCACCGACTCGGTCATGCGGTCATGCAGTAACGGGACGAGGTGTGCGAGATCCGCATCTGCCAGCATCGCCGGGCCCTCGATGCAGAAGCTGACGCCGCGTTCCACGCGGCGCAACCAGGACAGTCCGCACACCTGCGCGATATCGGTTGCCTTGCTGGACCACGGTGAAATGGTCCCCGCACGCGGCACCACCAGCACAGTCTCCTTCCAGGCAGCGTCCACCGCGTAGCGTGGTCCGTAGGTCAGCAGCGCGTCCAGCCGCGCGCGTTCCTCCGGCGCCGGCTCCCGATGGCAATCGACCAGATGCACGAAACGGCTCGCAATCGCGCTCACCCCGGGGACCACGGCGCGGACCTGGGTCAGCAGCTTGGCAAGCCGGAATTCGCTATGGGCAGGGCCTCCAGGCAGGCGCAGGATCACGCGGGAGTCCGCGGGGGGTAATGGTTGCCCTGGTTCACTATTTGAACCCTGAAAGTGTGATCTGATGCCATTTGTTTCTGCGGGGCACTGCCGGAAGCGGGGCCGTGTTGCACATTATAGTGCAGCTCGGTCAGCGAAGGTTCCGGCGGCATGGCCCTGCGCCTAGAAATCATCAGTGCACAACGCGAACAGCTCGGCAAGCGGGCCCGCATCATCCTGGGTGACGCCGATTGCAGCATCGGGCGCGCCCTGGACAACGACTGGGCATTGCCTGACGTGTCGCGCTATCTGTCCGGCCACCACGCCACCATCCACTTCCGCGGCGGCGAATACTTCCTGGAAGACACCAGCAGCAATGGCACCTATGTGAACGATGCCGTTGCCCCCCTCGGGCGGCGCGGCACGCGCGCCCTGCTGCATTCGGGCGACGTGCTGCGACTGGGCGACTATCGCATCCTGGTGCATATCGACGAGTTGCCGCCGCCGCTCACCGCGCCGGATCCGCAAACCCAGGCCGACATGACGGTCGAAAGCGTCAAGCCGCTGCGCGACGTGAGGGGACGTCACGTGGACGAGGACGAGTCCATAGATTTTTCAGCGCTGGTCCGGACCGCCAACCCGGCGGCAACCCTGCAGCGCATGGGCACCGCGCGCCAGGCCAGCGACGCGGACCTCGGTGATGAGCTGACCATCGAATCCCTGCTCCCGGGCAACGGCGGCAGGGCCAGGCCGGATCCTGAACCCGCAACGCGCACGATGGCGCGCTCCACGGCCAGCGTGACCATGCACCCGGAGGGTTCGACCGTCACGCAGAACTTCCCGGAAGACAACAGCGATATGGACAGCACGCAGATACGCGCGATCGAACGCGACCGTATCGCGCGCCTGCGCGCGGCGGCCCGGGCGCGCCTGGAAGGAACCGGCTCGGTGCCGGCGCTGGACCTGCGCGGCGCGCTGCAGGCCTTCTGCCGTGGCGTCGGGATCGATCAGGGCCGGCTGTCCATGCAGGATGAAACGCAGGCACTGCAGCTGGCGGGCCGCCTGCTGCGCGAGGCACTGCTGGGCCTGAAGGAAATCCTGCGCGCCCAGCAGGCCTGCATGGATCACAACGGCATCGAGTGCGATGCGCCGGAAGGCCGCTCGCCGCTGGATGCGAGCACGGACGAGTACCTGGTGGAATTGCTGGTGGGCCATGATCGACGCCGGCTCGACGCCGTAATGCAGCTACGTGGACAGTTCGCACATGCCAGAACCCATGCGGCCGCGATCGACGCGGCGATGTACAGCGCGCTCCAGCAGTTCCTGGCGCACCTGGCGCCGGAGCGCATGGCCACCGGCAAGGATGCCAACACCAACTGGAACCGCTACAAGGATGTGTACGGCAATCTGCTGCAGGCCAGGGATGGGCACCTGCCCCATCTGTTCCTCGAAGCGCTGGCCCAGGCCTACCAGGACGCGCGCACCAAGAGCGCGGGTTGAATTCCCTCTCGGCGGCTGGCGCACCTGGCGCGCGCGCGGCGGCGACACGGCGCGATAATGCCCGTTGCACCGACAGTCGCCGACCCGTTCCACGAAGGATCAACAGATGTTGCGTACCATGCTGCAGGCCAAATTGCACCGCGTCCGGGTCACCGAAGCGGATCTGCACTACGAGGGATCCTGCGGCATCGACCGTGCGCTGCTCGACGCCACGGGCATGCTGCCCCACCAGTACATCGAGCTTTACAACATCAGCAACGGCGAACGCTTCAGCACCTACGTGATCGAAGCAGCGGCAGGCTCGGGCACCATCTCGTTGAACGGCGCCGCGGCGCGCAAGGCCGTGGTTGGTGATCTGCTGATCATCTGCGCCTACGCGCAGTACGCGGAGGCCGAGCTGGCGGCTTACCGCCCGCGTATCGTGCTGGTGGACGCCGACAACCGGCCGCGTGCCGCCTAGAATCGCCCTGTATTGCCGCGCGGGGCGCCGTCAGGCGGCGGCGGTCTTGAGCTGCTTGGCCAGGCGACCCAGCGCATCGATCATCCGGCCGATGTCCTCGTCACTGTGCGCCGCGGACAGGCTGATGCGCACGATGTTGAGTCCGGCAGGCGTGGACGGCGGCACCATCAGATTGGTGTAGATGCCTTCATCGAGCAGACCCTGCCACAGGCCAATGGCCTGCTCGCGCTGGTCGAACACCAGTGCAGTGACCGGACCCGGATCGCTGCTGCCGGCGCGATAGCCCAGTTCCCTGACCGCCTTGTGGAAACGATGGATATGCCGCCACAGGCGCTCGCGCAGGTCGTCACCGGCCAGCAGCCGGGCCAGCGCCGCCTGGGTCGCCGCGATGACTGGTGGTGGCGGCGACGCGGTGAAGATGTAGGGCCGGCTCGCCAGGCGCATCAGGTCCAGCTCCGGATGCCGGCTCACGCAGAACCCGCCGACCCCGCCGAGGCTTTTGGAGAAGGTGCCGACAATGAAATCGACGCGATCCAGCAGCCCGAGCTCGGCGCAGATGCCCAGACCCTTCGGCCCGTAGATACCGAAGGAATGGGCTTCGTCCACGATGATCATCGCACCGTGCTTTTGCGCGACGTCGACGAACTCCTTGAGTGGCGCGCGATCGCCGAGCACGCTGTACAGGCTCTCCACCACGACCAACGTGCGCTTCGCGTCCTCGCCCAGCCGCTCCAGACGTCGCGCCAGGTTTTCCGGATCGTTGTGCCGGAAGCGGATCGTGGTGGCATTGCTCAGCTTGCAGGCATCATGAATGCTGGCATGGGCGTCGGCATCGACCAGCAGGTATTCGCCGGCGCCGGCCAGCGCGGAGATCGCACCCAGGTTCGCCTGATAGCCGGTGGAAAACACGATCGCGGCAGGCCAGCCGAACGCATCGGCAAAAGACTTCTCCAGCAACTGGTGGCCGGCGTAGTTGCCGCTGGCCATGCGCGAGCCCGTCGTGCCGGTACCCAGCGTCTCGATGGCCTTGATGGCCGCCGCGCGCGTTTCCGGCGCAAAGGTCAGGCCCAGGTAATTGTTGGTGCCGGCAAGCAGTACCTTCCTGCCGTCGATGACGGCACTGGTCGCTGACTGCACGTTGTCCATGGGTGTCGCCACCGACGACACGCGACCACGCGCGGCCAGCGCGGTGCGCAATTCGGCCAGCGGCGCGAACTTGTCGAACAGGCTCATGCCGCGTTCACCACGCGACGCACGCAGTCGCACAGCTGATCCAGCGTATGGGCTTCGGCGATCGAGGCGACCGGAATGGAGATGTCGAGGCGATCTTCGATCTCCATGATCATGTCCATGACCTGGGCCGAATCCAGGCCCAGCTCGCTGGCGATATGGGTACCGCCCTCCACCGCGCCGATATCCGGGGCGGCGAGCTTGAGCGCCTCGCGAACCACTTGTTCGACCCTGTCAGCGGCCACGGGCAGCGCAGCCGCTTCAGGCCGCTACGGGCCGTCTGCCGCCGTCGCTCACCAGGAAACGCCGGTGCGAGGCATCGCGCAGCGCGTCCTCGTCGTGACGCTCGAGGAATTCCTTGCGCGTGACGCTGCGCGAGAGCTTGCCGGAGGATGTGCGCGGCAACGTGTGCGGCGGCACCAGTTCGATCAGGCAGCGAATGCCGAATTCGGCCGAAATGGCCTCATGCAGGCGATCCGCCAGTTCGGCCTGGGCCTTCGGGTCGGTCTCGCGGCATTGCACGACCAGCACGGCGACTTCCGAGCCATCACTGCCGGGCACCGAGAACGCCGAGGCGTCGGTCGGCCGGACCTCAGGCTGCTGCTCGGCCAGGTTCTCCAGATCCTGCGGCCAGATGTTGCGGCCGTTGATGATGAGCAGATCCTTGGAGCGCCCGGTCAGATACAGGTTGCCGTCCACGCGGTAACCCAGATCACCGGTATTGAGCCAGCCGTCGGCCGACAGCATCTCGGCGCTGATGTCGGGCTGGTTGTAGTAGCCGAGCATGACACTGGGGCTGCGCAGGAACACACGGCCCACGCGCCGGTCAGGCAGCAAGCGGCCGTGGTTGTCCCGGATCTCGACCTCGAAACCGGGCAACGGCGCGCCGCAGTTGACGAAGCCCTTGCAGCGCGAATCCGCGCCCGCGGCCAGCGGCTGCGCCATGCCGGTGTCGGACAGCAGGTTGCCGTCCACGTAGTCGAGGTGCATGCCCTCGCCGACGGTCGAGAAACTCACCGCCAGCGCCACTTCGGCCATGCCGTAGCAGGGCAGGAAGGCCTTCGCATCGAAGCCCGCCGGAGCAAGCGCCGTGGCAAACGCCTTGAGCCAGTCCTCGTGGATCATCTCCGCGCCCACGCCGGCCACGCGCCAGGCGGACAGGTCCAGCGTCGCGGTGTCCTTGGCGGTGATGCGGCGCGCCGCCAGTGCATAGCCGAACGGCGGGCCGAAGGAGATGGTCGCGCGGTTCTGCGAGATCAGCTTCAGCCACAGGCGCGGGCGCATCGCGAACTCGCGCGAGCCCATGAAATCGCAGGAACGCTGCGTGGCCATGCAACCCAGCACGATGCCCACCAGGCCCATGTCGTGGTAGTAGGGCAGCCAGGAGAAGAACCGGTCTTCCTGCACCAGCCGGAAGCCATGATTGAAGATGGCTTCCAGGTTATGCATGACCCCGGCCTGCGTGATCATCGTGCCGCGCGGAAAGCGCGTGCTGCCGGAGGTGTACTGCAGGTAGGCCAGCTCGTCCGGACGCGGCGGCTCGGGCAGATCACCCACATCGGGCAACTGGTCGAAATCCGCAAGCGTGCCGGCCATCGCCAGCGGCAGGCCGGCCGCCGCTTCGTGCAGCAGTTCAATGAACTCGCCCGGCGCGAATGCCGCCGAAGCCTTGCAGTCGAGCACCATCTGGCGCAGATGACGCACATAGGCGTCATGGCCGCCAAGGTGAATGGCCGCCGGCAGCGGTACCGGCACCAGTGCCGCGTACTGACAGGCGTAGAACATCACCATGAAATCCGGATGCGTGTGCGCCACCAGTGCGACACGCGAGCCGCGACCCAGGCCCTGCAGGCGCCTGGCCAGAACGCGCGCGCGATCGCGCAGCTCAGCGTAAGGCAGAGCAGTGGTGAGCTCACCGCGACCGTTGTAGTAATTGAAGCCCGACAGTCCACCGGCAGCGTAGTCGAGCGCGTCCGTCAGCGTGGCAAATTGCGCACGACGCAGCTCAATGCCGCTGATCGTCGGTGTCGGCACGTTTTGTAAAACCAAGTTACCGTCCAATTCGGTCCAGGCCTCAGCCGCTATACCACTGTCCAGGGTGCAAATTTAGTGTGGCGGAAGCGCCAAAGCAATTTATTTGCAACATCTTTGTGAAGAAGCTCACCTATCGCCACGCACCCCGGTGGGTAAATCATACCCGTTCCAGACCCCCGTTAGGAGGGGTCAAGCGCATTGATCGCCCCTGCAGCCCTTCCCGGAGCGGCCTTCATCAGCGATTCCGGGTGGCCCCCCGTGGCATTCGGGAAGCACCACGCAAGCGTCGCACAAATGCAACATGGCACCCGGCAGCCGACCTGTGTCGCCTGGCGGGACCACCTCAGGGGCTGCCTGCCGTGCCGCCAACCAGCTCGCGGACCAGTTCCAGATCGGGCGGCTTGTCCACATCAATGGCGGCGCGGCCGTCGGCCAGCACCACCGGCGCCAGCCGCGTGCCGGCCAGTTTCCCGAGCCGGGCCAGCGCCTGGGGCAATGCCAGGCGGCCCAGGCGATAACGCAGCACATAGAGGAGCCCCAGGCGCCGCAGCAGCTTCAATGGCCGCTTGCGCTCGGTCTCCAGCTCCTGCCACAGGCGCACCACACCGACCGCGGCCGGGGCGCGCAACAGGAACAGGTTGCAACCCGAATAGTCGCCGTCGGAGAACCTCAGCCAGGTGCGCGCGGTTCCGGGCGCGGCGGCCAGCACCGCTTCGCGGCGTGCGAGGCCGACGAAGGCATCCGCCAACGGATCCTCGCTCGCCGCCGCCACGAACTCGTCCACCCAGGCGCCCTGCAGCAGCGCGTGATCAGCCGTGGTGACCAGCAAGGGCGTGCCTTCAAGCGCCAGCGCTGCCGCCACGCTGGCAGACGGGCCGCTGGCGGCCGGCATCATCGACACGGGCTTGCCGGGATCGGGCAAGCCGGCCAGCACGTCCGGCCGATCGATCGCGACCACGATGCGCGCCACCGCCCGGGACGCCGCCAGCGCCCGCAATACCCGCAGCACCATGGGCTCGCCCCCGACCGGGATCAGCGCCTTGTGCGAGACACCCGCGTACTGCGCCAACGGGTCACCGCCGGGTCTGGTTCCAGCCAGCACCAGCGCCGTGTACGGCGGGTGCACGCTCAACCCGGCTGTCTCCCGCCGACCGGGACGATGGATGTTCTGCCCACAGATACGTTCCGCGCCGCTCGCCTGAACGCAGAATACCGGCCGCATCCTGCCCATGTGTTAATGCGCGGCAACGTTCACGCCCTCTCGCAGGCCCGCAACTGCACCAGACCCAGCAATGCAAAGGCCGCCGGCGCAGCCAGCGCCGCCAGCTGCGGCGAGATCCGGCCGCTGGTACCGAACGAGGAGAAGATGCCATCCACCAGCAGGAAGCCCAGACCGAAGAACAGCGCCAGCAGCATCCGCCACCCGCCCCCGCCGCGTTCGGAAGCGATGGCCGCGGGCATGGCCAGGAGCATCATGATGAATACGGTGAATGGCGCGATCGCGGCCTGCAGCAGCACGGTCTGGTAATAGCTGCGGGGCCGCGTGGACACGCGCTCGCCAACGATGACGTCGGCCAGCGCCTGCGCGGACAAATGCGGATCCGCCACGTCCAGCTGCATGACGTCCTCCGGCGTCAGGTTGGTTTGCCAGTCGCGTTCGGTGGAACCGGGTGAGCTGTTGCCCAGCGCAACATGCAGGTCGTGCGCACCGGACAAGTGCCAGTGGCCATCGACCCAGCGCGCCTGACTGGCGCGGGTGGTCATCGCAAGCTGATCATTCACGCCGCGCACATAGATCCGCACATCCAGCAGGCGCCTGCCATCGGCACTGCTGCGCTGGAACAGCACGATGCCGCCACTGGTGCGCACCCACTGCGGATCCAGCGCCTGCTCTTCCAGGGGGATCGTGGATTCCCACCAGGAATTCAGCGCTCCCTCGGCCACCGGCACCACCTTCTGTGCCAGGCCCACATGCAGCAGCGCGAACAGCACCGGCACCGGCAGCAGATACATCAGCATGCGCCACAGTCCGACTCCCGCCGAGCGCAACGCCGTGATCTCACGGCTGCGCGCCATCGCATGGAAGGTGGCCATCGAACCGATCAGGCCCGCCAGAGGCAGCATCGACCAGCATTTCCGAAGGGATCCGCAACACCGCGTAGTGCAGCACGCCAACCAGCCCCAGATGCCGGTCCAGCACGTCGTTGGTGACCTCGAGCAACTCAAGCAGCTGCATCAGGCCGGTGAGCGCGAACAGCATGCCCACGATCTGGCCGGTTACCCGCCGTCGCAGATAATTGCCCAGCACCGCGCTCATTTCTTCGCAGCCTTCTTCCTGAGGTGCAGCCCCCCGAAACCGGCCTCGATGGCGCTCACCGCCCGCATCACCGGGTTGTCGCCAGGCCACTGCAGGCTGCTGCGGAACAGCCACAGGCCGAACACCGCGAAGATCACGAACGGTGACCACACTGCCAGCCAGGCCGGCGCGCGCGCGGTCTCACCCAGGCTCTGGCCGAACTGCAGCGCCTCGTAGAGCGCCAGCAGCGCCACCGCGGCGAAGACCGTGCCCGGCGCGCGACGGCCACGCTTGGCCGCCATGCCCAGCGGCAATGCCAGCAGCGGCAACAGCAGGGGCAGCAACATGCTCGCCAGGCGCCAGTGAAACTCGCCGGCCCGTTCGCTGGCGGAAATTCCCCGTGAGGCTCCGGCAGCCGGCATCCGGCGCAACTCCGGCAACGTCAGCTCGCGCACCGAATCGCCGCGCGCCCGGTACGGTGGCGGCACGGCGGTAAAGTCCTCGTTCAGATGAGCCTCGCCGAACTTCACGGTCCGTACCGTGCCATCGGGCCGGTCGGTGACGATCAATCCGTTGGCCAGGCTCAGCAGCAGGCGCGTGCCATCCGCCGATGGAGTGAGCTGGCCGTCGCGGGCCGTGATGATCTCCTCGCCCTGATCGTCGCGCCGCTCGACGAATACACCGCCGAGCACGCGCCCGTTCGGCCCGACCTTGTCGGCACCCAGCGTATAGCCGCGCTTGACCGTGACGAAGCTGTTGTCCTCCATGCGCGCGTTCCAGCCGGTCTGCCGCGCGGCGTGCACGTCCGCGTTGTAGCCATAGCGTGTCAACGGTTGCAGATAGCCGAACAGATAGAAGTTGAATCCCACCAGCGCAATGGCGACCAGGAAATACGGCACGGCCATGCGCGCGATGGAGCGGCCGGTGGCCAGCATTGCGTCCAGTTCGTTGTCATCGCCTATGCGGGCCACCGACATGAACATCGCCGCGAAGAAGGCCGCCGGCAGTGCGATCCCCAGATAATGCGGTACCAGCGAGGCGCTCATCTTCGCCACCAGCAGCGGACTGGCGCCGGTGGCCGCCGCCAGGTCGAACAGCCGCAACAGGCGCAGCAACAGCTCCGCCAGCAGCAGGACCAGCAGCACCAGCAGCATCGGGCCGAACAGCGCGCGCAGCGTGTACGCATCCAGCCGGTCCGGCAGTCGCTGCGCGTATTGCGGGGAGCTGGCCTGTGCGTGAACGCTACTGGCCACGATCCGGCAACCGCAGCTGGAAGTGAAGCGCATCGACGAAACCCTTCGCCGCCGGCGACCACTGGCGCACCAGCACGCGCGCCCAGCCCCCGCCCGGCGCCGGCGGCAGCGTGACCAGGTGCCAGCGCGCCGCCTCGTCACGCGGATTGGGAAACGCCGTGGAGGACGGCACGCACATCACCGGTATCGGGCCTCGAGGCCCTGCCACCGACTCCAGCCGCGCATTGCGGGCATGGCCGTGCAGGATCAACTCCGCCCCGACGCGCCGCAGTACCGCGCGCAGCGCGCGACGATCGGCCAGCGCCTTGCGGCGCGACACTGCGCCGTCCACAAGCGGATGATGCAGCAGCACCACGCGTGTCCGGCCCGCCGCGGCCTCATCGACCAGGCGTTGCTCGAGTCTGGCAAGCTGCTGTGCGCCCACGCGGCCGGATGCCAGCAGTGGTGCGGTCGGCACAGCGCTCTTCACGCCGATGAATGCGGTCTCGCCGCAGTGGCGGACAAACGGCCAGTCCAGTTCGGTGGTCATGAACGTGCCGGTCGTGAACGCGCTGAGCCTGCCGAGCCCCTCCACATGCGGCACCGGAACCAGCGCATCGTGATTGCCCGGCACCGCGCTCAGTCCGCCGGCCGGAGCCAGCGCGGCGAGCCAGCGCGCGGCCTGCTCGAATTCTTCCGGTAGCGAGAAATTGGTGATGTCGCCCGTCACCACCACATGGTCGAGCTGGCGGCTGCCGAGATCCTCACACAGGGCTTGCAGGATTTCCGGGCGCTGCACGGCGCGACGGCGGCGCCACGACCACACCGAGAGCTGGCGTTTGGAGAAGTGTTGCCGCACCGACAGCCGCGGCTCGAACGGCAGGTGCAGGTCCGATACGTGCGCAAAGGTAAGAGCGTTCAACGATAATGCCGGCGCCAGAGAAGCACTCATAGGAATTGCGGATCATGCCACAGACATGCGGGCACCCACCCGTCATCGCCGGCCCGTTCCCGTGACTGGCGCTGCCCTGTCCCGGCTGCTGGCCACTGAACTGGCACAACCCACGCCGGCCCCGGCGCGCGCGCTGGCGGCGGAGCTGGCGCGTCGCGGCGGCACGTCGACGCGCGCCGTGCTGTATTACGGATCGTCGCTGCGCGCCGAGACCCTCGATGGCATCCTCGACTTCTACGTACTGCTCGACGACGTGCGGGCGTGGCCCGGATCCTTTCTGGCACATCTGGGCAACCGTCTGCTGCCGCCCAATGTCGGTTACCTCGAACATGAACACGACGGGCAGATCCTGCGCGCCAAGTACGCGATCATGAGCGGCGAGCAGTTCGAGCGCCGCCTCCATGAAGGCTCGCTGGACACCACGGTCTGGGCCCGCTTCTGCCAGCCTGCCCTGCTGGCATGGTCGCGCGCCGCGGCGGACCAGGCCGCGGTGGTGGGCTGGATCAGCGCTGCCGTGGTATGCGCGGCACAGTGGGCGGCGCGGCTCGGGCCCCGGCAGGGCACGGCCGAGGACTTCTGGCGTGCGTTGTTCGCCCGGACTTACCAGGCCGAACTGCGCGTCGAGAAGTCCACGCGCGCGCTGGACATCGTCGGCAAGTCACCGGCCAGATATGCGCAGCTGCTGCCACTGGCCTGGGAATGCGCCGGCATCGGCTTCAGGCGATTCGGCGATGACACGCTCGTTCCTGATCCTGGGCCGGTCCGGGCACGCGCGCGCCCTGCGGCGCTGGGCCTGGCGCGCACGCCTGGGCAGGCCGCTCAACATCCTGCGCCTGCTCAAGGCCGCCTTCACCTTCCAGGGCGCGACGGACTACGCGGTGTGGAAGGTTGAACGACACAGCGGCGTTCGCGTGCAGGTGGCGCCGTGGCAGCGGCGCTTTCCGCTGCTCGCGGCGCCTGCCCTGTACTGGAAGCTCAAGCGGCGCGGCGTGCTCAGGTAATCACAACCAGCCGGCGCGCCGGTACCACGCCACGGCATTGCCGAAGCCCTCGCGCAGCTCGTAGCGCGGCTGCCATCCGGCCGGTCGCGCCAGTTCCGCGCAATGACACGCTCCAGTCGCCATGGCGCAGTTCGCGCAATCTCTGATGGTTCAGCATGTCGCCGGCACCGAAGGCGCGGCCGATGTCACCGGCCAGCGCCATGCCATGCAGCAGCGCCGCGGGTGCCTGGAAGAATTTCGCCCGCGCATTGCCGACGGCCTGCGCCGCCGTCTGAAACACCTCGCGCCAGCTGTAGCCTTCGGGCCGGGCATCGGCAGCGGTCAGCACGGCGCCGCTGGACTGCTCGCGCAACAGCGCAAGCATCAGGGAATTCAGATCCTCCACATGGATCATCGCCGCGCGCGCCCCGGGACGTCCGGCCAGTGGAACACGACGCCTGGCTGCGAGCTGGAAGAACACCAGCGATTCGCGATCGCCGGGCCCATACACTGCCGGCGGGCGCAGCACCGTAACGCGCTCGCCCAGGCGTTCGCGCACCGCGTCCTCGCCGGCGCGCTTGCTGGCGGCGTAATCAGACAGCGACGGCTCCCGCGCGGCGATGGTCGATACGTGCAGCAACCGGGCATCCGGCGCCACATCCAGCATGGCATCGGCAAGCGCCTGGCTGCCCAGGTGATTGACCGCATCGAAACGCCGCCGGCGCGTCGCCTTGATCAATCCGGCCACGTGCACCACGGCGTCCGCGCCGCGCACCAGCTGGCGCAGCGCGACGGGATCTTCCAGCCCGCCTGCCACGATCTGCGGCTCCAGCCCGCGCCACTGCGGCACCACCGGGTCGCGCCGCAGCAGCAGGCGCAAGCGCCAGCCCTGCGCCGCCAGCAGCGGCACCAGCCCACGGCCGACGAAGCCGCTGGCACCGGTCACCGCCACCAGTGCCCGCGACTGCCCGCTCACTGTTCGGCCACCGGAAAATCGCGCCAGCGCCGATGGTGCCAGCTCCACAGTTCCGGATGCGCCATGATCTGCCCTTCCACGTGCTTCAGGATCGTGGCGGTGTCCTCTTCAATGGTGCCGCCGGGCGCCAGCGAAAGCCGCGGCTCGATGGCAAAGCGCCACACCGGATCCGCAGCCAGCGTGGTGACCGGCACGATCGGCGAGCGCGTCTGGCGCGCCAGCTGCACCACACCGCCCGGCATCGGCATGTCCTTGCCCAGGAAGCGCATGGGCACGCCGGTTTCGGCTTCCTTCACGCCCTGGTCCATCATCGCGAACAGCACGCGGTTGTGGCGCAGGGCATCGACCATCCGCGCATAGGCCCTGAAGCCCTCATTGGCCAGGATGCCGTCGAAGCCATAGCGTGGCAGGCCATCGACGAAGAATTTCAGGGACATCATGCGCGCCTGCCGGTACACGATGGTCACCGGCCAGCCCTGCCCGGCAAGCTGCGCGGCCAGCAGCAGGCTGTTGCCCGAGTGCGTGGCGAGCAGGATCGCCCCGCGTCCGTTACGCGCCGCCTCCAGGTTCTCCAGACCTTCGACCCGGCAACGCTGCTGCAGTCGCCGCGTATCCAGCTTGCGATCAACCATGCTGAGCACCTCCAGCACGGCGATGGTGTTGACGCGAAACGCGGTGCGCAGCGTACGCATCACCTGCGGGTCATCGACGGCACGGTTCAGCAGCGCGCCGATGTCTTCCAGGCAACGCCGCCGCATGCCCACGTCGAAGCGATACTGCAAGGCGCCCAGAAACGTGCCGAGCGGGCGCGCGCTGTCAAAGCCGCAGCGGCGCAGCAGCCAGCGCACCGCCAGAAACGTCGCGCGCCGGCGCAGCCGACCCCAGGTAATACGCTGGTCAGCCTCCAAGGGCGGCTCGACCTGCCACGCGACTGAGCGATTCCAGCCGGCCATCTGCCAGGCGCAGCACCTGATCGGCCACGCGCACCATCTTTTCCTGATGCGCCACGGCCAGCACCGCCACCTGCGACTTCAGGTGGGCCACGGTCTCGACGATGGCCTCCTGAGCCTCCGGATCCAGGTTGCTGGTCGCCTCGTCCAGAATCAGCAGGCGCGGCTCATGAATCAGCGCACGCGCGATGGCCAGGCGCTGGCGCTGGCCACCGGACAGACGCGAGCCGCCCTGCCCCACATGCGTGGCCAGCCCCTCGGGCATGGCTTCAACGAACTGCAGCGCATCGGCGGCGCGCAACGCGGCGCGGATCCGCTCCTCCGGGAATGACTCGCCCAACGTGATGTTGTGGGCGACGGATTCATCGACCATCACCGATTCCTGCGGCACATAGCCGATCTGCCGCCGCCAGTCACGCAGCTCCAGCTCGGGCAACGGCACACCATCGACCAGGATGCGGCCGCCATCCGGGTCGCGCAGACCCGCAACCAGGTCCAGCAGCGTGGTCTTGCCCGAACCCGACGGGCCAACGATCAGGGTCAGGCCGCGTGCCGGAATGCGCAAAGACACGTCTTTCAGAATGAATTTGCTGCCGTCATGCGAGTAGGTGACGCCCTCGAATTCCAGTTGGTTGGTCAACCGGACCTGACGCCCGCCGCCCGACGGTTCACGCTGCGCATGCGCGGCTTCAATGGACTGCACCAGCGCCCAGTAGGCGCTCTCACGCATTACCACCTGCTGGTATGCCTTCTGACCCCGCGAGAGATAGTTCACCACGCGCGCCAGCATGAACAACATCACCACCAGCTCCGCCATTTCCATCTTCAGCACGGTCGTGCCCAGAAAGAAGCCGATGCCCACCATGATGGCCAGAATCGGCTCCTGCAAAGCGGCCAGCGCCTCCCGACTGATCACCTGGTGGCGCAGCGCGCGCTCGAGTTGCTTCGTCTCGTCGGTCAGCAGCGCATCGACATGATCCTCACGAGCCATGGCCTTGAGCGGCTTGGCGGCGGTGAGTGTCGCGCTGACCAGGGTGAGCAGCGGACTTCTGCAATACGGTCTGCCGCTGCCCGGCGCGTCGCGAGGAATTCATCAGCGCGCGGAAAGCCACCAGCATCACTGCACCGGCCAGCAGCGCGGCGATACCCGCCTTGCCGGAAATCGAGAACGCCACGATCAGATAGACGATGGATCCGACAATCATCGCCGACATCTCGGCGCCGAACTGGAACGCCTCCGACGCGCGCTGCGCCTCCGTGGCGATCGAGTTGGAGAATCCGCCGACGGATTGCTCCAGGTAATGGCGCCAGCGCGCGCCCATGGTCGCCCGGATAAGCTGCAATCGGAGATCCGTCGCGATGCGCGCCACCGTGTACCCGACATGGCGGTTGGCGACCAGGGACATCGCGCCGCGCAATGCGATGAGCGTGATCGCCACCAGCAACAGATGCAGCGGCGTCGGCGTCAGCCCGATGTAATCCATCACATGCGTGGCCACGACGCTGCGGCGCGGAAGGTTTGGAGCCCGGACTGTTGGTGGTCAGCGCCAGCATCGACAGCAGCATCGACATGCCCAGGCCTTCGAACATGCTGGCGACCGATACCGCCACCAGGGCATTGCCGGTGCGGCCCGGGTAACTGCGCGCAAAAACGCCCAGCATGCGGAAGCCGCCGCGCTTGTGCGGTGCACGTATCTCATGGCTCGAAGCGGCATTCACGGTCGCATCATCCTCAGGGCAACGCCGGGCGACAGCACCAGCGGCAACTCCGGGTCGGCGGTGAAGATTTCGCCGTCCAGTGCATAACCGGTGACACCCCGCAGTTCGGCCCGTTCCCCGCGACCGCTGAGATACCCCGCTGCGGGATCCATTGTGTCGTCAAACCGCCCCCTGAGAATCGCCGGCACACGTCGCCAGAAACGCGCCGCCGTCGCAGCGACTGCGGTCAACCTTACCGGTCCGGTGCCGCGCTCGGCAAAGGGATTGTAATGCGCGTCATGCAGGGCGAGCGTGGATGCGACCAGCACGCGCACCGGAGCCGTCATGTCGCCCAGGCCGGCCATCCGCGCTGCAACTGCCGGATAGGGCGGCAACGGACTGCGGCCGATCAGCACCTGCACGGCGATCTTCGACAATGCGAAGGCGTCAGCCAGGAAGCCGCGATGCAACCAGCTGGTGCCGCAAGCCCGATGTTCGGCGCAGCGACGAATCCCCTCGTAGACCATCGCACCGGCAAACAGGAAGCCGTGCCGTTCGGGCTGGCCAGACTGTGATACCCGCAGAGTGAGCACAGTCTGCTCGGGAAGCGCTCGCCCGTCGGCGTATGCCGCCAGTGCCCGGCGCAGCGCCGGCATGGCGGGGTGGCCTCCGGTCTCTTTCGGCACGACGTTGGCGCGACCGCCTGCCAGCAACAGCAGCGCCGGCATCCACTCGCCCGTTGCAGGGTCGGCCAGGTATTCGGCGAGAGCGTGCACCGTGCCGTCGCCTGCGAAGATCCAGATCTGCTGCTGACGGCGTTCCCGCAAGCCCTCCAGCACCATGCGCAGGCTGGCCGGATCCACGACCCGAAAGACCTCCAGACCCGCGGCGGCGGCAAGATGCGTGGCACGGCGGGCATAGCCGAGCCAGGCCGCGCGGAAGCTGCGCGGGTTGATCACCAGACAGGGACGGGCCGCGGCGTCCGCCTCGTGCGTCATCCCCCCCGGCGCGGGATTCAACTCCGCACGGTCCGTTCGCGCCAGACGGGGATGGCCGAAGCGGCAGGCGGCGTGGCGCCGGCACGGCGCCACAGCAGTGCCACCGCCGCGAAGAAGCTGCTGCGGTTCACCGCGCGATAGGGCGAATCGGCCGGCAAGCGCGCCATCAGCCGCGCATGCGCCTTGCCCATGTTGTGATACGGCAGGAACGGGAACAGGTGATGCAGCGCGTGGTAGCGCAAACCCACCGGGAACATCAGCATGGTGAGCCAGGTCTGGCCGGTGATGTTGACCGAATCGGCGAACTGCTCGACCAGCGCCATGCGCTCGCCGCGGTTGGCATAGCCATGCGCGGCAAGGGTGCGCACCCAGTTCAGGCCCAGCGCGAAAGCCAGCAGCGCGACAACCTTGACCAGCACCATCCAGCCGATCACGCCCGTGACCAGCAATGCCGTGATTGACAGCAGCCACGCAAAGCACAGGATCTCGACGATCAGCAGATGTCGCTGGTCGGCGGCCGCGAAGCGCTTGCGGTAGTACGGATTGATCACGCCATGCGAGGCGGCGCTAAGCACCCACTCGCGCAGGCCCCGGTGGAACCATGACACCGGGCCGACCACGCCGAAGCGCAGGATCGTCAGCACCGGCAGCAGCGGTGCCTGCAGGATGTACTTGATGGTCTCGCTGCGCGGTGCAGAGGCCAGCGGCAGGTATTCGCCGTCCTGCGGCGTGCCGTAGTAGCGCAAGCTGTGATGTTCGCCGTGATTGCGGTAGATGATCCACGGCATCAGCAACGGAATGCCCATGCCGAGGTTCCAGGCGCGCGCGAACCATTTCAGCTCGCCGTTGCGGAAATGCACGATCTCGTGCATGAACGTGCCGGCCCGGTAGAACAGGATGGCTGCGGCGAACATTTCCAGAAGGGCCAGTGGCCCCCAGCCCGGCGCCCGGAAGAACAGCACGGCCAGGGTCCAGCCCGCCGCGCAGCTCAGCAGAAAATCGCTCCAGTACAGCAGCGCGGAGCGCTGCTGCAGATCATCGATGATCTCGCGCGCCTGGCGCGTCCAGGCGGTTGCGCTCGCCTCGCGGGACTGGCGCGCAGGGGCAGCTGCCGGCTGCCCGGCAGGAACGTCGAGGTCGAGGCGTGCGGGTTGTGCCATGGACGCACAGAATACTGATGGGAGGGCCTGCTAACAAGTGGCTCTGGCGGGCAAAATAGAGACGCAAGCCACTGATCCGAAAAAACATTTGACTGCCCGGCAAACTTCCCCGAGCGGCCCCGCTCTACTGTTGGTTTGACGCGACAACCCGGCTCGACCGGCGTCGCAGCCGGGCCCAGCGCCGCTGCAACTTCACCCACTCGCCGCGCAGCGTGCGATCGATGCGCTTGGCATCCACCAGCGTCACCGCACCGCAGGCAGACAGGGTGTGCAGACCCTCCACGTAGGGCCCGAACTGCTCCGGCGCACGCAGCGGCGCAGCCGCTTCGGCCTCGAAGACGGTGGGCGTCAGGCGGTGCACGTGCAGTGGCCGGATCGCCCCGCCGTAGGTATCACGGCAATCCTGCATGGGCAGCACGACGTGTCCGTCGATGACCAGCGGTGTGCCACCGGGCCGCGAACTGGACGGATCGCAGCGCACGGGATTGCCCGGATGCGGATGCCAGGGGCCGGCAGGCTGCTCGGCCCATGCCACGTGCAGTTTGCCGATCTTGTCCATCTTGCTGGTGGCCGGCGAATAGAACAGCCACCAGCGACCTTCGAAGTACAGCGGCGTGGCATCGACGGGAATGCAGTCCAGCTCGATGTGTGCGGCCGGCTCCCAGCGGACCGGAAACTGCCGACTGCGATACAGCGTAAGCCCGCCGGAGCGATGGGCCTCGGGCAACATCCAGATCTGGCCTGCCGCCTCCAGCAGCACCGGATAGGACAGGTGCCAGCGCTCGCGCAGGCAGGGCTCATGCGCCAGCAATTTCAGGTGCCCGTCATAGGTCAGCACGTCGATGCGGCCCACCCCGTCCCGGTAGTCGTAGGCCTCCACGAACACGTACAGGCATCCGTCGCGCCAGATCCCGAAGGGATCGGCGAGAAAGGTGAAGGGCGGCATGTCCGGCAGCCAGGTCACCGGCTTGCCGGCCAGGCCCTGCGCGAGCACGTCGCGCATGGGTGCCGCGACGATTCCGCTGCGCCACAAATCGGTCATGTACGATATTGAAGCACATGCGTATTGGTTTCCTGTTCAATCACGACCAGATCCACCAGGTGGCCCACAGCCTGCCCATCGCGCTGGAGCTGGCGCGTGGCGGCTTCGCCGGCGAGATTCTCGTCGTCACCACCAACGCGCGACTGGCCCGTGAAGTGCGCCGTCTGGGCGCCGGCCTGGTTGGGACGCGCATCGAACACGTGGAGCTTGGGCTCAAGCCCGGCTCTGCGCGGCTCGCCCGTTTTCTCGGCGGCGCCGTACCCGCCGCGCGCGGGCTGATCTACCGCGACAACCTGGATTTCTTTCGCGGCCTCGACGTGCTGGTGGTGTCGGAAAAGACCACGCTGCTGCTGCGCACGCGCTATGGCCTGACCAGACCGCTGCTGGTGCACACCCGCCATGGCGCCGGGGACCGTGCCATCGGCTTCGACAAGTCCAGCGCCCGCTTCGATCACGTGCTGTGCTCCGGGGACAAGATCCGTGAGCGGCTGATACGCGAGGCGGGAGTACCAGCCGACAGGATCAGCGTGGTCGGTTATCCAAAGTTCGATATTGCGCAGGCGGGGATGCAATGGATGGGCGCGGCACCGTCGCGGCCGGTCGTGCTGTACAACCCGCACGTCTCGCCACATCTATCCTCCTGGTACCGGCACGGCAGGGCCGTGCTGGACTTCTTCATCGACAACGACGACTACCAGCTGATCTTCGCGCCGCATGTGATGCTGTTCGAGCGGCGTTTCGTGGTCACCATCGACCGGCTGCGCATCAACTCGGCGGGCCGGCTGCACCCGAAATACCTGCGCGCAACCAACGTCCACGTCGATCTGGGCAGCCGTGCCTGCACGGACATGAGCTACACCAATGCCGCCGACATCTATCTGGGCGACGTCAGCAGCCAGGTGTACGAGTTCCTGTATCGTCCCCGACCGTGCCTGTTCCTGAACTCACACGGCACACAGTGGCGCGGCAATGCGAATTACGAGCACTGGCGGGCCGGGCCCGTCATCGATTCGCCGCGCGATCTTGCGCAGGGCCTGCGCGAGGCGGTTGCCACCCACAAGAGCAGCTTCCTTGCAGTGCAGGAAGACATGCGCGCGCGCAGCTTCGACCCGTCCGACACACCGGCCAGCACCCGCGCCGCGCAGGCCTTGCTGCGATTCATTTCCAGCCGCGGCGCGGCGGGAGCGCCGCGGCGTGATGCGCATTGCCTACGTGATCAATTCCGTGGAGGGCGGTGGCGCGGCCGCGCCGGTGCCGGACATCGCACGCGTACTGCAGGACCAGGGCGCCGCGGTTCGCGTGTTCGCACTGACCCGTCGCGACGGACGGGCCCTGCCGCCCATGGTCGAAGCGGGGCTGGATCCGCTGGTGCGTCCCGGCGGACTGCACGACCACGTGGCCGCGCTGCGCTGGCTCGACCACCAGACCCGGGCGTGGGGCGCGACGCTGCTGTGGACCTCGCTGACACGAGCCACGGTGCTGGGGCTGCTGCTGGCCAGGCGGCGCGCCCTGCCTGCCGTATGCTGGCAGCACGCCGCGTTTCTGAAGACCGGCAATCGTTTGATGCTGCGTGCCCTGCAGTCCAGGGCGCGGCTGTGGGTCGCCGACTCCACCAGCGTCGCCGCGCTGACCCACCGGCGCCTGAAGGTGCCAGCCGGGCGGCTGCTCACCTGGCCGATCTTCGCCGCCAACCCCGATGCGCCGACAGCAAGGCCCTGGATGCCGGGCGAGGCGCTGCGCCTTGGCAGCCTCGGCAGGCTGCATCCGGTCAAGGGCTACAACGTGCTGCTGGACGCACTGGTCCTGTTGAAGCGGCAGGGCTTCCAGCCACCGGCAGCGCTGGAACTGACCATCGCGGGCGAAGGGCGCCAGCGCGCGCAACTGGAAGCACAGATCACGGCTGGCGGGCTGGGCGGGATGGTCCGCCTGCCCGGCTTCTCCACCAGTCCACTGGAATTTCTTGCCGGACTGCACCTGTACCTGCAGCCTTCGCGTTCGGAAGGGTTTTGCATCGCGGCCCACCAGGCCATGCAGGCGGGGCTGCCGGTGCTGGCTTCGGCAGTAGGCGAGATGCCGCACACCATAGAGAACGGGATCTCGGGCTTGACCGTGCCACCGCTGGATGCAGCCGCGCTGGCTGCCGGCCTGCATGGCCTTCTGTCACGTCCCGAGGACCTGCATCGAATGGGTACGGCCGCACGCACACTGGTTCTGGACAGATTTTCCCGACAGAACTTCGTGGCCGCAGGTACTGCAGTGCTGGATCGGGTCAGGTCGTAGGACCGGGTCGGGCCCGGCGAGCCCGAAGGCTTGCAGATATTGCCGGGCTGTCGCCGCGGCGGCGTGGCGGGCAACAACTTCGCGCATGCGCAGCGGATCGCGGTTGCGACGCGCGAAATACTGGCGCAGCGCCGCCGCGAAATCCCGCGGATCGCTGCCGCCGACGACGCGGCCAACCCGCGGCGTGACCAGCACTTCTGGTATTGCGGGCGAACAATTGCGCGCCACCACGTACGTGCCTGCTGCCAGCGCTTCTATGATCACCGCCGGGTAGCCTTCGAAGTCCGAGGTCAGCACCAGCACCTCGGCCTGCGCCAGCACCCGGTGCACATCACGGACCGCACCCACGAACTGCACCCGATCGGAAATGCCCAGGCAACGCGCGCGCTCAGCCAGCACCTTGGCCTGTGTGCCGTCCCCTGCAATGGTCAGTGTCACCGGAAGATCCGTGATCAGCGCGAAGGTC
Source organism: uncultured Gammaproteobacteria bacterium (assembly GCA_963812195.1). Lineage (GTDB taxonomy): Bacteria > Pseudomonadota > Gammaproteobacteria > Steroidobacterales > Steroidobacteraceae > ZC4RG30. The sequence goes on from CAWEUI010000008.1 coordinate 28,179, forward strand.
TCGAGCAACAGGCGAAAGTTCTTCTGCTGCTCCAGCCGGCCAACCGCGCACAAGTGCCATCGCCTGCGCTGGCTCTCGTCAGGCTCCGGCAGTGCCTCCAGCACCGGATCCGGAACAACGGCCAGACGCGCATCGTCGCCCAGCACTTCGCTTGCCTCCGTGCGCAGCGCCTGTGACATGGCCACCACGCAGCGCACGTTGCGCAAGCGCCGCCTGGTCTCGCTACGGAAGAAGCAGTTGCGCAACCAGGAACGGTCCGGCCGCCACAGGACGTTGCTGACCTTTGTGAAGACCGGAATCGACCCGCCGGTGGCGGCGTTGATGCGCCCGATGGTCACGAAGTAGAAATTGCCCGGCAGGAAGATCGCCTCGACCCCGTCGCCGGCACACCTGCGGCCGAACCAGCTACCCAGCGCCAGCCGCGACCAGGGGCTGCGGGCAATGGGCGGATCCGCCTCGATGATCTCGACCGCCGGGTCGATCAGATCGCGCTGCACGCCGGCGAGCTGCCCCACGTACAGGCGCACCCGGCATCCCATCCGCCGCCATGCGTTGCCCAGCCGTATGGCCACCCGCTCGGTCCCGCCCAGCGCAAAGTCATGCAGCAGGATGCCGATCACCGGGCCGTGGCCCATGGACCGCCAGGCTGGCACGGCGTTGTCCGGCCGCAGTGACGAGGCGGATGGACAGGGTGATGCGCTGCTCACGGCGCGCCACCGTCCCGCAACCGCCCGTACCTTGCCTTATGCCGTTGAATCATCAAGAAACCCTTGGCAGATCACCATGATGCATGCCCTGTCTTGCAGCGTCGCCCGAGCGCGATGCGGGATCGCGCCGGCATATAGACGTCACCGGACCGTCAGCAGCCACACCTGGCGTTGCGCTTCGGCCCGATCCGTGGCCCCGGCACAGTCCCCGGCATCAGCGTTCCGCCGGACTCGTGGTCTCCAGGCCCTTGGTGAACATCAGCCGCTGGCGGCACAGGTCCGGATCGTCCTGCATGGCGCGCATGCCGGCGATCGCCGCCTCCAGCTTGTGCTGGTCGCCATGGAAGCAGTGGAACAGGAACTCCTTGTAATTGATCGCCTGCGGGCTGGTCCGCTGCAGGAACACGTCGCGTCGTTCCCGCGCCCAGGTGTCCAGCAGCCCCGGATCGGCGCCTCCCCGCACCACCGCGGCCAGCGTCGGCCACAGGGCATAGGCATCGAACAAGCCGCTCGTCAGGCCGAAGCCTCCGGTCGGATTCGTGACATGGGCAGCGTCGCCGGCCAGCAGCACGCGCCCTCTTCTGAAGCCGGCGGCGCAGCGCTGGTGCATCCGGTAAGGCGCGGCCTGCGACAACCGGTAGCCGCCCCTGCCCGGCAGCAGATGTTCGAAGGCCAGCGGCACGCGCTCGAGGAAGCTCTCCTCGGGCAGGCTGGCATCTTCCATGAAGGTGCAGCGCCACAACCCGTCGCGCGCGATGATCACGATCACTGCGCCCCACTGTGCATCCACCACCATGGTCGACAGGCCGTAGCCCGCGCCGGCGAAGTCATGATAGAGATTGGTGGCGATGAAGCGCTCGGGCCAGGTGAAGCCGTCGAAGGACAGACCCAGTTGCGCTCGCACCGTGCTGCCGGCCCCGTCGGCGCCGACCGCCCATCGGGCGCGCAGCGCCTCCCCGTCCGCCAGCGTCACGGTCACGCCGGCATCGTCCTGGCTCAGGGCGGCGACGCTGGCCCCGAAACGGATCCGTGCATTGGAGAGCTTCTCCAGCCGCGCCTTGGCGATCGCGGTCAGCACGTCCTGGCCCATGTTGATGTTGTAGGCAAAGGGCGTGATGTCCTTGAGGACGTCCAGCCGATAGCGGATGTGCTCGCCGGTGCGCTTGATCAGCCAGGTGTAGTCATCCTTGACGACGCCGGTGCGCTCGGCCTCCTCGCGAATGCCGAGCCGCTCCAGCCCGTCGAGCAGGGACCAGTGATAGACCGCCGCGCGCGGGCTGTCGATGATCTTCGCGCCGCGCTCGAGCACCACCACGTCGACCCCGGCCTGCGCCAGGCCCAGGGCCGTGATGAAGCCGGTCGGTCCACCGCCGATTATGATTACGTCATGCATGGCTCAAGCAGGCAGGTTCGGCAAAAATGGCGGAGAGGGTGGGATTCGAACCCACGGTAGGCTTGCACCTACGCCTGATTTCGAGTCAGGTACATTCGACCACTCTGCCACCTCTCCGCTGGGACGATGGCCTGCAAGGGCCGCGTATTCTAGACGAACATGGAACCGGAAAAAATCAGCTTTCCCACGGACTACCCCATCAAGGTGGTGGCCCGTTCCGAATTGAAACTGCGCGCCGAGATAGACGCCGTATTCGAACGTCATTTCGGCACCCTGCCGCCCGGCGCCCCCACCGAGCGCGGTTCCGGCCAGGGCAACTTCATGGCCCTGACCTACGTGATACGGGTGGAGCGTGCCGAACAGCTGCCCGGGCTCAACGCCGACCTGCAGGCGCTGCCTGGCGTACTGTTCGTCCTGTAGCCCTGGAGGGCCCGCTCAGGCAGCCTGGCTCGCGCCTTGCAGTCGCGACGTGAAGCGTCGCGCGAACTCGCGGCCGACCGCTTCGACCGAACCTTCGATACCCAGCTGCGCCAGGCTGGTAACGGCCAGCCCCGCCATGCCGCAGGGGTTGATGCGCGCGAAGGGCGCAAGGTCCATGTCCACGTTCAGTGCCAGCCCATGGTAGCTGGCGCCGCGGCGCACGCGCAGGCCCAGGCTGGCCAGCTTGCGCCCATCGACGTAGACGCCGGGCGCATCGCGCCGCGCCGCGGCCCGGATGCCATGTTCGGCCACCAGATCGATGACCGCCTGTTCCAGCTGCATCACCAGCCCGCGCACGGTGAGGCCCGCGGTGCGCCGGATGTCGAGCAACACGTAGGCCACCAGCTGGCCCGGACCGTGATAGGTCACCTGTCCGCCGCGATCGGTCTGCACCACCGGGATATCGCCGGCTCCCAGCACATGCACAGGGTCGGCGGCCATGCCCAGCGTGAACACCGGCGGGTGCTCCAGCAGCCACAGCTCGTCGGGCGTGCCCGAATTGCGCTCGTCGGTGAAGCGCTGCATGGCCTGTACGGTCGATTCATACCCGACCCGTCCCAGCCAGCGCACGATCATGGGGCCGCCGGCAGCCCGACGTTGTTGCCGGCCAGCGCCTGCTCGGCACGGTAGCTGGAGCGCACCAGCGGCCCGGATACCACTTCCCGGAAGCCGCGCGCCAGACCGGCCTCGCGATAAGCGGCGAACTGTTCCGGCGTCACGAAGCGCGCCACCGGCAGATGGTTGGCGGTAGGCCGCAGGTACTGACCCAACGTGACGATATCCACCTGCGCTGCACGCAGGTCATCCAGCGCCTCGAGGATCTCCGCGTCGGTTTCGCCCAGGCCGAGCATCAGGCTGCTCTTGGTCAGCACCGCGGGGCGATGCCGCTTGGCGTGCGCCAGCACGGCAAGTGTCTGCTCGTATCCGGCGCGCGGATCGCGCACCGGATGCGTCAGGCGTCGCACGGTCTCCAGGTTCTGCGCGAAGACGGCCAACCCCGAATCCACCACGGTCTCGACATCGCGCAACACGCCCTGGAAGTCGGGAGTCAACGCCTCCACCGCGGTCTGCGGCGCGCGCTCGCGTATCGCGCGTACGCAGGCGGCCAGATGCGCCGCGCCGCCGTCGGGCAGGTCATCGCGATTCACGCTGGTCAGCACGATGTAGGAAAGCTCCATCAACGCAACGCTTGCGGCGACCTGCGCGGGTTCATCGGCATCGAGCCAGCCACGCGGATTGCCGGTATCGACCGAGCAGAACCGGCAGGCCCGCGTGCACACGGCGCCCATCAGCATGATGGTGGCGGTACCCGCGTTCCAGCACTCGCCGATATTGGGACACTTGGCCTCTTCACAGACGGTGGCCAGCCGGTGTTCGTGAACATTGCGGCGGGTGCGCGCGTAGCGCTCGCCGGTGGCGGGCAATGCCTTGAGCCAGCGCGGCTTGCCACCGGGCAGCGTCGTGGCCTCGGCACGCGGCTTCTGGCCATCGCGGATCGCGGAGAAACCCTGTGCCGTCTGGTATTTCTCGCCGCTGCGCGCGCCGGTGGCAAATGGCGCCGCAGGCTCGACCACCACCCGGATGTCCTTGATCTGGCTCATGCGGGGCTCATCCTCGCATGGTGGCCAGATCAGCGTCGAGCCGGGCCAGCCGTTGCGGTGTGCCCACGTCGAGCCAGCGTCCAGCGTGCCTGCGCCCACCCAGGCGACCGGCATCACGGGCCGCATTGAGCCAGGGCAGCAGCGGGAAACGGCCGGCGGCCGCGCCCTGCAGGATTTGCGGATGCAGCAGCGCGATGCCGGAATATGTGAGCCGCTCGCCCGCCCTGCGCCACGATACGGCCGGCCGAGAGACAGAAATCCCCGCGCGGATGGTGATCCGGATTCGGTACCAGCACCAGTTCACCCAGGTCGTCCGGCGCCAGGCGCAACGCCGCGAAATCGATGTCGGTGAAGACATCGCCGTTGACCAGCAGGAACGGCCCGGAACCCAGCAGTGGCAGGGCATTGAAGATACCCCCGCCGGTCTCCAGTGCCGGCAGCGGCTCGTGGCTGTAGGTGATCGAAACGCCGAAGTGCGCCCCATCGCCCAGTGCCGCTTCGATCTGCCCGCCCAGCCACGACAGATTCATCACGATATCGGTGAAGCCCGCGGCGGCGAGTCGTTCCAGGTGCCACACGACCAGCGGCTTGCCACCCACGGGCAGCAGCGGCTTGGGACACTGGTCGGTGAGCGGCCGCATGCGCTCGCCGCGGCCGGCCGCGAGCAACATGACCTTCACCGCGCCGGCTCCACCTGCGCCAGCGCCCGGGCATTGGCCTGTGCCAGCCCCGGCGCCAGGCGCGTGTCGACGAACTCGGCGAATGCGGCCAGTTCCGGAAACAGACGCGCGGCCTGCTGCACATAGTCGAGTGTGCGCGGCAGGTCCGCCAGATAGCCGCTCTTGCCATCACGCCAGAACAGGCGCGCGAAGATACCCAGCACCTTGATGTGGCGCTGCAGGCCGATCAGATCGACCCAGGCCAGAAACTGCGCCTCGGACTCGCCCGCCAACGCGCGACCCGCCGCTCCACCGGCGGCAAGGCGCGCGCGATGCTGCCTCACCCATTCCTCCACGCGCGTCCGCGGCCACGCGATGTAGCAATCCTTCAGGATCGAGGCCAGGTCGTAGCCCACCGGACCGCGCAGCGCATCCTGGAAATCGATGACGCCGGGCGAGTGCCCGCGCGTCACCATCAGGTTGCGCGAATGGTAGTCGCGGTGCACGAACACCAGCGGTTGCCCGGTAGCTTGCTGTGCCAGCCAGTCGAAGGTGCGTGCCAGCAGATCGGTTTCGGCCGGCGTCAGCTCGATACCCAGGTGCCGCCGGCAGTACCAGTTGGGCAGCAGCTGCGCCTCGTGCACCAGCAGCGCATGATCGTATGGCGGCAGTTCGCGCGAGGCGGCGTCACCGGCGAGCTGCAGTCGCGCCAGCTCCTCGAGCGCCTCACCGTACAGGCGCGATGCATCGGCGCCACCGCTGCAGCGCGGTGAGCATGTGCGTCGTACCCAGATCCTCGAGCAACGCACAGCCCAGCGCCAGATCGGCGGCCAGCACATGCGGCACGTGCACGCCGCAACTCTCCAGCAGGCCGGTGACCTTCAGATAGGTGGACAGGTCCTCCTTGCCCGGCGGCGCATCCATGACGATGCAGGTCCCGCCATCGTGTCTGCGCACGCGGAAATAACGACGGAAACTCGCGTCGGCAGAGGCCACCTCGATGCTCGCGGCGTCGATCCCCGGAAGACGGTCGATCCACTCCTGCAGCAGGTGCAGGCGGGTATCGCGGGATTCGGCGGAAACAGGCACGGGAACAATTATAATCGAGCGCTTGATGCGCCTGCCCCGCCCCCTATCGCGGCTAGCCGCCGCGGCCCTGCTCGGCCTGCTCACGGCACGCCTGCCTGCCGCCGATGCTCCAGCCCCGGAGCAGACCCTGCCCACCTGCCCGGGCGACGCCGCCGAGATCCAGCAGCAGCCGAAGCTGCTCCGAACAGCTCAACCCGAGCGCGGATCGAACTGAAGTTCGGCACACACTGGACATATCGACTGCCAGCGGCAACTTCTCGGCGAGCGGCGGCGTGGTCATCCGCCAGGGCGACAACACGACTGCGCGCCGACCAACTCAAGCTCAGACAGGATCCCGGCCATATCGAAGTGGACGGCACGGTCGAATATCGCGATCCGCAACTGGTCGTGCGTGGCCAATCCGCCACGTTCAATGGCCATGAGGCAGACTTCAACGGGGTGCAGTTCGAACTGCCCACGCGTCCGGCACGGGGGGCCGCCAGCAGCATGGGGGTGAATGAACAAGGCATCGTCACCCTCAAGGACGTGCAGTACACCACCTGTCCAGTGGGCCACACGGACTGGCGCATCCGCGCCGACAGCCTGGCGATCAATACCGTAAAGAGCACCGGCACGGCGCGGGATGCGCGCGTGGAATTCTTCGGGGTGCCGCTGCTGCGCCTGCCGGTCATCTCCTTTCCGGTCGGCAATGCGCGCAAGAGCGGCTTCCTGTTTCCCAGCATCGGCACCTCGACGCAGTCGGGTGTGGAGCTCTCGGTGCCGTGGTACTGGAACATCGCGCCCCAGCAGGACTTCACCTTCACGCCGACGTGGTTCACGACCCGTGGCATCGATCTGCAGGGTGAATATCGATACCTGACGCGCTCCTCGCACGGCGAACTGCTTGGCAACCTGCTGCCGAACGACAGCAACACCGGCCGGGCACGCAGCCGCTGGCGCCTCAGCAACGTGACCGAGCTGCCCGGCGCGTGGCGACTCACACTCGACGGCGAAAACGTGAGCGACGTCAGCTACTTCGAGGACTTCGCGCAGGGCACCACCGACGGCGCCAGCATCACCTTCCTGCCGCGCTCCGCCGATCTGGCGTGGCGCGACGCGAACCTGCATGCCGGCGTGCTGGTGCGCAATTTCCAGACGCTGGATCAGGATCTGCCGCAAGCGCAGCGGCCGGCGACCGAAGTGCCCCGCCTCTACGCACACGGCGCATGGAACACCACCGCGGTGCTGCCCGTGACCTACGGCATCGACGCGGAAGCCACGCGGTTCCGGCATCCCGGGCAGGTGCAGGGCTGGCGCCTGGACGCACAGCCGCGCATAGGCCTGGATGTGAGCGGCGCCGGCTACTTCTTCCGGCCGACCGCCATGCTGGACGCGGCCGACTATCGCCTGCGCGACACGGCGCCCGGCGTGGACGACAAACCAACCAGGACGCTGCCTGTTCTGAGCCTCGACACCGGCCTGGTCTTCGAGGGCGCCAATGGCCGCAGCGCGCAACGGCGCGTCACGCTGGAGCCGCGCCTGATGTATCTGTACGCGCCGTACCGCGACCAGTCGCAGTTGCCGCTGTTCGACACCGGCGAGCCCGACCTGAACTGGGTGGAGCTGTTCCGCACCAATCGCTACGTGGGCCTGGACCGCATCAGTGACGCGAACCAGATCAGCATCGGCATGACCACGCAGGTCTACAGCGCCAGCAGCGGCGCGCGGATCCTTTCCACCACGATCGGACAGATCTTCGCCTTTCAGACGCCCCGGGTCCGGCTGCCGGAGGAACCACCGGACGCCGGCAACGCCTCCGACCTCATTGCGCAGATCGAGCTCTACGGCTACCACAACTGGAACATCAGTTCGGGCCTGCAGTGGAACCCCCACGCCAATCGCACCGAACGCGCCGACGTGCGCCTGCAATACCAGCCCGCGCCACGCACGGTATTGAACCTCGGCTACCGGTACCAGAACGGCCAACTGTCGCAGACCGAGGCCTCGGCGGCCTGGCCGCTGACCGACCACTGGCGCCTGTACGGCCGAGTGCTGTACTCGCTACGCGAAAAGCAGTCGATCGAGCAGCTGGCCGGCTTCGAATACAGCAGCTGCTGCTGGAACGTCCGGGCCGTGGGCCGCGATTACGTCAGCCGCCGCACGGGCGAGCGCGACCGCAGCATCTACCTGCAACTTGAACTCAAGGGCCTGTCAAATGTCGGACAGGCAGCCGACGCTTTCCTGGAAAGGGCCATTCGCGGATACTCCACGCGCCAGCGGCCCTGAACCCCTGGCCCCCGCCTGATCGTCTGTTCAAAGGTACTGCCCATGCCCCGTTCTCCCATTGCCGCCCTGGCCGCCGTATTCCTGACCGGGTTGATCATTGCCCCGGTGGCATCCGCCCAACTGGATCCGCTGGGCGCCGATGAGGGTGGCCGGCTCCACCGGGACGCGGACGCCGAGCGCGGCAAGCGCCCGTCCCCGCAAGCGCAGGCCGCAGATGACGGGCTCGCCAAGCAGGAAGCCGCCGCCGTGGCCAAGGCCCGCCAGAGCAGCGAGCTGCTCGACAAGGTGGTCGCGGTGGTCAATGACGGCATCGTCACGGAAAGCGAGCTGGAGGATTCGATCATCGATTACATCCGGCAGCAGAAGCAGGCCGGCAAGCAGGCGCCCACCCCCGAGGAATTGCGCGCGCCGATGCTCGATCACCTGGTCCTGGAGCAGGTGCAGCTGCAGAACGCCGATCGCATCGGCGTCAAGGTTTCCGATGAGCAGCTCAACGCGGCCATGGCCGACATGGCCAAGCGCAACAATCTGACGCTTTCGCAACTGCCGGATGTCCTGGCAAAGCAAGGCATGGACTACGCCACGGTGCGCGAGGACACCCGCAAGCAGATCGCCATCGCGATGCTGCAGCAGAAGGAAATTCGCTCCCGCATCAACATCACTCCGCGGGAACTCGACCAGTTCATGGAGCGTCTGAAGAAGCTGCCCAATGAAACCGACGAGTACGATGTCTCGGACATCCTGATTGCACTGCCGCTCGAGGCCACGCAGGCCCAGGTCGATGCCGCGGCCAAGCAGGCCCAGGATGTCTACAAGCTCACGTCCACCGAGAACTTCGCAAAGCTCGCCGTTACCTACTCCAAGGCCCAGACGGCGCTGAAGGGCGGCGAACTGGGCTGGCGCAAGGGCGCCAACCTGCCCACCGACCTTGCCGAAACCATCGTCGCCTTGAAGCCGGGTGAGGTATCCAAACCCATCTCCACGACCAACGGCTTTCACATCGTCAGGCTCAATGCCGTGCGTCACACCGCGGGCGACCCGGTACAGAACCAGGTGCACGTTCGCCACATCCTGATGAAGCCCAACGCACTGCAGGACGACGCCACCGTGAAGCAGAAGCTCGAGGGCATCCGCAAGCGAATCCTCGCCGGTGAGGACTTCGCCGCATTCGCTGCGAGCATGTCGGAAGATTCCGGCAGCGCGGTCAACGGCGGCGAGATGGACTGGACCAGCCCCGACAGCTTCGTGCCCGAATTCGCCAGGGAAGTCGCGAAATTGCAGGTGAACGAGATCAGCGAGCCGTTCCGTACCCAGTACGGCTGGCACATCGTGCAGCTGCTGGGCCGGCGCAAGTTCGATACCACCGAAGACAGCCTGCGCGAGCGCGCATATCAGCAACTCGCGCAGAGCAAGGCCGAAGAGGAAACCGAAGCGTGGTTGCGCGAGCTGCGCTCGGAAGCCTATATCAACACCAACCCCTAGCGGACCCTCGGCGCGGGCGAGGCGCCCGGGGCCTGAGCCGCATCTGAAGGATCACCTCTGCGCCTGGCACTGACTTCGGGAGAACCCGCCGGCATCGGGCCGGACATCTGCCTGCAGGCGGCGCTGGCGTTGCGCGGGCAGGATCCGGGCATCGAACTCGTCTGCCTCGGCGACGAGTCCCTGCTGAGGCAGCGCGCGGCCCGGCTCGGCCTGCCCTTTCCCGTCCCGGGAACGCATTTGCGCATCGAACACGTGCCGCTTGCGGCGCCGGTCGAACCCGGCCGGCTGGATCCGCGCAATGCGGGCTACGTGCTGGCAATGCTGGACCGCGCACTGGCCGGTTGGCGCAGCGGGGAGTTCGCGGGGCTTGGTGACCGCGCCGGTGCAGAAGAGCGTGATCAACGATGCCGGCATCGCCTTCACCGGACACACCGAATACCTGGCGACAGCGTGCGGCGCGAGCCGACCGGTGATGATGCTGGTGGCGGGCACGCTGCGCGTGGCACTGGCCACCACGCACCTGCCGCTGCGCGCCGTGGGCGATGCCATCACCGGCGAATCGCTGGACGAGATCCTGGACATCATGCACCACGACCTCGCCACGCGCTTTGCGCTGCCGCGCCCGCGCATCGCCGTGTGCGGCCTGAATCCGCATGCCGGCGAGGCCGGCCACCTGGGACGTGAGGAGATCGAGGTGATCGCTCCGGCGATCCGGCGTGCTCAGGGCCGCGGCATCCAGGCCAGCGGTCCGTGGCCCGCGGACACGCTTTTCACGCCGCGCCAGCTCGAGCGCTGCGATGTCGTCCTGGCCATGTTCCACGACCAGGGCCTGCCGGTGCTCAAGCACGCCGGCTTCGGCACGGCGGTCAACGTCACGCTGGGCCTGCCGCTGATCCGCACTTCCGTGGACCATGGCACGGCACTGGATCTGGCTGCTTCGGGTCGCGCCGACCCGGCAAGCCTGCTCGCGGCCATTGAACTGGCGGGTGAACTGGCGATGCGCGCGTGAATCGCGCCCGCAAACGTTTCGGCCAGCACTTCCTGCACGACCCGACTGTCCTGGCACGCATCGTGGATTCGGTGCACCCGCTGGCCGCGGATCACCTGCTGGAAATCGGTCCCGGCCGGGGTGCGCTCACCACTCATTTGCTGGGCAGGGTCGCGCACCTGGACGCCGTGGAGATCGATCGCGATCTGGCCGCCTCGCTGCGCGATCGCTGGCCCGGGGCACTGACCCTGCACGAAGGTGACGCACTGGAGTTTGATTTCACCGCACTTGCCGCCGCGCGCGGCGCACGTCTGCGGGTGGTGGGCAACCTGCCGTACAACATCTCCACGCCGCTGCTGTTTCGCTTCGTCGCGCAGCGTGCCGCCATTGCCGATCTGACGCTGATGCTGCAGAAGGAAGTGACAGACCGCATGGTCGCCGCGCCGGGCACCGCCGACTATGGCCGCCTCACCGTCATGCTGGCGCCGTGGTTCGATATCACCCGGCTGTTCGATGTCGGCCCCGGCGCATTCCAGCCGCCGCCGCGCGTGTGGTCCGCGGTGGCGCACCTGACAGTGCTGCCCCAGCCGCGCTTCGTGGTGCCGGATGGCTTCGCTGAACTGGTGGCGCGCGCCTTCTCCCAGCGCCGCAAGACCCTGCGCAACAGCCTGCGCGGACTCATATCCGACCAGGCATGGCAGCAGCTGGACATCGACCCCGGCGCGCGTCCGGAAACGCTGTCGGCACCGCAGTTTGCCGCGCTGGCCGCATGCGCCGGGCGCGGTTGAATTTCCACCCCGCCGCGCCACAGCGATATATTCGCGCTCGTCATGGCTACCTACCAACGCATTCTGGTCGTAGTGGACCTCTCCGAAGACGACCCGGAGGTCGTGCGCCGGGCACGCGAGCTGGCCAGCGCCTGCAACGCGCCGCCGCCTTGCCTGCTGCACGTCGTCGAGTACGTGCCCGTGGAACCGCTTTCCGACTCGCTGCTGCCGGCAGTGCAGATGGAGGCCGAACTGATGGAGCGCGCGCGCGCGAAGATGGCCGAACTGGCCGAACGTGTCGGTCCGCCGGCGCAATGGCGCGTGGCCTCGGGCAACGTCAAGAACGAGATCCTGCGCGCCGCGCGCGAGGGCGGACATGACCTGATCGTGATCGGCAGCCACGAGCGCCACGGACTTTCCATACTGGTGAATCGCACCGAAGACACGGTGCTGCACGGTGCGCCCTGCGACGTGCTCGCGGTGCGGCTGGCCGGAGCGGGCCGCGCCGTATGACACAGCAGATCCACATCAGCGTCGAATCCAGCTACCTGCCCGAACAATCCGACCCCGGCAGCGAGCGTTACGTTTTCAGTTACACCATCACGATCCGCAACGACGGCGAGGAGGCGGCCAGGCTGCTGCGCCGGCACTGGATCATCACCGACGCCAACGGCAAAGTGCAGGAAGTGCGCGGTGACGGGGTGGTCGGCGAGCAGCCGCACCTGGAGCCCGGCCGCGGCTTCCGCTACTCCAGCGGCGCCATCCTGGAAACTCCGGTCGGCACCATGGAGGGCAGCTACCAGATGGTCACGGACGATGGCCGCGAATTTCGATGCACCCATCGCGCCGTTCCGGCTGGCGATGCCGGGCATCCTGCACTGACCCGGGGGACGGCGGCATGGCGCGTTACGCGATCGGCGATGTACAGGGCTGCTTCGAGGAACTGCAGGAACTGCTGCGCAGACTGCACTTCAAACCCGATCGCGACCATCTGGCTTTCGTCGGCGATCTGGTCAATCGCGGCCCCCAGTCGCTGCAGGTGCTGCGCTTCGTGATGTCGCTGGGAGCCGGCGCGCAATGCGTGCTGGGCAATCACGATCTGCACCTGCTTGCCCACTTCTTCCAGCCCGATCGCCGGTTGCACCGCGGGGACACGTTCGCGGCAGTGCTCGAATCACCGGACCGCAACGCACTGATCGAATGGCTGCTGGCGCTGCCGCTGGCCATCCACGACCCGGCGCGCGGCGAGCTGGTGGTGCATGCGGGACTGGTGCCGCAATGGTCCGCCGCGGATGCCGCCAGCCACGCGGCATCCGCCAGCCGCGCATTGCGCGAGGATCCGGCCGGCTTCCTCGGGGACATGTACGGCAACGAACCGGATACCTGGAGCGAGGATCTGCGCAGGAAGGACAAGCTGCGCTTCACCATCAACGTGCTGACCAGGCTGCGCTACTGCACGGCCGAGGGTCGCGTGAACCTGAAACTCAAGGGCGCACCGCAGGAAACGTCCGCGCCATGGGCGCCCTGGTTCTCCCACACCGAACGGCGCAGCGCCGACACCCGGGTGATCTTCGGACACTGGTCCACGCTGGGCCTGATCCGCCGCAAGAAGCTGCTGGCGCTGGACACCGGCTGCGTATGGGGCGGCGCCCTGACTGCCGTGGATCTGGATGATCCGGAGGCAACTCCGGCGAGCCTGGCCTGCCGCGCGCACCAGCAAACCGGCGCCGGCTAGACCACCTCTCCACAACTTCATTGGGGTGATGCCGGACGAACGGCTATCATGCCGCCCCCGCCCATACCGAGGTACCGCATGAACATCTCGATGCACTGCGCATCCGTCGGCGTCCACACCCGTGTGCTGCGCAATCTGGCTGCCATTCTCGACAAGGCCGAGCAGTGGATCGCCGAGCGCAGGATTGATCCGGAAGCCATCCTGCAGGCGCGGCTGGCACCTGACATGTTCACCTTCACGCGCCAGATCCAGATCGCCACCGACAATGCCAAGGGGGCGGCGGCGCGACTGACCGGACAGACTCCCCCCTCCTTCCCGGACGAGGAAGCCTCGTTTGCCGATCTGAAGGCACGCATCGCCAAGACCATCGCCTTTCTGGAGAGCGTGCCGGAAGCGGCTTTCAAGGGTGCCGAGGATCGCCCGATCACGCTGCAGCTCGGGCCACCCGGCAACCGCCTGGAGGTCAAGTTCAACGGTCTGGACTATCTGCAGGGCTTCGCCACGCCGAACGTCTATTTCCACTACTCGATGGTCTACGCGCTGCTGCGGCACAACGGCCTGGAGATCGGCAAGAAGGATTACATCGGCGGCTGAGCCGCCGCGGCCGCTACCAGCGCGCCACGCGCGTGGCCAGCCACGCGCCGGCCGCACTGACACACAGCACGCCGATGCTGTACCAGACGGCCACGAACAACGGACTATCGTCCGTGCAATGCAGGGCATAGACCGTCGCGGCCAGCGCACCCGAGGCGAGTCCGGCCACTGCGCCGGCGCGCGCCGGATTGGCCGGCGCGGCCTGGCGCAGGCAGTACAGGCTGCCCGCCAGCGGCAGCAGCGCCAGTGTCGGCACCATGAACAGGCACCACAAGGCATTGTTGCCGCAGGCGGCACCCACCCACCGCGCTTCGGGCAGCACGGTCAGTTCCAGCACCACGCCGGCCAGCAGGACCACCAGCGGCACCAGCCACAGGGCACGCGCCCAGCCACCCAGACGCGGCACCGGGGTTGCCAGGCGCGGCAGCAGCACCAGCGCCGGAACGGCCAGGCTCAGCGTCACCAGGAACTTGAACACGAAGCGCGGCGCGGCGAGCACCTGCGCCAGATCCGCGCGCGGGCCGGCGGTGGTGAGCAGCACCAGCGCCGCCAGCAGCACCGCCACCGGCAGGATGCGCGCGAGCAACCGCCCCGGCGCGGGGCTGGCCTGCCGGTCCTGTGCCAGTGCTGCGATGAGTTCCTCGGTCTTCAAGCTCCACCCTTGCGATACAACGCGGCCAGCGCCTTCAGGCTGCGATGCAGACTGACACGCACGTTCACCTCCGACATGTTCATGCGCTGCGCCACCGTGCGCACGTCCTCGCCCTCCACCGACACCATCCGCACGATCTGCCGCTGACGCTCGGGAATCTGCGCCAGCAGCCGCGGCACGTCCAGCGCTTCGGCCGCATCGGTCGGCTGCGGGTCGGCCAGCGAGCCCTCGAAATCCTCGATGGGCAGTTCCGCGCGACGACCACGCCGGCGCAGCGCGTCGATCAACTTGTTGCGCGCCACGGCTGCCAGCCACGGCTCGAAGCGTTCGACCCGGTTCCAGGTGTGGCGCTTCAGGTGAATGGCCAGCAGGGTCTCCTGCACCACGTCCTCGGCCTCCACGTCGCTGGCACCCCAGCGCGCCAGCCGGGCGCGCAACTGCACGCGCAGCCGCTGCGCCACCGCGGCCAGCAGGCGCCGGTAGGCCGCCTCGTCCCCTTCGAGTGCCTGACGCATCCAGGCAGTCCAGTCAGCGGCCGGTTCCACGGAATCCACGCGGGCCTTGCAGTTCTCTCGTTGCGCCTTGGGGCTTCGTTACAACGGCGAAACAGGGCGCCGCGGATCCATGTTGCCAGATTTTCCGGTTGTAACGAACGCCCATGCCGGCCCGACAGAACGGGGGACGTCCGATACCGGCCGTCACAACAGATCCTCAAGGAGAACACACATCATGAACCGCACCCGCCTGGTACTGCTGGGTTCGCTGACCGCCATGCTGGCCGGCATCGGCTCGGCGTCATTGGCCGCCGACAAGAGCATGGACATGGGCAAGAAGGCCGATACCGCCGGCAAGGAAAAGTGCTACGGCGTGGCCATGGCCGGCAAGAACGACTGCAAGGCCGGACCAGGCACGACCTGCGCCGGCACGGCGAAGAAGGACTACCAGGGCAATGCCTGGAAGTACGTGCCGAAAGGAACCTGCACGGCGATGAAAACACCCGACGGCAAGGGCGGCTCGCTGACCGCGAAGATGTAAGCGCGCGATGCGCACCGCCCTTCCAGCAAAGGCCGGCACGGCGCTCAAGCCCGAGCACTATGCGGCCATTCTGGCGCAGTCTCCCGGCGTGGGCTTCCTCGAAGTCCACGCCGAGAACTTCTTCTGCGCCGGCGGACCGCGGCATCGCTACCTCACCAGCTTTCGCGAGCGCTATCCGCTGTCCATTCACGGCGTGGGCCTGTCGCTGGGCGGCGCCGAACCACCGGACCTCGCACACCTGAAGCGACTGCGCGAACTGCTGCAGCGCTATGAGCCGCAGGCATTCTCCGAACATCTGGCCTGGTGCCGCGCTCCGCAGGGGCATCTGAACGACCTGCTGCCGGTGCCCTACACCGAGGAATCGCTGGCCCTGGTCACTGCCCACGTCAACCAGGTTCAAGACGCGCTGGGCCGGCGCATCCTGATCGAGAATCCGGCCACCTACCTGCGCTTCCATGACGACGTCATGGGCGAAGTCGAGTTCCTGCGCCGGCTTGCGGCCGCCAGTGGTTGCGGGCTGCTGCTGGACCTGAACAACGTACATGTCTCGGCGGTCAATCACGGGTTCGATGCGCACGATTACCTGCGCGCATTTGCACTGCAGGCTGTCGGCGAAATCCATCTGGCCGGTCACGCCGGCGATACCGATACGCACGGCCATGCCGTGCTCATCGACTCGCACGACGCCCCGGTGGCGCCGGCCGTGTGGGAGCTGTACCAATCCTGTCTGTCGCTGACCGGTCCGTTGCCCACACTGGTCGAGTGGGACAGCCGGTTGCCCACATGGGAGATACTGCGTGACGAGGCCATCCGGGCACAGCAGTACCTGGACCGCGCAAGCCCCGGAGCACGGGAGGACGCGGCATGAGCGCCTCGCGCTGGCTGGCGCAGCAACGCGAATTCGCCGGTGCGTTGCTTGATCCGCAACGGCCTGCACCACCGTTCCTGCGCACCCGCGATGGCGCCGCGCTCAGCGCGCGCCTGGATGTCTATCGCAACAACGTGCATGCCGGGTTGATCGAAGCATTGCTGGCGACATTCCCGGTCACCGTCCGGCTGGTGAGCGAGGAGTCTTTTCGCGCGCTGGCGCGCGAATACCTGCGCCGCGAACTGCCACGCGAAGCGGCGCTGCACGAGTATGGCGCGGGCCTGCCGTCCTTCCTGAACAGCCTCGCAGATGCCGACTCGCCGGCCTTTCTGCCCGACGTTGCCGCTCTGGAGCACGCCTGGTGGCAAAGCTACGGCGCCGCCGACGCACCCGTGCTCGACGCTGCAGCGCTTGCCGGGCTCGCGGGCGGGCAACTGCTGCGCAAGTGCGCACGAATACACCCTGCGATGCGTCTGGTGGCCTCGGCGCATCCCGTGCTCGGCATATGGACCGCCCACCAGGGCGCCGCCGAACCGCAGCCGCCCGCCGACTGGCAGGCCGAACACGTACTGATCACGCGACCCGACACCCGGGTGCAGATGATATGCATCAGCCCGGCCGGGCACGCGTTCCTGGATGCGCTGGCGAGCGGTGAGCCGCTGGAAAGCGCAGCCGGCGCCGCCCTGGCACAGGACCCGGCGTTCGACTTGGGCACGACGCTGCTGCGCACGGTTCACGCCGGAGCCATACAGGAACTGGTCACATGAACTTCCCGCGTCTGCAATCCGTCG
This sequence comes from uncultured Gammaproteobacteria bacterium, assembly GCA_963812195.1. Classification (GTDB taxonomy): domain Bacteria; phylum Pseudomonadota; class Gammaproteobacteria; order Steroidobacterales; family Steroidobacteraceae; genus ZC4RG30. The sequence continues at coordinate 45,285 of CAWEUI010000008.1, forward strand.
GGCAATGCGCGGCACTGCTCTCGTTGCGCATCGCGCTCGCCGTCCCGTTCTGGCGCTCGGGCCTGACCAAGTGGGACGGATTCCTGCGCCTCTCGGACAGCGCGCGGCTGCTGTTCACCGAAGAGTTCCGCCTGCACCTGTTCGGCCGGGAGCTGCCCTTCCCGATGCCGTCGCTGTTCGCGCACCTGTCGGGCGCCATGGAGATCTGCCTGCCCATCCTGCTGGTGGCCGGCCTGGGCACGCGCTATGCCGCCGCCGGCCTGCTGCTGATGACCGGCATCATCCAGCTCACCGAACCGGATGGCTGGGCAAACTTCCACCTGCCCTGGGCGGCCATGGCGCTGACGCTGCTGGTATTCGGCGCTGGTCGCGTCGGGCTCGACGCACTGCTCACGCGCCTGCGCCGGCCCGCGGGCTGAAAAGCGGGCCGCTCGCGCCTCAGTGCAGTTTCAGGCGCGGCCGGATCACCTGGTTCACGCGACCGATGACGATCATCGCGATGCCGCGCAGCCAGCCGTGGATGGCGATCAGGTGCATCTGGTACAGCGACACATAGACCAGGCGCGCGAGGCGGCCCTCGATCGCCAGCTTGCCGCCGATCAGACCGCCCATCAGCGAACCGACGGTGGAGTAGCGGCTCAGTGATACCAGCGATCCATAGTCACGGTAGGTGAAGGATGTGGCCTGCCCGCCGGCCACGAGGCGCCGGATGCTGCGTGCCACGCTGGCCGCCATCTGGTGCGCGGCCTGCGCGCGCGGCGGAACCGGGTGCGCGGCGCCTGCCGGTGTGAACGCGGCGCAGTCGCCGATGGCGAAGATGCGCGGATCGCGCGTGGTCTGCAGGGTCGGGCCGACCACGAGCTGGTTGACCGCATTGCATTCCAGGCCGCCGATGTCGCGCAGGAAATCCGGCGCCTTCACCCCGGCGGCCCAGACCCGCAGCTGCGCGCCGATGCTTTGCCCCTGGGTGGTGATCACGGCGCCATCGGTGACTTCGGCAACGCGGGCACCGCTGAGCACCCGCACGCCGAGCGCCTCGAGTTCCTCCCGGGCCGCCGCCGCGAGCTTCTCCGGCAGCGCCGGCAGGATGCGCGGGCCCGCCTCCAGCAGTGTGATCGCAAGACGAGTCTCGTCGAAGGTCTCCAGCCCGTAGTACTTCAATGCGGCAGCCGAGTTGTACAGCTCCGCCGCGAGTTCCACGCCGGTGGCACCGCCACCGACAATGGCCACCCGCACCTGTGCCCCGGCGGTGGCATCGCTGCTCAACTGGTGCGAAACGCGCAGGCACTGGTTCAGCAGTTTCAGGCGGAACCGGTCGGCGGCTGCCCGGTCGTCGAGGAAGATGCAATGGCGCTGCGCGCCCGGCGTGGCAAAGGCGTTGGTCACCGAGCCGATGGCGACGACCAGGTAGTCGTAGCGGATGCTGCGGCGCCCGATCAGCTCGCTGCCGTCCTCGTCGAGTATCGGCGCGACGATCGCCAGCCGGCGCTCGCGATCGATGTTCTCGAGCCGGCCCTGGAAGAAGCGGTAGTGCCAGCGGTGGCCGTGCTCGCGATAGCCGGTCTCGTCGAGATTCGCATCGAGCGCGCCCGCGGCCACTTCGTGCAGCAGCGGCTTCCAGACATGCGTCTGGTTCGGCTCCAGGAGGATGACATCGCAGGCCCTGCGGCCGAGGCGCAGGCCGAGTTGCCTGACCAGTTCCAGGCCGCCTGCTCCCCCGCCGGCCACGACGATCTGTGTTCTGGCAGGCACGACGCTCCCCGATGATCCGCCCTCCTACTATAGCCATCTAGTGCAACGAAACATCACGCCTCCGCGGCACGACCGGGCGCACTTTCAACAGCAGCGGCCCCACCAGGGCGCCGAGCATGGCGGTTATCAGAATGGGTCCGAGATGAAACAGCAGGATGTGGGCGGGCTCATACATGCAGCCGAACTGCATCAGGGCGCCCGGAACCGCAGCGGCCGCCGCGCCGGCCAGCATTCCCGTGAGGCGCGGCCGCAACGGAAACTGCCGTCGCGCGAACCACAGCATCAGCCCCAGAGTGGGCAGGCTGAACAGCAGCACCTGCCAGTAGCACACATGCCGGTCGCCCAGGGTCGAAACCGGATGCAGCGGATGCCACAGACCCACCACGTATATCCCGGCCCACGCGGCCAGCGGCAGCAGCAACCAGCCCAGGCGGCGCGCGGCATTGCCGCCACCGGGCACGCTGGAGCGCAGTGCGGCGGCGGCCAGCGACGCAACCGCCAGCATGGCCAGCACGGTTTCGCCAAGAAACCACGGATACTGGACAAGGTCGCCGGGCGCGCCGGGCCGCAGGGGTCCGGTGGCCAGCGTCATCACCAGGCTGTAGGCAAAGGCCAGCACCAGCCAGGCAGCCACACTCGCGGCGACGCGGCCGGGACGGCGCACCGGACGCAGGTCCGCGACCAGGTCATCGATCAGTCTGTCGCGCTCGTGGTTCATCGGCCCTCACGCTCGGCATTCAACAGGGATTCCGCGGCGCGCACTGCCCGGCTCACACGGCTCTTCATGGCTGTCTCGGAAATGCCGCTGCGGTCGGCGGCCTCGCTCAGCGAATAGCCGATCACCTTGGTCAGCACCAGTGCATTCCTGAATTGTGGCTGCAGGCGGCCCAGGATGTCCTCGGCCTCGACCCGGGCCTCGAACCGGCAGGCCGCTGGCAGCTCGTCCGCGTCGATCTGCTGTGCGGCGGGACGCCCACCATAGGATCGGCGCAGCAGATCGATGGTCTTGTTGCGCACCAGCGCGAACAGCCACGGCCGGAACGGCTGCGCCGGATCATAGGTGTGGCGCGCGTTGTGCACCGCCAGCAGGCATTCCTGCACGCAATCATCCACGAACGACAGCGCGCCGAAGCGGCGCCGGACATAGCGCTCGATCGCCTGGGAGATCTCGCGCAGCAGCCGCTCATAGAGGCGTTTGTCGCCCCGATGAGCGGCTGCCATCCAGGCGGACCAGCGCTGCTCCGCCTCGCCGTCCGCCGCGCGGCCGGATCGCAACACCGTTGCCTAGAAGTCGCGCGATGCGATTCCCTGCAGACCGGCCGCGGCCGGCAGGCCATCCTGGGTTTCCACCGCGCTCAGCGCACCACTGTCCGGATCCACGGCGAAGCCGGAGATCTGGCCGCTGGCGGCATCCAGCGTGTAGAGGAATTCGCCATGATTGGCCAGCGTGAGATCTATCGGCGCCCCGCCCGGCGTTGCCGCAACCGCGTCGAGCAGTTGCAGCTTGCCGGTGCGCGAGTAACCGAACAGGCTCAGCGTGTCCGAACCGGTATTGCTGGAATACGCGAAGCCGTTGTCGGTGGCGACCAGCCAGCAGGTCGCGGCCTGGCCCGTACCCACCGCGGCGGCGCTGACCGTCAGCGGCATCCCGCTCACCGGCGGATCGAAGGCCGACACCGAACCGGAGCCGGCTTCGGCAACCAGCGTGGTGCCGAAACGCGTGACCTGCAACGCGAACGGTGCCACCCCTGGCGTGGGCGTGGATACCAGCGCGCCCGCGGGAATCCCGTCATCGTTCAGCGCCACCGTGAGCAGTTCCTGGGCACCCGCGTGCGCGATGATCAGGTGCCGCGCCAGCGCGTCCACGATCACCTGGTTCGGGGCCGGCACCTGCGCGAATGGAATGGACGTGGCCGATGGCGCCAATCCCAGATCCAGCGAGCCGACCTGGTGCAGGCCGCCGTGTGGACCGATCCGGAACGTGGCCACCGAGCCCGTGCCGCCGGCGTTGAGCACGTACAGCATGCTGTCGCTGGCGGCCAGACTGACCGGGATGTACCCGCCGGATGCCGACCAGCGCGCGCCGTTGCAGGCCCACGCCCCGCACACCGGTATCGAATGCGGTAACGGTGTTGTCACCGGCATTCACCGCGAACAGCATCCGCGTGGCTGCGTCGTAGCCCAGCGCGCCCTGCGAGCCAAGCGGGTCAATGGCCGCGTTGTCACCGCCGCCCCGGCCGCCGGTGGCCGCGGTAGCCCAGGGCAATGCGTGCAGGCGGCCGTGCCGGTCGCGACTGAACACCAGAATGCTGTTGCGCGCGGCATCATTGCTCATGACGTAGACCACGCCGCCGCGGTCTCCGGGATTGAAGAAATGCCGGGCGGCCGCGCGGTGGAAGTCGTGCGCGCCGGCCGCGGCGGCGCATAGCGATAGTGTCAGGGCGGCGAGCATTGCCGCGATGCGCGGGCCAGCGCAATTCATTGACCCTGCTGCGTTTTTCGTGCGCATGGGATTGGAGCTCCTTGCTTGTCATGGGCCGGCGGGTCCTGTTGGTACCCACCGGCTATACGCAGCGGAGCGCGAAAAAGTTGCAGCCGGGAACTAAATCTTCATGTGCCGGGTTGAATCATGCCCGCAGCGGCTCACTGCTCGGCCTGCAATGTCACCGACACCTGCCGTTTCCTGCCCATGCTCCACACATCCAGCGTGACCCGGCCGCCGACCGGGAAGTCGTCCAGTCGCGACTCCATCCGCGCCACCGAATCCACCGCCGTTCCGTTGACGGCAGTGATCATGTCCCCGGCCACGATCTCGCCGCGGCGGGAAAGCTGCAGCGCCTTGAGTCCGGCCTTCGCAGCAGCGGAGCCGCGGTCCACGCGCAGCACCGCCACGCCCTTCACGCCCAGCACCTGGATGACGCGTTGGTTGATGCCCTCGTCGGTCTGGATGCCCAGGGACGGTCGCGTGTAGTGCCCGTTGTGGATGAGCTGCGGCACCACGCGCATCACCGTATCCACCGGGATCGCGAAACCGATGCCCGCCGATGCACCAGACGGACTGTAGATCGACGCATTGATACCGATGAGCCTGCCGGCAGAATCCAGCAGCGGCCCGCCGGAATTGCCCGGATTGATGGCGGCATCGGTCTGGATCAGATGCTCGATGATCCCCTGCCCGTCCTCGGTGGGCTGGCTGCGATCCAGTGCCGAGACGATGCCGGTGGTCAGCGTCCAGTCCAGACCGAAGGGGTTGCCGATGGCGAAAACCTTCTGACCGACCTTCAGGTCACCGCTGGTGCCGATGGGCACGGGCTTGGGCCGCTTGAAGTCCACATTGATGCGCAGCACCGCCAGATCGTGCAACTCGCTGTATCCCACCAGCTTGGCCGGATAGTCGCGGCCATCTGCCAGCCGCACCGTCGCGCCGCCGGTGGCGTCGGCGATGACGTGCAGATTGGTGACCACGTCCCCTGCCTCGTCCCATATGAAGCCCGAGCCGGTGCCCTGCGGCACTTTCGTCACGTTGCGCGACCAGAAATCCCTTACCAGCTCGGAAGTGGAGATATAGACGACGGACTCGCGTGCATGCTCGAACAGCGCAATGGTCGCCTTCTCGTCGGGCTCCAGCGCGCCGCGCGGCGTGACCGTGCGGTCCACGATCGGCGCGGCACTCCAGCTGCGCTGCCCCAGCACCGCAAGGCCTGCCATGCCCACCGCGCCCAACAGCGCACCAATCAGCAACGATCTGTTTACAACCATCCCGACAAACCTCCACAAGTACCCCGGAGCGACCCGGCCGATACTACGGCCGCTGGCCCGGCCGTCCACCCGACCTCGATATGCGCCGGATGTGATACTCCGCCGCGCCGTTCGTATATTTGAGCAAATGAGCTCGCGCGTGCATGAAACCAGCGACATATTCGCCACGATCCCGCCCGCGGCCGTGGATTGGGATGCGGTCTACGCGCAGCAGTTGCCGCGTGTCTACAACTTTCTTCGCTATCGGACCGGTGACGAGGCGCTGGCGGAAGAGCTGACTGCCCGTACCTTCGAGAAGGCATGGCGCAAGCGACACCGCTACCGCCGCGCGCTGGCCGGCGTGGCCACCTGGCTGCTGCGGATCGCCAGCAACACGGCCATCGATCACTTGCGCACTCTTCATGGCCACGTGCCGCTGGACGCGGCGGCCGAAACCCCGGCGCCGGGCAATCCCGAGGACGACGCCGTCATCGATTCGAACTTCGCGCGCCTTGCCACGCTGATCGCGAGACTTCCTGATCGCGAACGCGAAATCCTGGCGCTGAAGTATGGCGCGGGCGTGACCAACCGCGCCATTGCCGATATCACGGGCATGAGCGAATCAAACGTAGGCACCTTGCTTCACCGCATGGTGCAGAAATTGCGCACCGACTGGTGAGCAAGGAGGGCACGATGGACGATCAATTCCTGCTTGGCGCCTGGCGCCATCCCCGACCGCAGTTCGTGCGCCAGCTGCGTGAGCGCCTGGACCGGCAGGATGTGCAGATGTCCGCCGCACGGCGCAAGCGCCCGGCACTGCGCGCCGCGGGGTATGTCACCGCCGCATTCCTGGCGACCGGAGCGTTTGCATTGCCCCCGGTGCGGGCCGGCGCGGCCGCGTTCCTGGACCTGTTCCGGGTAGTGAACTTCGCGCCGGTCACGGTCCAGCCGGCGCGCATCGAGGCGCTGGTGTCGGAGGGCGGGCTGGACCTGCCCAATCTGCTGGGACGACAGGTACGGATGGTCAGGGATCCAGGCCCACCGCGGGAAGTGGCTGACGCGGCGGCGGCGGGCGCGCTCAGCGGCATTACGGTACGGATGCCCACGTGGTTGCCGCAGGGGATGGCGCCGGCAGGTTTTGCGGTGAGCGGCGAGCGGATCATGGACGTGAAGCTGGATGTGCGCACGCTCAATGGCGTACTGGATGCGCTGGGCATCGATGACCTGCGCATGCCCGTGGCAGCCGACGGCCAGATCGCGACGCTGGATGTACCGCCGATCGTGCGGGTGAATTTCCGCGACCCACGGCGCACCGTTGCGCTGTTCCAGGCCCGTCAACCGGTGGCCGCCCTGCCGACGGGAGCGGACATCGCGACGCTGGCACAGATCGGTCTGCGAGTGCTGGGCGTGGAACCCAATGAGGCGGATCAGTTCGCGCACAGCGTGGACTGGCGCACCACGCTGCTCGTGCCGGTACCGGCGAATGTCGGCAGTTTTCAGCAGGTGGAAGTGCAGGGCCACCCTGCCCTGTTGATCCAGGCACAGCGCAGGCGCGACACCGACGGTCGATACGAGCCCGTGGCGCAGCTCATGTGGACCTCCGGCAGCTCGGTGTTCGCGCTTGCGGGCAACGTGCGCCCGGAGGAATTGTTCGAGATGGCGCGATCCATGCAGTGAGCCGGCATTGACCACTGCCGCGATCCGCACCTGCGCGCTGCGCAAGCACTTCGGCGCAAAATCCGCCGTGGCCGAGCTGACACTGCAGATCGGCCGCGGTGAAGTCTTCGGCTTCCTCGGGCCGAACGGCGCCGGCAAGACCACCTCGATCAAGATGCTGCTGGGACTGATCCGGCCCAGCGGCGGCAGCGCCTGGGTACTGGGCGCCGCGCTGGGCGACCGGCGCGCGCGGCAACGCATCGGTTTCCTGCCGGAACATTTCCGCTTTCACGAGACGCTGACGGGCCGCGAACTGCTGCGCATGCATGGCCGGCTGTACGGCATGCGCGGTGCGGCGCTCACGCGCCGCGTCGAGGCCATGCTGGCCAGGGTCGATCTGCTCGATGCCGGCAACCGGCCGCTGCGCCAGTTCAGCAAGGGCATGGTGCAACGGGCGGGACTGGCGCAGGCACTGATCGCCGACCCGGAGCTGGTGTTCCTGGACGAGCCCACGTCCGGACTGGATCCCCTGGGCCGCGTGCTGGTGCGCAGGCTGATCGAGGAGCTGCGCGCCCGCGGCGCCACCGTGTTCCTCAATTCGCACCTGCTCGGCGAAGTCGAGGCCACCTGCGATCGCGTCGTGTTCGTCAAGCAGGGTCGCGCCATCCACGAAATGTCGCTGGCCGACGCGCCGACCACGCTGGACGTGGAGATGCGCATCGATCGTTGCGATGCCGCACTGCTGGATGGCCTGGCAGCATTTGGCACGAACGTTCACCGCGAAGGCGCTGTAATCAGATTGCGCGTCGAAACGGAGGACACCGTGCCTCAGATTGCGCGCTGGCTGGGCGCCCGCGACATCGGCATCTACGCACTGGGCAGTCGCCGCAAATCCCTCGAGGAGTGGTTCATCGAGGTGATGGGTGAAGACCAGCGGCCGGGCTAGCTGATGAACGGCATCCTCACCATTGCGCGTCTGACCTGGCTGGAAGCCCGCCGCAAACGCATCGTGCTCGCCGCGCTGGCGTGTGGACTGGCATTCCTGCTGGTCTTCGCCGCAGTGGTGTATTTCGCGCCCGCGGGCCGCGGCCCGATCGAGGCGCTGCAGGTGCGCATCCAGCTGCAGGCCATGGCGCTGATCGGACTGTATGCCGTGAACTTCCTGGTCGCGGCGTTCGCGGTGATGCTGCCGGTCGACACGCTGTCGGGCGAGATTGCATCCGGTGTCATGCAGACGCTGGCCGCCAAGCCGATCCGGCGCAGCGACATCATCCTCGGCAAGTGGCTGGTGTTCTGCCTGATGTCGGCCGGTTACATCCTGGTGATGTCGCTGGGCATCGTCGGCGAAATGTGGGCGCTGCGCGGCTTCGTGCAGCGCGGCCTGCCGCCCGCGCTGGGGCTGATGGAGCTGGAAGCCTGCGTGCTGGTTTCCATCACCATGGCCGGCGGCGTGCGGCTGTCCACGGTCACCAACGGCATCGTCGCCTTCGCGTTCTTCTCGCTGGCCTTCATCGGCGGCTGGATCGAACAGATCGGCGTGATGCTGGGCAATCCGTCCGCGCACTACATCGGCACGGCCATCAGCCTGGTGAGCCCCACCGACGCGCTGTGGCGGCTGGCCATGCATATCCTGCAACCGCCGATGATGGCGCAGATCGCCGGCAATCCGTTCTCCTCCGGCTCCGTGCCCAGCAGCGCAATGGTGTGGTGGTCACTGGCCTACGTGGCCGTCGCGCTGCTGATCACCGTCGGCGCCTTCCGGCGCCGGCCGCTGTAGCGCGTCACGGCGCCGCCCGGCTTGATTTCCGGTGCGCCCGGCCCCACAAAGCCGGCATGTCAGCTCCCGCTTCGATCCAGGTAGTGTGCCCGCACGACGGCGCGATCAACCGCATTCCGGCGGCGCGGCTGGCCGAGGCTCCGCGCTGCGGCAAGTGCCATGCGCCGCTGTTTGCCGGCGCACCGCTGGAATTGACCGCCGGTGAGTTCGACCGGCAACTGACAAAGAGTGAATTGCCGCTGCTGGTGGACTTCTGGGCGCCGTGGTGCGGCCCGTGCCGCATGATGGCGCCGGCCTTTCACAAGGCTGCCGGCCTGCTCGAGCCACGCGTACGGCTGGCCAGGGTGAACACCGAGAACGAGCAGACGCTGGCCGCCCGCTTCGGCATTCGCAGCATACCGACCATGATCCTGTTCGCCGGTGGGCGCGAGATCGCGCGCCACAGCGGCGCGCTCACCGTGCCGGAACAGATCGCCGCCTGGACGAACGGACGCCTGAACGCGGCCTGACGGGCCGCGCTCACCCGGCCTGCCTCGACTAGAACAGCCCCTCGATCTGCCCCTGGGCGTTGAGCTTGATCGAATTCGCCGACGGCACCTTCGGCAGGCCCGGCATGGTCATGATCTCGCCGCAGACCACCACGATGAACTCGGCGCCGGCGGACAGGCGCACGTCGCGCACGTTCAGCACGTGGTCGGTGGGCGCGCCCTTGGCGTTCGGGTCCGTGGAGAAGCTGTACTGGGTCTTGGCAATGCACACCGGGTACTTGCCGAAGCCACCGTCCTGGAACTCCTTGAACAGGTCCGCGACCTTCTTGTCGTAGCTGATGTCGCTCGCGCGGTAGATTTCCCTGGCGATCGTGCGCACTTTCTCGACCAGCGGCACTTCGTCGGCATACAGCGGCTTGTACTTCGCCTTGCCGCTCTCGGCGATTGCAACCACTTCCCTGGCCAGTTCAGCCGTGCCCTTGCTGCCATCGGCCCAGTGCGTGCAGCGAATGGCCTTGGCGCCGACGCCCGCGCACAGCTCCTGAATCAGCTTGTGCTCGGCTTCGGTATCGGAAATGAACCCGTTGATGGCCACCACCGACGGCACACCGAACTTGGCCAGGTTCTGCAGGTGACGCTCCAGGTTGGCGAAGCCCTTCTTCAATGCGTCGAGGTTCTCCTTGCCCAGGTCCTGCTTGGCCACGCCACCGTGCATCTTCAACGCGCGCACGGTCGCGACCACCACCACGGCGTCGGGCTTCAGGCCCGCCTTGCGGCACTTGATGTCCAGGAATTTCTCGGCACCCAGGTCCGCACCGAACCCGGCCTCCGTGACCGTGTAGTCGGCCAGGCGCAACGCGGTCTGCGTGGCCATCACCGTGTTGCAGCCATGCGCGATGTTCGCGAACGGCCCGCCGTGCACGAAGGCCGGATTGCCCTCCAGCGTCTGCACCAGATTCGGCATCAGCGCGTCCTTGAGCAGCACGGTCATGGCGCCGTCCGCGCACAGGTCGCGCGCGTAGATCGGCTTCTTCTCGCGGGTGCGCGCCACGATGATGTTGCCCAGGCGGCGCGCCAGGTCGTCCAGATCCGTGGCCAGGCAGAAGATGGCCATCACTTCGGAGGCCACCACGATGTCGAAGCCGTCCTCGCGCGGATAGCCGTTGCCCGGCCCGCCCAGCGAGTTGGTGATCTGGCGCAGCGCGCGATCGTTCATGTCCACCACGCGCTTCCAGGTCACGCGGCGCACGTCGATGCCCAGCTCGTTGCCCCAGTGCACGTGGTTGTCGACCATCGCGGCCAGCAGGTTGTTGGCCGCGGCGATGGCGTGGAAGTCGCCGGTGAAATGCAGGTTGATGTCTTCCATCGGCACGATCTGCGCATAGCCGCCGCCGGCCGCGCCACCCTTCACGCCGAAGCACGGACCCAGACTTGGCTCACGCAGGCAGATCAGCGCCTTCTTGCCGATGGCATTCAGACCATCGCCGAGCCCGACGGTGGTGGTGGTCTTGCCCTCGCCCGCCGGCGTCGGATTGATCGCGGTGACGAGGATGAGCTTGCCGGGCTTGCGCTTGCCGATCTGCCTGACCGCGTCCAGTGAAAGCTTGGCCTTGTAGGGGCCGTATTGCAGCAACTGGTCCTTCGGCAGACCGACCTTGGCGGCGACCTGCTCGATGGGCTGCATCTTGGCCTGGCGGGCAATCTCGATATCACTCAGGGGCATGGCAAAAACCTTGTCGATATTGGTTGTGAAACCCGGACGGGACGAGCGCGCAATCATGTCCGAAAGGCCCCGTTGGCGCCAGTTTTGCGGCAAACTTGGCGGCCCTTGAAACCATGCCGGCGGCAAAACATGCCCCCGGCAGCCTTTAACAGCATCATCGGCATTCTTGAGGATCAACGACCGGACGGGCTCATGGGTCGCATATTTGAAGTACGCAAGCACACGATGTTCGCGCGCTGGAACCGCATGGCCAAGCAGTTCGCGAAGATCGGCAAGGACATCACCATCGCGGTGAAATCGGGGGGCGCGGACCCGGCCGGCAATCCGGCCTTGCGGCGCGTCATCCAGAACGCGCGTTCGATCAACATGCCGAAGGACAAGATCGACGCGGCGATCAAGCGCGCGTCGGGCCGCGATGCCACCAACTACAGCGAAGTGATCTACGAGGGCTATGCGCCGCATGGGGTGGCCGTGCTGGTGGAGACGGCCACGGACAATCCGACACGCACCGTGGCCAATGTGCGCAGCATCTTCTCGCGCTATGCGGGCAACCTCGCCAACAGCGGCAGCGTCGCCTTCATGTTCAGCAAGATGGGGGTGTTCCGGCTCGATCCGGACGGAATCGACCAGGACGATCTGGAGCTGTACCTGATCGACCACGGCCTGGAGGAAATGGGAGAAGGCACCGGCGAGAAGGGCGAGACCCAGATAGTGATCCGCTGCGCCTTCGACGAATTCGGACATGTGCAGAAAGCGCTGGAGGAACGCGGCATCACACCGCTGTCGGCCACGCATGAGTACATCTGCACTGCCCCCACGACCTTGCCGGAAGATCAAGCCACGGAAGTCATGACATTGCTGGACAAGCTGGAGCAGGACGATGATGTACAAAACGTTTATCACACGCTCGCTTGAGCTGACGGCCATGCTGGCGTTGCTGTCCGCGTGCACCAGCGGCGGCGGTCCGGTCACCACCCAGCAGCGCGAGGTGGGCAGCTTTCATGCCGTGGAGGTGCGTGGCGCGGCGAACCTCGTGGTGGACGTGGGCCCCGCCCCGTCGCTGAGCGCAACCTCGGACGCAACCACGCTCGGCGCACTCCGGAGCAAGATCGAGGACGGCCGACTGGTCGTCGAGCACGACCGGCACTGGTCGTGGTTCCGCGGCGGCCCCGGTTTGGAGGTGCACCTGACCACGCCGTCGCTGGATTCGCTGGTCATGAACGGCGCGGGCAGCGTGACGATCAACTCGGTTGCCGGCACCGCGCTCGAGCTGCTGCTGGATGGCGCCGGCAACATGCGGGCCTCCGGCAATATCGACAGGCTCACTGCTCATCTGAACGGTGCCGGCAACATGGATCTGTCCGGTCTCGCCGCCGGCGAGGCCGACGTTTCGGTAAACGGCGCCGGCAAACTGGAGGTCAGGGCCACCGGCAGCCTGACTGCAGTCGTCAACGGCGTGGGCAACATCTCGTACGCGGGCCATCCGCATCCGGTCAAGACGCAGATCAACGGCGTGGGCAGCATCAAGCCCGCATCACAAGCTGATTGATCAATCCGCGTGAATCGGTCCTGCCATGCCCCGTGCATGGAGGATAGAATCGCCTACCGGTCGGACTCGCGACAGCCAAAGGGATTTTGGGAGAATGAAACACCATAGGGCAGTTCTGCTGGTCAGCTTTGCAGCATTCGGTGCCGGCGCGGCTGCGGCGCAGGATGCGAGCACCACCGAACTTGCCACCGTGGAGGTCAGCGCCACGCGCCTGCGCAGCGTGCCGGATTTCGACGTGCCGGCGTCCATCACCACCGTGCACGTGGATGCGGACAGCAACCGCAACCAGACCGACATGACCGAGGTCCTCGCCGGCATACCCGGCGTCACCGCACTGAATCGCCAGAACTACGCGCAGGACACGCAACTTTCGATCCGCGGAAACGGCAGCCGCGCAACCTTCGGTGTGCGCGGGCTGCGCCTGTACGTGGATGGAATTCCCGCCTCGATGCCGGATGGCCAGGGCCAGATGTCGCATTTCAACGTGCTGGGTGCCGACACGGTGCAGGTGATGCGCGGACCGTTCTCGGCACTGTACGGAAACTCCTCCGGCGGTGTGGTACAGATGTGGAGCAGCCCTGGCACGCCCGAACCCACCGGCCGCCTGCGCGCCACGCACGGCAGCTTCAACGAAAGGGCCTACGGCGCGCAGGGCCTGGGCACCATCGGCGCGGTCGACTACAACCTGTCCCTGTCACGCTTCCAGACCGATGGTTATCGCCCGCATTCGGCCGCGCGGCGTGATTCGGCGAACCTGCGCCTGGGGGTGGACACCGGTGCGTCACGCTCGCTCACGCTGGTCGCCAACTACGTGGACATCCCCGAAGCGCAGGACACTCTGGGACTCACCCCCGCGGACTGGCGCGCCGATCCGCGACAAACCGCCAGCGTCGCCACGCAATACAACACGCGCAAATCCGTCAAGCAGGTGCAGGGCGGCGCGATTTTCGAACAAAGGTTCGATGGCAGCTGGCTGCGGGCCACGCTCTACACGGGCAACCGGAAGGTCACCCAGTTCCTGGCCATACCGCCCTTCGCGCAGAACAATCCCACCCATTCAGGCGGCGTCATCGATCTTGATGGCAACTACTACGGTGGTGACCTGCGCTGGTCCTGGGTCGGCGAGATGGGTGGCCGCCCGTCCGAGTTCACGGTGGGCACTGCCTACAACCTGCAGAACCAGGGGCGGCTTGGATTCGAGAATTTCACCGGCCCGGCGGGCGCGCCTGTCGCGCTGGGCGTGCGCGGCGCGAAGCGCCGCGACGAGACGGATCGCGTCAACGACTTCGACCAGTTTGCCCAGGGCTGGTGGCAGTTCGCCGATCGCTGGTCGGTGCTGGCGGGTCTGCGCCACAGCAGGGTGAAGTTCATTTCCCGGGATCATTACATCACCACCACGAACCCGGACGACAGCGGCCGCAAGTCTTATGGCAACACGACTCTGGTGGCCGGCGTGGTGTTCCGGCCGACGCAGACATTGCGTGTGTATGCGTCGACCGGCGATGGTTTCGAGACACCCACGTTCACCGAGCTGGCCTACCGCACCGACGGACAGCCGGGTTTCGCCTTTGACCTGCGACCCGAAAAGAGCCACAACTACGAACTGGGCACGAAATGGCGTCCCGGCGGTGGAGTGGAGCTCGACGCGGCCGTGTTCCGCACCGACACGCGCAACGAGCTGGTGGTGGCGCGCAATGCGGGCGGACGCAGCAGCTACAGCAACGTGGATCGCTCACGCCGCCAGGGGGTGGAAGCCTCGCTGCTGATGCCGTTCGGCATGGATTGGCAGCTGGAAGCCGACTACACGCGGCTGAAGGCCGCGTTCCGCAGCGATTTCCTCATCTGCACCGGCATACCCTGTTTCGCGCCGAGCCAGACCGTGCCGGCCGGATCACGTATCCCCGGCGTGCCGCGTCAACAGGGCCGCGTGCGACTGTCCTGGTCGCCAGGATCATGGAGCACGGCGCTGGAAGTCACCGGCAGCGGCACCATCGTCGTCAACGACACCGGAACAGTCCAGGCACCGGGTTATGGACTGTGGAATGCGGAAGCCGGCTACGACTGGCGCATGAGCAACAGCGACGTGCGCATATTCGGGCGCGTGGAGAACCTGTTCGATCGTGCCTACGTGGGCTCGGTGATCGTCAATGAAGTCAACGGCCGCTACTTCGAGTCCGGCCCGGAGCGCAGCTTCATGGCCGGTGTGCAGTGGCGCCTGCGCTGATCAGAAGCTGCCGGCCGCACCCCAGCTGACGCTCAACTCCGGCGTGTCCTGCTGATACACGCCGGGGGGCAGTTCGGCGGTAACCGGGGCCGTACCACCCGCGGCAACCGGTATGACCATGCGTTGCGCGCCGCGCACCTCCAGCTCGGCGAAGCGGCGCGGCGACATCCGGAACGCGATGCGCACCGGCCAGCTCCGTCCGGCTCCGGGGCGCAGGGTGATGCGCCCCGCGGAGGCCACACTGGTCAGGTCCACCACCAGCGTGTTGCGCTCCCAGTACTGCAGCACCACGGGCGGGGTGCCCTGCTGCGGCAGACCCACGTCCAGTTCGGCAACGGCCAGCGGCCGGGGCGCCGCGTGGTGCGCAAAGGGCCAGTGGGAGCGTAGCGTCGTGCAGCCGGCCAGCATCAACAGGCCTGCGGCAAGACCGGCCCGGAGCACGCCATTGCGATCACTGCGATTGCGGAGCATGGGCTTCATTCTACAATGCGACCCATCATGCTCCCGCCCTTTGACTTCAAACAGTGGATTGAGTCGCATCGCCACCTGCTCAAGCCGCCCGTGGGCAACAAGCTGCTGTTCCCGGTGGACGACTTCGTGGTGATGATCGTGGGCGGTCCGAACTCGCGCAGCGATTTCCACGTGGACCCCGGCCAGGAACTGTTCTACCAGATCGAAGGCGACATGCTGCTCAGGACCGTGCAGGACGGCAAGGTGGTGGATATCCCCATCCGCCAGGGTGAGATGTTCCTGTTGCCTGCCCTCATGCCCCATTCACCGCAGCGCTTCCCCGATACCGTGGGACTGGTCATCGAGCGCCGGCGCCTGGCGGGCGAGCGGGACGGCCTGCAGTGGTATTGCGAGCGCTGCAATCACAGGCTGTACGAGGAGTTCTTCGAACTCACCAACATCGAAACGCAGTTTCCGCCGGTGTTCCAGCGCTTCTACGACAGCCTCGCGCACCGCACCTGTGGCAATTGCGGCCAGGTCGCAGCGGTACCGGAATCACGCGGGAAGAGTGACCCGAAGTGAATGGCGCCAGCGGCGCGGCAGTGGATTTCTCGCGGGCCGTCCCGCTGGCATTGCCGCTGGACTTCCAGGCCGCCCAGCCACGCCACTTCGGCGCGCCTGCAGCCAGCAGCGAACCGCTTCGGGCGGGCAGTTTCGAGGGCGATGTCGCCCGCGGCGCGAGCTGCAATTGCCACAGCGTCACGCTGGTTCCGCACTGCAATGGCACGCACACCGAAAGCGCCTGCCACCTGACCCTGCAGCAGCGCCCCCTGCACGAAATCCTGCCAGCCGCGCCCATTCCCGCCCTGCTGCTGAGCGTGCCGCCGGTGGCAGCCGGCGACAGCGGTGAGGACAGCTATCCTGCGCCCGCGGCCGGCGACCGCCTGATCACGCGCGTCGGCCTGTTGTCGGCCTGGGTACATCACCCGGCCGGTGTGCCACGCGCCCTGCTGCTGCGCACGGGAACGCACTGGAGCGAGACCGCGCCGCCCTATCTGTCGCGCCAGTGCGCCGCCGAACTGGTGGTGCGGGGCATCGAGCATCTGATCACCGACCTGCCGTCGGTGGACCGCCTGCAGGATCAGGGCAGGCTGAGCGCGCACCGCCTGTTCTTCGGGCTGCCAACCGGCAGCAATACGCTCGCCGATGCCGCGCGGCCCACGGCAACGATCACCGAACTTGCCACGTTCCCCGCGCAGCTCGCGGATGGGCCGTGCGCAGTACAGATCCAGATTCCGGCCTGGAGCGGCGACGCCGTACCCAGTCGCCCGATCTACCTGCCACTGGTGGAACCATGAGTTCCCTGATGGAACGCGCGCGGGCGCTGGACGCATCAGACCCGCTCGCGCCGCTGCGCGAGCGGTTCGCGCTGCCCGCCGGCGCAGACGGCAACCCCCTCACCTACCTGTGCGGCCACTCGCTGGGCGCCGCGCCACGCGAGGCCAGGCTGCGCGTGCAGGAGGAACTCGAGGACTGGGAGCAACTGGCGGTCAGCGGCCACGAGAGGGGTCGGCGCCCCTGGATCGACTTTGCCGACCTGCTGGTCAAGCCACTGGCCCGTCTCACCGGGGCGCGTGAGCATGAGGTGGTGGCGATGAACTCGCTCACGGTGAATCTGCACCTGCTGATGGCGAGCTTCTACCGACCGCAGGGGCGCCGCCGACTCATCGTGATCGAGGCCGGCGCGTTCCCCTCCGACCGGCATGCCGTGGTCGGACAGCTGCGCTGGCATGGCCTTGACCCCGCGGATGCCCTGATCGAGATCGCGCCGCCCGCGGGCACGGATCTGCTGGACCTGACCGGGCTCGAGCAGTTTCTGGGCGCTCGCGCCGATGAAGTGGCGCTGGTGCTGTGGCCCGGCACCCAGTACCGCACCGGACAGGTGTTCGATCTGGACCGGGTGGCGCTCGCGGCCCGCAAGGCAGGCAGCGTCTGCGGTTTCGATCTGGCGCATTCGATCGGCAATGTACCGCTGGCACTGCACGACACCGGTGCCGACTTTGCCGCGTGGTGCAGCTACAAGTACCTCAATGGCGGACCGGGTGCGCTGGCGGGTGCATTCGTGCACGAGCGCCACGCGGGCAGCACGCTGCCGCGCCTGGCAGGCTGGTGGGGCCACGAGGGTGCGACACGATTCCAGATGGGGCCCGAGTTTCAGCCCTCCCGCGGCGCCGCCGGCTGGCAGGTGAGCAATCCGCCGATATTCTCCGCCGCGCCACTGCTTGCCTCGCTGGCATTGTTCGAGGAAGCCGGCATGAGCGCCCTGCGCGCCAAGTCGCTGGCCATGAACGCCCTGCTGCTGGAGCAAATCGACGCGCGGCACGCCGCACGGCTGCAATGCGTGACGCCGCGTGATCCGGCGCAGCGCGGCTGCCAGCTCTCGTTGCGCGTGCGCGCCGGCCGGGTCGCCGGGCGCGAACTGTTCGAGTCGCTGGGCGCGCAGGGGGTGGTGCTGGATTGGCGTGAACCGGACATCCTGCGCATCGCCCCGGTTCCGCTCTACAACACCTTCACCGATGTTGCCCGCTTCCTGCAGCGGCTCGAGTCGGCCGTCGCGTGAGCAACGCGGCGGATCTGGCCATCATCGGCGCCGGCCCGGCCGGCACGTTGCTGGCGCTGCTCGCGGCTCGGCGCGGCACCCGCGTCGCCCTGTACGAACGTGGCGGCGATCCGCGCAGCACGCCGCCGGAAGCCGGACGCTCCATCAACCTGGCACTGGCGGCACGTGGCATGCGGGCACTGGATGCGGCCGGCATGCGCCCGTCACTGGCTTCACTGCTGGTGCCCATGCCCGGACGCCAGCTGCACCTGGCCGACGGCAGCCAGCGTTTCAATCCCTACGGCCAGCTGCCCGGCGAGACGAACTACTCCATATCGCGCGCCGCGCTGTCGCGCTGCCTGATCGAGGCAGCCCGCCGCGAAACCAGCATAGGCCTGCATTTCGGGCAGTGCTGCACCGGTCTTGCGGCATCGGGCGCCCCACGCATGCGCGATGAGACCACCGGCCGCGAGTACCTGCTATCCGCCGCACGTGTGGTCGCAGCCGATGGCGCCGGATCGGCCGTGCGCAAGGCCCTGACAGAATCCGGCGCGATCGCGGCGAGCAATGATCTGCTCGACCACGAATACAAGGAACTGGGCATTCCCGCAAAGGGCGGCGCGAGCTCCCTGGCAGTGCGCGAAGCCCTGCATATCTGGCCGCGCCACGGCCACATGCTCATTGCGTTGCCCAATGCGGATTTGAGCTTCACCGCCACTTTGTTCCTGCCGCGCGCTGGTGAAACGAGTTTCGCCACACTGGCTGATTCCGCCGCGGCACGCACGTTCTTCGCGCGCGAGTTCGCCGATGCGCTGGCGCTGATGCCCGATTTCGAACGTGAGTTCGCCGCGCATCGGCGGGGCATCCTCGGCACCGTGCACTGCACGCCCTGGAATCTGGACGAACGGATCGTGCTCATCGGCGATGCGGCGCACGCCATCGTGCCCTTTCACGGGCAGGGCATGAACTGCGCGCTGGAGGACAGCGTATTGCTCGACCAGCTGCTCGCCGACGGCGCGCCCGCGCCCTTCGCGCGTTTCAGCGCGGGGCGCCGCGCCGATGCCGAGGCCATTGCCACGATGTCACTGGAGAACTACGCCGAAATGCGCGAAGAGGTGCTCGATCCGAGGTTTCAGCGGCACAGGGAGCTGTCCTGGGAGCTGGAAAGACGCCATCCGGATCGCTTCATTCCACGCTACTCCATGGTGATGTTCCACGCGGAGATTCCCTATTCGGTAGCGCTGGAACGGGGCCGGATACAGCAGGCCATTCTCGACGAGCTGTCCCGCGACGACTCGCCCGTGGACTTCGCCCATGCGCACCGGCTGATCACCAGGCACCTGCAGCCGCTGCCCTGACCCGGCTCGCCGGCCCAGCCCCCCGGGGTATTGACGGGACCGGCGGGCGCGACTTGCCGCGGCGGGCAACGTGCCGAAGTTGCGAAGCGCCGGTTTGTGCCGCAAATTGCGCAGATTCTCGGCCATTGCCGATTTTCCGGGGAGGAATGGATGGCGGCCTGGTATCGCCTCAAGGACTGGCCTCTGCGGATAAAGTTCGCGGCCCTGCTGGTCCTGGCATCGCTGCTGCCGCTGGCGGTTGCCCTGTGGATCAGCATCGACAACGCGCGCGACGAGCACTACCACCAGGCTGCAATCGTGTTGACCGCCCGCAGCGACTCGCTGGTCGGGCGCATTGACGCACTGAACTCCGGCTATCTGCACGCAGTGCGCCGACTGGCGCAATCCCCGACCATCGAGGCCATGTTGCAGGCTCCCCCTGCGGGCAGGGACCGGATGCGTGCCGCCGCGAGTGGGCTGTTGCGGATATGGTCTGATTCGGACAGCGCGATTCGCGGTGCCGCGGTCCTCGATTTGTCCGGCTCGGTGGTGGCCACCACGCAGCCGCGTTTGCTCGGCGCCAATCTGGCATATCGCGGCTTCGTCCGCCGGGCACTGGCCGGCTCGGCGCTGGTATCCGACATCTACATTCCCCAGCCCGAGCTGGATGCAGTGCCAACACTGGCATTCCTGGCGCCATTGCGCGCGGCCAACGGATCGGTGATCGGCGCAATGGCCTTCCTGGTCGATGCCTCGATCATTTCCAGGATGCTGGTCGAGTCCAACGATCTGGCCGGAGCCGGCAGCTGTGCCGTGATCTTCGACAGCCTGGGTATCAGGATCGCTCACTCCTTCAAACCAGACATGCAGTTCCATCCGGGGGAGCGGCTGCCGCCGGCCACCATCGACGCGCTTGTGACCGAGCGGCGTTTCGGCACACACACCGGTGAACTGCTCCAGGACGTGCGCCCGGTGAGCTGGCTCGCGCAAGCAAGCGCCGCGCCGGATTCGGCAGTTTTCCGCGGATTCGCCGCAGGCAACGATCAGTGGAACCTTGTGGTCGGCAGACGCAGTTCCACCGCACCCTGGACGGTGTACTCCCTGGTGCCGGAAGCCACAGTCCGGGCCGAAATGCAAGGCATACTCTGGCAGAAGTCGCTGTTCGCCGGCGTGATCATGCTGGCTGCGCTTGCTGCGGGACTGCTGTTCGCCTCGGCCATTCTGCGGCCGCTGCGCGCATTGTCGGCCGGCGCCCGCACTCTCGGCGGCGGCAACCTCGATACACGCGTCGCAATCGACCGGGGCGACGAGCTGGGTGAACTGGGTGCGGCATTCAACGGCATGGCCGACCGCATCGAACAACTTGCCGCGGACCGCGTGCGCGAATCCGAACGGCAATATCGAACGCTCTTCGAAACGATGAGCGAACCATTCTGCACGATGGACATGATCTTCGACGACGCGGGCAAGCCCGTCGATTTCCGGTTCGTGGAAACCAACAAGGCGTTCGAAGCGGTTTCCCGGCTGGGCGACGTACGCGGCAAACTCAGGTCCGAGCTCACCCAGGACTTCGAACAGTTCTGGACTGAAGTCTACGGTCGCGTGGCGCTGACGGGCCGGCCCGAAGCGGTCGAAGGAAGGTCAAAGCGACTGGGCAGGTATTTCAATGTGCGCGCGTATCGCGTGGGCGGCCCGGAAAGCCGCCGCGTGGCGATCCTCTTCGAAGACATCACCGAACGCAGGCAGGCGCAGGGACGCCGCGAGGCCCAACTCGAGAGCCTGAATCTGCTGCAGCAGATCACGCGCGCCATCGGCGAGCGTCAGGATCTGCGCAGCATCTTCCAGATCGTGCTGCGCACGCTGGAGGAACGGATGCCGATCGATTTCGGCTGCATATGTCTGCGCGACCAGGACCCGGACCAGGACCGGCTGCAGGTGAGCTGCACCGGGGAGCGCAGCCAGGCCATGGCCGGGCAGATGGGATTGCAGGAAGGCACCTTCATCGACGTCGAATCAAACGGTCTGTCACGCTGCGTGGGCGGGCAGCTGGTCTACGAACCGGACGTGGGGCAAATCCACTTTCCGGCGCCGCAGCGCCTTGCAGATTGCGGACTTCGCTCGCTGGTGTGCGCGCCGTTGATCGTGGAGAGTCAGGTCTTCGGAATCCTGGTTGCCTCCCGCCGATACGACGGCTTCAGCAGCGCCGAATGCGAGTTTCTGCGCCAGTTGAGCGAACACGTTGCGCTGGCGGCACACCACGCCCGCCTTTACACGGCCCTGCAGGAAGCATACGAGGATCTTCACCAGACCCAGCAGACGACTCTGCAGCAGGAGCGCCTGCGCGCGCTCGGCCAGATGTCCAGCGGCATCGCGCACGACATCAACAACGCCATCTCGCCCATCACCCTGTACACCGATGCACTTCTGGAGCACGAGACGCATCTGAGCGAAGCCGGACGCAATCAGCTGCAGACGATCCAGCGGGCCATCACGGATGTGGCCGCCACCGTTGCACGCATGCGGGACTTCTACCGCCCACTGGAGGCAAGTCTGCCGCTGGGACCGGTTCAACTCAACAATCTCGTGCCACAGGTGGTGGAACTGACGCGGGCACGCTGGAGCACCCTGCCCCAGCAACGCGGCATCACCATCGACTTGCACACGCAACTGCAGCCGGGTCTGCCGACGATCCGCGGCGCCGAAAACGAAATCCGCGAAGCACTGACCAATCTGGTGTTCAACGCCGTCGATGCCATGCCGCAGGGCGGGGAGCTGACACTGGCCACCCGCACCAACACGACAGGCCAGGTGCTGGTCGAGGTGCGGGACACAGGCGTGGGCATGGATGAGGATTCGCGCCGCAGGTGCCTGGAGCCGTTCTTCACCACCAAGGGAGAGCGCGGCACGGGCCTTGGCCTTGCCACGGTATACGGGGCCGCCCAACGCCATGGCGCACAGATTGAAATCGAAAGCGCCGAGGGGAAAGGCACCTGTGTGCGGCTGGCCTTCCAGGCCGCCGATGCAGCCCTGCCCGTTACCGAATCCGTGCCGGTGATCGCGCCCCGCGGGCTGCGCATCCTGGTCGTGGACGACGATCTGGTGCTGTTGCGCACGTTGCGCGATGTCCTGGTACAGGACGGGCACGTCGTCGTAACCGCCGACGGCGGACAGCAGGGAATCGATCTGGCCCGGGCAGCGCACGCCGCCGGACAGCGCTTCTCGGTTGCGTTCACCGATCTGGGCATGCCGCACGTTGATGGTCGCCAGGTCGCGCGCGCCCTGAAGGAGCTGGACCCGACGATGCCGGTGATCATGCTGACCGGCTGGGGCAAGCGCCTGGCTGCCGAAGGCGACATGCCGCCAGGCGTGGACACGGTACTGAGCAAGCCTCCCAGCGTGCGAAAACTGCGCGAGGCACTGGCCGGATGCTGCGCGACATCGACCGACCCGGATGTTTAGGGCCTGACACGCTCCAGGGTGATGAACGTCATCGCATGGGCGTTGCGCTCGTCCGCCGCGCGCTCCTCGCGCGCCACCTCGCGCCACTGTTCCCGCGAAAGCGGCGGCAGATGCGCGTCGCCCTCGATGCGGCAGTGCACCCGGGTCAGATGTATGGTGTCGGTGACCGGCAGCGCCTGACGATACAGCTGGGCGCCGCCGATAATCATCAGCTCGGCCTCGCCTGCCACCGCCGCACGGGCCGCGTCCAGCGAGGACACCGTCTCGACACCGGGCGCCGCAAACCCGCCGCGACTCAGCACCAGATTGCGCCGGCCGGGCAGCGGCCGCCCGATGGCCTCGAATGTCATCCGGCCCATCAGGATCGGCTTGCCCAGAGTCAGCTGCTTGAAGTGGGCCAGATCCGCGGGAAGATGCCAGGGAAGCGCGTTGCCGCGTCCGATCACGTCATTGTCGGACGCGGCAACGACGGCGCTGAGCTTCATGCGCGACGGCGGGACGTCTTCCTGACCGCCGATTTGCTGACCGCCGATTTGCGGGCGCTCGGGGACTTCTTCGCGGCCGGGGACCTCTTCGCCCTCCTTGCCGCTGCCGCCTTGCGGCGCGCCGCCTGGCGGCGACGGAACTCCTTCATGGGTGGCCACAACATCGAGCCCGCGACAGTTCGCGGATCCGCAGCGGCAGGCGTAGATCTTGTCCACATTCGCCGGATCGCTGCGATCCCGCCCGATCTGGTAGTCGTAGCCCAGCTCGGCGCCTTTCGGGATGTCCTTGATGGCATCGATGAACACACGGCTCTTTTCGATCTCGGATTCGCAGTTGCCATCGCAGCTGTGGTTGATGAACCGCGCCTCGTTGCCGCCATTAGACGCATCGATCACCGTCTTGCGGTCGGCGATGAACAGGAAGGTGTGGTTGTCGTTGACGTCCGCGCCATCGTAGCGGCGGTCTGCTTCCTTGTGCGACATGCGCTCACCCAGGTACTCGATGATGCGGGTGCCCTTGGGAATGAAGCGTCGCGCGAAGCAGCCGTAGCCGTGCACCCGGGAGTGCCGCACCACGATCCACTTGTTCTTCGGATGGGCTTTCGCCTTCTTTGCTTTGCCTTTGCCTTTGCCATGGTCAGACCGCCACTGGCGCCTTGATCGGCGCATCATGCTGATAGTTCACGAACTCGATGTCCTCTGCGTTGTAGTCGAACAGACTGGCCGGCCGGCGGTGCAACTGAAGCGTCGGCAGCGCGTGCGGCGTGCGCGTCAGTTGCAGGTCGGCCTGCGCCAGATGGTTGAGGTACAGGTGGCAGTCGCCACCCGTCCAGATGAAATCCCCGGCCCCAAGGTCGCACTGCGCGGCAACCAGATGTGTCAACAGCGCGTAGGAGGCGATGTTGAACGGCACACCGAGGAAGACGTCCGCGCTGCGCTGGTAGAGCTGGCAGGAGAGCCTGCCATCGGCAACGTGGAACTGGAACAGCGCGTGGCAGGGCAGAAGAGCCATCCTGTCGAGCTCACCCACGTTCCAGGCACTGACCACCATGCGGCGCGAATCCGGACTCTTGCGCAGTGTTTCCAGCACCTGCGCGAGCTGATCGATGTGCCGCCCGTCCGCTGCGCCCCAGGAGCGCCACTGCGCGCCATATACCGGGCCGAGTTCGCCGCGTTCGTCGGCCCATTCATCCCAGATGCTCACGCCATGTTCGTGCAGATAGGCCACATTGGTATCGCCGCGCAGGAACCACAGCAGCTCATGCACCACCGACGGGACATGCACGCGCTTGGTGGTAACCAGCGGAAAGCCCTGCTCCAGATCGAAGCGCATCTGCCATCCGAACAGCGACAGGGTGCCGGTACCGGTGCGGTCAGTCTTGCGCGTGCCGCGCGAACGCACGGCACCGAGCAATTCCAGATACTGCTTCACGTCGCCGCGAAGTTGCCTGAAGGCACCGGATGGGACTGTGCCCGCGCCAGCAGCGCCACGCCGGCCAGCACCATCGGCAATGACAGCACCTGCCCCATCGTCAGCCAGTCGCCGGCCAGATAGCCGATCTGGTCATCGGGCAGGCGTACGAACTCGATGCAGAAGCGCACGATGCCATACCAGAGCAGGAACAGGCCGGCCACGGCGCCGCGCGGCCGCGGCCGTCGCGCGAACCACCAGACGATGAGGAACAGCGCGATGCCCTCGAGGCCGGCCTCGTACAGCTGCGAGGCGTGGCGACCCACCAGCTCGCCCGTCGCCGGATCGGGAACCAGGAATCCGTACTTCCATTGCGTGGGGGCGCCCCACAACTCGCTGTTGATGAAATTGCCGATGCGCCCGGCGCAGATGCCGATGCCCGGCAGCGGCGCCACGAAATCGAACACGTCAAGCACGCGGTGCCCGCTGTGGCGCGCGTACAGCACCAGGGCAATGATGACCCCGACCAGCGCGCCATGGAACGACATGCCGCCCTCCCAGATCTTTACCGGGTAGAGCCAGTCGGTGGTGATGAGCTGTGGCTCGAAGGGCAGCACGTACACCAGCACGTAGCCGATGCGCCCACCGAGAATCACGCCGACCATGCACCAGAAGATCAGGTCATCGACCTGCTGGGCCGTCCACGTGCTGCCCGGTCGCCGGGCCTGGCGCCGGGCCAGCCACCAGGCGAAGGCAAAGCCCAGCACGTACATGATCCCGTACCAGTGGATCTGCAGCGGCCCGAGACTCAGGGCGATGGGATCGATATGCGGGTACTTCAACATCCGGGCGATTCTACCGGGATACGCGCGCGAACAGTGCTTTCAGATAGCGCGTCTCCGGCATGGCCGGATGCACCGGATGATCCGGCCCCTGCCCGCCCTGCGCGATGATGGACAGCGATCGTCCCGCGTGAAGCGCCGCGGACTGCAGCAACTGCGGCAGGCGTTCGGCAGGCAGGTGCCACGAGCACGAGCAGCTCACCAGCAGCGCCTCGTCGGCGGCGAGCCGCAACGCCAGCTGGTTGAGCTTGCGATAGGCCGCCTCGCCCTTGGGCAGATCCTTGCGCCGCTTCACGAAGGCGGGCGGATCCACCACCACAACGTCGAAGCGGCGCCCTTCCGCGTGCAGGGCTGCCAGCACCTCGAAGGCATCGCCGCGCCGTGTTTCCAGGGCTTGCCCATTGCGCCCGGCATTGGCGACGGCAGCCTCAAGCGCGGCGGCGGATGAATCCACGCACAGCGCCGAGCCGGCACCCGCGGCCAGCGCTGAAACCGCCCAGCCACCGACATAGCTGCACACATCCAGCACGCTCTGGCCGCTGCTTCAGGAAACGCCGCAGCTGCGCACGATTCGCCGCCTGATCGTAGAACCATCCGGTCTTCTGCCCACTACCCAGGGGCGCAGACAGATGCACACCGGCCTCCACGACATCCACCGCCGGCGGCACCGGCCCGCCAACGCAGCGCAGTTCGTGCGGCAGCGACTCCAGATCGCGCGCACCGGTATCGTTCTTCCACACGATCAGGCGGGGCCTGCAGCACCTCGCCCAGCACCTGTTCCAGCAGACCGCTGCGCTGCTCCATCGCCACAGTGGCGATCTGCCCGACCAGCACGTCGCCAAAGCGATCCACCACCAGCCCGGGCAGGCCGTCTGATTCGCCGTAGACAAGCCGGTAGTGTTCGCCGCCGACGTAGCGATCGCGCAGCGCCAGGGCATCGCGCACTCGCGCGGTGAGCAGCTCCGGCCCGAACGGCTCGTCCGGGTCGCGGCTCACGATGCGCGCGCAGATCAGGGCGTGGGGGTTGGCCAGCGCATGGCCCAGGAACTGCCGACGGTGATCCAGCAACACCACCGCGGCACCCGGCTCGATCGCGCTCAATGGCGTGATCGAGGTATCGACCTCATTGGAAAACACCCACGCATGCCCGCCGCGGATGCGCTTGTCCTCGTGGCGTCTGAGCAGCAGCTGCGGCACTCCGGTGCCCTGGCGGATTCGTCATGGCGGCGCAGTTTACTGTACGGTGCGCAGGATCATGGCTCACCGCGCACCAACCCCGGGATCTTCCGGCAACCGCCTCGCCGACGCGACCAGCCCGTACCTGCTGCAGCACGCGCGCAATCCGGTCGACTGGTACCCCTGGGGGCAGCAGGCGTTCGACGCCGCGCGCACGCTGCACAGACCCATCCTGCTGTCCATCGGTTACTCCGCCTGTCACTGGTGCCACGTGATGGCCCATGAATCCTTCGAGGACCAGGCCACGGCGGACCTGATGAACCGCCTGTTCGTCAACATCAAGGTGGATCGCGAGGAGCGGCCGGACATCGATCGCATCTACCAGATCGCACACCAGCTGCTCACGCGCCGCGGCGGCGGCTGGCCATTGACCATGTTCCTCACCCACGACGACCAGCGCCCGTTCTTCGGGGGCACGTACTTCCCGCCCGAACCGCGCCTGGGCATGCCGGACTTTCGCACGGTGCTGAGCCGCGTGGCCGAGTACTACCGCGAACACGAGACGGATCTGCGGGCCCAGTGCACGGCGCTGGTCGACGCACTGGCCAGCATCGACGCCCCGGGCCCGGGACCAGGTCCGGCCCATCTGTCAGACGGGCCGCTCAAGGTATTGCGCGAACAGCTCGAGCAGCGCTTCGACCGCAATTACGGCGGCTGGAGCCCGGCGCCGAAATTCCCGCACGCCGGCATCATCGAACGGCTGCTGCGCGACTGGCATGCCAGCTCGGACAGCGCGAGCCCGGACCTGAACGCGCTGTTCATGGCGACGCTGACCCTGAAGCGCATGGCCGATGGTGGCCTCTACGACCAGCTCGGCGGCGGCTTCTGCCGCTACAGCGTGGACGAGCGCTGGGAGATCCCCCACTTCGAGAAGATGCTGTACGACAACGGCGCGCTGCTCGCGGCATATGCCGATGCGGCAAGTGCCACCGGCGAACCCGCCTTCGGCAAGGTGACGCGCGAAACCGCGGACTTCCTGCTGCGCGAGATGCAGCGACGCCGGCGGCGGCTTTCATTCCTCCTTCGACGCGGATTCGGAGGGGCATGAGGGAAAGTTCTACGTGTGGACGCCCGGGCAGATTCGCGAGCTGCTCGATCCAGCCGACGCCGCCCTGTTCGAGGCGCGCTATGGCCTGGACAATCCGGCCAACTTCGAGGGCAGCTGGCATCTGGTCGCCGCACGCGAGATCGGCGAACTGGCATCCGCGGGCAAGTATGGCGGCAACCAGGACGCGCTCGAGCGACGACTGGATGCAGCGCGCGCCGGATTGCTTGCCGCGCGCGCCGCGCGCACGCCGCCCGGGCGCGACGACAAGATTCTCACCTCATGGAACGCGCTGGCCATTCGCGGACTGGCTGCCGCGGCCCGCACGCTGCAGGACACCCGCTACGCCGATGCCGCTGCCAATGCGCTGGCCTATCTGCGGCGCAGCCACTGGCACGACGGGCGACTGCTGGCTGTGTCGCGCGCCGGAGGCGCCCGGCTGCCGGCCTACCTGGACGATCACGCACTGCTCATTGACGCCATCCTCGCGCTGGCCACGGTGCGCTTCGACGCCGCGGCGCTGCAGTTCGCCACCAGCCTTGCCGATGCCCTGCTGGAGCGCTTCGAGGATCGGGAAAACGGTGGGTTCTTCTTCACGGCCAGCGACCACGAGACGCTCATCCACCGCAGCCGCTCCTTCAGCGACGACGCCACGCCATCGGGCAATGCCATCGCCGTGCAGGCGCTGCAGAAGCTCGGATGGCTGCTGGGCGAGCCGCGCTACCTCGCCGCCGCGGAGCGCGCCCTGCGCGCGGCATGGGCGCAGCTCGAAGACAACCCGCTGGCGCACGTGAACCTGGCCAATGCGCTGGAGGAGCACCTGCACCCGCACACATTCGTGTTGTTGCGCGGTGATACGCCGCAGGTCGAGGCCTGGCGCCAGCAACTGCAGCGGCTATGGCGGCCGCTGGCCAGCATCATCGCCATACCCGCCGACATCCCGGACCTGCCCGAGGCGCTCGCCGCCAAGGCCCCGCAGGGCCCGGTGGTTGCCTACGTGTGCCGCGGCAGCACCTGCGAGGCGCCATTGCGGGCGCTGGCCGATGTGCACGCGATGCTGGCCACCGGCACGGCTGGCTAGTCTGCCTTCGTCGCCTCGATCGAAATCAGCAGCTTGGTCGCCATCCTGAAGCCGAAGTTCTTGCCGTAGTCGACGCCGTAATCATCGCGGTTCAGCGTGGCCGAGGCGTCCGCGCCGCAGGTTTCCTTGCGCGTCATCGGATTGGGTTTGCACAGGAAGCTGTTGATGGTGAGCTTCAGCGGCCTGGTCACGCCGTGCAGCGTCAGCTGCCCGTCCACCTCGGCGGGCACGTCGCCATTCCACTTGTCGATCTTGCCCTTGTAGGTGGCAGTCGGAAACCTGGCCACATCGAACATGTCCGGACCCCTGGCGTGCTCGCTGAGCGCCGGCATGCCGAAATCGATCGACCCCACATCCACCGTGACCTCCACGTCACCGGTCTTCGCCGCGGTGTCGAGCACGACCTTGCCCGTGGTCTTGGTGAACTTGCCGCGCCAGACGGACAATCCGCCGAAATGATCCGCCTCGAATGACGGATATGTATGCGTGGGATCGATGTTGTACGTGACGGGTGCTGCCAGCGCGCTGCCCGCAACTGCCAGTGCCGCGAACACACAGAGCCTGCTGATCATCTGCCTTCTCCTTGAACCGGATTTGCGAAAGTGAATCACGGGCCGGCTGCGCTGCGGCCAGCACCGACCAGATGGAATTTCACCATCACCTGATCCTCCAGCACGCTGTCCCAGCTCGGATCGCCGATGCCGAAAGCCCTGCGGGAAATCGTGAAACTGCCGTCGAACACACTGCCGGCCGCCGTGGTGGCCACGGTTACCGGAACCGCGATGGTCTGCGTCTTGCCCTTGATGGTCAGCGTGCCGGTGGCCTCGAAGCGATCCGGCGCCAGTGGCCTGATGGCGGTGGAGCGGAATTCGCCCTTCGGATAAGTGGCGCTGTCGAACCACGACTTCTTTGCCACCTCGGCGTTGTACGCCGGATCGCCGATGTCCAGGCTGGCGGTGTCCACCTCGATGCGCGCGCTGGAGGCACCGACCTTGCGCGGGTCGTAGCTGATGGTGCCGGAGAACCGCGTGAACGGACTGTCCACGGCCACGCCCGCCTGCCTGAACGTCGCGACTACCGTGCTTTTCGTCGCCGGACCGACGTTCAGTTCGGCCGCCATCAACAGACCCGAAGCCAGCGCCGACATCGCGACCAGCAATCCCAGACCCGATCTCACCATCACTGTCTCCCTGCCTCTAGGCGCGCCAGCGCAGCATCCGGCGCATCGTCTCGTCCCTGGCGATGAAGTGGTGCTGCAGGGCTGCCAGCACATGCAGCCCGACCAGCACGGCCAGGGTCAGCGCGAGCTTGCCATGGATCTGCACCCAGATGGCGGCCAGCTCCTTGTCGCGCTCCACCAGGTTCGGTAGCGGCAGTTTGCCCAGATACACCACAGGAAAGCCGGTGGCATTGCTGTAGATCCAGCCCGCCAGCGGTACGGCCAGCATCAGCACATAGAGCAGTCCGTGCGACAACCTCGCCGCCAACTGCTGCCAATGAGGCATTTCTGGCAGCGGCGGCGCCCGGTGCCACATCCGCCAGCACAGCCGGTACAGGGCCAGCGCCAGCACCGTGATGCCCACCCACTTGTGATAGTTGAAAACGCGCAGCCGCAGCGGCGTGATGTCCATGTCGGTCATGGTCCATCCCATGAACAGGCCCGCCAGGATCAGGCCTGCGATGGCCCAGTGCAGGGTGATGGCCGTGCGGGTGTAGCGCGATGCGGCCATGCTATCGGGCTTCGCGAAACATGAACCACGCTGCCGCCATCACGGCGCCGCCCACAGGTAGTCGAGTCGCAAAGTCGTACGCATACAGAAAATCACGAAGGATGCCGATACCGTGAGCGTGATAATTTCCCGCAGGATCTTCAACTGCGGCGACATCGGACAACATCAACAGACTGATCGTGGCCAGTAGCGGTGCGATTCTCGAGCTGGACATCCAATTCTGGTCGGCTCGTTGAGAAAGTGCCAAGCCAATAACTGTTTAGGCAATTATAAAAGCTGGCAGGTCAGTCACGTAAGGGGAACCACTGCCGGGTTAGGGACTCAATATACTAGGTGGCAATCACCGGCTGCCTGGTCGGGGGCTATCCGCTTGAGATTGGGGGAATTGCTGATGAATTTGCAGCGGGCTGGGGGATTACTGGTCGTTCTGGCCGGTCTGGGGACGCTGGTGGCAGCGCCTTCCGTGGCGATGGCTGACGCTTCGGCGGATGCTGCCCCGGCAGATGGCGCTCATGCGCAGTGGAAGATGGTCGAGAACTACTGCTACAAGTGCCACAACACCGAGGATTGGGCCGGCAGTGTCGCTTTCGACACCATGTCGGCCAACGACATCCCGCAGGACGCCAAGGTCTGGGAAGCGGCCATCAAGAAGCTCCGGGGCGGCCTGATGCCGCCTCCTGGTCAGAAGCAGCCCCCCCAGGAAACCGTCAAGGGCTTTGTCTCGTTTCTCGAGACCACCATCGACCACGCGCATACCAAGCCCTACGCGGGCTACATCCCGCTGCGCCGCCTGAACCGCCGCGAATACGGCTACGCGATACGCGATCTGCTCGGCCTGCAGATCGATCCGGCCCAGTACCTGCCGCAGGACCCGCTGGTTGACGGATTCGATACCGACGCCGCCTCACTGCAGGTAACCCCGACCTTCCTGGACCAGGCGGTCTCCGCCGCCCGCTCCATCGCCCAACTGGCCGTCGGCAACGCGCATTCGGTGCCGCTGGAGACGACCTACGGACCGGTGCCGAACATGATCCTGTCGCTGGCCGCGTCGCCGGCAGAAGGCTCCGGCAACCAGCAGTGGTACCAGGACGGCATGCCCTTCGGCACGCGCGGCGGCATGCAGGTCGAGCACAATTTTCCCGCCGACGGCGACTACGTGCTGAGCATCGGCGACATGGCCCTGGCCCGCACGGTGCCGAACATGGAATTCAGGAACACCGTCATCGCCCTGCTGGATGGCAAGGAGTTCTGGCGCACCACCATCGGCGGCGAGGAGGACCACAAGTCCATCGACCAGCGCCTGGACGACGGTGTGTCGCGCATCAATGGCCGCCTGAAGGACATCCACTTCCATGCCACCGCCGGCCAGCACAAGGTTGCGGTGACTTTCCTGCGTCGCAGCTATGCAGAGCAGGACGACCAGAGCGCAGCGCCCGGACATTCGGACGACCGCCGCGGATTCAATGAGCTGGAGGGCGGCCTGCAGCGCGTTCCGGCCGTGAACGCGATGTTCATCAAGGGTCCGGTGAAGATCACCGGCATGAGCGATTCGAAGAGCCGCCGCAAGATCTTCATCTGCAACCCGACGAGCCCTGCCGAAGAGCCCGCCTGTGCACGCCGGATCGTGACCAATCTGGCCGGGCAGGCCTTCCGTCGCCCGGTGACCGATCAGGACATCGACCCGCTGATGGTCTTCTACAACAAGGCCCGCAAGAACGGCGAGAGCTTCGATATCGGCATTCGCGATTCGATTGCCGCCATCCTGGCCAGCCCGCTGTTCCTGTTCCGCAGCGAAGCCGCGGTGGATCACGGCAGCCGCGAACTGAGCGATCTGGAACTCGCCTCGCGCCTGTCCTTCTTCATCTGGAGCAGCCTGCCCGACGACGAGCTGCTGCGCCTGGCGGAGAATCACCAGCTGTCCAAGCCCGACGTGCTCAGGGCGCAGGTCCACCGGATGATCCGGGATCCGCGCGGCATCTCGCTGACCAGGGACTTCGGCTTCCAGTGGCTGAACTTGGCCAAGCTGGACGCCATCGTTCCCTCGCGCAACCTGTTCCAGTACGCCAGCGGCGTATATGACCCGCGCGACGCCTTCAAGAAGGAACTGGAACTGTTCATGGACAGCATCCTGCGTTCCGACAAGAGCGTGGTGGATCTGCTCACTGCCAACTACACCTACATCAACGAGCAGATCGCGTTGCTCTATGGCATGAAGGGCGTGCGGGGCAACGGTTTCCACCGCGTCACGCTCACCGATCCGAAGCGCTTCGGCCTGCTGGGCAAGGGCGCGATACTGATGCTGACCGCCAATCCCAACCGCACGGCTCCGGTGCTGCGCGGCGCGTGGATCAT
Organism: uncultured Gammaproteobacteria bacterium; assembly: GCA_963812195.1. Classification (GTDB taxonomy): domain Bacteria; phylum Pseudomonadota; class Gammaproteobacteria; order Steroidobacterales; family Steroidobacteraceae; genus ZC4RG30. The sequence goes on from CAWEUI010000008.1 coordinate 78,219, forward strand.
GGAGCGGATTCTGGGCACGCCGCCGGCCACCCCGCCCAAGGGCGTGCCGGCCCTGGAAAAGTCCGGCGGCCCGCGCCCGACCACCGTGCGCGAGAAGACCGAGATCCATCGTCGTAATCCGCAGTGCGCGGCCTGCCATGCGGTCATGGATCCGCTGGGCTTCGCGCTGGAGAATTTCGACACGGTGGGCGAATTCCGTACCGTTGATCCGCAATCGCACCAGCCCATCGACACCGCGGCCACCATGCCGGACGGCACCAAGCTGGCCGGACCGGAAGACCTGCACAAGGCCCTGGCCTCGCGCGGTGACCAGCTCGCGGAGATCATCACCGAGAAGCTGATGGCTTACGCCGTGGGGCGCAAGCTCAGCTATCGCGACATGCCGGCGGTGCGCCAGATCGTGCGCGAGGCGGCCGCCCACAACTACCGGTTCGAGGACATCATCATGGGGGTCGTCAACAGTGACGCCTTCCGTCGCCGTGATGCCCCCGACCTGCCCAAGACGACCACAGCACAACTGGTCAATACCGTTTCCACGTCCGTCCCGTCCGCACCTTGAAGTCTCAAGCAGGAGGCATCGCCATGTTCCTCACCAAGAAGCATCTGTCCCGTCGCGCGGTCCTCAAGGGAACCGGCGCCGCCATTGCGCTGCCATTGCTTGATGCGATGATTCCGGCCGGCACCGCGTTTGCCAGCACTGCCGCGGCGATCAAACCGCGCCTGGGCTTCGTGTACTACCCGCATGGCGCCGTGCAGAAGTACTGGACACCCAAGGGTACGGGCAAGAACTTCGAGTTCTCGCCGATCCTCAAGCCCATCGAGCCCATGCGCGACTACGTGACGGTGATCAGCGGCCTGCGCAACAAGCCGGCCGAGAGCTCCAACCCGCACGGCATCATCGAGCAGACCTGGCTGACCTGCCAGAATCCACAGGGCTCCAACTGGGGCCCGGACACCGGCATGTCCATCGACCAGATCGCCGCGCGCGAGATCGGCCAGGACACGCCGCTGCCCTCGATCGAGCTGTGCGGTGAACCCGGTGGCGCGACCAACTTCCGCAAGCGCGGTCAGGCCCTGCCGCTGGAAGGCAACCCGCGCAAGGTGTTCTTCACCATGTTCGGTGCCGGGCGATTCCAACGCCGATCGCATGGCGCGCCTGCAGGCCACCGGCAGCCTGCTCGATTACGTGCAGGATGCCACCAAGAGCCTCAACCGCACGCTGGGCACATCCGACCGCGCACTGGTCAGCGACTACCTGGATTCGGTGCGTGAAGTCGAGGGCCGCGTCAACAAGCTGATGGCCAAGGCCGACAGCCTGGGCAACCTGCCCGATGCGCCGCATCGGCACGCCCGATGATTTCAGCGAGCTGCTGGACATGCAGTTCGACATGATCGCACTGGCCTTCCAGACCGGCCAGACGCGCATCGCCACGATGCGCATGATCAAGGAAGCCTCCATGCGCACCTTCCCGGTGGTGAACGTGGACGAGGCGTTCCATCCGCTCTCGCACCACGGCAGGACCAGGAGGAGAAGTACCAGAAGCTGGTGCGGGTGCAGGCCTACGAGACGGCCCGCTTCACGCGCTTCATCAAGACGCTCTCCGAGATCAAGGAAGGCAACGGCAACATCCTCGACAACTCGATCATCCTGTTCGGGTCGAACATGGCCAACAGCGACCTGCACAACAACAACCCGCTGCCGCAACTGATCGCGCGGCAAGGGCGGTGGCATCAAGGGTGGCCAGCACCTGGCGATGCCCGCCGATACACCGCATGCCAACATTCTGTTGACAATCGCGCAGCGGGCCGGCGTCAATATCGACAAATTCAGCGACTCGACGCGAGCTTTCAGCGAGGTTTGAGAATGTCACAGGGGGCAAAGGGCGCCGTTGCAATTGCGGCGGCGCTGGTGGCGTTGTGGGGATCGTCGGCCTTTGCCGCAAATTCAGCAGATGAGCCGCGCCGGCCGGACGGCAGCACGCCGCTGCAGTGGGCTGTCTTCGAGGGCAATGTCGCGGAGGCCGCGCGCCTGATCAAGGCTGGCGCCGATGTCATCGGCCACCAATGACTACGGCATCAACGCGATGCTGCTGGCCGCCGACATCGCCAACACCGAGCTGATCGGCATGCTGCTGAAGGCCGGTGCCGATCCCGACTCCGCCAATCCCGACGGCGAGACGGCGCTGCATCGGGTGGCCCGTTCCGGCAATGTCGAAGCGGCAAAGCTGCTGTTGAAGGCCGGCGCCAAGGTCGATCCCCGCGAGAATCTGGGCGAGCAGACGCCGCTGATGTGGGCTGCGGCGCGCCGCCATCCTGCGATGGTCGAGTTGCTGGCCGACTCCAGGGCGCGGACATCAACGCCCGCGGCGCCATTCGCGACTACCAGCGCGTCGCCACGGCCGAGAGCCGCGCCAAGTCACTGGATCGCGGCGGCCTGACGCCGCTGCTGTATGCGGCGCGCGAAAACTGCCGCGAATGCGTGGACGTCCTGCTCAAGCACGATGTGGACGTGAACATGCCGGATCCGTCCGGCGTCCCGCCGCTGGTCATCGCCATGATGAACAGCAACTGGGATATCGCCAGGAAGCTGATCGAGGCCGGCGCCGACGTGAACCAGTGGGACATGTACGGCCAGTCGCCGCTGGCGGTGGCCATCGACAACATGAAGAGCGCGAACGATCGCAACCCGCTGGATGTGGATCATCCGAATACCACCACCGGCAAGGAAGTGGTGGAGATGCTGATCGCGCGCGGCGCCAACCCGAACCAGCAGGTCTACTTCCGGCCGCCGGGACGCGGCGGCGGCGGTCGGCGGCACGACGCCGTTCATGGCGGCGATCAGCTCGGGGGACATCGACCTGGTGCAAGGAATTGCTGGCCAAGGGCGCCAATCCCCGGCTAGCCACTTCCGAAGGCCAGGGGCCGATCATCCTCGCTGTGCAGTCGGGGCCGCGTCGCTTTGGAGGCTTCGGCGGATTCGGATTCGGCCGGGGCGGTCCGCCCCCGGGCGCCACCCCTCCTGCGGGACGCGGCAACGGCAACGCGGAAAACCCGCAGGCCAAGCTGATCAAAGTGCTGGCCGACGCCGGCGCGGACGTGCACCTGACGGCGCACATCGGCATTTCCTGCAGCGCACGCGCGGCGGCACGGCGCTGCACTATGCCGTGCGCGCCGGTGGCAATCACCAGGTCATCAAGACGCTGGTCGACCTGGGTCTGGACATCAATGCCAAGGACGAGGATGGTCTGACCGCGCTCGATTACGCGATGGGCCGCGGCTACGTGCCCTTCCTGCAGATGCCACAGCCTCCCGACAAGCCACTGGCCGACTACCTGCGCAGCCTCGGCGCCACGGTGGAACTGGCCAGGACTCCCGACTGGCCGCCGCAGGGTCCGCCCATCGCGACGGTCGTCTACGACTCTGTAATCTGGCCGGTTGATCCGGTAGGTCCCTGATGCCCATTTCACGTCGAAACTTCCTGCGTACCAGTGCGCAGGCCCTGGCCGTATCGCCGCTGTTCGGCACGGTTTCCCCGGGTGATCCGGAAACGATCGCCGAGGCCGAGAAGCACAAGCCCGAGCGGGTCTCCCCGTCGGATATCTCCGTCAGGGACGTGGCCGGGCTGGCCATGATCTCCGGCTGCGGCTGCAATGTCGTGGCGATGCCGGGCCCGAATGGCGCGCTGATGGTCGACGGCGGGCTGGCAGTCAACTCGACGCTGCTGCTGCAGGCCGTGGCAAAGGCCACCAACACCAGCCGCGTCGATACGCTGATCAACACGCACTGGCATCCGGCGCAGACCGGCTCCAACGAGGCGGTCGGCAAGGCCGGCGGCACCATCATTTCGCATGAGGTCACCCGCCTCGCCCTCGGTGCGCGCAACCGCTCGGCGTTGTTCGAAGGCATCTACGGCCCGCTGCCCAAGGCAGCCCAGCCCACGCGGACCACGTACAACAAGGGTTCGCTGCAGATCGCCGGCGAGCAGGTCGACTACCGCTACCTGCCCGGGGCACACACCAACGGTGACCTGTTCATCCATTTCCCGAAGCGCAACGTGCTGGTTGCCGGCGGACCGGTTGGTTCGGACCGCTGGCCGGTGATGGACTACCTCAACGGCGGATTCATGCACGGTTTCGTGCGTTCCTACGAGATCCTGTCGGATGTCGTGAAACCCGACACCATCGTGATCCCGGCCAATGGCCCCACGTTGAGCGGGGCGGACATCGTCAAGCAGAAGGATGTCTACTGGGATCTGTTCCGGCAGTTCTTCATCCTGTTCAACAAGGGTGCCGGCCCGCAGGACGTCGTGGCCTACAACCGGGGCATTGATTTCCCGACTGTCGGGACCCTGAATGCGCCGCGGCCGCTGAAGGAACTGGAAAAGCAGCTGGGCGATCCGGCGAAGTTCCTCGATGCCGCCTACCGCAGCACGCAGATGGCGACCATCCCGTTCTGACGCAACGCCCGGCCGGCTCCACGCCGCCGGGCTGGTATTCTCCCCGGCTGGCACCGTATCCGCGGAGGCGGCCCCATGCCAGCCCACTCGCTCACCACCGCTGGCGAAGGCACGCGCCACCGGCCGCATTGAGGCGGCACAAGTCGAATCATCCGGGGAGGTCATGGCCATGAACGCTGGACGCTACCTGTTGTGCGCCGCTGCCACGCTGCTGCTTGCGGGCCCGCCGCGCGCCACCGTCGCGGCGCAGAACGACACTGTTGCCGCGCGACTGCAGAGGCTGGAGGACCGGCAACAGATTCTCGAACTGCTCGGCGCCTACGGCGCGACGCTGGACCGGCACGATTTCACGGCATTCGGGCAGCTGTTCGCCGAGGACGCCGACTACGGCGCCGGACCCGGTGCGCCATAGACGCGCGGCTGCAGGGATTCGCGCCGCTTGCCACTCGCAATGCGCGCGTGCTGATTCTTGGCAGCATGCCCGGCATCGCCTCCCTGCAGGCTGGCCAGTACTACGCACATCCGCGCAATGGCTTCTGGCCCGTCATGGAATCGCTGTGGGGAATACCCGCAGCAGCCGGCTACACAGCGCGTGTGCGCGCCGTGAAGCAGGCCGGCGTGGCAATCTGGGACGTGCTGGCCGGTTGCCGGCGGCGTTCGAGCCTGGACGCGGACATCGAGCCGCAATCCATCGAGGTCAATGATTTCGACCGGTTCTTTCGTACCCACAAGGCGATCAGGATCATCGCCTTCAACGGGGGAACGGCAGCCAGGCTGTTCCGCCGCCACGTCCTGCCCGGGCTGGATGCCTCCACGCGACGACTGCCGCAACTGCAATTGCCTTCGACCAGCCCGGCCAACGCGCGAGTCTCGCTGGCCGCCAAGTGCCGCACCTGGTCCGTCCTGAAGACCTGCCGTTGAGGTCTATTCGTAGCGCAGTGCTTCGATGGGATTGAGCTGCGAGGCACGCCGCGCCGGCACGAAGCCGAACACGATGCCGACCGTTGCCGATGCGGCAATGGCGATCACCACCACGAAGGGACTGACGTAGATGGGCCAACCCATCGCAGCGCCCAGACCGGCCGCAACCGCCACACCAAGCGTCAGGCCTATCAGGCCGCCCACCAGGCACAGCAGCACGGCTTCGGTAAGGAACTGGCCGAGAATGTCGTCACTGCGGGCACCGATCGCCATGCGCAACCCGATCTCCCGGGTGCGCTCGGTTACCGACACCAGCATGATGTTCATGATGCCGATACCGCCGACCACCAGCGATATGGCGGCGGTTGCCGCGAGCAGCAGACCGAGTGTTTCGGAAGCCGCGTTACGTGCCTGCAGGAACTCGGCGAAGTTCCGGATGATGAAGTTGTTGTCCTCGTTGGGCCCGATGCGCCGCAGTTCGCGCAACAGGTGTTCGATGTCGGACTGCACATTGGACAGGCTGTAGCGTTCGTCGACCTTGACCAGCAGCGCGCCGATCTGATTCGGCGCCCCCACCCGGCCGGCAAGGCGCGACCGCGCAGTGGAAATCGGCACCATGACGACGTCGTCCTGGTCCCGACCACCGGCCTGACCTTTTTCGGCCAGGACCCCGATCACGGTGAACGGCGAATTGTTGATGCGGATGGTCGAACCCAGTGGATCGGCTCCGCCGAACAATTCCTTCGCTACGGTATTGCCCAGCACCACAACCCTGGCACCGCTCTGCGCCTCGCGCGCATCGAAGAACCGCCCGCGCGCCACCGGCCAGCCCTGTACCTGCTGGATGTCGGCGCTGACACCCTGTGCCTGGGTCGTCCAGTTGGCGCTGCCATACACGATGTTGACGTTGCTCCCCAGCCGGCCGGACACGGCCACCACGCCAGGTATCCGATCGCGCACTGCGCGCAGGTCCTTTTCGGTCAGGGGCGGTGCCGAGCCGAAGCCGCCACGGACGCCGCCCCGGTTCGTTGATCCCGGAAAAATCGTCAACAGATTCGTGCCGAGGCTGGAGATCTGGCTCTGGATCTGCTTCGATGCGCCATTGCCGATCGCGCTCATCACGATCACCGAAGCCACGCCGATGATGATGCCAAGCGTGGTCAGCGCGCTGCGCATCTTGTTCAGGCGCAACGCAACCAGCGCAGTCTTGATGTATTCGGTGATGTTCACAGATGGCGCTCGACCACGGGAGCATCCTCCACGATCAGCCCGTCACGCACCCGCAGCAGGCGCTCGGCATAGGACGCCACATCCAGTTCGTGGGTCACGATGATCACGGTCATGCCCTGCTCGGTCAACTTGCGGAACAGGCTCATGATCTCCTCTGACGTGTGGGTGTCCAGCGCACCGGTCGGTTCGTCCGCCAGGATCAGGCTGGGCGCGTTGACCAGCGCGCGCGCGATGGCCACGCGCTGCTGCTGGCCGCCGGAGAGCTGCGAGGGCACGTGGTCCATGCGATCGCCCAGTCCGACCTCGCGCAGCCGCTGCTCGGCAAGCTGCCCTGCTTGTGCCTGCTTGGCCGGATCGCGCGCGTAGGTCAGCGGCAACTTGACGTTGTCCAGCGCGGAGGTCCGGCGCAGCAGGTTGAACTGCTGGAACACGAAGCCGATGGTTCGGTTGCGCAGATCGGCCAGTTCATCGCCGCTCAGCGAGGCAATGGCCGTTCCGTTGATGGCCAGTTCGCCGGAAGTGGGCGTGTCCAGCGCACCGATCAGGTTCATCAGCGTCGACTTGCCGGAGCCGGAAGGCCCCATGATCGCCACGAACTCTCCGCGGTGGATATCGAAGGAGACGTCGCGCAGCGCATGCACCGCGACCTCGCCGAGCTGGTAGGTCTTGGTGAGATGGCGGGCCGCAACCACCGGCACCGCGTCGGCATCGGTCACTGACCAACCTCGGCGCGGGCGCGCAGGATCACACTGTCGCCCGCCTTGAGTCCATGAGGTTCCACGATCTCGGTATAACGGTCGTCGGAGACGCCAAACGTCACGTCATGGGACTCGGGTTTGCCGCCATCCAGCGTATAGAGCGTGCCGGAATGCGTTTCGGGCTCCGGACCGCGCTGGCTGTTGAGCATGCGGTACTTGTCCATCTGGTCTGGCGTAAGCACCGACGAGAACACGTTCTCGATGCGGTTGCGCATCGCCTGCTGCTGCTGGTTCTGCTGCCGGAAGTTCGGGCCACCCTGTCCAGCCAATCCTGCCGGTGCGCCATTCTGCTGGGACCGCATCTGCTCGAACATGGCCTGCAGTGACTTGCGCAACTTCTCCTGCTGATCCTTGGTGACGCCCAGATCCTTGAGCATCTGCTCGTTGTCGAGGATGTTGTTCCCCCCCTGGCGATTACCGCCGGAGGAGCTGCGGGACGCGGTGAAACTGCCGGAACCGGAATCCGCCACATCAGCCGGCTTGAAGCGTGTGGCGTCGTTTGGCACGCGCAACACGTTTTCGCGATGATCGGTGGTGATGCTGACATTGGCCGTCATGCCCGGCAGCAGCATCTGACGCGGATTGCGCGCCTGCACCATCACGCTGTACGTGACCACGTTCTGCACAGTCGTCGATGCCAGCCGTACCTGCGCCACCTGTCCGGTGAAGGTCTGATCGGGAAAGGCATCCACCGTGAAGGATGCCGGATCATCGACCCTGATCGCCCCGATGTCGGCCTCGTCCACCTTGGCCTCGATCTGGATCTGCGACAGGTCCTGGGCAATCTTGAACAGCACCGGCGCCTGCAGGCTGGCGGCAACCGTCTGGCCCAGATCGACGCTGCGCGAAATCACGATGCCGTCGATGGGCGCGCGGATCTGCGTGTGCGACAGGTCGATGCGAGCCTGTTCCAGCGCTGCCTCGCGGGTCTTCAGGTTGGCCTCGGCGGTCTTGACCTGCGCCTGGGCGATGACCACGTCGCTCTTGGCCAGTGCCAGCGACTTGAGGGAATCCTCGGCGGCGCTCTGCGCAACCAGCTTCTGGGCAGCCAGCCGCTCCTGCCGGTCATAGTCGCGCTGCGCCTGTTCGACGGTGGTCCTGGCCTTGTTCAGGGAAGCCTGCTGCGAACCCACCGTAGCTTGCGCCACTGCCAGATCAGCCTGGGCCGACGCCACACGCTGCTGGTAGATCTGCGGATCAATAACCGCCAGCAGGTCGCCCTTCTTTACCCGGGAGTTGAAATCGGCATGCAGCTCGGAGATCTGCCCGGAGATCACGCGAACCGACCTCCACCGTCACCAGCGCATCCACCGCGCCGGTGGAACTGACCGTCTTGTCCACCGCACCGCGGTCGATGGTGCCGGTCTCGTAGCTGACCTGCGGGCCGCTGAAGTGCCCGACGATGCGCCAGGCGGCCACGGCCACCACGATTACCACTACCCCGACCGCTACTCGCTTGAGATTCTTGTTCAGGACCACGTTATTACTTTTCCGAATCTTCCGGGCACGCAAGCCCCCTTAAACGGCGTTAGACCAGCCAACCCAGAACAAGTTCGTTATATCGACCGGTTCAGCCGTCGGGTCAGGAGCGGGCCATTTTGCTGCCTGAGGCAGCAGCATCCAGCAACCCCTTTTCGCGCAACCAGGTCGGCTGGTACAGGCGCGAGACGTACTTGGCGCCGCCGTCACACAGGATGGTCACCACCGTGTGGCCCGGCCCCAGCTCACGCGCCACCCGCACTGCGGCGGCCACGTTGATGCCGCTGGTGGTGCCCAGGAACAGGCCCTCCTCGCGCAGCAGCCGGTACACCACCGCCACGGTCTCCGGATCCTCGATGTGCAGGGCCGTGTCCACGGGCGCGTTGCGAAAGTTGTCGGTGACGCGGCCGATGCCGATGCCCTCGGTGATCGAGCCCTTCCCGGTGGCCTTGACCTGACCATGCAGGACGAATTCATACAGCGAGCTGCCGGGCGGGTCCGCCAGCACCGTACGGATCCGCTCATTGCGCGATTTGAGGTATTCGGAGGTGCCGGCCAGCGTCCCGCCGGTGCCGCACGCGGCCACGAACGCGTCGATCCGCCCTTCCGTCTGGGTCCAGATTTCCGGTCCGGTGGATTCCACATGGGCGCGCCGGTTGGCGGTGTTGTCGAACTGGTTGGACCAGATCGCGTTGGGCAATTCCCCGGCAAGGCGCTGCGCCTGATGCTGGTACTGGTCCGGATTGCTGTACGGGACCACCGGGACCTTGCGCACTTCTGCTCCCAGCGCTTCGAGCAGCTGGTATTTCTCCGGTGACTGGTTGTCCGGCATGAGCAGGATGAGGTGGTAACCGCGCGCATTGCACACATGCGCCAGTCCAATGCCGGTATTGCCGGCGGTGCCTTCCACTACGGTGCCGCCCGGCTTCAACAAGCCGCGCGCCTCCGCGTCCAGCACGATCCACTTCGCGGCGCGGTCCTTGACGGACCCGCCCGGATTCATGAATTCCGCCTTGCCGTAGATCTCGCAGCCGGTCTCGCGACTCAAACCATTCAGGCGAATCAGCGGCGTGTTGCCTACGGTATCGATAAAGCCCCGACGAATGGTCATCAGAAGTTCCTGCTATGGCATCTGCGCCGGTTCATCACCTGCGACATGCGACGGCGCGTTCGCATGCAGGCTCGCCAGCGCGGCAACCCTTCCCACCAACAGCAACGTCGGTGAGCGCAGCTGCGCGTTCGCAGCCAGCGTCGGCAACTGCGCCAGAGTCGTTTGCAGCACCCGCTGATCCGGCCACGTGGCCCGCTCCACCAACGCCGCCGGGTGCGTGCCAGGCAGACCATGCTCGATCAGACGGGCGGCGATGTGGCCACTTTGCGCCGCGCTCATGTAAAAGACCACCGTGTGATCGGGCTGGGCCAGCGCCGACCAGTTCAGCGCCTCACCCTGGGCGCCGGTTGCAGTGACGAAAGTCACCGCCTGCGCCACGCCCCGCTGGGTCAGCGGCATGCCGGTACTGGCTGCCGCGCCCAGCCCGGCCGTGATGCCGGGCACCACGATCGTCGGAATGCCCGCCGCGCGCAGCACTGCCAGCTCCTCGCCGCCGCGTCCGAAGACGAATGGATCTCCGCCCTTGACGCGCGCCACGCGCTTGCCGGCGCGGGTGTGTTCTAGCAGCAGCGAGTTGATGTATTCCTGCGTGTGTTCGTGACGACCCGGCGTCTTGCCGACATTGATTCTTTCGGCGTCGCGACGCGCGCGCCCCAGTATCACTTCCGGTACCAGCCGGTCATACAACAGCACGTCCGCCTGCTGCAGTAATTGCTGTGCGCGCAATGTCAGCAGATCCGGGTCGCCGGGACCCACGCCGATCAGATATGCCTCGCCACGTGCCGAGGGCGCTGCCGCGCGCGCCTGTTCCAGCGCGGATCGCATCGCTTCGTCAGCCCCCTGCTCGTCCCCGGCCAGCAGGCGTGTAGGCAAGGGTCCTGCAAAGAAGCTGTCCCAGAAGCGCAGTCGCATTGCCAGTTCCGGCAGCGCGCGCGCGGCAGCGGCACGCCAGCGGCCCGCGAAGCGGGCCACCTCGCCCAGGCGCTGCGGCAGCAGCGCTTCGATCTGCGCACGAACGCGGCGGGCCAGCGAGGGCGAAGCCCCGGAGGTTCCCACCGCCACTACAATGGGTGAGCGATCGACGATGGACGGGAATATGAAATCAGAGCTGCTTGCCGTCGTCGACCACGTTGACCAGTACACGCAGCTCGCGCGCGCTGCGCGACACGGCGGCATTGACCTCGGCATCGTCGGTGGCAGCCACCACCAGCATCGCGCCATCCAGCTGCGACACCGAGAACGGCACGGGCCGGTAGTCGATGCGCGCGTGGTCACGCAAAGCCGCCAGTTCCGGACACAGCTCCGGCGCCACGACACGCACCTTCGCATGCGCCTTGAGCAGTTGCTCGACCTTGCGCGCGGCCACGACACCGCCGCCGATCACGACGACAGGACGCTCACGCAGATCGATGAAAACCGGCAGGTAATCCATCGCGCGACGGGCTTCAGCCCACGGGCATGGCAACGCCACGCTGACGCGGCTGCAAACCACACTCCTTCGAATCGCTGTTTTCCCACCACCAGCGGCCCGAACGGCTGTCCTCGCCCGGCTCCACGGCCCGCGTACACGGCGCACAGCCAATGCTCGGATATCCCTGGTCGTGCAGCGGGTTGTACGGCAGCTTGTTGGCACGGATATAGCCCCACACGTCCTCATCCGTCCAGTCCAGCAGCGGACTGATGCGCGCGATGCCGCCGTTGGCCTGATCGATTTCCACAGGCTGGGCCTGTGCCCGCGTGGCGGACTGTTCGCGCCGCACACCGGTGACCCAGGCACCGGCACCGGCGATCGCCCGCCGAAACGGCTCCACCTTGCGAATATGGCAACACCCCTGGCGTTGCTCGACCCCGTTGTAGAAGCCATTGATGCCGTTCCGGGCTATCCAGGCTTCAATGGCCGCCGGATCGGGGTGAATGACCCGAATCCGCCGCTGGTAGCGGTTTTCCAGGCGCTCGATCAGGTTGCGGGTCTGCTCGTGCAGCCGCCCGGTATCGAGCGTGAAGATCTCGATCTGCGGCACCTGGGTCCAGATCAGGTCCGTGAGTACGATGGCCTCGGCCCCCAGGCTGCTGGAGTAGACCACCTTTTCGTACTCGCGCACGGCCGAATGCAGCAGGGCCAGCGAGGCTTCTTTCTTGGCTTCGATAGACATGCTGCCATTCTCGCCAGCCACCTCATAACATTGGAACATCACTTGTGGCAGGATGCGGCCCTGACCGGCCATTTTGCCGCTTTGCGGCATCCGTAGGAACATCATGACGGGAATCACCCTTCGCCGCCTGCGCCAGGACGAGCACGTGCGTGCCCTGACCCGCGGTGCGCGGCCACACCATGAGCAGTTCATCCAGCCGCTGTTCGTGGTCGAGGGCATCGCCGCGCGCGAGGCGGTCCCCGGTCTCACCGGTGTGTATCCGCGACACACCGGCATCCGTGCTGGCGCAGATCGAAGCCGACCTGGCGGCCGGCTGCAGCAAGTTCCTGCTGTTCGGTGTGCCGGCCACGCAGCAGGCACGCAACATCGACTGGTCCTTCACCGCCGGCCAGATCGCGGCCATCAAGAAGCGCTTCGGAAACAAGCTGTGGCTGGCAGTGGATGTATGCCTGTGCTCCTCCACGCCGCATGGCCACTGCGGCGTGCTCAACGACGCGCACGATCACCTGGACAACGCGGCCAGCGTCAAGGAGCTGGTGGCGGCCGCGCTCGCCTATGCGCGCGCGGGGGCCGACTGCGTGGCGCCCAGCGACATGATGGACGGGCGTATCGGCGCCATCCGCCAGGCGCTGGATGCGCAGGGTCTGGAGCGCACGGTGCTGATGAGCTATGCGGCCAAGTTCCACTCGAATTTCTACGGTCCGTTTCGCGTCGCCGCCGATTCGGCTCCCAGGGGCGACGGGGTGCTGCTCACCGATCGGTCCTCCTACCAGATCGATCCTTCCCGTGCGAACGATGCACTGCTGGCGGTGGAGCGCGACGTGCGCGAGGGTGCCGACATCCTGATGGTCAAACCCGGCCTGCCCTATCTGGACATCCTCGCGGACCTGTCCCGCCGCTTCGCGCAGCCCTGGGCCGTCTATGAAGTCAGCGGCGAATACGCGGGCATCGAACTGCTGGCAGAACAAGGCCTGGCCAATCGCGTGCACGCGCATCTGGAAGCCTGGAGCGCGTTCCTGCGCGCCGGCGCCTCGATGATCATCAGCTACGGCGCACGCCATGCGAAGGAGTGGCTGGCGCGATGAGTACTTCGGATTCGCTGTTCGAGCGCGCAAGGAAGGTTTCTCCCGGCGGCGTGCATTCACCGGTTCGCGCCTTCAAGGGCGTGGGCGGCACGCCGCGCTTCATGACCGGCGGCGCCGGCGCGATGATCCGCGACGTCGACGGCCGGGAACTGCTCGACTTCTGCATGGCCTTCGGGCCGCTGATCCTGGGCCACGGCAACAAGGCCGTGCGCGATGCGGCGGTGGCCGCCATCGATCGTGGCTGGAGCCTGGGCACCGCCGAGCCCTACTCGCTGGCGCTGGCCGAGTTCATCACGGCCCGCATCCCCTGGGTGCAGAGCATCCGCTTCGTGAACTCGGGCACCGAGGCGGTGATGTCCGCGTTGCGCGTGGCCCGCGGCGCCACCGGGCGCGACGTGATCCTCAAATTCGACGGCTGCTACCACGGCCATGCGGATGCGATGCTGATCCGCTCCGGCTCGGGCCTGGCCGAAGCCAGCGAGCCGGACAGCGCCGGCCTGAACAAGGGCGTGCTGGGCGGAACGCTGGTGGCGCCGTTGAATGACGATGCGGCGCTGGAAGCCATGTTCGCGCAGCACGGTGGGCAAATCGCCGCTGCCATCATCGAACCGGTGCCGGCCAACTATGGCCTGCTGCCGCAGCGACCCGAATTCCTGCGCACGCTCGCCGCACTGTGCCGCAAGCACGGGGCGCTGCTGATACTGGATGAAGTCATCAGCGGCTTCCGCCTCGGCTTCACCGGCGCCGCCGGACTGTATGGCATCGAGCCGGACCTGGTCACTTACGGCAAGGTGATCGGCGGCGGCTTTCCGGTCGGCGCCTATGGCGGCAGCCGGCGCTACATGGAGCTGGTGGCGCCGGTCGGTCCGGTCTACCAGGCCGGCACGCTGAGCGCGAATCCGGTGGCGATGGCCGCGGGCCTGGCCACGCTTGCGCAGCTGGCCGACGGCTCGGTGTACGCGCAGCTGGAATCACTGGGCGCGCAGCTGCGAGCAGCAGCTCAATGCCATTCCCGGATTGACCGTGCAGCGGATGGGCTCCCTGTTCTGGCCGTACCTGGCCGCCAACGCCGCGCCGCTGGCCAGCCTTGCCGACATGAAGGCCCGGCCAGCCCGGCCTTTCGGACCGGTTTTCCACAAGCTGCTCGACGCGGGCATCTATCTGGCGCCCAGCGCCTTCGAGGTGGGATTCCTCTCGGCGGCACACACCAGCGCACACGTTGAGTTGCTGGCACGGGAGCTGCGCGCGGCGCTGGGCTGAGGCGCGCCGGATCATTCAACCCGCCGCGTCGGGCGGGTGCAGACGGGGGATGCATGCCAGGGGACAACATTCACATCCGACATCGCGATCGGCTGTTCATCGACGGCGAATGGGTCGCCGGCAGTGGCGCCGGCATTGCGCTGGTGGATCCGGCCACGGAGGAAACCTTCACTTCGGTCGCCGAGGCGCGCGAGGCCGACATGGATCGCGCGGTGGCTGCCGCGCGCAAGGCTTTCGACACCGGGCCCTGGCCGCGCATGAGTCACACCGAGCGCGGCGCGATGGTGGCGGCGCTGGCGAAGAAGCTGGAAGCCAGGCATGCCGAACTGGCCGCAGCATGGACACGACAGATGGGCGGTCTGGCCAGCTTTGCGCCGAACGTCATCGGCGGCGGCACGTTCCAGTTGAGCTACTTCGCCGGACTGGCGACGAGTTATCCCTTCCAGACGCAGCAACCGGCCTCGATGGGACCGGGCAAGGCCATCATCGTGCGCGAGCCCGTTGGCGTTGTGGCGGCCATTACGCCATGGAATGCGCCCTACGCCATCATGACGCAGAAGATCGCACCGGCCCTGGTTGCCGGCTGCACGGTGATGATGAAGCCCGCGCCGGAGACACCGCTGGAGGCATACATCATCGCCGAATGCGCCGCAGAGGCCGGATTTCCGCCCGGCGTGCTGAACCTGGTCCCCGCCCAACGCGAGGCTTCCGATCATCTGGTGTGCAATCCCGGCGTCGACAAGGTGGCATTTACCGGCAGCACCGCGGCGGGCCGGCGCATTGCCAGCGTGTGTGGCGAGCGCATCGCGCGGGTCACGCTGGAACTGGGGGGCAAGTCCGCGGCGCTGGTGCTGGATGACTTCCCGATCGAACAGGCTGCCGGCATCCTGACGGGCACGATCTGCACGATGACCGGCCAGGTGTGCGCCACGCTCAGCCGCGTCATCGTTTCCCGGCACCGCCACGATGCGCTGGCCGAGGCCATCGTCGCGGCCATGGCCGCCATCAAGGTGGGCGATCCGAACGATCCCGCCTCGCAGATGGGGCCGCTGGCCATGCGGCGACAGCTCGAGCGCGTCAAGAGGCTATGTCGCGAAAGGCAGGGAACAGGGCGCGAAGCTTGCCTGCGGCGGGCGCCAGCCCGCGCATCTGACCAGGGGCTTCTACTTCGAACCCACGCTGTTCACCAGCGTGGACAACCAGCATGGTGATCGCGCAGGAGGAAATCTTCGGTCCGGTGATCAGCCTGATTGCCTGCGAGGATGAGGCCGATGCGATCCGCATCGCCAATGATTCCATCTACGGGTTGAATGGCGCGGTGTTCACGCCGGATCCGGACAAGGCCTACCAGGTCGCGCGCGAGCTGCGCACCGGATGCATCGGGCAGAATGGTCTGCGCATGGACTTCATGGCGCCATACGGCGGCTTCAAGCAGTCGGGCATCGGCCGCGAAGGCGGGCCGGAGAATTTCCACGCCTTCACGGAAACGAAGACCATCCTTACCGACTAGCCGGCAGTGCCTGCCGCGCCAGACCGCGAACCGGCGCGGCCGGAAACCGCATCGTGAAGGCAGTGCCGCGCGGCGACAGCGCCTTCACGGAGATGAACCCACGATTTGCCTGAACCAGCTGGCGCGAAACGCTCAGACCCACCCCGGTGCCACCGCGCTTGGTGGTAAAGAACGGCACGAAGATGTTCTCGACATTGGCCGGATCGATTCCCGGTCCGTTGTCCAGGACCTGCAGAAGCACGCCTCCGCGCTCGTCCCGGGCACCCCGCAACCGGATATGGGCTTCGCGCTGCCCGCCGAGCGCATCGGCGGCATTGCGCAGCAGGTTGATCAGTACCTGCTCGATCTGGCGCTGGTCCACATGCAGCAGCAACTCTCCGGCCGGACATTCCAGTTGCAGGACAATGCCCTTTTGCATGAGGTCCTCGGCCATCAGGACCTGTGCCCGCTGCAACAGGACCAGCGCATCGACATCCTGCATTGAAGGCACCGGCATGCTGCCGAAGCTGCGGTACGCCTTGACGAACTCCAGCAGGCCGCTGCTGCGCGAGTGCACGGCGTTCACGCTGCGCAGCAGGTCGTCCCTCTCGGCGCCGTCCGGCGCCGCGGACTCCGGTTGCGGGGAGGAAAGCGTCTCCTGGGCCAGCTTGCTCAGCGCAATGATCGGGGTAACGGAATTCATGATCTCGTGGGTCAACACACGGATCAGCTTCTGCCAGGATTCGATCTCGCGCTTTTCCAGCTCGTCACGAATGTTCTGGAATGAAACCAGCTTGTAGCGACGGCCGAGCAACGTGAAGGTGGTCGCATACATCACGATCTGCAACGGGTCATCGCCACTATGCACGCGCAGCAGATCGCGTCCGCCGTCATCCAGATTCTCCAGCAGCTCCGGCAGGCGCGGATCGAAGCGGGCCAGCGACTTGACCCGGTGTACATGCGGCAGGCCGAACAGCGCCTGCGCGGGTTCATTCATCATCACGATCTGACCGTCTTCGTCGATGCTGACCAGCGCAATGCCCACGTGCTCGATGACAGCTTCCAGGTATTCGTGATTGGCGGCCTTCTGCAGGTTCAGGCGCTTGAATTCGCCGGTCAGGAGCCGGTACACGCGGTCCAGTTCGTCGGCAACACGACCCCGCTGCCGCGCCGGAATCGGCACCGAATAGTCCTGATGGGCGATGGAGTTCAGGAACGCCGCCAGCTCACGCTGGCTGCGTTCCACGTACCAGACCAGCTCGCCCGCCACGAGCACCGCCAGCGCCAGGGCCACCAGCGGCGTCACCAGCCAGGGTGCGTCGAGCCACCCCCATATCGCAACGAAGAGGCAGGCCGCCAGCAGCACCACGCGCAGGGCCACCTGCAGCCGGAAGCTACTCGAGGCCATGCCGGGCCATCTTCCGGTACAACGTGGTTCGCCCCAGGCCGAGCGCCTGGGCGGCGCGGGTGAGATTGCCCTGATAGCGGCTCAGCGCCCGCCGGATGGTCTCCTTCTCCAGCTCATCCAGGTTCAAGGTTGCTTCGGCAGACGCGGGCTGCGTTGTGCGCGACACGATGCCGTCGAAGGATACCCGGCCACCATCGCTCATGATGATGGCGCGCTCCACGGCATGTTTGAGCTCACGCACGTTGCCCGGCCACCGGTAGTGCCGCAGCTCATCCAGCGTCCGTGCATCGATGTGCGGATCGCCGCGCCCGTACTTGCGGGCGAAATGCCGGGCATAGTGCTCGACCAGCAGCGCAATGTCGCCTTGCCGCTCGCGCAATGGCGGGATATCGATCTCGATGGTGTTGATCCGGTACAGCAGATCCGGCCGGAAGCGCTGCGGTTCGCGCAGCTGCGCCGGCGCCAGATTGGTGGCGCAGATGACCCGCGCATCCACCCGCACCGGCCGGTCGGCGCCCACACGCGTGACCGTCATCGTCTCCAGTGCGCCCAGCAGCTTGGCCTGCATGGCCAGGCTCAGGTTGCCGATCTCGTCCAGGAACAATGTGCCGCCCGAGGCTGCCTCGAAGCGCCCCGCGCGATCCTCCCTGGCATCGGTGAATGCACCCTTGCGATGGCCGAACAGCTCCGACTCGAACAGCGCTTCGGTGATGGCTCCCAGGTCGACGCTTACGAATGACTGTGCGGCGCGCTGCGAGCGCCGATGGATGGCGCGCGCGACCAGCTCCTTGCCGGTGCCGTTCTCGCCCGTGATCAGCACATTGGCGTCCGTGTCGGCCACCTTGTCGATATCGGCAACCACCTGCCGCAAGCCGCCGTCTTCCCCGATGATGCGATCCCCTGCCCGAACCTGCGCTTCGTTCAGTACGCGTTGGCGACCGCGCAGCTGCGCCACTTCCCGATCGGCGCGCGCCAGCCGCGCCACGGACGACACGGTGGCCACCAGCTTGGCGTTGTCCCAGGGCTTGATGACGAAATCGGCGGCGCCGGCACGCATGGCATTGACCGCCTCGTCCACCCCGCCATAGGCCGTCATCAGAACCACCTTGGCTTCCGGCGCCAGTCGCTGTGCCGCCTGCAGCCAGTGCAGACCTTCCTCGCCGGAAGTCGCCCCGGCGGTGAAATTCATGTCCAGCAGGATCACGTCGACCGCGTTCTGCTGCAGCAGCAGCTCGATGGATGCCGGCGTGCATGCCGTGATCACGCGGGCGAAGTGGCGCTTGAGGACCAGCTCGGCCGCCAGCAGCACCTCGGCGTCGTCGTCAACGATCAGGATCTGGCCGGCTTGCGGAGGCATGGCTCGGTACTTTGCGTTTCATATCGACACATGGACATGTTTCATATCGGAACACAGGCACCTCGGACACTGCAATCGCGTACTGGAATGTCCCTGCAAGTTGTTATTTTTATTGATCATTTACGATGAACCAGGAATTGGCACGAAGTTTGGACTATTGCAGGTCATGCCAATGGATCGGGTCATCGAAAGGAAGCGGCGCTCACCACTGCAGTGGGCGCTGCTGGCGGCCGGGGCGCTGGTCGCGGTCGTGGTGCTGTGGCAGCTCTCCACCCGTGTGGCGAGCTCCAGGCTGCGGGTGGACACCACGCGCCTGACCGTGGGCACCGTGCAGCAGGGCGAGTTCCGCGAGTACTACCCGTTTGACGGTACGGTCGAGCCGGCCGAAACCGTCTACCTGGACATCGAACAGGGCGGCCGGGTCGACCAGATCTTCGTCGAGGGCGGCCAGCTGGTGAAGAAGGGCCAGCTGATCCTGCGCTTCTCCAATGCCGAGGCGCAGCGCCAGTCGATCGAAACCGAGACCCGCCTGCTCGAAACCCTGGATACGCAGCGCAATACCGAGTTCAACCGCGCGCAGAGCAACATCCAGCTGCAGGAGACCCTGCTGGACCTGAATCACCAGATCCAGGACGCGCAGACGAAGTTCGACCGCTACAACGACCTGATGAAGGCACCCAACAGCCCGATCTCGCGCGAGGAGTTCGACAACCTGAGCCACCTGCTGCAGTACCTGAAGGATCGTCGGGTACTGCTGAAGGAACGCATCAAGCAGGAGGACCTGCTCAGCGAAAACCAGATCGCGCAGGCCAAGAAGTCCATCACACGGCTCAACGAGAACCTGGAACTGCTCAACCGCATCGTGCAGGCACTGGACGTGCGCGCGCCGATCTCCGGCGAGCTGTCCACCATCGACGCCCAGATCGGCCAGAACATCAATCGCGGCCAGCGCATCGGCCAGATCGACGTGCCCGGCACGTTCAAGATCCGCGCCAAGATCGACCAGTTCTACATCAGCCGGGTGCAGGTGGGCACGCCCGGCCACGTGAACCTGGACGGCCGCGACTGGGACGTGAAGGTGAAGAAGATCTACCCGGAAGTGAAGCAGAACACCTTCGAGGCCGATGTGGTCTTCGATGGTGATACACCGGCCACCATCAAGCGCGGCCAGTCCGTCAACGTGGAGC
Source organism: uncultured Gammaproteobacteria bacterium (assembly GCA_963812195.1). Taxonomy (GTDB): domain Bacteria; phylum Pseudomonadota; class Gammaproteobacteria; order Steroidobacterales; family Steroidobacteraceae; genus ZC4RG30. The sequence continues at coordinate 98,113 of CAWEUI010000008.1, forward strand.
TGATCTTCGGCTCTCCCACCGAAACCCTGTACGTGCCGAAGGGCGGCTTCTACCAGGAGACCGGCGGGCGCTGGGTCTATCTCGTCTCGGCCGACGGCAAGACCGCGCGACGCGTCGACGTCAAGCTCGGCAGGCAGAATCCGCGCCAGGTCGAGGTCCTCGAGGGCCTGAAGAAGGGCGACCGGATCATCACCTCCGGCTACGACACTTACAACGAAGCCGACCAACTGAAATTCAGCGAAGCCATCCCAACCCAACAGGACAAGCCATGATCATCGAAACCGAGAATCTGAAGAAGGTGTACCTCACGGACGTGGTGGAGACGACGGCGGTCGATGGCATCAACTTCACGCTCGATGAGGGCGAATTCGTTTCGGTGATGGGGCCGTCCGGCTGCGGCAAATCCACGTTGCTGCACCTGCTGGGCCTGATCGACAGCCCCTCGGACGGCGCCTACCGTTTCCTCGGCGAGGATGTCTCCAGCTATCCGGAAAGCCGCCGCGCGAAGATCCGCAAGGCGCACATCGGCTTCGTGTTCCAGAGCTTCAACCTGATCGATGAGCTGACCGTCTACGAGAACGTGGAGTTGCCGCTGGTCTACGCCAATACGCCCCACGGCGAACGCAGGGGGCGCGTCGAGGCCGTACTCGAGAAGATGGACATCGCCCACCGGCGCGACCATTTCCCGGCGCAGCTCTCCGGTGGCCAGCAGCAGCGCGTCGCGGTGGCACGCGCCTTGGTCAACAAGCCGAATCTGATCCTCGCCGACGAACCCACCGGCAACCTCGACTCCGAGCACGGCGACGAGGTCATGAAGTTGCTGCTCAACCTGAACGAGGAAGGCACGACCATCCTGATGGTCACGCACTCTCCCGCCAATGCCCAGTTCAGCAGCCGGATCGTGAATCTGCTCGACGGCAGGATCGTCTCGGACAAGACACAGGAGCGCTAGGATCGTGCGCAACTACATCGTCGTGCTGCTTCGCAACCTGCGGCGCGAACGACTGTATGCGGCGATCAACATTGCCGGGCTCTCGCTGGGCATCGCCTGCTGCCTGATCCTCGGCCTTTTCCTGACCAGTGAGCTCACTTACGACCAGCATTTCAAGGGCTATCAGAACATCTACCGCGTGGTCAACGAAGTCAGCTCCGGCGGCGCCACCGACAAGTTCGGGTACACCTCGCCGGCACTCGGCCCGATGATGGCCGAGGAATACCCCAACGCCATCAAGGCCTATGTTCGCTTCCGCAGCAATGCCAACGGCAGCGATGTCGCCGTGCGCCATGGTGACAAGCTGTTCTTCTGGAAGAACAGCTACTTCGTGGACCCCGACGTGTTCCAGGTGCTGTCGCACCGGATCATCTATGGCGATCCGAAGACCGCGCTTCAGGACGGCGGCAATATTGCGATCAGCGAGACGGTGGCGAGGAAATACTTCGGCGATGCGAACCCGCTCGGCCAGATGCTGACCATGGACTCCGGCAACTCCAGCAAGATATCGCTGGTATTTGCCGACCTGCCCGCCAACACGCACCTGAAGTACGACCTGCTGTTCTCCAACAACCTGCCGTTCCTGCGCACCTCCGACAGCCCGACGCAGCGGCGGCAGCAACTGCTCAACCTTACCGACTACACCTACCTGCAGATGGCTCCGTCGTTCAGGCCATCGGACTGGACGAAGATGAACGATGCCTTCACCGCCAAGTACATGAGCGACATCATGGCTTCTGTCCACGGTTCGTGGCGCAGCTGGCTGCAGCCGATCCGCGAGACACATCTGCAGACCGAGGTACGCGACGATCTGCCGGCCGGCAACCGCCTGTACCTGTACGGTTGTGCGGCGGTGGCATTGATCATCCTGATCATCGCCTGCATCAACTACATGAACCTGGCCACTGCGCGCGCCACCCGCCGCGCCCGTTCCATCGGCATCCGCAAGATCCTCGGCGCCAGCCGCGGCATGCTGGCAGTGCAGTTCCTCGGCGAGGCCGTGATGTTCGCGCTGATCGGGCTGGTACTGGGTGCAGTGATCGTCGAGGTGGTGCTCAAATTCACGCCCATCAACGCGCTGATGGGCCAGCAGGTCAGTTTCGATCTGCTGCATCAACCCCGGCTCGCGCTGTGGCTGCTGGGCCTGGCCGTGGCAATGGGACTGGTCGCCGGTGCCTACCCGGCCCTCTACCTCTCCTCATGGGCGCCGCTGACCGCGCTGACGGGCAAGCACCTGGCGGGCAAGGGCAACCTGCGCATGCGTGAGGCGCTGGTGCTGCTGCAGTTCACCATTTCGGCCGCGGCCATCGCCAGTACCCTGCTGATGATGGCGCAGATGCACTACATCGCCAACAAGCCGCTGGGCTTCCAGAAACACAATCGCATGGTGGTGAGCATGCGCGGGGCCTCGACCATCAACAAGGCCGACTCGATCCGCAACGAGCTGCTGCGCGACAGCCACATCCATGGCGTCGCCATCGCCGGCGTCATGCCCGGCCGACCGATGTCGCTGATGCTGGCACAGATCGAAAAGGCCGACGGCAGCATTGCTCCATCGCAATTCAACAATATGCCGATAGGTCAGGACTTCGAAAAGGTGATGGGGCTGAAGATCCTGCAGGGCCGCGACCTGTCCTCACGCCTGCTGACCGACGTGGGATCGAACATGCTGGTCAACCAGGCCCTGGTGAAGAAGATGGGCTGGAGCAACCCGCTCGGCAAGCACATACAGCTCGGAGCAAACAGGGGCCGGGTGGTCGGTGTGGTGCAGGACTTCAACTTCAAGTCGCTGCGCACGCTCATCGAGCCGCTCATCATGTATCCGCTGGACATGGACACGACCAAGACCAACGAGATCTATCGCTCGTTCCTGATGGACTACCTGGTGCTGGACGTCGCGCCCGACAACATCGGCTCGACCCTGGCCTACGTGAAGAAGGTGATGGCCGATGCCGATCCGCGCCATCCGCTGGAGTACACGTTTCTCGACGCCGACCTGGATGCGCTGTACAAGTCCGAGACCGCGCTGACCCGGCTGATCGCCATCTTTGCCGCGGTCAGCATCTTCATCGCCTGCCTGGGCCTGTTCGGGTTGGCCGCCTTCACCACCGAGCAGCGCACCCGCGAGATCGGCACGCGCAAGGTGCTGGGCGCCACCAGCTGGCAGATCGTGCGTCTGCTGGCCAGGCCCATCATGGTGCTGGTGCTCATCGCCTCGGTACTGGCGGCCGTGGCCTCATACTTTGCCATCGATGAGTGGCTGACCAGCTTCGCGTACCGGGCCGGCATCAATCCGCTCATATTCGTGCTGGCGCTGACGATTGCCGCCGTGGTCGCGTTCGTGACCGTGGCGCTGCAGTCCTGGAAGACCGCCAGCGCGGATCCGGTCGGCGCCCTGCGGCAGGTCTAGGAGGAATCAGCCATGCGCAACTACTTCGTCGTGCTGTTCCGCAACCTGCGCCGCGAGCGACTGTATGCCGCGATCAACATCGCCGGCCTTTCCCTCGGCATTGCCTGCTGCCTGATCCTCGGCCTGTTCCTGAAGAGCGAACTGACCTACGACCAGCACTTCGAGGGCTATCAGAACATCTACCGTGTCGTGAACGAGTTCACCACGAACGGCGCCAATGACAAGTTCGCGGTGACCTCCCCTGCGCTGGGACCGATGATGGCCGATGAGTATCCGGCCGCCATCAAGGCCTACGTTCGCTTCCGGAGCAATACCGGTCAAGGCGGCGGCATAGCCATACGCCACGGTGACAAGCTCTTCTTCTGGAAGAACAGCTACTTCGTCGATCCCAACGTGTTCGAAGTTCTGAAGCACAAGATCATCCATGGCGATCCGAAAACCGCATTGCAGAACGGAGGAAGCGTTGCCATCAGCGAAGCAGTAGCCAGGAAGTATTTCGGCAACGAGGACCCCATCGGCCAGACTCTGACGACGGACTCGGGTGACACCAACAAGATCACGCTGGTGTTCGCCGACCTGCCTGCCAACACTCACCTGAAATACGACCTGCTGTTCTCCAACAACCTGCCGTATCTGAGGACTTCGGACGATCCCGGCATCCGCCGTCGACAGCTCACGGGCATCGGCATCTATACCTACCTGCAGATGGCCCCGTCGTTCCAACCCACCGACTGGAAGCGGATGAATGACGAGTTCGTGGCCAAGTACATGGCGGACACGCTGCAGTCCTTCCACGGAACGTTCCGCAGCTGGCTGCAGCCGCTGAGCGAGGTGCATCTGCAGACGGAAGTGCGCGATGACCTTCCCACAGGCAACCGCCTGTACCTGTACGGCTGCGCGGCGGTGGCATTGATCATCCTGATCATCGCCTGCATCAACTACATGAACCTGGCCACGGCTCGCGCCACCCGCCGTGCGCGCTCCATCGGCATCCGCAAGATCCTCGGCGCCAGCCGCGGCATGCTGGCAGTGCAGTTCCTCGGCGAGGCCGTGATGTTCGCGCTGATCGCACTGGTACTTGGCGCGGCAGTCGTCGAGGTGGTACTGAAATTCACGCCTATCAACGCGCTGATGGGCCAGCAGGTCAGTTTCGATCTGCTGCACCAACCCCAGCTCGCGCTGTGGCTGCTGGGCCTGACGGTTGCGATGGGCCTGGTCGCCGGCGCCTATCCGGCCTTCTACCTGTCCTCCTGGGCACCGCTGACCGCGCTGACGGGAAAGCACCTGGCGGGCAAGGGCAACCTGCGCATGCGTGAGGCGCTGGTGCTGCTGCAGTTCACCATTTCGGCGGCGGCCATCGCCAGTACCCTGCTGATGATGGCGCAGATGCACTACATCGCCAACAAGCCGCTGGGCTTCCAGAAGCACAACCGGATGGTGGTCACCATGCGCGGGGCTTCGACCATCGACAAGGCCGACTCGATCCGCAACGAGCTGCTGCGCGACAGCCACATCCATGGCGTCGCCATCGCCGGCGTGCTGCCCGGACAGGGAATGCCTGTCAACGTCTCGCAGATCGAGAACCAGGACGGCAGCACGGTGCCTTCGCAGTTCATCAATTTCCCGATTGGCGAGGATTTCGAAAAGGTGCTGGGTCTGAAGATCGTACAGGGCCGCGACCTGTCCTCACACCTGCTGACCGACGTGGGATCGAACATGCTGGTCAATCAGGCCCTGGTGAAGAAGATGGGCTGGACCGACCCGATTGGCAAGCACATCCTGGTTCGCGGCGAGAGCGGCCGCGTGGTCGGCGTCGTGCAGGACTTCAACTTCAAGTCGCTGCACTCGAAGATCGAACCGGCGATCATGTATCGACTGAGCATGGACCTGTCGCGAGTGCCCGAGCTGCAGAAGCCTTTCGTTCAGTTCTATCTCGTGCTGGACGTCGCGCCGGACGGCATGGGCAAGACCCTGTCCTACGTGCAGAAGGTAATGGCCGGTGCCGATCCGCGCCATCCGCTGGAGTACACCTTTCTCGACGCCGACCTGGATGCGCTGTACAAGTCCGAGACCGAGCTGACGCGGCTGATCGCCATCTTCTCCGCCGTCAGCATCTTCATCGCCTGCCTGGGACTGTTCGGGCTGGCCGCCTTCACCACCGAGCAGCGCACCCGCGAGATCGGCACGCGCAAGGTGCTGGGCGCCACCAGCTGGCAAATCGTGCGGCTGCTGGCCAGGCCCATCATGGTGCTGGTGCTCATCGCCTCGGTGCTGGCGGCCGTGGCATCGTACTTCGCCATCGACGAATGGCTGACCAGCTTCGCCTACAAGGCGGGTATCAACCCGTTGTATTTCCTGCTGGCACTGGCCGTTGCCGCCATCGTGGCTTTCGTCACCGTGGCACTGCAGTCCTGGAAGACCGCCAGTGCCGATCCCGTGAACGCTTTGCGACAAGATTAGGAGAACCCATGAACAAGATGTTCGAAAGGAAGACATGGACAGCCCTGCTGTGCGCCACTGTGGCGTTGGTCATGCTGGTGGCGGTGCAACCAGCAGCACACGCCGCGCAATCTTCGGAGTTGACCGGCACATGGCAGGGCAATCTGGCGGTGGACCCCAAGACCACGCTTGCCATCCAGTTCACCTTCGCCAAGGACGCCAAGGGCGCCTATACGGCTGTGCTGAACTCACCGGACAACCCCGCCATCAAGAACGTGGCGGCCACCGGGGTGAGCTGGGACGGCAGTTCACTGAAATTGCAGGTGCCTTCCCTGAGCGGCTCTTACGCCGGGTCCATGAAGGACGGCAAGCTCAGCGGCCAATGGACGCAGCCGGGCGGCGCCTTGCCGCTGGTACTGGCGCCGTACCAGAAGCCCGTGCTGAGCAAGCAGGCCATTGCGCAACTGACCGGCGGATGGACCGGTTCGATGTCGGTCGGCGGCAACAACATCAACGTGCAGTTCAACTTCAAGGCCGATGGCAAGGGCGGAGTTCAAGGTACCTTCGCCATTCCCGACCAGGGACTGGTGGACTCGCCAGTGGAGAGTATCGAGTTCGCGGATGGCGAGTTGTCGGCGCGCGTGCCGCGCATCAATGCCCGCTACAAGGGCAAGCTGGCCAACAACCAGTTCAGCGGCAAGCTGCAGATTGCCAGCCCGGCAGTGCCCGCGGAGGGAGTGGACCTGGCTTTGAAACGCGGTGACTACGCACCGCCAGTCCATCCGCTGAAGCTCAGCTCGGCCGACTTTGCCGCGCTGAACGGCAAGTGGCAGGGCAAGCTGGAGATCAATGCACCCACCGGACAGCATGTTTCGCTGACCATCGTGATGCGCTTCGCCACCAATGCCAACGCCCAGTTCGTCGGGTTCCTCGACAGCCCCGACCAGAAGGCCAAGGACATACCCATCACCGAGGCCGCCATTACCGATGGCAATCTGAGCATCAAGGTCGCGGCTGTGCGCGGCGAGTTCCAGGGCAAGGTCTCCGGCAACACGATGACCGGCACCTGGACGCAGCTCACCAACTCCAATCCGCTCACGCTGACGAGACAGCAGTAGCGGCCAGTTGGCGGGGCATTCCATGACCGTGGTCGCATTCGAACGCAAGGAGCTGTATTTCCTGAACGTTCAGGAGCGCAGCGGCCGAAGCTGGGACGAGTTCCGCCGCCTGGGCTACCTGTCCAGCGTGGGGTGCAAGCGCGCGCTGGATGCGATGGCCGGGCTCGCACCCGGCGATCGCATTGCCGCCTACCTGCCACGTCGCGGCTACGTCGGCATCGGCGTGGTGCTGGCGCGCGTCGGACCGGCCAGCGCCAGGAACGGCGAATACGTGGTGCCGGTGCGCTGGCTTCGCACCCTGGACCGGCGGGAAGCCAAGTGGCAGGCGCACCGAGGACTGTTTGCGGCCCCTCAGGTCAAGGCCTCGCTGTCACGCCATCCGCAGACCGTCCGCTTCCTGCAGGAAGCGTTCGGGATGGCGCTGCACCGAAGCACCTAGGTGGGATCGGGCGGCAACCTGTCCGCCAGCGCCCGCTCCAGTTCGCGGGTACTGGCGAATCCGCGCAGTTGCTCGCTTTCCCAGCGGTGCACCAGCCTGCCCGAATCCATCAACACCATGGCGTCGCAATAGTCCTTCACCACGTCCAGCGCGTGGGTGGCCAGCAGGATGGACAAGCCCTGTTCCGACACCAGCCCGCGCAGGTGTTCCTTCAATGTGAGGGCGCTGCGCGCATCCAGCCCGTTGAAGACCTCGTCAAGCAGCAGCAGTGACGGACCGGTGAGCAATGCCAGCACCACCGCCAGCTTCTGGCGCGTGCCCAGCGAGAGGTGCCGCACGAGTTCGTGCTCGTAAGGCACCAGCCCCAGCGCGCGCCACAGTGCCAGGCTGTGTTCCGGGATCGCGCCGATGCCATGCGCCTGCGCGAGGATGGACAGGCTCTGCCGCGCGGTGAGAAATGGCGGCAGGTCCTCCGGCGCCGAGGCGTGTGCGGGCAGACTTCCCACCCACCTGTCCAGTGGATAAAGCGGCCTGCCGTCGAGTCGCACCACGCCACGCGACGGCCGCAGATTCCCCGCCGCTGCCCGCAGCAGTGTCGTCTTGCCGCTGGCATTCGGACCCACCAGCGCGAGCCACTGCCCGCGACCGATGGCCAGGTGCGTGTCACGCACGACTGCCTTGCGCTGGTAGGCCAGATCGACGCCGTCGAATTCGAGCACAGGACCGCTCACGGCGCTGCCGCCGGCGGACGGGGGGCACTGACCCGCCAACCAAGCCACAGCACGATACCGCCAAGCACCGCGGCACCCAGTACGTAGCGCCACACGAACCAGTTCAGACGCGTCCGTGACATTCGCATGCGGGGCATCCAGCGGCGCAACACGGCTGTCGTGTGGCTGGCCTGACGCATCCAGTTGAAGACAAACAGCGACCCAATCCAGCCGACCAGCGCACGCAGCACTTCCTGCGCATCCGTTCCCATGGTCGCCGCCAGCAGCACGGGTATGGCCAGCGCGGCGAGGCGCCGCAGATGCAGGTGCAGCCGTGCCTCGCGCAGCGGCACCAGTGACAATGCCGCCAGTCCGCTCGCCGCGGCGGTTCGCACCTGCGGCCGTGCGGGCGCGGCCGCGTTGCGGCCCAGCAGCACCCACGCGAACAAGGCGCCACCCAGCACCGCAAAGCCATCGATGAGGAGCAGCTCTTCGAGTTCCGCGGACCCGGCACGGCTACCCATCCACAGTAGCAGTGCCGCCAGCGCCAGACCCAGCGCCCAGCGCACGGCATGCAGCACACGCAGCACGAACAGCGCCTTGCCGGCCATACCGCGCCGGGCCACCGGCGCGATCCAGTCTTCGGTGTCGGTACGTGTGGCAAGCGCGACCACCGCGACACCGACCTGCGCAGCCAATGCCAGCGCCAGTGGCATGTCGATGCTGAGCAACCACTCGAAGGCGCTGGATGAATGCTGCTGGCCACCAGACAACACCGCCACCGGAACCACTACTGCCGGCAGCACCCACAGGGCGAGGCGCAACGTGCCGCGCACCGGCCGTACGCGCCAGGTGTTGATCCAGGTCCAGTACTCCAGCCGCAGCCACCACCACCCCGTTTGCATAGGCTGCCGGCGGCTCAGGCGGGCTCAACCGCCGTAACGTCGCCGTGGCTGCGTCAGGCCGTCCACTCCGGCCTGGTATGCAACGCTGAAACGTTCGAGCTGGGCGATTGCGACCTGGGGATCCTCGCCGTCCAGCAGTGCGAAGGCATCGAAGCCGCAGCGGGCAAGAAACCAGACCTGATCGACGCGAATCGCGCCAACCGCCCGCAGCTCGCCGCGATAACCATGGCGCTCGCGCAGCAGGCTGGCCTGCGTGAAGCCGCGACCATCGCCGGTGACCGGAAAATTCACCGCGATCAGCGGCAATGCCGACAGGTGAGGCACCAGCGGGCCAAGATCCAGATCCGCCGGCTCCAGCTGCACCGCGCGATCCGGCACCGGCCCGTCGGCCACGGCCTGCAGGTACTGCTTCAGCGGCAGGATCAGCTTGCCGCCCGGTGCCGCAGCATCGTCACCGGACACCCACTCGCTGGTCGCGAGCGCGCGATCCCTAATCAGCTGTGGCATAGACGCGCTCGCCGAAGGGCTCGACACCGATGCGGCGCACGGTTTGCAGAAATTCCTCGCCGTCCTCGCGCCGCTCCAGGTACACATCCAGGATGCGCGCGATGGTGTCGGCCACCGTGTCCCTGGCCACGGACGGCCCGATGACCTTGCCCAGCGAACTCACCCCGCTCGCCGATCCGCCGAGCGTGATCTGGTACCACTCCTCGCCGTGCTTGTCGACGCCGAGGATGCCGATGTGTCCGACATGGTGATGCCCGCAGGCATTCATGCAACCCGACATCTTGATCTCGATGTGGCCCAGGTCGTACAGGTAGTCCAGGTCGCTGAAGCGATCGTTGATCTGTTTGGCGATGCCGATGGACCCGGCATTGGCCAGCGAACAGAAATCCAGCCCCGGACAGCAGATCATGTCGTTGAGCGTGCCGATGTTGGGAGTGGCCAGGTTCAGCGCCTTGAGCGCGTTCCAGGTCTCGATCAGATCGATCTGCCTTACCTCTCCCAGCACCAGGTTCTGGTCGTGCGTGGTGCGCACCTCGCCACTGGAGACGCGATCGGCAAGATCGGCCAACGCATCCATCTGCGCAGCGGTGACGTCGCCGGGCGGCACGCCGGGAGCCTTCAGAGAAACGATCACGGCACGGTAGCCGGGCACCTTGTGCGGCCGGGTGTTGTAGCGATACCAGGCCTGGAAGTCGGCGCCCTGCCCCGCGGTCACGTTGATGTTCTCGAGCTTCTCGTACGGCGGCGGGCGGAAGAAGCCGCGCATGCGCTCGACCTCCGCAGCATCCAGCCGCAGGTCCGGCTCGGCCGCGCGGATCAATTCCCACTCGGCCTCCACTTCCTCGCGGAATGCATCGATTCCCTTCGCCTTGACCAGGATCTTGATGCGCGCCTTGTGGATGTTGTCCCGGCGGCCCTCCTGGTTGTAGATGCGCAGGATGGCCGACAGGTACGACAGCAGGTGCTCGCGCGGCAGGAAGTCGCGGATCACCTTGCCGATGATGGGTGTGCGGCCCAGGCCGCCACCGACCAGCACCTCGAAGCCCAGCCCGCCATCCGGGCCCCGCCTCATGTGCAGGCCGATATCGTGCACCTCGGATGCGGCACGATCGGCCGGCGAGCCGGTCACCGCGATCTTGAACTTGCGCGGCAGATAGCTGAATTCCGGGTGCAGCGTAGACCACTGGCGGATGATTTCGCAGTACGGCCGCGGGTCCTCCAGTTCGTCCGGCGCTATGCCGGCGAAATGATCTGCGGTGACGTTGCGGATGCAGTTGCCGCTGGTCTGGATGGCATGCATCTCCACCGATGCGAGTTCGGCCAGCATGTCCGGCACGTCCTCGAGCTTCGGCCAGTTGAACTGCAGGTTCTGCCGTGTGGTGAAATGGCCGTAGTCGCGGTCGTACTTGCGCGCCAGGTGCGCCAGCATCCGCAGCTGCCGCGTGGACAGCAGGCCGTAGGGAATGGCGATGCGCAGCATCGGCGCATGGCGCTGAATGTAAAGGCCGTTGCGCAGGCGCAGCGGCTTGAATTCCTCGTCGGGAAGCTTTCCCTCGAGGAATCGGCGGGTCTGGTCGCGGAACTGCGCCACCCGCTCGGCCACCAGCGTGGTGTCGATTTCATCGTAACGATACATGGCCGGCACTTTACCAGCCGGCCGGCTGACCGGCCCTGCAGGCCCATTATTTCCACCTGCGGCGTGGTTATAACCACCCGCGGGACGCCGTGTGGAGGCGTCGTGGGAGGTGGCCTAGCCCGTCGTCTGCAGCCCCTGTGCGATGCCGCTGACGCTGGCCAGCAGGGCCTGCAGCATATCCTCGTCCTCCCGACCGGTTGCGCGCCAGCGCCTGAGCAGGTCCACCTGCATCAGATTCATCGGGTCGACGTATGGATTGCGTAGCTGGATGGAACGCTGCTGCGTCGGGTCACCGTCGAGCAGCTCGGTCTCGCCCTTGATGGCAAGTATGGCATCGCGACATTGCCCGTATTCGGCGCGCAGCGTGTCCAGGTAGCCACGCAACGGCGTGGATGCGAGCTCGGCATAACGTTCGGTGATGGCGAAATCCGTGCGCGCCAGCTGGCCCTCGATGTCATCGAACAGCAACGTGAACAAAGGCCATTGCTCGTACAGCCCGCGCAATGCGGCCAGCCCGTCCGAAGCCAGCGACTCCTGCAGCGCCGTACCGACGCCATACCAGCCGGGCAAAAAGCAGCGCACCTGCGCCCAGGCGAACACCCAGGGCGTGGAGCGGATCGCCAGCGCGCCGGTACCGCTGCGTTCCCACAGCGAACGCGAGCCGATCTGCATGCGCTCGATGACGTCAATCGGCGTCGCGCTGCGGAAGAAATCGTTGAATCGCCGGTCGTCCACGCTGAGCGCGCGCCATACGGACTGGCTGCGCGAGGCCAGCCGGGCGGCAAGCTCGTGGTGGGCGGCCGATTCCTTCGCTGCCGTCCCCTTGCGGCGGGCCAGCGTGGCCAGACCCAGCACGCCGAAAGCGCGTTCCAGCGTGCGCAGCGCCGTGACCCGCAGACCGTAGTTCTGGTTGATGGTCTCGCCCTGCTCGGTGATCGACAGCAGTCCGTCGACGGTATCGGCGGGCGCAATGCGCACGAGCGCGTCCAGCCGCGCGCCGCCGCGCGCGGTGCTGCCGCCACGCGCATGCTGCAGATGAATGGGCACACCGGCCCGCGCCGCTGCGACGTCCAGACTGCGTTGTGCGTCATATGCGACCACCCGCATGGCCATGTAGCCGCATTCACGGCCTGCCTCGGAGTACCCGATCAACACCGGTTGCGGCTTGGCGCGGGCACGCAGGTGTTCCCGATAGGCAGGATGGGCCAGCAGGTCACTGAGGATATTGCCCGCCGAGGACAGGCTGGCAACGGAACCGAACAGTGGCGCGAAATCCAGGCCCACGGTGCCGGCCCGCCGGTCGTCGACTCCGGCCCAGCGTGCCAGCACCAACGGCGCGAGAATATCGTCCACGCCTTCGACTGCTCCGACGATGTAGGTGCCGATGGCGCGCGGGCCGTAGCGCCCGCGGCACTGCATGGCGGCCTCGAAGACGGCCAGCGTGCGTTTGGACAGCGCATCCAGCGGCGCGGACGGCCCGGCGTCCCGGCGCAGGATATCCGACAGCCGCGCGATGCGATCCGCGGAGGTGCGGTGCATCCAGCCGGCATCGTCGATCCCCTGCGCGATCACGCGGTGATGGACATCGGCACTCTGCTTCAGATCCAGGGTGGCCAGATGGAACCCGAAGGTATCCACCCGCAGCATCAACCGGCGAACGAGCTGGTAGCCGGCATGCAGTCCGCGATTGGCCTTGAGGCTCTCTGCCGCGAGCACCAGATCCGCCCGGAACTGTTCGACGCGCTCGTAGCCACCGGCATGGGATTGCCAGGTCTGGCGCAATCTCTCGGCCACCTGCGCGAAGAACACGCGATACGGCATCTGGTCATGCCGGGCCGGGGCCACGGAACGCGCGCCGGGCAGCAGCACCATGTATTCGTCGATGCGGCGACGCAAGTCGACCGATACAGCCACGCGGCTGGCGCTCTGGGACAGCAATTGCGACAGGTGCTGGCAGTCGGCAAAGTATTGATTGACGATCACCTGCTGGTGCCGCGACAAGGTCTCGCGAATCGTCTTCGCGTGAACGTCCGGGGCGCCCTGCATGTCCCCGCCCACCCAGCTGCCGAAGCGCAGCACGACCGGCGGATCCACATTCGAAACATCCCTGCCCCACAGGTTTTGCAGGGCGGCGCCGACCTCCTCGTAGAACTGGGGCACGATCCGGTACATCACCTCGGCCAGATGAAACAGCGCGAACTCGCGCTCGTCCGCCACCGTGAGGCTCTGCCGCGGATGTTCCTCGGTCTGCCAGCCGGTGGTGATCTCGGTGCGCAGCCGCGCCCACACGTGGCGCTGTTCAGTGGGATCGAGTTTGGGGTTGAGTCGGTCCAGCAAGGCATCCGCCATGCGCTGCAGGCGCCGCAATTGCGTGCGACGGGTCGACTCGGTCGGATGGGAGATGAACACCGGCTCGATGGTGAGGCTGCCCAGCAGCTGCAGCACTTCCTCGATGGATAATCCCTGCGCCTTGATCTGTGCCAGTGAGTCCTCGATGCCTCCGGGCTGGGGCTTGCCGCCATCGGCCAGGAAGTATTCGCGGCGACGGCGTATGCGGTGCGCCTTCTCGGCCAGGTTCACCGCCTGAAACCATGTGGAGAAGGCCCGCACCAGGTCGCGCGCCAGCGCCGGCTCCCGGCCCGCCACCCGCGCCTGCAATGCCAGTGCGTTCTCGCCCTCGTGATCGCGCCGCTCGATGGCCGCCCGACGATCCCCCTCCACCAGGTTGTAGAGGTCCTCGCCACCCTGCTCGCGCAGCATTTCACCGACCATGGCACCCAGCTGGTGCACGTCCTCGCGCAACGCCAGATGCTTGGGCGGAAACTGGATCTGATGGCGGTCCACGGGCCCCGAATCATACACTGGCAGGCAGATGCCGCCCGCCACCGCGCCACGCTCCAGCACCGGATTCCTTTTTGCGGGCAGCGCCGCCATCCTGTTCGCCAGCAAGGGCCTGTTCGTGAAGCTGCTGGCCGCGCGTGGCGTGGACTACCTGACCATGACCATGGTCAGGGGACTGTTGGCGCTGCCCCTGTACACGGGCCTTGCGCTGTGGCGCGGCGTGGATCTGCGGCGCGCACCCCTGCGGATGCTGGCACTGGCCGCGCTGGCCGGTGCCCTGGGCTACGGCGTCGGCGCACTGGTGGATTTCCGGGCGCTGGAAATGATCGACGTCAGCGTCGAGCGCGCGCTGCTGTTCAGCTACCCGGCGCTGATCGTCGCGTGGCGGGCCATCACGCTGCGCCGGCGGCCACGCCCGAGCGTGTTGTTTGCGCTGACTGCCACCTACGCCGGCATCCTGCTGGTGGTTGGCGGCTTCGATGCCGCGCTGTGGCGCCAGAATCTGCTTGGCGCCCTGCTGGTGCTGACCTGCGCGGCGTGCATCGCCTGCTACTTCCTGCTGGGCGAGCGCTGCATCGGCCAGCTGGGCAGCAGCGGCTTCACCATGGTCGCGCTGGGTTCCGCGGCCCTGTTCGTGCTGCTGGCGTTCATCGCACGGCGGTCGACGGCGGCGGTCGCGGCGCTGGACCTGCACGACTGGCTGCTGCTCATCGCCCTGGCCGTGCTGTGCATGTTCCTGCCCACGGTGTTCCAGGCCGCCGCCATCAGCCGCATCGGGGCCGAACACGGTGCGCTGGCCAGCACCGTCGGCCCGCCGGCTGCGCTGTTGCTCGGCGTGCTGGCGCTGGGCGAGCGGCCGGACATCTGGCAGCTGGCCGGCACCACCGTCATCGTGATCGCAATCCTGCTGATCGCGCGCGAACGGCCCTGATCGGGGTGCTCAGCCCTGCCCGAGCAACGGCGCGATCGCCGGCTTGGTCTGGATCAGTATCTGCCTGATGAGCTCGCGCTCACCAGCGGGTATGGCGGCCGATATGCCGGTGGTATCGCGGCCCTGCAGGATCTCGGCGATGCGCGAATAGATGTACTCGAGCGCGTACTGCGGCAACGCGTCGAACTGCGCGGAGTAGATCTCGTAGCTCAAGGGGTGGCGCAGCAGCCGCGTGTTCAGGTCCAGTTCCCGCAGGGATCTGCCCTTGGAGTCCTTCGGCCCAGCCTCCGCAAAACGCTCCGCGAAGCCGCTGCCGCCCTTGATGGGGCTGCCGTAGGGGGCCGCGCCCTGGAAGAACAGCGCGCGCACCAGTGGTTCCATCATCTGGCGCAACCGCTTCTGGTCCGTGGGGCTCACGTCCTGCCAGGTCCGCGGCGCCTGACTGGCCGATTCGCCCGCTCCGGATGCATCACCTTCGCGCGAGATGATCGTTCGCACCTTGAAATCGACGCGGGTGATGAGGTTCTGCACGTAGGTCTGGTGCTCCAGCACCAGCAGGGCCACCACGTCGCTCTTGTCCGTCAACCAGTGCGAAGTGTCCAGGTACGCCTTCACGTCGGGAATGTTCAGGCGTTTGCCCCGCAACTTGCGCAGGATGTCGTTGGATGGCTCTTCGCGCAACGGCAGATTGCCGAAATGCGTCTGCGTGCCGGTATCGCCGGTTACGAACCACCCGCCCCAGCGCTGCGCCAGTGGCGTGCGGTCGTCGGTCTCGTCCGCGGAACTGTAGGTACGCGTGTCGGTGGGGTCGTCCACCGGCGCCGAAAGCTCCATCAGCCGCGGCACGCCCCCACCCATCATCGAAAAGGTGTCGTGGCAGGTCAGGCAGCGGCCGCCCTCGCGCTCCATGTGCGTCGGTGCCCCACCCTTTTCGTTGTCGAAGGCATAAAAGACGGCTCCCTTTTCGCTGTCGATGGTCGCCAGCTCGATCAGCGTGGAATTCTGCACATAGCCAACGTAGGTGTCGTCGTTGAAGTAGACCGCACGCGGCGCGTGCCCGGAGATGTGCTCGACCTGCAGGCTGGTGCGCGAGAACACCAGCACCTGGGAATCCTGATTGATATCCAGCGCCTTCAGCAAAGAGCGCAGGTAGCCGAAATGCGGCTCCCAGGTGAACGTGAGCGCACCGCTTTCCAGCTTCTGCTGCATGTCCCAGACCCGGTTGTGCGTGGCCGGACCGGAATAGGCGATGACCGGGTATTCGGTGTCGTAGCGCGTGGGCGCGCGCAGCCGCGCCGGATCCGGCGCGGGCGTAGTGGACGTGGCGGCCACGCCCGCCTGCGCGAAAATGGCCATCGCGAGCCCGGCGGCCAGCAGTCTCGAAAAGCGGTCCAGCATGTTCAATCGACCCGTCTACAGCCTGTCCGGTTCCCCAGGGGCACGGCTAGCCGGCCAGCAGCACGGATTCGGCGTGCTCGATGGCCTGTGGCGGACCGTATACCACCAGCACATCCCCGCCCCGCAGCACCGCCGAATCATCCGGGTCGCGGCCGGTGATGCCCTGGCGGCGCAGGGCCGTGTAGGCCACCTCCACGCCCTGGGAGCGAACCTCCGCGAGCGTCCTGCCCACCGCCCAGGCGCGCGGCGGGATCACGATCGAGGAGATGCCCTCCTCGGTGCCCTCGCCTTCCACTGCGCCACCCGGCGTGTAGGGCAGCAGCACGCTGCGCAGCGTGGCATAGCGGGCGTGACGGATTTCATCCATGGTCCTGACGACCCGCGAGATCGACACATTCAGCAGCATCAGCGTCTGCGCGGCCAGCATCAGGCTGGCCTCGAACGTCTCGGGCACGACTTCGGTGGCGCCGACCGCGCGCAATTCGTCGATGCCGGCATCGTCGGCGGTGCGCACCAGCACCGGGACGTCGCCGCGCAGCCGGCGAACCGAGCGCACGATGGCCATGGACACGGCCGGATCAGCGAAGCTGACGACCACCGCACTGGCACTGGCCAGGCCGCAACCCTCCAGCACATCCTCGTTGGCCGAGTCCCCGAAGATCACGGCATGGCCGGCCTGGCGCGCCGGCGCCACGCGGCGCGGATCCAGGTCCACGGCGATGTACTCGAAGCCCTGCGATTCCAGCACGCGCGCGATGTTCTGCCCGACACGCCCGTATCCGCACAGGATGACGTGTTCGCGGCGCGCCACCTCGCGGGTGGCCGCGTCCTCGCGTTCCACCGAGCGCATTGGTGGCCCCTTCTCGCGAAGCACAAAGCGCGCCAGCGGCTTGTTGTAGCGGATACCGAATGGCGCGAGCAGCATCGTGATTACCAGCGACAGCAGCAACGGCTGCAGCACCGCGTTGGGAGCCACCGAATTCGGCGCCTTGATCAGCAGCGTCAGCAATGCGATGCCGAATTCCCCGCCACCGCCGTGCAACAAGCCGGTTCGCAGCGCCTTGAACCAGCTCGGCACGAAGCCGCGCACGGCCAGCACCGCCGTGAGCACCTTGAGCACGACGAGCCCGACCACGATCGCCGACACCAGCAGGAACTGCGCGCGCATCAGCTGCACGTCCAGCAGCATGCCCACCGAGATGAAGAACAGACCCAGCAGCAATTCGCGGAACGGCCGGATCACGGCCTCCACCTGGTGGCGGTACTCGGTTTCGGCGAGCAGCATGCCGGCCAGGAATCCGCCCAATGCCAGCGATAGGCCGGCGTGCTCGGTCACCCAGGCCGATGCCAGCACCACGAACAGCACCGCCAGCGTGAACAGCTCGCGCAGCCGGCTGTTGGCGATCTCCACGAACAGCGGACGCATCAGGTAGCGGCCGGCCAGCAACACGATCAGCAACGCGGCGAATCCGGCCGCCACCGCCCTGGCGATGCCGGCCATGTCGAAATGCGCGGCGGTGCCGTCGGCCAGCGCGCTGGCCAGCGCCAGCAGCGGCACAAAGGCCAGATCCTGGAACAGCAGGATGGCAAAGGTGAGCCGCCCGTGGGTGCGGTTCAGTTCCGCCTGCTCGGTTAGCTGGCGGATCACGATTGCGGTGGAGGACATGGAAAGCGCGCCACCAATCAACAGCGACACCAGCCAGGAGAGCCCCAGGGCGCGGCCGATACCCACGAACAGCGCCACGGTGAGCAGCACCTGCGCCGCGCCGAGACCGAACACCTCGCGGCGCATTGCCACCATGCGCGGCCACGAGAATTCCAGCCCCAGCGTGAACAGCAGAAACACGACGCCGATTTCTGCCAGCAAACGGATGCGTTCGGTGTCGTCGAGGATGCCCAGCACATAGGGCCCGACCAGCACCCCGACCGCGAGGTAGCCCAGCACCGGCGAGAGGCCGACCCGGCGTGCGAGCGCGACCACCAGCACGGCGGCCAGCAGCAGAGCCAGTATCTGGGTCAGTGGATCGTTGAGCATCGACCCGCAGAATAGCCGAAGCGCGGCATGCGCCGCCTCATGCGGCGGCGCATCGTCAGCCCGGGAAGAACTCGATGGGCTTGGTGAAAGTGGTGGAAACGAAGTCGCCCGCGCCGAACTGGATCAGCCTGACCCGCGCGACGATCTTGCGCTCCAGATCCTTGTCATCGAGCTCACTGGACACCACCCGGCAGGCGGTGACTTCACCGGAAGGGGCAACAGTTACCTCCAGCACCAGTTTGCCCTGCAACTGCGGGCGCGCGCGCAATGCGCGCGTATAGAGCGCATAAAGCGCACCCTTGTTGCGGTCGAATTCCTCTTCGAAGCTCTCCTGACTGCGCTTGCCCTTGCCGCTGGCGCTCTGGCCGCCCTTGTCGGCGCCGGCAATGGCCGCCACGCTGGATGTCACTGTGCTGGCGGCGTGCGTACCCAACGCCCCGGCGCCTCCACCAAACCCGCGGCTGCTGGTGGCCGCGGCCACACCCGTGCTGCCGGTACCTGCCCTGGAGGCGATCAGATTGCGCTCCGAGCGCGACTGGGCGTCGATCCGGCCGGTG
This sequence comes from uncultured Gammaproteobacteria bacterium, assembly GCA_963812195.1. GTDB lineage: Bacteria > Pseudomonadota > Gammaproteobacteria > Steroidobacterales > Steroidobacteraceae > ZC4RG30. Next base: position 117,030 of record CAWEUI010000008.1, read on the forward strand.
GTGAGGTTGCGGGTATTGGGCAGATCGGCGAATTCACTGCGCAGATCGGCCAGTTCGTCACGTACGCGCGAGAGGCGCTTCTCGGCCTTCTGGCGCGCCTGTTCCACGCGTTTCTCGCGCGGCACCGGCTTGGGCTCTTCCTTGGGCTTTTCCTGCTCCAGCGGCCTTGGGGGCGGGGGTGGCGGCGGTTTGGGCCGCTCCTGCACCATCAGTCGCGCCAGGCGCTCGGGCACCTCCGGCACGGCCTGCTCCACCACCGGCTTGGGAATCCACGGCAGGATGGCCGAGAACAGCACGAACAACACCAGGCCGATGATCAAATAGCGGCGGAAACGATTGTTCGCGTCCGGATCGCCCTCCCAGGGCAGATCGAAGCGGCGGTAGTAAGGGGCGAGCACCATGGGTTTGCTACCGCTGCCCGGCTGCCGGACCAGCCCCGAGGTCCACCGGTTTGTCTCTTTCGACCGCCGCGAAGGAGATCTTCGCGAAGTTGGCGGCGGTGGCCGTCTGCATCACCTTCTTCAGCACTTCATACGGCAGTGACTTGTCTGCCATCACGGTGATTTCCGGTTCCTTGTCGGCCGGCGCGCCGGCAATGCGCGGCCTGGACAACACCTTCTCCAGCGGCTTGTATATCGGCCCCTTGCTGGCGCGCAGGTCGGCAACGGTACCCACCTCCTGGCCCTGCACGAACACTTCATCCCTGGTCAGCATCACCACCACGGTTTCATGCGGCTTGGCGGTCACGATGGATTGCGGGATCTCGATGCCCTTGCTGTTCTGGATCACTTCCACTTCGGTGGAATACACGAGCAGGAACGACACCAGCACCGACAGGATGTCGATCATCGGGATCAGGTTGAGTTCACCGGCTGCGCGGTTGCGCAGATGGTGCGTGAACATGCGGCGTGCGCGCTGGGACATCTTCATCGTTTGCCCGCCCGCACTTCGGCATCACCAAGTGAAACATCCGGAAACAATTCGGCCTGCACCAGCTGCCCACCCTGGCGTTGTTCGACGATGCGCACCGTGTCCATCACGTGGACCAGATCGTCGTAGGGCACGTCCGGTTCCATCAGCAACGTGGCCTCGGTCATCTTGGGAAACCTGGCCTTGATCTGCTGCAGATAATCGGACAGCCCGGCCAGGTCGTAGTGCGCGGTACCAGTGAGGCTCGGGAAACTCTTCAGCGGGCCGGTCTTGCGATCCTGCACCACCAGGCCGGTCTTGCGCAGCACCACCTCGAGCACCAGCCCCGGCGGCAGATCCATCGGTGTGGAGCTCAGGCTCGGCAACTTCAGCTCCATGACCACGGTGCGGGAGAACACCGCGGTCATCAGCAGGAAGGTCACCAGCACGGTGAAGATGTCGATCATGGGCACGAGCAGCAGCTCCGCCGGCTTGCGGTGCTGCCGTTCGAGCTTGCGCATGGCGTAGCCGCGACGCATGTGGGAGCGACCTTGTGGCTAGGAGTCGATCAGGCCACGGCCGCGGACGATTCGGAGTCCCCGGTATCGATGACGCGCCGTTCCACGATGGAATTCAGGAACTTGACCGAGGCCATTTCCAGGCTGTCGATCAGCTCGGTGGTCTTGGTCTGCAGCACCGCATGGATGATCAGCAGCGGCACCGCCGTCATCAGACCAAAGGCCGTGCAGTTCATGGCCTCGGAAATCGAGGCCGACAGCAGGTTGGCCTTCTCGGCCGGATTGACCTGCGACACCGCGCTGAAGGCCTGGATCAGGCCCATCACGGTGCCGAGCAGGCCCAGCAGCGTGGCCAGGTTTGCAAACGTGGCCAGGTAATGGGTGCGCTTTTCGAGCCTCGGCACGATGCCCATCAGGCTCTCCTCCATCGCCTTTTCCACGTCGTCACGCCGGCGGGCGCTGCCGACGCGCGCCAGCCCGTAGGTGAGGATCTGGCCAATGGCCGCGGCGGACTTGGACGCCAGTTGTGCGGCGCCGCGGAAATTGCCGGCGCTGAGCAGCGGCTCCAGCTGCTTCCACAGCGACTGGTTACGACCGCGCGCCCAGGTCAGGTACAGGTAGCGTTCCACCGCAATGGCGATGCCGATTACACCGACCAGTGCGATCGGAATCATGAAATGTCCGCCATCCTGGAAGAATTTGGCGATTCTGGAAATCACATCCATCGAAAGCTCCCTGACTGAAATGGGGGGCCGCAATACCAGCCCACACGATGAAACTCTGACAGCATTTTTGCTGCGACCTACCTCTCACCCCCGGCTGCGCCCGCCGCAGGCGGCGCTGCACTATCGGGTTGCAATGCCTCGTGATAACGCATCTGTCGCCGAAAGACGTCACGATCGACCGGCGCCAGCACCTCGTCGAGCAGGCTCCTGGTCGGCTTGCCGGACAGGTCGCCCAGATCGGCCTTTTTCCACGGCACGACGTACAGCACACGCGGCAGTTCCCGGTTGCCGGTGATCTGCGTCGCATTCAGCTCGACATGCGCCGAGGGCTGTGCTGCAGCCGCGCTGGCCGCCGCCTCCTTCTTTGCAGCGGCTGCCTTTGCGGCGGCTGCGGCATCGGCCGGCGCGGCCCTGGCCGGCTGCTCCCCGGAACGCTGCGCGGGCGCCGGCTCGGCGGCCGCCACCACGGTGGCACCCAGCAATGACAGCGCGATGAACATCCAGTGCGTCTTCATCCTGCCTCCGCCTGTACAGTCGATGCGCCCGCCGGTGCCGGTGTCGTGGCCGGTGCCGAAGTCGGCTCAGGCACCGGCGCCGCCTCCGGGGAAGCCGCTGGCGGCGCGGGCGGAGCGAGCTTGTCCGCACGCACCTTCACCTCGGCAATCCAGCCGCTGACCGGCCGGTCCTCACCGGTGACCGTCTGATACTGCTGGAAGCATTGCAGCGCCCCGACCGGATCATCCTGGTACAGATCCCGCAGCACGCCCAGGTTGCGCAATGCCGGCGCGTACTGGGGGTCGATTGCCAGTGCGCGGGCATAGGAGTCGGCAGCTGCAGCGAACTCGCCACGCTGGCGCTGGACCAGCCCGAGCTGGGTCAATGGCGCGGGACTGGCCGGCGCCAGGCGCGCACTTTCGGCAAACTCGACTTCCGCGTCTTCCAGCTTGCCGGCTTGCTGCAACTGCATCGCATGCTGGAAAGCCACGGTGGCTTCCGGCGACAGCGCCAGACCCGGGCTCCAGGCAACCGGCATCTCCGTCTTGCCGTAGCGTGCCGGCAGCAACTTTGCCAGGGCGTCGAAGCTCGCCTTCACGCCATCGTCGTACACGCCGTCGCGGACCCGGGCTGCATTGGCTTCATGCAGCGCGATCGACTGGTCCTCGAAGGGCGCGGCCTGTTCCTCCAGGATCACATCGTACTGGTCACGCTCGTCGGCAGACATCTTCTTCGGGCGCTCCGAGTCCATCAGGTCGACTGAAAGCTGGCGGTACAGCTCGGCAATTTCGAAATCCGCCTGCGTGGTGACTTCCGCGATGCTGTAGGCGGCCGCGCTCTTGTAGGCAGCCAGCGCGGCATCCAGTGCCGCGCGTTTGGGCTTCAGGGATCTGGACAACGGGGACGTGAGCTTCAATGACCGGAAGTGGTCCCTGGCCGGCGCGGCGAGCGCGAGGCTCGCCCTGGCGGCAAGATAGCGCGTGCGATCCGTACGCTCGGCGCCGGCACTGGCATCGGCCTTCACGATCTGCTGCTGCCAGTAGGCCACCTTCTTCGTATCGCCGGCCTGCGCGGCGTAGTCGGCCAGCTTCTGGCGCGTCTCGATGCGATCGGCCACCGGCGTCGGATACTGTTTCACGAGCTTCTCGAGCAGCGGCACCGCATGCGCGACATCGCCACTCTTCTCGTACTGGTCCGCAGCCAGCCCCAGCGCCTCGATACGCACTTCGGGCGGCTGATCACTGGATGCAGCAATGCGCTCGTATTCGCCAGCCGCCTGGGAGCCGCGGCCGGCCTGCGTGTAGGCCACCGCCAGCTTCTGCGTGACATCGGACTGGCGCTTGCTCTTCGGGTAGTCGTGCCGATACGCCTCCAGCACCTGAATGGCGCGAGGCCAGTCTTGCAGCTTGATGAGTTCGGCCGCGGCATCGAACTGCGCGGTTTCGACCGTCGGCGCGCCAGGCGCCACGCGCGCCACGCGCAGGAACTCGTCCACTGCACCCTGGTCATCACCAGCGTCGCGCCTGGCCTCACCCTGGCGATACACCGCAACCGACAACTGTTCGGACAGCGTGCGGGTCAGGTCCTTGTCGCCGGCGGCCAGTACGCGCGCCTGACTCCAGGCACTCTCGGCCGCGGCATACTGACCCTGGTCGAACTGCGCCTGGCCGGTAACGCTGTAGGCGATGCGCCGCTGAGCCGCCGTGGCCGGTGGATTGCGCGCCAGCAGGATGCCGGCCGCCTCCAGCGCATGCGGCAGATCGTGCGCCTTGTACAGCTCTTCGGTGGCACGGGTCAGCACGCCGGCACTGTCCGGATGATCCGGGAAGGTGCGGGCAAACCGCACGCCGGCCGCGATGCTGCGCGCGTGCCAGGCCGCGCGCTCGGACTCCGGCAGCAGCGCCTCCTGCTTCTGGTAGGCGGACAGCGCCGCGTAGCCGGCCTTGGCGGCATCCGGGCCGGGCGCGTAGGTGTATGCCGTACGCTCGTACTCGTCCACCGCATGGGCGTAGTCGCCACTTTCGTACAGGGCATCGGCCAGGTGATAGTTCACCTGCTCGGCATCCTCGTCTTCGGGAAACGACTGCAGCTCGATCCGGTACCACTTGACCGCCTGTGCGTAGTTGGATGCCTTGTCGGCCGGCTGCCTGCTCTTCTGGGCCTTCTCGTGGTGATACGCCGCCAGGTCCGTCAGATGCGTCTTCAACTCAGTGGCGATCTGCGGGTAATCCTCCCGCTTGCGTCCCTTCCAGAAGGCGGTGCCGAAGTTGTAGTTCTGGGCGTACTCGCGCTTGCCGTCCAGCACCAGGTCGGGGAAGCCGCCCTTGCGATAGGCTTCGATGGCCTGCGTGACCAGCAACGGCGAGGCCTCGTCATTGGGCGCGCGCGCCACGAACGCCCGGTATGTGTCGGCGGCATCCTGGTAACGCTGCTTTTCCACGTAGAGGTCGCCAAGCTTTGAATAAAGCAGCGCCGCATATGGCGGATTGCCGATCTGCGTCACGAACCTGTTCAGCGGTTCCACGCCCTGCTGATACGAGAAGGTCAGGCTCATCACCCGCAATGTGTCTTCAACCAGTTCGCGATCGGCGCGCCCCAGCGTCGCAAGCGGACGATAGCCGTGCGGGGAGCCGGGATCGCGCAGTTGCGCGTCGAGCAGCCGCGCGAACAGCGGCAGGCTCTCCTCGTTCAGGTTCTGCTTGAACAGCGACCAGCCCTGCTTGTAGAGAGCCTGCTGGTAGAACTCGCCGCCCCCCGCGGCCGTGACCTGCGCGTAAGCGTCCTGCGCTTCGCGATAGCGATGTGCGGAAAACAGCAGCTCGCCGCGACGGAACTGCACCTCCACGATATCGGCCGTGTGCGGATAGCGCTGCACCACCTCGTCGAGCGCGGCCAGCGCCTTTTCGGGCTGGCCGGTCGTCTCGTAGGCACGCGCCAGCTGGTAGAGCACGCGATCGTTCTGCGCGTAGTCCGGATGCTCCTTGAGCAGCTGCGTGTACAGCTTGATCGCCGCGGCCCCGCCCGGGTCCACACGCGATATTTCGGCGTCCTGACGTTCCTGCTCGCCGCCCTCCAGCGACAGGTCTCCAAGGCGACGCAGCGCCTCGGCTTTCAGCGCCGGATCGGCATCCGGGAGCGTGAGGAACTTGCGGTAGTTCTGCATTGCCTTGTCGGCACTGGCGTCCGCCGGCGCGTCCTTGCGAATCTCGATCTTGCGCCTGGGCAGATCCTTCAGCGTCGGCGCTGCCTTACCTTTGGAGGCGTCTGCCGCAACGCCGGCACAAGGCAGTGCCATCAGCACGCATGCCAGCAGGGTATGGAATGCCCTCACGGCGCCGTCCCCTGGGCCGGCGCCGATTCCGGCGCGGGCGTGGCCTGGCTTTCGGACGCGCGATCGTAAATGGTGGCCAGTGCGAAGCGCGCCTGCACCTCGTAGTCGGCTATCCGCTGCCGCTGTTGCTGCAGCTCGTTGACCGCGATGCCGGCCAGCAGCTGTTCCTGGGCCCTGCCCGCCGCATCGAGCCGTGCACGCAGCGCCTTGATGCGCGCCTGCAACGCCGCAATGCGCGCGGAGAAGTCACCGGTGGTCGTGGGGGCGCTGCGCCGCGCTTCCTCCACGCGCAGCCACAGGTTCTGGCTCTCGCCGAGCAACTTGTCGAGGTTCTTCAAATCCCGGCGCTGCTGGTACAGCCGTTGCGGATAGGCCTCGCGCATATCCCAGTACAACACGCCCTTGATCAGCTTGAGCTTGTCGCGCATTGCATCGGTCGCCGCATCGTGAGGCTCGGTCATCAGCGCGACTTCGATCTTCTGGATGAGCTTCCACTTGGATTGCTGGTCGGGCGTACCCAGGGCCGCCACATCCTCGTGATTGACGATGTCGTTGAGGCGTCCCGCCGCGGCCTGGCGGCGCGCCGTGAGCTGCTTGAGCACATCGCTGCCCAGCAATGCATCCACCCGCGGCGTGCGCTCGGCATAGGCCTTTTCGCGTGTCTCGATCATGTCGTCGTATACGGCCATGTTCTGGTTCCAGTGCGCCAGCGTGGAACCGAGGTAGGCCAGATCGCGGTAGTTCTTCAGGCCTTCCTGGAAGTCGTTGCCCGCCAGGATCGGGTACAGATAGCGCGACTCGGGTTCGTCAGGCAGGGTCCGCAGCTGCCAGAACCAGCCTCGCTGCGGCGAGTCGATGTCATCTCCACCAACCAGCTCGTGCGTGAGATCGCCGGCCTTCACCCGAGCAATGGCCGCGTCGATGCGGCCGCGCTCGTCGGCGAACGAACTCAGGGCCTTCTCGTAATAGTCGGCGGCCTGGCCACTGGCACCGAGCTTGGTGAACGCATAGGGCACCGCCAGGTACGCCTCCTGGACGGCCGCATCGAGCAGATTGCGATCACGCAGTTCGGTCCAGGGCGTCAGTGCATCCTCATTCCTGCCCTGCGCGGACAGCGCCCAGCCCAGCCCCAGCAATGCGCGGCTGGACTGCGGCCCCTGCAGTCGCACGCGCTCCAGCACCGGCTGCGCGCGTTCGGGCTTGCCCGCCTGCAGCCAGGCATAGCCCTGGGCCACGTTGGCCTTGTCCTTCAGCGCCAGCATCTCCTCGTTGCGGCTGTCGAGCTGGCCGACTGCTTCCAGGAACGGCACGGCGTCCTCCAGCCGGCCCTCGCGTGCCAGTGCCACGCCCAGGTTGAAACGCGCGTACTGCATCCAGCTGCTGTCGCTGTGCCACGCGGCGAGCAAGGTAATGGCGTCGTCATAGCGCTGCAGGTGCATCAGCGCATTGGCCTCGAGATTCACGCGTTCAGCCTGCTGTGCCGGGGCCAGCAGGCCATCGACCTTGTGCAGGGAATCGACGCAGCGCTCGTAGTAGCCGCGCGCGTACCAGACCTTGGCCAGGTAGAACCAGGCGCGCGCCTTGACGTTGGCCGGTATGTCATCGGCCGCCAGCACCGACTCGAAGATCCGCCCGGCCTCGTTGTGCATGCCCAGCTGCAGGTACAGGCCGCCAGCCAGCAGCTGCGCCTCGAGCTCGTGATGCGGCATCAGATGCCAGTGTTCGTAGGCCTCCAGCCGGACCAGTGCCTCCAGGTCCTCGCCCATGAAGTCCTGGAACAGCACATCGCCGTAGTGCAGGTCCTGCACCCGCGTGGCAGGCAGCCGGTCCGGAGCGTGCTTGCCGCGCGCCGGCAGTGCCGCCGGCGCCAGCAACAGGCCGGCAGCCGCGAGCCCCGCGATCACCGCGCGGCGCCGCTTGCCCGTGGTGGGGACCCGGTTCACCTGGTTCCCCGCTATTCCCAGTCCCGGATCTCGAATTCCGGCTGCTGTTTGGCCTGCCGGTCAGAGATCTTCAGTTCCAGATACTTGGCACCGACGGACTTCTCGAAATTCAGCGTGGCGCCGCGCGAATAGTCCTGTCCATGCGGGCCCTTGCCCGTGAACAGCGCGACGATCTCGTGCTTGCCCACCTTCAGATTGCCAAGATACAGCCGTTGCACGCCACCCTTGAGCAAGGCCTCGGCCTCGCGCGGCGTGTACAGGTGCTTGGCCACCTGTTTGTCATCGATACGCAGTTCCACAGAATCCAGCGCGAAGAAATCCCCCACGTCCATCGACAGGAACACCGCCACCTGCGTGTTGGCCGGGAACAGCAGTTCCTCCTCCAGCACGAACAGATCGCGGTTCAATTCAACCGTGTCCTTCTTGATGGACTGGATCTGCTCATCCAGGGCACGCGTATCCGCCGGTGACGCCGGCGTGTCGGCGTCGGCATTCGCCGCGTCCGCGGGGGCCGCGGCAACAGCCGGGGCATCGGCGGCGGCTGTCGGCGTGTCGGCGGGTCCCTCGGCGGCGACGGCGATTGGCGCGAGCAGCGCGAGCAGTAGCCCCGGCAGTGTATTCAAGTGCTTCATGATGCCTCTATGCTGTGCAGGCCGCGCCGGGCGGCTATTCATCGAGCAGTTCCCTGACCTGTTGCTGATACCCGGACTCGCTGCCGCTCTTGTAGTCGCGCGCCGCCCAGCGGACCGTACCGCCGCGATCCACCAGCACCAGCATCGGCAGGTTGTCGACGCGATAGGCACGCGCAACCTGCTTGTCGGGATCCAGCAGCATCGGATAGTTGACCGGATGCGCCACCGCGTAACGGGCCGCCTCGACGACGTCGTCATCGACATCCACCCCGAGTACCGCCAATCCCGCCGACTGGTAGGTGTTCAGCAAGCTGCTGATCGCCGCCAGCTGCGCTCCACAGGAGCTGCAGTGACTGCTCCAGAACGTGAGCAACACCACCTGGCCGCGATACTCGGCCAGGCGGAAATTGGTGCCGGACGTGGCCTTCAGCGTGAAATCCGGGGCGCTCTGGCCCAGCAGCCGGTAGGGTTGGGCACCCGACGCCGCGGCGGCGGCCAGCAGCAGCGCCGCCAGCAGCAATAAAGATGAGCGTCCGGCATTTCGCACAGCAGCATGCACCACGCGCTATTTAACAGTTGATGACAGGATAGCGCGCCGGCACTTCCAGGCAATGACGTGCTTCACGCGATCGGCGCGAAAGCCGTCCAGTTGTCCAGTTGCGACCCCAGCCCGTTGGTCGGGAACAGCGTCTGCATGTCCCCGGTGCGGCCGTGCAACGCCAGGTAGTTCAGGATCACCACTTCCACCAGCTGGTTCACCGCGTTGGCGCCGGGGTGGCTGGTCGTGGCCACCGAGCCATCGTTGTTGAACCAGCCGATCTGGTTGCGCGGCACGCCGCTGGTGGCAGGCATCATCACCGGCGGACCGGCCGGGTTGTACACCAGCATCACGGTAGCGGCGGTCGACTGGTTGTCGCCGGTCCAGACGCCCTTGCCACGGCCCCCGGTGGAGTTGTCGATCATGCCGTTGGAGGCCAGTGAGCCGTCGCTGAAGATGTAGACCATCAGCGGGCGGTTGGTGCGCGCCGCGTATTCCAGGCAGGCCCCGATGCACTCGCCGGCGCGCTCATCCCGCGCCTCACCCGTGGAGCGATCCCCCGTGTGATAGTCGTAGCCGCCCAGCTGCACCGTGCCGGCACCGGCATTGCCATCGATGACCATCTTCATCACCGCGGCGGTCTTGCGATAGTTGGAATCCGAGTCGTACTCGGCCTGCGTCCAGATACCGGTCGGGCCCACGATGTTCGGGTCAATGTCCGGATTCAGCGTGGTCGGATCATTGAACTTCTCGGCCAGATAGGCGGACTTCACATAGCCGCACTTGTTGAAGTCCTTCACTTCGGCATCCGTAGGACCGCCACCAGATCCGGTAAGACCGGTGGAGACGTGAGCGTGCTTGTCGTTGGTGAGCGCCGCCATCGTTTCCATCACCGACACGGCGTCGGCCGGATCATTGAACAGCGTGCCCAGTTCACCGGTATCGACCAGTCCGGTCACATCGCTGGCGCGGTCCACCTTGGTCGGGCGCAGGCGCGGATCCATCATCGCGGCCGGCGCCGCGGAATTGCCGCCGGAATCCGAACTCTGCGTGCCGATCAGCGTCAGCAGTTCGCCGCGCGAACCAGTCTTGGCAATGCCGTACATCGGATTGTGCGGGTTGTTGCCCGTGTCGTTTTCCGAGCGGGCCGCGAGGATCGCGCCGTTGGTATTCAGGCCGGTGCTTGCACTGGCGCGCAGCTTCATGCCGCGCAGCCATGCGCTGTCGATGTGGAAGGACAATGCCGAAACTCGAATCGATCTGGTTCGGCAGATTGGGCGTCATCGTGCCGGGCAGGCCCAGCTTCGAATAGCCGGCTGCCGACAGGAAGTCCAGCTGCCCCCCCTGCTGGCCGATCAGCACGTTCGAACCGGCGATGTTGGCGCCACCGGAAAGGTCGAAGCAGATGAACGGGATCATGCCCGCCCCGCCGGTCAGACCGCAGTTGGCCAGCCCCAGGTAGTTCAGATCCGCCTTCACGTCCGCCCGGGCCGTGCGCGGCAGCAGCAATCCGGGGACGAACACCGTGGCGGCGCCGCCGATCAGGCCGGCCGACAGCATCTCCCGGCGCGTCACCGGATACGGATGATCGGCGTGCAGGATGGGCTCGTTCAGGCCGCGGCCCTTGGGAATCTTGCGGATGTAGCGCATGGTTCGTGCCTCTAGAGAATCTCGAGAACGCCGCTGCCCAGCGCGGCCCCGCAGGCCGCCTTGGCCACGGTCGCGCTGCCGGCGCCATTGGTCACCAGCTTGTCGATCAGGCTCGACAGCTCGGTACGTGCCTGCGTGCCTGTCGGCTGGCTGGCCAGATCCGTACCGTCAGTCTTCTCCTGGAACACCTTCTGCAGCAGCGGCACGATCAGCCTGTCCTTGCCGGCCGCATCGGCGAACTGCGAGGCCGCGCTGGCGTTCACGTCAAGCTGCGGGAAGAACGCCTGGCGGGTGCTCGCGTTGTTCACCATCACCGAGCAGTACTTGATGGCCAGCTGCGCAATGCCGGTCTGGTGCGAGGCCAGGAAGGCCTGCATGTCCGGTGTCGGCGGCAACTGCTGCTGCACCTGCAGGTAAGTGCTGCGCACGCCACTGTCGGTGGTGGGCACTCCGGTGATCCGCGACATGCTCTGGTTGAGCTGCTCGAAAGTCCGTACGCCGATGTCCGAGGCGGGCGCCAGGTCCACCTGCGGCGAAGGCACGCCGACCGCCGGTGTACGCGCGTGCGTCTGGTTGGCGATCTGGTCGAAGCTCAGGAAGAACTCATCCGAGTCCGGTCCCTTCTGCAGCGGAATGACGGTGCCGATCTGCGACAACAGCTGACCTTTGTCCGGGGAGTAGTTCGGATCAGTCACGTTGATGTCCAGATTGGCATAGGCCTGGCCATTGGATACCTCGGCCCCGTTCTCGCCGATGCGGATGCCGTGTATCGGGATCGAGCCCGGCAGATAGTTCGGATCCAGGCTGATGAAGGTGGGCTTGTTGAACAGATAGCTGTAGCTGTCGTACTGGCTGACCTCGAACATCACGAAGACCTTGCCGGCCGACTCACCGATCAGCGGACCCACATCGAACAGCAGGAAGTACTTCTCGCCCACTCCGGCGGCGAAGTTCTGCTGGACCTGCTCCGGCGTGAGCGCGTGGTCGTGGATCGCCACGAAACGCAGCACGCCCTCCCACTGGCGGTTATTGGAGGTCTCGTTGCCCAGCACCAGTGCAAAGGTGTCGTCCCAGCCCGCCAGCGAACCGCCGACACGCGGATCCACGTCACCCGTGTAATTGCCGTTCACGTACAGGCGCCGGCCGTTGATCGGATCGTAGGTCAGCACGACGTGCTGCAGGGTGGCCTGCGCATCACGGTCGGTATCCAGTGTCAGCAGTGAAGGTGCGCCGTTGGGCCCGGTTGTCGTGGAGCGGCCCAGCGCCTCGTACTGGTATTCGCGCTGCGCCAGCGTCACGTTGCGCGTGGTCGCGCTGCCGGAATAGCTCACCAGGTAGGCGTCCTCCTGGTTGATGTTGGCCGGCGCGGCCCATACCTCGATGGAGTACTCGCCGGTCGCCTTGATGGCATCGGCCAGCTTGGCACTGGCGGTGACGCTGCCCTGGGCCTTGCCGCCGGCGCGCACGTCGTCGGCCTTCTTGATATTCACGCCCCAGCCGCCAACCCAGCTGATGTTGCCGGACATGGTGAGATTCAGCTCGGCACCCTTGCCGCTGGTGTCGTAGATCGTGTCGCCGCTGCCGGTCTTGAACTCGTACTTGGCGATCGCGTACTGGTCCATGCGGTTGCCGCCGGAGGCGATGGTGCCGTCATACAGGTTCAGCGCCCGGCTGACCTTCAGGGTCGGGTCCACCGGCGTGACGGCCACCTGATCGGCAAAGGCCTGGATGGCCGCCTGCATCACGTCGGCGTCGTGCGCACAATCGGAGGTCCAGCAGTTGTGCGATTCCTCGCGCAGACGAATCACGAAACGCGAGCTGGCCGGATCGTCCAGGTTCATCTTCGCCTGGGCCGCCGCATAGGCCTCATCGACGTCGGCGCTGGCGAAGAAGGGCGAATGCGGATCCGGCGCCGTGGACTGGTGGCAGCGCAGGCACTTGCCGTTGCCGCGCAGCAGCGGCCACACGGTGCTGCCGAATCCCGAGGAGGACTGCGGATAGACCTTGCTGTCTCCCACCGTCTTCTCCGGCGGTGCCACCAGCTGGATCTGCGTGCCGCCGGCAGCCGCCGATCCGGCCCAGTTGCGGATCCACACGGTAAGGATATCGGCGCAGGCGCGCGCGCTTGATTGCCAGCAGTTGTGGCCGCCCGCCACCTTGGCCACCAGCGCCGACTGGTCGGGCTCGGTGAGATTCACGTAGGGCAGAATGGCGTTGTACGCCGCATTCACGTCGTCGCTGCGCGCGAACTCGGGAGCCTGACCCTTGGTCTGGTTGTGACAGGCGCCGCAGCGGTCCGAGCCCTTGACGTTCTGCCAGAAGTTGATGCGGAACGACTGGATGTCCGCATTCTCCGGCGCCGGTCCGGCGTAGTCGTCGGCGGCACCGCCCGTCTGTACCGGGTTGCTGTTGGCGGTAGTGGGCGCTCCGCCCGAACAGGCGGCCAGCAGCGCCAGCGCAGATGCCAGCAGGGTGAGTTTCAGGGTCTTCATGCGTTGCATTCCCTTCAATTGCCCTTGCAGTACGCGGCCGTCTGGGCGAACACGTCCTTCATCTTGTAGCCGCCGGCCTTGAACTGCCCGATGACGTTGTTCACTTCGTCGCGATCGGACTGGTTCACGGGCGGATGCAGGCATATGGTCTTGAAGACCTTCTCCACCTGGCAGCGGGCGAACTGGTCGCTGTTGGCGAGCTCCGCGCCCATGGACTTGGCGCCATTGCCGCTGGCGGGCATGCTCTGATCCCAGCCCAGCACACTGTTCTGGCCCTGGCGCCAGTAGTTGTGCCAGCCGTCGTCCTGCGTGACGAAGCCGGGTTTGAAGTTGTCCGAATTGATCAGGTACTTGGGCTGGACCTGACCATCGGTGTATTCCAGCCGCCCGGTGTCCGGATTGAAGTTGTAGTACGCGAATGCCTGCGCCAGCGGATCCATGCCGCTATGGCAACCGATGCAGTTGTTCAGGAACACGCGCGAATCACCGCCCGGTGACCGGCTTACGTCCTGACGGATGCGGTCCGGCGCAACGTTCACGTCGTGCACCTGCTCCATGTCCTTGCACATCTGGCTGATCAGCGTGAAGCGGAACATCGCGCGGTTGGTGCCCGCGATGAAGAATGCCTGCGCGGCGGCGCGCGTGGTCATGATGCCGGCGGTGGCCTTCACGGGAAGGCCGGTGTGGGCGGACTGCGTGTCACGCACCAGCACGCTGGCATCGCCCAGATTCGCGTCCTGGTCCTCGAGGGCCTGGTAGAGGTTGTTGTCGGACGGTGAGTAGGCCGGGAAGCCGGCACCGCCGACGTACAGGATGTCACCGGAGAGCACCTGCCGGTAATCCACGTCGTCGCGGATCATGCCGATCACCGTCGCCGTGTAGTCGTTGAGCGGCGCGAACACGGTCTGGTCGCGGTTGGTCCAGGGCGTGATCCAGTTCTTCAGCGTCGTGGTGTAGAAACTTGGCTCCTGCATGGCGATGCGCGCGGCCCCTGCCGCATCGCCGGTTGCCACCTTCTGCTCCATCTGATCGAGCACCTGCTGGGTCGGCGGCACACCGGCAATGCGGTCGTGGATCCGCTTGGCCTGCTCGCGCGGCCCGGCCTGGGTCAGGCCCGCTGCGCCGCAGGCGAGCATCGTACCCAGCGCGGCCACGGCCAGATTCCTGCCTTTGTCTGTTCGTATCATGAGACCTGTCCTCGAAGGGGCTGCCTGCTTTGCAGTGCCTTTGGCGTTCCTTGGCGTGCAATATATCGGCCTGTTCGCCATGGTCCGAATGTCTCATTCGACAGACGTCGCCATGTGCAGACAGCGTAGAGCAAGGGTGCGTGGCGAATATGATCAACCGCGCGCAATGGGAGTCGCGTCACAGCCGTGCCACGGCATCTGCGAATACTTCAACTACGGCCCGCCGGAAGGGTCCGAGGGAAACTATCAGGTGAATTCAATCAGGGCCGCATACAGCCTCATCGGTGCGAGCCTGCTCGCGGTGCTGGCCGCGTGCAGCAGCGGCGGCAGCGTGGATATCGGCCGCGGCCAGGGCATCGACCCGGGCACCGTCGATTTCCCGGTTGCATATGTCAAGCATTTCTTCGACGCGCAGACCCTGCCGGATTACGACCAGCTGAACAATCCCGGCCGCACGCGCCTGGCGGTGCCCGACGCCGACGTGTTCATGCGCACCAGCGCTTCGCCCTCCGGAACCGAGATCGACGTCACAGGCGCGATAACCTCCGACGGTCCCTACGACATCAAGGACCTGGATGCCTCGCCCGATGGCACGAAGCTGATCTTCTCGATGCGCGGACCGCTGGCGAACAACATGGACGAGCGCGATCCGCCCTACTGGACGCTGTGGGAATTCGACACGACCGCACCGGTCTCGGATACCAATCCGCACCAGGTGATAGACCCGGCGCTATTTCCGACCAGTGGCAACGACGTCTCGCCGCACTACCTGCCCGACGGCAGCATCGTGTTTTCCTCCACCCGTCAGCGCGGTTCCAGGGCCGCCCTGCTCGACGAGGGCAAGCCAGGCTACGAGGCGCAGTTCCAGAATGCGGGTGAGAGCGCCTTCCTGCTGCACGTTCTCAGTGCCGACCGCCAGAGCATCGAGCAGATCACCTACAACATCGGTCATGACCTGTGGCCGGAGACTCTGCGCGACGAAGATCCACTGCCGGACAATCCGCAGAGCTCGCGCTTCGTGCCGCGCCAGGGCCGCATCATGTTCAGCCGCTGGGACAACTCGGGCGGCGGCATGAGCCTCTACACCGCCAATGCCGACGGCACGGGACTGCAGCTGCTGTACGGCGCGCGCAGTCACCGTCTGATCGAGGGCGGCAATGACGTGTACGGCCAGGATTTCCAGTTCACGCATGCACGCCCGATGGAAGATGGCCGCGTCCTCGCGCTGGCCCGCCCCTTCGATCAGGACACGGACCAGGGCGGCGACCTGCTGATCCTTGACACCGAGGACTACGTGGAAAGCACGCAGATGCTCGCCAATGCGGCTCCCACCGGGCCCGCCCAGAGCCGCGTTACGCCCAATCAGGTCACCATTGTCGACGGCCCCTCACCCGGCGGCCGCTTCCTCTCGGCCTATCCGCTGTGGGATGGCAGCGGGCGCATCCTGGTGAGCTGGTCGTTGTGCCGGCTGCAGGACAGCACCGCCGCCGCGCCGGTGCCGCTGGCCTGCACCGATGCAAATCTGGCCGACCCCAACTACATCCCCGCGGCGCCCCTGTACAGCGCCTTCATGTTCAGCCCGATCGACAACACCTTCAAACCGCTGTTCACGCCCGCCGAGGGCGTGATGATCTCCGACCTGGTGGCCCTGCAGGCACGGGCGCCGCTGTGGGCCAGGAGCCAGGACCTGCTCAACCCGCTGCTGGCCGGCCAGGGCGTGGGCCTGCTCAGTATCCGCAGTGTCTACGACTTCGATGGCCAGCAGGCCCACACGGTAACCGGCACGGGCACCGCCACCTGTCCGGCGACGAACCGCACCATTGCCATGCTTGCCGACCCCACGCTGTGCACGGCTGATGATCGCCCGGCGCGCTTCATCCGCATCGAGGAGGCGGTGTCGCGCTTCGACCGCCAACTGGACATGTCCCTGCCGGACGTGGATTTCGGCGCCGCGATCGGCAGCGGCGTGGGCTTCATGCGCGTGATCCTGGGGTACGCGCCCATCGAACCGGATGGCTCGGTCAGTGTACGCGTGCCCGCCAACGTGCCCTTCACCTTCGACATCCTCGACAAGGACGGTCGCCGCCTGCCGCAGTTCGGCCGGCACACTTCCTGGCTGCAGCTGCGCCCCGGTGAGGAGCGACACTGCAATGGCTGCCACGAGGCTCCCGCCGGCGCCAATGCCGTCGAACAATCACATGGCCGTGATGGCACGACGATTTCGGCGTGGGCTGGCACGGATGCCGGCCTGCCCTTTCCCAATACCCTGGCCTCCACCGGTGGCACGACGCAGAGCGGGGACACAATGGCCCTGGCCCGTGCGCGCACCTCGTGCGCCGGCGGCAGCACCACCTGTTCGGAACTGCCAGGCGTGAACCTGCGCGAGACGGATGCCTGGACCAATCCGACGCCACAGCTCGTCGTGAACCTGAGCTACGGCGGCGGCGGCTTTGGAATCGGCGAAGGCCTTTCAACGCTGGCACCGACCAGCTCCGGCTGCCAGCTGGCCTGGAAGAGCAACTGCCGGATCGTCATCAACTACGAGGCCAACATCAATCCGTTGTGGTCGACGCCACGACAGGTCACGGCGTCTGACGGGATGGGCGGAACCGTGGTGGTGGCGGACCACACCTGCATCAACTGCCACGCCCCGACCGACGCCATGGGAGCACCACAGGTACCGGCCGGACAGCTGGATCTGTCCGATGGCCCGCGCGATGCGACCACGCAACACAAGAACTCCTATACCGAACTGGTTACCGGCGGCAACCAGCAGCAGCTCGATGCCAACGGCCAGTTGCAGTTCGTGACGATCATGGTGGACAGCGGCCAGGTCGATGCAATGGGCAACCCCATCCTGGTCCCGCAACAGGTCCCGGAACCGGCCCGCCTAGCGCCACTTTCTGCGCGCGGGTCCACACGTTTCTTCGACCGATTTGCGAACGGCGGCGGCACCGTCGATCATAGGGGCTTCCTGACTCCCGGCGAGTTGCGCCTGATTTCCGAATGGGTCGACATTGGCGCGCAGTACTACAACAATCCATTTGATCCCGGCGTCCCCCTCAACAACTAGCGCGCTTCGTGCGTTGGGCCTGGTGCTGCTTGCCGTGCTGGCAGGTGGTGCGGCACGCGCTGGAGAGGCAGCGCACGATCCGGCGCAGCTGTTCGTCGCCGAGCCCTATCTGGAGCTGCGCCTGGGGCCCGGACGTGGCTATGCGGTCACCCAGGTGGTGCCGCGTGGAGATTCCGTCGAGGTCCTGTACCGGCGTACCGAGTGGTTCAAGGTGCGAACCGGGCGCGGCGTGGAAGGCTGGGCATCCGAGAAGGCCATGCGCAGGATGCTGCTCGCCGATGGCAGCGAATTCACCTTCGACCTGGGAAATCGCGCCGGCTTCACCTCCCACCATTGGGAGATGGGCGCCGGCGCCGGCGACTACGGCGGCGCCACGCTGATTGCCGGCCGGATGTCCTGGTCCATGACCGACCAGATGCAGATCGAACTGACCGGGTCGCAGTTCCTGGGCAAGGCCAGCAACGGCTACGCGGCGGAGATCGGCCTGGCGCATGTGTTTCGTTCCGAATGGCGCCTCTCGCCCCTGCTGACGCTGGGCACGGGCGGCATCTGGATTCATCCCCGGTCCACCACGGTCGCGGCGCCGGACAGCAGTGATCAAACCGCCTACGCGGGCGTCGGCCTGCGCTACTACCTCACACGACGATTCTTCCTGCGCGGCGAATACCGTCACCACCTGGTATTCACCAGCCGCAATGAGAACGAGGAGATCAAGGAATGGAAACTCGAGCTCGCCTTCTTCTTCTGAGCCTCGCACTGGCCGGGCTTGCCGGCTGTGCCTCGCTGCACCTGCCCTGGCACCACAAGGCGGCGCAGCAGCAGGCCGCCGATGCGGGCGAGGAGGAGCCATCGAGCACTCCGCCGGAAGTCATCCAGCCCGAAGTGGAGCGGCGCAAGATCACGGTTCCGAAAATCGAAGCCAGCAACGTCGAACTGGGCGGCAGCTACGGCTCGCTGTCCATCGAGGATTTCGGCACCAATCCCACGTGGGGCCTGACCGCCGCGTACCACGTGACAGAAGACTTCTTCTTCCAGGCCAGCTACGGCCGTTCCACGGCCGGCAGGACCAGCTACGAGACCCTGGGCGGAGATGTGCAATTGCTTACTCCGGCTGAGAGGCGCTTCACGTACTACAACCTCTCGCTGGGTTACAACCTGCTTCCTGGCGAGGTGTACATCGGTCGCAGTCTCGCCATGAACAGCGCGCTGTACGTGCTGGGCGGGATTGGCAGCACGAAGTTCGCCGGCGATCAGCACTTCACGGTGAACTTCGGGGCCGGATACCGGCTGCTGCCCACGGACTGGCTGGCGGTGCACATCGAGGTGCAGGACCATGTCTTCCAGTCGGATCTGCTCGGCAGCCAGAAACTGGTCAACAACTTCGGCGCGGGTATCGGATTGACCGTGTTCTTCTGAACGCCGAGGAGGCATGTAAATGAACGCGACAAGGAAATTCCGCCCGACGGGCCTGCGCGCCCTGCTGCTGGCAGCAATGATCAGCGCCCCCGCCCTGGCGGGCATGCCCTCGGTCCCGGCGCCGCAATTCCAGCTGCAGAGCATGGCCGGCAAGCCGGTGGCGCTCAGCCAGTTCAAGGGCCAGGTGGTGATGATCAACTTCTGGGCCAGCTGGTGCGGGCCCTGCCGCCAGGAAATGCCCATCCTCGAGCAGCTGTACGACAAGTACAAGCCGATGGGTTTCACCATGGTCGGTGTGAACGTGGAGCCCGACTCCAATGCCGCAGTCAACTGGCTGAAGGCCACACCTGTCACCTTTCCGATACTGTTCGACACCAAGAGCCAGGTGAGTAAGCTTTATCAGGTCGCCGGCATGCCGAGCACCGTGATCGTGGACCGCAAGGGTAACCTGCGCTGGCTGCATCGCGGCTACAAGCCGGGCGACGAGAACGAATATCTCGAACCAGATCCGCGCGCTGGTGCGCGAGTAGGAGCACGTACGAAACTGGCAAGGTCTCTGTTGTTGGCGGGTGTCGTGCTGCTGCCCCTGGCCGGCTGTGGTTCCGTGCAGCCATGGGTCAAGCCCTACGAGCGCGAACACCTGGCCGACCCGATCATGGCCATCGACCCGGATCCGGTGTCCTCGGCCTACATTGACCACGTGTTCGAGGTCCGCGAGGGCGCCCACGGCGCTACCGGCGGTGCCGGCGGCGGTTGCGGCTGCTCGTGATGCGACGTTTCGGTCGGCCGCTGGCGGTGGCCGTGCTGCTGCTTGCCGCAGTGGCACGCAGCGCCGTGCTGCCGGATGATCGCGCCGACTTCATGTATCACCGGTACGAGGGCGGCGGGCTCACGGTTCAGGGTCCATCCGTACTGGTGCGCAAGAAGATCGGCGAATCCTTCTCGGCCACCGCCAACTACTACGTCGACACCATCAGCAGCGCCTCCATCGACGTAGTCGTCTCCGGCGCCAGCCCCTATCGCGAGCAGCGCACGCAGAAGAGCCTGTCGCTGGACTACCTGCATGGCAAGTCCACCTGGTCGGCGAGCTACATGACGTCGGACGAGAACGACTACGAATCCAGGACCTGGTCGTTGTCGGTGAGCCAGGACATGTTCGGTGACCTCACCACGGTCAATTTCGGCTTTTCGCGCGGCAACGACACCGTGTTCAAGACGATTGCCGATGGCAATGGCGGCAAGCAGCGCGACCCGAACTTCCACCGTCCGCTGGACCGCTACGACTATCGCGTGGGCATAACCCAGGTACTGACGCGCAACCTGCTGAGCTCGCTGAACTTCGAAACCATCAGCGAACAGGGGGATCTGCAGAACCCCTACCGCTACATCCGCTATTGCGTGCCGAACTGCTACAACGGCGCCGTGCCCAGCGCCTTCGGGCGCGCCCCGGAAATCTACCCGAACACACGCACCAGCAATGCCGCCGAGCTGATGCTCAAGTACTACATGCCGTGGCGCGCGTCCCTGACGGGCCAGTATCGTTACTACCGCGACACCTGGGGCATCCGCGCGCATACGGGTGAGATCGAATACGTGCAGCCGTGGAAGAACCGCTGGGTGTTCTCCGGATCGTACCGGTACTACACGCAGAACAGCGCGGACTTCTTCAGCGACCTGTTTCCATCCGTCGATGCGCAGAACTTCATGGCGCGCGATCGCGTCTACTCCGCGCTCAACAGCAACACCATTGGCCTGGGTGTGTCGTACGAGTTTCCGGTGGGCTGGACCAGCTGGATCAATCGCGGCACGGCCAATCTGCACATCGACCACCAGATGATCGATTACACGGCGTTCCGTGACCTGCGGGGCAACCTGTCGGGCGCGCTGGTACCCGGGACCGAGCCGCCGTACTCCTACGCGGCAAACATCCTGCAGTTCTATCTGTCGTTCTGGTTCTAGGACGCCGGCACCGGCTCTAGCGCGCCCGCGCCCGGGGCCGTCGTTGCAGGGCGCGCGCAACGGGCCGTCGCCCGGCCTGTGCTTCCTGCACCTCGCCGCTGACCTGCGTGTCTGCAAACGTGGCGGCGGCCAGCGCATCGACCGCGCTCTCGAAGGCGCGATAATCGGCCACCAGCCGCCGGCCAAAATCCGTCAGGCGCGTGCCACCGCCATCCCTGCCACCTACGGATAATTCCACCACCGCCTGCTGGAAGCATTCGTTGGTGTTGTGCAGCAACAGCCAGGCGCGGCGATAACTCATGCCCAGCGCACGCGCCGCAGCGGACAGGGACCCGGTGCGCCCGATGCCTTCCAGCAACCCGATCTTGCCAGGGCCGATCGAGCAGGTACCCGAAAAGTCGATGCGGATGTGTGCGTGCGGCTTGGGCATTGGTTATATTCTATCGTACATAACGGAGTCGTCCCATGAAGAATACCGCGCTGCTCGCGGGCCTGCTGCTGGCCATGAACTGCGTCGGCGCACCGGCTGCACAGCGTATCGTCACAGTGTTCGCCGCCTCCTCGATGACCGATGTGCTCGAGGAAGCCGGCAAGGCCTTCACGGACCAGAGCGGCATCCCGGTACGTTTCTCGTTCGCGGCCAGCTCCGCGCTGGCACGGCAAATCGAATCCGGAGCACCGGCGGACGTGTTCGTCTGTGCCGACGAGGACTGGATGAACTATCTGGCCGACCACAATCTGATCCGCCCGGCGACACGCGCCGACGTGGCCGCCAATTCGCTGGTGCTGGTGGCGCCCGCCGACAGCACGGTCTCAGTGAAGATCGCGCCGCACTTCCCGCTGTTGCGGGCATTGGGTGCGAAGGGTCGCATCGCCACCGCCGATCCGGACAGCGTACCGGCCGGCAAGTACGCGCAGGCCGCCTTGCGGGCGCTTGGCGTGTGGGACAGTGTCGCGGATCGCATCGTGCCCGCTGAAAACGTGCGCTCGGCACTGGCCTTCGTCGCGCTGGGCGAAGCTCCACTGGGGATCGTCTACGCCACCGATGCCCGCATCGATCCCAAGGTACGTGTGGTCGACACCTTCCCGGCCGGCTCGCATGCACCCATCAGATATCCGGCCGCGGTCACCACCAGCGCAGGGGCAGGCGCGGCGGCCTTCGTGAGGTTTCTGCGTGGAGACACGGCGCGCGCCATCTTCGTCCGGTACGGATTCCGCGCTCCGTGAAGGGCCGACACGTAGTGCTGCGAGTGTACGGCTGTTCACCAGCGCTCCAGCCGCGCCGCCATGGGGTCCGGCGCAGGCTGCGCGGCGTCTAGCTGCCGCGCCCCTGGCGCACCGACCCTGCCGTGGCGGCGGACACGGCGGGTGTTCCAAGCCCCTCACGCAACATGGACTCGAACCGGGCGGCGGGAACCGCCGCACTGTGCAGGAAACCCTGTGACTGGTCGCAGCCGAGTTGCCGCACCAGGTCGAGCTCGCGCGTGGTCTCGACCCCTTCGGCGACAGTGGTCATGTTGAAGGTGCGCCCCAGAACGATGATGGTCTTGACCAGGCTGGTACCGGACACACTGTCCACGGACTGACGCACGAAGCTGCGATCTATCTTCAGGGTATCGATGGGCAACGTTGCCAGGCGGCTCAACGAGGAATATCCGGTGCCGAAATCATCAATGGCAACGCGCACTCCGGCGTTGCGGAGCCGGGTCAGCTTGCCGACCTCGTTTGCCGAATCCTCATTCAGCACGCCCTCGGTAATCTCCACGTCCAGTCCCCACTCCTGCGAGGACCACGGCACCGTGGTCTGCAGAAAGTGATTCTCGAAATCCGGATGGCGCAGTTGCGCCGGTGCGATGTTCACCGCCACCCGCACCGCGGGCAGCCCGTGGCGTTGCCATTCCATGCAATCTCTGGCGGCCTGCTCCACCACCCAGTCCCCCACGGGTAGGATGAGCCCAACTGATTCGAGCAGCGGCAGGAACGCACCCGGCGAAACCAGCCCGTCTTCGGGACTGCGCCAGCGCAGCAGCGCCTCGGCCCCCTCGATCCGGCCGGTGGCAAGATCCACCTTCGGCTGGTAGTGCAACTCGAACTCATTGCGCTCGAGCGCAAATCTCAAGCGATGCTCCAGCGCGAGTTGACCCACGTGCTCCGAACTTGCCGCCGCGTTGTATTCCACAAGTGCCTGGCCGGAATTGCCCGCCTGGCGCAGCGCGGCTTCCGCATTCTGCACCAGCGTCATCGCATCGGTCCCGTGGTGGGGAAACGCCGCAAAGCCGGCGCGTACCGCCACCGGAATCGCCCTGCCCTCTATCTCGAACGGTTCGCCGAGCAGATCCTGTATCTGGCGCAGCCTGGTGGCCTTGATCTCCTCCACGGTATGCGCGCTGTGCGGGCACAACAGCGCGAAACTTCCGCCACCCAGATGCGCAACCTGCTCGCTTTGCGGGAACCGGCTCTTGAGGCGATCGGCAACGTGCTGCAACAACAGATCGCCCGTACGACGACCATAGGAATCGTTGATGACGCTGAGCCGCCTGATGTTCAGGACGAGAATGGTGCAATTGGTCTGCTTGTCCGCCCTGGAGATGAGCCGCTGCACGCGGTCACAGAACAGAGGTCGCTTTGCCAGGCCGGTCTGCGGATCGAAATGCGACAGGAACCGTGCCCGGTCATCGCGCTGCAGATACTGCAGTCCGAACGACAGGTTGCCGGCCACCTCCCGCAGCATGGCCAGTTCCTCGTCCTCGACCGCGCCGGAATCCCTGGCCGCCAGCAGCAACACGCCGATTGGCGTGCCATCATTCAACAGCGGCAGCACGACTACCGTGCGCATTCCGGCGCGGACCATCAAGGTGTCGAAGCGGACAGTCTCGTTGGCATCGTCGGTGTTGTTGCAAACGAACTCCCGGCCGGAGCGGAATACACGGCCGATCACGCCCGACTCGGCCATGGCCGAATCGGCCACGTAGGCGCACATGTCGCGTGTCAACGTGTCGTCTACCCCGCTCCAGGCTACCGGCTGAACCTTGGGTACGCCGGGGATCTTGGTGGCCGCGATGGTGGCGGCATATCCGCCGACGGATACGGCGAGTCGGCAGGTCTCCCGCAACAATTCGGTTCGGTCGCGGATGCGCAGCACCAGGCCATTGACGCCGCCCAACATGCGCAGCACACGATTGAGCCGCGCAATCTGGGCTTCCTGGCGCTTGCGTTGCGCGGCATGTTGCGCCTCATCGATAGCGCGAAGTACCGCCGGGGCGAGGCGCGCCAGGTTGTCCTTCAGCACGTAATCGACCGCACCGGCATGCAATGCGCCAATTGCATGTTCTTCACCGATCGTTCCGGACACGAAGACGAGCGGAACATCGGGCCTCGATTCGCGCACGATCCTGAGCGCTGACATGCCGTCGAACTGTGGCAGGGAAAAATCCGACAATACGATCGACGGGTCAAAATCCTGCAGGGCTGCACGCAGCTCCGGTGCAGTTTCCACGCGGCGGAACGTGCAATCAATGCCATCGCGGCGAAGCTGGTACAACTCCCGCTCCATGTCGATTTCGAGATCTTCGACGAAGAGCACGCGGATGGAATTGGCTGGCTCTGCTTTCATTGGTATTGAGGCCTCGCCGCACCGGCAACAGCGCATCGCCCGGACTACCGACCCCAGGGCACCCTCGAGTGCTACCCGGGGCACCGCCACAAATTAGCACGACATTACGGCGTTTCCTTCCCAATCCGCTCGCGGCCATTCCAACCCGCCGTGACGCGGTTCACTCTTGCAGCAAAACTCCCCGGGCAGCTCATTGCTGCTCCGGCAACATGTCACACAAGGAAGGGACGACAGGCCGCTTCCGGACGTGACCGGCAGCACATCATTTCTGCAACGGCGCGCACGATTACGACAACTGGATCGATACGGACTAGTAGTCCGGTTATTCTGTCTGTGAACAGGGACTGCGCTTGCCTGACAGAAGCGAAGGTATGACAGAAGCACGGCTGCTCATTGTCGACGACGAGATCGCGCAGTTGCGTGCGCTGTGCGACACCCTGGGGCATGAGGGATACGCCACCCAGGGCTTCGATTCCCCGCAGGCCGCACTGGCCGGGCTGCAGCCCGGCGAGCACGACCTGCTGCTCACCGATCTGCAGATGCCCGGCATGGACGGCATCGCATTGATCTCCGCGGTACACGACATCGACCCGGACATCGGCGCCATCGTGATGACCGGCAACGGCGCCATCGACACGGCAGTACGCGCCATGCGCAATGGCGCGCTCGACTACATCCTCAAGCCATTCCGCCTCAAGGAAGTGTTGCCGGTGCTGGTGCGGGCGCGCGACCTGCTGCGCCTGCGACGCGAGAACGCCAGCCTGCAGGCTCTCGAACGCCAGCGTGCCGAGGAACTGGCCGCCGCCTATCAGGACCTGGAGTCGTTCTCCTACTCCATTTCGCACGACCTGCGCGGGCCCTTGCTGTTCGTCAAGGATTTCGCTGCCCGACTGGAGCGGGACTACGGTGAACAACTCGACGAAGACGGCCGGCACGTACTGCAGGTCATCACCGACGGATGCCGCAGCATGGACGATATGGTCGTCGGTCTGCTGGCCTTTTCGCGGGCAACTCGCCTGCCCGTCAATCTCGTCCGACTCGACATGAAGGCCATGGTGCGCACCGTGGTCGCCGAATCACGCGCGGCGCATCCGAACCCGAATGCGGTTGTGGACATCGGGGAGTTGCCGCAGGCGGCCGCCGACCCTGCCGTGATCCGCCATGTCTGGTCCAACCTCATTCGCAATGCGTTCAAGTACAGCGCAAGACGCGAGCGGCCGCACATACGCATCGGGGGACGTAGCGAGGGTGATGAAGTCATCTTCAGCGTCGAAGACAACGGTGCCGGGTTCGACATGCAGTATGTCGACAAGCTGTTCGGAGTATTCAGCCGGCTGCACAGTCCCAGGGACTTTCAGGGAACCGGTGTGGGACTGGCCATCGCACAGCGGATCATCACCCGTCACAACGGACGGATCTGGGCGCGGGGTGAACCCGATGTCGGCGCCTGTTTCGAGTTTGCGTTGCCCGCGCAGCCGCCGGAGGCCAGCGTCAGGGCGGCGGCTCCAGACCCTTCGAGTAACTGATCTTGCCATCGTCTGCGATGACGATGGCATCGGCGTCCTTGAGCCCGTTGATGAACGCGATCCCATCCTTCGCGCCCATGATGAACACGGACTTGGTCAGCCCGTCGGTGCGCGTCGCCGTGGAGGCGATTACCGTCACGCTGCGCACACCATGTGGCGAGTGACCGGTTTTCGGATCAATGATGTGGTCGTAGCGCACGCCGCCTTCATCGAAATACCGCTCGTAGTCGCCTGAAGTCGAGAATGCCGCATCGACCAGCGGGATCCGCAAGGCGATCTGGTCCTTGTGATCGGGATGACGGATACCCACCACCCAGGGCTTGCCGAAGCGGTCGCCGATCACGCGCGTATCCCCGCCCGCATTGACCATGGCATGGGTTATGCCGCGCGCCTTGAGGATATCGATGCCGCGGTCCACGGCGTAACCCTTGCCGATGCCTCCCAGGTCGATGCGCATGCCCGGCTTGCCGAAGGCGATGGTGTGTCGCGCGGGGTCAAGCTGCAGCTGGCGGTAGTCGATGTTGGGCAGGTCCTTCCTGATCGTTGCCTCATCCGGGTGTATGTGGGCGCGATAGTCATACAGGTAGCCGACGCTGGCATAGGTGATGTCGAATACGCCGTGCGAGAGTCGCGAGTAATACTGCGCTGTCTCGAGCAGCGAGAACAGTTCGTCTGAAATCTTCACCGGCCCCTTGCCGGCCTGCGCGTTGACGCGCGAGACCTCCGAATCCGGTTTGTAGGTGCTCATTGCGGCATCGATGCGCCGCATGTCGGCGAACACCGCATCCATTGCCGCTTCGCCACTGGGGCGATCTTCGGCCCACACCTCAACCGCGCAACGTGTGCCCATGATGGCTTCTTCGCGATACAGCCACTCCGCCCGGGCAGCGGCTGAATGCAGCGCGGTACCGGCAAACACCAGCACCGCAGCGGCATGTCGCCAGACAGAAACAACGCACGAATTCGTCATGGACAAACCATACCGCAGCCGGAACTCGTGGAGTAAGCTTCGCGGCAGCAGGTTGAACCAGATCACGGAGACGCATGCGCCGATGAAAAACGTCCTTCGCATCAGCTGCTGCGGGCTGCTGGCCGCGCTGAGCATCGCCGCACGGGCCCAGACACCCGCACAGGCTCCGTCCCGCGAGGAAGCGCGCCTGCTGGAGGCCGCGCAGGTGCTCGATACATTGCGCAGCCAACCCGACCAGCAGATTCCGCAGCACCTGCTGCAACGCGCGTACGCGGTGGCGGTCATTCCCGATGTCACCAAGGTGGCCCTGCTGCTGGGCGGCCGGCGGGGCAGCGGCGTCATGACCGTGCGTGATGGCCGCGGCCGCTTCAGCAACCCGATATTCGTGAAGGTCACGGGCGTGAGTCTGGGACTGCAGTGGGGAGCGCAGCAGACCGACATCGTGCTGGTGTTCACCACACAGCGGGGTGTCGAGGGCATTGCCGACGGCAAGCTGACCCTGGGCGTCGGGGCCTCGGTGGCCGCCGGACCGGTGGGACGCCAGGCCGAGGCGGCGGCCGGCACCCACGATGCGGAGGTCTATGCCTACTCCCGCTCGCGCGGCTTGTTCCTGGGCGTTGCCCTGGATGGCACCTCCATCTCCATCGACAAGAAGAGCAACCGGGCCTTCTACGGCGGCAAGGATGTGCTGGCTTCCCAGATCATCAGTGGCGCGGCCACCGCCCCGCGGTCGGAGAACACGGGGCGCTTCCTGGCGGCACTGGCGGCCAGCACCGGCGAGACAGCCGACACCGCGACGAGCACCGATGCCGCAGTCGCACCCGAACCGGTGGCAGGCCCTCCGGCCGATACCAGCCCGAAGCCACCGGCGGGCAATGGGCAGGTGCAGACCTTCCCGATGGCGGATCCGAACCCGGGCGCCGAGCCACCCAGGTAGCGTTGGCCTGTCCGGCAGGATATTGCGCGGCGGGTCACGACAGGCCGCCGCGGTGCCGGCTAGAATCTGTCATATCGCACAACCACCTGCCTCGCCTGCTACCCGAGTGACCCAGAGCCGCTGCCCGCTTCCCGCCCTGCTGAGCTGCCTGCTCGCCACCGTGGGCGTGGCCACCGCCGCGCAGCCGGTACCGAAATCCCCGCAGGTACGCTCCGCAGCCGTACTGGTGCTGGACCGCTCTTCCGGTTCAGTCATCTACTCGCGTCGCGCGGCAAGTGCGGCCCCCATCGCCTCGATCACCAAGCTGATGACGGCCCTGGTGGTGCTGGACGCACGGCAGCCGCTCGACGAGCAACTACGGATAACCGAAGCCGACCGTGCCGGTACCGGCCGCGTGGCGTCGCGGCTTGCCGTTGGCACACGGCTCACGCGGCGCGAGTTGCTGCGCCTGGCCCTGATGTCATCGGAGAATCGGGCCGCGTATGCGCTGTGCCGCAATTATCCGGGTGGCACTCAGCAGTGCCTGATCGCGATGAATACCAAGGCCCGGGACCTGGGCATGACGCAGGCGCATTTCGATGACCCCACCGGCCTGTCGGCGCACAACGTCGCCAGTCCCAACGATCTGGCCAGGCTTGTCGTGGCGGCGAATCACCACGATCTGATCCGCGAATTCTCCACCACCCCCTCCTACGAGGCACGTGTCGGGCACCGGATGGTCGAATTCCGCAACACCGATCCCCTGGTGCGGGACCCGGCGTGGCAGGTCTCGGTGCAGAAGACCGGTCACATTGCCGCGGCCGGCGAGTGCCTGGTGATGCAGGCGCTGATCGATGGCCGTGACGTGGTCATCGTGCTGCTGAACTCATTTGGCAAGTACACCCGCGTGGCCGATGCCCGCCGCATCCGCAAATGGCTGGCCGCGACGGAACTTGCCGCTGCAGCCCCGGCCAGGAGTCCGGACGAGTCCTGAAATCCGCCTTCGCCCGCCGGACTCAGTGCGGCAATAGCCACAGCGCCAGCGGGGCGTAGGCCAGGCCGATCAGCACGGAGATCGAGGCGGCGCTCGCCGCCAGTTCGCTGTTGAGCTTCTCCACATGCGAGAGCACGACGGCGTTGAAGCCGATGGGTGCCGCGGCCCCCAGCAGCACGGCCGAGCGGGTCAGTCCGGTGAGCCCGAACGCCCACACGCACGCCATGCCCAGCGCGAACCCGACCACCATGCGCAGCGCCACGATGGCCGGCACGCGCCGGTCGCGCAGCAAGGCCACGTCGAACAACACCCCCAGCGCGATGATCACCAGCATCAGGATCCACTGCCCCAGCTGGTGCAGCACCGTGACCAGCCAGCCCGGCAGTGCCATGCCCGAACCATTGATGAGGAGCGCCAGAAGCAGTGCCCACAACGGCGGGAAGCTCAGCACGCGGCGCAAGATCGCGCGGAAATGCGTGGCGTGGCCCCCGTAGGTCGCGGCGATGGCATACACCAGGAAGCTCTGGCCGATCGCATGCCCGAAATCGAACAGCGCCAGCTGGCTGAAGCCGCTCGCCCCCCACACGGCGAGCACGAACGGAAACAGGAACCCGTTGTTGATCGACATCCCCGAAATGGTGACGGTACCCTGGTCCGTGCGTGTCAGACCCAGCGCCCTGCCGAGCAGCAGGGACAACCCCCAGATCACCAGCATGATGGACAGACTGCTGGCCGGCAGCGCCACCAGATCGGCATGCAGTTCGATGCGACTGACGTCGGCAATGAACAGCGCCGGCAAGCCGACATTGATGACCAGCCGCAGCATGAACCCGGCCTGCGGCGGCTTCAGCCAGCCCAGGCGCCGCGCGACAAAGCCGGCGGCAAACAGCCCGATCAACAGGGCGACGCGTACTTGAACGGGCGACATCGATGAATTCTAGCCTCAGAAACGCACAGTGCTCATATATGATGTGACGCCATGTCCCTGGTCCAATCCGCCCACAACCTGCGACGCCCTCACAGCGAAGAGCCCGCACCCTACGGCATCCGCATCAGCCTGCAGCCCAATGATCCGTTCCGCAAAGTGGTCGGCCCGGACTGGCACCGGCTGCACTGGTACCGTACCGCCGGGGAGCGCGACGCGGCGCTGGCGGAGATGAGCCGTCTGCACGACTATTCGCGACCAAAGGACCGGCCCACGCTGGTTTACTCCAAGGTCGAGAATCTCGCGGCGAGCCGCGGGCTGGCCTAGAAGCCGCGCCCCAGGGATAGATAGAAAGAGTAGCGGCCGTGGTTGTCGTAGCCGGCAGCCAGCCAGGCCGGGCCCAGGAAGGTATCCAGGCCAAAGAACACACTGGCATCCTTGCGGGCGCTGGCAAAGCTGGCATCGCCACGCCGATCCCACACATTGCCTGCCTCCACCGACAGGCCTGCGTACAGCGGCACGTTCAGGAAGCCCTCGCCCCCGCTGCCGAGCTTGCGGTAGGCGATCAGCCGGGCCATTCCGTAGTTTGGTCCGGTCAGACGGTCCGCCGGCAATCCGGACAGGTTCAGGAATCCGCCCAGTGAATACCAGCTGCGCTCGTCGACAAACTGGGGATTGAGCAGCGCGCCGGCGGATATCCACGCGATGGCGGTGTTGCGGCCCCAGGAGTGGGCAACCCGGTAGTCGATGTTCACGGCGTCGGAGACACGTTCGATGCGCCGGTTCGCGACCTGCCGCCGCCACTCCAGCGTCGCGGCCGTGCCGCGCTGCGGAAAGGCGGCGCTGTCCAGCGTGTCCAGGCTGTAGCGCATGTACAGCTCGTTGTGCTGGAAACGAAGTCTGGTCTGATCGGTACCGAAGCGATCCCAGTAGGTGCCCAGTTCGCGCTCACCGCCCAGACGAATCTCGCCGCTGTTGCCCAGTTCCCGCCCCAGTGCGCCGCCATAACGGATGGTGCGCACGCGCAGCTCGCCGAGGCGGATGTCGCCCTGGAACTGCGTGACATCGCGAACCTGCCACAGCACGGACGGCTCCAGGAACCAGCGTCTGCGCAGCGAGAACGGCAGGTAGATCTGTGTGCCGAGCCGCGGATTGCCACCGATCTGCCCGTCCCAGATCCACTCGGCGCCGAAGCGGTTGATGTCCGTCATCACCAGACGTGCCGCGGCGTCGAAGGTCGAATTGCCCTCGAAGTCATCCTGCAGCCGCAGCCCGACCCGGATGTAGTTGGGGCCCCAGGAATTGGGCCGGACCTGGAAGGCCAGATCGGCCTGGTTCGAGCCGCTGGCCCCGACCGGTTCGAGCTGATAGTCGAGCAGTTCCAGCAGCCCCTGGCCATAGGCGCGATCCACGCGTCTGGCAACCTGCGCCGGATCGAACCGCGTGCCGGCCAGGTCCCCGAACCACTCCTGCGTGGACCGGGCAAAGGTCCGCGAATTCGGCTGGGTGAGCACTTCACGTATCTGCGGCGCGTAGGGCTTGCGCTGCCGCGCGGCGACATAATTCGCGTACTGCTCGGGCGATACCGCAAGCGGCGCCAGCCGGGCGCGCATGGCATCAGCCGCGTTCATGCCGGCGTGCACGATACGCCCCAGATCCGTGAACGAATACGATGAAACGCGCGGCATGTCCGGGCTCACCAGCACGTCGGCGCTGGTCAGCGACTGGGCCTGCCGGTTCTCCTGCCGCCGTATCAGGATGGTGAGCATCTGGTTGGCCACATCGGTCACTGACCCGAGCCGGTCGCGCCGCCCCAGCGGGAAACCCACGTCAACCACGATCAGCCGGTCCACGCCCATGGCCCGCGCCACATCGATCGGCAGATTGTTGGTGATGCCACCGTCCACCAGCAGCCTGCCATTTCGCTGTACCGGTGCGAACACTCCCGGTGCGGCCAGACTGGCGTGCAGGGCCGTGGTCAGGTCACCGGCCTTCATCACCACCGTAGCGCCGGTCTCCAGATCGGTGGCAACCGCGCGGAACGGCGTTGGCAACCGGTCGAAGTCGGTGATGCCCGCGACCCGCAGCGTGTTCTTGCGTATCAGCTGGGTCAGCTTCTGGCCCTGGATCAGGCCACCGGGCAGCACGAAGCGGCCGTTCCTGAATCCCAGCGGAAGCTGCACCAGAAAATCGCGGTCTTCGAGCCGGCGGCGAAAATCCAGCCCCGCCCGGGCAGGCCGGTCACTGAACGCATCGGCCCAGTCCACGCTGTCGAAGACTCGCTCGATGTCGCCGGGCGACATGCCGCTGGCATACAGCCCGCCCACCACCGCACCCATGCTGGTGCCGGCGATTGCATCGACCGGTATGTGCATCTGCTCCAGTACCCGCAACACGCCGACATGCGCCGCGCCACGGGCCCCGCCCCCCGAGAGCACCAGGCCGATGCGTGGCCGCGGCTGCACCGGGCGCGCGGACGCCGCATCTGCTGAAGTCGCGCCGGTCGGCTGCTGTGCCGGTGCGGGCCGGACAGCGCACACGGCCAGGGCCAGTATCCCGACCAGCAAGCTGTATCGCCGTGCCCGCATCAGTCCGCCACCCCGCATCGATGCGCCAAGGATAATCGCCCTCGCGGCGCCTTGGCCATGCACGGTAAGCTTGCTCACCATGGGTCTGCTGATTATCTCGATCGTCATCCAGGCGCTGCTCATCGTTCATTGCATCAAGACCGGCCGCAACCAGATCTGGATCTGGGTGCTGGCCCTGCTCTCCTACGCAGGCGTCATCGCCTACGTGGCTGCCGAACTGGTGCCGGAACTGCTGCGCAGCCGCGCCACCCAGCGCGCCGTGCGCGGCGCGCGCAAGGCCCTGAATCCGGGGGCCAACCTGCGCAGGCTGGCGCAACAGGCCGAGATCGGCGGAACGGTGCAGGCGCGCCAGCAACATGCCGAGGAACTGGCGCGGCTGGGCCGCAATGACGAGGCCATCGCCGAGTATCGTCGCGCCCTGCAGGGTCTGTACGAAAACGATCCGAATCTGCTGCTGGGCCTGGCGAAGGTACAGTTCGCCGCCGGAGCGGCCGCGGATGCCCGCGGCACGCTCGACGCACTGATCCGGCACAATCCGGACTTCCGCTCCCCGGACGGCCACCTGCTGTACGCGCGCGCGCTGGAGCAGGAAGGCCAGACGGCCCGTGCGCTGGAGGAATACAAGACGCTGGCCACCTACTACCCCGGCGCGGAAGCCGCCGTGCGCTATGCGCGGCTGTTGCGCCTGCAGGGCCAGGGGACCCAGGCCGGCGAGGTGCTGCGCGCGCTGATGGCGCAGGCCGCCCTGGCGCCGCGCCACTACCGGCGCGCCCAGGAGGAATGGCTCAGAGAAGCGCAGCGCGAACTCGCAGCGCTGTGACGCGAATTCGACAAACCCAGAGAACCGCATGAACGCAAAGATCATCTACACGCTGACCGACGAAGCCCCGATGCTGGCAACGTACTCGCTGCTGCCCATCGTGCAGGCGTGGACCCGCACCGCAGGCGTAAGCGTGGAGACCCGCGACATTTCACTGGCCGGGCGTGTGCTGGCCGCCTTCCCGGACTTCCTGAAGCCCGGCCAACGCTGCAACGACGACCTCGCCGAGCTCGGCGAGCTGGCAAAGGCGCCCGAGGCGAACATCATCAAGTTGCCCAACATCAGCGCTTCGGTGCCGCAGCTTCTGGAAGCCATCCGCGAGCTGCGGGAGCAGGGCTATGCGCTGCCCGAATACCCGGAAGCCGCGACAACGGATGAGCTCAGGCAGATCAAGGCGCGCTACGCGAAGGTCTCGGGCAGCGCCGTCAATCCGGTCCTGCGGGAGGGCAATTCGGACCGGCGTGTGGCCAAGGCCGTAAAGGAGTATGCGCGGAAGCATCCGCACTCCATGGGCAAATGGTCGAAGGATTCCAGGACGCGCGTGGCAAGCATGGATGGCGGCGACTTCTACGGCAACGAGCAGTCGGCGTCCATCCCGAAGGCCGGCACAGTCCGGATCGAACATGTCGATGACGGCGGCAGGGTCACCGTGCTCAAGGACGGCATCCGGGTGAAGGACAACGAGCTGATCGGCACCACATTCCTGGCCGCGGCGCAGCTCGATGACTTCTATGCGCGCGCGATGGATACGGCCAGGGAAGAAGGCGTGCTGATCTCGCTGCACCTGAAGGCCACCATGATGAAGGTGTCCGACCCCATCCTGTTCGGCCACGCCGTGCGCGTGTACCTGGCGGACGTCTTCGCAAAGGACGGTGCGGTACTGTCGGCGGCGGGCGTGAACCCGAACAACGGCCTGGAGGTCCTGTACTCCAAGATCGAGGCCATGCCGGAAGCCGAACGCACCAGACTCAAGGCGGACATCGGCAAGGCGAGCGCGGCGCGCGCACCGCTGGCCATGGTCGACTCGGACAAGGGCATCACCAACCTGCATGTGCCCAGCGATGTGATCGTCGATGCCTCGATGCCGGCCGCGATCCGCAACTCGGGCAGGATGTGGGGTCCGGACGGCAAATTGCATGACACCATCGCAATGATTCCGGATCGCAGCTATGCCGGCGTCTACCAGGCGGTGATCGACGACTGCAAGGCGCACGGCGCCTATGACGTCCCGACAATGGGCAACGTGAGCAACATCGGCCTGATGGCACAGGCCGCCGAGGAGTACGGCTCGCACGACAAGACGTTCGAAATCACCGCCGCCGGCACAGTGCAGGTGGTCGGCGCCGATGGCACCGTGCTCACCGCGCACAGGGTGCAAGTCGGCGACATCTGGCGCATGTGCCAGACCAGGGACGCTGCGATTCGCGACTGGGTCAAGCTGGCCGTGGGCCGTGCACGGGCCACCGGACAGGCGGCCATCTTCTGGCTGGATGCGGTGCGCGCCTACGACCGCGGACTGATCGAGCGCGTGAAGACATACCTCGAGGACCACGACACGTCCGGCCTGGACATTCGCATCGAATCACCGGTCCAGGCCACCCGCTCCACGCTGAAGCGCCTGCGCGCGGGCGAGGACACCATCTCGGTGACCGGCAACGTGCTGCGCGACTACCTCACCGATCTGTTCCCGATCCTGGAGCTGGGAACAAGCGCCAAGATGCTCTCCATCGTGCCGTTGCTCAACGGTGGCGGCCTGTATGAAACCGGCGCCGGCGGCTCGGCGCCCAAACACGTGCAGCAGTTCCTGGAAGAGAACCACCTGCGCTGGGATTCGCTGGGCGAGTTCCTCGCCCTGCAGGTCTCCATCGAGGACCTGGCGGTCAAGACGGGCAATGACAGGGCCAGGGTGCTGGCCGACGCGCTCGATGTCGCCAATGGCAGGTTCCTGGAGAACGACCGGTCTCCGCGTCGCAAGGCCGGCGAACTGGACGTGCGGGGCAGCCATTTCTATCTGGCGCTGTATTGGGCACAGGCGCTGGCGGCGCAAACCGACGATTCGATGTTGAAGGACAAGTTCGCGCCCCTGGCCGCCATGCTGGCGCAGAACGAGCAGGCCATCGTCGCCGAACTTGCCGCCGTACAGGGCAAGCCGGTGCAGATCGGCGGCTACTACCACCCGGACCCGAAACTCTGCGCGGCCCTGATGCGCCCCAGCGCGGTGTTCAACCGCGCGGTGGATTCGCTTTGAGGGCACCTGGACGTCGGCGCGCCTTCACCGCAGGTACCTGCTGCGTGATGCAGTGAATGTTGCCACCACCCAGCAATATCTCGCGCGCCGGCACGCCGACCACCTCGCGCTCCGGGAACACCCGCCGGAGCCTGGCAATGGCTGAACGATCCGTACGGCGGTCCAGCAGCGGCATCACGATGGCGCCGTTGGCCATGTAGAAGTTCACGTAGGAGCCCGCCAACCGCGCGCCTGCCGCCCGGGGCTTCGAGCCTTCGCGAAATTGCACGCCAGCGGCTTCTGCCGCCGTGATCCTCAACGGACCGGGCGAGGGCAGCTTGTGCACCTTGAGCCGCCGACCGCGCGCATCACGCGCGTCGCGCAGGCGCTCCAGCGCATCACGGGAAACCGCCCACTGGGCGTCGCGTTTGTTGTCCGTGTAGGTCAGGCACACCTCACCGGGCCGCGCGAAACAAGCCAGGTTGTCGATGTGTCCATCGGTCTCGTCATCCACCACGCCCTGCCCCAGCCAGATAATGGTCCCGGCGCCGGTGTAATCCTTCAGGTAGCGCTCGATCCGCTCCCTGGGCAGGTCCGGATTGCGGTTCGGGTTCAGCAGGCATTGCTCGGTGACCAGCAGCGTGCCCTGACCGTCAGTGTGGATGGCGCCACCCTCCATCACCAGCGGTGCCCGATAACAGTCTGCGCCTGCGATGGCGGCAACCTTGCGCGCCACCAGTTCGTCCTGATCCCAGGGAAAGTACAGCCCGCCGCACAGACCACCCCAGGCATTGAAGTGCCAGTCCACCGCGCGGAGCCGCCCGGCGGCATTGACCACGAAAGTCGGCCCCACGTCGCGCATCCACGCATCGTTGCTGCTGATCTCGACCACGCGAATGCGCGAATCCAGCTGCGTTCGCGCGTACTCATACTGTGCGGCGCTTGCACCAACGGCCACCGGCTCGAAGCGTGCAATGGCCGCGGCCACCGCGGCAAACGCCCGTTGCGCCGGCCGCGCGCCATCGCGCCAGTTGTCCTGGCGCTCGGGCCACAGCATCCAGCAGCCTGCGTGGCGATCGAATTCGGCCGGCATCCAGTAGCCGTCGGCCCGGGGCGTGCGGGTCAGCGTGCGGGTCATCACGTGAGTCTAGGCAAACCGCGGCAAGCTGGCGAGTGCGCGCAACGGGCGGGATCAGAAGAGGTCTATGTCACCCGGTTCGGAGCGAGCGCCCCGGTTGCGGCCCTCGAGCGCTTCGACGTCCCGCAAGCCATCCTGGAAGTTCTTGCCCAGATGGAAGCGCTGCGTATCCGAGAGCAGCCGGTCGGAGAGTTGCTGGTGCACACCCGTCCAGCCCGCTTCGGGTTGCGGCCGACCCATCTGGTGCGCGCTGCGCAACAGGTAGTCCTGCACATGGGAAAGGTGCTGGGTCATGCGGTCATAGAACTGCAGGCGCGTCACAGCCTGCCGCATCAGGGCGGCCAGTTCGGTCGCATCGAAGTGGGCCGCACCGGCCGGCTGTGCCAATGCAGCCGGCAAGCTGGTGCAGGGACTCACCCAGGTGCTCGACCTGCGGCTGCGATTCGCGCAGCGCCAGCCCGATCTGTTCGGCTGCGGCATGGAGCGCGCGCGCCGCTTCCCTGCGGGCGATTCCGGCTTCGGATGACTCCTTCTTCACTGCGCAAGCCGGCCCGTCAGCTGCCGGTCTTCTTCATCTGCATGTGCTGCGGTGGTGTCATGCGCAGCAAGCCGGGGATGTCCAGGATCAGCGCAACCGCACCCTCCCCAAGGATCGTTGCTCCGCCCACGCCATCGATGCGCGCGTAGTTGGACTCCAGCGACTTGATCACGACCTGCTGCTGGCCGAGCAGGCTGTCGATGAACAGGCCCGCGCGCCGGCCGTCACCCTCGACCACCATCAACAGGCCGTCGCGCAGCTCGCGGCTGCGCGGCTCCACGCCGAACACCTCGTGCAGGCGGATGATGGGCAGGAAGTCATCGCGGAAGCGGAACACCTCGCCGTGCTGGTAGATCTCGTGGGCATTGCCTTCCTGCAACTGCAGCGACTCGACAATGGCGGTCAGCGGCACGATGTAGGTTTCCGAACCCACCTGCACGGTCTGCCCATCGACGATGGCCAGGGTCAGCGGCAACGTTATGGTGGTCGTGGTTCCCTTGCCCAGTTCACTCCTGAGCTCGATGTTGCCGCCCAGCTCCTTGATGTTGCGGCGAACCACGTCCATGCCGACGCCTCGACCGGACAGGTCGGTGGTCTGATCCGCCGTGGAGAAGCCCGGCATGAAGATCAGCTCATAGGCCTGCTCGTCGCTGAGCACCGCATCGGCGCCGATCAATCCCTTGGCACGTGCCTTGTCGATGAGCCTGGCTGCATCCAGGCCCTTGCCGTCGTCGCTGATCACGATATTGATGGAGCCGCCCTTGTGATAGGCGTTCAGCAGCACCAGACCCTCTTCGGGCTTGCCGGCCGCCACGCGATCGGCGGGCAACTCGATACCGTGATCCACGCTGTTGCGTACCAGGTGGACCATCGGGTCGCCGATCTTCTCCAGCACTGTCTTGTCCAGCTCGGTATGCTCACCGGAAAGCTGCAGCCGGATCTGCTTGCCCAGGCGCGTGGAAAGGTCGCGCACCAGCCGCGGGAAGCGGCTGAACACCGAACCAACCGGCAGCATGCGCACCCGCATCACCGATTCCTGCAATTCGCGCACATTGGTTTCGAGCTGGGCCAGTCCGCTGCGCAACCTGTCGGCTTCCACGCCGACGAAATTCCTGGCGAGCTGGCCCAACATGGAATTGGTGATCACGATCTCACCGACCGTGTTGAGCAATTCGTCGATCTTCTCGATGGCCACCCGGATCGAGTTCACGTCCGGCGAGCCGGACGGGGTGGACTTGAAGGGCACCGGTCCGCTTGCGGAGGCGGGCGGCGGCGCTGCCGACGGTGCTGCACCGGCGACTGCCTCCCCGGCCGGCGCTTGCGCCGGCCCGGCTTGCACCGCGTCGGGCACCGGTGCATCGATGGTGGCGCTGCCGGTACGTTCGATAACCAGCTCACAGTCACCCTCGGCCCATTCGAAGATGAGCTCGATGGCTGATCGCGGCGCGGTGGTGGTGAGCGTCAGGTCCCAGGCGATGCGGCATTCAGCCGGATCGAGGGATTCGAGCGCCGGCACGGCGCTGCAGTCGGCCACCACGGTCAGACTGCCCAGGCCGGCCAGCTCGTCGAACATCCGCAGCGGGTCGTTGCCCCGCACCAGCAGCCCGGGCAATGCCTTGAATCCGATATGCCAGATGCCGGCTTCGAGCGTCCCGGCCTGCGGCGAATTCCCCCGGGCCGTGGCGGATGGCGCCGCGCGCGCAACCGCGGCCTGCGCCGATGCGGCAGCCGGCGCCGCGGCGCCGGCCGAGCCGGGCTGCCCCTCGCCGGCGATCATCTGCTTGAACTCCTGCTGCAACAACTGGGAAACCGACAGGTCCAGTGGTTGCTGGTTCTTCTGTGCGGTCATCAGCGAGCGCATCACGTCCACGGACTGCAACAGTCCATCGCACATGGCGGTGGTAACCTGCAACTTGTTGGAGCGCAGCTCGTCAAGCAGCGTTTCCATCGTATGTGTGAACGAGGTGATCTCGTGGAAGCCGAACATGCCAGCGCCACCCTTTATCGAGTGTGCTGTACGGAAGATGGTGTTGATGGTCTCGGCATCGGCGGCACCGGGCGTCAGACGCAGCAGCGCCGCTTCCATTGCGTCGATCGACTCGAAGCTCTCCTCGAAGAAGACTTCGTGAAATTGATCCATTTCCAGGCTCATGGCTCCTCGCCTCGAGGGAGGCTGGACAGACCCAGCGCCTCCGTCAGGCCCAGGCGATCACCACATTTGAGCAATGTCGGCGACGCGGCCTTCCAGCTCAGACGGCGCCCCGCCCGCTGTTGCCGGCGGACCAACGCCACCAGCAACTGCAGCCCCGCCGTATCGACGCGCTCCACGTCACCACCGTCGACCACCACCGGATCACCGCTGGCAGCGACCAGCGAAAACTGCAAGTCAGCGGACTCGCGCAACGTGCAGGACACATCAAGCTTCAGGTAGAAGGGATCGGCCGCCGATGCCGCCTCGGCAACCCGCGCCTTGCCGTCGGCCCTGGTCCGCGGCGCGGTCTTTGCCCCCGCCATGGATGCCGGCCGCTTCTTCCGGATCTTGCCGCGCGCCGGCTTCCGCGCTGCAGCGGCTGGCCTGGCTGACTTCTTCATATGCCCAGCCCCGCAATGAGATCATCGACGTCGCTCTGTGCGGTGATCGCATTCTGCGTTAAGCCAGGTATGGCCGGTCCCTCGGGACCCGTCGTTGGGAATTCCACGTCATGGTGCTCACCCGTGACACGGGCGATTTCACCAAGCGCGGTCTCCACTTCGCCGATGAGGCGTTGCACACCGCGCAGAATCTGTCCGGTGAGGTCCTGGAAGCTCTGCGCCAGCATCACCTCCGAGAGGTTGGAACGCACGGCTTCAAAGTTATCGCGCGTTTCCTCCAGATGCCGGCGAATGTCGTTGTGGGAGCGCTCGTCGAGCGTCGCCAGCAGATCGGTGGCGCTGCGCACGGACGCATTGGCCAGGGGCGCGGATCGCTCTATCAGGTCCAGCGTCTTGTTGGCGGCATCCTCGGTCAGGGACAGCACATGCTCCAGCCGCAGACGGGCATCCGGAATCTCGCGATGCGCCAGCGCCGCCAGGCGCGAATCGGTGCGAAAGCGGGCCAGTGCCATGTGCATCGTGTCCGACACCCTGGCAATCTCCGCCAGCTTCCGCCCGGCGACCTGCTCGTCGACATGACCCATCTCGCGCAAGGTCGACTCGAACCCGGTCTCGTCACCCGCATGGAAGGCACGGTTCAGCGATGCCAGCCTGCCTGCCCAGCGATTGGCGAATTCGCTCCTGGACATGGCCGTCAGGCAGCCCTGCTGGCGAGAATCTTCTCGATCTTTTCCTTAAGCGTTTCGGCTGTGAAGGGCTTGACCACATAGCCGTTGACGCCTGCCTGAGCCGCTTCGACGATCTGCTCGCGCTTGGCCTCGGCGGTAAGCAGCAGCACCGGCAGCTTTGCCAGCTTCGGGTCCGAACGAACAGCCTTCAGAAGATCCAGGCCGGCCATGCCGGGCATGTTCCAGTCCGTCACGAGAAAGTCGACATTGCCCTGCTTCAGGATCGGCAGCGCAGTGTTGCCATCGTCGGCTTCCAGAACATTGTTGTACCCGAGATCACTCAGGAAGTTCTTCACGATGCGGCGCATGGTCGAGAAATCATCGACGACCAGAAAGCGAAGTGCGCTATTCATTGACAGATGCTCCAGATGTGCCCATGTCCTACCTGTGCACTTCTCCTGTGCCCACCGCCTCGGTGAATCTGACACCGTAGCGATCGTTAACCATAACGACTTCCCCGTGCGCTACCAGGCGACCGTTCACAA
>CAWEUI010000009.1:0-31746 GCA_963812195.1 uncultured Gammaproteobacteria bacterium
CAGGTGCGTAACCACCATGTCGCGATAGGCGCCGGTCTGCTCGTAGAAGCCGATGCGCTTGCCCAGGCCCAGCGTCTCGGGCACGTCGATCTGCACGTGGTCGATGAAGTTGCGGTTCCAGATCGGCTCGAACAGGCCGTTGGCGAAGCGGAACGCCAGGATGTTCTGCGCCGGCTCCTTGCCCAGGAAGTGATCGATGCGGAAGATCTGCTCCTCGGAGAACACCTTGTGCAGCGCCTTGTTCAGCGCCACGGCACTGGCCAGGTCCGTGCCGAAGGGCTTTTCCATGATGATGCGCGAGTTGCGCACCAGGCCGGCCTGGTGCAGCGTGTCCACCGCGGCCAGCGCCGCGCTGGGCGGCACGCTCAGGTAATGCAGGCGCCGGCTCTCCTCGCCGATGGCCTTCTCGGCCCGTTCCACGGCCGCCTTCAGCGCCTCGGCGCCGGCCGACAACGGCACGTAATCCAGGTTGGGCGCGAAGCCGTTCCAGCGCTTCTCGTCGATGCGCCGCGCGGCGAACTCCTCCATGGCCTTGCGCGCCTGCTTGCGGAACGTGTCGGCATCGATCTCGTCCAGCGACACGCCGATGACGCGCGTGGCCGGGATGAACCCGCCGGTGGCCAGGTGACACAGGCCGGGCAGCAGTTTGCGGTGCGAGAGATCCCCCGTCGCACCAAAAAGCACCACTACCTGGGGGTAACGTGGGCCGACATCCAGGTTGTTCTTTGCCATGGCCCTATCATGCAATTTCAGAGCCAGCAGCGCGCGACGAAACGGTTACAAGCTCGCAATGCTCCATCCCGGGAGGCTGCTGGCCGCACCGGCGTATCGTGACCAGACCCACTTTCGCTCATGCGCTCCCATGCGCCGTGGCACCCCGGACACGTGCGGCACGCGAAGCCCCGCCGTAGAACTTGAAGGCAAGGCTCAGCGCGCCGGTCGAGACTCCGGCAACCGCGGCGATGGCCCAGTCCTCGA
Organism: uncultured Gammaproteobacteria bacterium; assembly: GCA_963812195.1. Taxonomy (GTDB): domain Bacteria; phylum Pseudomonadota; class Gammaproteobacteria; order Steroidobacterales; family Steroidobacteraceae; genus ZC4RG30. Next base: position 979 of record CAWEUI010000009.1, read on the forward strand.
GGTGCAGGGGGCGCAGGTGGACCAATGCCGCCAGCGCAGGGACCTGCACCAGCACCACGGCCGAGAGCACGGCAGCCGCGACAATGATTCTTGCCGCCCACGTCCCGAGCCCCGACAGCACGACCGTGATCGTGGCGCTGGCGAGGATCAGCACGGCCAGCGAGATCGCGCGCGCATGCTCCACATCCCTGCTGATTCCAAACGCATGTTCATAGCTGAGCATGGTGGCGATCGTGATGCCCGCGCCGACCAGCAGGATCACGGCCCAACCCCGCAGGCTGTAGAAGTGCGCGCCGTGCCCGCGCTCGACCCGTGCGATCCCCCTGGATGGCGGACGATCCTGAAACACCAGCAGTGCCGTCGGGTGAATCAGCAACTCGAGCCACACGATGTGTATCGGCAGGTAGAGAAGCGGATAGCCCGAGAGCGGCACGATCGCCGCGCTCAGCACGAGCGGCATATGCACCATGAGCAGGTAGGCGAAGCCGAGCTGCAGGTTCCTGAACAGCTGGCGCCCCTCGGCAATGGCTCCGACGATCGTGCGGAAGTTGTCATCCAGCAGGACGATCGCGGCGACCTCGCGTGCGCTGGGAGTGCCGCGCTCACCCATGGCAATCCCGATGTCCGCGGCTTGCAGAGCCGGAACATCGTTCACGCCATCGCCCGTTACCGCCACGATCTCACCCTGATTCTGCAGCGCCTTCACCAGTTGCAGCTTCTGGGTCGGCACCGCCCGCGCGATGACGTCGGCTCCGGACAGCTGTGCTGGCGTGAGGGCCTGCCCACTGTCCGGGTCCTCCATCACGAGCACCCGTGGCTGGCCGGCTCCGAGGCCCACCTCGCGCGCGATCGCCTGCGCGGTTCCCGGATGATCGCCGGTGATCATGATGACCCGGATACCCGCCTCCGTGCAGGCCTGGACCGCCTCGCGCACACCCTCGCGCACCGCGTCCTCGAACGCCAGCAAGCCGGCAAAGGCGAACCCGTCGCGCGGCTCCGTGCCGTCCCACTGCGCATCGAGCCGGCGTGTCGCGCACGCGATCACCTTGTGGCCGGAGGCCGCGTATGCCTGCACCTTCCCGAGCCACGCCGCCCGCTGATCGTCGGGCAGTGCCGTGCGCGCCAGCACGGTCTCCGGCGCGCCCTTCAGGGCAGCCAGAACCCGGCCCGGGCCGGATTGCCACACCGAGGTCTCGCAGCGCCGGGCTTCCGTGAAGGGAAACGTCTGCAGGCGCGTGCGCGCGGCGGATTGCGGCGATGGCGCCGACTCCAGCAGCGCCGCATCCAGGGGATCCGCGCTGTCGGCGCGCGAGGCCAGCACTGCCGCCTCCAGCAGCGCGGCCTCGGCGGTGCCGGCGGCCGGATCGCAATGCCCGAGGCGCAAACGCCCTTCGGTCATCGTGCCCGTCTTGTCCGAACAGATGCATGTGATCCGGCCGATGTTCTCGACCGCCACGGCGCGACGGACCAGCGCCTGGCGCCGGGCCAGGCGGTACACGCCCGCGCCCAGAAAGAACGTGAAGACAACCGGAAATTCCTCCGGCAGCGCGGCCACGGCCAGCGTCACGGCACTGAGCAACGCATCGATGATGCCGTAGCCCTGCACGAGGCGAATCGCCGCGAGCACCGCGCACATGAACATGGCGATGGCGAGCAGCACGGCCACCAGGCGCCCGATGGCCGCCTGCAGCGGCGTGCGTGCGTGAGTGCCGCGCAGGGCAAGCCGCACGATCTCGCCGTACATCGTGTCCGCGCCGGTGTACACAACCCGCATCCATGCATGCCCGGTCAGCAGCCGCGTGCCCGCCGAACCCCAATGGACGCCGTCGACGAGTGGCGCCGCGGACGCGTCGGGCAGGTAGATCTGCTTGCGCACCGGCAGGGATTCGCCGGTGAGCGTGGACTCGTCGATCTGCACGTTCTCGGCAGCGACGATCAATCCATCGGCGGGAAACGGCTCACCGCTGCGGATTTCGACGAGATCCCCGGGCACCAGCTCGCGCGCGGGGCGCTCGGCGCAGGTGCCATCGCGCAAGACATGCGCCGTGACGGCAAGGCGCGTCGCCAGGCCGCGCGTGGAGGCCTGGGTGCGGCGATGCAGGTAGGCATCCATGCCGATGAGCGGCAGCACCGCAACCCCGAGCGTGATCGCTTCGGCGTGATCTCCCAGCACCGCAAACAGCACGGACGTGCCCACCAGGAACCACAGCATCGGATCGCGCAGCGTGTCGCGGGCGAGCTCCCGCCAGCTGCCCGGCGGGGTCTCGATGATGTCGTTCGAGCCAAAGCGCCGGCCGCGCTCGGCGGCCTGCGCGGACGTCAGGCCGGTATCAGGATCGAGCAGACCTTCCAGACGGTCGAACGGTACCTTACGGCGCATGCGATCCGGATCCCGCCAGGTTCGCGCCTGTGCGCCTGAAGCGGTGCCGCACGTGCTTCTCCGCCTCGACGATCGCCACCACGGCCAGCGCGCATCCGAAGCACCCGACGAGTTCAGTCAGGCTCAACGGCACGGTCCTGAACAGCACGTTGAACGTCGGAACGTAGACGATCGCCAACTGCAGCGCGCAGGTGAGCAGCACGGTGCCAAGCAGCGGCTTGTTCGTGCCGAATCCCAGGGCGAGCAGCGAGGTGTGCTCCGAGCGAATCGCCATGGCATGGGCAAGCTGCGTGAAGCACATCGTGGTGAATACCGCGGTCTGCCAGGCGGCGGCACCGTGGTGCCAGTGCCACGCCTCCGTGCCAAGCGCGAGGGCCGCCATGATCAACCCCACGACAAACGCATGGGTTCCCAGGCCGCCGGCAAACAGGCTTTCGGCCGGCGGCCGCGGGGGCCGATGCATCACGTCGCGCTCGGCGGGCTCCGCCGCGAGCGCCAGGCCCGGCAATCCATCGGTCACCAGATTGATCCACAGAATCTGGATCGGCAGCAGCGGCACCGGCAATCCCAGGAACGGCGCAAGGAAGATGGTCCAGATCTCGGCGGAGTTGGTCGTCAGCACGTAGCGCACGAAGCGGCGCACGTTGTCATAGATGCGTCGCCCCTCGCGCGTGGCCCGCACGATGGTCGCGAAATTGTCATCCAGCAGCACGATGGCGGCGGCTTCCTTGGCGACATCGGTGCCCTCGATGCCCATGGCGATGCCGACATCGGCGCGCTTCAAGGCCGGGGCATCGTTCACGCCATCGCCGGTCATGGCGACCACTTCGCCGGCTGCCTGCAGGGCGGTCACGATCTTCAACTTCTGTTCCGGCACCACGCGGGCATACACGCGCACATCGCGCACGCAGCGCTCGAACTGCTTCGCCGGCATGGCTTGCAGCTGCGGGCCGGTCAACACGCCGCCATCCTCGTCCAGCAAACCCAGGCGCAGCGCCACCGCCTTCGCGGTCAGCGGGTGATCGCCGGTGATCATGACGGGGACGATGCCGGCCTCCTTGCAGGTGGTGATGGCGGCCCGCGCCTCGGGCCGCGGCGGGTCGATGAGGCCGACAAAACCGATGAACTGCAGCTTGCATTCGAGGCTGGCCGGTGTGAGGTCCGGGGGCAGCGACCGCCAGCGACGGGCGGCAATGCCCAGCACCCGCAGCCCATCTGCGGCCATTGCGTCTGCCGCATCGGCAAGCGCCGTGCGATCGGCCGGTACGAACCCGGCGTCGCGCTGCTCCTCGGCGCACAGCTCCACAATCACTTCGGCCGCGCCTTTGGTGATCGACAGGAACGAGCCATCACTCTGCCGGTGCACGGTGGTCATGCACTTGCGCTCGGAGTCGAACGGCAACTCGGCCACTCTGGGCAGGCGCGCCGCTTCGACGTGAGGATCGATGCCGGCCAGTTCGGCCGCCACCAGCAGCGCGACCTCGGTCGGGTCGCCCGCGGGGTGGCCATCGGCGTCCTTGACGGCATCGTGGCTCACCGACATGGCCTCGAGCAGCATCAGGGAAGGACCTGCCGCCTCGAGCGTGACGCAGCGATGGCCATTGCAGTAGTACTGCTCGGCGTGCATCCGGTTCGCGGTCAGCGTACCGGTCTTGTCCGAACACACGAAGGTCACCGACCCCAGGGTCTCGACGGCAGGCAGGCGTCGCACCAGCGCCCGCTGTGCCGCCATCTTGCGCGCACCGAGCGCCAGCAGGATGCTGACCACGGCCGGCAGCGCTTCGGGGATTGCCGCGACTGCCAGGCTCAGGGCCACCAGCAGCATGGGCAACGCCGCCTCACCGCGCAGCAGGCCCGTGGAGAACACGATGGCGCAGATCACCAGCACGATCACCGCCACGCGGCGGCCGAAGATCGTCAGGCGCCGCTGCAGAGGGGTCTGCAGGGCCTGCGCCCCGGCCAGCAGCCCGGCGATGCGGCCGAACTCGGTGCGCATGCCGGTGGCCACGACGAGCCCGACCGCCCGTCCATATGTGACGATGCTGCCCTTGTACGCGATATTGCGCCGATCGCCGACGGCAACATCCTGCTCGCCGATGGCGCGCGTGAATTTCTCGACGGGGACGGATTCGCCGGTGAGCGCGGACTCATCCACGCGCAAGCCCGCGATCTCCACCAGACGCAGGTCCGCCGGCACGATGCTGCCGGCTTCGACCAGTACCACGTCGCCGGGCACGATCTGGCTGGTTGCAATGGTGACGCGCGCCCCATCGCGCATCACCGTTGCCGAAGGCGCCGCCATCGCCTTGAGCGCCGCCATCGCCCGCTCCGCCCGATATTCCTGCGAGAAACCGAGCACCGCATTGAGCACGACGATCGCGGCGATGACCAGCGTGTCCGTCAGCTCGCCGATCAACCCGGAGATGATGGCGGCGCCAATGAGGACGAGGACCATGAAATCGGCGAACTGCGCGACCAGAATGCTCAGCGGCGAACGTGGCGGCGCCACCTGGAGCACGTTGAGCCCATGGTGCTCGCGACGCCGCGCGACCTCGGGTGAGCTCAGCCCGGCCCGGACACTGCCGAGGCGCGAATACACCTCCTCGGCCGAGTGTTGGTGCCAGCTCGTTGCGGATAGCGATGACGGGTCGCTCATGCCGGTGCGGGGTCTCCACTGATATCGCAGCGAACGACTATAGTTCACGTGTCGCGGCAGCAGGATAAGCACAAGTCGCATGCGCACCGCCTGCCGGCACGATTGACGATCCTCGAGCGCATTCCGGGACGGTCCTGAACCCCGGTGCGGGGGCGCTCGGCGTTCCCGCGCCCGGCCGGATGATTTACTCTTCGGCAACCACGAAATCGGGGGAAGCGCCGTGCTGGAACGCAATTACCGTCCGTTGCAGATGCACCGGATCGCCTGGACCGACCTCACCGAGGCGCAGGTGGCCGACATCATCAAACCCGCGGCGAACGGCCCCACCAGCCGCACCCCGCTGTCCACCGCACTCGCCGGCAGGAAGCTGAAGATCGTCACCGACGGCGGCCCGACGCTCGAATACACCTTCGACACCGCCCGCGCGCTGACGCTGCACGACAACGGCAGGACCGTGAAGGCCGGCTACGGCGCGCTGGCCGATCGGCAGCTGCTGCTGGTCTCGCACATGATTCCCGGCACCCTGCGCGGCTACCAGCTGGTCATCGACCAGGACAGCGGACTGGCCACCGTGCTGGACATCTACTTCGCCGGCTACATGGCCGAGCAGCTGGCGCCGACTCCGCCGCCGCCATCGGGCGCCAACGGCGCCGGCGCCCGCCCGGCAAGTGGTCCGCGCCAGCCGCAGATCAAGAACGGCCATCGCAACCGCGAGCTGTTCCGCCACGTGTACTTCGGCTACGTGGACAAGGGCGGCGCGGCGCCGAAGCAGCGCCACAAGTGGACCAACCGGCTGGAGGGCAAGGGCTTCCACTGGAAGCAGGACAACGACATCGAGCTGCTGGAGTTCTATCTGTCCATCACCTACTCGAACATGTTCGAGCTGACGCGCTACGGCGGCGAGCTCACGGTGTGCACGCCGGCCGACTACATCATGGTGAACGACCACCAGTTCATCTACTCGCGGGTGGAGAGCGAATTCTCCGGCACCATGTCCACGCACATCATCGACCTGTTCGACACCACGCAGAAAGGCGTGCGGCTGGGCATCAACGACAGGGACCAGCTCGAGTACTACATGTACCACGGCGACGGCAAACCGGTCGGCCAGACCGCCACCTTCGAGGTGTTCGGCAACAACAACGAGTCGCGCCCGCCCGGACCGCGGCGCATCTACCGCCCGCTCGAGACCTTCGAGACACTCACCGACGATGAGGTGAAGGACCTGGTCATCAACCACGCGCATGCCTTCGGCGACGGTGCCGGCAGCAGCTCGGAGGGCATGGGTGGCTACAAGGAGCCGCCGGTCACCCGATTCGCCGGCCGGCAGCTGACCGTGAAGATGGAAGGCGGCGGCCCGACCATCGACTACGACTTCGTGGACGGCAGGAAGCTCAAGTGGAAGTACGCCGGGGACAGCAACTGGCGCGAGGCCTGGTACGAGATGTACGAGCCCGATGCCGACCTGTTCTTCTTCGCCCACCTGCTGGACGCGGAATTTCCGCGCTCCTGCGCCAAGGTCGCCATCGATATGCGCAACGGCCTGGCCACCATGGTCAAGGGCACCACCGGCACCCCCTTCCGCAACAACGAGACGCACCCGACCTACTACTTCGGCACCTTCACCGGCAAGGGCGTGCCGCAGGCGCCCACCTACCAGCGCCACGGCCATACCACCGAGCTGGTGGGCCAGTGCGTGACCTGGAACTACCAGCCGGGCAATCCGGGCCTCACATCCATGCACTTCTATGGCGGGCCGCACACCTACTCCTGGATCATCTTCAATCCGGACGGCTCGGGCGGCATGCAGTGGAGCTCGCCGGGCTGGTTCTCCAAGTTGCGCGACGGCGTGTACATCATGTCGTGGGTGGAGGAGGCCTGTAACGGCACGCTGGGCACCATCCTGTACAACGCCAGGCTGATGCACGACGCGGGGTTCGGCTTCCACGTGGGCAAGGCCGGTGGCCTGTCGCTGTCCACGATGGGCGCGCGCGCGCGCCATGCCGGCAAGTTCGACATCGAACAGTACGTGGTCATCTAGGCACGAAGGAGAGCACCGTGGCAGGCAACAACCCAGGAACCACCCGCCGCGCCTTCGTACTGCGGGGCGGCGCAACCTTCGGCGCGGGCGTGGCCGCGGCGGCAACCGCGGGCGCCGCGGCACTGCCCGGGAACCAACCATCCGCGCAGCAGCAGCTCGGGCTCATGCAGGACATCGAGGCCATCCGCGGCCTGCACGCGCAATTCATCGCCGGCGTGGAAAGCGCATCGAACGCGGCCGCGCTCGACACGCATCGCGCCTACCGCGCCAACGCGCGGCAGACGCAGGATGCGGTGCAGGTGAGCGCCGACCGGCGCCACGCCACGGCGCTGTGGCATGTGGACGTGCAGGTGGTCACGCCCCTGGTGGGCGATTGCACCATCGCGCAGATGGCACGGCTGCAGGGCGCCTGGGCCGACATGCGCTGGGAGGCCGGTCGCCTGAGCGCACGGTACGAGAAGAAGCGCGGCAAGTGGCAGATGATCAACGTGGAGTACACCAAGGCATGAACACGACAAAGCGTTACCTCAGCGGCCTCGCCGGCGGCCTGTTGCTGCTGGCCGGCCATGCATGGGCCGGGGACTGCGCCGCGCTGGCCAAGCTGCAGTTGCCGCACATCACCATCACGCAGGCTGAAGACGTCGCGGCCGGTGCGTTCAAGCCACCCGGCGGTGGTGGCATGGGCCCGGGCGCCAACTACGGCAACCTGCCGGCCTTCTGCCGCGTGGCGGCCACCGCAAGGCCCACCACCGATTCGGACATCCGCTTCGAGGTGTGGCTGCCGGTGCAGAACTGGAACGGCAAGTTCGTGGCCGGCGGCAACGGCGTATGGGCCGGTTCGATCGCCTATGGCGACATGAGCGGACCGCTGGTCGCGCACTTCGCCGCGGCCGCCAGCGACCTGGGCCACCAGGGCAGCCCCATGGACGGCAGCTTCGCGGCCGGCCATCCGGAGAAACTCATCGACTTCGGGTATCGCGCCGAGCACGAGATGACGGTGGCCGCGAAGGCCATCGTGCAGGCCTTCTATGGCAAGCCGGCCAGCCGCTCGCTGTACGTGAGCTGCTCCACCGGCGGGCGTGTAGGCCTGATGGAGTCCTATCGGTTCCCGGAGGATTTCGACGGCATTTCGGCCATGGCGCCGGCCAACCCGATGGTGGGCCTGATGATCGCCTCGCTGTGGACCGGCTACGTGGCCGAGAAGGACGATGCCAGCCACATTCCGCGCGACAAGTTCCAGCTCGTGCACCAGGCCGTGCTCGCCGCCTGTGATGCCCAGGACGGCGTGAAGGATGGCATCGTGTCGGCGCCGCAGCGTTGCGGCTTCGATCCGAAGAGCCTGCAGTGCAAGGCCGGCGACGCGCCAGATTGCCTCACGGCCGCGCAGGTCACCGCGTTGCAGGGCGTCTACGGCGGCCCGCGCAATCCGCGCACCGGCAAGCAGATCTATCCGGGCTTCTCGCCGGGCAGCGAGGGCCAGGTGTCCATGCTGGCCACGGGCACCGAGCCGTTCCCGGTGGCAACCAGCTACTTCCGCGACCTGGTGTTCCAGGACAGGAACTGGGACTTCAGGAGCTTCGACTACGACAAGGACGTGCAGCGCTCCGCAGCGGTCGGCCACGAGGATCTGGACGTGCCGGCGAAGGGACCCAGGGCGTTCCTGGCCCGCGGCGGCAAACTGCTGCTCTCGCATGGCTGGGCCGACGGCCTGATTCCGCCGATGAGCACCGTGGATTTCTTCACCCGGATGCAGCGCAGCGTGGGCCGCAAGGCGCGCGGCAATGCGCGGCTGTTCATGATCCCCGGCATGGGCCACTGCGGCGGTGGCGACGGCCCTTCCGTGGTGGACATGCTCTCGGTGATCGACAACTGGGTGGAAACCGGCGACGCACCCGAGCGCATCATCGCCAGCAATCCGCCGAATGCCACGCCGCGCACGCGGCCGCTGTGCCCCTATCCGCAGGAGGCCAAGTACACCGGCAGCGGCAGCACCGACGAGGCGCAGAACTTCCGCTGCGCGTTGCCGTAACCCGCCGCCGCGCGCGTCGGCCTCAGCCGCCGAAGTCCGGCGGCAGGCCGACGTAGTTCCCGGCCGAAGCTCTCACGGCCCCTTCCCGGTCACCGGATTGGGATAGTGGTACGGGGGCAGGTAAACCTGCGGGAACGCACCGTACTTCTCGCTGGCTTCCTCATCCGGGGCGAGGCCTTTGAGGTGGCCCGGCAATGGCACGGCACCCTTGTTCCATCCCTTGTCGTACTCCACGTAGAAGGTGATGTAGGCGTGCAGCTTGGCGATCTTCCAGACCCCGCCGTCCTTCACGTACTGGTTCTCGTAGGTGGCCTCGCCCCAGCGGGCCTCCTGGCCAAGATGCCCGACCTGCATGAAGGCGCGCCAGCGCGCCTTGGCGCTGAGACCATCCGCCGCGATGTCGATCACCGGCTGCAATTGCATGTGGTTGAACAGGCGGCCGTACTGCATGTCGCCCAGCTGGTGCAGGTAGGTCCTGATGTGATCCTGCCCCTTGAACACACCGCGCCCGGCGATCTCCAGCGACGCATCCTTCGCGAACAGGTCGGCGGCATCATCCCAGCGCGACTTGTCCACGTAGTAGCCATAGATGGCCTGCAGGTTCGCGATCGAGATGTAGTCGCTGGCGCGCTGCGCCTGGTGCTGCAGGTCCGCCACCTGTGCTTGCAGGGCGGTCAGCTGTGTTTTCACTTCCGTGTCGTTGCCCGAGCAACCGGCAGTCGCGAGCACCGCCACTGTCATCGGCACTGCGAGCATCCTGATCGCCCTCGCCCTGATTCCGGCCATCACGCCCCCCTTTTCTTGAAGAATGTCGTCCACGCGACAATGCCAACTAATGCGGACCGCCGCCACCGCCGCCGGCGCCGGTCCCCCAGTCCTCGTTGCGCGCGTGCGATCAGGTAGGCGTGCACCGCCTCCACGTCATCGACCGACAGCAGGTTGGCGAAGCTGGCCATGCCCTTCTGCACGCGCAGGCCCTTGAGCACGATGTCGTTGAACTGCGCGTGGGTCTCCGGGCTCATGTGGCGCAGGTCCTTGACCCCGCCGACCGCGAGCTGGCCCGTGGCACTGCGGCGCAGGTACGCGCATAGCTGCGCGCCCTGCGCTGCACCTGGCCTCGATCGGCGCGCAGCGGCGGCGGGTTCGGGATCGGCGGCGCGGGGGCCAGCGGCGGCAACTGCTCGTTGCCGCCAAGCTTGAACACCAGCAACCGCGCCGGCGCGCGCGGCAGCTCGGAGCCCGCGCCGCGCTCGATCTGCGCGGCGCCGCCGCCCCAGCCGGCATTGACCGCGACATACTGCACGCCATCGATGCCAGTAGGTGATGCGGCCGGCCACCGGCGCGCTCTGCGTCGGCATTTCCCACAGCTGCTTGCCGTCGGTGGCATCGAAACGCGGCGAAGGTCTGCTTGGTGGTGCCCTCGAACACCAGGTCGCTGGCGGTGACCAACACGCCGCCATTGCCGTGGCGCGGCAGCGGCACCTGCCAGCGACTTCCTGCTTCACCGGATCCCAGGCCACCAGCGCGGCCTTCTCGTCGTTCGTCGGCGATCTTCTGCAGCGCCTGCGCGCTTCTTCAGTGCCGCGCCGGTAGTAGCCGCCCCAGCCGCTGTTGGAGCGGAACGGCTGCGGCTTCCAGTCCGGGTCGCAGCGCATAGACGAAGCCCGACTGGTAGGCCGGGAAATAGGCCAGCCGGTGCGCGGGCTATAGGCCATCGGGAACCAGTTGTGGCCCCGCCGGGGCCGGGCGCGACCAGCACCGGGTCGGTGCCGTAGTGCGCCTCGGGATTGATGGTCGGGCGGCCGCTCACCGGATCGATGCCGTTGGTCCAGTTACCGGCACGTGGTTCTTGGCGCTGATGAACTGCCGGTCTGTGCGGTCGAGGACGTAGAAGAAGCCGTTCTTCGGCGCCTGCATCAGCACCTTGCGCGGCTTGCCGTCGATCGTCAGATCGGCGCTGACGATCGGCTGGGTGCAGGTGTAGTCCCAGTCCTCGCCCGGCACCATCTGGTAGTGCCAGGCGTAGCTGCCGGTCTTTGCGTGGAGCGCGACGATCGAGCACAGGAACAGGTTGTCGCCTCGTTGTCCGGGCTGCGATAGAGCTGCGCGTCCGGCCCGCCATTGCCGGTGCCGACGTAGACCAGGTCGAGCTCGGGATCGTAGGCGATCGAATCCCAGGGTTGGCGCCGCCGCCGAGCCGCTTCCACCATGCCGTGTCGGCCCAGGTCTTGCGGACCATCGGCATGACCGGTCCGAGGCCTCGCCGTCCGGCTCGTCGTCGGGTGCTGGGCGCGAGGAAGAACTTCCACAGCTTCTTGCCGGTATCGGCGTTCGAGGCGCTGACGAAGCCGCGCACGCCCAGGTCGCCGCCCGCGTTGCCGACCACCACCTTGCCGTCGAACACGCGCGGCGCGCCGGTGATCGAATAGGGCATTGCGACTTGTCGAAGGTCTGCGCGCGTCCAGACCGGCTTGCCGGTCGTTCTTGTCGAGCGCGATCAGCCGGCCGTCGAGCGTGGCGATGATCGACCTTGCCCTTCCACAGCGCCAGGCCGCGCGCGACCGGCTCGCAGCAGGCATAGCGGCCCATCTCGCGCGGGACTTGGGGTCGTAGGTCCACAGCTTCTGGCCGGTCTTCGCGTCGTAGGCGGTGGTGATGTTCCACGCGCAGCGTGTTGTAGAGCACGCCATCGGCATAGAGCGGCGTCGCCTCGACCCCGCGATAGGTGTCGAGATCGTCGTACCAGGCGAGCCCGAGCTGGCCGACATTGGACGCATCGATCTGCGTCAGCGGGCTGTAGCGCTGCGCGGTGTAGTCGCGGCCGTCCATCAGCCACTGATCCGGCTCGCCGGCCGCGCCGGCCAGACGCGCGGCATCAACCGGTCCGGTGGAGGGTCGCGGCGTGCACGCCGCAAGCATCAGGGCCGCGATGATCGCGAGGCGGGAAACGGCAAACATGCAACGAGACTTCATGCGCAACTCCATTCGAACGCCCGCCCGGATCGGCTCATCCCGCCGATCAGCGGGCACACAGGCGATCGGGCGCTGCGGTGCGCCCGATTCTGCCTTGTTCCGCGAATTTCGTGTTGCGCAGCCGCGCCGGATGCCCGGTTATCGCCCCCGTGCCGAGGTGGTAGGACTGCGCCGGGCGCGAGTATGCTTGCCCGCACAAGAACCAGAACGAGAACTCACGGGGAGAGCATCGGCCATGCACACACCAATCCAGCCACGCGCCGCGCGCGCCAGCACAGTCCGCAATCTGCTTGCCGTGCTGCTCATCGCCGGCGCGGGCAGTGCCTTCGCGCAATTCGCCCCGGGTGGCCGCGGCGGATTTGGCGGCCCGCCCACGCCACCGGGACCGCCCGCGCCGGTGCCGGCCGCCGTGCAGATGGCACGCCCGACCGACGCGGAAGTCGCCGCGGTGCGCACCGCCCTGACGAGGCTGGATCCGGGCACACGTGCATTGCTGCAGAAGTATCCGGACCTGGTGCAGGTCAATCCGCCGCGGCCGATGAGCGCCAACACGGCGATCCGGCCGTCGCTGAACGGCGGGTTCCAGCAAAAGCACCAGAACAACCTGAAAGTGGCCCGGCAGGGCGACGCCGAGCTGCTGTTCATGGGCGATTCGATTACCGACTTCTGGCGCAATGAGCGTGGTCTGGGCGGCGCACCCGGCGCCGCCGCGCCCGCCCCCGGCGCGGTCCTTCCCTATGCCGGCAAGGCGGTGCAGGAGAAGTACTTCGGCCAGTGGAAGGTGGCCAACTACGGCATCGCCGGCGACACCACGCAGGGCGTGCTGTATCGCCTGCAGGATGGTGAAGGCCAGGGCATCAAGCCAAAGGCCATCATGCTGATGATCGGCACCAACAACATCGGTCGCAACAGCCCCGGGGAGATTGCCGAAGGCGTGGGCGCCGTGGTGCTGGCACTGGAGAAGGATTTCCCGGAGGCGCGCATCCTGTTGCTGGGCATCTTCCCGCGCGGCAACCCCGGGGATTCACAGCGCGATGCCATTGCGCAGATCAACAAGGTCATCGCCCGGCTCGACGACGACAGGAAGGTGTTCTACCTGGACATCGGCAAGGACTTCCTGGACGCCAACGGTGTCATCTCCACCGACATCATGAGCGACCGGCTGCATCCGACCTCGAAGGGTTACGAGATCTGGGCCAAGGCGGTCATCAAGCCGATCACGGCGATGATGAACGGCCACGCGCCGCCCGGTCGCTAGACGGCGCGCCGCGCGCCGCGGCCGAACGCGGCGGTGGTGCCCGCCCGCGGCCCGCCCTGGCGGGCAGGCCGCGTCGTCATCAGCGGAACAGCTTCAGGTCGATGGAACTGCCGACCTTCTCGTAGCCGGCATCGTTGCCGTGCAGGTGGTCACCGCGCTGCAGCCCTTCGGCCATCCTGGTCGGATGCGCCGGATCGCGCCATGTGGCGTCGAAATCCAGCACGGCGTCGAACTCACCGCTGGTGCGAATCCACTCGTTGACGATCTTGCGCTGCGCTTCACCCTCGGCAGCCCAGTACCCCGCACCCTCGTACGGCGCGATGGTGGCGCCGAAGATCTTGATGCCGCGCGCATGGGCGCGCGCGATGAGCTGGCGGTAGCCCGCGATGAGGCGCGCGGCGGTGGCCTTTGCCATCACCGGCGGCGGCCCGTTGGCGGGCGCGCCCGGAAACTTGAAGTTGCCGTAGGAGATGCCCAGGTCGTTCACGCCCTCGAACACGATGACGTAGGCCACGCCCGGCACGGCCAGCACGTCGCGATCAAAGCGCGCCAGCGCGCTCTGTCCGGCGCCGTCGGCCAGCACCTGGTTGCCGCTGATGCCCTCGTTGGCCATGCCCCACTCTTCCTTGCCGGCGTTCAGGCGCCGCGCCAGCACGTCCGGCCAGCGCGTGTTCATGTTCTTGGTGGCGCCGACGCCATCGGTGATCGAATCCCCGAAGGCCACCACGGTCTTGCCCTTGTTCACTTCGACTTCCACACCCGACACGAACGCCCGCGACTCGATGGTCTGTTTCGGGGTGAAGCCGGTCGCCGTGAAATCACCGGTGTCGGAAACGAAGCCGTCCTGGTCGCCCCACTGGTGGCAGGTGCACGGGCCGGTATCCTCGGGGAAGTACAGGCTCAGCGAGACATCGGCGAACTTGCCCACCGGCAGGTCCACCGGATCGCTGAGCATCGGCGCCTCGGCCGGAATGAGCACGTCGGACTGCCCCGAGAAAGTGAGCTTGTGCAGGGTCTTCGTGTCGACGCTGCCGTCCTTGTTGACCAGCGCGATGGTGGCCGCGCCCAGCTTCAATGGCTTGCTGCCGTACTCGTTGGTCAGGCGGATGCGCAGGCGCTTGCCACCGGCACTCAGGTGCAGCACCTGGCGGACGGTCTGGTTGTTCAATTCCAGGGGGCCGGGTCCTCTGGCCGCACCCGACGTGGGCAGCGGCGACGCCGCCCATGAAGTGATCCACTCCGCCGCGCCCGCGGGCAGTGCAATCAGTGACGACGCGACGATGGCGCACAATGCGGCCAGCTTGAGATTTCTCATGTTCGCTCCTTGATCCGTTCCGCTTACTTGCCGAAAGCCAGGCCACCCGCGCGCGGGCTGTGCGGCGGCATGGGGTTACCGGTCACCGGGTTCACGTAGTCGTAGGGCTCCACGTAATAGTTCGGGTAGGTCAGGTAGATCCGCGACGGCGGCAGGTCCGGGTACGGCTTGAACTTCTCCGGGAAGGTATTGACGATGACGTTGTCTTCCCAGCCCTTCTTGTAGCCGGCGTACATGTTGAACGGGCCGACCAGGTGCTTGATCTTCCACACGCCGTTCTCTTTCACGTAGTCGTCTTCGTAGTAGTTGTGGCCCCAGCCGCCGGAACTCATCACGAAGGCGATGCAGCGCTGCTCGGCCGTGACGCCGTCGGCGTGGATGCGCGGCAGGCATTGGAACTGCTGGTGGTCGATCAGCAGGCCGTCGCGCGGACCCATCGGCCCGCCGCCACTCATGCCGATGGTCATGTACTCGAACACCCGCTTCTTGCCCAGGAACACGCCCTTGCCGCCGATCTCCAGCGTGGCGTCGTCGGCGAACAGGTCGGCCAGCGAGGTCCACTGCGCCTTGTCCACGTAGTAGCCGTAGGCGTCCTGCACGATCTCGATGTCGGTCATGTCCTGCAGGCGCGTGATGCGCTTGCCCAGCGCGTCGAGCTGGGTCTGGACCTGCTGCAGGTCCCGGGACGATGGCGCAGCCTGCGCAAGCGGCGCGGCCAGGCAGAACAGCGCGGCGAGTGCGATGGTGGCTCTGTTCATGGCCCTACTCTCCCGCCCAGGGCTTGCCGCTGCCGGGATTGTTGTAGTGGAACGGCACCACCTGCAGATGCGGGAACGACTGGTACACCACGGTGGGCGGCTTGTCGGGCGGGAACACCTTGCTGGGCGGATCCATCGGGATGGGCGCGGCGGCCCAGCCCTTGTCGTAGTCGCCCCAGAAGGTCACGTAGTAGTGCAGCAGGCTGAACTTCCAGGTGCCGTGGTCGTTCACGTACTGGTTCTCGTAGACACCGCCGCCCCAGCGGCCCTTGCCGTCCTTCGACAGCTCCACGTCGCTGCGCCAGCGCGCCTTGGCGGTGCGGTTGTCGGCCGAGATGTTGATGATGGGCTGCGCCATCACGTAGTTGTTGAGCTGGCCCTGCTGCAAGCCCTGCGGGCCGGTGAGCGCCAGCGCGCGCTCGATGTGCGCGTTGCCGATGTACACGCCGCTCTGGCCGAACTCCCAGCTGCCGTCCTTGCTGAACAGCGACGCGGCCTGCTGCCACTGGCCCTTGTCGATGTAGTAGCCGTACATGGCCTGCAGGTTTTCGATGGCGCGCACGGATTCGGCGCGCCCCAGCGCCAGCTCCTTCTGGTCGGCCTGCGTCTCGAGCTTGCCCAGTGCGTCATCGGGCCGCGTCGGAAAATCCTGCGGCGGCAGGCTCTGGATGGAACGCAGGTCGCCGTCGGCCCAGTGGTATGGCGGAATGAATACGGTCGGGAACGGCTGGTAGCTGAACGGCGCCGGCGCATCCGGCGGGAAGGCCTTCGCCACGTCGCTCTTCCACGGTCCGCCCAGCGGCTTCAATGATGCCCAACCGCCCTGGTACGGCGCCTCGAAGTTCAGGTAGTAGCGGCGCGCGGCGATCTTCCAGACGCCGCCGTCGTTGAGATAGTCGTCCTCGATGATGGCATCGCCCCAGGTGGCCTGCTCCTTGTACTGGCCGAGCAGCCCCCACTCGCGCCAGCGCGCGTGGGCGGTGCGGCCGTCGGCGGCGATGGTCACCACCGGCTGCAATTGCATGCGCAGGTTCAGCCGGCCGAACGGCAGGCCCGGCCCTTCCTTCATGCTGCCGCCGCCATGGCGTGTCAGCAGTTCCCTGATGCGCGCCTTGCCCTTGTAGACCCCGTCCATGCCCCACTGGAACGTGGCGTCGTCGGTGAACAGGTCCGCGGCTTCGCCGAAGTAGCCTTTGTCGGTGTAGTAGCCGAAGGCGCGGCCCAGGCGCTGGATCTTGGTGATGGCCTCGACGTAGGTGGTCTGCTTGTCGATGGCCACGACGCGCTTCTTCAGCGCGGCCAGGCGCGCGCTGTCGCTGGCTGCCATGGCGGCGCCGCAGGCCGTGATGCCGATCAGCAAACCCAGCGCGAACCGTCCTGGCAAAGCGGAAAATTTCATGGGCACCGGCTTCCCCTCATCGATTATTCGAATTCACGATCCAGCGCGGCGCAGGCGGTGTGCGGGCGCCGCAGGCATCGGGCTATTGTGCCCGCACCGGACCATATCAACCAGCAGGAAACGAATCCAACGCGGGCTTGAGAGGGTCCACCGGCACCGGAACCGCCCGAATCTTTCGCCCACCAGGGTAGGACCTCTCCTACCGCAGATGGCGCCATCCACGGGCCGCGCCCCTGCCGGTGCAACGCTATGGTCGATGCACCTGCCGCAATCTGACGGCACTCGACTACCAATGACCGCGCGTCCCGCCTCCAGTCCCGCCGTCTTCGGCGCGATCGCCGCCAATGTCGCGATCGCGATCACCAAGTTCGTGGTCGGCAGCGTTTCGGGCAGTTCCGCCATGCTGTCCGAGGCCATTCATTCCACGGTCGACACCTTCAACGGCGTACTGCTGCTGGTCGGCCTGCTGCTGGCCACGACGGCGATCTTGCTGGTGCGTGAGGCACGCGGTCTGCTCATCGGCGAGGGCGTGCTGCCCGAGACACGCCACTGGATCCGCAGCGTGGCCCGGGCACTGCCCGGCGTCGTGTACGTCGGGGACATCAGGTCCATGTATCTGGGCCGCGCGGAAGTGCTGGTCACACTGCAGATGGGTTTCGCGCCGCGGGTGTCCGCCGCGCAGGTAAGCGCCGGACTCACGCGCCTGCAGGGACGGGTGCGGCAACAATCACCGGCTATCAAGCGGATCTACGTGTCGTTCGCCGGCTCCGCGGCGGGGAACCCCGCAGGGCAGGCATCGCACGAATCACGAGGCGGCTAGGAGCATTCGATGTCCCGATGGCTGCCAATCATGGCGATTTCTTCCCTGGCGCCGGCAGCGCTTTGCGCGCCGTTCACGCTGTTCAGACATCGCCTGTTCGCCTCGTGGCTGGTGCGCAAGGGAATGAAGGAGGGGATGTAGGGCACCCCGGGTGCCGGAGGTCCCACGCGCCATGGATGTCATCGCGTCCTTCCTGGTATTGACGGCGATCTTCGCCTACCTGAACGCCCGCTTCCTCCGGCTGCCGATGACCATCGGGGTAATGGCGTTCGCCCTGGGGCTGTCGCTGTTGCTGGTTGCGCTCAATGTATATGGCCTGCTGCCGGCCGTCCGGAGCTACCAGGAGGCGCTGCTGCGCTCGGCCGACCTGCCCGACCTGCTGATGCAGGGGATACTTTCGCTGATGCTGTTCGCCGGCGCGCTCGGGGTGGACCTGGAGCGTCTGCGCGCGTTCCGCTGGCAGGTGGCGGTGCTGGCGATCTTCGGCACCGCGTTGTCAACGGTGCTGCTGGGCTTCGCGCTGTGGCTGGCGCTGCCATGGGTGGGGCTGGAACTGCCGCTGCTGCAATGCCTGCTGTTCGGTGCACTGATATCGCCGGTGGATCCGATCGCCGTGCTCGGCATCCTGAAGGCCGCGGGCGCCCCGGCCGACATCGAGCTGGTCATCACCGGGGAGTCCCTGTTCAACGACGGCATCGGCGTGGTGCTGTTCGCGCTGCTCCTTGAACTGGGTAGCGGCGGCGCGACGCCGACGCCGCTCGATGCGGCACTGCTGGTGCTGCGCGAAGCGGGCGGCGGAGTGGCGTTCGGCCTTGCACTGGGCTTCGCGGGCTTTCGCCTGTTGCGCAGCATCGACCACTACGAGACCGAGGTGCTGATCACGCTGGCCATGGTGGTCGGCGGCTACGCCCTGGCCAATCACCTGGGCATATCCGGACCGCTGGCCATGGTCGTGGCAGGAGTACTCACCGGCAACCGCAGCCGGGAGTTGGCGATGTCGGACATCACGCGCCGCCACGTGGATGCCTTCTGGCACCTGACAGACGGCATCCTCAATGCCGTGCTGTTCGTGTTGATCGGCATGGAAGTGACGTTGATACACTTCCGCGTCGGCCTGCTGCCTGCCGCGGCGCTGGTCATCGTGGTGACATTGCTCGCGCGGGTGCTCTCCGCCGGCCTGCCGGTAGGCCTGCTGCATCGCGCCTTCGGCCTGCCGCGCGGTTCGGGGCGCGTACTGGCCTGGAGCGGACTGCGCGGCGGCATCTCAGTGGCGCTGTCGTTGTCGCTGCCGCAGGGCGACGCGCGCACCGTGCTCATTCCGCTGACCTACTGTGTGGTCGTGTTCTCGATTCTGTGCCAGGGCCTTACCATCGGCTGGGTGGTCCGCAATTCGCTCCCCTGCCGCGCGAGCGAAGAAGGATCCGCTTCGGGTACCGCGCGCTAGTACGGGCGCGACCGCCCGCCCCTCTTGCGCCCTCAGTCGAACCGGATCGTGTAGACCAGGTCCATGGCACCGGCCGCGCCGGCCTGCGCACGCAAGGTCAGCCGCCGGGTGATGTCGTAGAAGATGAACAATGTGCTCGCGGCACCGGCCAGCCCCTGCTGGTAGGTCAGGTACAGCTCGTTCGAGATGCGCTTGCCGATCGTCACACCGCTGTCCGAAAGGCCCAGTTCATCCAGCCCCAGTCCCGAAGCCAGCTTGCCGCTGAGTTGTCCGACGGACAGCTGCAACGCGGCCTGCTGCAGTGAGGTGCCTTCGGCACCCGTCATGACGGTTGCACGTCCCAGCACCACCCAGGAGAGCTGCTCGGACTGGGGCATGTCGGGGTCGGAGAACAGCTGTACGCGCGGCGCGAGCAAGGTGCCCGTGACACGCACACCGGCACGCACCGCGATGTTCGGGCGGATCGCCACCAGGTCGAGCGTGGGGTTGGTGTACGACCCGTTGAAGCGCACCACGCCGGTCTCGACGTTCAGCTCCTGGCCCCAGGCCCGGTACCGACCCTCGACAGTCCTGACTTCCCCGTACACGGCGAAGCCCGGGCTGCCCACGGCGGCGCTGCGCACGTTGATCGCGCCTTCGAGCCGCGTGGTGATGCCCTGGCCCTGCAGCGCCAGGTCATGGCCCAGGTCCAGACTGATGTCCAGGTCCATGGGCCTCGGGGTATCGAGTTCACCGCGCGCCTGCCGCTTGCCGGCAGCGGCGGGATTGCGCAGGTCCGCGCTGCGCTCGACGACCACGTCGTCTCCCAGTTGCGGTGGGGCGGCCTCGGGCAGGACGATCGACGCGCGGTCCACCGAAAGATTGCCGCGCACTCGCAGCGCGCCCTGCTGCAGGTGCGCCTGGAGCTTGCCGCTCAAGGTCATCTGGCGGTCGTTGCGCACCAGCACCTGCATGTGCTGCAACTCGGCCTGCAGATCCAGGCGGATGCCGCTTCCCGCGGCGTCCGCCGCACCGACTTCGCTCCAGTCAATGCTGCCCTGCGCGCTCATGCGGCCACGCTGCACGGGTGGCGGCGTGAGATTGCCGCTGCGGCCACGCACGTAGGCCTTGCTGCCGGTACCACCCTGGAAGGTGAGCTCGGAGATCTCGATGCGCGAATCGTGCAACGACGCCCGCAGCGTACCGTCGTGCAACTCCACGCCATCGAGCACCGAGCGCACATTCAGTCCACTGCCCTGGATGTCGCCGTCCAGCTGCGGCTGGCGCAACGTGCCGGCCACCCGCAGGTCCGCATCGAGGGCGCCCTGGATGCGCCAACCCGGCGGCACCAGCAATGTCAGCGCGCGCACATCCTGCAACTTCGCCTGAATGCTTCCCGACAGCGGCGCGCCAGGCTGCAGGCTCCAGCCGTTGCCCTGGTGCGTGAGCTGCGTGGCCACGCGCGCGGTGAGTGTACCGGCGCGCTCGCTGTCCCAGTGCAGTTGCGCGGTCGCGCTCTGGTCGGCCACCTCCACGGCGACACGGACGTCGCGAATGCCGGCCGGCGAATCCGCACCCGCCAGCGTCAGGTCGCCGCGCTGTCGTTGCAGGTGCGCGCTCACCTGCACATGGTCGGCCAGCTGTGCATCCCACCCACCACCCAGCACGAGATCCGTTTGAATCCCGGCGGCAGCCAGCACCCCCGCGCCGTTGCCGGCCAGCAGCGCATCGAGCCAGGCGGGCTGCAAGCCACTGACCGTCCCGGTGCTGCGCAGCGTCGTTGTGCCGCGCGGATCGCGGCGCCAGAGCACGGGTTGCCAGGCCACCTCCAGCGGCGCCGACGCGCCCACACCCGCGGGCGCGGTGAGCGTGAAGCTGCCGGCCGAGGCGCGCACTTCGGCAGTGCCGCCGGTCTGCACCACGAACTCCACGTCTTTCGACAGCTGCAGCTGCCAGGGTCCCGGCCGATCCGCGAATGATGCACTGGCGGCACAGTTTTCCAGCGCGATGCGCCAGCGTGATGTGCCCGCGCTGTCGCGCTCGGCTGTCGAGCGCATGCGGACATTGAGCCGTGCCTGCAGGCTGTTGATGCGCCCGGCGGCATCCAGGTCAATCCGGGCGGTAGCCGGGCTGCCGTGCAGATCCAGGGCGAGCCTGGCGAACTCGACGCGCGTGGCTGCTCCGGCGGTCGCGGCGGGCAGCTCGATGCCGAACCCTTCCGCGTGGGCGCGGGCATTCAGATCCAGATGCGGGTGTGAGGCCGGCTCACTGATGCCGGCCGCCCACTGTCGCCACCCACCCTGCCAGTCCAGGTCGATACCCGCCGCGCCGCGCGCATGCAGCTGCGGCACACTCGCCCCGACGAACGGCAGGTTACGCAGCCAGCTCTCCAGCTGTTGCGCCGAACGCAGTTGCAATGAAACCCTGCCGCCGCCGGACGCGTCACGCATGGCAACATCGGCCGCAAGAGTGATGCCCGGCGCCGTCGCCTTGAGGTTCGCGCGGATATCGTTCAGCCGCGGCAGCGATACTTCGATGTCGCGGCCATCGGCCACGGTCTGCAACACATCCGCGTGGATGCGAGCGATCGTCAGGCGCGTCGGCGTCCAGCTGCCGCGAGCCTCGAATGCGCGGATATCCCAGGCATCGCGCTGGCGGGCGCTTCGGCCGACAGCAGTACCGGCCAGTTTCGAATCGAAGTCCAGCCGCTGCCCGACGATGCCGGAAATCGCGGCATGCCCCGACAGCAGCGTGGCGGGGGCGACTGTGCGCTCGAGCCGTTGCAGCGGTACCTGCTGCAACTGTGCGCGCAGGTGCAGTTCGCGGGATTGCGGGGCGTAGTCGCCAAGCAGCTGCGCCCGACCCGCGCCCGTGCGCAATTCGAGCGTATCGATACGCCAGAGCGCCGCTGCCAGGCGCAACCGCGCCTGCAGATGATCCAGCGGCAGGCGACCACGGTCCCACGCACCGGGCAGCGAGTTGGTGAGTTCCACGTTTGCAGTCCACCCGGCGGCTTCACCCGCGACGGGCTGCACGCTGGCCCTGCCATCCAGGGCGGTGGCGGGCGCCGCGGCCAGCAGCGCGTGGGCGTTGATGTGCGTCAGCTGCAGTACCAGCTGCTGCACCGGCTGCCGGCGCCAGGGATGGATGGTGGCCTGCGCCTGGAGGCGCGCCGCCTCTGCCGGGGCCGCGTCCTGCTGCCGCGCGTCCAGATCCGCCTGCAACGCCGCGTCATCGCCACCGGCAAGGGTGCCGCCGAGCGTGACATCGGCCCGCATCGCGAAGGACTCATCCGGAACCAGATCGCGCAGCCTGGCATGGACCTGCGCCGCGAAGTCCAGCGTCGCGGCCTGCAGATGCGCCTCGGCCTGCAGCTGGCTGCTGCCGTAACGCAGGGAATCCAGCCACAACGCATGCTGTGCGCCGTCGTAGCGGTAGCGCGCGGAGATATCCTCCAGCACCGTGCTGCCGGTAGTGCCGTCGGCGGCGACACTTTCGATTTCCAGGCGGGAGATCTGCAGCGGCACCGTGAGATGAACCGGCAAGGTGGCGCTGGTGGGCATCGGGGAGGATGTGCCGGATTGTTGCGGCTGCGGCGTGGTGCGCAGGCGCAGCCGCTGGATGGTGAGCGCGCGCACGTGCAGATCGCGCCGCAGGAGCCCCAGCAGCGACCATTCCATCCGCAGCTCGTCGGCGGTGAGCGTGGTGCCGGGACTGCTCCACTGCAGATGGCCGACATGACCACCGCCCATGATCGACCCCTGCACGCCGCTGAATTCCAGATGCTGGCCGGCCGGCAGCCAGCGACGCGCCAGTTGCAGTCCGCGCAGCAGGGAGCCGTCGCTGGCCGCCCACCACGCGATGCCACCTGCCAGCAGCGCCAGCAACAGCACCACGCCGCCGAGCCAGCGCAGCACGCGCTTCCAGCGTTGACGGCGGGTGACGGCGGGCACGGTGTTCACTGGAACTGGAACCCCACGCGCAGATGCAGGCGCCACTTGCCGGTCTTCGTGCCGTAGGCCACGTCCAGCTCCAGCGGCCCCACCGCGCTCGCCCAGCGCAGACCCGTGCCCACACCCGGGAAGAGCCTTGCATGGCGCAATTTGTCCGCGGCGGTGCCGGCATCCACGAACAGCACGTGCTCGAAACTGCGGGCATTGCCAAACAGCGTGATGGGGTGCTGCCATTCCACGCTGCCCAGCGCCATGTTGCGCGCACCATAGATGCTGCCATCCGGCAGGCGCGCGCCGATGCTCTGGTAACTGTAGCCGCGCACCGTGGTGTCGCCGCCGGTCAGGAACAACAGGCGCGAAGGTATGTCCGCATCCTGCCTGGCGAAGATGGTGCCGAACTCGGCGCGCAGCGCCAGGCGGCTGCGTTTGCCCGCTTCATTGCGCTCGCCGAACGGCCACAGCTGCAATGCCCGCACGACCAGGCGCAGGAAGGGTTTGCTCCGCGGCGTCACGGTCATGCCCGCGCCGGCCTCGAAGGCCAGGCCGTGACCGCTGGTGGGAGCGAGCCGATCGTCGAAGTCCCGGTCGGTCCAGGCGTAGTTGCCCAGCAGCGATGAACTGCCGGGCGGCCCGCCGGAGCCCTCTGCGCGGCTGGCGTCGTACTGCAGGTAGTACCGCCGCTCGATACGCGTGCCCAGCAGGGAACGGCCGCCCGTCAGCGACAGGCTGTCGGACTTGATGTCGCCCGCATCCGCGCGCTCGAGCACCAGGCCGGTGTTCCAGGCCCAACCCGAGGCCGCGGGCATCGCCGTCCAGTTGGTGGACAGCGATTGCGTCTGCGTGCCCACCGTGGCGCGATTCACCGCGCGCCAGCCCAGCGGCCACATCCTGTTGTGGGTGTGATCCACGGACAGGCGCGGTCCGGTGTCGGTACTGTAGCCGGCTCCGAACACGATCTTCTGCAGCGGAGCCTCGTGCAGCTGCGCGACGACTGTTGCCTGCCGGGGATCGGGGTGGCTGCTGTCGAGCATCAGGAACGCCGAGTCGAAATAGCCACTGGCGATCAGTCGCTGCTGGCTGTCCAGCAGCGCAGCCTCGCTGTAGACATTGCCCGTGGGAAGATGCGCGATGTTGCGCACACCCTGCGCGTCATAGCGCTTCACGCCCTCCAGCCGCAGCGCGCCAAAGCGGTAGGCCGGGCCGGCATCGTAGGTCACTTCAAGCCGCACGCGATTGGTATCCGGGTCCACCGTGGCCCTGCTGTCCCGGATGCGCGCTGCCGGATATCGCAACTGCTGCAGAACGCGCAGCCCCTGGCTTTTCGCCGCGTCCCACTGCGCCTGCGTGAACGCATCCCCATCCTGCAGCAGCCACTCGCGCCGGATGGTCTCGCGCTGCTGCGCACCGGCGGGGTCGCTGTTCATCGGCTCTGCAAAGCGGATCAGGTGCTGCGCGACCCTCGCCTGCTCCCCCGGATCCACATCGATGACGATGCGCCGCCTGGCGCCGGGCCCGCCGGCGGGTTCCCGCACCTCGACGTTCAGGTGCGGATTGAAGTAACCCCGCGCCGCCAGCAGGTCGCGTGCATTGGCTTGCACTCTGGAGAGCAGTTCACGCAACTCGGCGGGCTGCAGATCGGGAAAGCCGGTGAAGCGGCTGATGTCGAGATAGCGCTCCAGGTAGTCGCCAATGTCCTCGTTGCTGCTCACCACCTGCAAAGTGAAGGGCACGGGCGCGGGCGCGGCTCCAGCGCCGGCCGTGCCGGCACCGCCGCCCTCCTGCGCGGCACGCAGCGCATTGCAGGCGAGCAACAACGTTGCAGCGGCCAGCAGCCAGCCGGTCCGCAGGCCCTTGCGGCCCTGATGGCCGGATCGTCCGCGGGATGAAGTGGAAGTTCGATTCATTGGCAGGGATCGGGATCCTCTCAACACGGTACACAAACGGCTTGTTCCGGGGTAACCCGAGCCAGCGTAGTCCGTTACTGACAACAGCGTCGGACTGTGCTGGATCGGCAATGCCGCGCGGCCGATCCACAATGATGGGCGATGATGCGACGCCCGAGCCCGCAGATACTGGCCAATGCCGTAAATACCTGGTTGGAACACGACGCGTTCCAGCGCGCAGGCTCGCTTGCATTCTTCGCGCTGTTTTCGCTGGCACCGCTGGTGATCGTCCTGGTCGCCATCGTCGGCGCGGTCTTGGGGCATCAGGCGGCCACTGGCGAGGTCGCGGCCGGCATCCAGGGTATGGTCGGTCAGCGGGCAGCGCAGGCCGTGCAGGAAGCGGTACGCAGATCGCGCCCCGATACGGCCGGCTTCCTGCCGACGCTCATGGGCGTCGGTGCGTTGTTGTTCGGCGCCACCACATTATTCTCGCACATGCAGTCCTCGCTGAACCATTTCTGGGACGTACGTGCCAGGCCATCGCGGGGCAGCTTCCTGAACTTCATCATGTCGCGGCTGCTGTCGCTGGGCATGGTGCTGATCATCGGCTTCCTGCTGCTGGTCTCCTTTGCCCTGAGCATTTCGATCTCGGTGATGATCCGGCACTTCAGGCACTGGGTGCCGGTGCCGCCACTGCTGGTCTCGCTGCTGGATCTGGGCATGTCCCTGTTGGTGACGACCGCGTTGATCGGCCTGCTGTTCAAGGTGCTGCCTGACGTCCAGCTGGCATGGAAGGACGTGTGGCACGGCGCGCTGGCCACCGCGATGCTGTTCGTGTCCGGCCAGTATCTGATCTCGTTCTATCTCACCACGGTGGCGCCGGCCTCCGTATACGGGGCCGCAGGCTCGCTGGTGCTGGTGCTGTTCTGGGTCTATTACTCGGCACTGATCCTGTTCTTTGGTGCCGCATTGACACGCGCTGTCGTCCAGCGGCGCCATGGCCCGGCGACCCCACGCAATTCCGCCGTCCGCGTACGGACACTGGTCGCGGAGGAGCCATGACATGGGCAGGCTCGGCGGGCGGGACTTCTCATTCATTGCACTGCTGATCCTGGTATCGGTTGCGTTCTTGTGGCTGCTGCTGCCGTTCTACGGCGCATTGCTATGGGCGCTGATCATGGCGGTGCTGTTCGACCCCCTGCATCGGCGCCTCGTACGCAACTTTCGGGGTCGGGAGAACCTGGCGGCCGCGACCACCCTGGCGATATGCATCTGCATCGTGGTGATCCCCGGTTCGCTGCTGCTCGCCGTGCTGACCCGCGAAGCCACCAGCTTCTACCACCACATCGGTGAACGCGACCTCGATCCCTCGGCAATCATCGACCACATCCAGTCCGCACTTCCCGGCGCGCTGATCGATCTGGTCGGCACCATCGAGTCCCTCAGGGAGCGTGTCATGTCGCTGACAACCGAAGCCGCACGCGCCGCTGCCACGCACCTGGTAAGCATCGGCCAGGGCACGGCGCGATTGTTCATCAGCGTCGGCTTGATGCTGTACGTACTCTTCTTCCTGTTTCGCGACGGCACGCGGCTTGCCGCGACCATACGCCGCGCCAGCCCGCTGAGCGAACATCAGACCGGGTGCGTCATGGACAGATTCACCCGGGTGCTCAAGGCGACGGTGAAGGGCAACTTCATCATCGCCCTGATCCAGGGAACCCTCGGCGGCATCGCGTTCTGGGCACTGGGGATCGATGGCGCGCTGCTCTGGGGTGTCGTGATGGTGGTGCTGTCACTGCTGCCGGCGATCGGCGCCGCGCTGGTGTGGGTGCCCGCGGCCGTGTACCTGCTGCTTGCCGGGCAGTACATTCGCGGCGGCATACTGCTTGCCGTCGGCGCGCTCATCATCAGCATGATCGACAACTTCCTGCGCCCCTTGCTGGTCGGCAACGAAATCCGCGTGCCCGACTACCTGGTGCTGGTATCCACGCTGGGCGGCCTGGCGGTGTTTGGCCTGAATGGATTCGTGGTCGGGCCGCTGATCGCGGCAGTGTTCGTCGCGGTGTGGTCGCTGCTGGACGAGGAGCGCGAATGATCGAGTGGCCCGAAACTGGCGGAGAGTGAGGGATTCGAACCCTCGAGGGGCTTTTGACCCCTACACCCTTAGCAGGGGTGCGCCTTCGACCACTCGGCCAACTCTCCGTTCCTGCCTTCGGGCAGGCGCGGGATGATAACGGCCGGGCCGGGAGGGGGTAAAGCCGACAGCCGGGCGGCCGTGGGGCCCAAAAAAGAAAGCGCCTGGCAATGGCAGGCGCTTTCGCGGGGTCCGA
The DNA here is from genome assembly GCA_963812195.1 of uncultured Gammaproteobacteria bacterium. Taxonomy (GTDB): domain Bacteria; phylum Pseudomonadota; class Gammaproteobacteria; order Steroidobacterales; family Steroidobacteraceae; genus ZC4RG30. The sequence continues at coordinate 28,197 of CAWEUI010000009.1, forward strand.
CCGTAGCCCGCCGCGCGAAGGCGGTGGGCAGCCGGAGCCTGAAAATCAGCTCACGGCGGCCAGATCGCTGATCACCAACATACGGCTGGTCGGAGGATTTGCGCTCATTCTTGATGCGTTCGAAGATCTCTTCGCGATGCACCGAGACGTTCTTCGGCGCATTCACGCCGATACGAACCTGATTGCCTTTGACGCCGAGGACCGTAACGGTCACTTCCTCGTCAATCACCACCGCTTCGCCAACTCTTCGGGTCAGGATCAACATGTGGGTCACGCTCCTTGTAGGCTTGGAGCACATGTTGCGATCGGCGCCCGGCCGTCGAATAATCGGAGAAACCCTGAAAGGATAGCGGAACCGGGCCTTTGCACGGAACCGCATCACACTTGCCCCCGGCGCCGTATGCAGCGCCTCAGCTGCTCAATTTAGCACGCACCAGCGCGGTGACCCTGGCCAAGGCTTCGGGGAGCGCAGCCGGATTCGTGCCACCCGCCTGTGCGAAATCGGCCCGGCCGCCGCCTTTGCCCCCGACCTGTGCCGCCACCGCGCCCACCAGCTCACCGGCCTTGATGCGCGCGGTCAGGTCCGGCGTGACGCCTGCGACCAGCAGGACCTTGTTGGCTTCCGTGGTAGAGGCAAGGACAATTACTGCCGACTTCAGCCTTGCCTTGAGCTGGTCCACCGCGTTGCGCAGTGCCGTGGCATCGGCGCCTTCCACCTGGGTCGCCACGACGCGGGTCCCGGCGATCTCCTGGGCGCCTGCGGCCAGGTCGGTCCCCTGCCCGCTGGCCAGCTTGTCCTTGAGCTGGCGCAGCTGCTTCTCGAGTTGCCGGATCTGCTCCTGACCGTCCTGCACGCGCTGCATCACATCCTCGCGCGTGCCGCGTACCAGGCCGGCCACGCCCTTGAGCAGCTCATCGGTGTGCGCGACGTACTCGAGCGCGCCCTCGCCGGTCACGGCTTCGATGCGCCGCACGCCGGCCGCCACGCCGCTCTCGGCCACGATCTTGAACAGGCCGATGTCGCCGGTGCGATGCACATGCGTGCCGCCGCACAGCTCCATGGAGAAATCCCCGAGCGCGCAGCACGCGCACCTCGTCGCCGTACTTCTCGCCGAACAGCGCGATGGCGCCGGCGGCCACTGCCTCATCGTAGGGCACGTACGGGTCTCGCCGTCGAGGTTGGCGCGGATCTGCTCATTGACGCGCTGTTCGATGCGCTTGAGTTCCGCCGGCAGTGACCGGCTGGAAATGCGCGAAATCGAAACGCAGCCGGTCCGGGGCCACCAGCGAGCCCTTCTGCTGCACATGGGTGCCCAGCACCTCGCGCAGCGCCGCATGCAGCAGATGCGTGGCGGTGTGGTTGCGGCGCGTGGCATCGCGCCGCACGCTGTCGATGTGCGCATCCACGGTATCGCCGATCTGCAACGCCGCGCCGGACAGTCTGCCGATATGCGCGAAGGCCGCGCCGCGCTTGCGCGTGTCCGTCACCGCAAAGCGCGCGCCGCCGGCGCCCTGCCCGCCCGCTGCCGCGCCGCCGTGCTTGAGCAGCACGCCGGTGTCGCCGACCTGCCCGCCGGATTCGGCGTAGAACGGCGTGCGTTCCAGCACCACCTCGCCTTCCTCGCCGGGCTGCAGGGACTGCACGGGGAAGCCATCCTTGAGCAGGGCCGCGATCGTGCGAGGCGCCGTCGATATGATCGTAACCGCAGAATTCGGTGCTGCGTGCCCAGGTCCGGTCCACCGCGCAGGTCCACCCCGAAGCGGCTGGCCGCGCGCGCCCGTTCGCGCTGCGCATCCATCTCGCGCTCGTAGCCGGCCATGTCCGCCGACAGTCCCTTCTCGCGCAGCACGTCGGCGGTCAGGTCCGGCGGGAAGCCGTAGGTGTCGTGCAGCTTGAACACGGTCGCGCCATCGACGACCCTGCCGCCGTCCAGTGCGGCGATGGCCTCGTCGAGCAGGGCCATGCCGGTGGCCAGCGTACGCGCGAACTGCTCGCCTTCCTTGAGCAGCACCTCGCGGATGAACGCCTGCTTGCTGCGCAGTTCGGGATAGGCCGCGCCCATCACTTCGGTCAGCGCCGGCAGCAGCTCGGCGAAGAAGGTCGGCGCCGCGCCGAACTTGTGTCCGTGACGCATCGCGCGGCGCATGATGCGGCGTAGCACGTAGCCGCGGCCCTCGTTGGAAGGCGTCACGCCGTCGGCGACCAGGAAGGAGCTGGCGCGGATGTGGTCGGCGATCACGCGCAGCGACGGACTGGCCAGATCCCTGGTGCCCAGCAGCTTCGCGGCAGCCTCCACCAGGTGCCGGAACAGGTCGATGTCGTAGTTGGACTGCACGCCCTGCATCACCGCGGCAGATGCGCTCCAGGCCCATGCCGGTGTCCACCGAGGGCTTGGGCAGCGGCGTCAGCGTTGCCGTCGGCGTCGCGCTCGAACTGCATGAAGACCAGGTTCCAGATCTCCACGTAGCGGTCGCCGTCTTCCTCCGGCGTGCCGGGCGGGCCGCCGGGCACATGCGGACCGTGGTCGTAGAAGATCTCGCTGCACGGACCGCAGGGCCCGGTGTCGCCCATCTCCCAGAAGTTGTCGACTTGTCGCCCAGCCGCGTCGATGCCGCGCCGGCCGGCACCCCGATCTCCTCGATCCAGATCTTCGGCGGCCTCGTCGTCGTCCTGCGTAGACCGTGACCCACAGGCGCTTCCGGTCGAGCAGCCCAGCGTCGCCGGTGAGGAAGTCCCAGGCGAAGTGGATGGCCTCGCGCTTGAAGTAGTCGCCGAAGCTGAAGTTGCCCAGCATCTCGAAGAAGGTGTGATGGCGGGCGGTGTAGCCGACGTTCTCCAGGTCGTTGTGCTTGCCGCCGGCGCGCACGCACTTCTGGCTGGTGGCCGCGCGCACGTAGTGGCGCGGCTCCTTGCCCAGGAACACGTCCTTGAACTGGTTCATGCCGGCATTGGTGAACAGCAGCGTCGGATCGTTGCCGGGCACCAGGCTGCTGGAGGGCACCACCGTGTGGCCCTGGCCGGCGAAGTAGTCGAGAAACGCATTGCGGATCTCGGCGGCGGAATATGGCTTCTTGCGCTTGCTCATGATTCGTCGTGTTGATGTGATCGCCCGGCGCTGCGCGCCGGGGAGTGCCCGCTATGATCGTTGGAAAGGCGCGGATTGCATAGGGCGCGCCGACCGCCGACACGCCCTAGTGCCGGGAATGCCCCGTGAACTGATGGGCCAGCGTGTGGTACAGGCTCTCGCGGCACACCAGCGCGCTGGCGCCGCGGCCGATCAGCACCGCCGCCATCAGCGGCAGGGTGAGGCTGCGGTCGCCGATCATCTCGCCGACGATGACCAGCGCCGTCAGAGGCGCCTGCACCACGCCGGCGAAGTAGGCGGCCATGGTCAGCACGACCACGGTACCCTCCGGGGTCATGGTGAAGACATGGCTGAGGCTGGCGCCGAGCCCGGCACCAACCGCCAGGCTGGGCGCGAAGATGCCGGCCGGAAAGCCGGCCGCGTACGAGGCCAGTGTGGCGAGGATCTTCTGCAGAGCAATACAT